>DASQJY010000075.1:0-128632 GCA_035630815.1 Thermoanaerobaculia bacterium
TGCCTACTACACCGCCAAACTGCACACAAACATGTGCATGCTTGCCAGCGACAGCCCTCGACATCAGTCACCCGCTTCGCAAATCGCGTTTTCCACAGCTCCGACGCGAATCATTTCAACATGGTGAGAAATGCGGGCTAGGATGACGTTGAGTGCCTGCCGGCCAAGGAACGCGGCAAGGCCGAGAGACGCGATGAAGCCGGATGAGACAAACCCCAGCGCGACAACGATCATCGCTGGAATCGCCGCGACCACGTAGCCGAGGATGAGCCAACGGGCCGCGTGACCTTTAACACCGAAGCGGGCTTCCCACACCCGCGCGCGTTCATATTTCACGGCGATGATGGACTCGGCGACGATGAAGAGAATCGGTGTGATGAAGGACGCCAGCAGCCCAATGGCCGAGAAGCTGAACATGGTCATCGCGAGCGCAACGAGCAGCGGGTGCAGCAGGAACAGATCCGCGAGGAAGGCAAAGATCACCTTCACCACGAACCCCGCGAAGCTCGCCTGCTTCCCGCGCCAATCGTCCAACGCGGCCTTGTTGCTCTCACAGAACTCGGCGTGCAGGCGCACTGCGGTCTCCGCTGCGACGATGGCGGCAAGGAGCAGATTCCCGAGGGTAAGCATGAAGGCGGCGAGCCTGGCTAGGCCATCGATAACGGACGCTCTCTCGTTAGGCATGGCGTCCTCCCGTCACATAGGTCAGCATCGAGTCGAAGGACTCGAAGCGCGTCGGATGCAGATGACGGAGATCACCCGTCAGTCCGTTACCGTTCACGATGATGAGGACGAGGGGAAAACCCGCGACCGGTACATGCCGCCGCGTCACGGTATCCACGCCGTCCGTGAGGACGACGAGCGTGCGGGGAGAATTCGCGAGCCAGGGAAGAGGCGTTGGTTCGTCCAGCGCGACATAGGCCCGCTCGACTGCGGTAACCAGATCTGTCGCGCGGGCGTCAGGCGGCCGCGCGAGCAGAGAACGGGCAGACCGGCGGAATGCCTCGATCGAAGCGTTGGTCCGCACCGCCCATGCCCGGTAACGCTTCTCGTATCCCTCGTTCACGCGCGCATGGGCGGCCACCCGGTCCACATCGATGAGCGCGTTGCCGGTGAGATCGGCGTCCTTCGGCTTGGCCGGTGCCGCCACAAGGAGAAGGTGCGCGAATGGCTGGTTCGATGTGTCGCGGATCGCGCCGGCGTAGATTGAGCCGCCATGACGCTTGCCACACTCGATCACATCATCAAGGCTCTCGACCGTCGGGTGTTCGGTTCGGGTTGTCTGGGTCGACTTGGATTGGTCGAAGAGGAACACGATCCGCTTCGGCCAGCCCTTGCAGGGCCGGGCGTCCGTCTGCTCATCGATCTTCTGAGTTGTTGCGCGGTGAGTCGTGGGCGTCAGACCGCTTCCAACCGTCCGGGCCTGCGCCTGTCCCCAATCGCCGCAGCCGGAAAGGCTGAGCAGGAGGATCAGGAGCGGGACGACCTGCCGCATCCCTCGGAACAGTGAGCGGTAAATAATTGATGTGACTTGACTTACATATGGAGTCAGTGCTTTATGAAACTGCTCTGTCTTGTGAATCCTAGGCATGGTTATTCTCCGTGACGTGACTAGGGTTTCGGGATATGAGCCGGAGCGGCGGTTTCGTCGGTCCGCCCCCTGCGCGCCTTGAACGCTCGGGGGGTTAACCTTGGGTGAGCACGCCCGCGAAAGCGTTCGCTTCGACCCGGCCTTGTCGATGAAGTTTTAGGCGCTGCACCTCCTCATCACGCGCGAGCAACGCTCCAATCCCGAGCGGCGTGATGAGGTCTTTTAAGGGGTGTTTTTCCGCGGTACCCTTTCGGAAAGAGTCTGAAAGATTTCAGACCCGGGGTATGGGAAACCCAAAGGGACTTGACGGCGCAGTGGCGCATCGGCTGGTCGAGGGATGCCTCGACGCGGTACGGACGACTCTCAAGAGCAAACAGCTTTTGGGGGCGTCAAGTTCCCGCGGCTTCATCCTTCAATATTTGGGCTCCCACTTGCTGCGCAACGTCCTCCGCGGAGAAACGTCGTTCCTCACGACGTACGAGAAACTGAAAGAAGAATGGGCAGAGCGTGGCGAGAGAGGAATCAGCGCAGGCACCGAGAACATCAATCCAACTGCAACATGCTCGCTTTGGGCGACGGCGTTGCGTTCGGGAAAGAAGAAGTACTTCACAGCATCAGATGGGGCCTTCAAGATCCAGCTTCGGCTGCGTCGACCAGACGACGATGAGAAGCGGAAGCCGGGAATCGCCGGGAACGTCGGCTTCGAGGTGTGGATCTTCGCCGGGAAGGATCTCGTAACCGTTACTCCGACCGACGAAGATGTCCCCGTGTCGGACGGGTGGGCACTGCCGCCGCCGAGCGACCGCGCCCTGAACCGTCGGGAACAGATCGCACGGATCGCGGAGCGTTTTCGTGACTCGCTCGGTGAGCAGCCACAAACCTTCATCGATGTCCTCGACGCACATCCGCAGAGGCTCGGCTACATCGAGGGCTCGAAGTACTGGTCCGGGTTCCTGCAAAGAGCGGCAAAGCCGGTCGCGGCGTTGACCACCATTGTGCTCGTGTTGATGGTGGCGCTGATCGTCAGTGCCCCTCAGGAAGCTCGTGCGCAAATGGCCAACGGCTTACAAGAACTGAAGGACGGTCTGAAGGCGGCGTATCTCCGCTGGTGTCCCGGTTGCGGTGAACCCAACCGAAAGTCGTCGTGGGACTTTGAAAAGCCGGAGTTGTATTACAGCCCGCCAATCGTTTCGCTGCGCGCCAAGAAGCAGTCTTTCACGCTGGAGGCGAAGCCTGGGGCCGCTCTTCCAATCCTGCAATCCGAGGAAGCGCATGTCGAGGCAGTCTCTGATCTGAGCAACCCCCTGCGCGTGCGCATTGCGGTCACTCCGAGCAAGGAACTGCGCCGGGACGATACCAAGTACTACATAAACTTCGGTGACGATCCTAAGCTCAAAGGTTCGACGAACAAGATGATCGCTGTCGGCCCGGCCGCACTCATGGAGCACGTATTCCCACGGCCTGGCCTGTACACGGTTAGAGTCATCGTCGCCGCTCAAATGCCGAACGCTCGCCGAGATCCGTTTCCTGCCCTTCCGCCCAGAGAGAATGATTTGTACTCCACGGAAGAGATCGTTGAGATCGCGGTGCGCGTGGGCGAGTAGGTGAAACGAAATGGATGAACAATTTTGGGAGTCACGAGACTTTTGGGGACCAACCCTGAAGTACCTGGGCATCGCTCTGGCAGCAACCCTAGGCGTTATCGGCACCGTCTGGGACACGCGCGAGGAACGGCTCAACGAGAAAGGCGTTACCGAGAAACGCCTCGGGTGGGCCGGAAAGGTGCTGGTCGCTGGAATTGTGGTGTCGTCGGTACTCGGCACGTTCGGTGTCATCATCGAGGAAACACAGAAGCGTCAAGAGGCGGCAGCGGCCGACAAGGCACGAATAGCCGCCAAAAAGCAGGCCGATGCCCAGATCGTTAAACTGAGTCAAATAACGAACGACAGCAAGGTCGCGCTGAGGAAACTGGAGGAGGTAGCGAGGAACGGCGAAAGCACTCTCGGCCAACTGGGTGCCGTTACGAGCAGTAGTGAGGAGACGCTGGTCAAACTGGGTGCCGTTTCGGCTGAGGTTCAGCGGGCGCGCTATAACACCGATTCGCTAACCGTAACTGTAGCCTGGAGTATGCCAGATAGCGACCCAACGCTAAATCCTATTCGCGATAGCAGCTTCATGAAGAATGGGACACATCTCCAGAATCCTGCTGACGCTGAGACGGTCAGGTTCTTTCGAGAGTTGTACAAGCATTGTTCGGTCCACGTGATATTACGGTCAGGACGAGATGATCTTGTCGTGGGATCTGCGACCACGGGTTCGTCAGAGGGACGATGTCATGGCGAAGGTCTGAACTGTGTCAATGTTTCGCATTCGATCAGAGACGGCAAAATCTACCTTTGGTTGACGATGCCATTTCGTTTCAGTAAGGCGAGGCTTCCCACCCTTTACGATTTCGGGGGCATGAAGCTTGAGAGCCGTCTGGCTTTCCACACATTGGAACCGCATCCTGTGCAGCTCCACGTGAAGGAAGTCGGATTTCAAGAGGAGTCTAGCAAGATGGTGTTGATGATTGGCAACCGAGGCAACGGGTACAACGCGCTCGTTGCAACCCTGCCGCAGGATGTTGGGCCGCGCAGGGGTGCCGGTATCCACTGGAGATAGCTGTTGATGTAGGCGCGCGCGTGTGGCGCAGGGGTGAATGATGGGGTGGATCGCAATAATAATCGTGATCTTCGCAGTGCTGGCGCTGATCGTTTACCCGCCACTAATCCTGCTGGCTGTCATCGTCGGGATCGTGGCTACTATCCACTATTTCGCGACGAACAAGAACCCTCAGGAAAGCGCATTCGCGTTCGTGCTACTCCTGATCGGTATCGCCATCGTCGGTGGTCTGTACGCGTGGTTGGGCGCCGTTGGAGCCGTCATCGGGATCTTTGCCATTCTCGCGTTTGTAGGGATGACATCATAACGTATACCAAGAGGCGCTCTCCCACTCCCGGCAAGTATCACTGCCGATCTTTCCCCAATCTGAATAGTGTCATCGACTCACTTGATGACTGCCTGCACTTCACACCCAGGCCCCGCGAAGCGCACGTGATCATCACCAGCAACCGAACGCGTGTAGAGAAACGAATACGTCCCAAGACCCTCGGGGACGGGCCTGCTCACTGGGGTAAACGAATTTCCCAGTGACGAGGAAGGCACGAGCGTAAACGCATCCGACGTGATCCAGGCAACCTTCATCGTCGTTGAGCCGCCGAGTGGAACAACACTGGCAAATTGCTCTTGTGCTCCACAAGCGCCGCCTGGAATCTTGATCGGCCAGCTGTGCGTCGTCGTCCCGCCTGGACCCACCGCCGTCAGAATGATTGCATCGTTGTTCGGCAGATACGGGACAAAGTAGAGATCAATCGCGCCTGAGATCTTGGGAGTGCAGTTGCTATTGGGAGAGCAGGTGCTCGCACCGACCCAGGACACTCCGCCCTGCTGGCCCTGTGACAGATCGCCGAAGTAATTGGCATCACCGAAGATCGTGTTCCAGCCTTTTGTTGTCGATGACGTGGTTATGGTCCACGACTCGGCATTATGCAAGGTAAACGACACAGGCCCGCTCGCGGCCCATTCGAGGGTCGATGGTGCGGTGAAGTTAGTAATCATCGGCGGATCGTTGATGACGCGCTGCTGCGAGTCCGCGAGTGCGCATGGTCCGGGTCCAGTGACCAGCAGCGTTACGGTGTCGGGCCCGCCGGCATTGTCACGGTTGTAGTTGACGCTTCCACCCGTGGTGCTATTGCCGCCCGAAGGTGTGAACGTATTACCGAGACTGGACGTGAGCGCGTAGCTCGTCCCATTGGTATAGGTAAACGCAATCGTTCCGCCCATACCTGGAGCAACCGTGACCGGCGTTGTGAAACTGGTGATCACCGGCCGGGTCGGGACGGTCACATTCAGCGTCCGTGTGACTGTCGCGCCGCCACATCCGACAACCGTGAGGGTCACGATGTCGTTGCCAGCGCTGTTATCTGCAACGTAGGTGGAGGTAAGACTACCCGTGCCAGCGCCCGATGGCTGGACAAAGCCATTGCCGAGCGTACTCCTCAAGCTCCATGAAGTCGCATTCGCGATGCTGAACCGCATGGTGCTGCCGGCACCAGGACACACAGGATTCTGGTCGATCGTAAGGTTCGAGATCGTGGGGCTGGTGCAGGCCGCAGAAACCGAGTAGTCGCCGCTCACGCCACTGCCACCACAGGCGTTGTCGGCACTCAGCGTGTAGCTCTTCGGTCCCTCCGTCGTGGGGCGGTACGCATAGCTTCTGGCGGATGCATCGAGACTCACGGTCGCGAAGTCCGTGCCCGAGATGGTCTGACTCGTTGGGGTACTGCCGGCGAGCGTCCACTCGATCATTGCATCCTGGCCCAGGGTCACAGAGGCGGCACCGCTGCTGGTGTAGACCGGTTTGGCCTCGATCCGGACATTTACCTCAGCGCTCGTGACCGATCCGTTCACCGTTCTCTCGAGCGCGAAGGACGCATAGCCTTGGCTGCCGAGTGCAACGTCGAGCGCATTGCCGCTCAGTGATCCCTGTGCGGTCGCATTCAGAAGCGTCCATCGGTAGGTCGCGCCTGCGACCGGGGAAACGCTTGCGCGGACGCCCGTTGCAAACTCGCATGCCGGGCCGCCCGTGACGGAGAGGACCGGTGTCGAGCTTGTCCCGCTTCCGGCCGATCGTCGACGCATCGGCGGGTTCACCGCCGTTCCGACGACTTGGCCATCGAGAGGCATTATTACAGCGTAGCCGTCGGTGACGCGCACCGCTGCCGGGATGAGGTCCGCGTAACGCAGCCGCGTCACCTGCTCGCCCGAGCTGCCGAACGTGCGTGTGACCAGCGGAGTCACGCTCGGATGCTCGTAGATGCTGACCCGAATGAGCCCGCTCAGAATGCCGAGGATGAGTGAGCCGGTCCCCGGTGTGTTGGGATTGAACCGGACAGGGAGCGTGAGGTGCCGCTCCGGGTAGGCAACGCGCAGCGGGCTGCTCGACAGCGTCACCGCATCCGAGCTTTGGACGGCGAGGATCGCTGGTGAAGGGACCACACCGAAGGTCGCAAGCACGTTCGGGAACGCCTGGCTCCCGTGGCTCGGAAGGGAGAACGCCCGCGGAGGCATCGCGCCCATGCCAGCGTCGGGGACCAGCCGGATCTCGCCGGTCACGGTGCTGCCCTGCGGGTTGGAGACGATCAGCGTCTCGCCGGTGCGCACCGCCACGAAGGAAACGATCGTCGCCGCCGAGACGCTGGTGGCGATCGCAAACACGATGACTGCGCCGAACAGGCGTCGGACAAACCCGAACCTCATGGCGCGCCCTTCGGCGAGGCTGCGGCGCGCGCGGAGACGATGAGCGCTGCCGCGATCACCACGCCGATCCCGCCGAGCATGAGAGGCATTCGGGCCGACCGCCGCCGCTCGATGAGCGCACGGTTTTTGGCCATCAGCTCAAAGACATTGCTCGCCTCCACGTGATAGCGGCCGTCATCCGGCACGCCCGTCATCCACATGAAGGCACCGGCTGCCAAGACCACCGCGGCGATGACCAGCAGGATCGTTCCGAAGCGTCGGACATTCATGGGCGAACCCCCGTCAGGGCAACGGCAGCCCGCCGCGAGCACGTGGAGTCAAGGCGTGGGATACGTGGCTTTACAGCGCTCTGATCGACGCGCAGAGTAGCGCTCGTCGGAGCATCTGAACTGTGGAAAATGGGGAAAAGTGCCAGTATCGGCTTTCGTGCGAAGCACAAGCCGCGAAGTCGGCGTCTTCAAGGGGAGCGCAGAGATCGGCGAATGCGGCGGCCGCCGACGCAGCAGCCGATCAAATTTCTCACGCGGGAGCAGGTGGAGAGCTTCTTCGCGCAGATTCCGAAAGAGAACATTCGCGACCTCCTCCTCTTCGACCTCATGTATCGCCACGGTCTGCGGCGAGGAGAAGCGGCTCTCATGGAAGTCGCGGATGCGCGCGGAGATCAGATCTGGATATGGCGACTCAAGGGTGGCGATGCGAACTGGCATCCGCTTTACGGCCGCAGTAAGCGCCTCTTCCGCGCCTACATGGAGGTCCGGCCTGCCGATCCGTGCCCGTACCTTTTTCGCGGTCGCCGCAGGAGTGCCCAACCGCTCACGGAAGGGACGATCAGCTACCTGTTTCAGCTCTACGCGAGTGCGGCGGGCATCCCCACCGAACTCCGGCATCCGCACACGCTTCGCCATTCATGTGGGACGCACCTGGCGCGCGCCGGATGGGATTTGGCCGATGTGCAGTGGTGGCTTGGCCACAAGGACATCGACTCGACCAAGATCTACTTCCATGACATGCCAGCGCGCGTAGCCGAGAAGTACAAACTGCTACTGCGAACACGACGACTTGCGCGAACGGGAGGTTTCAATTAGTGAATATCCCCATAATCGTCAATTCAGCCTCCCTTGAGCGTCCTATCTCCTTCGACCCCAACCCTCATTAACCAGCTCCGTCTCGCATGCGCGCTGATCGCAGGCATTACCCTCGCCGCATGCACATTGCAGACGCCAACACCTGAGCGTCGGAGGCCGGAAGTCGAGGCATGTGCAGAGGCATGCCTGGGGCTTGATGGAGAGGAAGGATTTCGATGTCTGGACCGCTGCTCAACGTGGAGAACTCTGAGACCTCCTCTCGTGACTCCTAGTACCGGGCTAGGCGCATGAGAACGTCGCATGCAGGCTCGGGGTGGAGGCTCCGGTTCGCGGCGGAAGCACCAAAAAACGGAGCGGTGAACCGCTCCGCCAACGGAAGCTGCCGTTGGTCAGGAAGAAGAAAGATGCGACTTGAGAGCGCCCGCGACGGTTTTGGTGGCAGCGGGGAAATACAGATCGCGTTCGATGGTGAGGCCATCACGCTCGACGCTTTGCAACTCCGTGAGGCGGGTATAGCCCCATTCATCGCAGTCCTCTCCGAGCGCAGAGAGGCAATAACCAAAAAAGAGAAAGTCATCATCGCCCTCCGGCTCGCCCTCTGTAACGAAGAGGGTGTACCGGCCGGACGGAAAAAAGAACTTCGCGACCACGATCGCCTGCATGCCACGGCCGTCTTGCGATCCAATCGGGTAGTGCGCAAACGGTGCGCGCACCTCCGGCGGGAGAAGGTTCATCGGGAAACTCCTTTCATGAGAAGCCGACGCTCGGACGCGCGCGGCGTTAGTGGAACTGCTCGATGAACGGCCCGAGCTTCGCCGTGGCGTTGAACGCCGGGATGGGGTCCAGCTTCTTGAAGGCCGAGGTAAAGGCGTTCGACAGCGACCAGAGCGTGCGCGGCTGGAACTCCTCGTACTCCGGCTCGAAGTAGTGCTGATGAACGGAGCGCGCGAGGTGCTTGGCCGCGTCCAGGCCGTCTTCGATGAACGCGCGGTAGATGATGAGGCGCGCGCGATCGTCCGGAAGCTCGAAGCCGCGCCAGGCATCCACCTGCCGCTGCATCGGCTCGAAATGGCGCTGCATGCGATCGACGGCGAGCGCCATCACGTCCTGCACGTCCACGCCCTTGGTGTGCTTCTTCATGATCGGCGAGAAGTCGCCGTGGAAGGCGAGGTTATCGCAGACGAAGACCTTGTAGCCGACCGTGAGCGCGAGCGAGCAGGACTTGTCATGCGAGTTGCGGACGCCGATGGCCAGCCGGATGCCCGAGCCTTCGACGTCGAGGGCCAGGACACCGAACATGCGCATGCCATCGGGCGTCACGGCGTACTGATCGTTCACCACGTTGAGGCGGCGGTAGCCAAGCGTCTCGATGAGCGCTTGCATGATGGTCATGTGCGGGATCGGCTTATGCGTCGCGGTGGCTTCGGGAGTGGTGAGGGCCAGCAAGTCTTGCCGGCCGACGAGTTGCGCGCCTTTGTGGGCGAGCAGACCTTCTACGACGGTCATGTGAGACCTCCTATGAATCGTTTGGTTGTGCTGATTGAAAAAAAGGAAAGGAAACTACCGGGCCGCGGTAGCGCGGGCGGGCGGTACCGCGCCCTTGTCACGGGCGCGGGCTTTCTCCGCGAATTCGTGGCGCACGCCTGTCGATGCCGCGCACGTCAAGGCCGAAGAGGACCATTGCCTGCCGGAAGACAGCGCGTTTGCCCTCGCTCGTTTGCGGACTGTTCCAGCCCGAGATCATGGCGTCGAGGACGAATGACCGCTTCTCGGCATCGCTCATCTTGTCGATGAGCGCCTTGGCGATCTTGTGGCGACTCCGCTGCAACTCTTCGCGGGTGCCGCTGTAGCCGTGCCGCAGGAGCACGTCATCAATGGTCCAGGCCCGATCCTCGAGAATGGCGCGGGCGAGAAGATCGATCCACTCGCTCTGCGAGACCTTCGCGCGCGCGACCTTCTCCGAGAACTCGGTGGCGACGGCCGTACGGACGCTCCGCTCGATGCGCTGCTGCAAACGCAGCTCGCGCTGGGCGGGGTCCGGTGTCCGTTCCATTTGCTTCTGCAAGAAGCGGTGGCCGGAGGCTTCGAGCGCCGGGGCGAGGAGATCGCGGGGAAAGAGCCGCCACAGCCGGCCGGCGACGAAGGTGTAGACGACGGACTTTTTCGTCTCGTCGGATAGGAGCGCATCGAACGTCCGCCGCTTCGGGTCATCGTGGAACGGGCGGTCGAGATCGAGGTAGCGGTCCGAGGGGTGGGCCGTGGCGTACGGGAAGGCTTCGCGGATTTCAGCGGGGGACAGAAGCACGGTGAAGCCGGCATCGCGGAGCCGGGTGAGATAGGTCGTGATCTTGAGGTGGAAGTCCGCGAGATTCGTGCAGACGTTCTTCCCGCGCACATCGCCGAAGAGATCACGATTGTTGCCGCTGCGCGCGGGACAGGTGGAGCACTTGCCGAGGGGTGAGAGCGTGGAGTCCTCCGGGTCGAACGGCGCGTTCGCGAGCACGGTCATGAACTCCGTCTCCACGATGCGCCGCGCGACTGCGAGCGGCACGACACCCTTCACGCGCTTGGTGGTATCGCCCAGGCTGTGCTCCGTGGTGAAGCGCTTGAGTGCCTGTTCTTGCAAGCTCTCGTCGGGGATACGGCCGATGAGCTCCGCGTGCTCGACCGGGAGCAGTCCCGATGCGAGGGCGGCTTTGACGACCTGGGGCAGGTGGACGAGTGTGAGGCGGGAGGCAATGTCGGACGGCTTGCGCGAGAGGGTCTTCGCGAGATCGCGGATGGTCATGCCCGTCTCGAGGAGCGCCGCGTACGCCTCGGCTTCGTCCAAAGGCGCGAGATCGACGCGCTGCGCATTCTCGATGAGCTGGACCTGCCGCGCCTCGGCATCGCTCATCTCGCGGATCGTGGCCGGGATCTCCTTGAGCTTCGCCGCCTTCGCCGCGCGGGTGCGGCGATGGCCGGCGACGATCTCGTAGAGGTTGCCCTCGATCGGGCGAACGAGGATCGGCTGCACCACCCCATGCGCGGTGATGCTGGCTTGCAACTCCTCCATGTCGGCGTCGAGATACTGCGTGCGCGGATTGAAGGGACTCTCGCGGAGCTGCGCGAGCGGAATCGTGGCAGAAGTGAGGACCGCTGCCACTGCTGTTGCTGTCATTGCGTTCTCCTTTCGCTGTCGTTGATTCGTGGTCGATGTGCGGGTGTCTCTTGTGGTGGTGATCGCATGCGTGTTCCTTCCTAAGAGGGCGTTCAACGCCCTCAGACGATCGGCGTGACGACGTTCAGGGCAGATCCACCGGTCGCGATCGGGTGCGCGATGGGCGCGCAGAGTGATCGCCGGCAGGCTGCTTAGAAGTCGGTGCCGATCGCTTGAGAGCGTCGAACGCGGGCACGCAATGCAGGCCGCGAGGGACGGAGCGAAAGCGGGTTGTGAAGGTGCGCTCACAGGCGTGAGAACACGTTCATTCTCGCGCCGTGAAGGACCGTTTTGGAGCGGCGGGAAGCCGTATTCTCCAAGTCGGAGACTGTCGTGCTCCGTCTCCCACGAGCGCGAGGCTCGATACTCACTGACCCAAATTGGAGAACGGCGAAACGAGGCCGGCATGGTCTTGGGGCTTCATCGAAGAAGTCCGAATCGGCGTGTCGGGCGTGAACCAGTGCGCGGCCGCCGGCATCGCATGCGCCCATCCCGCAGGGATGAAGCGCATCATCGGCGCGGCGGCGCTGACTTCTTGGAGCGCGCGGATACGCTCAAACGGCCGCTGGGTCACAGGGTCAACTACGGTGACGAGCACGGTGAAGGTGTCGAAGCCAAACAGTTCCCGCACGAGCCCGAGATCGAGCAGCAGTTGATAGCGCTGCGCTTTCCGCTCGGCGAAGCTCCCCGGCGACTCCTGAGTGCGGTCGTGCTCGATGAAGATGAGCTGCGGTCGTCCGTCGGCGGCCCCGACGAGCACCGCGTCAGGCTGCGGCATGGCAAGGCCGCGCACGTTGTTCGGAAAGGGGCGGTGCCATGAGGAGGCCCACGTGATTCCGAGCGCGGGCGTGCGGGCAAAGGTCGCGGCAATCCGGTTCGTCTCGACTTGATGTGGCAGAAAGGGCGGTGCCGTATTCGGCGCGAGAATCAGCGGCTTTCGTGTCCGGGTACCGAGCATGAAGGTAACAAGCTGCTCGTGGGGTTCGCCAACCGCGGCGGCTCTCAGGGTCCCCATCGCCCAGTTCATCCCCTTTTGCGCGGGCAGCGCATAGCGGGGGTGGCCGCCGCGTGCGAGCTTCTCCTCCCATGTCACGATGAATCCAGCTCGCTCAAGCGCCTGCATTCGCCGTGTGAGAACCGAGCCATGCCGGTTGGAGAAGATGAATTCCTTGAGATGCGCAAACGGGACAAGGCGGTAGCGGGCGATCTCTAGGAGCGTGTCCCGATCGCGTTGCAGAACCGGACCACCGGCGGGGATCCCAGGCAATTCGAGCGCGGCAGTCGTGGGCTCGTTGATATCAACCGGCGGTATCAGGAAGGGGCGCGTTTGCCCCTCAACTGTAGGGTTGCTATCAAGAAGCTCGTCGATGGCCTCGGGCAGCCGTTCTTCCTCGTTGATATCTTCCCGATCAATAGAGCTGCCCGCGAACGCCGCATTGACGAGGTCCCGCAAATCCAAATGCCGCTCCGGCGGCACGTTGTCAAGAGGAAAGGCGGAGCCGGAGGAGGGGTTCATAGCGGGGGTGTTGTAGTGGCTTACGACAGGGTTTTCGATCCTCAATTCAACCTTTGTTCTAGGAGGGCGCTTGCGTTCTACGGCCGCTTCGGTATCGGTTTCGGGGCTGTCTGGCTGGCTTTCGCCAAGTCGCACCTCGGCTCTACAATTTATTGTGGACACACAAAACCTACACCGGCACTACCCGCCTCCTCACTCACAAGCGCAGACCTCTCTCCAAGTTGGGGACGTGAGGCGTTTGCTTCCTCCTGAGAGATTGATCCGCGTCTGTGCGCCTGCTTGGAGACACCCTGTCCGCGTGTCTCGTGGTCGCCGTGCGGCGCACCTCACAATGCAAGCGATCCACTCCGCCCGACCCTGTGACGCACGCTCCACTCCTCATCAACGAACTCGAACGCATCCGGCGCGAGCGCGCTTGGACTGTCGTGCAGATCGCACAACGCATCGGCGTAAGCGCCAAGCTGTTCTACAACATGCGGCTCGGCCATCGGCCGCTGTCGGTTGGAACACTCTCGGAGATTGCGCGGGCATTCGGAGCGGATTACCGCGTGCGCGAGGCCGTGATGCACTACCTCGCGCTCGAATATCAGACATTCGGGCGTGACATTCTGCGGAAGGGCAAAGGCAGCGCGAGCACGCGGTATCTGCCGGAGACCATCTCGTATCACAACCGCTGGCGCATCGTGACGTGGATCGGCCGACTCCCTTTCGGGGAAGGCGTCCAGCGCGGCTTGTATCTCGTTGCGGCGGAGCCCGGGATTCTCTCTGCTGTGTCGCGCTTTGTCGCGGACGCCACCGGAGACAGCGGCCTCGGCGTACTGACGATCGCAGGAAACACGCGGCCGTCGGCATCGCACACCGCTGCCGCCATTGCTGCCAATGTCCTGATCGTGGATCGCATCGACTTTGCCTCTGAGGACGTATCGGCACTGATTGCGCGCCGTGCCGATGCCCAGAAGCCGACCGTTGTCACGAGCTGCATTGATCGAGACACCCTGTCGGATGGCCCCCTGCTTCGGGCGCTTCGCACGGCAACAGAGCTTGTCCGTCTCGACGCCGTTCCCTCTGCGAAGGCTTCAAAGCGTGCTACCCCCACCCGCGATGATGCATTGGCCTGACCTCGCCCTCCACGAAGAGACGGACCTGATCTTCCGGCATCCGCGCGCACAGCCGCCGGAAGGGCTCGTGGTCGTCAAAACGGACCTCACCGTCTTCTTCATGCTGGCGGAGAGGGTTGGCCGGGACGAAGCACTCCTCCTGCTTCTCATACGAGCGCTCCGCACGCGCTACGGCCCGTTCCGGCTGCGCGTCTACGATCTCGCGTGGCGGATGCGTGTGGGCCACCACCGGGTCATCCGCTGGCTCGACCGGCTGGTTGCGGCGCAGCTCGTGGTCTACACCCTTCAAGACCTGTTTGAGCGAGATACCGTGGAAGTGGAGATCGTGAGCCCTCCATCGACAGCCCTGTTTGCGTGGGGCGGACAGCAGGAACTCCCGACGTACTGGTTTGAACACGCGCTCCCGCTCCTCGGCAGGACAACGTTCACCGTGTTTCTGTACCTGCTTGCAAGCGAACAGCGCACTGCCTTCCACATCGATCTCCTCGTGACGGCCGTGCGGCTCCGTGGACGCCGGCATGCGCGTCGGCATCTCCGGCGTCTGCGTGCTCACGGCATCCTTCGCCCGCACCTGTCCGATGTTGGGTGGGTCATGCACGATCCATCTCCGCCCTCGCAGCTTCAACAACTCCGCCTGCGCTTGCTGCGGCAGCCATATCTCCGACGTGCGTTCCTCCAAATCGCTGCGCTCATGTTCGCCCTCGCGCTGCTGATCCTCGGACTCGCCCTGCTGCATCGCTCTTCCTGACCCCGATCGCTTCATGACTGCACCCACGCTGCTCCTCGCGCTTGCAAGCTCGCTCCTCATCAGCGGCATCGTGGTGCTGTTCCTCCGCCGACAGGCTGGCTTCGACGAGGAAATCTCGCTGACCTTCGACACCACATCCTCACGAACGAAGCACGGATGGACGGCGTTCTGGGCGCGTGATCCGTTCGTGCAGGCGCACCGGAACCGGAAGGGCTTTGCTTTCGGCACCTACGCGGTGCCGGGTGGAGAGAGCATCGCGACGCACCTTGCGACCTCGGACATCCACCAGCACAACCTCCTCCTCGGCGCGACCGGCACCGGCAAATCGAGCTTGCTTGAGCTGTTCGCGCGCTTCCACTTGCAGCATGACCGGCCGTTCGCGCTCGTGGATCTGCACGGTGATCTCTTCACGCGCGTCGCGGCGTGGGCGCTCGTGACCAAACCGGAGCGCCTTGTCATTCTCGATTTCGCGCGGCCCGATCTCCTCCCGAGCTGGAATCCGCTGCTGGCATTTCCCGGCGTGGACGCAGGCCGCCAGGTGGACATGCTCGTGTCCGTGTTCAAGCGCCTCTACGCCGAGGAAGTCGCTGCGAGCTGGGCGTGGGGGCCGAAGATTGAGGAGCTGACTCGGTACGCCTTCCGGGCGTGCATCGAGAGTGCAGTTCCGATAACCCTCGTGGATCTCCCGGCCTTTTTCCTTGTTCCGGCCATCCGGCAGCACGTGGTTGCGACAGCCTCGCCGCGTACCCAGCAGTTCTTCGCAAAGCAGTTTCAGAAGGACGAGCGGCGGTATGACTCGGCGGTGCTCAACAAGTTCGAGCCCTTCCTCGGCTCAACCGAAGTGCAGCGCTTCCTCGGCGCGCCGTCCTCCACGTTCGATCTCCTCGGCGCGATGGATCGGGGCGATACGCTGCTCGTCAATCTGCCGCGCGGCTACATGGGCGTCTCCGCGGACGTGATGGGGCGGCTGCTTGTGAGCTTCTTGCAGCTTGCAGCCCTGCGCAGGGAGCGGATCGCTCCCGAGAAACGGAAGCCCTATTCGCTCCTCCTTGATGAAGCGCATGTGCTGGCGGGGAACGAAAGCGGCCTCGAAGAGTTCCTCATCGCTGGGCGCAAGTACAAGGTGTTTGCGACCCTCGCGGCGCAGGGGCTCTCGCTCTTCCGGCCGGGAACGCGTCCACACCTTCTCGGCAATACCGGCGGTCAGTTTTTCTTCCGACTGCCGTACGCGGAGGCGCGTCTCCTCGCGCCCGATGTCTTGGAGCCGCTCGGGTCTGTGTGGCGCGAGCAGACGCGGCCGAACGACAGCATCGATGATCCGCTCCTCACGCCGGGCGAAGAGATCGCCTGGCGAACCCGCGAACTGGCTGCGCTTCCCGTCGGCGCATGCTACTGGCTCAAGAAAGGTCGGCCCTACAAAGGCCGTCGCGTCCGCGTGCTCCCCCCACTCGATCTGCCCTTCCCTCCGGGTGAGCTCCGCAAGCGGATCGACGCCGCGATGATGGAGCAGAAGGGCATACCGACTCCGGCCCCGGAGCCGGAGGAATCGGAGTTGGGCTCCAAGTTCGCCGCAGTCATCGCGGAGCGGAGCGCACGGCGCGTTCGCGAGGCCGGCATCGTCGAAGACGCACCAGAGACTCCATAACCACCGCGCGCATGTCGTCTCCTCTCAAT
The DNA here is from genome assembly GCA_035630815.1 of Thermoanaerobaculia bacterium. Classification (GTDB taxonomy): domain Bacteria; phylum Acidobacteriota; class Thermoanaerobaculia; order Gp7-AA8; family Gp7-AA8; genus QHVT01. Next base: position 16,290 of record DASQJY010000075.1, read on the forward strand.
CCGCACAACCTGCCTTGGGTCTCGGACGATCGGGCCGAGCAGCCGAGCTTCCGCAATCGCCGATTCAACCTGAGCCCTGTCCCGCTGCAATTCCCGAGCTTGAGTCACGCGGATGAGGCGATGGAGCGGCTCTACACCCGCGGACAGGCCATCGAGGGCTTGCGGCCGGCGACAATCCGCTGGCTGCGCGACGGCTACCGATCGTTCCGCAGTTTTCTCCGCGAGGACGCCGGACGCGAGACAACGTTTCTCGGTGGAGATGCCGTGAAGCAGGTGCAGCTCATGGAGGACTGGATCGCGTGGCTGCGGATACGCGGCGTCTCGCGTACGAGCATCTGCACCTACTGGCGGGGGCTCGACGCCCTGTTCCGGCGGCTTGAGGAGACAGCGGGGATGTTCAATCCCTGTACCTGCCTCCGGCCGCCGAAAGCGAGCCCGCCCCTCCCCAAGGCGCTCACGCGCGATGCCGCCGAAAAGCTACTTCATCGGGTGCGCAATCTCCCGTGGCAAACAACATTCGAGCGGCACCGCAATCTGGCCATCATCGGCCTAATGTTGCTTGCAGGTCTGCGGAAGGGGGAAGTGCTCAAGCTCACGGTGAGCGATGTGGACCTGGATGCCGGCACGATTCGCGTGGAACGCGGCAAGGGCAAGAACGGCGGCAAGGACCGCACCGCCTACGCGACCCCGCAACTCATCGTCCTGCTCGGTCAGTATGCCGAGGCGCGACGGCGAGCAGGAAAGACCCATCCCGAGTTTCTGTCCTCGGCCAGCTCCGCCAATCACGGGATTGGTGAGGTCACGATCCGCCGCCTCTTCAAGCTTCTCAGCCGCGAGATGGACATGCGCCTCGCACCACACATGCTCCGCCATACCTACGCGACCTTGCTTCGGCAAACCGGGGTCGCCGACCGGGTGGCGCAGGAACTTCTCGGTCATTCCTCGCTTGCCATGCTGCAACGGTACTCGCACGTGTTCGACGGTGAATGCGCGACCGAGGCCTCGCGGCTTCACCTGGATTTCTAGAGCCATGGCCCCAGGCCGCAGCGAACACACCGCTTAGTACTTGAACATCGGTTGCTGCCGAAGCGGCGCCCTCGAAGTGTCTGCGGTCGGACACAGCGCCGAGCGCTATACTCCGCGCGCGGTCCACGCCGGTGAGTCTTGGATATTCAGATGTTTTGAGAAACCAAGGGAGCAACAATGAAAAAGCTATCGCTCGTAATAGTACTCGTTGCAGTCATCACCTCTTGTACAAAAGGCGGACCCCATCTGTCTGGCGAATGGCGCAGCAAGAACAACACTGTCTTGGTCATTACTCAAGAAAAGAAGACATATTTTGTGAAAGCGCCAAGCGGCGATTTCATGGGAAAGTTCGAAGACGGCAAACTTAAAACAGGCACAGCTATGGGCGACATCCAGTATTTCGAAGGGAAGGACAAGCTTTACTTTGCGGGCGAGGAATTTTCACCGAGTTTCTGGAAGCCGAAGCGATCAGGATTCAAGCTGACAAGGTGAGCTTCCACGGCACTTGGAAAAAAGTCCCCAAAGAGGGTGGTCAAATGCTTTCCGATATTTTGATCGTCGATCTGCGAGACAACGCCAGCTTTGACGTCAGGGAGAAGGCGTCGTTCTACAATGCCGAATTTCGAAATATCAAATATGAGAGCGGTGTCATCAGTGGGATTTACTACTTTGCGGTCGATAATGAACACACTCTCCCGTTTGAGATCAGGAAGGTAGATCAAAATACGTTGGTCTACAAAGACGAACGCGGTAGTGAGCCTTTCAAGCGATTTGTCGAGAAGGATGATTTTGTCGGGAGATGGAAGGGATACTATTTGAGCTATGGCGGTGAAATAGATAAGGCCACTGGTGAATATCATGAAATCGAGGAAAAAGACCCGACGTTCACCTTTACGATAAGCAAGGAAGCGAGCCGGTACAGAATCATCAAGAGCAGCACGATGAGTTCAACGCCCGACACGCTATCTGGGCGAGTTCGAAACGGCAAGATAGCTATCGACGGAAAGGCCAAGGACTTCTACAAGTACCAAGTACCGACGATAGAAGTGTCCGACAATGGCAACTTGATGTATCGAGATGGAGGAGGAGACGTGAGGCTTAAGAAGGCACCCTGAACCTAGGCTTAGGTTGGGCTCGAATGACGGGGCAAACCGAACGTGGAGGTGTCACGTTCGGTCGCGCCGCCGCCCGGAGAAGGGTTACCGCAGCGAAAAAAGTTTGATCTTTCGAATTTCGCGCAGCTTGTCCTCGTCGAAGACACGCAGATACCCCGCGGTTGTGGCGATGTCGTTGTGCCCCGCAAGTTCACTCGCGACATGCAGCGGGACGCCGCTTTTAAGGAGCATGGTCACGAAGCTATGCCGCAGGCTATGCATGGAGAAGGGGACACCGCTCGCGAGCCGCACTCGCCGAACGATCCGGCGCAGAGTCACTTCGGCAAGTCCGCGATTCGCGACGGTGCAGAAAAACTCCGGAGCCTCGAAGCGCAGGCGCGCGCGTTCGCGTACATAGGCACGCAACAGCAGCGCGAGCTCCGCGGGCATGTACGCCACGCGATCCTTGCCGCCAAACCGCCCTTTGCCTCGCTCGATGAGCAGCGTGCCCTCCGTCAGATTGACGTGCTCGACGCGCAGACGCAGGACCTCGCCCTTGCGCAGGCCCGCATAGATCATGCAGCCCAGCATCGCGCCGGCGCGCGCCCGGTCGAACTCGTCCTGCCACGGCACATTGCGCGCGGCATCGAGAATGCGGCGGCATTCCTCCGGCGTGCGGGCCTTGGGCACCCGCTTCTGTGCCCGCGGAGGCTTCTCGCCACGAAACGGGGACGGAATCTGGTCGCGGGTTTCGAGATCGCGGAAGAACGCCTCCACGCCTCGGTAATAGTTCAGGATCGTGATGGGCGTCCGGGACTTTTCGCGGTTCCAGCGCACCCACTCGGCGATGGCAAAGAGGTCGTGGCGGATATCCGCGCCGAACACCGCGCCGCGCTCGACGAGAAAGGCCCGGAAGTTCCGATAGGCACAGCGATACCAGCGGCGCGTGGCGATGCTCTGCCCAAGGCCCGTTCCGGCATACTCGAACCAGTCCTCGAACCGCAGGTCGAGAAGATCGATGGTACGGAAGCGATCCGTGGGATCGGGCACCAACGCGGACGCGAGCGGCTGCGAACTGTTAGGCGCTCGCGTGGAATCGTCGGACGCAGGCGATCCCGGAGAAGAGGGAAACATGGAGGTGGGGGGTAGGAGATTGTGGCCTCCCCTTGCCGTTTCGTGTCCTCATCTTCCTGACCGCGCTTGCGAATCGTGCCAGGCGCTCACCCGGCTCCCTCGGGGGGAGGCGTGACGCTTGATTTCGGCGCATCCGGATGCGATGTTTCGGGGCGGGCGGATTCGAACCGCCGACCTCCTGCTCCCAAACCGGTCATGCGGCCGAACCTCGGCGCTTTTCGGCGTGTAGAAGCCGTTTTCGGAGGGTGCATCCATTACGAGCGACCGTCTGCGTGTTCGCAGTACGGTCAGAAGACAAGGCTTTGAAACGACAGTGGAGAGTATCTACAACCTGCCATGGCCGAACTGCGCATGCAACACCCGGCGTTACAACGAACGGCCTGTCCTGAATCCGTGGTTCAGCCTACCTCCACCCATTCCAGAGTGCGACAGCGGCGGCGAGAAACTGATCGCACTGCGCCGTTCGCCACGTTACGGGAGATCCCTCATAAAGGAGATAGTATTGCTCGTTCGCGCAGACGAACTTGCTCCTGTCTGCTGCCTGAATCCACTTGACGCAATTCACGAAAGAGTCACCGTAGCTACCGCCGAACTGATCGTCCGGAACATTGTAGAGTAGGCCTTCCAAATAATACGATGGCGCAACATCTCCCGCGATTCGGCCATCGTCCACGAGCTTGCCACGCAGGTTCTTCAATATTCGCACCATGGGCTTAAACCACAGCGAACTACTTTGATGCTTCGCCGTCATGTTTGCCGAATGTTGCTTCGGGTAGTTTACGATCTGCTGTCCGGTAGTAGTGTAGAAACAGATTCCTTCATCGTAGCGCTGGTCCATAAGCCCATTGAATTTGTGATAGCGGCGAAACTTGATCGCTGCAATCACGTCCGCTTTCCGCCGGCTACCACTCGCCGCGATGGTGATCGCTTTCGTGCCTGGCGCTGCGTCGCCGCCGTACTTGGCTTTCAGGGTTTGGACGACATCACGTTTAAAGTCCGTGTGCGTATACGTGGCATTCGAGTGAGCGGCTTGAAACGCGCTCTTCTCACCGTCCGAGAGTTCCGACAGGTCATGCTGAAAGCAGTCCCCAAGCCGAATGACAATATCGACATCACTCTCTGCGTAGATGTTCGTGTCATTGCCATATGAGCCTTGCAGGAATACCTCGATGCTCTTCGTGGCGTAGGGTGCCTGCGCTGCTTCAAGAGCACCTTTGATCGTGCTGTACGTACTGCTGGACTGCACAATCGAGCCTTGATGAGCCCACGTGTCGAGCTGTGTTTCGGGAATGCTCATTTTGGAATTCCAATGAGAAGGTCGCGGAGTTCTTGCTCGCGACTTGCAAATGATTCGCTCCCGCGCTGCCGCAGAATGTTGAGTTTCTCCAGATTGTGTTCCAGTAGATCCGTTGCCATCTCGGGCTTTTCGAAGGTATCGCTGATGCGAATCGTCTTGATGTCGCGAAAGAGAATCGCGCGCAACTGCTCCATGGACTGCGTGTTGATCTCAAGTGTCTTTTGCAGGAGTTGCACGCTGACCAGATAGCGCTTCGCCAGACGCATACGCCAGCTCGGCTTGGGCTCGGGGTAAACGCCGACACCAACACTTACGACACGCAGATTGGCGGGGTCTTTCTTCATGCCATTCACCGCATCGGCGATCGCGTATAAGGTCGGGTTGTTCGCGCAGTAACCACCGTCGATCAGTTCCACTTTGTCGCCAGACGCCGTGACAACTGTCGTGCGTTCAAAGAACGGGTATGCAGAGCATGATGCGCGAACGGCGTCGGCAATGCTAACGCCAAAACCGGGAATGAAGGTGCTTGTGCGGCCATGCGCCTGTTCAACGCTCGCCTTAAAGATCATGGGTCGTTCAATGATCCATTTAGTGGCAACAATACCCAAGGCGGTCTTCGCATCGGCAAAGGTCCTTTCGCCGAAGACATCGTGGGAGAGGGCGGCCAGAGCTGCGGTCTTCGCGTGGGGCGTTCGAGCTTTCATCACGCGTGGAACATGTTCCTTGTACAGCGCATGAATCTGTTCGATTCCATAGCCGAGCGCGATGAGGGACGCGATAATTGCACCGGTGCTCGTTCCGAAAATTAGATCGAAGCGTTGATACAGAGGGCAGTCGATCATGCCTTCGATCTCTTTCAGCACACCGAGCGTGTAGAAACCCTTCGCTCCGCCACCATCAAGGCTGAGGATTCGACATAGGCCGTTGGCCTGATCCGTCGCGCGTGGGGTGTCGCCGCTGACCTGGGTGTCGTCGAGACTGGTGTGTTCCATGTGTAGGGATATCCTTCGCGAGCCCCATCCGAGCCGGAAGATGACGGTCTTGATCCTAATTGTAGTTGAGCAAAGGGTGATGCGCGACTGCGGTGACATGAATCTCTGTCGGGATCACCAAGCGCGCCTCGGACCGCTTGCTTAACCGTCCGAGCTGGCGCGGCCAGCAAGTGGAAGACTGCTAGGGGAACGGCTCTCGTCGCGCAGGAGCTTGCAGGTACGACGATCACGAGATGGCCGGCCGTGAACGTTCGCAACTGGGTCGCTACGTCTGAACAGGTGCGATGATTCGTCGTGCATTCGCACGTGACGTCAATCCCAGTCTCGCCGGAAGTCATGCGGCGCCATCGCGGCGCGTGCCCGTCGGACACGCAACTTTCTGAGCCGCGTATATATCTGCTAGTGTAGCAATATACGTTAATCGACACCTGAATGGCTGCGGCCTTACAACGTGCTGTCATTACGGCCACCGATCTCGCTGTGGATGTCCGTCTGAATGCCATACGTACTGTCCGCATCGTAACGTCCATCGACCTAGTCGTTCACGCGAGCGAATACACAGTCCTCATGGGCCCGTCCGGCACAGGCAAAACGACAATTCTCCGGGCGCTCTGTGACTGCCTCTCCTTGTCCGCGTCGGTAACCGGCACGGCATGGCGGACCGATGACGTTGCGGTTGTCTGGCAGCGCCCTGCCCTCATGCCGTGGCGTTCTGCGCTTTCAAACGTGCTTGTCGAAGAGTCGCTGCGATCAGCCAAAGGGTCCTTGGCAGATCGCGCGCAACTTCTCTTTCAGCATCTTTATCTTCGAGGCATAGAGTCAAAGAGTCCAGCGGAATTGTCCGCCGGCATGGCGCAGAGGGTTGCGCTCGCGCGGGCGCTGGCCGCGCGCCCTGCGGCGTACCTGCTCGACGAACCATTGAGCTCAGTCGACGTGCCGCAAAAGGAGGCGATTGAAATATGGCTGCGCGACTTTGTTCTCGGGGAAAGCAGCGGGGTGCTGCACGTCACGCATGATCCCTATGAAGCGGTATTTCTCGCAGATCGCATTTATGTGCTGGGTGGTACGCCTGCTACGATTCAGAGTACGCTCACGATCAACGCACCACGTCGTAATGCAGCATTCCGCGCAAGCGCAGCATTTGCTGCCTACGTTGCACAGCTTCGGACCCTGTTGCCGACGCCATGATGGCGCACGATATGTCAAAGCGGCGCCTGCTGTTGCTGCACTCGTTTCTGTTGACCATCATTCTCGCGCTCTGGCAGGCGACCACGCATCGGGGAATTATCCCATTCTACCTGCTGCCATCACCGTCGGCAGTGCTTCGCCGTCTCGTTGTTGATGCCGACCTGTTGCTGGCACACAGCGGCGCGACGGTTGCCACAATTATTGGCGGCTTCGTGCTCGGTACGGCGGCCGCGGCTGGTCTCGCACTCTGCCTTCAAGGAAACCGGGCCGCACGACACCTCGTGTACCCGTATGTCATCGCGCTGAAGTCGCTCCCGATCGTCCTGATCATCCCGTTCGTCAACCTATGGATCGGGACGGGATTTTCCAGTCGAGTCGTGATTGTCGCGCTTACTTCGTTCTTTCCGACGCTCGTGACGACCGTCCGCGGTTTGTTGCACGTTGATCAAGACCTTGTGGATGTCCTACGTGTTCGTGGCGCCACGTCTGCGTTCGTGCTCTTCAAAGTCCGCGTGCCCTCAGCATTGCCTCACTTTTTCGCCGGCGCTAAAGTCGCCGTTGTCCTTGCGGTAATCGGCGCCCTGGTTGCTGAGATGATGGGCGGCTCACGCGGCCTGGGATTTCTCGCACTAATCTCCACTTACAGACTCGACACGGACGTGCTCCTCATAATCAGCATTGTGTCGGCCATCATAGGCTATTGCTTATTCCGGGGCCTCGGCTATATTGAGCGCAAGGTCGCACCCTGGAATTGGGCTACGCTCGAACTGTAAACATTATCCCTTGTCTACCATGCAGCGCCCGGCATCCCTCCATCACTCCATGTTCGGCCTTGTTGCGGTATGTCTAGCGCTCCTGACGGGCTGCACGCAGCCGCAGACGGGCAACGATGCAGCGGCGAAGGTGAGCATCCGGCTCAAGTGGCTTGTACAAACGCAGAGCGCGGGTGAGTTGCTCGCCGTGGCAAAAGGCTACTGTACGCAGGAGAGACTGGAGTGCGATGTACAAGCGGGAGGTCCGGATTTTGATGCGATTAAGCTCGTTGCGAGCGGCGTTGATCAGTACGGCGTCACGAGCGCGGATCAACTCCTCATTGCACGCGCCAAGGGCGTGCCGGTCGTGGCAATCGGCGCCCTCTTCCACGAGTCGCCGGTCGTGTTCTTCTCGAAGGCCGATACCCCCCTACGGTCACCCGCCGATTTGGCTGGCAGAACAGTGGGCGTGAAGCATGGTACGAACGCGGAGACCGAGTACCGCGTACTTCTGCGTCGCGCGAATGTTGACCCGAGCTCCATCACCGAAGTGCCGGCGAAGTTCGATCTCACTCCATTTCTCACCGGTGCGGTGGATGTCTGGCCTGGGATTGAGTCCAACGAGCCGCTGACGGCGGAAGAGAAAGGCGTGAAGGTAAGCGTTCTCCGAAGCCGGGACCACGGCATTTCGATGTACTCCAATGTCTACTTCACCACGGAGGAGCGCGTGAACGCACGCCCGGATGAGGTGCGGCGGTTCATCAAAGCGATGCGCGCTGGCTGGCAGTACGCTGCTGACCACCCGGAGGAGGCTGTCGATGTCGTCCTTGCCGCGAATCCTGCCCTCGACCGAGTCCATGAAGGGAAAGCGCTGGAGCTCACACTGCCGCTGGTATTTCCTGATGGTGCCGATAGTTTTGGCGCCATGACCGAGCACAAATGGGCCGCTACTATGGCGGTCCTGCGCGACGGAGGCATTCTCACCGCAGATATCGATCTGTCCAAGGCGTATTGGCAAACAGACGCGGCGCCTCCGCAATAAACAAGGCTTCTCACGAGGCGGTGTCGCCGACGAGATAGGCGCCGTGACGACGCCAACGAAGCCGGAGGGACTCCAACATCCATCTGGTGACTTGCTCAGGCGACGACGGCTAATTGGCGTGTCAGCTTCGTAGCAATGAGACACGAATGCTCAAACCCACAAATGTCTGCATCTCGGACTTCTGCATGCGTAAAACAGGCGCATCTTGCGAAACGCGCCTGTTTTCTGCAAACCAGTCGCTCTACCAAGTGAGCTACGGACCCACGCCTTATCCACGCTGCCTGCCCATGGCTGGCTACGCGCCGCGGTCACCTCGGAGATATTCGTGACAGTCGCCGCTGTTCACTAGCCGATCTCAGGACCGATGACCTCATCCTTACCATGAAGCATCCAGAGTCCCATTCGACGCTGTCGCGCCCCGCATTCACGCTCGATGGTCTTCGCTGGCGCGAGCGGCACTCGATGTTGACGTTTTTGCGGAAAAGCGTGCGTTCGCGATTGTCACTCGCTGCCGTTCGTCCGCGCGATTTCGCGTGAACGCAGCGTCGTTCGGTAGTTAGCCTCGCGCCGTTTGTTGGTGATGCGGAAGTACACGAGCGTCGATGAGATGTCGCGGTGTCCGAGCCAGTCTTGCACGTCCGCAATGTCCCAGTTCGCGTTTGCGAGATGAACGCCGATCGAATGCCTGAGGACATGAACGTGGCGACGATCGACCGGAAGATCTGCAAGAGCGGCGTAGACGTGGAACAACCGATTAACTTCACCGCCGGATAGCGGGGCACCTCCCCGGCGACGGCCGCGGAGGAGATACGCCGATGAGTCGGATGATCGCGCGACAAGATAGCGGCGCAGCAGGTGTTTGCTTCTTGGGTGGAGTGGATACGCGGCCGACACACCATGCTTCCGCCGCGCAATCCAGATCTTCCCATCCCGCACGTCGTCCAGCGTGAGCAGCCCGGCTTCGCTTCGTCGCAGCCCGTGCCGGTAGATGAGATCGAAGAGCAGAAGATCGCGTGTCTTTCGCTGCGAAATCGAGCGGAAGAAACGCTCGACCTCCTCTCTCGTGAGGTACTTGACCGCTTCTTGCTCGCGGCGTCGTTCACGCGCCATTTCGTCGTTTCGCTCCGCACGGGCAGCGATTCTGACGCTTTTCCGCATTTGCGTTCGGTGGGGAGAAAGGCTGAGAAGGAAGACGCATCTCAGTCTGCTGTCACCTCGCTTCTCTGTAAACCTCGCAGCGCTCCAGATCCACGTTCACTTACTCACGAGGAGGTAAGCGCCATGCCGGCTCAACGAGGAGATTCTGCTTGCTCTGCGAAGACACTTAAGCGAGCCTTAAGCCACCTGACTGTTACGAAGAACGCTGGCGCTGAGGCGAAGCGGCTGCGCATCCGGGAGCTGTTTCTTCAGCGCGCTGAGTCCTACCGTTTGAGTGAGGCTGCGCTCATCGTTGGCATCTCTGCCCGCGCGTTGCGGCGCGAAGCTGAAGACGATCAGCGCGAGGCGTACCGCTCGAATGACACGTGGCACTTCACATGGCGACAAGTCGCACTCATCGCCATGCGGCGGTGGACCCTCGCCGAGATCCATGACGCGCTCGGGACGGCCGCAGAAACTGTCCTGCCCCCGCTCCTGGCGATGGACACGTTCACGGTTCGCCTGCCGATGTTTCTCGTGCGCGCGATGAGAACAGCCGCTGCGCAAGATGGCTTACCCATTGACGACTGGCTGCGACTTGAACTCATCGACTATGCGGGCACGGTCGTAGACGAGATGGAAGTGATTCATCCTGGCTTTCGGCAGGCATACCTCTTCCCTGGTCGAGAATAAGCCCTCCCGTTTCCGTCTTCGTGTCATCCCCATCGCCATGTCCGCTTCGGCAGGAGGAAACGCGGCCGGAGTTGCGGCGATCGTCCGAAACGGCGGGACAGCCAGCACCTCTCGGAAGTAACCTGACGCGCGTAGTAGGATGGTGCCTTCCAAGCGGAAGGCTATCCACGTGAACGATGTCTCCGAGGCGAGATTCGAAGCAAAGTACGCCGTCTGGAAGGACCGATTGCTTGATCTCACCGCGAGCAATCGCTTGCTCAACTTCCGCGAGACGAAAGTCTCGACCGTCCAAATAACCTTCCCTGATCCGCTTGCGCTCTTCGACTCGATCGTTCTCCGCGAGCGGTCACTCAAGTTTCCCTTGTATCGCGGTCGCACCGTTCTCGGCGAAGCCGAAGATGAGATCCCGGCAACCGAATACCGCGTGATGCCGGGTGACTTGGAAGCAAAGAAGTCACCGCCCGATCTCGAACGGAGCCTCTACCGCCTCACGTCGCTCGCACGCACGTACCGAGAAGAGCGTGGCATCAACACGCTGTACGTGGCGATCGGGATGCTTGTCTGGCGGCCAGCGGAGAGTGCCTCGCCGCAAAAGGCTCCGCTTGTTCTCGTGCCCGTCCAGCTCACTCGACAGGATAGGTTGCATCCGTATGTCCTCCAGCCGTTCGACGAGGACCCCGAGGTCAACCCGACCTTGGCGTACATGCTTCGACGCGACTTCGAGTATGCGTTGCCTGCTTTGCCCGAAGAGGTTGGATTGGAAAGTTTGGCGACGCTCTTCGGGAGCGTGTCGGAAGCGGTGAAGCGCCGCGGCTGGGCCGTAGAGATGAGTGCGTGGCTTGGACAATTTCAATTTCGCAAGCTCGCGATGTATCGCGATCTCGAAGAGCATGCAGCGATAGCCTCGACGAATGATCGGCTAACGGCGGTGGCCATTGGCCGAGAGTACGACGGCACTCTCGAAGGGCCGAGCGAGGACGGCCTCGACGATATTTCCCCTGCGGAAGTCTTCACAGCACTCGATGCCGATGCCTCACAAACGCAGGTGATTGTGCGCGCGCGTGGAGGAGAAGACCTGCTCGTACAGGGTCCGCCAGGAACGGGCAAGAGTCAGACGATCGCGAACCTCATCGCGCAGTTCCTGCTCGATGGGAAGAAGGTGCTCTTTGTCAGCGAGAAGATGGCCGCACTCAATGTGGTTCACGAGCGGCTCCGCGAATGCGGACTCGGTACGTTCTGTCTGGAACTCCATAGCGACAAAGCCAACAAGCGTGACACGCTCGTGCGCATTGGCCGAGCAGCAGCGTGCGATGCGGTGGAGTACCCAGCAGCGGAGCGGCAGTTTCAGGAACTGCTGCATCTTCGGAAAGAACTGAACGCCTACGTCCGTGCGTTGCACCAGCCGGTACTCGGGCTCCGCACGGCATATGACATCCACGGCGCTCTCGCAGCACTCGATACCGTTCCAGATGTTCTTACCGATTTTGATTTCGATCCCGCAACGCTGAGTGAACAGCAAGAGGCGGAGCTGCTGGAGCGCGTGGCCCGTATCAGCCGGTTTGCCGATATTTTCGATGCACCCACTCCTCATCTCTTCGTCGGATTGCAGGCAGACCGCTGGTCGGCGCAGCTTCAGGCGGAGGTTGCGATCGCAATGCGCAACCTGGGTGGCTCGGCGGCAGCACTTCGTAACGCGGCCGCAGCTGCCGCGATGCTCGATCTCGCGCCACCGCAAACGTTCGAGGCAGCAAACCATCTTCAAGCTACCCTCGACCTCGTCGCATCGTCGCCATCCCCGCCCCGGCATTGGCTCGATGGGGCAGAGCTCGACGAGATGCATGAACATGCGCGCACGCTCGCGCGTGACGCAGCGAACCACCGCCGAATCATCGAGCATCTTCGCGATATGTTCGATGAGTCATTCTTACGGCTTGATGCGAACGCCTTGCTCGCCGATCTCTCGCCTGATCTCGGTCTGCCTTCGACGGATGAACCCACCGAGGCTCGGTGTGCGAATTGCGGGCAACTGAATCGCATTCCGCGCCTCAAGCCGGGCCAGCGTGCGACCTGCGGCAGCTGCAAAGAACCGCTCATCGTTCTCCACAGCGACCGCGATGAGTTGCTAAACGCGTTCGAGCAGCGCGCCTCCGGGATCGCGGCGGTACTGCGTAGTCTCGATACGACGATCGAGCGAATCCTCTCGGCGGGCGCACAGCTCGCGATGAGCCTCGGTGAGCCCGCGCCAAACGATACCGAGGCAGCGCGCGAACTCATGCTTCTTGCCACTTCAATTGCGCGCGTGGGTCAGGCACAGGCCACATGGTTCGATCGGGCGAGTCTTGTCGAATTGCGTGCCGAAGTGACGGAATGTGAGCGCCAGCACCAGCACGCCATCTTGCTGCGACAACACATCGAGCGAGACTGCACGGATCGCATTCAGACGCTCCCAATCGCGGAGTACCACGACGCGCTTACGACGACATTTCGGGGAAGGTTCCGCTGGCTGCGTCCCGCCTACTGGCGACTCGTGCGCGACCTCCGCTCCACGCTCCACACCGACCGCGCGCTTTCGTACACGGACGCGATGGGGATCGTGCAAAAGGTCTCAAAGCTGCTCTCGATCGAGCAGTGGTTCGCGGATCGCCAAACCCGACACGTGACTACCTTGGGAGCCTTGTATGCCGGTGAGGACACCGACTGGAAAGGCCTCGATGCCCGTCTGACCGCCATGCAGGGTTTACATGATCGATTCGCTGATGCGCTTCAGCGGCCGATCATTCGTGGGCACCTCGTGTCGGGCGACATGACGATCTCCTCGACGGCCACGGAACTCCAAGCGCTCTGTGAGGAGTGTGCATCGCGGCTGCACGATAGTGATGTTCGCCGGTTCCTGCCGACGATTGATTCGCCGTCATTTGCGCATGTTCGCGATGGCTGCCGTGCGACGCTTCTGCCGCTGGAGCGATTCATCTCTGCCGCGGCGATCGTGCGGGGGAAGATGCGTGTCCCGGCGACGACCTCCCTGGCCAGTGCTGTGGAAGCGCTCGCTGACCTTGTCGTCGCGCATGAGATCGAACAACGCGTGCGAATGAATGAGAAGCACTCTCGTGCGCTGTTGGCGCACCTGTACGCGGGACTCGACACCTCATTCAGCACGATTGACGCCGCGCTCGCATGGGCGGCGAGATTTCGCAAACACTGTGGCACGAATCGTTCTTTGGTCGACGCTGCGTGCGATGCGAGCGCGGTTGAACGAGCGATGGTTGCGGCGCGATCCCATCAGGAGCGGCTTCACGATTTCGAGGCAGCTATCGGACGGCTGCGCGAGTTCTTTCCAGAGGAAGTCTGCACAAGCCTCCAGCAGGAGCCCTTCAGCGCGGTCGAGGAATGGGCACGCGTCCGTGCAGATCGCGTCGGAGACCTCGGGGACTGGCTGCACTACTCCGAGATCGTTGCAGAGTGCGCAGAGGGCGGCCTCCACCGTTTTCTTGACTCGGCGCGCGCGGCGCATATCTCTGCGAACAACCTCGAGCACGTCCTTCTCAAGGCAATCCGCGTCCGTCAGCTCGACGCGATCTACCGAGTGCTTCCGCCACTTCGCCGTTTCAACGTCGCGGATCACGAGAGCCTCATCATGCGGTTTCGCAAGCTCGACACCGCGCTCATGTCAATTCATCGACGCCGCGTCCAGGCAGCGGTCACCTCCCGCCGTCCCGATCTCAATCGCGCGGGAGCGGGGCAGAGTCGATTCTTGCGGCGCGAAATCGCGAAGCAACGTCGCCATGCACCGCTTCGCCGTCTCTTCCAAGAGGCGGGTCGAATCATCCTGGACCTCACGCCCTGTTTACTCATGAGTCCTCTGTCTGTGGCGACGTACCTTGCCAAAGACGCGGTGGACTTTGATGTCGCGATCTTCGATGAAGCATCGCAAATGCCGATTGAGGATGCGGTCGGCACGATCTTCCGGTCACGTCAGCTCATCGTCGCGGGTGACACCAAACAAATGCCGCCGTCGCGATTCTTTGAACGGAGCGTTGACGACGGCGGAGACGACGACACAGCAGAGCAGCCGCTAGAAAGCATTTTGGAAGACTGCGAAGCGGCGGGCATGGAGTCACGTCCGCTTCGTTGGCACTACCGCAGTCGGCATGAAAGTCTGATTGCGTTCAGCAATGCCGAGTTCTACGACAACCGGCTCATTACGTTTCCCTCACCAAGTGTCGCGCCCCCACGTGGGCTCGGCGTCCGATTTGAATACGTCGCCGACGGTGTGTATGACCGCGGTGCATCGCGCACAAACAGGACCGAAGCCCGCCGCGTAGCACAGGTTGTCCAGTCGCATCTCGAACAGTTCCCCAACCAGTCACTGGGCGTGATTGCGCTTAGCACAGCGCAAGCGCAGGCAATCGACGAAGAGATCCAGAGCCTCTTGAACAGCCGGCCGGATTTGGATGCGAAGCTCCGCACGAGTGACAGAGACCCATTCTTCGTCAAGTCGCTTGAGAATGTGCAGGGCGACGAGCGCGACGCGATGGTCATCTCCATCGGGTACGCGAAAGACGCCAGCGGGAAGCTCGCCCTCCAGTTTGGCCCGGTCAGCACGGACGGTGGCGAGCGCCGCTTAAACGTCGCCTTCACGAGAGCGCGTTGTCAAATGATCGTCGTGTCGTCCATCCGAGGTGGAGAGATCAACGTCGCTGCGGTTCAGAAACGTGGCCCCAAGGTGCTCCGCCGGTATCTCGAATACGCCGAGCACGGCGTTCTTCCTGATGAGATGACTTCGGCACTCGCGGAACCCGAATCGCCGTTTGAAGAGAGTGTGCGGTCCGTCCTGCGCGACGCAGGCTATGAGGTTGATTGCCAAGTCGGTGTGTCGCGCTATCGGATCGACCTCGCTGTGCGTCACCCGAACGAACCGGGGCACTATCTCGTGGGTATCGAATGCGACGGAGCTGCGTATCACTCGTCCCGTGTCGCTCGCGATCGGGATCGGCTACGTCAGACCGTCTTGGAACAGCGGCGGTGGAAGATCTATCGCATCTGGTCAACGGACTGGATTCGGAATCGTCGCTCGACCGTCGAGCGCCTTCTGCGCCACCTACAGCAACTGCGCGAGCGCGGTGAGGTTGGCTTGATCGCTGATGCGCTGCCTGATGAACCCCTAGCCATCAGCGAGCCTTCGATTACGGCGGATTTCGATATGCCGACCGTATCACCCAGGGCGGCACCTCTGGTTCATCAAGAGCATGCGCTGTATAGCGAGGCAATCAGCCTCTACGTCGAGGCCACGCTGCCCCAACGACATCGCGATGCGCTCTATAACGGCTGCGGCAGCTCTTCGCGATCTAATCGTTGCGGTTGTTGCGCAAGAAGCTCCCGTCCACGAAGAGATTGTCGTTGTCCGCATTGCGCGGGCTCACGGTCTTCAACGTGCTGGTCACATCGTCGAGAAAACGATCCTCCGCGCGGTCGCTGCCGCCGCGCGAGCTGGTGCCATCGCACGCCGCGAGAGCTTCCTGTGGTCGACAAACGCTCAGGCGGTAACGCCACGACGACCCGCGCCGGGCCAACCCCTCCGCGCAATCGAGCATGTTGCGCCGGAGGAGATCGCCGAGGCAGCAATACTCGTCATCCGGGCCTCGCGCGGCATTAACGATGCGGATCTCAAGCGCGAGACGGCGCGCATGTTCGGCTATCAACGGACAGGGGAAAAGATCGAGCAGACGGTTACGCGGGTCATCAACTATCTCGTGGCCGAGGGACGCATCGTAATCCGTGCTGGATTCTTGGTTGTTCCCAGCGATGGCCCGTCCTCTGCTGACATTCGTTGATGGCTGTCGGGTTCAACGCCTTGAGATCGTCGCACCTTGAAGGGTTCAGTCGACCCGTTCCAGGTAACCGCGTCGACTCGAGCAGCGCCATCCATCCGGCGCTTTGTGAGCGCGGAGTGATGAGTCGTTCGTCGTGTGCCTGAAAAGCTTCTGACACGTGCCGCAGCGGAAAACGTACCTCGGACGCGAAGTCGAGCGGCCTCGGCGCGACCCGCTCTGGCTGCCGGACGACGTGCGCGCGATCATCGGGGCCGCGATCCCTCCAACAGAACTAAACTCAACCCGATACTTGGGCGTGAATGGAGTTGTCGTGGCGCGGAGACCAACGATCTCGCGGACGCTGAAGGCCTTGATGTGAGGCGAGTCAACCTCCCATGCATAGAGAAGGAGGTTGCCGTTTGACGCCCGGCGGAGAGAGTACGGCGCGGCGCGGCGCGCCTTGCCGTGGTACGTGAACTCCACGAGGAGATGATTGATGCCCGCGAACCGCGCGGCCTCGAGCGGAACTCCGACGCCCCAATACGCTACGCCAGCGGGTGCGACGAGTACGTCTCGCGTGGCGAAGGGTGCCATAACGGGAGCAGCGGCGACCGGCGCATCGATCCATCGAAGGACGCTCTCAAGGCGGACGAGGTGGTCGTCGAACGGCGGCAGCTGGGGCAGTTGATGGGCGAGCATATTGTCCCAATCCGCGCGGAGTTCACCGGACGAGCGGGCTATGACGAGAAGTTCATCCGACGTCGGTGGTTGGATATTCTTCGCCTCGCATTTCCGGCGGAAGAAGTCGCGAGATTCGTTGAGATCCACGTCGTCAGCGCGGCTTTCGAGGATGAAAAAAACGTCGTAGAGGTCGCGTGGCCGCGTCCGCTCGAAAAGCGCTCGTGTCTTCTCAGCGAAAAGTTCCTCAAGACTGTACGCCGGGACAGCGGTGCCATCTGGAAGTGCGTCTGGATAGGGATGGAACACAGGACGCAACTCGGGTTCCGCGAGCACGGGCTCATTCCGCGTGAGGTCGAACAGGAGACGAGGCAGACTAGGAATGACCAGCGGCCCGCTGTAGCCGAGCTTCCCTTCGAACGTCGCCCGACCGAGTTTGTCCACTCGCGCTCGCACCGAGACAAGGTCGGCTGGAAATGTGATGCCACTCATCTCATGCGCGATCTCCACGATTTCCCGCAGAGTTTGGGTCAGGGCCTCAGCGTCATACACCGCATCTGGCAGGAGTGAGAAGTCGAGATCCTCTGAAAAGCGGTACGTCTCGAAGTAGCACTTCTTTAGGCACGTCCCACCCTTGAATACCCACTGCTCCGAAGTCTCCGGGTGCTGGGCGATGGCGGCGAGAACCCATCCAAGCACGTAGTCCTTTTCGACGACACTCGGTCGTAGTTGCCACTCCTGGGCACGGTCGAGAATGTCTTGCTTCGCGATCATGCGTCTAGCCCGATACGCTTGAGCGGGACGTTCACAGAAAGCCCCCACCGCGTGTTGATGCGGCCGCGCACAGCGATGGCCGGGTCGAGTTTGACGACCCCTGAGGTCCGCCGAGCGAGCGCCTCATTCACGAGAAGGGGATCAGACTCTAAGATCGTCTCTGCAAGGTAGCCGATACGCTTGAACGAAGCGCCCGACCCGATTTCGTCGAGGCGTTCGATCAGGCGGCTCGGATTCCACTCCTTCGACTCGCGGTAGGTGCGAAGGATTTCGACGAGGTGCCGGACCCCTCCAACCCAGCTGGGATTTGCAAGAGCGTCGGCGATCGTCCTCTCTCGGTCGGAGACGGCGACTCGTTCCCTGCCGCGCCAGACTTGTCCGACCTGCGCCACGCGCTCCTCTGTTCCGCGCGTGAGGTGAAACTCAGCGCCGAGGAATGTTTCACGCGCGCGGCGAATGTTGGCACACGTGACGACGAAGGTCGCTCGGAAGAGCTGCTCTGAGAGACCCCAATGCTCTGCCGCAGTCCACCCACCGATGTAGCAAGGTGAATAGAGTTCCCGTGCCAGCGCCCACGGATCTTCGATCGCGGTTGCCTCGCGACCGGCCTCAAGCGGAAGAATGAGATAGAGGCCACGACGCACGCGTGCCAGCCAGCCGCGCCGGACGAGACGGCCCAAAGTGAGCGACGCGACGCTCGCTCCGACCCCGAGCAGTTCGGCCGAGCGCTCCGTAGTGACCAGCCCGGCGTGGGAACCACGGGCGAGTCGACGGAGCGTCTCCTTGGGATCTCGGGTGGCAGCGACAGCTTGTCCGGTCATAAGTTGTATCAGATGCGTAGAAATCGTCACAAATAGCTAATTATTACTGCCACACTATACTAGTCAAGGCGACCTGTCCAGCCGCCGATTGCAATTAAGCAGACGAACTGTGCAGTAAGTCGCATAGCAAAATGCGGGCTCGCAACCGAGCCCTAATACGCCCACGTCCATCGAGAGCTAACCTGTTGAAAAAAGGAGCTTAGTGCTCAGTCAGACCGTTCGGGCTCGGAACACTTGGACCGAACACTTTCGCCTGCGAAATTGCCGAGTTCTTCGACCGAGATCGGCACCGAGATGTTGGCTTTCCGCAGTGCGTGGTCGATCGCCGCCCGACGCCTGCTCCCGACCGTGAGGAGGAGGATCGCGAGCGTCGAGCCGCAGTACGGCGCGAGGAACGCTGCCAGCTTCTCCGTCTTCGGCACCAGCACGCTCCCGATCGGCTCGCCCCCGAGATCGACCTCTACGGCCAAGGCGGCTCCGGGATCGCCATCGAGGGGGCGCGCGAGACACAGAAGATCAGGGAAGACATCGGCGCGGCCGGCCTGTGCTCGTTGGAGTGCCCACGCCGGAAGCATCGCGTCTGACCGAAACCCACGCAGCGCGACCGCTAGGGCTACATCCCCGATAGCGATCGTATGCGCGAAGTCCTTTGCCGCAACGGCGGCGCGTGCCGGGAAGAGATCGGCCCGAGAAACTCCTGCCTGATCAACGAGGAGATCCGCGCCCGCCTGCGTCAGCCAGAGCACTTGGACGCCATTTCGGTTGATCCGCTCCTGGCCGAGAAAGCCGCGTTCCACCATCCGGTCGACGAAGCGCCGGACAACCGTGTCCGAGACCGTCTGGAAGTGCCACGCCTTGAGCTGCGCCCGCGTCAGCATCCGGAAGATGCCGATGGTCGTGAGCGCAGCGAGGTCGCGAACAAGGAGTCGGCCTGCCACGACTAGAGCACCCGTATCGTGACACCGCAGGCATCGCACTCGAAGCCCTTGGAGATCTCCCCGCAGGCGTTGCACCGAAGACGGTTGCCGTACTCGGTGACCTTGCACTGTCCGCAGGTTGCAAGAATGTCGAGCACGTTCCGCTCCCCGCAGTGCGGGCAGCTGATCGCACCGCTCGCGAGCGTTCTTCGCGTCTGGAAGAGCTTTACCAGCTTGCGCACGCCAAGGACTGCGTAGACGGGGGACGCCAGGATGTAGAGCCCTGCGAGTGCAATGAGGCGCATGGGCTTTCCGAAGAGGATCATGGTGGGTCTCCTGTTCCCTTGTTTCGGCCGAGGAGTGCGAAGAGGTCATCGACAGTCCGCACGGTGTCCTTGGCTGGTCCTGACGCGTTCTGCGGGCTCTGAGGCGGGATGTCGCCGCTGATCCAATCCCGCTCTTCCTCGTCGATCAGGCGCTCGGCATCGGCGACGCGCACCATCGAGTGCGCGGCGATCTCGCTGTAGAAGATGTCGAGCAACTCATCGCGACTCTTGCCAGTGGTCTTTGGGTCTGGGAGATCGCGGGTCTTCATCCGCAGTGGCGGGAGTCCTTTGCGCAGGAAGTAACAATGCTGCGACGGCAAAGTCGCCATCTCCGCCAGGAAAGCCGGCTTGCGCTCACCTTCCGATGCCCGCGGCGGGAGATACGGGAGCAGGATCGAGGCGTCCTCTCTCCCGCTCTCGAAGGCGAGCAGCCACCGCATGTTGAGGAGCAGCGCATGCAGCACGTCTTTCGGAATCGCGTTCGTCGGATCTTGCGCACAGCAGACGATCGAGAGCAGCTTCCACCGCAGTGTCCTTAGTCCTTCGAGGAGGAACCTTGCGACCGCCGGATGGCGCACGATGGTGCCGATTTCTTCGATGAGGAGCAGTGTTGCAACTGGATTCGCGTTCACCATCGTTGCCGTCACCACATCGATGAGGCGGTTCACGGCTTGTGTCCGCGCGAGCGAGGGCGAGAGCAGCAGGGACGGCCCGAAGTTACCAATGACGATGCGTGCATCCGGCAATGCCGGTGCGAGGCGCGCGACGGCGGCGGGCGACAACCCGAACCAGATACGACCGAGGCGCGTACTCAAGTGCATGTCGAACTGGCGTACGAGTGCTTGCCTGGTCGCGGCCGGGAGGACATCGTCGAGGTGTTCGATGGAGTCTCGCAGTGCAGCATCGTGAATCTTTGGCGCGAGGGTGTGCTGTCGGAATGCGTCGTCCAGCAGCAGTCTTCGCACGAACTTCTTGGTGACGCCGCGTTGCAGCGCGATCGCGACCGAGAACACGAGGAACAGGCCGTGCTGCATTAGGTCGCTGAACTCGTGCTCGCCGGCATTCACCATCGCCGATGCGCGCAGCGACGCGAGAAGGGCGGGACTCATCTGGGGCGGCACCGTAAACAGGTTGGCGGGCGTGACGGCATCTGCCCGCACATCGATCACTTGGAAACGTCGAGCGAACGTTTCACGTTCAGGCTGCGGCAGACGCAGAAGGGTCATTGCTGCGTGCTCGGCGAGGACGATGCAGGTCTCCCCCTTGGGATCGATGACCTCCGCTCGATGTCCCGGTACGGCGGCGAAGCCTTCGATGATGAGCGAGAGCGCGGACGACTTTCCGCTTCCGCTCGCGCCACACGTCAGGCCATGACCGAGGCCATCGGGCGCGAGCCGCACGGGAGCTCCATTCAGCAACGATCCGAAGTGGAAGCTGTCCTTTCCGTCGAGGCTTGCGAGCGTCTCAGCGATTCCTGTGTCCGCTGGCGTCGTATTCGCGCGTGCGCGAGCGTAGGCCGCTTTTGGATCGCCGAAGAGCAGGTCGTAGAGTCTCTTCATGGCACACGCTTCTTCCCACTGCCGCGTGCGAAGAAGATGTCCCAGGGATCTTTCTTCGGGCGAAAGAGCTTCTTTCGCAGAGCGAGGATCGCGTACGCGCCGAGCGCCAGAATGACGAGCACGCCGAGGCAGGAGAGGCCCGCCCCAATCCGCGTTCCAATCGTCGCGGGTTCAGGGAGACCTGTGGCCACGGGCTGGAAGAAGAGACCGACCAGGAGGGAGGGGATGAGCGCCAGGGCGAAACAGGCCCCCGCGGCAACGCGAAGCTGTGCACCGAGCTTCGTCCGGCTGAGCGGAAGGGATAGGACGAATAGACCTACCGCGGCCGCGAAGAGGAGGCGAATCACGCGACCTCCCCGATGGAGCCGAGGGTCGGGTCAGCAGCCAGGAGTGAGAGAATGGCGGTTCGATAATCGGGAAGGATGCTCCACCAATTTCCGCAACCTGATCCGAACGGCGGCCGAAGGCCGCCGTTTTTAGCTGTCGCTCACGCAAGGCGATACTCGATGTACAGCAACAGATCGAGCAACTTGTCGGCGTCGATCGCTGAAACGTCCCCGGGCGGGAGTGTGGCGGGAGCAAATGCAGCGGCGGCGTCGATGGTCATCCGGTGCGTCGAGCGCACGTTGGCGTTGAACGGCGCGGGCAGCGGTCGCGCCGGAAGATTTCCGAGAGTGGCGTCGGTGGTGAAGCCGCTGACGGCTGTACTGTCCACCGAAACCTGCAGAGTATTTGCCGCCACGCCCTGCGCGGAGCGAACAGCGAGCGCGGATCGGGTGACGCTGATGGGCCGGCCGCCGATGCCGAGGGGAAAATGGCGGTCGGTGATCTCGATCTGTACTTCTGTGCCCGCAGGACTGTGCAGCAGCCGTGTGAACGCACCGGGAAAATCCTGGCGCAAGCTGAAGACGCGGCCGACGCTGTTGTTCGTCAGGAACTTGCGGATGCTTTGGTCGATGGCTGCATTGTCGTCCTCGACGCGGCCACGCAGCGCGCCATCCTGCTCGGCGGAATAACTGACCGAGAGGATGACGTCATTGATCGTCTGATAGTCGAACTGCCGGAACGTCTTCGGCAGCGTCAGCACCCACTCACTGATCGCGCCCGCCCCTTCGAAGGGCATGTAGCGCTCGTCGCGAAATGACAGCTCGAACACGCCGGCATCGTTCTGCGCGGTGCTGGTGGCGACCGAGACGCTGCGCCGCGGAGGAACGTCGATGAGCGCGGCGCCGGCGGCCGGGCTGACGCGCATCCAGCTCTTGTCGAGCGTCAGCGTGGCGCTGACATTCACGTACGGTCCGGTAATGGACGGGATCGTCAGGCGCACGGCGCGGATCCGGCGTTTGTAGTGCCCGGGATAGAAGAGATCGAAGAACAATTCGGGGATGCGGAAGCGGCATTCGCCGGTTTCGCGCAGGTCGAGCAGCGCCGCCGGCGCAATTTGGCTCAACGCGAAGGCCTGATCGACTTCCAGGCTCCGGTAGTTGGTCTCGAGGAAGCGCCGCTCGAGATTTTGCAGATCGGCGAGCAATCGCTCGCCCGCGAGAAGTCCGGCGTTTGGCGCATCCCAGTAGGTCGGTGCCAGTCCGGGCGAAGTCTCGTCGCCGCGCTCGAAGCGGAAGGCCTGCTCGGCGAGCCGCGCCAGCGCGAGCGCATTCTGGTAACTGTCGCGATACAGCCGGCGGAGCTGTGTGGCCAGGAAGGTATAGCGGCCGAGATTCGTGAACTTGCCGTCGGTCAGCTCGAGCACCTCGTCGAGTTGCTCGATGCTGCGCTCGTGAGTCTCGAGCGAGCGCTGAGCGATCTCGAGCCGGATCCGCGCGGCTTCGATCTGCCGGTCGAGATTCCTCGTGTCATGCGCGGCGAGTTGTGCCTGATGCTGCCATCCCTCGCGCCGCCGGTCGAAGCCGGCCTCGAGACCGGTGGACGCGGCGACCGCTTCGGATGCCTTCGCGAGCGCTTTGGCCATTCCGGCGAAACCGGCGGCGCTGCCCGTCAATTCTTTGCCGCCCCAGTTCATCGAGAAGGGCGAACCGACGCTTGGAAGCAGAGCCACGATCGCTCTACTGAGCTGTGTCAGCGCTTCGGCACCATAAACAACGGATGCCGTGTGTCGCGCGATGGTCTGCAGTCCCTCCGCCGGTGTGCGATTTTGATCGTACAGTCCCTGGTTCCAGGCGCGACGGTATTCGGCGGCATCGCGCTGTCGTTCGAGCGCGGCGAGCGATTCCTCTGCGACCCTGACGTCCCATCGGCGAAGCTGCGTCGTCATCCGCGAGAGGTTTTGCTGATGCACGAGGCGCAGCCGCCCCAGCTCTTCGCCGTCCTTTTTCTCCAGCGTCGCGAGCAACGCCGCGCCGAAGCTGCTGAGACTCGCGGCCAATGCCTTCGCGCGGTCGAGCAGAAATAGAAAGCGATATGGCGGCAGATCGCCGGTCGTGCCGCCGAGGACGTCCTCGAGCGAGAGCCCCGCGGCGCGCATGCGCACAAGAAGGCGCGGATCGATCTCCGGCGCGAACAGCGCCAGCTCGCGCTTCTGGCCGGTGATGTCCATGCAATGGCGGATCTTGAACAGCCGGTCCTCCACGCGCGTCCAATACGCCAGAAGGTCGCCGTTCATGGGGATGCAGAAGACCGGACTGACCTGACGGATGATGCTCCAGCCGAATCTGCCGGCCCAGTCGGTGACCCGAAATCTGCCGCGGTGATCGTCGAGGAAGGCGAGATTGTCGCCCGCCGCGGTGGTACTCGCGCCCAACGGCGGTCCCCACGTTCCGATGTGCGACTCCTTGTACGTCATGCCGCTAAACATCGGCGGGCGTTCGGCGGCGTCGGTTCTCGAGACTGCCGTTTCCAGCGCGAGCGGCTCCGATCCGGCGGCGGCGATCTGGCGCAGAGCCTCGGGCGCTATGTCCGTCGCGGCAGGCTGACTCTGCGCGGTGAACAAGGGAATCGTCCCCCGCAGCGTCGCGATGACTCCCGGGTCCATGCCGAAGCGCGGCTCGCGCGGCCGGGGGCGCTCGGTCACACCGCGCCCGTAAAGCCATGTCTCGATTCCGACCAGAATCTCCTCGCCGTCACCGATCTCCGAGCGAATGTTCTCGTAGGTTTTCGGCTGCACCGTTCCTTCTCCGCAGCTGCCGAGACGCGCGGGCCGGGGGCCGAGGATGTCGGAGGCCATGATGTAGAGCATCAGCGCCTCGCCGACCGACTCCATTGTGAACTGCGTAAAGAGGTGATCGCCCCAGTCGAGAAGATTGTCGACGTACTTCATAACGATCGCCTTCTGATAGGCGGAGAGGCGCAGCCGCGCAATCGCGTGAGGGTTGAACGGGTCCTTGCGATACGCGGCGAGCGCCGTCGGATCGGTCAGCACCTGCCGCAGCCGAGGG
The DNA here is from genome assembly GCA_035630815.1 of Thermoanaerobaculia bacterium. Classification (GTDB taxonomy): domain Bacteria; phylum Acidobacteriota; class Thermoanaerobaculia; order Gp7-AA8; family Gp7-AA8; genus QHVT01. The sequence goes on from DASQJY010000075.1 coordinate 40,922, forward strand.
ACGTCCAGACCGCGGAATTCGCGATAGCGCCAGACACGATCGAGGAGCCTGCGCGCGCGTTCCTGCGGCGGCAGGTTCGACGGCACCGCGATCACTTCCGTCGACGTCGGATCGAAGATGTACTCGTACCAGCGCTGCGCCGCGGCGAACTTCCCGCGCCCGTTGAGGGCGTTGGCGATCAGGAAGGGGATGTGAAAAAACAGCTCGCGGTAGTAAACGCCGTACGGTCCCGTGAAATCGAGTCTGCCGGAGTTCGTGCGGTCATCGATCCGCGGCCCAACGAGCGAAATCGGCGCGGCAGCCTCCTGCAATGCCAGTTGCGTGTCGATGTCGAGCAGTCCGTCGACGCCGCCGACGAAGAGATGGAACGCAACCTGATCGGCCAGGGTCGTGCCGATGCGCCGCATCACATCGCGACCCGCCGCAACCGAACCCTGAATCAGCAGGATGTCCGGGCCGACCTGCAGGATCGCATCCGTGACCGAGCCGGGGATCGCGAGAAACTCGGTGCCAGCGCGGACGTTGGCGACATGCTGGCTGTAGCTGCCAGGGACGATTGTCGGTCGGACAAAAGAGTGGTCCAGGTCGATGACGTCGAGTCGGCGCTCGTCGATGATCAGATTCGCGGTTGCGGCCCCTCCCCACAGCAGGGGATAGGCGACGAGCGGCGGCTGCTGCCCCCAGTTCGTCGGAATGCCGCGATAGAGCTCGCCGCTCGCGCGCGCCGCGAGCAACTGTGGCTTGATTGCCGGCACCGTGTCCCCGGGTCCCATGACGATGTTGCGACGGAAAAGATCGACATACCCTCCGCTGAGGAAGTCGCGGAAGCGGATCGCCAACACCTCACCACGGCCGATCCTCCCCTTTTCCAGCCAAAGCCAGTCCCAGGTTGGACCGCGAAGGGTATAGTCGTCGTGCGGCTCGATGTGAGCATTGTGCGCGAGCAGAGGCCGGCCGTTGAACAGCAACAAGTCATTGATCGCACCGGGCGCCGGCGAGCCGCGTTCACTGAAGGGCGGTATGTAAATCGGCTGCGGCGGCGTCCATGCACCGTCAGGACGAAGCGTCGTGAAGCGGATCGACATGTTGTGCCGGTACCCGATGAACCGGCTCGTGCCGCCCGTGACTTCGTTGATCGGTCGCGTCTTGTAGTCGCACCAGAAGACATGGAGTCGTCCACGGTAGATGATCGGCGACACCCGGCGGCCGCTGATCTGCACGTCGATCTTCCGCCACGGCGTCCACACCGCGACGCGCGCCGGATCGCTCGCGCTGGTGCGGAGGTTCTCGCACGTGCGGTAGTAGAAGACCGGCGGGTCCGCGGTCGAGACGCCGAAGAGATGGAGGACGTCGCCGGCATTCGGACCGGTCTTCACGTCGTGGTACGCGCCGGCGATGGTGAGGGTGGCCAGCTCCTCGAACCCACGGATGTACTTGGTGTACGCGTCGAGCACGTCCTGGTCGGTGAGATCCGTCTGCAGCAGCTCGCTCTCGAGCTCGCGGAACAGCGGCGTCTTGTCGTCGCGCAGATCGGGCTCTATGTAGTTCTCGGGCCAGAGGAAGACTTTGCGGTTCGCTTCCCACACCCGGTAATTGCGGCGCCAGGTCCACTCGGCCGCCGCTTCCTCGGGCATCCGCAGATGAATCGGATTCGCAGCCCCCTCGGCGGTCTGTTCGAGGTTCATCATCACGCGATGGATGAACAGCTGAACGTTCGAAGTCGCCGAGACGACGCGCGAGGTCGTCGAGCAGCCTCCGGCCTCCACGTCGATGAGGAAGTAGGCGTATAACTCCGAGGACGTGCGAAAGAGCTTGGGGTCGATGGAATGGAGCATCCAGGCGACGAGCGCGTCCCGCTTCTGCTCTTGCAGCGGCTCCTCGACCGCGCCGAGCTGACGCGCGCGCTCTGCCTCGTCGGGATACGAGGCCCGAATCGATCCGGCCAGGGCGTCTGCGGCGGCCGAGAGTCTCGCGTAATCGTTGCTGAGGATCGCCGCGAATGACTCGCCGTCGAGCAGGAGGCGCGATGCGAGCTGCGCGGCGCGGTCGAACGCGTCGAGCGCGAAGGCCGCATTCGCGACCGGGCCGAACTTGCCGCGCAATCCGACGATGAGACCCGCACTGACGCCGAGACTGCGCGCGACCGTCCCGATCGCCGGCGCCGGTAAGGCCATGGTCGTCGCATCGAATGCCGCGAGCGCTGCGCGGACGTCCGTCGGCTCGACCGCGACCGCATCGGGTCCGCTGCCGATACGCCGTCGCACGAGGCGGACATAGACCGAGAGCGCGCGAACGGCGGCGGGACTGATCGCCGGCAGCGAGAGTCCGAAGCGCGCGGGATTCTGGCGGACGAAATCGATGGCCGCGGCGTTCCACTCCGGCGCCGCGAGCGCGATCGCGAAGGGGCGTATCGCGGCGACGAGATCGCGCAGCGGCGCGATCGGGCCGTCGCCTCGGAACGCGAGCACCACCGGCGACGCGGTGAGCGAGCCGCCGGCGATGCGCGCGAGCGCGTCGACTTTCGCGGCATCGACATCGAACGTCGCGGCCAGCGCGGCGGCGAGGACGGTCGCCGGCTCGTACACCCGCAGCACCGCGCGCACTTCGTTTCCGGTCAGGAGCCGCGAGGAATCGGGCGGGACGGGAACGGTGGCACTCGGCGGAATGACGATCGTCGCGCTCGCGAGATCGACGCCGTCCGCGAGACGCCAGTCCTCGGCACCGACGCCTTCGAACAGCGTCGGATTCGCGGCGATGATCTCGCGCGAGGCCTGCTCGGTCGTGCCGAGGGTCGCCGAGAAGAGCGTGTCACGGAACGAAAGCAGGTCGGCCGTCCGGGCGACGAGTTGCACGGCCACCGCGTCGGGATCGAGGTAACGCGTCGGATCCGAAGGGCTACGGCCGGTCGCGACGAGAACATCATCGAGACGCATCTCGCTCGACCGCAGCCACTCCTGCAGATCGAGCAGCGCCAACACGTCATGCGCGGTGGAGACGGCACCGCCGGCGATTCCGGCGAGGGCGATCAACTGGAACAGCTCATCGACGGACACGCGCAACAGCTTCGCCAGACGCGCGTGCCGGTGCAGGACCTCGAGATTCAAGGCGGTGAGTAGGAAGAAGCGATCGTCCTCGACCGGTGCGTTGATGTCCAGCCTCGCCGTGTTGGCGATGTTGGAACCGAGGTTCGGGGCGAGCCGATCGATGATCCTGGCGAACGAGTGGAGATCGAGTCCGAGCGCGGCGAGGAGCTGCGGTAGGGCCGTATCCGACGGGATGGCGGTGGTGATGCGGAACGCCGGATGGACGAAGTGCGCCGCGTCTTGCGGGAAAGAGCTGGTCGTGCCGGGCGGATTGAAGACATCGTCGAAGATCGAACGTCCCGGCGGCGTTCGCGGAATCGGGCCGGCCAGCGCGACCGCTTCGTCGGGTCTGAGCCCCAGGCGCCACTGGATCTCATGAACCGTAGCGATGAGCGTGAGGCCACCGGCGTCGAGCGTGGTCTGGCCCAGGGCGGTGAGCACGCGATCGAGCTCTTCGACGGTCCATGAGAGGTGCCGCCACAACCGCGCAAAGCGATGGATGCGATCGAGCGCGTCGACGGTCAGGCCATGAATGCGCTCGATGTCGTTCTGCACGCTCTCGTTGTCGCGCCGCTCCGCACGGATGGAGACGGAGGCGCCGCCGGCGCGCACGAAGCTCGTCCCGATGATGGCGCCGAGCGCTTCGCGCTCCAGACCGGTGGCCCGGACGACTTCCTGCGCGTCGATCGCGGCGACGCCGGTCCCCGCGGCTGTGAATTGCACGTCGTAGACATCGTTCAGCGTCGTCAGCGTCGTGCGCGGAGTAACGATGCGCTGCCCCTCGTCGGCCGAAAGCCGTAATTCGGCCTGCGCGACCGCGGCCTGCGCGCCGAGCGCGCGCGCCACTTCCGCGCGCGAGCTGGCGAGCTTGCGGAGGAAAAGGTCGACACGCGTGAGCGGCAGAAGGAATGGTTGCGCGAACGAGTCGACCGCGCCGAGGAGCGTCTGGCGATAGACCTGGTCCTGGACGGCCGCGCGATCCGTGAGCGATCCGCTGAAGCCGCGGCGAAGGGCGATGAAGTTCTCCAGGATCTCGTTGACGATGTCGAGCGTGGCGATGCGGTCGTTCGTGTTCGCGCAGGTCAGCTCGAGCGTCCAGAGGTCGGGACGCCGCGTGCGCAACTGCAGCGGATGCGTCGCGTTGCCGCCGAACTGCGGCTCGATGTGCTCGCGCACGAACTGCATCAGGTCGACGAAGTACGCAGCCGGACTGAGGATGGACTGGCAATGTTCGCAGGTGCAGAACGAGAGGCTGCCGAACAGCGTTTCGTAGCCGTCGAGACGCCGAAGATAGTCGCGCACGTCGGGCTGGATGTTGCCGACGCCCAGGTCATCGAACAGATCGGCGACGACGTCGATAACCGAGCCGAGCGTAGCCGAGCCGTCCATCAACAGCGATCGCGCGTCGCGCCAATACCTCTCGGCTTTGGGGAGCCCAACCGCGCTCTCGAACTCCGCAAGCGTCCTCTTTGCGATCGAAGTGGCCGAGCTGAAGCCGGCTTCCAACAGTTCCTGCGCCGCCTGCGGTTCGCGCGTAATGGCCCATGCGCGCTGGTACGCGCGGACCGTCGAGAGGACCATTCGCTGTTCCACGCCGTCGCCGATGCCGGCGAGCTGCAACCGCTCCAGATCGGCGCTCTCGTTCGAGAGATCGAAGTGGAAGAGCGATCCTTCGATGTCGGCGAGGCGCGATTGCACTTCGTCGATCCACGCGGTGCGGCGGGCGAGGACGTCCGCCTTCTGCTGCGGCGTGCGCGCCGGATCCTGCACGACCTCCGCGATGCGCAGACCGGGATACATGCGATCCATGCGCCGCAGCTCGCCATGCGCCGTCGCGATCTCTTTCAGCCGCGCGCCGGAAAGTCCCGTGGTATCGAGAGCGGAAAAGTCTCGCGCCAGCGCGTCGGGATTCTTCTGAAGCAGGGCGTCGAGCGCATTCACGGCGGTACCGGCCCTACCCGGATCGACCCGCGGGAGACCACTGACGAAAGCGACGTCCGGATGAAGAGCGGCGAAACGCGCCGCGAGCGACGACGCGAGCTCGCCGGCCGTCGTCCCCGGCGGCAGATCGACCTTCGCCCGATCGAGCGCGGCCACCCAGTCGCTCTGCCGCAGGCGCGCCAGATCGCGCGGGGAGGCCGGAGGGCGGCCGAGCGCGGACGTCGCCGTCTCCTGAATCGCCGCGGCGAGCCCCGGCCGCTCGTCGGTGAGCTGATAGATCGCGGCCGCGAGACCGATCGACCTCGCCTGCTGGGCGTCGATCTTCTTTTCGTCCACCAGCTTCCTCAGCGTCGCGTCGTGCAACGCCGACGGGTCCGGGACGTCGCTGCCGAGGCTGTTGACGATCGAAGGCGGAAGCTTCGCGATGGAGGCGATCTGCAGCAGTTGGGCCTTGCCGAGGATCGGGACGACGTCCGGACGGTCGCCGATCGGACGGTTGTCGTCGTCCATGCCCGCCCCGGAAATCAACGCGGCGAGGTCCTCCAGCCGCTCGAGAATGGGCGCGAGCCTGTCGCCGGGAATCTTCATGCGCCCGAGGGCCTCGCGAATACGGTCCACGACCTTCTCCGGCGGAACGTCGCCGAGGTCGATCTTCTCGATCTTCCGGCGGAGATCGGCACCGATCTCCCCCAGGGCCTCCAGCACCCGCGCGCGCATCGCCTCCCGCGCCTCCGCCGTGATGGCGTTGAAAAGCTTCGGGTGCTCCTTCCGCACGTCGGCGACCGAGAGGTCGCGGACGTCGAGGAGCTGGAGGAGGTCTTTGATGTTCATTTCGCACCTTTACCTTCCGATTGGCGATCCGGTCACAGCATTGGGATTGACGTCCTTGCCTAACGTTCCCGGAACCCAGCGGCGAATCCTGCGATAAAACTCGATGCGGGCATACGAGGGGTTCTGGAACTGCCGCGGAATGACTCGAATCCCTAATGGCGCTGCGTTTGTGAATATCCATTTGTCGCCCGAAACGATCCGCAAGCCATATCGTTCCGCCGTTGCGATGACGCTGGCATCAGTAAGGTACTTCTGCAAGTTAGTTGCACCTGACTGATTGATAATTTGGGCCGTACGGCTTTTGAAACTTCGGAGTTGGCGGATGCCGTACTTGCGGGTGAGATCCGCTAGTTGCTCGCGCGTACGGCCCTCGAGGAACTCTTTTGTGACCTTCGTGTTGATGAATAGTCGGTTCCGATTGCGGGCCGCGAATCGCAGGGCTTCAGCGTCCAGTTCCGCGAGACTCCTCAGGGTGGTGTTATCCATCACAATGCCGCGCGTGAGGCGCGCACGAACACCATTGATTCCGAGGCGGACACTGGTCATCAGCGCGCCTGTCTTCCTCGCGAGTGCGCGGCCGAGCGCCACGACTCCGCGAACTGCCAGGCGAAGGCCTTTCGCGATCAACCCCGGCCCAACCCACGAAAGGATGGTCAGTGCGATGTACGCGAGCTGTCCGCCCCAGCCGAGGTTGATCTTGCCCTGGCCGCCAGGCACGCCGCCGCTCTGGCCCTCGGGGCCGCCGGACTCGAATTCGAAATTTGCATAACCGGCCCAGCGGGTCACGGTGTCGAGGATGGTCTCGCCGCTGCTTTGACTGGAAGCCGGCGAAGTGCCGGATGATGAATCGGCGGTTCCGCCTGGGCGGCCGGCCGTGCCTTGGTCGCCATCGCGCGTTGCGGTGCGATCGCCGTCGAGGGCGCCATTCGCGTCGGTGCCGTTCTGTTTCAGTCCGGGAGGAGCCGGCGGATCCGTCTGGCTCTCACGCAGATTCGGGTCGGTGCCGCCGCCCGTGCGCGTTCCGGTTCCGCTGTCGGTGCTCCCGTTGCTGATCGTTTGGCGGCCATTGCCGGAATTGGTTTGATGGGCGCCGTCGCTCCTGCCGGTGCCGTTGTCCGGCGGCCCCGGAGGAGGACCCGACGGCCCCTCGTTCGTGTCTTCGGGTGACTCTTCGGTCTCTTTTTCGTCCTCACCGCCAGCAGTGCCGCTCCCCGTTTCCGGCGGCGGCGACTGTTCCGGCGGGTTGGCCTCGCCAGGATCTTCGCCGACCGGAAGCGGGCTCTCGACCGGCACTGGAGCGCCGCCCACATGACCCGTCGTGTCCTTCAATTCCGGCGCGGTTTTGTCGAGCAGGTTGATGACGACGTTTTTCCCTGCGCGGAGCTTTGCGTCCCGGTAGGCCTCCCATTCCGCTCGGGTGATGACCCGTGCACCCTCGTCCTGCTTCTGGATGACCAGCTCATGCCGCGCCCACTGTTCGCGCTGCGCCGCATCCATCTGGTCGTAGACCGGCTGTGCCCATGCCGGCAACGCCGGCACCCTGTACTCATAGACCTTCCCCGGAGCCGTCGTCGTCTGCAGGCCGTCCTCGTCGACGTTGCCGATCGGATCGCCGAGGACGAATTGATAGAGATTCAGGTCATCCTGCGGGCCGATCGGGTCGGGTGAGATCCAGTGGCCGATCCAGGGCGCGTAGTACCGATAGCCGAAGTAGTAGAGGCTCGTCGCGTCGTCGCGCGCCTTTCCAGTGTAGCGATACTCCTTCAGATGCACATCGCGGGCGGAATCGGTGGCCATGAACGACGAGCCGCCGTACGGGAAGTACTCTTCGTACGACATCACCTCGCCGTCGCCGTCGAGTTCCAGCGCTGACGACCCCTGATGGGTCGTGAGCTGATAGCGGAAACGCGGCTGCGCGGGTGTGTCCGTCTCGCGCGCAAGATCGTCGATGACCCAGCGATGCAGCAGCGCGATGCGCGCTCCGTCGTCGTCACGGAAATGCGAAGTCCACCGTTCGAGGACCAACACACCGTTGCGCCGCACGCGCTTGCGCTCGCAATCGCCGAAATCGAAGTTCTCCGTGACCTCGATGACGCCGGCTTCGACGCGCGTGGCGACCTTGCGCACGCGCTGCGCGTCCGCGTCATACGCATAGACCTCGTCGTCGTCCGTGCCGCCTGTCCGTTCGATGATCACCGCGCGGGAGAGCGTGCCGCGCCAGCTCCAATCGATGCGGCGAAGGTGATCGAGCTCGATCATCCGTCCCGCGGCATCGAACTTCGACTCCGGATTCACGACGACGGTGCCGTTCGGACCGAGCGCCGGCAGCGAGCGGTTCGACGATGGCGATACCCACAGATCCGTCGTCCAGTTTTGGGTATCGCCCTGATGGCGGATGCGGGTGAGATTGCTCGCGCGGTCGTATTCGTACGTGCGCGTAAAACGTTCGATCGCCACGCCGTTGGCCAGGGTGATGTGCCGCGTCCCTTTCAGCGCGCCGCCGATGGCTGGGATGTAGTCGTGCTGGAGCAGGGCCTGATGCACGCGGCCGGAGGCACGGACGAGCCGGTAGTGCGCGTCGTACGCATAGTCGCGCCGCGCAGTCACGGCGACGCCCTGGATCAGCGGCGCCGGTCCGTCCTGCGCGCCGTCGGTGAGACGCACGATGTTCCCGGCGGGGTCGTACGTCAGGGCGATGTCCTGATACGTCCTCGCCGCCTTCGTTGCGATCTGACGGGCCAGCCGGAAGGTCTCGGCGTCGTAGCGGTACTCGAGCGCCACGCCGTTGCCGAACAGCAGGCGCGAGCGCTGGCCGCGCGCGTCGTACGCCGCGTCGCGGATCACGTCGGCATCGACGATCTCGCCGCTGGCCGTGGAGACGCTCTGCCGGGCCACGCCGCCGCCGCGCAAGTAAACGAGACGGCGCGTCGTGCCATCGGGAAGCGTTGCCTCTCGCAGGCGGCCCATGGCGTCGTAGACGCTGGTCGTGGTGAACGACTCGGCATCGAGCGCCACGGCGGAACGCCAGTCCGGCTGGTCGTCGGTGGCCGTGCGGAGGCGCCGCGTCGAGGAGAGGACCCCGCCCGCCGGATCGTATCGGTCGATGGCGATCTCCCCCGCTTCATCGCGAATGCGGGCGACGAGACCGCGCGCATTGCGCGCCGCCCCATCCGGCAGCGACTCACCGTAGATCCGCTCCTCGACGCGATGGTCGAGCGAGCCGCTGCGCACGTGGGTCGTCGTCGGCCGGCCCAGAAGGTCGTACGCATGCTCGACCGAAACATCGGCGGCGTCCCACGCCTGCACCAAGCGGCCGCGCGTGTCGTGCAGCGCGCGAGTCTCGCCGGCGTCGATGCTCGCGGTGAAGAGCGGACGCCCTTCCATGTCGCGCCGGTATCGGCATGCCGTGAGACCGCGCGGATCGATGATCGCGATCGGGTCGCCTTTGGCATCGAGATGCGTCTCCGTGCGGCGGTCGTCGGCGGTGGAGCCGCCGCGGGCCACGGTTGCGATCTGGCGTCCGACGGCATCGAGGAAGACGATGAGCGGCGTATCCGCGTGCGTCTTCGCATGCTCGAGGGCCTGGCGCTCCGGATCACCGACCGGCCTCGCTTCACGCGGCGCGCGGTACGCCGACGTCATCACGGTGTCGTTCGGATCGGAACGTTCGATGCTCCACGGCGCATACGCGATGCGCGCGAAGGTGCCGTTCGGGAAGAACTGGCCGGTCTCACGGCCCAGCGCGTCGTACGATCGCAGCGTCGCGACACCGAACTCGCGCAGCACTGCATCGCGCTCGTATGCCGGAGTATTCGAAAAATACGGCTCGTACTCCCGCAGCGGCTGTTGTTTGTTGTCGAAGGCCACGTGTCCCGAGACGAGCCAGCGTTCCGTTGCCGGCGCGAGGACCGGGCGGCCGCCGCCGTCGACGATGACCGCGCCGCTGCTGTCGCGCTGAATGGCGTCGCCCGCCTCGACGCGACTCCTGGTCTGCAGTGCGCGCCCCATTCCGTCGAGGTACGCGACCGCGACATCGATGCGTCCGCTCGCCGCTCCGCCGCCCACCCCGTCGTTGCGCAATTCCTCGGCGAGCAGGGTTACCACGACGGGCGGCGAGCCGCTGCTCAGCCACGCGTCCAGGTCGTACCAGATGAATCGCGCCGCTCCCTGCAGGAAGCCGGCGGGATCGGCCAGAACGTCCGCGGCGTCTGCGGCAGATGGAAAGACGAGATCATCGAGGTCGTCAAATCCCCACAGCTGTCCCTGCACCTCGCCGCGCGACGACGCTGCCACGATGACTCCGAGGGGGTCATAGCGCACCTCGGACACGTTCCCGTTCGGATCGGTGATCCGCCACGGCGCGACCACGTGATAGTCGACGACCGCCTCGGCGCGATTTCCCGCGGCGTCCGTGACGGCGATCAGCTCGAGAGCGTATGCGTCGTACACGAACTCCATCCGTCCGCCGTCCGTGGCGACGACCGCCTGCCGCTGGAAGAACAGCGCGGCATTGCCGAAGACGTGTGTCTCGTCCCGCTGCCACCACAACCCGTCGCGCTCGACGTATCCGAGAGCGGTGAGGCGCGCGTCATCGACGCGTGCACCGTACACCTCCGCGACCAGCGACGGAGCAAATACCGCCGCCTGTTCGTGATGCACGAGTGTGCGCGCTCCGATGTCGCCGTGAGGCAGTTCCGCATCGCGGGAGTCGTTCCAGTAGAAGCTCTGCTCCCAGTTTTGCAGCCGCGCCTCCACGCCGCCGCCCGCCGGCTGGTGATGGTGCAGCGGCGCGGCGAGCGCGGCCGCGACGTCGGTCTGGCGCAGGCGCTCGCGCGCGATGCGTCCATCCGCGCCGGCGGCGATGCCGAGGATCTCGTACTCGCGTGTGTCGGTCGGAATGCCGAGCTCGAACCGGTCGTCCGTATCGAAGTGCACGAACGCCTGCCGGTGCATCACGACCTGTGTTTCATCCTGTGCCGCCGCATCGCGCGGAACGCCAGCGCGCCTCGGATAGCCGATCTCTGCATCGGCCAGCACGAAACCATATGCGTCGATGTCGGCCGTAACCTCGTGCGTGATGCGAGGATCGCCGGCGAGCTGTTCGTATTGCGCAGACAGCGATTCTCCGGTGAAAGCGGAGAAGGCCGCGCGATTGCCGCGCCGCGGCGGCTGCAGACGGCGCACGCGATACTCCGTCTGCTCGACGCTGAACGGATGCAGCCCGGCATTGCCCTGCGCATCGACCGCGAATCGCTCGGTACGGACGACGCGCCCGGCAAAAGCGTGGCACGCCTCGGCCACCTCCTCGTTCGAGAGTCCCGGGTCTTCGATCACGTGCGGCGGCAGGAGCGGCAACTGCGGATCGAGCGCGTATGCGCCGGCCGGCGCATGTTCCACCGCTGTGCCGCGATGGGTCCAGATGCGCGTCAGCGACGGCGCGCCGAAGCCGCCCGGGTCGGCGTCGTAAACATCGGCCCGGCCGAAACCGCGGAACTTCCTCTCGGCGCCGTCGAAGAATCCGTCCCGATATTCGAAGCGCTGAACACTGCTCGTGCCACCGATGTGATCGAAGACTTCCCGGCGATCGACGACGGTCACGTGTTGCGGAAGACGCGTCGTCCAGGGCTGACCGCTTCGTTTGTCGCGCAGATAGTGCGCGGCCGAGGACGAGTACGTGAACCGCGTCTCGCCGCCGCGCGAATCGTCGACGGCCAGGAGCAGACGAGCGCGGTCGGCGCCGGCGAGCGGCAGATAGTGCAGCGCGGAGTTGCGCCCCGGGAGCGGCGAAGACCAGACCAGACACGGACGTCCATCGCCGAGGAAGTCGAGAATGGCCACGTCGGAAACGTTGTCGAGGTACGGAACACTGCGGAAATGCGGACCCGGCACGAGTCGGTTGCCGGCCGCGTTGATCCAGATCGTGATCTCGCCCCGGCCGAGATACACGAGATCAGTCGTGCCGCTGCCGTCGAAATCGATGAAGCGCAGACGGCCGGCATCGAATTCATCGGAGGCGCCGAACCGCGGTGAGTCTTCCAAGAGCGTGGCATCGCCGAATCGGCCATTTCCCAGCGAGGGCCAATACTCGACGCGTCCGTTCTGCACGCGCACGAGATCGGCCAGACCGTCGCCGTTCATGTCAGCGAAGAAAAGATCCAGCGACGGGTCTTCCTGCAGCGAAGGCGCGGCGTGGGGCGAGTCCGGCACCGCGATTTCGACGGGCGCGGCGAAATCATCGCCATCGGAAGGAAACCACGTCACGCGGTTCCCTTTCGCGATGATGATGTCCGGACGGCCGTCGCCGTTCAGATCGATCCACTGTGCATGCCGCCGAAGTCCTTCGACGTGCGGCAGCGACGGAAATGGGCGGAACCCCTCCCAGCGTCCTTCCTGCCGGTCGTGCTCGTACAAACCGGCGAGACGTCCGGAGAGTTGGGAAAGGTCGACGTCGCCGTCGCGATCGACGTCGCCGAAGGCCCACGCGCCGGGACGCGTGGCCGGCCGATCGAGAACGAGAGCCTGCGCGCCGAAGACACCGCCGCCTTCGTTCGGCTTGTAGTACCAAGCGCGATCGGTCTCGGAAAGAATGCCCGGAAGGCCGTCGCCCGCGAGATCGAGGAAGACGTGTCGCCGTGCCACACCGACGGGCAGGTTCTTCTGCGTTTCGGCGGCTGGAGCGAGGAAGGCCGTCCCCACCGCCGGCTGCGCGTACGTCATCCGCAGCGGCGGTATCGCCCGCATTTCTCCGTCGCGACGATATCCGACCGTGGCGATCTCCGGCAGCGTCGAGGCGGCCGGATCTTCGTCGTGACGAAGCACGAGCGCGCTGACAAGGGTCGGTTCCGGGCCCAGCTCGTCGAAATCGTGAAACGAGAGGATGCGCCGGCAAAGGCGCCATGTGCGAACGTCGAAGCCGGCGCGGCAATCGGAAAACGGATCCCGCCGCGCCGGCCAAGTGCGGTCGGGCACGGCGGAGGGACGATCGGGATCGGCGTGATCGCCGTAGTCGAAGACGAGCTGAAACGACCATCGCAGTCCCGCGGGAAGTACGCCCGCGAGGAGGTTGTCGTCGAGCGTGAGCGGCGTGGCGTTTCCGTAGCAGACGCGTTTCAGATACCGCTGCGCCGGCGCGCCGCGATGCCGTTCGTACGATGCCGAGTAGTCGACACCGTCGAACGTTTCGGCGGCGTACTCGAGCCACATCGCGTTCCCGAACGGATCGAGTTGCAGCTCCGGCAGCCAGAGATAGGTGCGTCGGTCGTCGGACGGGTCGCTGATCCGCGCCGCCGAGCCGGAGCGCGCGCCGAAGATCGTGACCACGTTGCGCGCGTCGCGCATCCGGAAGTGCACGCGGCCGTCGCTGCGGCGCACCCATTTCTCGATCCGGCGCTGCGAGTCGCCGATACGGCTGCGGTAGAACGCTACGGACCACCCGCTGTCGACGAATCCGCGAGGCTTATCATTGACCCCGGTCCAGGGGACGATCTCACTGGCGCCCAGTTGGTAACCGTCGGTGCCATCCCACCGCGGTAGATGCCGCGAGGTGTCGACGCCGACGGTCAACAGGCCGCTCAGGCTCCATCCCGATCCGAACGGCGAGTTGCCTGCACCCGACGAGTAGACCAGCTCGAACGCCGGTCCAAGCCCCCCGCGTCCGATTGGCGCCGGCACGGGCAAACGCAACATTGCCATGCCCGTGGCCGGATCTACACTGCATTGGTAGCCGGCAGCAAGCTCGTCGACAGCGCGCCCGCCAAATTCAAGCATCGTAGGACGTGACTGAGAAGAGGGACCCCTTTAAAAAGGAGTGATGCAGCCGTGCATTCCCCTACCCATTCGACGTTCGACTTCGTGCCGAGAGCATCAGCACGCCGTCTACCGCGCGTCTAAGGAGAGTCGTCGAAGCCATGTCCAGATGTTATTCAGATCGGCGTAATATGTCGATCGAAGGAGGTATCCGCGCATGTCCCGAGACAAACGCGGAGATGGCATTCAGGAGGTCATCGGTTCGATCCCGTTCAGCTCCACCAATTTCCGCAACCTGATCCGAACGGCGGCCGAAAGGCCGCCGTTTTTGTTTGGGAACGACACCAGGGAAACGCCACGGCCGGTCACTCCTACCTGATGAACGATGTTTCAGGAGGATCTCGATGGCAACACTCACGGGAGTTCTGCGGATTGCCGATAACGAGTCGCGAGTGAACGGCACACTCCTGGCGCTTTGCGGTGAGCCGGGCAATTCATTTAGCGCCGCGACTGGACTTCTCGGTAACAAGCATCTCCGCGACGGCGACGACGTTACGGTCACCGGCACCCCTGGCCGCGTCGGCCAAGTCAACGTGTTCTGCGTCCAGGACGCGTCCGGGAGCTGAAATGACCACCGGACGCAAGGCAATTCTCGTTTTGTTGGTGGTCGTCAGCTGCCGAACCGTACCGGTTCCGCCGGCGATTCGGACCGCCGAACGGGCGATCGAGGCACGCGATAGAAGTATGAACGGCATCATCGTTGACGAGCCAAAGGTCTACGACGACGCACTTCTCCAGCAGATGCTCGCCGCCGCGCAGGCTCGGCTCGGGACGCTGCAGCTCATCGATCAAGCCGCCATCGCCGCGAAACTCGGGGCAGTGAGCGGGGCGACGCAAAACACCGTCAGCATTGGTGTTTCGGTGCTCGGACCACCGTCGGCCGGCGTCACGACAACGGATAACAGCGGCACGCAGTCAACCGTCAACTCCTCGAAGACAACGGACGACGGAACGAAGACGACGAATGAGAGCTCGACCAGCACCACCAGCGGCGTACCGGTGCATAACGTCACGACAACGCTGCCACAGATGACCGCGACCGCTCCTGCCGCGCCTGCCGCGACAACGACTATGCCTTCGACGTTCTCGGTTTCCGCGTCCGACATCTTGAACGAGCAACTGCAGCTCACGACAGAGATCACCAACCTCCGGCTGATGCTCGACGGCAGCTTCAACGACCGTTTCCTGATCAATGGCGACAAGCGTTTCGTTCGGCCCCGCCTAACGATTGGGTTTCCGATCAACGTCGTTCCGGACAAGCGATACCGGAATGCCGTCGCCGTCGTCGAGGTCGAGGTCGAGACGGAACAGTCTGCCGATGCCAGCCCGGGCGGCGAGCCGCCGCGGATCACGGCGCTGCTGCCGCGCGAGAAGACCTACAACGTTGCCTCGATCATGGAACGCAACACGTCGATCGGTGCGGGCGTCGTCACTCAAGTAGCCTCGTTCGGAGCGTCGTTCCTCCGAGGACGGAAGAATTTCTTCATCGTCCAGGACCAGGACACGATCGCCGTGCCGATGCAGCCCGCGGATTACCCGGCAGGCTCGCGCGCCGTCAGGTTCGCCTGGCAGTTCCGGCCGGTCCTGGGCCGGGAGTACGTCCGCGCTGGAGACAAGCAGACGTTCGTGCAACTCGCCTTTCCGACACCGGCGAGCAAGCCGATCCTGGGCCATATGAAGATCAGCACCTACTGGCGCCGGTACGATCGCGACCGGAGTGTTGTGCGAGATATCGTTCCGGGCTCGCTCCGCGAGTACAACCGTCGTATCGACATTCCGATGTTCGACCTCACTCCCGATCTCCAGGCGTTCAGTCTCGAAAGCATCGAAGACGTCGGGAATGGACAGGTGCTCGTCAAGCTGAAGGGGCGGTTCCTCGCCGGTACTGCGATTCGCATTGGACCGGAGATCCTCCAGCCCGGCTCGCGCATGACCCAGGACTACAACCTGATTCGTTTCGTTGCGCCGGTAACTGATCTCGTGTCCAGGAATGTCTTTGTCGTGAACCGCGATGGGAGCGAAGCCGCCCTCAAGCTCAAGAACCCTACGACCGACAAGAAGAAGCTCGAGATCAAGTCCATCGCCGTGACCCAGATCGACGAAGGAATGAGTCTGGTACAGGTGAAGGCGGAGCCGGAGGTCAAGGACTTTCCGCTGCTGGTCATCATCGGCGACCGGGTCTTCGGCTACTCCGACGCTCCAGTTCACCGGGAGAACGGTGTCATCTCGTTTGCGGTTTCGAACACGCTTCTCGACGCGCACCGTGAGCTCATCGTGCGTCCACTGCTCGTCGACTCACGGTTTGTCGCACGCGGCGAGATCCTGGCACCGGCAACAACAGTCGAGCGGCTCGAGGTGCTCGAGCGCGGTGCCACGGTGAAGTACCTGCTGTACGGCCGCAACCTGAGGAATGTTGGGGTCGTGGTGCCCTCCGACGGAAAACTGAAGAAGATCGGCAAAGGTGAAGACGGCGATACGCTCCGCATCCTGGAAGTGGCTGAGGCAACCGCCAAGACGCTCGAACAGGTCGTATTGCAACGCGAAGGAGAGCGCCCGTTCATCGTTGCGGTACCCCCGCCTCCCCCCGATCCGCCGAAGGACAAGAAAGACGAGAAGGGTGGTTGAACCCGGAGATCCTCAAATCTCGACCTCGACGACGTCACCGCGCGATCAAGCGGGTAAAAAAACCGTCAAATCCGAACGGCGGCCGAAAGGCCGCCGTTTTGTTTCAGCCGGAAAGCACGTCGAACCCGGATAGGCCGGTGTAGGCTAGAATCAGGTCATCCTTCGTAACCAGCCTGCGACTCTCGGCGATGGATTGCGCGATCAGGATGCGATCGAACGGGTCGTCGTGATGACGCGGAAGTGATTCGAGTTTCAGGGAGTGCCCGAAACGCAACGGCAACTCCGTGAACCCGTCCGCCGTCATCGACGACAACAGTTCGTCGAGATCGACCTCGATCCTTCCCAGCGCGCGCTTGATCGCGATCTCCCAGATCGAGGCCGCACTCACAGCGATGTCGCTCTCAGGCGAGGCGATGATGCCGGCGAGCGGCTTCGACAGCCTGCGGTCCGCCATCACCCACCACAAAAGGATGTGCGTATCGAGCAGAAGCCGCATCACTCGTCTTGATCGAAGAGGTGACCGGGAAGCGCCGCCTCGAAATCATCAGCGATGCGAATGCGCCCGCGCATCCGCCCCGGCTTCCGCTTCACGCCCTCGGCACGGAACGGCACCAGGCGCGCTGCCGGCCGGCCGGCCCTTGCAATGATGATCTCCTCGCCGGCCTCCGCGCGTTCCACCAGTTGGGAGAGCCGGGTCTTGGCATCGTAGATGTTGACCTTCTCGCTCATTGGTCTGACTTGACTAACTCAAGCTGCGCGTCAGGCTATTCCGGGAGCGTCATCTCGCTGGCCAGGTATGGAGTGCGGTGACCGCAGTCACCGCTTTGACTCGTGTGCGACTGGTGACACGCGTGCAGCTCCGTCGGAAGTAAAAGCGGCGACTGCGGGAGGGTGTCTCAAACCGTCTGCATGTTTGATCGTGCGATATCGTTTGCACTCCATGCGATCTGCCGCCCGCTACGCGGGCTGGTACCAGGGCACGCTTGTCCCCCCGGCTGAAGCCGGGGGCTATCTTCTTTCAGCGTGCTACGCACGCGATCCGAGTTCACCCCAGTCAACGCCATTGCGGATCACCGCGTGCGTAGCACGCCAAAAGACAGTAGCCCCCGGCTTCAGCCGGGGGAACGCGTGGCCCACTCTCCAGCCCGCGTAGCGGGCGACAGATCACGTCCACCGGTATATCGGAGTTTTGAGACACCTTCCTGCGGTCGCCGCACTCCAAGCCCCCGATGGCGGTACGATCGTCCGTACACGATCATGAAACGCCTCGCCGGGATCCTTCTCCTCCTTCTCTCCACCCACGCAGCCCTCGCTCAGGTCGTCGATGACGCCGCGATCCGGAAGATCCTGGTCGAGCGCATCGACCGGAGGCAGGCCAGCGTCGGCATCGTTGTTGGCGTCATCGATCCCTCCGGCCGCAGGGTCGTGTCCCACGGTAACTTTGCGAAGGGCGATGAGCGCACGCTCGGCGGCGACACCGTGTTCGAGATCGGCTCGGTGACGAAGGTCTTCACGGCGCTCCTCCTCGCCGACATGGTCGCGCGCGGGGAGGTGGCGCTGAGCGATCCCGTCGGCAAGTACCTCCCGGCGGAGGTGAAGGTGCCGAAGATCACGCTCGAGCAGCTGGCGACGCACACCTCGGGGCTGCCGCGTCTCCCGTCGAATCTCGCGCCTAAAGACGGGAACAATCCGTACGCTGACTACACCGTCGCGCAACTCTACGAGTTCCTCTCGACCGTGCCGGCGCGCGACGCTGCCGCGCAATACGACTACTCCAACCTCGGCGCCGGGCTGCTCGGCCACGCACTCGCGCGCCGTGCCGGGACTGATTACGAAACGCTCGTGCGCACGCGCATCCTCACGCCGCTGGGGATGAAGAGCACGAGCATCACCCTCGACCCCGCGATGAAGGAGCGCCTTGTGCCAGGGCATAACGCCGAAATGAAGCCGGCGGCGAACTGGGACATCCCCACTCTCGCCGGAGCGGGCGCGCTCCGCTCGACCGGGAACGACATGCTGACCTTTCTCGGCGCGGCGATGGGTCTGACGAAGTCGCCGCTGGCGGCGCCGATGGCGTCGATGCTCGCTGCCCGCCGTCCGATCGGCGAGCCCGGTCACGAGATCGCCCTCGGCTGGCATCTCTACACTTCCGGCGAACGCGAGATCGTCTGGCACAACGGCGGGACGGGCGGCTACCGCACGTTCGCAGGCTTCGACCCGAAGAGCCGCACCGGCGTCGTGGTCCTCTCGAATGCCTCGACGGGTGAGGGTGTCGACGACATCGGCCGCCACCTGCTCGTTCCTTCGCTGCCACTGTTGCCCGCGCCGAAGGAGAGGAAGGAGGTGGCCGTCGACCCGAAGCTGCTCGACCGCTACGTCGGCCGCTACCAGCTTGCGCCGAACTTCATCCTCGACATTACGCGCGACGAAAGCCGCCTCTACATCCAGGCCACCGGCCAGCCGCGCTTCGAGCTCTTCCCCTCGGGCGAGCACGAATTCTTCCTCAAGGTAGTCGACGCCCAGCTCACGTTCACGACGCCGCCGGAGGGGCGCGCGACGAGCGTCACCCTCCACCAGAACGGCGCCAGCCAGCCGGCCAGGCGCCTGGAAGGGGAGCCCCCGCCGCCACCGCCCGCGCCGAAGGAAGTGGCGATCGACCCGAAACTCCTCGACAACTACACCGGCCGCTACCAGCTCGCCCCGGCGTTCGTGCTCACCGTGACGCGCGAAGGCGACGGGCTCTTCGTCCAGGCCACCGGCCAGGGGAAGGCCCAGGTCTTCCCGATGAGCGAGCGCGAGTTCTTCTACAGGATCGTCGAAGCGCGCATCACCTTCGTCACCGACGAGGCGGGCCGCGCGACCAGTCTCGTGCTCCACCAGAACGGTGCGGAGATGCCGGGGAAGAGGGTGGAGTAGGAATGAGATGAGCGAATACGCCTACGTCAACGTCACCGGCTTCACACCGAACAACGGCGGCTGGACGAGCCTGGGCGATGTCACCGCCGTCACGCAGAACGGGAACCAGTTCGCCTTCACGATGAGCAGCGGCCCTGCGCCGCTGCTCACGTTCCTGACCCCGTCGATCTTCCGTTTCCGCTTCAACCCGGCCGCCGACTATTCGCGGGACGTGTCGGTCGCGGTGATCCAGCAGGACTTCGGCACGGTCGACGTGCAGATGCAGGACGGCGCCACGACCTGCCTGATCTTCACGGACGAAATCCGCGTGGTGATCACGAAGTCGCCGTTCTCCCTGGCGGTCTTTCGAGGCGGGCAGCTCATTCACTCCGACACGGCGACGTACAGCGTCGTCTACATCCCGGGCCAGCAGGTGGTCGCGAACTTCAAGCAGTTGCCCAACGGTGCGCTCTATTACGGTTTCGGGGAGAAGGCGGGATCGTCACTGGCGAAGAACAGCTTCGACATGACGTTCTTCAACTGGGACAACTTCACCTACGTCAACGGCGGGATTCCGCCGAACGAGGGCCCGGGGCCTCTCAATCCGGCCGAGCCGCTCTATTGCTCCGTGCCGTTCCTCATCGAGACGAACCCGCAGCCGCAGGAGGGGGCGCCCTACAGCTACGGGATTTTCTTCGACAATCCGGCGCAGACGTTCTTCAACATCGGCGCGAACGATTACTCGAACATGGACGGCAAGTACTACTTCGGCGCGCTGTATGGCGACCTGAATTACTACTTCATCTACGGCGCCGCCGTGCCGGACGTCATCGACGGATACACGATGCTCACCGGCCGGCCGTCGATGCCGCCGAAATACGCGCTGGGCTATCACCAGGGCTGCTACGGCTACTGGGACGCGGCGCTCGTGCTGGAGGCCGCGCAGTCGTACCGCATCAACCAGATCCCGTGCGACGGGCTGCACATCGACGTCGATTTTCAGGACAACTACCGCACCTTCACCAGCAGCAACAAGAAGTTCCCCGACGCGGGAACGTTCCTCGAGCAGTTGCACGGGATGGGGTTCAAGTGCAGCACGAACATCACCCCGCTCATCACCAGCGTGCCGGAAGACGAGAACGGGAATACGGCCACGCCGTATCCCGCCCGCGACAGCGGGCTGCTGCTGGGCGGTGACCCGCCGGGTGCGTTCATCTACAACACGT
This sequence comes from Thermoanaerobaculia bacterium, assembly GCA_035630815.1. Lineage (GTDB taxonomy): Bacteria > Acidobacteriota > Thermoanaerobaculia > Gp7-AA8 > Gp7-AA8 > QHVT01. The sequence continues at coordinate 61,329 of DASQJY010000075.1, forward strand.
ACGCGGACGGCGGCGAATCGCCGAACCTCTTCAACGGCATCGTCAATTACGGCGTCAACTACGGGCTGAATCAGACCACGCCGCCGGGCACGAACCTCGGCTCGAACGGCTATTACCCCGACCTGGGGCGCACGGACGTGCAGCAGTGGTGGGGGGAGCAGTACGCGCATCTCGTCTCGATCGGGATGGACATGATCTGGCAGGACATGATGTGTCCGGCTCTCTACAACAGCCCCAACTCGACGTTTCCGCTGAACCTGATGATGACGTTCTTCGGTCAGTTCCAGCCGAACGCGACGTTTCACAATGCTTACGGACTGCTCCTGCTGCAGTCGACCTACGCCGGACTGCAGAAGCTGCGGCCCGCGCTGCGGCCGTTCATCATCGCCCGCGGCGGTTACGCGGGCTCGCAACGCTACGCGGCGAACTGGACCGGCGATTCGGCTTCGTCGTGGGACTTCCTGCTCATCAACGCCGCGGAAGTGATGAACATGGGTATGTCCGGCGTGCCGCTGGCCGGGTGCGACATCGGCGGCTTCGCGAACGGGTCGCTGGGCGATCCTTCCAGCGGTACGACCAGCGGCTTCTCGTACGATCCGGCCACGCAGACGATGCAGGGCGGCATCACGAGCTACGAACTGCTCACGCGCTGGATGCAGCTCGGCTCGTTCCTGCCGTGGTATCGCAATCACTACGACGGCTACACCAAGCAATTCCAGGAGCCGTATCGTTACGGAGCGCCGGTCCCCGCGAATTGCCAGTTCTACGTGGCGCTGCGCTATCAGATGATCGACATCTATTACAGCGCGATGTGGGAAGCCTCGCAGACCGGCCTTCCGATCGTCCGCCCGCTTTTCCTCAATGAGCCGGCAGACCTGCAGTCGTACTCGAACACCGACACGCAGTTCTTCGTCGGAAACGATTTCCTGGTTGCGCCGATCGTCACGCAGCACGACACTGCAAGCCCGCCTACTCCGGCCGTCCGCCCGGTGTATCTCCCGTCCGGCAGCCAGTGGTATTCGTTCGTGAACAACACCCAGCCCCTCGGCGCCGCGGTTGACGGAGGCACGACGATCCAGGACTGGTACGCGCCGCTCACCGGGCCGCCGCTGTATCAGGTACCGATGTACGTCCGCGCCGGGGCGATCCTGCCGATGCGCGAGGCGGGCCAGCAGTACATCGATCCTTCGCAGCCGGTGCCGCTCACGTTCAACATCTATCCGGGCGCCGACAACTCGTTCGACCTGTATCTCGACGACGGTGTGAGCGCGAATCCCGCCCCTTTCCGGCACACGCGGATCAGCCATACCGGGATCCCGGGCGGCCAGCAGGTGCGCGTGCAGCGGATCGTCGACCAGTACACGCCTCCGGAGGCGTTCTACTACGTCAGCATCCTCGGCACGAACGCGCCTTCGTCCGTCACGGCCGGCGGGACACCCCTGGCCGACGCCGGCACGCCGGAGGCGCTGGCGGCGTCTTCGGCCAATGCCTATTACTACAATGCCGGCATCAAGCAGACGTTCGTGAAGATCTTCGACCAGGACGCCGACATCACGGTGCAAGCGGTTTATTGAGCCGAAAGGACGATGGCAATGTTCCGCAGGACCTTCGAAGGAAACGCACCGTACGTCACGTTCACGAAGAGCTGGCAGCAGCTCCCGTTCGGCAACCTCGTCCCCGGCCGGACGGTCCAGATCCGGTATGACGCGGGCCGCCTGCCGGAGGAGCGCTCGAACTACAACGGCGTGCCGACGTGGACGATCACCGCGTTCTACCAGTTCTCTCCCGGCGGCCCGGTGCGCGGGAATCAGCTCGAGACTCCTACCGGCCGGGTCGTGTCCCGCATCGCCGATGACCCGGTCGAGGCGACGTTCATGACCACATCCATCGAGATCCCTGACGATGCCGAGGAGTTGATCATGTGGTTCATGAACACCGGCCGGTCGGGACGGCAGTTCTGGGACAGCGACTACGGCGCGAACTACATCTTCCGCTTCACGTCGCTCGACATCCAGGGGGAGAGCGCGACCGTGGTCAGCGACCCGCAGACGCCCTACGGAGGCTTTCAGGTTTCGATGACCGCGCTGCCGGAGGTCGAGGACGTCGCGGTGCGCTTCACCGTCACCAACAGCCCGCCCGACAACCCGTTCGCGGGCAGCGTGCCGCTCGACGCCGGCCAGCTCGAGAATGGGCGTCGCTTCTGGGAAGTGGCGGGAGTTGCCGTCCCGCGCGGTGCGAACGTTCGCTTCCAGTTCACTTACACCGTCGACGGGCGGACGTTCACCGACGACAACGACGGCACCGGCTTCCACGCCCCCAAGCCCCTCCCGACTCACGACCCCCGCAAGTACGCGGAGGCGGTACGGGCCGCGACTCAGGACTAGTGTCGTGACACGACACTAGTCACGATACGATCCGTGTCATGAGAATCCTGGTCATCGGTGCACACGGCACCATCGGACGCGAAATCGTCAACGCTCTTTCCGCGGACCATGAAGTGATCGGCGCGAGCCGCAGCGGGTCGGAGGTCTCGGTCGACATCACCAAGCCCGCTTCGATTCAGGCGATGTATGCGAGCGTCGGGAAGGTCGATGCGGTGATCAGTGCCGCCGGGAGCGGGGCGTGGAAGCCGCTCGCGCAGCTGACGGACGAGGACTTTGCCTTCTCACTCGGCTACAAGTTGATGGGGCAGGTGAACGTCGTTCGCTACGGCTTCGCGCATGTGAACGACGGCGGATCGATCACGACCACGAGCGGCATCCTTTCGCGCTCGCCGATGGAGGGGAGCGCGGCCATCAGCCTGGTGAACTCGGGCCTGGAGGGCTTTACGCGTGCAGCCGCCATCGAGGCGCCGCGGGGGATTCGCGTGAATGTGGTCAGCCCGCCGTGGGTGACGGAGACGCTGCTGGAGATGGGGGCAACCGATACGTCGCACGGTCTCCCGGCGGCGACGGTGGCACTCGCATACGTGCGGAGCGTCACCGGACGCGAGACGGGGCAGGTCATCGAGCCGTGATGTGGAGTGAGGCGACGCGCGTCGCCTCACTCCGAAGATCGAGTTAGAACGTCACTCCGACCCGCGTATAAACGAACCTTCCGTTCATGCCGAACGGGGAGTTGATCGGATACGTGAAGATGCCGTTGTTGCTCTGGGCGGTGAAGGCGCCGTTGGCGTTGCGGACCAGGTTGCGGTCGGGGAAGTTGTCGAGGATGTTCTCGGCGCCGGCGGCGAAGGTGTAGCGGTTCCACCGGTACGAGAGCTCGAGGTCGGCGATCCATTCGGCGGCGTAGATCTGGTCGTCGGCCTCCAGGATCGTAAAGCTGCAGTAGTCGCCGTAGCGGCTTTCGCGCGCGGTCACGGTCCAGCCGGAGTTGTTCCAGCTCTGCATCAGGCGGATGTTGTCCTTCGGCTGGCCGCATTCGACGCGGCGGCGTTCGATGCGGTCGAAGAGCGTTTCGCCGAGGTCCTCCAGCGGCTCCGGCGTGACCACTTCGCCGACCACTTCCGTCTCGTTGTTACTGTACGCGGCGGAGAGGTCGATGCGGCCGCCGAGCAGCGCGCGCTGGTAGTTCGCCACCACGTCGAAGCCGTTCGTCTCGGTGTCGATCGCGTTGGTGAAGAAGCGGGCCGCGGTCGCGCCGAACGGCCTGATCAGGTCCTGCACTTTCTGCTGCGTGAAATTGCCGGAGAAGACGATGCGGTCGTCGATGTCGATGTGGAAGTAGTCGAACGTGACTTCGAGGTTCGCCAGCGGCTGCCACACCACGCCGGCGCTGAGGTTCTTCGACTTCTCCGGCTTGAGATCCTCGGCGCCGAGGATCCGCCCGATCGCGCTGTCGACCCGGTAGGTACCGGTCTCGAACGGCTCCAGGAGGCCGGTGCTCTGGTTGAGGAGAAAGTTCGTGCTGATCGCCGAGAAGTTGCCCTGGCTCAGCGAGGGCGCGCGGAAGCCGGTGCTCACCGCGCCGCGGAAGATGAGCTGCTGCATCGGCGAGTAGCGGACCGTCAGCTTGCCGTTGGTCGTGTTGCCGAAGTCGCTGAAATCTTCGAAGCGGCCGGCCAGGCCGACGCGCAGCTTCGGCAGCACGTCGCCTTCGAGATCCGCGTACACCGCCTTGCTGTTGCGCGACGTGTCCACTTCGTTCGACGGCTGGAAGCCGGGGAACACCTGCGCGCCCGCCGCCGCGACCCCGCCGTTGCGGTCCTTGAAGCCGCCGTTGATGTACGAGTTCGGCTCGCCGGCGATCTGCTCGAAGCCGTCCCGGCGAAACTCCGCGCCGACCGCGACGTTGAGCGGACCGGCCAGCATGCCGACCGTGTACTGCTTGGACAGGTCGAGGTTCGCGGTGAGCTGATCGTCGCCGAGGGAGCCGGAGTAGAACTTGGTCTGATTCGAGTCAGGGCCGAGAGACGTATTGAGCGAGTTCGTGACGTAGAAGTCGAACTTGTTGCGGCCGTAACCGCCGCTGAGGTCGTAGAACCAGCTCGCGGCCGTCCCGCGCGCGCCGACAGTCAGCGACGTATCGACGACGCGCGGCTGGATCAGCGGCAGGAAGCCGAGCGGGTAGATCTGGGGCCAGTTCTGCACCTGCAGCGCGCGGCGGTAGTTGCCGCCGTGCGAGCCGTGCCGGAGGCTGTGGCCGCCGAACGCGTAGAAGATCTGCTTGCCGTCGGCAGTGAGCGGGAGGTTGAAGTTCGCGAACGACATCAGGTCGCGCTCGTACGAATCGCCCCAGTGCGTGTTCGGCTGCGCGACCGCGTTGTTGCCGGCGTCGCCGTCGACGACCTGCGAGCGCGGATCGGGACTGGCGCGGTTCGTCTCGTAGCGCACGCGGTACTCGCCGGTGAAGAACAGCACGCCGCGGCCGAGGCCCCAGCCACCGTTGATGCTGGTGTCGAGCATCTCGCCGTCGCCGTGCGTGGTCTGGCCGATCTTGGTATCGAAGCGCAGCGGTTGCGCGTCGGACTTGAGGACGATGTTGATGACGCCCGCGATCGCGTCCGAGCCGTACTGCGCGGCCGCGCCGTCGCGGAGGATCTCGATGTTCTGGATCGCCGACGCCGGGATGGCGTTCAGGTCGACGCCGCTCGAGCCGCGGCCGACGGTGTTGTTCGCGTTGACGAGGGCGCTGGCGTGGCGGCGCTTGCCGTTCACCATCACCAGCAGCTGATCGGGCCCGAGGCCACGCAGCGTGGCGGGGCGGACCGAGTCGGTGCCGTCGCTGATGGTCGGGCGCGGGAAGTTGAACGAAGGCGCGATCTTCTGGATGATCTGGCTGGTCTCGGTCGAGGGAGACGACTCGATCTGTTCCTGCGGGATCACGTCGACCGGAACCGCTTTCTCCTGCTCCGCGCCGATGGCGCGCGAGCCGACCGTGATCTGCTCGCCGAACGAGACGCGGATCGCGAAGTTCTGCATCCCTTCGCCGCCGCTCACGTTCACCTGCTCGGTACGCGTCTGGAAGCCGGCCAGCGAGACCGTCACTTTCACCGGGCCGGAGATGCGGTCCGCGGGGATGGAGAGGACGTACTGGCCGTCCGCGTCGGTGAGCGTGGTGATGCCGAAATCATCGGCGGTGACGGTGACGCCCGGGAGCGGATCGCCGTCGGGCAACGTGACGCGGCCGCGGATCGACGCGCTCTGCGCCGCCAGCGGAAGCGTGAAAAGGACCACAGCCAATAGGATCACAAAGCCGAGCTTCTTCATTTCTCGGGCTCCTTCCGCAATTGCTTATGTATTTTGGTAAGAGTACGCCTGCCGAGCCCGGCATTCAATGTGAAATCGACCTGTGCGTGACCAAGAGCAACCGGCAAGAGGGTTTCGTTCATGTCCGCGGCGCGCGCGAGCACAATCTGAAGAACATCGACGTCGACATCCCGCGCGATGCGCTGGTGGTCTTCACCGGCGTCTCGGGATCGGGAAAGTCGTCGCTCGCGTTCGGGACGCTGTACGCAGAGGCGCAGCGGCGGTATCTCGAATCAGTCGCGCCTTACGCGCGACGGCTGTTCGACCAGATGGGCATCCCGGACGTCGACGACATCTTCGGATTGCCGCCCGCGGTCGCATTGCAGCAGCAGCGCGGCACGCCCACCACGCGCTCGTCGGTGGGGAGCGTGACCACGCTCTCGAACCTGCTGCGCATGCTCTACTCGCGCGCGGGCGACTACCCGCCCGGGCAGCCGATCATCTACGCCGAGGCGTTCTCGCCGAACACGCCGGAAGGGGCCTGTCCGGAGTGCCACGGCGTCGGCCGCATCTTCACGGTCACGGAGCAGTCGATGGTGCCGGACGACTCGCTGACCATCCGCGAGCGTGCCGTCGCCGCGTGGCCGCTGGCGTGGCAGGGGCAGAACCTGCGCGACATCCTGACCACGCTCGGCTACGACGTCGACAAGCCGTGGCGCCAGTTGTCGAAAAGAGAGCGCGACTGGATCCTCTTTACCGACGAGACGCCGACCGTGCCGGTCTACGCCGGCTACACGCGCGAGGAAGTGCAGCGCGCGCTGAAGCGCAAGGAGGAGCCGAGCTACCAGGGGACGTTCGCGAGCGCGCAGCGCTACGTGCTGCACGCTTTCGCGACGACGCAGAGCGCGTTGATCCGCAAGCGCGTTTCGCAGTACATGATCAGCCGCGACTGCCCGACCTGCGGCGGCAAGCGCCTGCGCCGCGAGTCGCTCTCGGTCACGTTCGCCGGGTACGACATCGCGGAGATGTCGGCGCTGCCGCTCAAGCGCGTGGCCGCGATCGCGCGGCCCTACGCGGACGGCACCGCGCACGGCAAGTCCGCGAAGGGGCATCCGGAGAAGGCGCTCGTGGCGGAGCGCATCGCGCAGGATCTCGTGGCCCGCCTCGACGTGCTCCTCGACCTCGGGCTGGGCTACCTGTCGCTCGAACGGAGCACGCCGACGCTGTCACCCGGCGAACTGCAACGCCTGCGGCTGGCGACGCAGGTGCGCTCGAACCTGTTCGGCGTGGTCTACGTGCTCGATGAGCCTTCGGCGGGTCTGCATCCCGCCGACACCGAGGCGCTGCTCAACGCGCTGGAGCGCCTGAAGTCGTCCGGCAATTCGCTCTTCGTGGTCGAGCACGAGCTCGACGTGATCCGCCGCGCCGACTGGATCGTCGACGTCGGCCCCGCTGCCGGCGAGGGAGGAGGGCGCATCCTCTACAGCGGTCCGCCGGATGGGCTGCGCGAGGTGAAGCAGTCACAGACGCGCGAGCATCTGTTCGCGGACGATCATGTGGCGTCGCGCACTCCGCGCGAACCGAGCGGCTGGCTGCGGCTCGAAGGGGTGACGCGCAACAACCTGCACGATCTGGCGGTGGAGCTCCCGCTCGGCGTGCTGACCACGGTCACGGGCGTTTCCGGCTCGGGCAAGTCGAGCCTCGTCAGCCAAGCGCTCGTGGAGCTCGTCGCCGAGCACCTCGGGCACGAGCTCGATGACGACGAAGCGGAGGATGACGCGCGTGCGCGAACCGGCGGGCATATCGCCTCGGGGATCGAGGCGATCCGGCGGCTGGTGCGCGTCGACCAGCGCCCGATCGGCCGCACGCCGCGGTCGAACCTCGCGACCTACACCGGCCTGTTCGATCACGTGCGCAAGCTCTTCGCGTCGACGAAGACGGCCCGCGCGCGCCGTTACGACGCGGGCCGCTTCTCGTTCAACGTGGCCAAGGGACGCTGCGAGACGTGCGAGGGGGAAGGCTTCGTGATGGTGGAGCTGCTGTTCCTTCCGAGCGTCTACTCGCCCTGTCCCACCTGCCAGGGCTCGCGCTACAACGCGAAGACGCTGGAGGTCGAATATCGCGGCAAAAACATCGCGCAGGTCCTCGGCCTGACCGTCGATGCGGCCGCGGAGTTCTTCAGCGAGGAGCCGCCGGTCCTCCGCTCGCTGGAGGTGCTCCGCGAGGTCGGCCTCGGCTACCTCCGCCTCGGGCAGCCGGCCACGGAGCTCTCCGGCGGCGAAGCGCAGCGCATCAAGCTCGCCACGGAGCTGCAGCGCATGCAGCGCGGCAACACGCTCTACGTGCTCGACGAGCCGACCACCGGACTTCACCCCGCCGACGTGGTGAAGCTGATGGCGCAGCTCGACCGCCTGGTCGATGCAGGGAACAGCGTGATCCTCGTCGAGCACGAGATGCGCGTCGTCGCCGGCAGCGACTGGGTCATCGACATCGGCCCCGGCGCAGGGGAGGAGGGCGGCAAGGTCGTGGCCTCAGGGCCGCCGTGCGACGTGGCGAAGGTGGCGAAGAGCAGGACCGCGCCGTACTTGAAACGGTGCGTGTAGTTTGGAGTGCGGTGACCGCAGTCACCGCTTTTTCTCCGTCCCGTGGAGCGCAGCCGTCTCGCCTGCGGCACCGAGTCAAGCGGTGACTGCGGTTACCGCACTCCAAACCGGCATGGTTCGCGCTTCGTGACTCCGGTTGTGTCTGCCCGGGTGTTCACGGCGCTGCTCCTCTTGCTGGTCGCATGTGGCAAGGAGCAGAGCGCCCCTCCGCGCGTCCCTCCGCCAAAACGCGCTGACAGCGCAACCCCGAAGCCGCTCGATGTCCCGGCGCCGCCGCCCGCCCGCACCGCGCCGATCGCGCGCGACCTGCCGGCCATCACGAGCGACAAGACACTGCGCGTGCTCTTCACGTTCAACTCCACCGGCTACTTCATCTTCCGCGGTGAGACGATGGGGTACGAGCACGAGCTGCTCGCCCGCTTCGCGAAGGAGATGAAGCTGAAGCTCGTGCCGGTGGTCGTGCGCGACAGCAATAGGCTCTTCGAGCAGCTCAATCGCGGCGACGGAGACGTCGTGGCCGCGCAGCTCGTCGCTCCGGCGAATGAGACCGAGGTGCTGGTCACCGACGGGCTGTACGAAACGTTCCCCGTCGTCGTGCAGCGCGGCGCACCCGATGCCGCCTCGGGCCACAGCGCCGCGACGACGACCGCGCTCGAACGCGAGGAGCGCGAGACCGGCACGAGCGGCGTCACGGTGCGCGCCCGCCTGGTGGGACGTCCCGCGGAGCTCGGAGGCCGCAACGTCCATCTCTCGCGTCGCTCGCCCTATCGCCGCCTGCTGCTCGAGCTCAACGACTCGCTGACCGACGACGTGCACGTGGTCGAAGTCGACGAATCGGCGGACCGGCTCATCCAGCGGCTGGCGGAAGGGGAGATCGCGTACACCGTCGCCGCCGAGAACGTCGCCAAGCTCAAGACCTCGGAGTACGCGAACCTCGTCATCCATCCGTCGCTCGGCCCGCCGCAGCAGGTCGTCTGGGCCGTGCGCCGCAACGCGCCGCGGCTGCACGATGCGCTCAACGTCTGGATCCGCGCCCAGCGCAAGTCGGGGCTGCTGAACATTCTCTACCGCAAATACTTTCTCGACCGCCGCGGCTTCAACCAGCGCGCGAGCAGCCGCTATCTCACCGGCGAGACCGGCACGCTGTCGCCCTACGACGAATGGTTCCGCGAGTACGCGAAGATCCCGGGGTGGGACTGGCGGCTGATCGCGTCGCAGGCGTACCAGGAGTCGCGCTTCAACAACAACGCGAAGTCGTGGGCGGGCGCGGCCGGGCTGATGCAGATCATGCCGCGCACCGCGCGGGAGCTGAAGATCAATCCCCGCGATGCGCGGCAGAGCGTCGAAGGGGCGTGCCGCTATCTCTGGAAGCTGGATGACCGGATGAAAGAAGAGATCCCGCGCGAAGAGGAGCGCGTCCGGTTCATCCTCGCCGCATACAACGTCGGCCAGGGGCACGTCGACGACGCGCGCCGCCTCGCCGAAAAGTTCGGCGACGACCCTTCGTCGTGGGACGACGTTGCGTACTGGCTGATCCGCAAGTCGAAGCGCGGCGTCTACAACGACCCGGTCGTGAAGTACGGCTTCGCCCGCGGCACGGAACCGGTCGATTACGTGGAACGGATCCTCGACCGCTTCGAGCACTACAAGAACTTCGTGCCGCGCGAGCCGGAGGTGGAGGCGATATCCTCCGCACCGCCTCCATGAAGCGCACCGATTTCTCCTTCGAGCTTCCCCCCGAGCTGATCGCGCAGGAGCCGCGTGAGCGTGGCCGCTCGCGCATGCTCGTCGTCACGCCGGCCGATGGTGCGCCGCGCCTCGAGCATGATTCGTTCGCGAATTTCGCGAACCGGCTCGGCGAGCGCGACGTGCTCGTGATCAACGACACGCGGGTCATTCCGGCGCGGCTCTTTGCGCGGCCGAAGGGGCAGATGCAGAAACCGATCGAGTTCCTGCTCACACGCGAGCGCGATCCGGTGACGTGGGAGACGTGGTGCCGGCCGGCCAAGCGGGTGAAGCCGGGCGATGTGGTGGTCTTTTCCGAGGCGCTGTCGGCGGAGGTCGTCGAGAAAGAGGAAGGGACGGTCGTGATCCGCTTCACCGGCGACATGCACGAGATCGAGCGGATCGGCATCCCGCCGCTGCCGCCGTACATCGCGCGGACGGAAGCGCGCGAGAGCGACAAGGAGTCGTACCAGACCGTCTATGCCGCCGCCCGCGGCGCGATCGCGGCGCCGACGGCGGGGCTGCATTTCACGCCGGAGATCCTCGACGACATCGCGGCGCGCGGCATCGACATCGTGCGCGTGACGCTGCACGTCGGGATCGGCACGTTCAAGCCGGTGAAGGTGGACGACATCGCCGACCACCGCATGGACAGCGAGCGCTACGACCTCACCGCCGACGCCGCGGAGCGGTTGAACGACGCGCTCGCGGAAAAGCGCACGATCGTGGCGGTGGGGACGACCAGCGTACGCACGCTGGAGAGCGCGATCCGCGCCGGCAACGGGCGCTTCGTGGCCGGACACGGCGAGACGTCGATCTTCATCACGCCCGGCTTCCAGTTCCGCGCCGTCGACCGGCTGCTGACGAATTTCCACCTGCCCGAGTCGACGCTGCTGATGCTGGTCTCCGCGTTCGCCGGAATGCAGACCATCCGCGACGCGTACGCCGAGGCGATCCGCGAAGGCTACCTGTTTTACAGCTACGGCGACTGCATGCTGCTCGACCGCGCGAGGTAGTGCGCCGAGAGAGAACCGACGGGAGGCCTCCGGCGGGCCGGCGTGGCCGGCGGCACTTGTTTGCGCACGGACGGCGTTTCCTGCGAGAAGGCTGCGTTCAGCCTTGGGCAACCAGTGCTGCCGGCCACGCCGGCGCGCCGGAGGCCTCTCGTCGGTTCTCTCTCGTGTGCTGCCTAGTCCGTCACTGCCGCGTCCGTGATCTCCAGCGCCCGGTCGATGATCTCGAACGACTCGCGCAACTGCTGCTCGGTGATGCACAGCGGCGGGTTCGTGAAGAGGTTGTTCCAGTTGATGAATGCGTACATCCCCTGCTCGCGCAGATAGCCGCCCAGGCGCTGCATCTCCGGGCTGGTGCCGTTGAACGGCGCCATCGGCTCGCGCGTGCGGCGATTGCGCACGAGCTCCAGCACGCCGAACAGGCCGATCGACCGCACGTCGCCGACGGACGGATGCTTGCGCTTCATCTCCTGGTGCAGCTCGGCCAGGACCGCGCCCATCCGGCGCGTGTGGGCGACCATGTCGTCGTCGATCATGACCTGCAGGCAGGCCTCCGCCGCGGCGAGACTCATCGGATGCGCGTTGTAGGTGAGGCCGCCGTAGAAAACGTTCTTGTCGAAGTGCGCGGCGATGCGTCCGCTGACTGCCACCGCGCCGAGGGGGAGATAGGCGGACGTCAGCCCCTTGGCCATGGTGATGATGTCCGGGATCACGCCCCAGTGGTCGACGCCGAACCACGTTCCGGTGCGGCCGAGGCCGCACATCACTTCATCGCAGACGAGCAGGATGCCGTGCCTGTCGCAGATGGCGCGCAGCCCCTGCATGTAGCCATCCGGCGGCACGATCAGGCCGTTGGTGCCGGTGATGGTCTCGACGAAGATCGCGGCGATGGTGTGGCCGCCTTCGTACTGGATCGTCTCTTCCAGCTCCTCGAGACAGCGGCGCGTGAACTCCTCGTCCGTGTCGCCGTCGCGATAGAGGTGGCTGCGGTACTTGTAAGGATCGAAGAAACGGATCACGCCCGGGATGCCGGGCTCGTTCGCCCAGCGCCGCGGATCGCCGGTCAGGCTGATCGCCCCGAGCGTCGCGCCGTGATACGAGCGGTAACGGACCATGATCTTCTGCCGCCCCGTCACCATCCGCGCGATGCGTATGGCGTTCTCGTTCGCCTCCGCGCCCCCCAGCGTGAAGAAGAAATGATCGAGGTCGCCCGGCGTGAGCCCGGCCAGCATCTTCCCGAAGCGCGCCCGCACCGGAGTGGCCATGCCGGGACCCGCGTACACCAGCTCGTCCGCCTGCCGCTTGATCGCCTCGATCACCCGACGGTTGCCATGGCCGATGTTCACGCACATGAGCTGCGAGTTCATGTCGACGTAGCGCTTGCCGTCCACATCCCAGAAGTAGATCCCCTCGCCGCGCACCATCGGGATCGGCGCGATCGCCCCCTGCGCGGACCATGAAAAGATCGTGTGGCGCTTCGAAAGCTCGATGATCTCGGCCGCCGACATCGCGGTATTTGTCTCTGCAATCGTCATTTCGTGCTCCGCCGCCGGAGTATAGAGGCTGGCCGGAAAAGAGGTGTCACGAAAGGCACCGGATCGCGTTCACCTGGGACCGCGGAGGTGCGTCCGGCCGGCACGACCACGCCAGCACCCGACGCCCTCGAGCGCATCGCCTGCGACGACCGTTTGACCGGCACTTCGTCGCCAGCTGTGGAGCGTTTCCTCGCTAGCTACCCGGTGAGCTCCGGGACTACGAGCTACGAGCTCGATGGGCGCCCGCGAGAACGAAGGAGGAAAGAAGCGCGAACATTGCCCACGTCCCTAGCGTCGGCACGGGTGCAGGGGCGACGAGCTCGAAGTCGAACAGCGTGGCCGCGCCTGACACGGCCACGCCGACGGCATCGACATTCGACAAGGACTGAGCGCCGTTGCAGCCGGCCAAGATGGTCAGGCCACCTTGCTGTTGAGTGATCCTTGCGGCCGGGTGTGCGGCGATGTAGGCCGCGAGCGTGATCGGCGGTGGGGTGGGGAAGGCGAAGAGCTCGGTCCAGGTGCCGGCCAGCGCGTCCCACGATTGCCATGCGCCGGTGATGACGGATGCTGGAGGTGGCGTGAACACGAGCTGCTCGAACGGCGCCGACGGCTCTTGCGTATCGATCGACAGCAGGAGTCGTGGCGCATTGCCGGGCGGAGTCGAGGAGACGACGTACGTGCTGTAGCGAAGCGCGGTGATGTCGCCCACCGGCACATTGTCGATGATCCGGCTGAAGAAAATCACCAGTGGAAACGTCGGCCCAATTCCGATTTGCAGGCTGCCCGCGCCCAGAGGCGGGGTGGAGGGGCCGGAAACGAACTCGAGATCGCCGGGAAACGGACTGCATGGCGACAGGAGCGGGCCGCGCTGCCAGGAGCCGAGGTTGTCCGGGGTGACGACGACGATGGCGGCGTGAGCGTCGATGCGGAAGGCGAGAACAACCAAAACCGCGACCCTGCGAAGCAACTGCATAGGCAGCCTCGGTAATTTGCTCCATTCTTACATGTTGCCGTAAATTTGTAAAGAACGTATGTTTGATTTACCGTGCCTCTCCTGTTTGCCGTCCTCCTCGCCGCCCTGCAACAAACGGCGGTCGATCCCGAGGACATCATCGTGACCCAGAATGCTCGTCTCGCCGCGACATGCCAGTCGCTGGGCGAGGTGAAGGCGAAATCGGGATCTGGCGCTCTGCTGGGCCCCTTGGGCGCGGAGATGGGGTACGAGCAGGTGGAGGTCAGGATCCGGCAGCGCGCGGCGGAGATGGGCGCGAACATGGTGCTGATCCAGGGCGCCTCCTCCTTCATCGTCACCTCGGCCAAAGGAACCGCCTACCGCTGCGCCGACTCGGTCATCGCCGGTCTTCGCCTCGCCGCGCTGCGGCAGCGGCAGAGGGTCGAACGTTCGATGGTGTTCTTCGAGCGTGCGATCAACGTCGGCTCCGGCTTTGTCGGTCTGCAGGCTGGCGTCATGAGCCGGCAGACGCAGCGCGTGCCATTTCGGGGGCTGCCTGTGTCCTACTGGGTGACCGTGCGCAACGAGACCGACGCACCGGTAGTGGCGGTGGCGCGGCTCTCGTACAAGGACACGCCGACGGAGAAATGGGTGAAGGTCTTTCCCGGGAAGCTGAAACCGCTGAACTGGGATACGTTCGGCGTCCAGGCAGACCATGAGATGCCGCTGGAGGTGGTGTTCTACGCGGACGATCAGCGGACCAGGCCGCAGGCGACGGAGAAGACCTCGCTGGTCTTTCCGGCCGCCGAGCTCGAGGTGTTCAAGAGCATCCGCGATCCTGCCTCGTCGCCGGTGGTCGTGGTTGGCGGATGGAATGAGATGACTTCGGAAACCCGCGATGTCGCCGCGTCGAAGGCGGACTCCGAGCTGCAGACAGACATCATCTGGACGCTCTACCGCGAAGAGTCGCGATCGCACCATGACTGCAAGCACTCGGTGGTCGATGCGGCGCCGCAGACATATCAGGCGGCCGATCTCGCCGCGATGTTTCCCGGGATCAAGAGCGAGTCGGTCGAGTCGCTCCGCAAGCGCGACGGTAACCTGGAGCTCTGGCGGGTAAAAAGCTGCGAGGATGTGACGGCCTATCGCGTGCTGATGCTCGCCGCGCCCGACGGCGGTACGGATATTTTCGTGACGCGGATGGCCACGCCCTAGCTGACAGCGGTCGGCGCCCTGCGCGATACCGTCTGCGGACGTCGTGAATAGTCTTGCGCGCGTCCGGGATGGTAACCATGGTTTGGCGGACGGGCCTGCGCGCGCGCGGAACAGCAACCATGGTTTGGTGCGGGAGCCCTGCACGAGCCGGAACAGCAACCATAGTTTTGCGAGCAGCCCGGTGCAGCGTGCGAAACAGCAACCATGGTTTCGTGCACACGCCGTGCGCGATGGCGCGCAGCGAATGCGGCTTCGTGCACACGCTTACGCACGACCAGGACAGCTTCGCGCGCGTCGTGAACAGCAACCATGGTTTGGCGAACCGGCCTGCGCGCGACGCGGAACAGAAACCATGGTTCGGTGCGGAGGGTCTGCACGAGAGGGAACAGCAACTATGGTTTCGCGGACAGCCCTGCGCAACACGCGGGACAGCAACCATGGTTCTGTGCACACGCCTGGCGCAATGACGCACAGCAAATGCGGTTCGGTGCACAGCCCTGCGCACGCGCGCAACTGCCACCATGGTTCTAGGACACCGAACCATGGTTCTGCGCGAGCGGCGTTCCGCGTGCTGGAACCGAACCATGGTTCTGCGCACACGGCTGCGCACGGGCGGGACGGCAACTATGGTTCTGCGGCAAGCCCTGACGCATGTGCGGCACGGCAACCATGGTTTGCGGCAGGCGTGTGCGCGTGTGGGGAGACGAACCATGGTGCTGGGGAAAGCGTGTCCCGCGCGGTGCGACCGAACCATGGTTCGCTGCGCGGCGCATTCCTATTTGCTTATCCTTGTAAATCCTTCTTTGTCCTTGTGAGTCCTTCTGATATTCTCTGGTAGTTGTGGGAGGGCGGGAGCGAGTAGACAAAGGAGACGTCATGGATCTCGTGCTGAAACTTCGGGAAGCTCGGCGCATGCGTGGCCTCAGCCAGAAGGACGCCGCGCGCCTTTCTGGTGTCGGACAGAAAACCATCAGCTCGTTCGAGACGGGGATCCGCATCGAGTCTCTCAAGCTCGCGCAGCTTCAGAGCCTGCTCGAGGCGTATGGGTTGACCGAGGCGGAGTTCTTCGGCGGATCGATCGAGAAGGCGATGGCGCCGTGGGAGCTCGACGAGAACCAGATCGCGACGAATCGCCTGGTCGATGCGCTGCACACATTGCCCAAGCGGATGGAGCGCGATCTCGTCGCGAAGTTCCAGATGATGGTCGAGACGCTCGTGGAGGTGTACAGCCGCAGGCATGAGGAGGACGTCGCAGCACTGCAACCACGACATGCCGCCCTCTCAAGCGGTGTTCCTCACCCGTACCGCAGCGCCTGAACTGTTCTCCTTCGCCGCCGGGGTATAAAGTCCGCCGCGAAAAGGAGAACGATGAAACGCACCCTCATCGCACTGTCGGCGGTCTTCGCGCTCGCGCTGCCGCTCGTCTCGCAAACACCCCCTCCGCCGTCACCCGCGCCGCCGGCCGGGGACAAGAAGGCGGACCCGAAGGACCCGGAGAAGGCGGAGCAGGAGCCGCGTCCGGTGTCGCAGGAACTGCAGAAGCAGGAGGCGCAGTCGAAGGATGCGCCGCCTCCCGTCCAGCCCGTGCCCGTTCCCGCGCCCGCCGGCGCCGTGGCACCCGCCACCGAGCCGGAGAAGAAGGAAGAGAAGAAGTGGGACGTGGCCAATCCGCCCGGACCGTCGTATGACGTGAACATCGACACGGCCGAGGGGACGTGGATGAGTCTCGATGTCTCGCCCGATGGGCGCGAGATCGCGTTCGACCTCCTCGGCGATATCTACGTCATGCCGATCGGCGGCGGCACCGCGAAGGCGATCGCCACCGGCGTCGCGTGGGACATGCAGCCGCGTTATTCGCCGAACGGCAAGTGGATCGCGTTCACGTCCGACCGCAGCGGCGGCGACAACATCTGGTACGCCAACCGCGACGGCTCGAACCCGAAGCAGGTCTCGAAGGAGACGTTTCGCCTCCTCACGCAGCCGGCGTGGTCGCCCGACAGCGATTACCTCGTCGCGCGCAAGCACTTCACCTCGGAGCGTTCCCTCGGCGCGGGTGAGATGTGGCTCTATCACCGCACCGGCGGCGACGGCCTGCAGCTGACCAAGAAACGCACCGACCAGAAGGACAGCGGGGAGCCGGTCTTCTCGCCCGACGGCAAGTACGTCTACTTCAGCGACGACGCGACGCCGGGCGCGATCTTCGAGTACAACAAAGACCCGAACGACCAGATCTACGTCATCCAGCGGCTGGATCGGGAGACGGGGGAGATCGACCGCTACGTGACCGGTCCGGGCGGCTCGATCCGTCCGACGCCGTCGCCCGACGGAAAGACGCTAGCGTTCATCCGGCGCGTCCGCTACAAGACCACGCTCTTCGTACGCGACCTGGAGTCGGGACGCGAGACGCCGCTCTTCGACGGTCTCGATCGCGACATGCAGGAGACGTGGGCCGTGCACGGCGTCTATCCGTCGATGGCGTGGACGCCCGATTCGAAGTCGCTCGTCTTCTGGGCGGCCGGGAAGATCCACCGCATCGACGTGGCGTCGAAGCAGGTCGCGAACATCCCGTTCCACGTGACCGGCACACGCCGCGTGCAGGAGGCGGTGCGGTTCCCGGTCGAGGTCGCGCCGCAGAACTTCGACGTGCGCATGCTGCGCTGGGTGGAAGTCTCGCCGCGCGGAAACCAGGTGCTCTACCAGGCCCTCGGGCACATCTACATTAAAGATCTCCCGGGCGGCACTCCGCGCCGCCTGACGAAGCAGAACGACCACTTCGAGTTCTATCCGAGCTGGTCGCGCGACGGACGGTTCATCGTTTACACCACCTGGAACGACGAGACGTTCGGCTCGCTTCGCGTCGTCCCCGCCACCGGCGGGGAGGGACGCGTAATCAGCAGCAAACCGGGCCATTACCTCGAGCCGGCGTTCTCGCCGGACGGCTCGCGCATCGTCTACCGCACCAGCGGCGACGGCTTCCTCCGCCCCGGCCTGTACGGCGAGAACCAAGGCATCTACGTCGTCCCGGCGGCGGACGGCAAGGCGACGCTGGTGACGAAGAAAGGTGCGCTGCCGGCGTACGGCGCGACGAACGACCGCATCTTCTTCATGACCTTCGAGGCGGAGGGGAAACGCGCCTTCCGCTCGATCGACGCCGACGGCAGCGACGAGCGGGAGCACGCGATCTCCGCGTTCGCGACCGAGTTCGCGCTCTCGCCCGACGAGAAGTGGCTGGCCTGGACCGAGAACTTCGACGCGCACATCACCCCGTTCCTCCGCACAGGCAAGTCGATCGAGGTCGGCCCAAAGATGTCCGCGGTTCCGGTGTCGACCGTCACTCGCGACGCGGGCGAGTATCTCCACTGGTCCGGCGACGCCACGCGTCTCTACTGGTCCCTCGGGCCGGAGCTCTTCTCGCGCGACATCAAGGACGCCTTTGCCTTCCTCGAAGGCGCACCGGCGACGCTGCCGCCCGCCCCGACGGCCGGCGTCAACATCGGTTTCTCCCGCCCGTACGACGTCCCCACGGGCAGCGTCGCCTTCACGAACGCTCGCATCATTACCATGCGCGGCGACGAGGTGGTCGAGAACGGGACGATCGTCGTCAACGGCAACCGCATCGCCGCGATCGGGACGAACGTCGCGGTGCCGGCCGGCGCGAAGGTGATCGACGCCGCGGGGAAGACGATCATGCCGGGCATCGTCGACGTGCACTGGCACGGCTCGATGGGCTCGGACCAGATCATTCCGCAGCAGAGCTGGATCAACTATGCGTCGCTCGCCTTCGGCGTGACCACGATCCACGACCCGTCGAACGACACGGCCGAGATCTTCTCGTCCGCGGAGATGCAGAGGACGGGACAGATCGTCGCGCCGCGCATCTTCTCGACCGGCACGATCCTCTACGGCGCGAAGGCTCCGTTCAAGGCGGACGTCAACTCGCTCGAAGACGCGCTGTCGCACCTGCGCCGCATGAAGGCGGTCGGCGCGTTCAGCGTGAAGAGCTACAACCAGCCGCGCCGCGACCAGCGGCAGCAGATTCTCGAAGCCGCACGTCAGCTGAACATGATGGTCGTGCCCGAGGGAGGCTCGCTCTTCCAGCACAACATGACCATGGTGGTCGACGGCCACACCGGCATCGAGCACTCGATCCCGGTGTCGAAGATCTACGGCGACGTGGTCCAGCTCTGGGGGAAGACGCGCACCGGCTACACGCCGACGCTGGTGGTCGGCTACGGCGGCAACTGGGGGGAGAACTACTGGTACCAGAAGACCGACGTCTGGGCCGATGAGCGCCTGCAGACGTTCGTGCCGCGTCGCATCCTCGATCCCCGCGCGCGCCGCCGGGTGATGGTGCCGGAGGACGAGCACAATCACCTCGACAACGCCCGCATCGCGAACCAGCTGCACGACGCCGGCGTAAACATCCAGCTCGGCGCCCACGGTCAGCGCGAGGGACTGGCCGCGCATTGGGAGATGTGGATGTTCCAGCAGGGCGGCATGTCGCCCCACGCCTCACTCCGCGCCGCGACGCTGGACGGCGCCCGCTACCTCGGCTTCGACCGGGACCTCGGCTCGCTCGAGACCGGGAAGCTGGCCGACCTGATCGTCCTCGACCGCAACCCGCTCGAGAACGTGCGGAACACGCACTCCGTCCGCTACACGATGGTCAACGGCCGCCTCTTCGATTCCGCGACCATGAACGAGATCGGCAACCACCCCCGCACGCGGAAGCCGTTCTATTTCCAGATGCCGGGAGGGGAGACGTGGGGAGCGGCGGCGGCGGAGGCGTTGGCGGATAACGACGATTAGAGGTGTCAGGTGTCAGGTGTCAGGTTTCCGGGGTGTTTCGCCCGGGCGACAAGCCCCGGACACCTGACACCAGATATCCTCACCAGTACGTAGTGGTCACGGTGCAATCCCCTGTGACCACCGCCTGACACGCCATCCGCTCGTCCGCCGCGAATCCGCGGGCGGTTCCGAACCGTAGCTCCATCGAGGTAGGGGGGCTGAGGTTTTCGGGGCCGGCGACGACGCGCACCTTGCAGCGGGCGCAGACTCCGACGCCGCCGCAGGAGTTGCCGAGGGGGACGCCGGCGCGGCGGGCGACATCGAGCAGGGTCTCGTCATCTTTCGCGGACGCACCCTTCCCGAGAGGGGTGAATGTGACGTCTCTTGACGGGGCGTTCACCGTGATTTCGCATCCTCCCGCAAAACCTTATTCGCGCTGGGGCGTCTATATCAACAGAACACAACGAGCGGAGGACGTGACCATGACCAGAAAATTCGATGAAAACGCCATAGCCGAGGTGATCGTGAGCGTGCTTCCGGCAGGCGTAGCGCGCGAGTTCTCTTCGGAACGGGACACGATCCGCTACGCCGTGCGCGGCGAGGGGATCAAGTTGAAGAAGATCGTCCTCAACCGCGAATCGCTCCGCAAGCTCGCCAGCGACCCCGCCGGCCCGGTGAAGATCGAGTACCTGCAGCGCGAGCTCCTCGCCGCGGCGACCCAGAGAGGGGAGTTCCGCTACCCGCGGCCGCTGCTCCACATCGCGGCGAAGCGGCGGGTGCAGTTCGCGTTGCCCGCGGCGGTTTGCCGCTGAGGCGGCTGGTGTCGGGTGTCAGGTGTCTGGGGCTCTTCGCCCGGGCGACCCACCGCAGACACCTGACACCTTCTAACTGACACCACTCTGTCCGACGATTCGCAACTCCGTAACTTGCCAAACCTTCGTTTCGACGCCATATTGCAGTCATGGCTGTCGAACTGGACGAACTCGACCGGCGCATCGTCGACCTCCTGCTGAGGGACGGGCGCACTCCGGCGGCGCAGATCGCGGAGCAGATCGGGCTGTCCCGGCCTGCCGTGGCGGACCGGCTGGACAAGCTCGAGCGGCAGGGCGTCATCCGCGGCACGACCGCGGTGGTCGATCCGGTGGCCCTCGGGCGCGGCGTGACTGCATTCGTGTCCGCCAGGGGGTCGACGCTCTCCACCGCGGCCTGGAAGAAGTTCCGCGAGCTCATGGCCGGCGAGCAGGTGCTCGAAGTGCACACGGTCGCCGGCGACGACTGTTACCTCATGAAGGTGCGCGCGGAGTCGATCGGCGCGCTCAATACCCTCATCCAGCAACTGACCACGCCGCCGCTGTCGCTCGCGACGCGGACGACCATCGTCATGGAAACGCATTGCGAGAAGGTCGGCGGCATCGACCTTGGGAAGGAGTCGGCGCGATGAAACATGAACGCGCGGTGGCGTATGGCGCGTTCGCCATCGTCTGTATCGTCTGGGGGACCACGTATCTCGGGATCGCGATCGCGCTCGAGACCGTCCCGCCGCTCCTGCTGACCGGTTCTCGCTTCGTCGTGGCCGGCCTGATCATGCTCGCCATCGCTCGCTTCCGCGGCGAAACGATCCCGCGCGACAGACGGACGCTGGCGAATCTCGCGCTGATCGGCTTCCTCATGGTCGGCGTCGGCAACCTGGCCGTGGTCTGGGCCGAGCAGTGGGTACCGAGCGGCCTGGCAGCCCTGCTCGTGGCGACGGCGCCGTTCTGGATGGCGATCATCGAGCTGTTCCGCACCTCCGGCGAGCGCGTCTCGCTGCAGAGCGGCATCGGCATGGCCCTCGGCTTCATCGGCGTGGCGCTGCTGGTGACGCCGCGCGGCTCCGGCGGCGCCTTCGGCCTCTACTTCCTCCTCGGCGCGCTCGCGATCCAGGTCGGCGGCATCTGCTGGCAGCTCGGCTCCGCGCACGGCAAGTACAACCTCAAGCACGTGCCGCTGCTGTCGTCGGCGGCGCTGCAGATGCTGTTCGGCGGCCTGATCGTGACCGTGGCCGGTGTCGCCATCGGCGAAGCACCGCGCTTCGCGCTCACCCCGCGCACGTTCGCGGCGATGGCGTACCTGACGGTCTTCGGCTCCGTCATCGCCTACAGCGCCTACGTCTTCGCGCTCGCGCACATGCGCACCATCCACACGTCGCTCTACGCGTACGTGAATCCGGTGGTGGCCGTCTTCCTCGGCTGGCTGATCCTCAACGAGCCGATCACCGCCGTGTCGGTCCTGGCGATGGTGGTCATCCTCGCCGGCGTAGCCCTCGTGCAGACCGCCGGATGGAAGAAGACCGCCGCTCCGGCAGAAAACGCGGCGATGGTGAAGAAGGCGGCGTAGAGAGGGACGACGAAGGGCCTCCGGCGGGCCGGCGTGGCCGGCAGCATTCAGCCGTCTTTTTTGATGGTGGCGATGATATCCGCGAGCTTCGTTTCGGCTTCCGCGAGGGGAAGCTGGCAGGTGCCGGCGCCGCGGTGGCCGCCGCCGCCAAATCCGGCCATGAGGCGGCCTACGTCCGTCTTGGAGGTGCGGTTGAAGATGCTGTGGCCGACGGCGCAGACGACGAACTCCCCTTTGCGGCCGTCGAAGATGCGCACCTGGATGTTGGCGCCCGGATACATGGTGTAGATCAGGAAACGATTGCCGGAGGGGGGCTCGCCGGTGCCGCGGAGATCGGTGACGATCACGTTACCGTCGACGCGCGAGTGCTCGCGCATGATGCGCTCGAACTCCTGCTGCTGGGCGAAGTAGCGGTCGATGCGCTCCTTCACGTCCGGATCCGCGACCACCACCGCGGGATCGTCGGGATGCTGCGCGATGAGGTCGATCATCTTCATCATCAGCTCGCGGTTGCTGATGCGGTAATCGCGGTGGTAGGCGAGTCCGGTGCGCGGGTCCATCACGTACGACAGGAGAATCCAGCCGTCGGGATTCGTGACCTCGTCCATCGTCAACTGCGCCGAATCGGAACGGTCGACCGACTCGAGCAGCTTCTCGAACTTGCCCAGCTTCTCCGCGCCGTAGTGGTTGTAGACCACGCGCGCGGCGGACGGCGCGATCTCGAAGCGGCCGCGGTACGAGACCGTGTCCTCGTTGCGCGTGATCTCGCTGGAATGGTGATCGAACCAGAGGCCGGCGCCGTGCACGTAGGGGAGGTTCGTCAGGATGTCGTTCCGCCCGACCTGCACCTTGCCGTCCTGGACGTCTTTCGGATGGACGAACTCGACGGACTCGACCGGCTCCACTTCGCGAAGAAGCACAGCACAGGCGAGCCCGTCGAAATCAGAGCGCGTGATCAACCGCATGGCCGCGGATTCTATTGCTACGACGGCCGCATGACCACCTTGATGCAGTCGTCCTGCTTGTCGCGGAAGGTGCGGTACATCTCCGGCGCGTCGTCGAGCGTCACCCGGTGCGTGATGATGAACGATGGGTCGATCTCGCCGCGCTCGATCCGGTCGAGCAGCAGCTGCGTGTACTTGTGTACGTGCGTCTGCCCCATCTTCAGCGTCAGCCCTTTGCCGAACGCGGTGCCGAACGGCACCTTGTCGATGAAGCCGGCGTACACGCCGGGGATCGAGACGGTGCCCCCCTTGCGGCAGCAGTGCAGCGCCTGGCGCAGCGCGTGCGCGCGGTCGAACTGCAGCTTCATGACCTGCTTCACCTTGTCGAGGATCGCGTCGGCGAACGTGCCGTGCGCCTCCATCCCCACCGCGTCGATGCAGCGGTCGGGACCGCGTCCGCCGGTCATGTCCTTCAGCTGGTCGTAGACGTCGTCGAGATCGCCGTAGTCGAGCGTCTCGGTCTTTCCATCCGCGGCGGCAAGATCGAGCCGGTCGCGGAAGCGGTCGATGGCGATCACGCGCGCGGCGCCGAGCATCCAGGCGCTGCGGATCGCGAACAGGCCCACCGGACCGCAGCCCCAGACCGCGACCGTGTCACCCGGCTCGATGCCGCAGTTCTCCGCGGCCATGTAGCCGGTGGGAAAGATGTCGGTGAGGAAGAGCGCCTGCTCGTCGGTGATGCCGCTCGGGATCTTCTGATGGTTGGTGTCGGCGAACGGCACCCGGACATACTCCGCCTGGCCGCCGGCGTAGCCGCCGTACATGTGCGAGTAGCCGAAGATGCCGGCCGTGCCGTAACCCATCAGCGCCTCGTTCATCCAGGCGTTCGGGTTCGTGTTGTCGCAGAGCGACGTCAGGCCGCCCTGGCAGAACCAGCACTTCCCGCATGCGATGGGGAAGGGGACGATGACGCGGTCGCCGACCTTCACGTTCTTCACGCCGGGACCCACTTCGACCACCTCGCCCATGAACTCGTGGCCGAGGATGTCGCCGCGCATCATGGTGGGAACGAAGCCGCCGTAGAGATGGAGGTCCGAGCCGCAGATGGCGGTGAGCGTGATGCGCACGATCGCGTCGTGCGGGTTGAGGATCGTGGGAGTGGGGACGTCGACGACGCGCACGTCCTCCTTGCCCCACCAGCAGACTGCCTTCATGAAACCTTCCTTCCCGAGGACTGGCCTTCGGTGGTGGGGATCTCGCCGGTCTCGATGAGCCGTTTGAGGCGGCGGAGGTCTTCCTGCACGTTGACCGCGGGGTCCTCGCCGAGGATCTTGGAGATCTTCGCGCCGAGAGAGTGTGCCGGCGGGTCGTAGCGCAGCACGACCTTGACCTCGGTGCCGCGGCCGCCGGCGGCGGGCGTGAAGTGGACGGAGCCGGCGTTGTCGATCTGGCTTCCTTCGAGGGAGCGCCAGCCGATCAACTCATTCGGGACTTCGTTGATGATCTCCGCGTCCCATTCGACCTTCGTCCCCGCCGGTCCTTTGGCGACCCAGTGCGACCGCTTGCCGTCGCGCACTTCGACCGATTCGAGGTTGTGCATGAAACGGGGGAGGTTGTCGAATTTCCGCCAGAACGTGTACAGCTCCACGGCGGACGCGTTGATGGTGACGGACTTCTCGACCCGCACGCCGTGCCCATACGGCACGCTCACCTGGTCGCCCTGCTCCTCGGCCGTGGTGACGCCGAAGGATTCGTAGACCATGCAGTGCCCGGTGGCGCCGCGATGGACGAGCGCTCCGCCGAGGGCCGCGACGACCATCCCGGGGAGCGAGCGCATCCTGAGACCGTAGGCGGCGAGCGCCCCTCCGGCGATGACGGAGATCCAGCGTTCGGGCTCCGCAACATTTTTTCCTGTGTCGTTCAAAGTTTCTTCTGCCATAGCGAGGGGGAACGGATCACGAAGCGTGCCGGGACGAATAGAATCGCGCGCATGTCAGCAACTGCTCCGCCGGTACGGCGCATCACCATCGACGAGATCCGCGCCGCGCGCGAGCGAATCTCGGGCGTCATCACGCGCACGCCGCTCATCCGGCTGCGCCACGACCTCGACGGTGCGCCGGAGATCTGGCTCAAGCTCGAGAACCTGCAGCCGATCAATGCGTTCAAGTTGCGCGGGGCGGCGAACGCGGTCGCGCTCCTGCCGCCGGAACAGCGAAGCAAGGGCGTCTGGACGATCAGCGCCGGCAACGCCGGACAGGGCGTGGCCTTCGCGGCGCGCGAGGCGGGGATCCCCTGCACGGTGGTGGTGATCGAGACCGCGCCCGATACGAAGGTCGAGCGGATGCGCGCCCTCGGCGCGACCCTGGTCAAGGCTCCGTTCGACGCCTGCTGGCGGGCGATGGAAGAGCGCGCCTTTCCCGGCGTCGAGGGGACGTTCGTGCACCCGTTCGACGATCACGATTTCGTGGCCGGCAATGCGACGGTCGCGCTGGAGATCCTGGAGGACCTGCCGGACGTGAAGACAGTGATCGCGGCGATCGGCGGCGGCGGGCTCATCTCGGGGATCGGGTCGACGATGCGGGCGCTCGCCCCGGGCGTACGCGTCCTCGGCGCGGAACCGGAGACGGCGGCACCGGGCGCGGCATCCTTTGCGGCCGGCTCCCCTCAGGTATTTACGGGCTGGCAGGCGTCATTCGTCGACGGCGCCGGCGGCAAGAGCATCTTTCCGCGGATGTGGGAGCGGCTGCGCGAGGTGGTCGACGGCTCGATCGTGGTGACGCTCGACGAGGTGAAGTCGGCCATGCGCCTGGTCGCCTCGAAGACACGCGTCATCGCGGAAGGGGCGGGCGCGCTCAGCGTGGCCGCGGCGCTGAAGGAGACGGACGGGCCGGTGGTGGCAGTGGTGTCGGGGGGGAACGTGGATTTGAAGAAGTTCTGCGAGATTCTGGCCGGGTGAAGGCGGTGGCTCTATTTGAACGTGGCCACCGGGCGGAAGCCACCCGGGTTCGGGTACTCGCGGCGATCGCCCATCTCGGAGAACGGGACGAGGAGGATCGGGACGGTGTAGCCGGCGACCTTCGCGGTCTTCCCGGTGGGGGTCACCTTGTCGACGTCTGAATCGGGAACGCGAATGAGGATCGCTTTCGGATCGCGCACGGTTGCGCCTCCGGGCTGGAGGATCACGTCGGGAATGATCAGGTCCGCGTACTCGGGGACGCCCTCGAGGACGATCCGGGCCTGATCGGCGCCGTTGGCCTGGAAGCCGATGACCGCTTTTCGCGGCGGGACGTCGAGGATGATGAAGGCGCCGTTCTCGGCGATGCCGCCGGAGGCGTATTGCGTGTCCTCCACCCAGACCGAGGAGGTGGCGAAGAGCTCGGTGCGGCGGGCGATCTCGAGCTGTGGGCTCTCGGCCGGTTTCGCCCCTTTCACGTCGAGGATCCAGCCGCGGACGCTGCAGGGGGTGCGGCTCATCGACTGAACCTCGCTCGGCTTGCCGCACGCAACTGTGAGGAGGAGCGCGAGAACGAGGGTGGTCCGGGCCATCGGACGAGAGCGTATCACGTGCGATAATCGCGGGGCCGTCACCATGAAACGTCTCCTCTCTCTCGGTATTCTGCTCGTTCTCGCCGTCGCCTCGATCGTCCTCGCGCAAACGTCCGGACAGGCTACGCTCCGCACTCCCGCGGGCGATCACCCGTTCACCTACGTCCAGCAGTCGGGGCAGATCTACGTCAACGCCACCGAGGTGGCCACGGCTCTCGGCGGCACGATCGCTCCCGACGCGAACGGGTTCAAGGTGACGGTCGGCGGAGCTACCGCGGCGTTCGGCGCCGACTCCCGCTACGGCGTCGTCCGCGATGACCTGATCGAGATGCCGGTGCCTCCGATTGCGATCGAAGGCAAGCCTTACGTACCGTGGCAGTTCTTTCAGGGCTTCCTGGCCAAGGCCACTTCGCAGGATGTGGCCTGGGACGCGGCCGCGCGCACGCTGGTCGTCCGGCCGTTGACGCGCGATGCGGTCGGCGTGCAGGTGTCCGTGGCGAACGTCCAGGGGATCTCCAAGATCGTGCTGACGCTGAGCGCCCCCTCGGAGTACTCGATCGTGAAGGAGCCGCAGGCGTACCTGGTGCGCTTCCGCGCGCCTGTCCGTGCGCCGTTCGGCGAGCAGACGTACGAGGATCCTTACATCGCGAAGGTGACGTTTGCCGGGAGCGACTTGCGCATCCAGCTCACCGCCCCCGAGGTCGTGGGCGACGCGTATCAACTCGAGAGCCCGCCCCGCATCGTGCTCGATTTCCGGAAAGGCGCCGCTCCCGCGCCGGGAACGCCAGGCGTCCAGCAGCCGTCGCGCCCGCAGGACACGCCAGGGATCAGGACCATCGTCATCGATCCGGGTCACGGAGGGCGTGAAGTGGGCGCGGTCGGTCCGGGCGGACTGATGGAGAAGGACATCACGCTCGCCATCGCGCGCAAGCTGCAGACGGCGCTCGCGGGGAAGCTCGGCGCACGGGTGGTGCTGACGCGCGAGGACGACAGCGTGGTATCGCTCGACCAGCGGACCGCGCTCGCGAACCAGTACAAGGCGGACCTCTTCCTCTCGGTGCATCTCAACGCGGCGGTGGTGAAGGACGCCAAGGGCTCGGAGACGTACTTTTTGTCGCTGGAAGCGTCCGACGAGCTCGCGAAGAAGGCGGCGGAGTCGGAGAACGCGCAGTCGTCGGTGCCGAACCCGAATGCCGACCTGAACCTCATCCTGTGGGACCTCGCCCATCAGGCGTACGTCGACGAGTCGAGCCGCCTGGCGCAGGCGATCCAGGAAGAGATGAACGCGGCCACCGGGGTGGCGAACCGCGGCGTGAAGCAGGCGCCGTTCAAGGTGCTGGTCGGTGCGACGATGCCGGCGGCGCTGGTCGAGGTCGGGTTCATCTCGAACCCCGAGGAAGAGGCGAAGTTGCAGTCCGAAGAGTTTCAGAACCTGATGGTCCAGACGCTGACGAAGGCCGTCGAGCGCTACAAGACTGATTACGAGACCCGCATCGGCGTGATCCAGCCTGCCGCGCCGGCACCCGCTCCTGCCGCCACCACCACCGCTCCCGCGGCCCCGGCGCCAACCACGACCGCGGCACCAACGTCCGCGGCGCCGCAGACGAGGACGGAACGCTAGCGTGAAGCGAGCTGTAGTCGTCGTGCTGCTGATCGCGGTAGCGGTCAGTGGTTGCAGAAAGAAGCCGCCCGCCGCCGCGAACCTGAACGCGGCGAACAAGGTGGCGGTGCGGATGGTGCGGCTGTACTACGAGACGCCCCAGATGCTGCTGGCGGCCGAGCCGCGCAATATCGCCCTGCCGGAAAGTGCGGCAGCGGCCATGCCGGTCGTCGTGCGGGAACTGATGAAGGGCCCGGCATCCCCTGCGGGAGCGGCTCTGCGGCTCTTTCCGGCCGACACGGTCGTGCGCGGTACATACCTGCTGCCGGGCGGGACGGTGGTCGTCGATCTCGGCGGGACCACCCTCTCGCAGGGATGGGGTACGGGCAGCCATCACGAGCTGATGGCGGTCTATTCGCTGGTGCAGACGCTGGCGACGAACTTCGCCGACGCCCGCCGCGTGCGCATCGTGATCAACGGCACTCCTGCCGAGACGCTGGCCGGGCATGTGTCGCTGTCGCGGTCGCTCGTCCCGCAGCCGGGCCTGGTTGATCCGCGGTCGCGGTAGCGCCCGGTGAAACCTTCGCTGGCCTGCGTCCGTCACACCATAAGTGCGACTGAATGACTGTTCATCGAACCGTGACGCATCACGGGACTTTACCGAACGGCCGTTTTGCTTTACGCTGTCACATGTCCCGCACAGCGCGCGTATCTCTCGGCGAATCAGAGCCTTGTCACAGTGCGGTTACATTGAGAAAAGTTTCACAATGTCTGCGTTAGAATACGCATCAACGATGAAAACCGATTTACTGGATGGAGCAGGCGCGAACCGCTTCCGTAGTAAACAGCCTGCCTCTGTAGTTGCCGCCTCTTGTACTCTTCCTTGAATCTTACCGACCCAATCATCACGCCACCCAGCGTTCGCGTCTGACCCCATCCAGTAAGAATCATTCAACCCCGCCGAGAGGCGGGGTTGATTCGTTTATGGGCGTTACGCCAACTCCGCCACGATCATCTCCGCCAGCAGGCGCGTGTCCGCGTTGACGGTCATCCAGCGGATGGCGGCCATCGACTGGTCGGCCGCGGCGAGGAGCTTCTCGTGCGGGATGTGCTCGCGGATCTCGGCGAGCTTCTTCGGGTTGAGGGATTCTTTCGGATCGAGGGCCACCACGTCGCAGAGGATCGCGCCGAGGAGGGCCATGGCGTCCTTCACCTCGTCGTGGTCGTAGACCAGCGCGGCCAGCGCGAGGAGTGCGGCGCTTTCTCCGCGGGTGGCGAAGCGGTGGAGGAGCTCGATGATGTTCGCCGCCAGCTCGTCCCCTTCCTCCAGTAGCGCCACGTCGCGGATGCGCAGCGATTCGCGCGGGCCCGTGAGGGTGCGGGTGGTGTCGCCGAGGTAGATCTGCTGCGACCGCGAGCGGATGGTCGGGAGGAGCAGGTCGGGGGAGCGGGTGAGGAGGAGGAACGTCGTGTCGCGGGCCGGCTCCTCGAGCGTCTTGAGCAGCGAGTTCGACCCCGACGGGCTGAGGCCGTCGGCGGGGTAGACAATGAAGACCTTGTTGCGCCCTTCGTACGGGCGGAGGGTCGCGTCGCTGACGATCTCGCGGATCTGCTCGATCGAGATCATCTTCTTGTCGGACGCGGCCTCGATGAAGTGGATGTCGGGATGCGTCCGCCGGTCGATGCGCTGGCAGGACTGGCAGTCGTCGCCGGTCGTGCCGTTGAGGCAGTTGAGCGTCTTGGCCACGCGCAGCGCCACGTCGCGCAGCAGCGGCGCCGAGGGGCCGTGCAGGATGAGCGCGTGATGCAGCTCGCCGCGGCGTGCGGTGTCCAGGATGAGGGAAGCGGTGGTGGTCATGGGATCAGGTGCCTCACCGCGTCGACCGTGCGCGCGAAGACTTCGTCGACAGTGCCGTGGCCGTCGATGACCACGAAGCGCTTCGGCTCCGCGGTGGCCATGGCCAGATAGCCCTCGCGCACGCGCCGATGGAAGCGGAGGTCTTCCGCTTCGAGGCGTCCTTCGTCGACGTCCATGGTCGCGTTCCGGCGGTGTGCCCGCTCCAGGCCTGTCGCTTCATCGATGTCGTAGAGGAGCGTGAGGTCGGGCACCAGGCCGCCGGTGGCCCAGGCGTTGAGCTGTTCCAGCCTCCCGAGGTCGATGAGGCGGCCGTAGCCCTGGTAGGCGATGGTGGCGTCGATGTAGCGGTCGCAGAGGACGTGCACGTCGCGCGCGAGCGCGGGGCGGATCTTCTCGACCGTGTGCTGCCGGCGCGAGGCGGAGTAGAGCAGCACTTCCGCCCAGGGATCGAGATCGGCCGAGGCGCTGTCGAGGACGATCGCCCGGATCCTGTCGGCGATCGGCGTCCCGCCCGGCTCCTTGGTGACGACGCACTCGAGGCCGCGCTCCTCAGAGAGATGTGCGCCGAGGCGCTGGATTTGGGTCGACTTGCCTGAGCCTTCCGGCCCTTCGAAGGTGATGAACACGCGGCGCGGATTCTAACCGGGGTTCTTCGCCTAAGGCGCGCCCCCTCATCCGGCCGTTGGCCACCTTCTCCCCGCTCGACGCGGGGAGAAGGGCTACTGAGGTGGCGTCTCGCGAGAGTGGAAGTTAGTAGCCCCTCTCCCCGCGGTGAGCGGGGAGAGGGTGCCCGAAGGGCGGGTGAGGGGGCGTGCCACAAGCGAGAGCGTTACGAATTTGCGGCGAGCCCATCCCGCAGCCCCCGCAGGTAGTGCTCGCGCATCAGGGTCTCGAAGACCTTCGATCGGGCCAGGAGGCGGAAGCGTTCGCCGAGGTGGGCTTGGCGGCGGAGCTTCTCGAGGCGCGCTTCGTCCGCGAGGCGGCGGGTCTCGAGCTCGTGGACGCCGAGGAAGTGGCCGAGCTCGGGATGCTTCTGGTAGAAGATCGCGCCCGATTTGCCGACGGTGTACTGGCGGCGTGAGAACGAGTCGACCGTCATCGGGTGGTAGTGCCGCGTCACGGCTTTCGCGTTGTAGTGGATCTTCAGGCCCTGCGCGTCGAGGCGGTAGGCCAGCTCGATGTCCTCCCAGGCGGCGGAGGGAAAGGTCGTGTCGAACGGCTGTGGGGTCAGGAGCTGGCGGTCGATGGAGATGTTCGAGGTGTAGAAGAAGTTGAACGGCACCACGTTCCCGTGCTCGATCAGCTTGTAGCCGAACTGCAGGCCGTAGTCGTTGATGTAGTCCATGAAGGCGGTCACGCGCTCGCCGCGCGGCCAGCCGGTGTAGCCGAGGCAGGCCACCATCGGGTCGTCGTTCGACTCGCGGTGGATGCGCGCGTGCTCGGCGAGGAAGCGCGGTTCGGGGACGGTGTCGTCGCCGATGAAGATCACGAATTTCCCGGTGGCCAGCGACACGCCGTGGTTGCGCGCGCGCCCCGGTCCGGCGTTGGCCTGCGTACGGAACGTGATCCCCTTGCGCCGCGAGACCACGCGCTCCGTGTCGTCGGTCGAGCCGTCGTTGACGACGATCACTTCGAACGGCGGCGCGTCGAGCTGCGCCTCGAGCGCGTCCAGTACGCGCAGCAACATGTCGAGGCGGTTATAGGTGGGGATGACGACGGAAAAGTACATGTCAGGCCGAAGCGCCACCGTCAATCGCGAGCACCTGTCCCGTAATTCCGCTGGCGTCGTCGGACAGGAGGAACGCGATGGCCGCGGCCACTTCGTCGGCGCGGACGGCGCGCCGCATCGGGATCTGCCGGATCATCTCCCGTTTCACCTCGGCGTCGAGCTCCGAGATCATGTCGGTGTCGACCAGCCCCGGCGCGACGCAGTTCACGCGGATACCGCTGCGGGCCACCTCGCGCGACAGGGAGCGGGTCATGGCGATCAGCGCGCCCTTCGCGGCGGAGTAGTTCGTCTGGCCGACCACGCCGTGCAGGCCGGAGAGCGAGGCCACGTTCACGATGGCGCCGCGGCGCTGCTGCATCATCGGGGTGAGGACGGCCTTGGTCATCGACCAGGCGCCCGTGACGTTCGTGTCCAGGACGTCGTTCCACTGCTCCGGGGTCATGTGGTACAGCAGCGCGTCGCGCCGGACGCCGGCGTTGTTCACGAGCGCATCGAGGGCTCCGAAGCGCGAGAACACCTCGTCGACCACGCGGCGGTTCGCCTCGCCGTCGCGGACGTCGGCCTCGAAGGCGATGGCGCCCCCTTTCGACTCGGCCTCGAACGCGAGCGCGGCCTCCTTCGACTGGCTATAGGTGAACGCGACCGTCCAGCCGTCGAGGAGCAGGCGCATGGCGGTGACACG
This sequence comes from Thermoanaerobaculia bacterium, assembly GCA_035630815.1. GTDB lineage: Bacteria > Acidobacteriota > Thermoanaerobaculia > Gp7-AA8 > Gp7-AA8 > QHVT01. The sequence continues at coordinate 93,582 of DASQJY010000075.1, forward strand.
GCCGATGCCGCGCGAGCCGCCGGTGATGAGTGCGACCTTCTTCAGGACTCTTCCTCGTACTTTTCCTTGAGCGTGGCGACGACGGCCGGGTCGGCGAGCGTGGTCACGTCGCCGAGGGCGCGCCCTTCCGCGACGTCGCGCAGGAGGCGGCGCATGATCTTGCCGGAGCGGGTCTTCGGCAGGTCGCTGGAGATGATGATCTTCTCGGGACGGGCGATCGCGCCGATCTTCTGGGCTACGTGCGCCTTCAGCTCCTGCTCGAACGCCGCGGGATCGGCAAAAGCCTGCGCCCTGTGCGATTCCTTGATGATCACGAATGCCGCGATGGCCGTGCCCTTGATGTCGTGATTGATGCCGACGCAGGCCGCTTCGGCGACGAACTGGTGATCGACCAGCGCCGACTCCACTTCCATCGTGCCGATGCGGTGGCCGGCCACGTTGATCACATCGTCGACGCGGCCGAGGAGCCAGAAGTAGCCGTCCGCGTCGCGCTTCGCGCCGTCGCCCGTGAAGTAGATGCCGGGCCACTTCGACCAGTACTGCTGCGTGTAGCGGTCGGGATCGCCCCAGATGCCGCGCAGCATGGACGGCCATGGCGAGGTGATGGCGAGGTAGCCGCCTCCCACTTCCACTTCCTTCCCGCTCTCGTCGAGGATCTTCGCGTCGATGCCGGGGAACGGCTTCGTGGCCGACCCCGGCTTCGTCGGCACGAGGCCGGGAAGCGGCGTAATCATGATGACGCCGGTCTCGGTCTGCCACCAGGTGTCGACCACCGGGCAGCGGCCGCCGCCGATGTTCTCGTGGTACCAGATCCACGCCTCGGGGTTGATCGGCTCGCCGACCGAGCCGAGGAGACGCAGCGACGACATGTCGTGCGCCCGCGGCAACTGACGTCCCCACTTCATGAACGCGCGGATCGCGGTCGGCGCGGTGTAGAAGATCGTGACTTTGTGGCGCTCGATGATGTCCCAGAAGCGGTCCTGCTTCGGGAAGTCGGGTGCCCCTTCGTAGATCATCACCGTCGCGCCGGCGGCGAGCGGGCCGTAGACGACGTATGAGTGCCCGGTCACCCAGCCGATGTCGGCCGTGCACCAGTAGATGTCTTCTTCCTTCAGGTCGAACACCCACTTGCAGGTGGCCAGGCAGCCGGTGAGGTAGCCGCCGGTGGTGTGGACGATGCCCTTCGGTTTCCCGGTGCTCCCCGACGTATAGAGGATGTACAGCAGGTCCTCGGAGTCGACCCACACCGGATCGCAGTGCGCGTCCGCCCCGGACATCAGCTCGTGGTACCAGAGGTCGCGGCCTTCCTGCATGACCGGCTGGTCTTCCTCGCGGCGGCGGACCACGATCACCTTCTCGATGGTCGGGCACTCCGCGACCGCGGCGTCGGTGGTCGTCTTGAGCGGCACGACGCTGCCGCGGCGGTAGCCGCTGGTGGCGGTGACGACCAGCTTCGCTTCCTGGTCGTGGATGCGGTCTTTGAGCGCGTCGGCGGAGAAGCCGCCGAACACGACTGAATGGATGGCGCCGAGGCGCGCGCAGGCGAGCATCGCCACCACGGCCTCCGGGATGAGCGGCATGTAGATTGCGACGCGGTCGCCTTTCACGATGCCGAGCGACTTGAGGGCGCTGGCGAAGCGGGAGACGTCGGCGTGCAGCTCGCGGTACGTGATGCGGCGGACTTCGCCCGGCTCTCCTTCCCAGATCAGCGCCGCCTTGTCGCCGCGGGTCTCGAGGTGACGATCGAGGCAGTTGACCGACGCGTTCAGCTTGCCGCCGACGAACCACTTCGCGTACGGGGGATTCCAGTCGAGGACGCGGTTCCACTTCGTCTGCCAGTCGAGCTGTTCGGCCCAGCCGGCCCAGTAGGCCTCGCGGTCGGCGTCCGCTTTCGACCAGATCTCCGGGTCGTTCACGTTCGCATTGCGCCGGAACTCCTCCGACGGCGGGAACTCGCGGTTTTCCTGCAGTAACGCGTCGATTTCCTGAGCCATTGACCCTCCCGAGAGCGGTGGAGTTTACAGCGGTTTGTATCCCCGTTCGAGGGCCGGAGTCCAGAGCACGTACCGGGCGGCGCCGGCGGCCTTTACGGCATGCGTGCCGGACTCGTACGTGCCGCGCTCGAGCGCGCGGCCACGCTCGTCGACTACGGTGTACGGGCCCGGCACCGCGATCGTGAACGTGCCGTTCGCGATGCGCTGCCCGGCGATGCGCAGCGAGCCGACGGAGATGAAGTGCCGGTTGAGAAACGCGCGTGTTACGGGAGGGAAGAAGCTGGCGTCGCGGGTGGCGACGTAACAGCGGCGGCTGACGACGTCGCGCGCGGCGTTGTCGGGCACGAGGCCGCGGGCGATGAGGTCGCGCGAGACCTGCTCGAGTCCGTAAAACGTCGGCCGCGGCCGGAAGACCGTTTCGCCTTTCAGGTCGAGGAGCAGCTCGCCGGGGCGGGTCAGGCTCACGACCTCGCGCAGGAGCGTGCGGTGGTAGTCGCGGTGCGGCTCCCAGCCATCGTCGTGGGAGAAGACCCAGAGGATCATCAGCGGCGGGACCGCGTGCACCATGAAGCGCAGGCGCGGAAGGACGGCCGCGGCGATGAACATCATCGCCATCGGGTAGATCGGCAGGAAGTCCCGCTCCGTGACCAGCGGCGAGACCGCGAGCGTGAAGGGGCCGAAGAGGACCGTCACGATGCCGGCGATCATCGCGTCGCGGCGGACGTTCTTTCCATGGGTCACCGCCCACGCGCAGACGCAGGCGAGCGTGAACAGCGCGATCCCGATCCCGCCGGCGCGCCGCCATGTCGCGACGGCCACCCGGCCGTTGTTGACGATCGCGAGCTGCACGAGGTCGTCCAGCGCGCCGTGATACGCGAGAAACGCCGCCACGAGCGCGGGGACGACCAGCAGTCCTGCGCCGATGCACAGGAGATCGCGAAAGAGCCCGCGCTCGCGCCGGATATACGCGGTCAGGGTCAGGGCGACGCCGAGACAGCCGAGGATGACGATGGTCTTGATCGAGCCGGCGAAGCTCGCGCCGAGGATCAGGCCGACCGCGAAAGCACGCCAGGGCGTGAGCTTGTCCAGGCAGAGTGCGAGCGCGGCCAGCGAGAACACGACCGTGAAGCTGTCGTTGCGGAACTCGGTGCCGCGCAGCAGCGTGATCGGCATCAGGCTCGCCGCGAGCGTGCACCAGACCGCAGTGCGCCTGTCGTACAGCCGCGCCGCGATGACGTACGTGAGCCACAGCGTCGCGGCGGCGAACGGGATCATGATCAGGCGCGCCCAGAGCCAGATATCGGCGCGTTCGTTCGCGAGAGGCAGCCACGGCGCATTCGCGAGATGGAAGAGCGGCAGGTGGTTGTCGTAGACGTCGCGGTACTGCACCAGCCCCACGGACCAGGCGCGCGCAACGTGCAGGTGCTGCAGCTCGTCGGAATCGAGGCGGTAACGGAGGAGGGCGATCGCGCGGAGGACGAGCGCGGCGAGGATGTGCAGGGCGACGAGCCCGCCCAGAGGCTTCGCGGAGAGCGGCTGGGCGGTCCGTACAGTAGTCGCCATTCGCGGCAGGCGGCGATTATGACATGCTCGTTTCGATGAGAGCTCGCGCCCTGTTCCTCTCCCTCCTCCTGTCGTTTTCCGCCGCCGCGCAGACGCGCTGGTACGCCGGGCAGTTCTCCACGAACTGGAACACGAACGGCTACCACGGCCACGACCAGCCCTGCTTGTTCACCCCCGATTGCGACGACGACGATTTCGTGCGCGCGAACCTCGACAACTCGATCGGCTTCCGCGCCGGCGCCGAGCGTGATTACGGGACCTGGCGCGGCCTGCGGCTCGTCGGCGGGGCGGACCTGAGCTACGCCGACACCGAATACAACATCAGCCAGAGCAACCTCGGCATCCTCTCCGGCGCGGTGGCCGGAGGCGTGGAGGTCGACGTCTGGCGCGTGGCGCTCGGCGCGCGTGTCGCCGCCGGACCGATCGTCACCACCGACCTCACCGTCGGTGCCCAGGCCTACGGCGAGCTCGCGCTGACGGTGCCGGTGACGCCGCGCGCGGCGCTGCGGGTGGGCTTCCGCGAGGTGTTCCTGGCGCCGGCCTACGACGGCGAGCTGGATTTCGACAACTCATTCCACCCCGATGCATCGCTGCGCTCGCGCGACGTCTCGCTGTTGCTCGTCGCCACTCCCGGTACGCCGGGCCAGTCACCGTGGCAGCTCGTCACCGGCACCGGCATGTCCTCCCCGTACGGCCGCGGGTTGAGCAAGGCCCTGTTCACGCGCCTCGGCGTACAGCGGGCGCTCACCCCCTCGATGCACGGGCAGTTCTCGTGGACCTCTTCCGCCCACGAATCCTACCTGCCGGGCGTGTTCATGGGCTTCCCCGGAAACTTCCGCAGCAAGACCATCGACGCCTTCGGCCTCTCGGTCCACGCCAGGCGCGAGCTCTTCCCCGAGCTCGTGGTGTTCGCCAAAGCCGGTGCCGAAGCGGCCGACTGGACCGACGAGCACGGCCTGCTGATCGATGACGGCGAGGTCGTCGACGGCGGGTTCGAGGTGGGGGTGGTGGCGGGGGGCGGGGTGCGCTATCAGTTGCGCGAGAGCCTCGGCGTGGAGGCGTTCGCGGAGCACGTCTGGTGGCCGGGAATCGGGGTGGGGGAAGTGCGGACGGGCCTCGCGTTGGTGATTGATTAGTGACTAAACGCGCGCGTACGACGCCGCGATCGACTTGAACACTGCCAGCCCGGCCGCGTTGCCGAGGATGTTCTCGGCGCAGCGTTCGGGGTGGGGCATCATGCCGAGGACGTTGCGCGTGCGGTTGCAGATGCCGGCGATGTTGCGGGCGGAGCCGTTCGGGTTCGCCTCGGAGGTGAGGCGGCCCTCTTCGTCGCAGTAGCGGAAGATCACCTGGCGGTTCCGTTCCAGCTCGTCGAGCGTTGCGTCGTCCGCGAAGTAGTTCCCCTCGCCGTGGGCGATCGGGACGCGGAACACCTCACCGGCCTGCAGCTCCGAGGTGAAGGGCGTGTCGGTCTCCTCGGTGCGCAGATGGACGTCGCGGTTGAGGAAGCGCAGGTGCTGGTTGCGCATCAGCGCGCCGGGAAGCAGGCCCACTTCGGTCAGGACCTGGAAGCCGTTGCAGATCCCGAGGACCAGTCCGCCCTTCTCCGCGTGGCGGCGGATCGGCTCCATGATCGGCGCGAACTTGGCCAGCGCGCCGGCGCGGAGGTAATCGCCGTAGGCGAAGCCGCCCGGGATGATCACCACATCGGAGCCCTTGAGGTCCGTCTCCTTGTGCCAGAGCACTTCCGCGTCCTCGCCGAGGACGTCCTTCGTCACGTGCAGCGCATCGTGATCGCAGTTCGAGCCGGGGAGGACGACGACGCCGAATTTCATGGGAGAAAGTCTATTTCACGATGGCCGTGCGCGGCACGTTGTAAATCGTCAAGAACCCCGCTCGGTCCGTGGCCACGATTGCGTTCGACTTCTGGTCGTACGCCACCGCGTAGGCGCTCACGCCGTACAGCGACGCAGGGGCGATCGTGGAGCCGGTGAACGTGGCGCTCGCGCTGCAGCGTCGCTCGGCGTAGACGAGTTGCGGGTCGGTGGTCAGCGTCGCGATCTGGGGGCCGCTGCCGGCGGGGAGGCAGACGTGGTTCGTGTTGACGATGCCTTTCTTCGCGCCCACCTGCTTGTCGAAGATGGCGTCGCGGCTGAAGGCGATGACGGAGCGGTCGCGTGCGGCGAAGAGCACGCCCTCGATGGTCTTCTCGGTCTGCAGCGGCTCTCGCGAGACCTCGGCGAAGTTCTTGGTGTCGTACAGCACGACCACGCTCGCCTTTGTGTTGCCGAAGTCCTCCGTGGCCACGACCGCGAGGAGCGAGCCGTTTGCGCTGGTCGCGATGGCCATCGGGTCTTCAACCGGGAGCGTGCGCAGCTCCGTCTCCCCTTCGCTGTCGAAGACGTGTATGCGCCGGCCGAGGAGGTAGAGGTAGCGGCCTTTGGGATCGGGAACGACGTCGCGGATCGCTTCTCCCTCCATCGTGATCTCGCGGAGGATGCCGAGCGTCGGGAGCGACAGGATCGAGGCGCTCTCGTCGCTGCCGTTGGCGATGAAGAGGCGCGTGCGCTCCGGATTGGTGCGCATCGTGACGAGCTCTTTCGTCGAGGCGATCTCCGCGGAATCGAGCACGAGGCGCTGCTTCACCGCCCCGGTGGCCGGATCGATCGCGAGTACCGTCTGCGGCTGGGCCAGGCCGACGTAGATCGTTCCGTCGTTTCCGATGGCTAAGCCACGCGGATCTCCGGGGAGAGCCCAGCGGCGGATGACTTTCTTGTCGCGGGAAGTGGCGGGCGCGAGCGCGTCAGCCGTTATTTCGGCTTGGGCAAACGCGCCGAACGCTGCCACCAGCACGAAGACGAAGACGCTACTCGTCCAGCGTGAACGAAAACTTCTCGATGACCGTGTTCGCGAGGAGCCGCTCACACATCTGGCGAAGCTGCGATTCGACGTCTGCACGTGTCTGGCCGGTGTCCGCAAGCGAGATGCGAAACATCTTCCCGACTCGCACATCTTCCACCCCCGCGAATCCGAGGGAGGTGAGGGAGTGCTCGATCGCTTTCCCCTGCGGGTCGAGGACGGACGGTTTCAGCTCGACGGTGACGATGGCTTTCATTCGCGGCGCATTCTAGAACAGCGAGAGCTGCCCCTGCGGCGTGGCGCGCGGGCGTCTGCGAGCGACGTCGAACACCCCGGTGGCCTCGAACTGGCGCGCGATCGCGAAATCGATGCTGGCGCCGGTGCGGCGCAGGAGGCGCGTACACATGTCGCGGACGATCGACTCGTGGTTGTTCTTCTGGGAGAGATGAATCATGCAGAGCGTCTTCAGCTCCGCGCCCAGGAGGCGCTGCACCGCGGTGAGGGAATCGTCGTTCGAGAGGTGGCCGAAGCGGGACATGATCCGCCGCTTCAGCGACCAGGGGTAGGTCCCGGCGCGCAGCATGTCGAGGTCGTGGTTCGCCTCGAAGAAAAGGCCGTCGCAGCCGCTGAGGTGCTTGACCACTTCCTCGTTCACATGGCCGAGGTCGCTGGCGAGGCCGACGCGGGTACCGTCGCGCGACTCGATGACGAAGCAGGCCGGATCGGCGGCGTCGTGGATGGTGCGGCGCGCGTGCACCTGCAGCTCGCCGATGGTGAAGTGCGTGTCGTTCTCGAAGATCACGGTCTTCGTTTCCATCGGGTCGATCCGCGACGCGTCGAGCGTCCCGCGCGTCAGGTAGATCGGGATCTGGTACTTGCGCGCGAGCCGCTCCGCGCCGTGGATGTGATCGGAGTGCTCGTGCGTGAGCACGATCGCGGAGAGGTGCTCGATGTCGCGGCCGACCGCTTCCAGCCGCTTCTTGGTCTCACGAGTACCGAGTCCGGCATCGACCAGGATCGCGGTTCCATCGCTCTCGAACCAGTAGGCGTTCCCTGCGCTACCGGAGCTGAGAGGGGCGACGATCATGGACTTGATGGTAGCAGAGTAGAATCCGCCCGCGATGGCTGAACGATTCATAGTCGAGGGTGGCCGCCGGCTCGAAGGAACGATCCGGCCGGGCGGGAACAAGAATGCGGCGCTACCGATCCTGGCGGCGTGCCTGCTGACGGACGATGCGGTGACGCTGCGCAACCTGCCGGACATTCAGGACGTCCGGGTAATGCTGCAGATCCTCGAAGGGCTCGGCGCGTCCGTCGAGCGGCTCGAGCAGAACGTCGTTCGCATCCACGCGAAGGGCGAAATCGCCTGCGATCCGGACATCGAGCTGTCGAAGAAGATCCGCGCCTCGATCCTCCTCGCCGGACCGCTGCTCGCGCGTTGCGGCCGCGTTTCCGTGGCCAAGCCGGGCGGCGACGCCATCGGGCGCCGGCGGGTCGATACGCACCTGCTCGCGCTCGAGGCGCTCGGCGCACAGATCGAGGTCTCGGCGACCGAGTACCGGATGGAAGCGCGCACGCTGAAGGCGCGCAAGATGTTCCTCGACGAGGCCTCGGTCACCGCGACCGAGAACGCGGTCATGGCCGCGTCGCTGGCCGAGGGGGAAACGCTCATCTACAACGCGGCCGCCGAGCCGCACGTGCAGGACCTCTGTCACCTCCTCAACAAGATGGGGGCGAAGATCGAGGGCATCGCCACGAACTCGCTACGCATCGAGGGCGTCGAGTCCCTCCACGGCTGCGACTTCTACATCAACAGCGATCACATCGAGGTCGGGTCCTACATCGGCCTGGCCGCGGTCACGCGCAGCGAGCTGCTGATCGAGGACGCGGTGCCGGAGCACATGTACGCGGTGCGGCACATGCTCGAGAAGCTCGGCGTAGAGATCAAGATCGAAGGGAAGAACATCCGCGTCCCGAAGGACCAGGAGCTGCGCGTCCGCTACGACATCGGCGCCGCGGTGCCGAAGATCGACGACGGCCCGTGGCCGCTGTTCCCGGCCGACCTGCTCTCGATCATGATCATCATCGCCACGCAGGCCGAGGGGACGGTGATGATCTTCGAGAAGATGTTCGAGTCGCGCCTCTTCTTCACCGACAAGCTGATCGGCATGGGCGCGCGGATCATCCTGTGCGACCCGCACCGCGCCATCATCGTCGGCGGCGCGCGCCTGCACGGAGGGGAGATCTCCAGCCCCGACATCCGCGCCGGCATGGCCCTGCTCCTGGCCGCGCTCTGCGCGAAGGGGGAAAGCACGATCCACAACGTGCACCAGATCGACCGCGGCTACGAGAGGATCGACGAAAGGCTCAATGCGCTGGGGGCGAACATCAAACGGGAACGCGACGTCTGAGCGCATGGCCGTGATGGCCATCGTCAACGTCACGCCCGATTCGTTCAGCGACGGCGGCGTGCACTTCGATCGCGACGTCGCGGTCGAGGCGGCGCTGCGGTTCGAGGCCGACGGCGCGGCGATCGTCGACATCGGCGGTGAGTCGACGCGGCCGGGCTCCGAGGCCGTGTCCATCGACGAAGAGCTGGCGCGCGTGATCCCGGTGATCGAGGAGATTCGCAGGCGCAGCGAGGTGCCGATCTCGATCGACACGCGCAAGGCACGGGTGGCAGAAGCAGCGCTGGATGCGGGTGCGGACGTCGTGAACGACGTCAGCGCGCTGCGGCACGATCCGGAGATGCGGACGCTGGTAGCGAAGCGCAAGGTCCCGGCGATCCTGATGCACATGCGCGGGGAGCCGCGCACGATGCAGAACAATCCGCAGTACGCCGAGGTGGTGAGCGACGTCGCGCGCGAGCTGGCGGCGTGGCGCGAAGACGCGATCGCCGCGGGCGTCGACGCGTCGCAGCTCATGGTCGATCCGGGGATCGGCTTCGGCAAGACGTTCGAGCACAACCTCGAGCTCCTGGCGCGCTGCGACGAGCTGGCGCGCATCGCGCCGGTCGTGATCGGCGCGTCGCGCAAGGCGTTCGTCGGCCATCTCACCGGCCAGCCGGGCGGCGCGCCCCGCATGGCAGGCTCGCTCGCGGCCGTCGCGGCAGCACATCGCGGCGGCGCGGCCATCGTCCGCGTCCACGACGTGCGGGAGACGATCGACTTCCTGAAAGTGCTGAACGCGATCGAGGAGAGGCGTTGAACGTCTTCGACCGCCTCTTCTCGCTCAACCTCACCTGGCGCGACGCGGTCGACATCACCATCGTCGCGCTCATCATCTATTACATCCTCGCGCTGATCCGCGGCACGCGGGCCATGCAGATCTCGATCGGCCTGATGCTTCTCGGCTCGACGACGTTCGTGGCGCGTGCGCTCGACCTGCCCGCGCTCGAAGCGATCTCGCGGCAGATCCTCTTCTACCTGCCGTTCGCGATCATCGTGCTGTTCCAGCAGGAGATCCGCCGCGCCCTCGCGCGCATGGTCGGCGATCCGCTGGCCATCTTCTTCCGCGCGAAGACGAGCGAGTTCCCGTTCGAGGCGATCCTGAACGCCTGCGAGGTGCTCGCCTCGAAGCGCGTCGGCGCCCTGATGGCCATCGAGGGGCGGCAGACACTGCGCATGTACGAGGACGGCGCGAAGCCGGTCGATGCGATCGTGACCACGGAGCTGCTGGTCGCGATCTTCACGCCGGGCGGGCCGCTGCACGACGGCGCCGTGATCGTGCGCGGGAACCGCCTCGTCGCGGCGAACGCGTTCCTGCCGCTCACGAGCACGCCCGACCCGGCGCTCGCGCACGGCACGCGGCACCGCGCGGCGATCGGCCTCAGCGAAGAGAGCGACGCGGTCGTGATCGTGATCTCGGAGGAGAATGGCTCGATGGCCGTCGCCACCGACGGCGTGCTGCGCGAGACGCTCGACCGCCCGGCGGTGGAGCAGCTGCTGATGGAACGGTACGGGCCTGCGCGATGAAGAACCTCGGACTGAAGCTCGTCTCGATCCTGCTCGCCTGCGTGGTCTGGTTCGCCGTCTCCGCCCCTCGCCGCGGCCTCGTGCGCGAGCGCATCGTCACGGCCTCGCTGAACCTGGTCGGCGTGCCGCCGCATCTCGTGATCACCACCGACATCCCCAGCAACGTGTCCGTTCGCGTCCGCGGCCCGATGTCGGAGCTCCGCGCGCTGGCTTCGCAAAGCCTCGAAGCCTCAGCCGACCTGAGCCAGATCAACACGGCGGGGGAGATCGAGATCACGATCCGGCCCCAGCACATCAACGTGCCGGAGGAGATCGAGGTGGTCTCGATCCAGCCGAACAAGGTCCGCTTCCGCATCGAGCAGGTCCGGCAGCGCGCGGTGCTGATCCGGCCGTTCCTGGTCGGCGATCCGCCGGGCGGCTATGTCGTCGGCGAAGCGACCGCGACGCCCGAGCGCGCCCTCGTGTCAGGACCGGCTTCGCAGATCCTGAAACTGGATGAGGTCGCAACCGAACGCATTATCATGACCGGCCGCACGGGGACGTTCGTGCAGAACGTCGCGGTCGTCTCGGATTCGCCGCTCGTGCGGGTGATCTCGCCGATCACGACGCAGGTCACGGTGCCGGTGCTGGCCGAGGTCGGACCGAATCCGCCCGAGACCGCGACCACCGGCACGGGCGAGACCACCACCGACACCATCAGCACAACCGGCACCTCGGATACGACAGGAACTCAATGAGAGAGCTCTTCGGAACGGACGGCATTCGCGCGAAGGCGCATCAGTACCCGCTGGATCAGGCGACGATGTACGCCCTCGGCGAAGCATTGGGTCATAGGTTGGGCAAGGGCCTCGGCGCCGGCTCCAAGATCCTCCTCGGCATGGACACGCGCGAATCGGGTCCGGAGATCGCCCGCTCGCTTGCCGCCGGCATGGCCGTGGGAGGAGCGCAGGCCATCCTGGTCGGCGTCATCCCGACACCCGGCATCGCCTACCTCTGCCGGACCACCGACTCGGTCGCGGCGATCTCGATCTCCGCCTCGCACAACCCGTGGGAAGACAACGGAGTGAAGATCTTCGGCCACGACGGCATGAAGCTCGCGGACTCGATCGAGGAAGAGATCGAAGACGAGCTCCGCGCGTTGCGCCGCGACGGCGTGACCATCCCAGACACGCCGGTCACCGAGGACGCGGACCTGATCGAAAAATACGAGCGGTTCCTGATCTCCGGCGTCCCGCCGATGGCACTGGCCGGCCGGAAGGTCGTACTCGACACCGGCTACGGTGCCGCATACCGCATCGCGCCGGAGGTCTTCCGCCGCGTCGGCGCCGAAGTGGTGGTGATCCATGACGCGCCGGACGGCCGTAACATCAACGAGCAGTCGGGGGCGCTCCATCCCGAGCGCCTCGCGCAGATCGTGGTCGAGCAGGCGGCCGATTACGGCGTCGCGTTCGACGGGGACGCGGACCGGGCCATCTTCGCGGACGATGCAGGCAAGATCCGCGACGGCGACGAGATCATCTATCTATGGGCGAAGTACCTCCGCGAGCGGGGTGAGCTGCGCGGCGGCTGCGTGGTGACCACGGTGATGTCGAACTTCGGCTTCGAGAAGCAGCTGAAGGAAGACGGCATCGAGCTCTGCCGCGCAAACGTCGGCGACAAGTACGTCCTCGAGACCATGCTCCAGCGCGACTCGATCCTCGGCGGCGAACAGTCCGGCCACATCATCGACCGCACCGTCCACACCACCGGCGACGGCACCCACACCGCCCTGGTCTTCGGCCACATCCTCGGCGAAATGGGAGCCCCGTTCTCGAAGCTCCACACCTTCGACCCCATGCCCCAGCTGCTGGTGAACGAAAAGGTCGCCTCCAAGCCCTCCCTCGACACCCTCCCGCGCTACCAGGCCGCGCACGGCAAAGCTCTCGCCGACCTCGACGGCCGGGGCCGCATCCTCGTCCGCTACTCCGGCACGGAGAACCTCGTGCGGGTCATGGTGGAAGGAGAGGACGACGCCAAGATCCGGCGGATCGCGCACGAACTGCGTGACGTGCTGAAGGACGAGATCGCGGGGACGTAATTTGGAGTGCGGTGACCGCAGTCACCGCTTTTGCTTGCTGTCGCGATGAACCGAACCGAGTGAAAGCGGTGACTGCGGTCACCGCACTCCAAATATGACGAACCCACGCTGGACACTCTCTGGAAAGACCGCCCTCGTCACCGGAGCCACGGCCGGAATCGGCCTGGCGATCGCCGAGGAACTGGCGCGATTCGGCGCGCGCGTCATCAAAGTCGCGCGCAAGAACGCGGACATCAACGCCGACGTCACCAATCCCGCGGACCGCAAACGCATCTTCGAGAACCTGAAGCGTCTGGACATCCTGGTGAACAACGCCGGGACGAACATCCGGAAGAAGGCGGTCGAGTACGACTACGACGAGTACGTGCGCGTCCGGGAGACGAACATGGACTCCGTCTTCGAGCTCTCGCGGCTGGCTCATCCGCTCCTCAAAGAAGGCAGCGAGGCGAGCGTGATCAACATCGTCTCCGTCGCGGCGTTCCGTCACCTCGGCACGGGCGCTCCCTACGCGATGACGAAGGCGGCGGTGGCGCATCTGACGCGGGCGCTGGCGGCGGAGTGGGCGAAGGATGGGATCCGGGTGAATGCGATCGCGCCGTGGTACATCCGGACGCCGCTGGCCGAGCCGGTGCTGAGCGACCCGGTCCGCCTGGAGAAAATCCTCTCCGTCACCCCGATGGGGCGGATCGGCGAACCGGAGGAGGTCGCTTCGCTGGCGGCGTTTCTCTCTATGCCGGCGGCGAGTTACATCACCGGGCAGTGCGTGGGGGTGGATGGCGGTTTCGAGGTCGCTGGCGTTTTTTGATGGTTTGCTGGCGGAACGGCAGAGCCGCTGCTATATTGCGCCATTCATTTTTCAGCCCAAGTGGTCCGGAGATGATCATTCATGGCTAAGGCGCAGGGGAAGAAGGCGGTCGCCGCCGGAAAAAAGGCGGCGAAGAAGGTCGTAGCTCGCGTCAAGAGCGCGGCCGGAGCGGCGAAGAAGAAGGTCGCTCCAAAGAAGTCCGCAACGCCCCCGAAACCGGCGGCGAAGAAAGCCGCGCCCAAACCGGCGAAGCCTGCCGCAAAGAAGGCGGCGGCCAAGGCGGCCAGACCGGTGAAGAAGGCGGCGGCAAAAGTCGTCAAAAAGGCCGCGAAAGCGGTGAAGACGGTGGCGAAGACGCTGGCAAAGACAGTAGAAAAGAAGGTCGTGGCGAAGGCGAAAAAGGTCGCGCCCGCTCCGAAGCCGAAGGCGCCGCCGAAAGCTGCTGCCCCGAAGGCGCCGGCGGCCAAAACCACCGCGCTGAAGCTGGTTCCGAAGGCGTTGCCGCCCGCGGAACCGAAAGCCGCGGCACCGGTTGCCGCTCCAGCACCCGCGCGTGCGCCGGAGCCGGAGAAGAAACGCGGCCGCCGCGCCCGTCCGCGGGTCACGTCGAGCGGCGTTCCCGCCGCGGCCTGGCTCTCGACCGAGAAGCCGCGTCCGGCGTCCTTCATCCCGGCACCCGCTCGCGCCGAGGCGCCGTCGGCTGTGGCGGCGCCCCCCGCTTCGTCGGACCGGCTGATCCGCCCCGATGACGTCGACCATCCGGCAGTGCGCACGGTGCCGGTACGCATCGACGTCGAGCAGGGAGCCGGACGCTATTACGTCATCGCCAATCCGCTCGAAGTCTCGGTCCGCCCCGGCGAGGGCATCGAATGGGACTTCCGCTACCTCGGCGGCGCCGATGTCTCGGTCGAAGAAGTGGTGATCGAGTTCGAGAAGCCGTCCCCCTTCACCCAGACCGTCTTCCGCACGCGCAAGCCGGGCGGCGCACGCCCCCATCGCCAGATGTCCGACGGAGCGCTGCCCGCCGCCGCCGGCCGCCGCATTCAGTACACCGTGCGCGCCATCAATCCGTTCAAGACGGAGCTGGCGAATACGAAGATCTGGGTGACGATCACTTCGTGAGTTAGCGGTGTCGGGTATCGGGTGTCAGGTGTCTGCGGCTTTTCGCCCGGGCGACACTCCTCAGATACCTGACACCCGGCACCTCGTTGCGCGCGTCAGCGCGCGACGAACCCGTGCTGTTCCTGCAGCGCCGCGAACGTGCTCACCCCGTCCTTCAGCGAACGGATCCCTTCCACGCAGGCCGTGGCGGCGGTGAGGGTAGTGATGCAGGGGATGTTCATCTGCAGGGCGGTGCGGCGGATGTAGGTGTCGTCGACGAAGGCCGACTTGCCGAACGGCGTGTTGATCGCGAGCGCGATCTCGCCGTTGATCATCTTGTCGACGACGTTCGGACGGCTCTCGTGCACCTTCGGCACGATGTCCGCCTCGACGCCGTTCTTCAGCAGGAACTCGCGCGTACCGCCGGTGGCGATGAGCTTGAAGCCGAGAGCCGCCAGCTCGCGCGCCAGGTTCACCACGTGCTGGCGCTTGTCGTTGTCGTTGACGGAGATGAACGCCGTCCCTTCGAGCGGGAGCCGCACGCCGGCGCCGAGCATCGCCTTCGCGTAGGCCTCGCCGAAGCGCGGAGAGCTGCCCATCACTTCGCCGGTCGATTTCATCTCCGGTCCGAGGAGCGTGTCTTCCTTGGGGAAGCGATTGAACGGGAAGACCGGCGCCTTGACGAAATAGCCGTCCACGCGCGGCTCGCTGGTCAGGCCGAGCGAGCGGAGCGAGTGGCCGGCCATCACCTTCGCGGCCAGCTTGGCGAATGACACGCCGGTCGCCTTCGAGACGTACGGCACGGTGCGCGACGCGCGCGGGTTCACCTCGAGCACGTACAGCTCGCCGTTCTGAATCGCGTACTGCACGTTCATCAGGCCGATCACGTTGAGCGCCTTGGCCAGCTCCACGGTACGGCGGCGGATACGGTCCTGGTCGCGGCGGCCGATGATGTACGGCGGGATGACGGTCGTCGAATCGCCGGAGTGAATGCCGGCCAGCTCGATGTGCTCCATCACGCCGGCCACGATGACGTCCGTGCCGTCGGACAGCGCGTCGACGTCGATCTCGATCGCGTCCTCGAGGAAGTGATCGACCAGGATCGGATGATCCGGTGCGGCTTCGACCGCGTGCTGCATGTAAGCACGCAGCGTCTGCTCGTCGTACACGATGGCCATCGCGCGGCCGCCGAGGACGTAGGAAGGGCGGACCACGACCGGATAGCCGATGCGCAGCGCGACCGCCACCGCTTCCTCTTCATTGAGCGCGGTGCCGTTCGCGGGCACGAGGATGTTGTGCTCGCGCACGAGCTCCCCGAAGCGTTCGCGATCCTCGGCCATGTCGATCGAGTCGACCGAGGTGCCCCACATCGGGACGCCCGCCTCGGCGAGCTGCTTCGCGAGCTTGAGCGGCGTCTGCCCGCCGAACTGCACGATCACTCCAACCGGCTTTTCGAGCTCCACGATCTCCAGCACGTCCTCGAGCGTGAGCGGCTCGAAGTAGAGGCGGTCCGACGTGTCGTAGTCGGTCGAGACCGTCTCCGGGTTGCAGTTGACCATGATGGTCTCGAAGCCGATCTCCCGCAGTGCGAACACCGCGTGCACGCAGCAGGTGTCGAACTCGATCCCCTGTCCGATGCGATTCGGGCCGGAGCCGAGGATGATCACCTTCTTGCGATCGGTGGGCGCGGCCTCGTTCTCGGTCTCGTAGGTCGAGTAGAGGTACGGCGTCGTCGCCTCGAACTCGGCCGCGCAGGTGTCGACGCGCTTGTAGACCGGACGGATGCCCTGCGCGTGGCGGTCGGCGCGCACCTCGTGCTCGGTGCGGTTGGTGAGCTTTGCGAGCTGGCGGTCGGAGAAGCCGTGTCGCTTGAGGTTCAGGAGAAATTGCCTGTCATCCTGAGCGGAGGGGGCTGTGCGGGGGGGAGCGAAGGACCCCCTTCCGACAGCGCGCTCATCGTGCACCGCAGGGGGTCCTTCGCTCCCCCCCGCACGACCCCCTCCGCTCAGGATGACAGACTTTTCCAGCTCCACGATCTTCCGGATCTCCCTCAGGAACCACGGATCGATATACGACAGGGCGTAGATCTCCTCGACGGTCATCCCGGCGCGGAAGGCGTCGCCGACCGCGAAGATGCGCTCGGGGGTCGGCGTGCGGAGGAGGACGTCGAGCTCCGCGCGCTGGTGGCCGTGCGATTCGAGTCCGGCCGCGCCGATCTCCAGCGAGCGCAGCCCCTTCTGCAGCGCCTCGGTGAACGTGCGGCCGATAGCCATGGCCTCGCCCACCGACTGCATCGAGAAGCTGAGGAGCTGCGGCGTGTTCGGGAACTTCTCGAACGAGAAGCGGGGGAGCTTCACCACCACGTAATCGATCGACGGCTCGAACGACGCCGGCGTCATCTTGGTGATGTCGTTCGGGATCTCGTCGAGCGTATAGCCGGCGGCGAGCTTCGCCGCGAACTTGGCGATCGGGAAGCCGGTCGCTTTCGACGCCAGCGCCGAGGAGCGCGAGACGCGCGGGTTCATCTCGATGCAGATGCGGCGGCCCGTCTTCGGATGCGTCGCGAACTGGATGTTCGAGCCGCCGGTCTCGACGCCGATGGCGCGGATGATGCGCTTGGCCTCGTCGCGCATGGCCTGGTACTCGTCGTTGGTGAGCGTCTGCTGCGGCGCGACCGTGATCGAGTCGCCGGTGTGCACGCCCATCGGATCGAAGTTCTCGATCGAGCAGACGATGATCACGTTGTCGGCGCGGTCGCGCATCACCTCGAGCTCGAACTCTTTCCAGCCGATCACCGACTCTTCGACCAGCACCCGGTGGACGGGGGAGAGATCGAGTCCGCGCGAGACGATGGAGCGCAGCTCTTCGACGTTGTAGGCGATGCCGCCGCCCGAGCCGCCGAGGGTGAACGACGGGCGGATGACCAGCGGATAGCCGATCTGCGCGGCGAACTGCTCGGCGTCGTCCACCGTGGCGGCGTAGGCCGACTGCGGGACGTCGACCCCGATCTCCTTCATCTTCTCTTTGAAAAGCTGGCGGTCCTCTGCGGTCTTGATGGCGTCGTAATTCGCGCCGATCAGCTCCACGTTGTGGCGCTCCAGCGCGCCGTTCTCGTACAGCGCCATGGCCAGGTTGATCCCGGTCTGCCCGCCGACGGTCGGCAGGATCGCGTCCGGCTTCTCCCGCTCGATGATCCGTTCCAGCGACTCCGGCGTGAGCGGCTCGATGTACGTCCGGTCCGCGAACTCCGGGTCGGTCATGATCGTGGCCGGGTTGGAGTTCACCAGGATGATCCGGTACCCCTCGTCCTTCAGCGCTTTGCAGGCCTGGGTACCGGAGTAGTCGAATTCGACAGCCTGCCCGATGACGATGGGGCCTGATCCGATGATGAGAATGGAGTGGAGGTCGGTCCGCTTGGGCACTGCGGGGCATAGTATACGGACGTGCGCCGCTTCATCGAATGGGATTCGCTCGACGTCCGCGTCAGCGGCGACAGGCTCGCGGAGCTTGCCCGCGAGATGGTCGCCAAGGACCCGATGATCGAGAAACTCGACCTGAAGTTCTCGAACGGAATGCTGCGCGTCGAAGGGATGGTGAGGAAGTTCATCCTGATCCCGTTCACCGTCGACATCACCCATTTCGACGCGAAAGGAACCACCATCCGGGTCCCCCTCGGGCGGATGACCGCGGGACCGCTGCCGATCCCGTCGCTCCTCGTGGGCCTGCTGCGCAAGCAGTTCCCGTCGGACGTCGGGTTCGAGCCTCCGGCCACGCTCGTGTTGTCGCTGGACCGCTTCTTGCCATCTTTTGTCGCGGCCGACATCCAGAAGATCTGGATCATTGAAGGCGGGCTGGCCGTCACTCTCGGACGGGGCGGCGCCGACCTGCCGCCTGGAGGTATGGATGGACTTGCATGACGACGATCTCGATGCGGAGATGAACGAAGGCTCCGCCCCCGTTTCCAGCGAGCGCGCGACGCGCTTCTACGACCGGATGCGCGACGCCATCCGCCGCTATCTCGACAACAAGGGCGCCCTCGCGGGGAAGACCGGCGAGTACCTGCTCCTCGCCCCCGACGTGTTCGTGCTGCTGTGGCGCCTGGTGAACGACGCCCGCGTCAACTCGAAGAACAAGATGATGCTCGGGAGCGGGATCGCGTACTACTTCTTCCCCCTCGACATCATGCCGGAGGGCTTCATCGGCCCGATCGGCTACATCGACGACCTCGTGTTCGCCGCCTACCTGCTCAACCGGATGCTGAACGATACCGACCCCGCCATCCTCCGCGAACACTGGAGCGGCAGCGACGATGTCCTGACCATGATCACGAACGTCCTCAACGCCGCGGACAACCTGGTGGGCAGCGACGTCCTCGGGAAGATCAAAAAGGGCTTCGGGAAGTAGCCGGGCTTCAGCTCGCGGTCTGACACGGTCAGGCCGTGCTCTGGCAAGTGCAGAGTGCGAGCTGGCAAGTGCAGAGGGTGAGCTGGCAAGTTCAGCTCGCGAGTGAGATTCCATCAGTTTCAGGCAGGCGCGGCCGCAGCAGCCATGCTTTTTTTGTCTCATGACGTGGATTGTTGTGGACAATAGTGGTCGGCGGTGGTACAAAATGCCACCTGTAGACGTGGAAAAGGGCTCTACCGACCGTGGACATCAGCGTTTTGATGGGGCACTCCCCCACGAAGATCGACGAGAAAGGTCGGCTGAAGATCCCGGCGAATTTCCGCAAGATCATTGAAGAACGTTACGGCGGGGACTGCTTCATCACCTCCATGGACGGCGAGCGGGCCCTGGTTTACCCCCTCCCGATCTGGTTCGAGTTTCAGTCCCGCCTGGCAAAAGTGCCGTCCACGTCGACGGCCAAGACGAAGCTGCTCGAGCGGGTGAACTACTTCGGGCAGCTCTCCTCCCTCGACGCACAGGGACGGGTGCTGGTCCCGCAGGTCCTGCGCGACGTGGCGGGCATCACCGACGACGTGGTGGTCCTCGGCAGCCAGGATCACCTGATCGTCTGGAACGAGCAGCGGATCCAGAAGCGGTTGTCGGAGCAGCCTCTCACGGCCGACGATTTCAAGGAGCTCGAGTTACATGGCGTGTGACGCATGCGACACGAGCCTGTTCTTTTAAGCGAAGTCCTCGAGTATCTCGAACCGAATCGCCCCGACGGCATCCTCGTCGACGCGACGGTGGGACTGGGCGGGCATTCGGAAGCGCTCCTGGAGCGGCATCCGGACCTGCGGCTGGTAGCCATCGACCGGGATCCGCAGGCACTGGAACGATCGCAGGAGCGGCTGAGCCGTTTCGGCGACCGGGTGACGTTCGTTCGCGGACGGCATGAATCGCTCATTGACATCCTGAAGCAGCACCAGATCGACCAGGTCAGCGGCCTGCTGGCCGACCTCGGCGTCTCGTCGATGCAACTCGACGACGCGGCGCGCGGGTTCTCGTTCCGTTTCGAGGGACCGCTGGACATGCGCATGGGGGACGCGGAGAAAACTGCCGCCGACCTCGTGAACACGCTCGACGAGTACGAGCTCTCCCGCATCATCCGCGACTACGGCGAGGAGCCGATGGCCCGGCGGATCGCGAGGGCCATCGTCGCGGCACGCGAGGAAGCGCCGATCGAGACGACGTCGCGCCTGGCGGAGGTGATCCGCAGCGTGAAGAAGCAGCGGTACAACGAGATCGACCCGTCGACTCTGACGTTCCAGGCACTGCGCATCGCCACGAACGAGGAGCTCATCGGGCTCGACAAATTCGCGGACGACGCGGTGAGCGTGCTCGAGCCGGGCGCGCGCGTGGCCATCATCTCGTTCCACTCGCTCGAGGACCGGATCATCAAGCGCGCCTTCCGCAGGCTGGCCGGCCAGTGCACCTGTCCGCCCCACATGCCGGTATGCGGTTGCGGCGCTGAGACGCTGGTCGAGGTGCTCACCGGGAGACCGGTCACTGCTTCAGAAGAGGAAGAGAGTCGCAATCCGCGGGCGCGGAGCGCGAAGTTGAGGGTGGCGGAGAGGGTGTGAGTTCCGTTGTCAGTTGTCGGTTGTCAGTTGTCTGTGGGGCATCGCGAGAAGCCACAGACAACAGACAACCGAGAACCGACAACAAAGGTTGCTCGGAGCCGTCGAGCAAGGGTGAAGGTTGGGGAAGGGTCGGGTGTGTGTGCGGTAGGTGAGCTCGGGAGGGGTGGAGCGTGGAGCGTGGGTGTGTGTGGATGGCTCGTCGCATCGTGCTTGTAGGCAGATCTTCACCCTTGTTCGTCGGCTCCGCGCGGAGTTCCGGCTCGCGTCGTCATGTACACACAGAAGAAACCGATCGACAACACGCACATCGTTCGCGAGAAAGATCGCCAGCGAAACCGTGAGCTCCTGGCCGTCCTGTTCCTGGGCGTCCCGATCGGCCTGTTCCTCCTTCTCTTTACATGGCAGAACCTCGAGGTCATCCGTCTCGGGCGCGAAGCGACACGGCTGCAGCAGCAGCTCAAGAACACCGAGGCGGTGCACAAGCAGCTCGAGTCCGAGCGCGACCGCCTGACGTCGTTCGAGACGGTCGGGCACCAGGCCGCCACCCTGGGATTCGAGGCGGCTGATCCGAAGACCATCGTGATGGTCGAAAACAGGGCCGAGGGCCGAGGGCTGAGGGCCGAGGGCCCGCCCGCCCAGGCCGTGAGCTCGCCGTCGTCTCTCTCCCGCGGCCCTGCGCCCGGAGGGCGCTGACATGGGGCTCTCGAACAAACGGCTCCTGCAGATCTTCGCCCTCCTTGCCGCCTGGGGCGTGGTCGTGATCGTGCGGCTGGTGCAGGTGCAGCTCGTGCGGCACGATCATTACGTCGCGCGCGCGCAGAAGCAGCAGGAGTCGACGCTCTCGCTCAAACCGGTGCGCGGATCCATCCTCGACGCCAAAGGGCGCGTGCTCGCGGAGAGCATCGCTGCCGAATCCATCTACGCCGATCCGCAGGCCATCGTTGACCGCAAGGCGACGGCTAAGACGCTGGCCGGCATCCGCGGCATCGGCCTGACCGCGCGCGAGATCGAAGCGAAGCTGCGCGGCAAGACCAGCTTCGCCTGGATCGCGCGGCAGCTCCCGCTCGAAGTCACGGCCGAGGTGCGGAAGGTCGCGCTGCCGGGGATCTACTTCATCGAAGCACACCGCCGGGCGTATCCGAGGGCCACGCTGGCCGCGAACGTGGTCGGCTACGTCGGCCTCGACGGCGACGGCCTCGGCGGGATCGAGCATTCCTTCGACGAGCACGTGCGCGGCACCCCCGGCAAGGTCACGCTGCTGCGCGACGCGCGCCGCGGCGCGTACCTCGTCGGCGGCGACGGGGCGAATCGCCCGAAGAACGGCCACCACGTCGTCCTGACCATCGACTCGGTCATCCAGTTCATCGCCGAGCGCGCGCTCGAGAAAGCGATGGCGGAGTACCGCGCCGAAGGCGGCTCGGTGCTGGTGATGGACCCGAACAACGGCGCCATCCTGGCCATGGCCTCGGCGCCGACCTTCGATCCGAACCGCTTCCGCGATTTCCCTCCTGCCGCCTGGCGCAACCGCAACGTGCAGGATCTCTACGAGCCGGGCTCCACGTTCAAGATCGTCACCGCCGCGGCCGGGCTCGACGAGCGGCTGGTCACCCCGTCGCAGATGATCGACTGCGGCAACGGCTCGATCACCATCCAGAACATCACCATCAACGAGCACGACGGCCACCGCTACCAGATGCTGTCGTTCGAAGACGTGATCGTGAACTCGTCGAACGTCGGCACCGTCCGCGTCGGACTGGCCCTCGGCGAGCAGCGTTTTTACGACTGGATCCGCCGCTTCGGCTTCGGCGAGCGCGCCGGCATCCCGCTCCCGGGGGAGTCCTCGGGGCTGCTGCGCAAGACCGACAAATGGACTCCGGTCTCCCCGGCGAGCATCTCCATCGGGCAGGAGATCGGCGTCACCCCCCTGCAGATCGTGCGGGCCGTGGCCGCGGTCGCCACCGGCGGCCTGCTCGTCGAGCCGCGCATCGTCCAGCGGGTGATCGATGACGAAGGAAACGTCATCCACGAGCCGGCACGGCACGAGCCGAAGCGGGTGATGTCGGAAAAGAGCGCGGCGGTCCTCAACGAGATCCTGAAGAACGTCGTGTCGCGCGGCACCGGCGAAAAAGCGGCGCTGCCCGAGCATGTCGTGGCCGGCAAGACCGGCACGGCGCAGAAAGCGGGACGCGGCGGCTACATGCCCGGCCACTACATCGGCTCGTTCGCAGGGTACGTTCCTGCCGACCAGCCGCGCCTGGTGATGCTGGTGGTGATCGACGAGCCGCGAGGGCAGCACTACGGCGGCACGGTGGCCGCGCCGGTGTTCCGGGAAGTGGCGGAGGCGTCGCTGCGCTACATGGGCATCGCGCCGTCGAAACCGTCGCGCACGATCGGTGTCGGGGCTCCGTTGCTGGCCGCGTTTTCGCAACCGCAGCGGAGCGTTGGCCCGGCCACCGCGGTCCCTGATCTGCGCGGCCTCGACGCCCGCGCCGCGATCGCAAAAGCGGTCGCGAGCGGACTGACGGTGCGGGCGATCGGAAGCGGAGTGGTTACCTCACAAGAACCGGAAGCAGGCGGAGCTCTGCCGGGAGACCGCAGAGTGACATTGAAATTCTCGCGGCTCGCGGAGGTGCGCAGTTGAAGCTGGCCGACCTCCTGCGGGACGTAAACGTGCGCGGCATCCAGGGTGACGATCAGCTCGACATCGCGCTGGTCACGCCCGACTCACGCCTCGTGCGCGAAGGGGCATTGTTCGTGGCCATCCCCGGCACCGCCAAAGACGGCGCGGCCTTCATCCCGATGGCCATCGAGAAGGGCGCAAGAGCCATCGTCAGCGAAACGGCGCAGACAACCGACAACCGACAACTGACAACTGTCGAAGTCGACGACACCAGAGCCGCGCTCTCGCTGATCGCCGCCAACTTCTACGGCCGCCCCGCCGACAAGCTCTCGCTCGTCGGCGTCACCGGCACCTCGGGCAAGACGACCACCACGCGCATGCTCGAGTCCGTTTTCGATGCTCTCGGAGAGCCGGTCGGCCTCATCGGCACGATCGAATACCGCGCCGGCGACGAGCGGCTCAACGCCGACCGCACCACCCCCGACGCGGTCGTCCTGCAAGAGTGGTTCGGCAAGAT
Source organism: Thermoanaerobaculia bacterium (assembly GCA_035630815.1). Classification (GTDB taxonomy): domain Bacteria; phylum Acidobacteriota; class Thermoanaerobaculia; order Gp7-AA8; family Gp7-AA8; genus QHVT01. Next base: position 117,115 of record DASQJY010000075.1, read on the forward strand.
GGTCGACGCCGGCGTGAAGCACGCTGTCATGGAAGTGTCGTCGCACGCGCTGGCGCTCAAGCGGACCCACGGCGTCCGTTTCGCCGCGGCCGTGTTCACGAACCTCTCCCGCGAGCACTTCGACTTTCACAAGAACTTCGACGACTACTTCGCCGCCAAGCGCATCCTCTTCGATCAGATCGACCGGTCGCAGCAGACCGCGGTCGTGAACATCGACGACGACTACGGCCGCCGGCTCGCGAACGAGCTCGGCCAGACGGCGATGACGTTCGGCCGCAACGCCAATGCGGACATCCATCCCGCCGGCGACTTCCACATCTCCGTGGAAGGGCTGCGCGGCACCCTCGTCACTCCGCACGGCAACATCAAGGTCGAGTCGACGCTCCTCGGCCTGCCGAACCTTTACAACTGGCTCGGCGCGATCGGCGCGGCGCTCGTGGTCGGGATCGATACGAAGGTCATCGAAGCCGGCATCCGCAACCTGGCCTCGGTGCGCGGCCGCTTCGAGCGCGTGGGGAGCGGCAAGCCGACCGTCATCGTCGATTACGCCCACAAACCCGACGCCCTGGAGAAGCTGCTGCTGGCCGTGCGGGAGATCGCCGGCGAGCGGAAACTGAAGATCGTCTTCGGCTGCGGCGGCGACCGCGACCGCGGCAAGCGCCCGGAGATGGGAGAGATCGCCGCCCGCCTGGCGGACGAAGTGATCGTCACCAGCGACAACCCGCGCGGGGAAGCGCCGGCCGCGATCATCGCCGAGATCGTGCAGGGCATCCGCGACAGGACGCACCTCGAGATCGCCGACCGCGGCACCGCCATCGCCCAGACCATCGCCGGCGCCACGGACGACGACGTCATCGTGATCGCCGGCAAGGGACACGAAACCTACCAGATCGTCGGAGATGAGCTGAAGCACTTCGACGACCGCGAAGAAGCAGAGCTCGCGCTGAATAAGCGCCATGGAAATACGACTTGAAATCAGTGATGAAAAAGAACTACTCTATTACCGGTTCGATCGGATGCCGCGTTCCGGCTCCGTCGGTCTGTTTGCGCGTGGGTGAGTGGCTGGGGTTCGCCAGGCAGTTCCCGGGGAAGGGGACGAACAAGGGCGGCCAAACGCGGCGGAGCCGGAAGGCGGCATCGGGGGCGACATGCCTACGCTGACCTTCTCTCAATTAGCAGAGATGATCGGCGGACGCGTCGTCCAGGGGGGCGACGCCGTCTCCTCCTCGGTCATCATCGATTCCCGGGAGATCAAGCCGGGCGCGGTGTTTTTCGCCATCAAGGGGGAGCGGCTCGACGGCCACGAGTTCGTCGGCCAGGCGCTGGAGAAAGGCGCCGTCGGTGCGGTGGTTTCGCGCGTGCCGGAAAACGTCACGGGCGCGCTCATCCAGGTCGACGATCCGAACAAGGCGCTGCAGAAGCTCGCCTCGTCGATCCGCGACAGATACGACTTCACGCTGATCGGCATCACCGGCTCCGCGGGGAAGACCACCACCAAGGAAATGATCTCCGCGCTGATCGGCTCCGAGCGGCGCGTGCACAAGTCGTGGGGCAACTTCAACAACCAGATCGGCGCGCCGCTCTGCCTCGACAACATGCCGGACGACGCGCAGGTCGTGGTCAGCGAGATGGGGATGAACCACGCCGGCGAGATCGCCGAGATCGCGGGCCTGATGCGCCCGCACGTCGGCGTCTACACGAACATCGCCCCGGTGCACATCGAGTTCTTCGGCACGATCGAGGGGATCGCCGCCGCGAAGCGCGAGCTGCTCGAGAACGTGATCCCCGGCGGCACGATCGTGGTCAACAACGACAACGAGCACGTCGTCCGCATCAGCCGCGACTTCGAAGGAAAGCGCGTGTCGTACGGCGTCGAAAACGCCGCCGACTACCGCGCCACGAACATCCGCGAGCGCGGCCTGCTCGGCACGCGCTTCACGCTCAGCGCGGAAGGAGAGACACGCGAGCTCGAGCTCGTCCTCCCCGGCCGCCATAACCTCGACAACCTCCTCGCGGCCATCGCCACCGCACGTGCGGTCGGCATCTCGTGGGAAGGGATCGAGCGCGGGGTGAAGGAGATCCAGCCCGCCTACCACCGCGGCGTGATCGTTCCGTTTAATGGCGCGCAGATCTACGACGACACCTACAACTCGAACCCCTACGCCCTGGCGCGCACGCTCGAGCTCATGACGCAGGCCGAGGTCTCCGGGCGGCGCATCGCGGTCATCGGGGACATGCTGGAGCTGGGCGAGCAGGAACTGCAGTTCCATCGCGAGGCCGGCAAGGGCATCCCGAAGTCGATCGACGTCGTGATCGGCGTCGGCAACCGCTCGCAGGCGCTGCTCGACGGCGCGCGCGAAGCCGGTTTCGCAGAAGCGAACCTCCGTCACTTCACCGACGCGAACGCCGCCGGCGCGTTCCTGCGCGCGTTCGTGCAGCCGGGCGACCTGGTGCTGATCAAAGGCTCCCGCGGAGTGGGACTCGACAAGGCTGTAGCGATGCTGGGAAGCAGCATGGAGAGCGCCTGATGCTGTATCACCTTCTGTACGGACTGCGCGACGTCATCGTCGGCTTCAACGTCTTCCGCTACATCACGTTCCGGACGGCGTTCGCCGCGCTCACGGCACTGCTCATCTCCTTCATCCTCGGCCCCTGGCTGATCGAGCGGATGCGCCGCATCAAGCTCGGCCAGTTCATCCGCGAGGAAGGGCCGAAGTCGCACCAGGCCAAAGCGGGCACGCCCACCATGGGGGGCCTGCTGATCAACGTGGCCATCATCGTCCCGACCATTCTCTGGGCCGATATCTTCAACCCCTACATCTGGATCGTCCTCTTCGTCACCACCGCCTACGCGGCCATCGGCTTCATCGACGATTACCGCAAGCTGGCCAAGAAGCAGAACCTCGGCCTCACGTCGAAGGAGAAATTCGCGGCACAGTTCGGCGTGGCGCTGCTCGCGGCCCTGGCCATCGCCTACCTGCCCATGCTGAAGAACAACTACTCGACCGCGATCACGTTCCCGTTCCTCAAGGACGTGGTGCTGAACCTCGGGCTGCTCTACATCCCGTTCGTGATGGTGGTGCTGGTCGGCGCATCGAACGCGGTGAACCTCACCGACGGCCTCGACGGCCTGGCCATCGGCTCCACGCTCGTCGCGGCCGTGACCTACACCGTGCTGACCTACGCCGCCGGTCACGCTCGCATCGCCGATTACCTCCGCATTGCCTGGGTGCCGAACACCGGGGAGCTGGCCGTCTTCTGCGGGGCCATGGTCGGCGCGTCCCTCGGCTTTCTCTGGTTCAACGCGCACCCTGCCGAGATCTTCATGGGCGACGTCGGGTCGCTGGCTCTCGGCGGCGCGATCGGCTGCCTGGCCGTCATGATCAAACAGGAGATCCTGCTGGTCCTGGTGGGCGGCCTCTTCGTGCTGGAGGCGACGTCCGTGATCCTGCAGGTGGCCTCGTTCAAGCTCACCGGCCGCCGCATCTTCAAGATGTCGCCGCTGCACCACCATTTCGAGCTCTCCGGCTGGAAGGAAACGAAAGTCGTCGTCCGCTTCTGGATCATCGCCGTGATGTTCGCGATGGTCGCGCTGGCGACGCTCAAGCTGAGATGACCGTGACTTCGCCCAGCGACCGCCGCTCCGCGCCGCGCGACCAGTCGCCCAAAGTCCTCGTCATCGGAGCGGGGAAATCGGGCGTCGCGTCGGCGAACTTCCTCGCCGCCCGCGGCGAGCGCGTCGTGCTCAACGACGCGAATGCGGAGCCGTCGCTGCCGGTGGAGCTCGACGAGCGCGTCGGGCGCGCGTTCGGCCGTGACGACTTCGCGCTGCTCGACGGCGTGACCATGATCGTGCTCAGCCCGGGCGTGCCCGGCACCATCCCGCTCCTGTTGCGGGCCGCGGAGCGCGCCATCCCGATCCTCGGCGAGATCGAGCTGGCCTACCGCGAGCTGAAGGGAACGGTGATCGCCATCACCGGTTCGAACGGCAAGTCGACGACCACCGCCCTCATCGGCGAGATCCTCCGCGTCGCAGGGCGGCAGCCGATCGTGGCCGGCAACATCGGCGAGCCGCTGATCTCGTCGATCGACCCGGAACGGCCGCGCACGTACGTGCTGGAGCTCTCCTCGTTCCAGCTCGAGAGCGTCGACACGTTCCGCGCGAACGTGGCGCTGCTGCTCAACATCACGCCGGACCACATGGACCGCTACGCGAACTTCGACGCGTATGCGTCCGCGAAGTACCGCATCTTCCGCAACCAGGAATCGGGCGACACCGCGATCGTGAATGCGTCCGACCGCCGCGAGCTGCCGCGCGATTCGCGCGCACGGGTGTGGCGTTTCTCCGGCACCCGCTCCGTCGACACCGGAGCCTGGTCCGACGGCGAGCATCTGGTGCTGTATGTCGGCGGCGAAGAGCGCCGCATCCCGCGCGCGTCCCTGAAGCTGCAGGGACAGGCGAACGTCGAGAACGCGCTCGCCGCCTGGCTGGCCGCGCGCGCCGTGGGGATCGACGACATGGACGTGCAGATCGCGTTCGGCACGTTCGCCGGCCTCCCGCACCGCATGCTCCTCGTGCGCGAGCTCGACGGCGTCCGCTGGATCAACGATTCCAAGGGCACGAACGTCGACGCCACGCTCAAGGCACTGGAAGGCTTCGACTCCTCGAGCGTCATCCTGATCCTCGGCGGCAAGGACAAAGCAGGCGAATTCGAGCGGATGCGCGACCTCGTGAAAGACAAGGCGCGCACCGTCCTCACGATCGGGAAAGCCGCCGATCGCATCCGGGAAGCGCTCGGCGGCTCCACCGAGATCGTCCCCGCCGGCGACATGCAACACGCCGTCGACTGGGCGCGCAGGAACGCCAGGACAGGGGAGACCGTGCTGCTGTCGCCCGCCTGCGCGAGCTTCGATCAGTACCGCAATTTCGAGCACAGAGGGACGCACTTCGAGGAACTGGTGAATCAGTTATGAGCCGCAAGGATTGGTGTCAGGTGTCGGGTGTCAGGTATCTGGGGCTTGTCGCCCGGGCGAAACACCCCAGACACCTGACACCCGACACCCGACACCAAGTCTTGGCGCAAGCGAACGTGAACCGGCACCCCCACTCATGAGCCGCAAACTCACCTACGACACCTGGCTCTTCGGCACCGCGACGCTGATCGTGGTGGTGGGGCTGGTCATGATCTACAGCGCGTCCGCGATGATCGCGACGCAGCGCTTCGGGCATGGTCCGTACTACTTTCTGACGCGCCAGCTCGCGTTCCTCGTGGCCGGCTCGATGGCCATGCTGTTCGTGATGCACCTCAACCCGGCCGTCCTGCAGAACAAGCGCGTGGTGTACGGCGGACTGGCCATCGTGGCCCTCGGCTTGATCGTCGCGCTCTTCCAGTCGCCGATCAACGGCACGCATCGCTGGATCCACCTGCCGTGGTTCCAGTTGCAGCCGAGCGAGTTCGCGAAGCCGGCCATCATCCTCTGGATCGCCTCGTTCCTCGCGCGGCGGGAAGAGCGCGTCAATGACCTGACCACGACCCTGCTGCCGCTCGGCTTCATCCTCGCCCTGATCGCCGGCCTCGTGCTCCTCGGGCGCGACTTCGGGACCGCCACCTGCCTGATCCTCATCGCCTGCGGCATGGTCTACGCGGCCGGGATTCACGTGCGCTATGTGGCCATGATCGCCGCGGCGCTCGTGCCCCTGGGAGGCTACTTCGCCCTCAGCGCCGCATACCGGCGCGAGCGGCTGCTCACGTTCCTCAATCCCGAAGCCGATCCGCTCGGCAAGGGGTTCCAGGCCATGCAGTCGCTGATCGCGCTCGGCACCGGCGGCGCCGAGGGGCTGGGCATCGGCAATGGGAGGCAGAAGCTCTTCTTCCTCCCCGAGCCGCACACCGACTTCATCTTCTCGATCGTCGGCGAAGAGCTCGGCTTCATCGGCGCGCTCCTGCTCCTCGCCGCGTTCGCCCTGCTCGCATGGCGCGGCTTCCACATCGCGCGCTACAGCCAGGACCGGTTTGCGTTCTACGCGGCCGTCGGCTGCACGCTGATGATCGTCGTGCAGGCGCTGATCAACGTCAGCGTCACGCTGTGCCTCCTGCCGACCAAAGGCTTGCCGCTGCCGCTCGTGAGCTACGGCGGCTCCTCTCTGATCGCGAGTCTCGTGGCTGTCGGGCTACTGCTGAATTTCTCACAACAGTCAGGTTGACGAAGAGGTGGGCGTGATGGGCGTGAAAACACTGATGATTGCGGGCGGCGGGACGGGGGGACACATCTACCCCGCCATCGCCATTGCGCGTGAATACGTCTCCCGCGATGCCTCGCGCAAGGTGATTTTCGTCGGCACCGAGCGCGGACTCGAGAAGACCATCGTCCCGAAAGCCGGCTTCCCGCTCGAGTTCATCAACGTCGGAGGGCTGAAAGGGAAGGGGGGGCTCGACCTGCTCCGCAACGTCGCGCGCCTTCCGCTCGGCTTCATCGACGCCTGGAGCGCCGTCGGCCGCCACAAGCCCGACGCTGTCCTCGGCGTCGGCGGCTACTCATCCGGCCCCGTCCTTGTCGCCGCCAAACTGCGTGGCGTCCCGACCATCATCCACGAAGCCAACGCCTTCCCCGGCCTCGCCAACCGCGTCGTGGCCCGCTGGGTGACGGCAGTAGCGGTAGCGTTCCAGGACGCGCTCCCGCGCATGAAACGCCCGGACGGCGTCGTGACCGGCAACCCGATCCGCAAAGAGTTCTACGACCTTGGAGCCAACCCCAAACGCCAAACGCCCAAAGCGCGGCTCCTGGTCTTCGGCGGCTCCCAGGGCTCCCGCGTCCTCAACGACGCCATGACCGTCGCCCTGCTCTTCCTCGCGCGCCACAAAGAGACGCTGGACATCGTTCACCAGACCGGCCCGAACGAGCTGGAGAAGGTGAAAACCGCGTACGCGCAATCGGCGTTTCACGACGCGCGCGTCGTTCCCTATCTCGACCCGATGGCCGACGAGATCGCGGCCGCCGACATCGTCGTCTCCCGCGCCGGGGCCATGACCATCGGCGAGCTTTCGGCGATCGGACGCGCAGCGATTCTCGTCCCGTTCGCGGCCGCGACCAACAACCACCAGGAGCTCAACGCGCGCGTCGTCGAGCGCGCCGGCGGCGCCGTGGTGATCACCGAAGCGGAGCTCTCGCCGGAGCGTCTTGCTTCCGCAATCAGTGACATCGCCGCCGATCCGGAGCGCGCTTCGAGGATGGGAAAGGCGTCAAAGACGCTGGCCACCCCCGATGCGACGAAAACAATCGTCGATTTGATCGAAAGAATACAGAGAACTTAATTGCCCTTACCGCTGCGTACAGTTAAAATTTCACATTAAGACGCCACCACCGTAATGAATTTTGATGACATTAAAAACATCCATTTCGTCGGCATCGGCGGGATCGGGATGAGCGCGATGGCGGAGATCCTCGCGGTGGAAGGCGTACGGGTCTCCGGGTGTGACCTGAAACGCTCCGCCGCGACCGACCTCCTGGTCTCGCGCGGCATCGACGTGACGTTCGGCCACGACGCCTCCCACATCGCCGGGAACGACCTGGTGGTGATCACTCCCGCCCTGCGCGGCGAGCATCCCGAAGTCGACGCCGCGCGCATGCAGGGCGTCCGGATCATGAAGCGCTCCGAGGTCCTCGGCGCGATCGTGAACCGCAAGCGCTCCGTCGGAGTGGCCGGCACGCACGGGAAGACCACCACCTCCGCCATGATCTCGGTCGTCCTCGAGCACGCCGGCATCGACCCCACCGTCATCGTCGGCGGCATCGTCCGCAACCTCAAGACCAACGCCAAGCGCGGCGCGGGCGACTTCCTGGTCGTCGAAGCCGACGAATACGACCGTACGTTCCACCACCTCCATCCGGAGATCGCGGTGGTCACGAACATCGAAGCCGACCACCTCGAGTACTACAAGTCGTTCGAGGCCATCGTCGAAGCGTTCCGCATCTTCGCCGGCGGCATCAAGCGCGGCGGCGTGGTGATCGGCTGCTGCGACGACGACGACGTCGCGCGGCTCCTCCGTCACGCCGAGCAGCGCCGCGTCGGCTACGGCTTCAACGAAGGGGCGGACGTCCGCGCCGTCAACGTCGAGTTCTCCGAGCGCGGTTCGTCCTTCGAAGTGCCGGGCGTCGGCTGGTTCAAGCTCTTCGTCCCCGGCGAGCACAACGTGCAGAACGCCTTGGCGGCCATTGCCGTCGGCCGCGAGCTGGGCATCGAACCGGCCACCATCGCCGCCGGCCTGGCCAGCTTCATCGGCGTCGACCGCCGCTTCCAGATCCTCGGCGACTACCAGGGCGCGCTGATCGTCGACGACTACGCGCACCACCCGACCGAGGTCCGCGCCACGCTCGAAGCGGCGCGCGGCGGCTACCCGAACCGCAGGATCGTGGCGCTGTTCCAGCCGCATCTCTACTCGCGCACGCGCGACTTCGCGAAAGAGTTCGCCGAGGCCCTGGCCATCGCCGACGTGCCCATCGTCTCGCCGATTTACGCCGCGCGCGAGCACCCGGTGGAAGGCGTCTCCGCGCGCATCATCGCGGACGCGGTCAAAGGCATCGAGTTTCTCGACCGCAGCAACTCGCAGATCGTCAACGAGCTGCGCCGCCGCCTCGAGCCCACCGACATCTTCATCGCCATGGGCGCGGGGGACGTGCACGAGATCGCGGAGCAGTTGGTGCGAGGGGAGGACGGGTGAGCTTCGATACGACCGCGTCACGCTTTCTCAGGCCTGCCGACGTGGCCCGGCTGCGCCGCAACCAGCGCCGCATCCAGGCGCAGCGGCTGCTCATCATCCTGCGCAACGCCGGCCTCGCCGCCGCGCTGGTCATCGGCGGCGTCTGGACGTGGAGGCATACGCAGTCCAACGAGCGCTTCGCCGTCCGCACCATCGAGATCGACGGCATCGTGCACGCCGACCGCGCCTCGCTGCAGCGCGTCACGCGGCAGTACGAGGGGCTGAACCTGTTCCAGATCGACATTGCCCGCGTGCAGCGCGACGTCGGCGTCGTCGGCTGGGTGCGCCGCATCGACATCGAGAAGAAGCTGCCCGACACGCTGCGCATCAAGATCACGGAGCGGGTTCCGGTCGCGCTGGTGCGCCGCGGCGACGTGCTGTCATACGTCGACGAGGAAGGCAACGCCTTCGCGGAGCTCTCGCCGCGCGTCGGCGACAGCGACCTGCCGGTGATCACCGACGCGCAGGGCGCCGAGCTGACGCGCACCGTGGCCCTGCTGCGCGAGCTGCGCACCAAAGACCGCGAGCTCTACTCGCGCGTCTCCGAGGTCTGGCCGATCCCGCCGCGCGGATTCGCCCTCTACGACCGCGCCCTCGGCGCGATCGTCTACGCCAACGCGGACGACGTCACCAACAAGTGGCGGAACCTCTACGGCGTCCTCGCTGCCGAGAACAACCCGAAGATCGAGTACGCGGACCTCCGGTTCGCAGACCGAGTGATTGTGAAGCCACTGGAGGCAACCCATGCCCAGAACTGAAGACAAGTACATCGTCGCCCTCGACATCGGCACCTCCAAGGTCTGCGCCCTGGTCGGCGAGATCAGCGACCGCGGGCTGCTGGAGATCATCGGCAAAGGCACCTCGCCGATGAAAGGGACGCGCCGCGGCAACATCATCAACCTCGACCAGGCCATCGAGGCGGTGAAGAAAGCCGTGGACGAAGCGGAGGTCATGGCCGGGCTGCAGATCGACTCGGTGTACGTCGGCGTGTCGGGCGATCACATCCGCTCGGTCAACTCCCGCGGCGTCGTCTCGGTGATGGGCAAGCACAAGGAGATCGCACGCGAGGACATCGACCGCGTGATCGAAGCCTCCAAGTCGATCAACGTCCCGGCCGAGCTCGAGCTGCTGCACGTGATTCCGCGCGAGTTCGTCGTCGACGGGCAGGACGGAATCCACGACCCGATCGGCATGACCGCGACCCGGCTCGAAGCGAACGTGCACATCGTCACCGGCGCGCGCACCCACGACCAGAACATCCTGACGTGCGTCAACAAGGCCGGCATCGCGGTGCAGGAGCTCGTCCTCGAACAGCTCGCCGCGGCCGAAGCGGTGCTGACGCAGGACGAGCGCGAGATGGGCGTGCTGCTGATGGACATCGGCGGCGGGACCACGGATTACGCCGTCTTCCTCGAAGGCAACGTCGTGCACACGAACGTGCTGCCGGTCGGCGCGGGCCACTTCACCAGCGACATCTCTGTCGTGCTGCGCACGCCGATGGAAGACGCGGAGCGGATCAAGAAGCGTTACGGCTGCGCGCTCTCGTCGCTCGTCACCTCGGACGATCCGATCGAAGTGCCCACCGTCGGCGGCCGCGCACCGAAGATCCTGTCGAAGCAGGAGCTCACCGGCATCCTCGAGCCGCGCGCGGCGGAGATCGCGAAGCTCGTCTATCGCGACCTCGAGAAAGTGGGCCTGGAGAAAGAGATCCGCAGCGGCGTCGTGCTGGTCGGCGGCGGCGCGGAGATGGACGGCATGGTGGAACTGGTCGAGCAGGTGTTCGACCAGTCGGCGCGCAAAGGGATGCCGCGCGGCTTCGGCGGGCTGGCCGACACCGTGAGCGGCCCGGAGTACGCGGCAGCCGCGGGCCTGCTGCTGTGGGGATTGCGCAATCAGACGAAGCTGCAGGTCAAGCGCCCGCGCAAGGGGCTGGCGAAAGTGGCGGATTCATTCAAGTCCTGGTTCGCCTGGTCGTAAGAAGCGAGCTTGAAAATGCTGCACGAACGGGTTACTTTATCTGGAGACGGTAAATGATCACATTTGACGAAAGACCTGCCGACGGATCGTTGTCGGTGACGCTGAACGAGGAGTACCTCGGCGCGAAGATCAAGGTCATCGGGGTTGGTGGGGGTGGTGGGAATGCCGTCAACCGGATGATTCAGGCCGGGATCAAGGGCGTCGAGTTCCTCGTCGCCAACACCGACGTGCAGGCCATGCGCAGTGCACTCGCTCCGGTGAAGCTGCAGATCGGTGGAAAGCTCACCAAGGGGCTCGGCGCCGGAGCGAATCCCGATGTCGGCAAGCAGGCCGCGCTCGAAGACACCGACCGCATCCTGGAGGCGCTCAGCGGCGCCGACATGATCTTCATCACCACGGGGATGGGTGGTGGAACCGGAACGGGCGCGGCGCCGATCATCGCGTCTCTCGCGGCCGAGCTGGGATCGCTCACGGTCGCGGTGGTGACCAAGCCCTTCGGCTTCGAAGGCAAGCGCCGGCGCGTGCAGGCGGAGCAGGGCATCCGCGCGCTGCGCGACACCGTCGACACGCTGATCACGATCCCGAACGAGCGCCTCCTGAACTTCGTCGAGCGCGGCACGTCTCTCGGCGACGCGTTCAAGATCGCCGACGACATCCTGCGCCAGGCGGTGCAGGGCATCTCCGACCTCATCACCGTCCCCGGCGAGATCAACCTCGACTTCGCGGACGTGAAGACGATCATGCACGGCATGGGCATGGCGCTCATGGGCACCGGCGTGTCG
>DASQJY010000076.1:0-83778 GCA_035630815.1 Thermoanaerobaculia bacterium
GACCTGCTCGAGCTGGTGGAGGACGTGCTGCTCAATCGCCGTCCCGACGCGACGGAACGTTTGATCGCGTTCGCCGAAACGGTCAAAGGCAGCGCGAAGATCACGGAGAAGGAAGCCGAGGCGTGGCGGCAGGGCACGGTCGAAGAGCGGCTGTCGCACGCGCTGGTGAAGGGCATCGTCGATCACATCGATACGGACGTCGAGGAGGCGCGGCAGAAGTATCCGACCGGCCTCTCGATCATCGAAGGTCCGCTGATGGATGGCATGAACATCGTCGGCAATCTCTTCGGCGCGGGGAAGATGTTCCTGCCGCAGGTCGTGAAGAGCGCGCGCGTGATGAAGAAGGCGGTCGCCTACCTGCTGCCGTTCATGGAGCAGGAGAAGCTGCTCTCCGGCGACACCTCGCTGCGCGGCAAGATCCTGCTCGCGACCGTGAAGGGGGACGTCCACGACATCGGCAAGAACATCGTCGGAGTCGTGCTGGGCTGCAACAACTACGAGATCATCGACCTTGGCGTCATGGTCTCGGCCGACAAGATCCTCGACCGCGCCGAGCAGGAGAACGTCAACATCATCGGTCTCTCCGGCCTGATCACCCCGTCGCTCGATGAGATGGTCCACGTCGCGCGCGAGATGGAACGCCGCCACTTCCGCGTCCCGCTCCTCATCGGCGGCGCGACCACCTCGAAGCTGCACACCGCCGCCCGCATCGCGCCGCGCTACAGCGCTCCGACGGTGCACGTGATCGACGCCTCGCGCGCCGTGAACGTCGTCAGCACGCTGCTCTCCGACCGCGTCGACGAGTTCGCGTCCGGCATCCGCGCCGAGTACGACAAGCTGCGCGAAGGGATCGACCGCCGCGCCATCGAGATCCTGCCGCTCGAGGTAGCGCGCAAGCGTGCCCCGAAGCTGGAGTTCGCGCCGGAGCCGCCGCCGTTCACCGGCGTGCGCGTGCTCGAGGACGTGCCGCTCGCGGAGATCGAGCCGTACATCGACTGGACGCCGTTCTTCCAGACCTGGGAGCTGCGCGGCCGCTATCCCGAGATCATCGCGGAGCCACGCGCGAAGGAGCTGTACGACGACGCCCGCAAGCTCCTCTCCGAGATCATCGACAAGCGCCTGCTGAAAGCGCGCGCGGTGTATGGCATCTGGCCGGCGCAGCGGCAGGGCGACGACATCATCATCCCGGGAGCGACATTCCACACGTTGCGTCAGCAGCAGGCCACGAACACCGGCGAGAACCTGGCGCTGGCCGACTTCATCGCCGAATCAGGCGACTACGTCGGCGGCTTCGCCGTCACGGCGGGCCATGGGGTCGAGGAGCTGGTCGCGCATTTCCAGAAGGATCACGACGACTACAACTCGATCATGACCAAGGCCCTCGCCGACCGCTTGGCGGAAGCGCTCGCGGAGAAGCTGCACCGCGACCTGCGCCGCGAGTGGTACGCGAAGGACGAGACCCTCTCCGCCACCGACCTGATCGCCGAAAAGTACCGCGGCATCCGCCCCGCCCCCGGCTATCCGGCATGCCCCGATCACACCGAGAAGCGCACCCTCTTCGACCTCCTTGGCGCGGAGCAGCTCGGAATCCAACTGACGGAGACGTTCGCCATGATGCCGGCCGCCTCGGTGAGCGGCTTCTACTTCGCCCACCCGAAAGCGCGCTACTTCGCCCTCGGCAAGATCGGCCGCGACCAGCTGGTCGACTACGCCGCGCGCAAGGGAACCTCGCTCGCCGAGATGGAACGCTGGCTCGCCCCGAACCTGGCCTACGAGCCGGAGACGGAACCGGCCTTGGCGAGATAGAGTTTGGAGTGCGGTGACCGCAGTCACCGCTTTGACTGTGTGCCTGCGACGCCAAACGCACAAGGCGGCAGCTGCGGCTGCCGAAGGAAAAGCGGTGACTGCGGTCACCGCACTCCAAACCGCCTCTGTTACTGTCCGCTGACCCCGGTCCCCGTGTTGACGACCTGCGTCACGACCTCCTGGAAGCCGCCGCGCGGGCCGTCGAATTCGGCGATGACGCGGAGCGTTACCGGGCCGTTCGCGCCGACCACCGAGTTGCCGCTCGCGTAGGCGGGTGCGAAGAACTCGACGACGTGGCGCTCCGAGGCCGGGATCAGCTTGTCGAACGGCTGCGAGTGGCGGACGTTGTACGCCCCCTCGCTCACCGACTGCACGTTGATCCGCTTGAGCGTGATCGCCTCGGAGGACGGATTCGAGACCTCCACCGCGTACTGCACGCTCACGCCGCCACGCACGTGGCGCGCAGCGGGCGGAACTCCGCCCACCTGCATGATCTGCACTTCCGGGGCGGGGGACGTCGCGTTCGCGGCGGTCTTGTTGTTGGACGTTGCATTGGTGCCGCCGCCTGAAGCGCACGCACCGACCAGGACGAGAGAGAGGGCAATCAGCGTTTTCCGCATAAAAGTAAAGGACAGGCATTTCTGCCTGTCCTCCGGATACTGCCTTGCGAGGATCAGGCTTTCGCCCGTCCTCAAGCGTAACTTACTTCAGATAGGTCAGCATTTCCTTTGCGGTCGGCGCGTCTTTTCCTGACGGATCGAGCTCGAGGTACTTCGTGAGCGCCTCGCGCGCTTCCGCCGACTTGCCGCTGCGGACGTACACCATGCCGAGCTCGTAGAACGCCTGCGCGAACTTCGCGTCGGCCGCCACGGCCTGCTTCAGCGCGGTCTCGGCCTCGGCGTCCTTCCCTTCGTTGATCAGGCGTGCGGCCTGATTGAAGAGCGCGTTCGCATTCGCCGGCATCTTCGCCTGCGCTGCGGCGGCGTTCGTCTTGTCGCCGAGTCCCGTGTACGACTGGTAGAGGACCGTCCACATGTCGGTATCCTCGTCGTCGAACTCGAGCGCCTTCTTGGCGGCGTCGATCGCCTTCTGGTGGTTCTTCTGGCGGGCATTCGCCTTCGCGAGCGCCATCCAGCCGGCGACGAGGTCAGGCTTCGCGGTCACTGCCTCGTTGAACTTCGCGATCGCGCCGTTCACGTCGCCGGCGTTCATCATCGTCGCCCCTTCGTTGTACGCGGACACGGCCGGGTCCGCCTTGGCGGTCTGGAGCTGCACCTCGGTGGTCGACGTCGAGCCGGCGCCCTTGTCCAGCTCGAAGTCCTTCTTCATCGTGTCGCCGAGCGTCATCTTGATCGTTTCTTCGTAGGTCGAGTAGCCGGGCGCGGTGATCGTGAACTTGTAGCGCAGCGTCCCGTCGATGACCATGATGGCGTAGCCGCCATCCTTCTTGGACTTCATCTCGCGCGAGAAGGTCTTCCCTTCGACCGCGACGACTTTCATGACGGCGTCCGGAATCGGCTGCTTGGTTGCGGCGTCGAGGACCTTGCCTGCCATGCGTGCTTCGCCGACGGCGAACGCGTTCCCGGTAACGAGCAGAAGGCTGATGATGCTGAGCGCGAGAGATCTACGCATGAGTCTGTTCTCCTGTGTTGATTGGTAGCCTCTGATGTAACGATCCACCAGTCGTGGCGATTCCGAAAGTGACGATCAACACGCCGTGTTACTCGAAGGTCAGGTAGGTCTGGTCCTTGAGTCCACGCTCGTAGTCCTGAAGCAGACGCATCCCTTCGCTCGGCTTGACCTGGTCCTGCTTGATCGCGACGTCGATCTGCTGCTTCATCCGCTTCTCCAGGTCGCGCCAGTCCCACTGCGTCATGGCCAGCACTTCGCCGATCGGCTGCCCCGGGATCTCCTCTTCGATGTAGAAACCGGCCTCTTCATCAGGGTCGAGGAACACGTGTACCTCGTTCACCCGGCCGAAGAGGTTGTGGATGTCGCCCATGATGTCCTGATACGCGCCGGTGAGGAAGATGCCGAGGTAATACGGCTCGTCCGCACGGATCTCGTGCAGCGGCAGCGTGTCGCGGACGTCGTTGAGGTCGATGTACTTCGAGACCTTGCCGTCGGAGTCGCAGGTGATGTCCACCAGCGTCGACTCGAGCTGCGGCTTCTCGTCGAGGCGGTGGATCGGCACGATCGGGAAGAGCTGCCCGAGGGCCCAGTGGTCGAGCAGCGACTGGAAGACCGAGAAGTTGCAGATGTGCTGGTCCGCGAGCTCGATGTTGAGGGTGCGGACGTCCTCCGGCACTTCGTCCGGGTCCATCCCGCCCACCATGGTCTGCATCCGCTCGGCGATCTCCCAGTAGAGCGACTCCACGCGGGCCTTGACGTCGAGGTCGAGCAGGCCGACCTCGAACATCGTCTGCACCTGCTCCTTGATCTGCTGGAGGTCGTGCCACGAGGAGCTGACGGTCTCGGTCGAGAGGTTCTGGTCGATGTCGATCAGCTCGCGCACGAGCTTGTGATCGCGCGCCTGGATCTCGCGCGGCTCGAGCGGCGTCTTCTCGATCGCGCCGAAGGCCTGCACGACCAGTACGGAGTGGTGGGCTACCGTCGCACGGCCCGACTCGGAGACGATGATCGGGTGCGGGACCTTCTCGTCGTCGCAAACGTCGAGGATGTTGTAGACGATGTCGCTCGCGTACTCCTCGACCGAGTAGTTCATCGAGGAGTGGAAGGTCGAGCGCGAGCCGTCGTAATCGATCGCCAGGCCGCCACCGACGTCGACGTACTCGAGCCTGTGGCCGCTCTTGTACAGCTTCGCGTAGTACATGGCCGCCTCGCGGACGGCGCGCTTGATGGTCAGGATGTCGGGGATCTGCGACCCGATGTGGAAGTGCAGCAGCTTGAACGCCGAGGCCATGTTCGCCTCGGACATGATGTCGATCGCTTCCAGGATCTCGGCGGTCGAGAGGCCGAACTTCGCGTGCTCGCCTCCCGAGGTCGCCCACTTCCCCGCTCCCTTGGAAAGGAGCCGCACGCGCAGCCCGATCCACGGCTCGACGCCCATCTCCGCGGCGAGCCTGCAGATCATCGCCACCTCGGAGATCTTCTCCGCCACCAGGATCACTTTCTTCCCCAGCTTCCGGCCGATGAGCGCCGTGCGGATGTACGTCCGGTCCTTGTAGCCGTTGCAGATGATGATCGAGTCGGGATCGTTGTGCACGGCGAGGCCGGCGAACATCTCCGGCTTCGAGCCGACTTCGATGCCGTGGTGGAACGGGCGGCCGGCGTCCAGGATCTCCTCGACGACCTCGCGAAGCTGGTTGACCTTGATCGGGAAGACGCCGCGATACTGGCCGCGGTAGCTGTGCTCGGCGATCGCCTTCAGGAATGCGCGGTTCAGCGTCTCCACGCGATGGCGCAGCAGGTCCTGAAACCGGACCAGCAGCGGAGTCGCGAGCTTGAGATGCTGCGCCTCCCGGACCACATCGATGATCGGAACGGCGATGCCCTTGTTCTGCAGGGGCGTCACCGTCATCTCCCCTTCCGGGTTGACGTGAAAATAGCCGCCGCCCCAGCGGTCGATCATGTAGAGCGCCGACGCGTCTTCCGACGTCCAGCCCGCCTGCTGCTTCTTTTCGATGAGGTCCTGAGTGGTCAATTCGTTTCGTCTGCCTCCAGTGGCGTCGAAGAATAGAACAATTCGCCGCGCACGAAGCACGCGATCACGAACGGTCGAATTCGGCGCTCCTCCTCGCCAGCCAGCGCCGCCAGCGGAAGCGCAGCATGAACTGCCGATCGTCCGGATGCACGGGCATCGCCAGATCGAGCACCACGTACACCCAGAACCCGAGCCCGTGGAAGAAGAGCGCCGCCAGGAACGCCAGCCGTACCATCGTCACGTTCCACCCGAAGCGCTCCGCCAGGCCGAGACAGACGCCGGAGAGCTGCCTGCCCGGCTTGAGGCGCTTGTACCAGCGTTTCTCGGCCGTCCGCGCCGCGCGTGCAAGCAGGACGAGCAGCAGTAGCGGCGTGGCAAGCAGAAAGACGACGCCGATTCCCCCACCGGCGACGAGGAACCCCTCGACGGGCGCGAGCCCGCCGGCGCGGATCAGGAGCAGCGACAGGCCGACCCACGCGACCACGGCGACGGCAAAGGCAATCCCCACTGTCCGCCGCGTCTTCGCGCGCAGCACTTCCTGTTCCGCCGCCACGGCGGCCGCATCGACGGCCGGCGGCTCGATGCCGTTGCCGCCCAGCAGGGTCTGAAACTGTTTCGCGGAATCGAGCAGCTCGCGGCAGCGCTCGCACGTGCGGATGTGCTCGCGCTGCTCGGCGGTCATCGGGACTCCACTCTCCAACGACGCGACCAGCGCCGCCACCGCTTCATTACAGTTCATGTCAGCTCCTCATCCATCTCTTCGGCGAGCCGGCGCAGCCCATGGTGCAGCCGGCTCTTGACCGTCCCGACCGGCACGCCGAGGCGCGCGGCGACTTCTTTCTCCGAGAGCTCTTCGAAAAAGCGGAGAAGGATCGCCTGCGCCAGACGCTCCGGCAGCCGGTCCACCATCTCGCGCACACGCTCGGCGCGGTCGTTCGCAACCGCCCGCTCCTCCGGCGACCGTTCCGTGGAGACCATGGCTGTGAGATCGGCGTCGCTCTGCGGCGCGCGCTTCGCCCATCGATCCCTGACCAGGTTCCAGGCGATGGCAAACAACCACGCGCTGAACCGCTGCTCCGGGTCATACCGATGCGCGCTACGCACGACCCGGATCCACGTCTCCTGGAAAACGTCCTCGACATCCGGCGAAGACCCCAGCGCCCGCTGCAGCACCGCCGCGAGCGGCTTCTTGTAGCGCTCGATCAACGGCCGGACCGCGTCGGCATCACCGTTCGCGATCGAACCGACCAGGTAGGCGTCGTTCACATCTAGCTATACCGGCGGCGGCGGGAAAAGGTTCAAGTGCCGCTGTGATCTTTGATCCCGTTAGAACGCGGCCCGCTGGACGGGGCCGCTTCCGGTCAAGACCCGCCGGATGTAGTCGATCTGTCCCATGTGCCAGCCAGATGTCCGTACAGATGAACCAATAAACCCTGGACTGTGAGCTCCCGCTCGAGGACCACTTCCGGATACGTCGATGCCAGCTGTTCTGAGGACATCGATGCAATCACCGACGGGATCGTCTCGCCGAGATACTCGACGCGTTCCAGCAATTCACGCTTGCTGAGTCCTTTTATCGTGAATTCATGCTCGCGATCGCGTACATAGCCGATGCCGCCGAGTTGCCGCCCGATGTACTCACGAAGGTTTCCTTCCAGGTGCAGAACCAGATTACCGGCCGAGTTCGCGACCCCAGGCACCGTTCGCCATATCAGTTCATCAGACGGAAACCACTGTACGTGCCGAGCGAGCGTCGACAGGTCGCGTTTCAGCAGCATCGACAGTTCATCAGCGAAGTTCATGAGCTCCATGCGAGCACATAGTGCCAGACAGTTCCCGCGCCTCCCACCCACCCCGTCATCCTGAGAGGCCGTGAAGAAATCGCCGTTCGCGGCTACGGTATGGAGTGCGGTAACGCGAGTTACCGCTTTGACTGCTTCTGTTCGTGCATCAAGCCGTGGCTGGTGCACTCTCGCCTGGTGGCACGAGCGAAGGCTGGACAACTCGCGTTGCAGGATGAATAGAAGCAGTCAAAGCGGTAACTGGCGTTACCGCACTCCATACTGCTGGCGAATGTAGGGGTCGAGTGAAGGGCCTGGTCCCGCGCTCCTGGCCGTCGCTCGTTCCGCGCCTCACGCGCCTGCAGATCGACGTCACCCCGAGCCGCGGCGCGAAGCAGCGGGAGCGGATCGCCGCTCGTGAACGTGAGCGTGCCCGCCACCAGCCACATGATGCGGCGCCTCGGCATAGTGTCGCGCCAGCACGTCGTCGCCAAAGTCGCCCTGCGGATTTCGCCAGACGGTGTGAATGTGGTTCCCGCTGTCCTCCGTGTTGTCGTACTCGATCAGCACCGTGGGACCGTGAATGCGGTAGTAGTGCCGCTGCCCCGGCTCCGCGCCGCCTGCCCACGCGAAGTGCAGCTTCTCGATTCCGGCGCGCCGGATCTTCGCGAGCTCGGCGTCTGCCGCCGGCTGCGGCGCATTCCGGACGTACAGGGCCACGAGCTCGAGCAACGCCTGTCGCTGCCGCTCGGTCATCGTCGACGCGGCGAGGCCTTCAAACCTCTGCAGGCGAAGCGCGCGATCCGTTCCTGTGACGATATCGGCCGGCGCACGAACGCTGATGACCGCCTGCGCGCGCTGCGCGGTGTCGAGCGACTGCAGGAACGCGCGCGCCTGGTGCTCCTCGTCACGCAGCAGCTGCCATCCGGCGCGGGCGCCGCTCGGCACGCGGGCAGGGTTCGCGCCGATGAACATCGGCGTGTACGACGTACCGCGCGCCGTCTGCGTGACATTGAGCGAGAGGTGATGCCCCTCGAACCGCCACCCCCACGGCAGCGCGGCAGGATCGCCGAACAGCGAAAAGTAGTACCGCGCCGGATCGCGGAAGCGGCTTCCTTCCAGCCGGCCGAGGAGCGGTTCGAGCTCGATGACGCCCGCCGCCTTCCGGTATCCGGCGGGTCCGAGGTGGGCGCGCAGGAATGAATGAAGCAGCGACGTCTGATCTTTGTTCAGGTCGCCGAGGGGCAGGCCGCCGCGTGACCGGGGAACGTAATGCCAGTCGAAGCGCTCCTCATCGCTGAAGCGCATGAGCGCCTTGTGCCGCATTGCCGGAGAGAGCGACGAGAGAAACGCGCGGAGCGGATCGACAGTCGTCGCCGCGACGAGCAGCAACAGCGACGCGCCAGCGATCACGGATCTCAGATGTCTCATGACGGCTCTCGCTTCTACCGCAGCAAGACGGTTGCCGCTAGCGAGGGGGGAAATCTTTACCCCCGCCGTGCCTGAATCGCCGGTTGTTTCATGGCAGCCCGCTCCTTCCCCGCGTTTGGTGTCCGGAAACTCCAAGGTAGCAGGAGGGAGCGTGCTTTTCAATATGCGTTAAACGCCGCCGTGCAAGACACGCCAAATTCGCCAAGCAAGGCTTACTATCGCTGCGTTGCCAGCTAGTCGAGGAACCACGGCGTCGAAGACGCCACGCCGGCGAAATACTGAAATGTATCCACGCCAGGATTTTGGGTCTCGATCCTTCTCTGGTCTAATGATTTCATGGCAGGTCGCACACTGAACTTCACCCGCGTCCTCGAGCAGATGCTCAAGACGGTGGAAACGATGGTTCCATCTGGCGATGTCGGCACGCGCATAAAGTGCGAATGCCACACGGTAGTAGGCTACCACCGTGAGCAGAACTGCCAGCAAGACGGCTTGGTTCAAATGTGACATTCTGATGCCGAGCGCATTGATTTCTTCAGGAACAAGGCCACCGAAGGCAACCGCTACTCCCAGCGTTGACACCGCGAGCAGTGACGTGCGCTCCTTCCGCGTAACAGGTCTTAAGGGGTCGACGATCTCTGCCTCTAGCTGATGCCGCTCTCTGTTGGCGGCGAGCGCACGTTCGGTTCGTTGATATTGTTCAGGAGATGCCCGCCCCGTGTGGTGACGTGAGCGGTCAGGATGGAGAGTGTCGAGCGCAGTATCGGAATATGGATCGTCTACGACGATAACCCACGGCTGCAAGTCCGGGATGTCCTCACGCCGTTCGATCGTGAACGGTATTTGGCTCGCTTCGAGCTCCCGGGCAGCCGACCGCGCATGGGCCTCTGAAGGATAGTCGCCGACAATGATATCCACAGCCGCATTATCCAACGATCTCATCCGACTTCGCACGCGAACTCACGCGCCGATCCGCGTATGACCGGCAGCAATGCTCCGGCGCAGCGAGCACTTCGAGCCCGCTGCGCAAGCCTGGACAACTTCGCGCGCCGGCTCGAGCGTCGTTACCGGCTGCGCGAGGTCCGCCGCCGCGTTGGGATTACGGGGATTTTGTGTAGCCATATTTTCTCCAACTTCGAAAGTATGGGCGGTGGGACGACGAGCACTTGTGCACGAGCGCAGGCGGTCACCGGCTGGAGCAGTCGGCCACGCGCCGGCTTCTCCGGGTGATGTTTCTGGAAAGTGCGCACACTTTCAGAGCCCGCGGCGGAAGGAGCTTCGCGTGCCGAAGCCAGAGCGGCGCGGCAGTTGCCGGGGATGACGTTCCTAGAACCGAGTTGCGACCTGCAACTGCCGTGATGCTGGCGAGAAGAGGCAGGCAGCTCGGCTGCCGGCCGAAACCGGGCCGCATCAGCTTCACACCAAAGTAAGGTGCCGCGTTGCTCTCCGCATGCTAATCCCGTCAGGTGATTCTGCAACATCGCCGGTTCGGCCTGCAACTGTCCCACCGCGATAAAGAATCGCTCGAACTCGTGCTTGTTCGCGAGCGGCTCAAACAGCTGACAGGTAACCACCGCCCCGAAATCCACACGTGTCCCAACGCGGTCGAGACCCATGTCGAGAACTTGTAATTCCAGAACAGCTAGACCGTGCGGCCACCCTAGGCCGCACGGTCATTCGTGGAGCCGGACCTGCAGCGGCACCACCTGCGCGTCCACCCCGTGGTACGGGGAGTACGACCTCCCGGCCGGCACTACTCCGCGCACCAACGTCTTCGTCGACGCCGGGTCAGGTAAAGGAGAACTCCGTGACGACGAGTGTGAAGAAATCGTTCTGATCGATTTTGGTTAGAGGCGTAGCGGCCTGAATGGCGATAGAATGAGTGCCCGCCGCCAGGCGAAGGATTGTTGAAATCGGAACAAGCGCTTTATGCGACGACGGCTCGTTTGTGAGCACACGTGCTGTTCCGACGTTACTTCCATCGACCACCAGATTCGCGCCGATGATCTGTCCAGCACTGGCGGACCATGCTGACCCCGCGAACTGGAATTGTACGTTTCCCCCGTTGGTGATGACACTGCCCGTAAGCGCGCCTGCATTCGATGCTGACGTCGCGTTCCACACATTGGTGATGATCATAACTACCTCCTGCTAATAGTGACGTTCAGGTCTCGCGCGTTTCAACTAATGTCAGTCGGCAGTGGAAGTGGAACCTAACATCTGCCGCAAACGAAAGTTTGGTAGCCGATTGCCCGCCATTAACCCGCGGGACCGACCCGCCAAGCACGTGTTCCACGTGCGGTTACTTCCCGGTTTGTCGGGTGGAGCAGCGTCAGGTCGGGTTTGAGAGCGGCGAATTCACGCTCCCCTGCCCTGGCGCGACGGTTGCCGCGACGAACGACCAGTCGGCTGGAGCGATGTACGACCACCGTTTCATAGCACGCATCGAGAGGTACACCGTCTGGCCCACGCTTTTCAACACCCTGTTTCGTCAACGGTGGTCTGCAACCGCCGGTCAGCCCTGCGGTGAATCCGAACGCGCCTCGCAGCCCAGAGCGTCGCCTCTGGCGGGAGACAACGTTTGCGCTGCGAGGAACGCTGGTATTCCCCACGGAGGCACAGAGACACTGAGGGGGACGGAGACAGCAGGGATGAGTCCCGGGCACACCTTCAATCTTCCGTATGCGTGAGCGCCCCGGGTCTCGCGGGTTACTCCGCACCCGCACCTCCGCTCGTCTTTCCGCGCCCCTTCCGCCGTTTCGGCCGGCCGCGTAGCTTGCGCAGTTCGCGCTTCATGGCCAGGACCTGTGCGCCGATCTCGCTGTTCGGGTCGGAGGCCTCGGGCATTCGCTTGAATTGCCGGTAGGCCTCCATCCACCAGCGGTTGTACTCGAGCACCTTCTGTTGATGCTCGGCCGCCTGTCGCTTCTCCTCCTCGATCTGTTTCCGCAGCTCCTCCCGTTCGAGCATGTTCATCACGATGCCCTGCTCGAGCGTGTCGGCCCACGCCTGCGTAGAGATTTGCGGGTTCCCGGGCTTGATCACGCCTGCGCGCGCACGGCGGACCTGCCGGCGAATCCCGGTCAGCGTCGGCAGGTTCGGCAGCCACGGGGCCGGCGGGAGGCCTGCCTTGATGCGCAGGTACGCTGCCTCGATCCGTTCTTCCCATCCCGGGGCCGGAGTCTCGCGGTCCTCGCGGTCATCTTGCTTCATGTGCGTGCTCCTCGATCGCGCCGGGAGGAAAAGACCGGGCGCGCGAACGCGCCCGGTCTCCCTCCCATCACATGATTTACGGCTTGGGACTGCCGGACGTTACGGGAGACGGCAATTGCTCCGCTTCACCTGCCTTTTTGCGGCGGATGATGCGTTTCAACCGCTTGATCTCCTCCACGTGCGGCCGCAGCACGGCATTGGCCGGGTCGCGCGCCAGCTGCGCACCGATAAGGTAGGCCTGGCCGGCGATGAGCGTGACACGCTGGCGCCGCACGAGGTTCGCGCCGGCGATACCCTGGAGCATCATCCGCAGCTCGTCCTCGACCGCGGTCCAGCGGTTGGTCTCGTCGTCCATACGGCGTACTCCGTCGACCGGCTGCGCGACCGCCAGCGAGACCTGCTCGAGCGCGCCGATCATGTTGATCGACGCCTGCAGCACCGGATTGGACAACTTCGCGCGCCGGCGGAGCAGCTGTCGCTCGGCAACGGTCAGCGGTGTCACGTCTCCGATCTGCGCGCGGAGGGCGCGCAGCAGCTCGAGCACCGCTTCGGGCTCGAGCGTCGTTACCGGCTGCGGGAGGTCCGCCGCCGCATTGGGATTACGGGGATTTTGTGTAGCCATATTTTCTCCAACTTCGAAAGTATGGCCGGTGGGGACGACGAGCACTTGTGCACGAGCGCAGGCGGTCACCGGCTGGAGCAGTCGGCCACGCGCCGGCTACTCCGGTTGATGTTTCTGGAAGTGCGCACACTTCCAGAGCCCGCGGCGGAAGGAGCTTCGCTCGACTTCCGCAGGGATGAGATCATTCGCACTTAAGCCAGCGCTGTCGTCTCACCCGTTCGCCGCCAGAGCCGAGGTTCTTTCGATCCTCGACCCAAGGATCAGAAATTTAGATCCGAAATTGCCGGATGTCAAGAGGCGAGCGGGACCGCGGATGCAGTTCGGCCGGAAGGCAGTGCGTACCGCCCGGTGACGCGCTGTGTTCGGGCCGGGACGCAGTGCGTAACGTCCGGTGACGCACTGTGTTCACGCCGGGACGCAGTGCGTCACTCCCGGTGACGCACTGTGTTCACGCCGGGACGCAGTGCGTAACGTCCGGTGACGCGCTGCGTTCAGGCCGGGACGCAGTGCGTAACGCCCCGTGACGCACTGTATTCACGCCGGGACGCAGTGCGTAACTCCCCGTGACGCACCGCGTAAGGCACGTGCTGCGCCTCCCCACCCACCCAGGTCCCTCGCTCGACGCTCGGGATGACCGCGTTGTTCGCGACTCAGGTGCGCGACACCCGGTACGAGTACACCACCGGCACGACCACGATCACCGCCAGCACGGTGAGGAGCGAGACCAGGATCGCTCGCGGCTGCATGAAACCGGTGAACATCAGCGCGACGCCGCCGATCATGAACATGCGCGCGCCGAGGCGGTGGGTGCGGAACCAGACGTCGTCGCTGGCCAGCGTCCAGGGAGTGCGGATTCCGACGAAGAAGTTCCGCTGGAGCGTGCCGAGATAGTTGCCGATCACGACGAACAGCGCGCCGATGCTGACCGGCACGAAGACGCCGATGCGCACCGGCAGCCCGGCCGAGGCGGCGAGCGTCACCGCGTGCAGCAGGAGCAGGGAGGCGAGCGAGACCAGCTTGATCGCGCGGAAGCCGCGCGCCTGCCCGTCCACCTCGAAGCCGCGCGGCGAGATCCGCGGCACCGCCTCGAACGTGATCGCGGCGAGCAGCAGCACGATGGGCATGATGAAGGCCCCCGGAAACTTCGGCGCGGTGCGGTCGACCTCGCCGGCCAGGTTCCAGTGGATCGGCACCACCTCCGGCAGCGCGGGATAGGCGAGCACGGTGATGGCGAAAGCAGCGACGACGATGACGGCCGGCATCCATCTCATTTCTTTTTCCTCCCCCGCTCCCCGAGCACCTCGGCGAGCAGCGACATCACGTCCTCTACGACGGTGGTATTGAGCGAATAGAGCTGAAACTGCCCGTTGCGCTCGCAGCGCACGAGGTCCGCTTCCTTGAGGATGTTGAAGTGGTGCGAAAGCGACCCCTTGGTCATCGGGAACGCCTCCCCGATCTCCCCCGCGGTCAGCGCACGCTTGCGGAGCATCCGGAGGATGTCGCGCCGGGTGGGATCGGCGAGCGCCTTGAATACGTGCTGGGATCGCATGGTCGTTTGATGGTTTGAAGTCTATCAAACTATCAAATGGTTGGCAAGGGAGTTTGGAGTGCGGTGACCGCAGTCACCGCTTTTGCTGCGTGCCTCGCAGTTGCACGCTTGCGCCGGCAGCACGCGAGTGAAAGCGGTGACTGCGGTCACCGCACTCCAAAAGCAGCTCGTCCTACCGCACGTTCTTCATCACCACGCGGCCGGGCGGCGTGTCGTGCGTGAACATCTCCAGCGCGGCGCGGACGACGCGCTTGTGCTGCTCGCGCTCGCCGGCGCGGCCGACGATCTTCCCGATTGCGGTGCCGTCCCAGGTCATGCCGCGGGGCGGGCGGACCGACTCCGTCGCGGCGGGGGAGGCGCTGATGACGATGGTGGGGATGCCGCGCGCTTCGATCTCGCGCGCCATGTTGGAGATGGAGCGGTGGCAGGTCTCGGGACAGCCCGCCGTCAGCACGACCAGCTTCGTCTTCGAGCGCTCGACCTTGTCGGCGATCTCAGGGAAGGTGGTCTCGTACAGCTCCTTCAGCTTCGTGGTGAAGCCATAGCTGTAATGCTTGTCGTTCACCGCGCCGATGAAGCCGTCGCTCACCAGCTCGCGCAGCGTGTCGAGCGGGTAGACGATGTTCGGATCGCTATCCGCCTCGGCGTGGTCGTAGTGGCCGTGGATGATGCGCGCCGACGCCATCTCGGTATCGCCGGGAATCACGCGATAGGTCGTGTCGCCCGGATCCTCCGAGGGGAACGGCTCCTGGTCGGGGAGAAAGACTCCGGTCGCGGAGACGATCGTCACCGTCGCGGTGGAGAGCTCTTTGTCGTAGGGGGTGAAGGGGACGCACTTACGGGCGATGTTCAACATACTGCTTCCGGTTGACGCAAAGGGCGAGCCCGTGGACGGCCCGCCCGCCACTACCTAGTCGAGCTCCCGAAGGACGTCGAGCAGCTGCGCGTTCTCCGGTGCCTCGGAGATGTCGTGCACGTCGACATAGCGGACGATGCCCTGCTTGTCGACGATGACGATGGCGCGCTCGCAGATGCCCTTGTCTTCCTTCCAGACGCCGTACTTCGTGGAGACGGCGCCCTTGGGGTGGAAATCGGCGAGGAGCGGGTAACGCTCGATGCCGCCGATGGACTTTGCAAACGCTACGTGAGAGGGAATCGAATCAACCGAAATGCCCACGACCTGGGCATCATACCGTTCGAAGTCGGCCATCTCGGCCTCGTACGACGGCATCTGCACGGTTCAAACGGGGGTCCAGTCGAGCGGGTAAAACACGAGCACGACATGCTTCTTGCCGCGCAGATCACTGAGCTTGAACGTCTCGCTGCCACGGTGGCCCGGAAGCTCGAAGTCAGGGGCTTGATCCCCCACTCTGAGCGTCTGGGTCCGGTCGGCGACGGACGTTCTTCCAATCGAAACCATCAGAAGACCTCCTCTTTCGCGATGAAAACTGTCGGCGGAGTCCACGTCCGCCGTGTGCTGCGGATTATGTATGCGTTTGCGTCGTTTGCGTGGGCGGCGGAGGGTCCTTCTTCACGTCGGCCTTTACATCGGCCTGCGCCTCCTGACCGGCACGCTTGAGCGCGTCGCCGGCGGCCTCGGCCGCCTCGCCTGCGCCCTGCTTGATCCCGCGCCCTGCTTCCCGCGCTCCCTCGGCCACGCGCTGTCCAGCTTCCGACTGCTGCACCTGCTCCGCACCTCGCTGGATGGCGGCGCCCGCCTCCTGCGCCCCCTGCTTGAGGTCAGCCGCGGCGTCACCGGTTTCCCTCGCCGCATCCGCCGTAGCCGTCTGCGTCTCCGCGGTCGGCTCCACGTTTCCTTTGTTGTCGACCTGACACGCGGCGAGCGCGACAGCCGCCATGAGAACGATCCATTGCTTCATAGCATCAACCTCCGGGTTGAGTGGAGTGGAAGCAAGTCGCGAGCCGTGGCGTTTCCAACTCTCCCATGGAGACTCCCGATCGCATCATCCAGGGAATGGCCCTCGACGGCCATTTCCGCGTCATCGCGGCGCAGACGACCACCGCCGTCGAGACCGCGCGCGAGATCCTCGATCTCGCTCCCGTCGCCGCGGAGGCCCTCGGCCGCGCGATGACCGGCGCGCTGCTGCTGGCGCGCATCCTCGATAAAGACGTCCGCAAGCAATACGTCACGCTCCGCTTCGAAGGGAACGGCCCGCTCGGCACCGTCATCGCGGACGGTACGGTCGCGGGTGCGGTCCGCGGCTACGTCGAGAACCCGGTCCCGCAGGATCCGGCCCTCGACGTCGAAAGCGCCATCGGCAACGGCAGCCTCACGGTGGTGCGCGGCACGCCTCCGGCCGGCAAGCCGTACACCTCGCAGATCCTCCTCGCCGGCACCGGCATCGCCACCGATCTCACGCGCTACCTGATGCGCTCCGAGCAGATCGCCTCGGCCGTGCTCCTCGGCGTCCTGAACCGCCGCGACGGCGTCGCGGCCGCGGGCGGGATGATCATCCAGGCCTTCCCGAACACCCCGGAAGAGGCGATCAATGCGCTCGAGAAACGGGTGCGCGAAGCGCCGTCGCTCAGCAAGCTGCTCGAGACGATGCCGATCGAGGAAGCGGTCGCCACCGTGCTCGAAGGCACCGGCTACAAGCAGGTCGACGCCGGCCACTCCATCCCGGTCAGCTACACCTGCCAGTGCACCCGCGAGCGCGCCCTCGCCCCCCTGGCCCTCCTAGGCGAAGAGGAGCTGCAGGAGATGATCGACGAAGGCGGCACGGAAGTGGTCTGCCAGTTCTGCGGCCGCAAGTACCAGTTCGGCGGAGACGATCTGCTGACGCTGACGGCGAAGCACGACAGTTAGTTGGAGGCGGTGTCGGGTGTCGGGTGTCTGGGGTTTCTTGCCTGGACGCCATTCAGGGCGAGCGCCATCAGGCCCGATGACTGCCGCCCAGGCGAAACACCACAGACACCTGACACCTGACACCCGACACCATTCATCGCGAAGCGATAAGCTACGCCCCACATGCGATCGATCATCACCGGCACCGGCATCGGTCTTCCGAAGAACGTCGTGAAGAACGAGGCGCTCGGGCGGATCATGGATACGTCCGACGAGTGGATCCGTACGCGCAGCGGGATCGAGGAGCGGCGGTACGCCGATCCCGGGCAGGGCTCCTCCGACCTCGGCATGCTCGCGGCGGAAGAGGCGCTGCGCGCGGCGGGGCGGACGAAGGACGACGTCGACGCGATCATCTTCGCCACCATGACGCCCGACCATTTCTTTCCCGGCAACGGGCCGGTCGTGCAGGCGAAGATGGGCTTCCCGCAGTCGACGGCCACGTTCGACATCCGCCAGCAGTGCTCCGGCTTCGTCTACGGGCTCGATCTCGCCGATTCGCTCCTGCGCAGCGGCAAGTACAAACGGATCCTGCTGATCGGCGCCGACGTGCACACGCCGTTCATGCCGTGGCACAACAACTGGGACGCGCTCCTCGGCCGCTCCGATCGCGAGACGACGCCGGAGGAGTACGCCGAGAACACGAAGAGCCGCGACCGGACGGTCCTCTTCGGCGACGGCGCAGGCGCGGTGATCGTGGAAGCGAGCGAGAACGGCGACGGGCGCGGCCTGCTGGCCTCGAAGCTCTTCACCAACGGTTCGAACATCGAGGCTCTCTTCGTCCCCGGCGTCGGCTTCCGCCACCGCCCGTACGTGACGGCAACGCAGGTCGAGAACAGCGATTACATCCCGGTGATGGAAGGGCGCGCCGTGTTCAAGGAAGCGGTGTCGAAGATGCCGGAAGCGGTGCGCGAAGTCTGCGCGAGCGCCGGCATCGAGCCGTCGCAGCTCGACCTGCTGCTCGTGCACCAGGCCAACATCCGCATCGTGGAGGGGGTGGCATCCCAACTCGGCCTGCCGCCCGAGAAAGTGCCGCACAACATCGAGCGCTACGGCAACACCACCGCCGGCACGCTCCCGATCCTCTTCCACGAGTGCCTCCAGGACGGCCGCATCCAGCCCGGCATGCTGATCTGCTTCACCGCCCTCGGCTCCGGCCTGCACTGGGGAGCAGCGCTCTACCGTGTGTAAAGAACGACCGGGGGCCTCCGGCGGGCCGGCGTGGCCGGCGGCACTTGTTTGCGCATGGACGGCGCCTATCGCGAGAGGCGTGCGTTCAGCCTTGGGCGACCAGTGCTGCCGGCCACGCCGGCCCGCCGGAGGCCCTTCGTCGGTTCTGCTCGCGGTACTGCTCTTCACCGCTACCGGCGCCAGCGCGCAATCGCTTCCATTCCTTACTGACAAAGAGGTCACGGCGTTGGCGAACGAGGTCTCGGGCGAGACCGCGAAGCGCACCGTGGAAGGGTTGTCGCGGCAGCACCGCATGCGCGGGTCGCGCGGTTTCCGCAACGCCGCCGACCAGGTCGTGGCGGAGCTGAAGCGCTACGGACTCGCCGACGCGCACATCGAGTCGCTCCCCGCCGACGGGAAGATCTTCTACGGCACGCAGCGCTCGCGTCCCGCGTGGAACGCGGAATTCGCGGAGCTGTGGGAGCTCGACGCCGAAGGCGCGCGCGTGAAGAGGCTCGCAAGCTGGGATGCAGCTCCAATCGTGCTGGCGCAGGACAGCTTCAGCGGTGAAGCGACGGCGCCGCTCGTCGATGTCGGCGCCGGCACGCGCGACGAGGACTACAAGGACGTCAAAGGGAAACTCGTGCTGACGTCCTCGATGCCGAGCGCGATCGCGCCGCTGGCCATCGGACGCTTCGGAGCGGCCGGCATCATCAGCTACGCACAGAACCAGCGCACCGGGTGGTACGGCGAAGACGAGACGCTGATCCGCTGGGGACATCTCGACACGTTCGCGCCGGAGAACGAGCGGACGTTCGCGTTCATGGTCTCCCTGCAGACCGCCCGCGCTCTCCAGGCGCGGCTCGCGCGCGGCGAGACGATCCGGATGCACGCGAAAGTCATCGCCGGCCAGGAGCCGGGGGAGTACGACATCGCCACGGCCACGATTCCGGGAAGCGACCTGCGCCAGCAGGAGATCGTCTTCAGCTGCCACCTCGACCACCCGCGCCCGGGCGCGAACGACAACGCCAGCGGCTGCGCCGCGATCCTCGAAGCGGCGAGGATGCTCTCGAAACTCATCCGCGAAGAACGCCTCCCGCCGCCGCGGCGCACGCTTCGCTTCGTCTGGCCGCCGGAGATCGAGGGGACGCTCGCGCTGCTCAACGGGCGTCCCGAGCTCGCACACCGCATCAAGGCGGCCATCCACCTCGACATGGTCGGCGGCGGCCCCGAGACAAAGGCGATCTTCCACGTCACCCGCGGCCCCGCGTCGCAGCCATCGTTCGTTTATGACGTTGCACAGTCCGTGGGCATGCTCGTGAACGACGAGACCGCCCGTTACGCCATGACCGGCAGCACGCGCTGGCCGCTCCTCGCGAGCGACGGGACCAAGGACCCGCTCCGCGCCGCGTTCGTGCCGCTGACGCTCGGGAGCGACCACCAGGTCTACAGCGACAGCTCGTGGGGTATCCCCGCGATCTACCTCAACGACTGGCCCGACCGCTACATCCACACGAACAAAGACGTCCCCGCCAACATCGACTCCACCAAGCTCGGAAGAGCCGCCTTCATCGCCGCCGCCACCGGCTACGCCCTCGCCATCATCAGCAACGACGACACGCCCGCGCTGCACGAGATGCTCGACGCCTTCGCCCTCGAACGCCGCGCCACCGCGCTGCGCAACAAGACCCTGAAGTTCGCCGACTGGTACGAGACAGAGATGAAGGCTTCACTGGCGCGCTTCATCGACAACACACCCCGAACCAGCAACCAGCCACCACCAACAAACGCCTACCGCCGCAACCCCGCCATCAAGGGCACGATGGGCGCCTTCGGCTACGACTACTTCACCGCGCACTACGCAAAGGCGAAGGAAATCCGCCTCGGCGAAGAGTACCGCTACGAAGCGCTCAACCTCGTCGACGGCCGGCGCACGGTGAAAGAGATCCGCGACCTGCTCGCCGCGATCTACGGCGACGTCCCGCTGCCGGACGTCGAGCAGTACCTCGCCGCCCTCGCCTCCATCGACGTGGTTCAGTCCTTGAGGTAACGCTCCATCAGCGTGGCGTTCTCGTTCATGGCCCGGATCTGAATCCAGTACGCCCGCGCATACATCAGGATCGACACCACCGCCAGCGCATCGTGCAGCCAGAGCGGCGTCTTGCGTGACCCGACCCCGCCCCCGGTGATGAAGGTGATCATGATCGCCGTCATCGCCCACATCGCCGCCGGAAAGACCCGCGACTTGAAATCCTTCGTCTGCTGCACCACCGCCGCGTCCTGCTCCGACTTCTCCTTCAGCTCTTTCCCGGTCCCGATGAAGAAGAACATCGTCATCGACTGCGAGAACAACCCCGCCACGACCGTGACCAGCGCGACGATGATGTGATCCGCCACATGCGCCGGCGTAGCCCGGAACCCCATCACGATCGTGACGATGAGTCCCGCAATGGTGACGAGGGTTGAGATCAGCAGAGCTTGAGCCACGGCCGCGCATTGTAGGGCAGGCGAGTCGTGCTGCCACAGGAGACGACGAGAGGCCTCCGGCGGGCCGGTGTGACCGGCAGCACTGGTTGCCCAAGGCTGACCGGACGCCTCTCGCGATCCGCGCCGTCCGTGCGAAAACAAGTGCCGCCGGCCACGCCGGCCCGCCGGAGGCCCCCCGTCGTCCCCTGTGGCCAGAACGAGTGCTATGCTCCCGCGCCGTGACGAGCTACCGCGATTCGGGTGTCGACATCGATGCGCAGGACGAAGCACTGCGTGAAGTCCGCAGGCTGGCCCGCGACACGTATACGCCCGGCGTCCTCTCCGACATCGGCTCGTTCGGAGGCCTCTTCCGCGGCACCTTCGAAGGGATCGACTCGCCGATCCTCGTCTCGTCCACAGATGGCGTGGGTACCAAGCTGCGCGTCGCGCAGGCCATGAAGATCCACGACACCATCGGCTACGACCTCGTCTCCCACTGCGTCAACGACATCCTCGTCCAGGGCGCGCGCCCGCTCTTCTTCCTCGACTACTACGCCACCGGCAAGCTGCGCCCGCCGGTCATGACCGACGTCATCCGCGGGATGGCGCGGGCGTGCAAGGAAAACGGCTGCGCCCTCATCGGAGGCGAGACCGCCGAGATGCCCGGCTTCTACTCCGACGACGACTACGACGTCGCCGGCTTCATCCTCGGCGTGGTCGACGCGAAGAACCTCATCGACGGCAAAGCGGTCCGCGAAGGCGACGTCCTGATCGGCCTGCCGTCCGTGGGGCTGCACACCAACGGCTACGCCCTGGCGCGGCGCGTCCTTTTTGAAAAGCTCGGCTACGACCACCAGTCCATCATCCCCGGCATCGGCAAGGCCGGCGAAGCGCTGCTCGCACCGCACATCTCCTATCTCAAGCCGCTCGCGCCGCTCGTCGAAGAGCGCGCCATCCACGCCATGGCCCACATCACCGGCGGCGGCCTCACCGACAACGTCCCGCGCGTGCTCCCCGACACCCTCGACGCGCGCATCAAGCTCGGCTCGTGGCCGGTGCTGCCGATCTTCAAGCTCATCTTCGAAAAGGGTGGCGTCGAGCGCGACGAAATGCTGCGCGTCTTCAACATGGGCATCGGCATGGTGCTGATCGTCGCCCCCGAGGAAGTCGACCGCCTCTCCAAGCACTTCGCGCAGATCGGCCAGCAGTACTACTTCATCGGCAACGTGGTGAAAGGCTCGGGGAAAGTCGCGTACGACGTACCGCCGAGCGGGTTCGCCTCGTGGATCGAGTAGGGAACGGATCGCGCGTGCGGCTCGCGATTCTCCTCTCGGGACGCGGCTCGAACTTTCAGGCGATTCACGAAGCGGTGCAGCGCGGCGAGCTGGATGCCGAGATCGTCCTCGTGATCTCCAACCGTCCCGACGCACCGGGCATCGCGAAAGCGCGCGAGTACGGCTACGACGCGCACGTCCTCGACAATAAGACCTTCCCCAACCGCGCCATGCACGAAGACGCCGTCCTGCGCGCGCTCGACGCGGCCCGTCCGGACTACATCGCCCTCGCCGGCTACATGCGCCTCTTGAGCGCGCCGTTCATCGAGCGCTGGCGCAACCGGATCGTCAACATCCACCCCTCGCTCCTGCCGTCGTTCCCCGGCGTCGACGCCCAGGCCCAGGCGGTCGCCTACGGCGTGAAGGTCTCCGGCTGCACCGTCCACTTCGTCGACGAGCACCTCGACGCCGGCCCGATCATCGTCCAGCGCACCGTGCGGGTGGAGGACGGCGACACCGCGGAAACGCTCAGCGCGCGCATCCTGGTGGAGGAGCATGGTGCGTATGTGGAGGCGTTGGGGGTGCTGGCGAGGGGGGTGCGGGTGGATGGTAGGAGAGTGGTTCGCGAGTAATTGGTGTCGGGTGTCAGGTGTCTGGGGCTTTTCGCCCGGGCGAAACACCCCAGATACCTGACACCCGACACCTGACACCAGTCGCGCCAGCGCGACTCTAGAACGGCCAAAAGCTCTTCCACACCGACTGCTTCGCCACGTCGGCTCCGGCCACTCCGGGGATCTTGGCGATCACCTCGTTGCCGCTCTGCACGACGATCGTGCCGACCTGCTGTCCCTTCTTCACGGGAGCGGTCAGCGGCGCGCCGGCCTGGTACGACACCTTGACGTTGCGCTCCTGGCCGCGCTTCATCAGGGCCGTCACGTCCTGGCCCGCGATGACCGGAACCGTTGCCGCGGCGCCTTTCTCGACGTTGGCCTGGCCGACCACGGTGCCCTTCTTGGCGGGAGTGACCATGCGCCAGTTCACGAATGCCTCGTTCATCAGCTTGGCCGCGTTCGCGAACGACCCGTTCGGGCCGCCGCCGGTCTTCGCGCCCATGATCACGGCGATCACTTCCATGTTGTTGCGCTTCGCCGAGGCGGTCACGCAATAGCCGGCCTTGGCGGTGTAACCGGTCTTGATGCCGGTCGCGTCTTCCATGTAGTTCGCCTTGCGCGGATTGATGAGATGGTTCGGGTTGTAGATCCGCTCGAGCGTGCCGTTCCTGAACGGCATCTCCGCGACCGTGCCGAGCGCCTGCATGAAGGGGTGCCTCATCAGTTCCATGCCCAGGATGGCCAGGTCGTGCGGGCACATCGTGTCCACCATCTCCGGGTTCTCGTTGTTCGGGAGGCCGTGCGGATCGTAGAACTTCGAATGCGTCAGGCCGAGCTCCTGGGCGCGCTGATTCATCATGTCGGCGAAGTTCTCGGACGAACCGGCGATCTTCTCCGCGAGCGCCTGGGCCGCGTCGTTGGCCGACTGCACCTTCGTGGCGATGAGCAGGTTCTTGACCGGCCAGATCGAGCCGGCGCGCAGGTAGATCTGCGAGCCGCCCATCTTGCTGGCGCGCGCCGAGATCGTCACCGGAGAGTCGTACTTCAGGCGGCCGTCGCGGATCTCCTCCATGGCGATGAGGAGCGTCATCATCTTCGCCATCGACGCCGTCGGCAGCGGCATGTGCTCGTTCGCGGCGAACAGCACCTTCTTCGTGGTCGGCTCGATCACGTAAGCAGCCGTATAGCCTCGGCCCGTCGTATCGACGGCGGCGCCCTGCGCCTGGCCCGGGCCTTCTTCGTTCTGCGCGTAAACGGGCGCGGCGATCGCGAGCGCGATCAGTGCAACCTTCCAAACCTTCATTGATTCACTCCGAAAAAGAGATTCCGTTCGATTGCGTTCGAGAGGGGCCAAAGTGCACGCGGCGTACCCGCCGCGCTATTCGGCGGCGACCGGCCGCTTCTTGATCGCGCGCGAGGTGCGTGGGATTGAGCTGATGACGGTCCAATCGTGCTTGTGGACCACGATCGGCTCCTTCGCCTTCGGCCACAGGTCGACCGGGATGTAGTAATACCCGTCGCCGAGCACCCGCGATTTGATGGCCAGGTCGCGCATCGATTTGCACAACCCCTTCTTGCCACGGATTGCACTCCGCTCGACAAAGACTCCCGTCGACTCACCCACCCCCTGGAACACGCTGATCTCCGCGCAGAGAGAGTTCACTAACGTCATAACTGCCACTCCCTACCTGTCGCACTCATCTGGACAGAGCAGTACACGATGAGGGCAGGTAGCAAGAGGTGTTCCCGACTGTCCGGGTGCGCTTCGCGCTGGTGTCGGGTGTCAGGTGTCTGGGGTGTTTCGCCTGGACGGAGTGACTCGCGCCAATCCACTCCGCCGGGAGCCGCAACCAGGTTGCGAACGAGCGCCGGATGTCGCCCAGGCGAAATGCCCCAGACACCCGACACCCGATACCAGCGCGCAGCGCGCCCGCCCCTCACTCCTTCAGTTCGACATTCCAGTACGCCTCGTC
This sequence comes from Thermoanaerobaculia bacterium, assembly GCA_035630815.1. GTDB lineage: Bacteria > Acidobacteriota > Thermoanaerobaculia > Gp7-AA8 > Gp7-AA8 > QHVT01. Next base: position 24,424 of record DASQJY010000076.1, read on the forward strand.
CAGGAAGTTCTTCCAGATTTCCGGGTACGAGCGTCCCTGGAGGCGGTGCAGCGGATGCCACTTCGGCCGCACCGGGGGGCGGCGGAGGCGCATCTCGGACTCGCCGAGGAGCTTGTTGCCTTTGCGGACGTTGCAGGGGAGGCAGGCGCAGACCACGTTCTCCCAGGTCGACTTGCCGCCCCGCGAGATTGGAATCACGTGGTCGAGCGACAGCTCGGACGAGGTGAACTTCTTCCCGCAGTACTGGCAGCGGTTCTGGTCGCGGAGATAGATGTTCCCGCGCGAGAACTTCACTTCCTGCCGAGGCAGCCTGTCGAACGACAGGAGCTGCACGACGTGCGGGATCAGGATGTTACGGCTGGGAGTGACCACGTAGTGGTCGCTCGGCTGCACCGGGATGTCCATCCAGTTCTCGAAGTCGTACGTCCGGTATTCGGAGTCGACCGCGCGAACCTGTCCCTTGTACAGGAGCGTCAGAGCGCGTCGTACGGACGTGATCTGTACGGCCTGAAATACGCGATTCAGAACCAGGACATGACCGTCGAGCATACGTATCTACTCACCACCCGAACACACTGCCCGGCGTCGTATGTTTCCCGATACGCGCGGTCCTGCGGCGGGTCGCACCCATGATACACGGTCGAGCTCTTCTTCAAACCGGCCAACCAATATTGCAAAAAACGCACGAGTTGCGACACACTAAGCGGCTGAACGGACTCGATCAGCTCTTTGGAGCGGCAGCCGCGCTACCATGAAGGCGCGGTATCCGCGTATCGGTGAGACGCTTCGCCGCGCAACAAAGCGGGCGTCACGGGTGTGTTTTTGGGAGGCTTGAATGCGCGTTTGGTCACGGATCGCTCTGGTCGTCGTTTCCCTCTTTTCCACTGCAGCATTGCTGGGCGCCGACTGCCCGCTGTCGTTCGCGGGCTCGACCCCGCCCGCCACGAGCTTCGAGCTCTCGCCGCACGGCGTCTTCCGCTCGAACGGACTCGTCTACGCGCTGCGCGGCCAGGTGCTCACCACCTACGTCGTCAACGAGCTCGGCAACCTGCAGGTCGCCCGTGAAGACTTCATCGGCTCCCTGGCGGGCCGCAACACCGAGGGCGGCGTCGCCTTCGCGAACGGCCACCTCTTCATCAGCAGCGAAGCGGGCCTCGAGATCTTCGACCTCCGCAACGTGCGCGCAGGCGGCAGCGCTCCCGTGCTCGTGCATCGCGCGCCCGGCATCAACTTCCACCGCCTGGCCGTCAGCGGGAACCGTCTGGCCGGCCTGATGCCGACCGTCGACCTCCCCTGCTACCCGCACCCCTCGAACGCGGGCGCCTGCCGCACCTCGGTGCAGATCTTCGACATCACCACGCTCACCAATCCGACCCTCATCGGCGCGATCAATTCGTTCCCCATCAACCGCTACCGCGGCATGAACGACATCGCCTTCATCGGCGGCACGCTGGTCGTGGTCACCGAGGAGTCGCTGCTCGCGTTCAACATCACCAACGCGCTGGCACCGGTCGAGATCGCGCGCGTCGACCGCCCGGGCCGCTGGCTCGTCAGCAACGGCACGAACTTCCTCGCCGTCGGCAACGACACCTTCTACGACATCTACACCACCCGCCCCGGCACGTTCCCCTTCTTCGAGCGCGTCTCGCTGCTGGCGATCCCCTCCTACCTGACCATCGACCGCGCGAACGCGATCCGCTTCAGCCGCGGCGCCTTCTACGACGAGGCCAACGCGCGCTTCGTGACCATGATCGACGAAGTCGATCCGATGACGCTCGAGGCCGCGCGCACGATCGCCTTCGACGTCTTCGACTTCCGCATCCCGCACTACGAGGGCTCGGTCGAGCGCGTGTACGAGGACGTGACGCTCACCATCGACGACGAGGTCAAGCACAACCCGCTCAGCACCGGCAACAATATCTACGTGATCGGCGAGCGCACCGGCCTGCAGACGTGGGGCTCGTGCGGCATCGCCAGCGGCCGGATCGAGCTCGACAGCCCGAAGCACCTCACCTGCAACGGCGCCGAGATCCGCGGCTGGGTCACCGGCCCGCACAAGATCGTCAACGTGGAGCTCTTCCTCAACAACACCGCCCTCGGCGCCGCGACGCTCGGCGGCCCGCGCCGCTTCGACGTCTCGTCCTCCACTCCGGTGACGATGTGGCGCGTCGGCGTGAACCTCGACGCGACCGCCGCGGGCGAGTACACGCTCCGCGCGATCGCCACCGACGCTCTCGGCGTGCGCAGGCAGTTCGCCGCGCGGCAGATCTTCTTCACCGGCCCCGGCTCCAACTGCACGGTTCCCCGGCGCCGCGCGGTCGGCCGGTAAGCCGCCGCTAGCTCATCTCGTCCACGATTCTCTGTGCGGCCGACCTCGGGTCGGCCGCACCTGTGATGGGGCGTCCCACCACCAGGTAATCCGCTCCCGCCGCGATGGCCTGCCGCGGCGTCATCATCCGCCGCTGATCGCCTGCGTCGGCTCCCGCGGGACGGATGCCGGGCGTCAGGATCGTGAAGCCGGCGCCGCACGCCTCCCGGATCGCTTCGATCTCCAGCGGCGACGCCACCACCCCCCGCAGTCCGGACGCCTGCGCGAGCTTCGCCAGCCGCACCGCCGCGTCGAGCGGATTGCCGCCCATCCCGATCTGCAACAGGTCCGATTCCTCGAGGCTGGTCAGCACCGTCACGGCCAGGACGAGCAGGTCGTCCTGCACGCAGGCGCGCAGCATCGACTCGCCACCCGCGGCGTGTACCGTCGCGATCGACGCGCCGAGGTTGGTCGCTTCGGCGACGGCGTGCTTCGCGGTGTTTGGGATGTCGTGGATCTTCAGGTCGAGAAAGACCCGCTCCCCCAAAGCCACCACGTCGCGCACGATGGAGGGACCGTTGGCGATGAACGCCTGCAGGCCGAGCTTGAACACGCCTGCGGTACCGCGCAGCGTTTCGACCAGACGGAGGATGTCGTCGCGCTGCGAAAGGTCGACGGCCACCACGAGACGTTCACGTGCTTGCATCGGGCGAATGATAATGGCGCGCGATGGACAAGTTCACCGTTGCCCGCATGCTCGACGAGATCTCGCGCTACATCGAGCTGAGCGATCCCAATCCCTTCAAAGCTCGTGCATTCGAGAAAGCCGCCCGCGCCGTCGAGAACCTCGAGGAGGACATCGTCACCCTCGTCGAGTCGGGCGGCCTCAAGGACGTCTCCGGCGTCGGCAAGGCCACCGGCCAGGTCATCGAGGAGATCGTCCGCACCGGCGGCTCGCCGTACCTCGAGGAGCTGCGCGCGCAGTACCCGCCCGGCATTTTCGAGCTCCTCCGCGTCCCCCATCTCGGCCTCAAGAAGATCGGCGTGGTCTACTCCGAGCTCGGCGTCGCGTCGATCGATCAACTCGAAGAGGCCGCACGCAGCGGCGCCCTCAACAAGCTGAAAGGCTTCGGCGCCAAGACTACCGAGCAGATCCTGAAAGGGGTGGCCTTCGCGCGCATGCGCGAATCTCAGTTCCTCCTCCCGGTCGGGATCGAGGTCGGCGAGCTGATTCGCGAGCGCCTCGCCGACTTTGACGAAATCGAGGACGCGGAAGTCTCCGGCAGCGTGCGCCGCCGCCTGGAGGTGATCCGCAACGTGAACATCGTCGTGGCCACGAAGAAGCCGGAGGCCGTCGTCGCGCGCCTCAGCGACCTCGTGGCCGACGTCGAGCAACTCGACGACACAACGTATCGCGGCGTGGCGCGCGGCGAAGTGCCGGTGCTCTTCCACCTCGCCGCGCCGGCCGAATTCGGCTCCGTGCTGCTGCGCACGACCGGCAGCGAGGAGTTCGTCGAAGCGTTCGGTAAGATCGCAAAGGCGAAGAGCGAGACCGACGTCTTCAAAAAAGCCGACCTCGCGTACGTCGAGCCGGAGCGCCGCGAGAACGCGGAAGACCTGCAGCGGAAGACGCGCCGCAAGCTGGTCGAGCTGGCGAACCTCCGCGGCACGTTCCACGTACACACCACCTTCTCCGACGGCCGCAACAGCATGCAGGAGATGCTCTCCGCCGCCCACCAGCGCGGCTGGGAGTACGTCGGCATCTCCGACCACTCCCCGACCGCTTATTACGCCGGCGGCCTCTCCCCGGAGCGGTTGAAGGAGCAGCACGCCGAGATCCGCAGGCACGAGCGCGACGTCGCCCCCATGCGCGTCTTCCGCGGCACCGAAGCCGACATCCTGCAGGACGGGACCATGGACTACGGCCCGAAGATCCTCTCCAAGCTCGACTTCGTGATCGCCTCCGTCCACTCGAATTTCAAGATGGACAAGGACGAGATGACGGACCGCATCCTCCGCGCCATGGACGACCCCAACGTCACCTTCATCGGCCACCTCACCGGCCGCAAACTCCTCGCCCGCGAAGGCTACACGGTCGAATACGAGCGCATCTTCGAGAAAGCCGGCCAGCGCGGCGTGATGATCGAGATCAACGGCAACCCCAACCGCCTCGACCTCGACTGGCGCCACATCCACCGCGCCGTCGACCACGGCGTCACCTTCAGCATCAACCCCGACGCCCACTCCATCGGCGAATACAACGCCGTCATCACCGGCACCTGGGTCGCCCGCAAAGGCGGCCTCTCAGCAAAGCACATCTTCAATACGAAGACGGTGGACGAGGTGGCGGAGTTTTTTGCGAGCCGACACGCGTCATGAGCAGGCCTGTTCTGGAGTGCGGTAACGCGAGTTACCGCTCTTCCTGTTTTTGTTCGTCCTGCAAAGGGAGCAGGTGCAGCCTTCGCTCGTGCCACCAGGTGAGGTTGCACCAGCCTCGGTTTGCTGCACGAACAGAAGCAGTTAGAGCGGTAACTGGCGTTACCGCACTCCATAAAAAACCGCCGGCGCGGCGCACGGGTGAGCGGTGTGCGCCGCGTCGACGGGGAACAGGTAGGAGTTGCGCTGCCCGTCAGCGCTGGGCTGTGACTACGATCATCAGGGCGCGGGAGCTGTTGGGGTCTTTCGTCGCCCCGATGATGACTGTTTGACCGAGTTTGAGATTGAGCGTCGTCTTGAGCATCGGCGCGAGCTGGTCGCCGCTGAGGCGCGAGAGGCGGAACTCGCCGAGCTGCACGGAATCGCTGGCCGGGTCGTACTCGCCGAACTTGAAGTCGGCGCGGTAGCCGTTCAGCTCCACCAGCCCCGGCTCCCCTTCCTTGCCCGACACCTTCGCCGAGCCGATGCTCTCGAGGATGTTGTAGCGCAGGAGCGACAGCTTCGACTCCACGTCGCCGAGCACCGGGTCGACGTGCGCCTGCTCCGCCGTCCCGCGTCCCGCGGAGACGAGGCGGATCGTGAGCTGCAGCGTCTGCGCGGGCGCGTCGAACTTCGCCAGCGCGGCCGCGATCTTCTTCAGGTTGTCCGGGAGCTCCGTCACCACCAGGGCGTTCGAGGTCGGCTGGATGTTCATCGAGCCTTCCGCGCTCATGAGCGGACGGATCACCGCCGCGGCGCGATCGGCCTGCTTGTGCTTCAGCTGGAACGTACGTACGGTCAGGCTCTTGCCGACGTCACCCGCGGCCGCATCCGCGAACGCGGAGGTGGACACGAGCAGCACAGCCAGAACGCTCATCAAAAGTCGCTTCATAAATCCGCCGGGAGGTTCTCATCGAAGATCATCACGATCTTCACGTCGTCGCCCACCTCATCGGTCGGGACCTCGACGATCGTTGCACTCTCTGATTCATACGATTCCACGATCGGTTTCGTCTCCAGCATTTTCGGTGTGACCGGCGAAACCGACCGCGCGATCCCGGCCGGAGCCAGCACGCCCGGCGCCTCGGCGCCGCGCTCGTACAGCATCGCCCCGGTGATCCCGGCGATGAGCGTCGCCGCCACGGCCAGCCTGCGCGGCCAGCTCACGACGTTGTGCGACGCCTCGACCGTGGTCTCCGCCCCGCGGACGCGCACCTGCTGCATCACGTCGCCGACGAACGCATCGAGGCCACCCGGCGGAATCATCTCGTCGCCGCCCAGCGCACGGAACATCACGTCCGGATCCGCGTGCGCGGCCATGTCCAGGCAGCGGTCGCAGGTGCGGAGATGTGCGAGCAACGCGGTGTCTTCGGTGCCGGGCGCGAAACGGGTGCGGAAGGATTCGCAGGAGATCATCGCGCCCTCCAGAGCTGCGCGTACTCGGGATACTGCCGCTGCAGCTCCCGCTGCATCAGCTTGCGCGCGTTGAAGAGGTGATTGCGGACCGTCGACTCGCGGCAGCCCAGGACCTTCGCGATGTCCGCGGACGACAGGTCCTCCATCTGGTTCATGACGAAGATGGTCTTCTGCTTCGGCGAGAGGACGTTCGAGATCTCGTTGAAGACGTTCTCGACTTCCTTCCGCTGCACGACCACCCCCTGCTCCGCGTCCGCCGAGGTCTTGACCAGGCGGAGATTGGAGTTCACGGCGTTGTCGCGCGACTGCTTGTTGCGCATGAAGTCGATGGCCACGTTCGTCACCATCCGGTAAAGCCAGGTGTCGAACGCGTAGGAGGGATCGTACTTTTCGAGGTTCTCCCACAGCTTGAGGAAGACCAGCTGGGAGATGTCCTTGGCGTCTTCCGCGTTGCCGATGATCCGGTAGCAGAGCGCATACACCTTCGACGTCTTGCGCCGGACCAGCGTCTCGAACGCATCAGCATCCCCGGCCCGGATCGTCTGCACCAGCTGGCGATCGTCAGGTTCGACGGTTGGAGTCGGCATCATCAGGCGGAGTTCCGCGGACATTGCGAGTAGTACGTCGCGCGTTTCAGGAACGTCTAGGCAAGCGTGACCCTTCCCGCCAGATGGTATCGGGTGTCAGGTGTCTGGGGTGTTTCGCCCGGAAGTCAGGTTCCGTGAGCCGCAACACCCCAGATACCTGACACCCGACACCTCGCCGCGCGTAGCGGCGATAACCAATTGCAACTGCTACAATCCACGCAACATGCGAGTCCTCGTTGTCGGGCAGGGTGCGCGCGAGCATGCGCTCTGCTGGAAGCTCAAACAATCGCCGCTGGTGCGGGAGCTCTACGCCGCGCCGGGCAATGCCGGAATCTCGACCGTAGCCGACGTGGTCCCGATCGGGGTCGCCGACATCATCGAGCTGGCCGATTTCGCCGACAAGCTCCGGATCGACCTCACCATCGTCGGCCCCGAGCTCCCCCTCACCCTGGGCATCGTCGACGAGTTCCAGAAACGCGGCCTGACCATCTTCGGTCCCACCCGCCTCGCCGCCGAGCTCGAGGGCTCCAAGATCTTCTCCAAAGACTTCATGCGCAAGTACGGCATCCCGACCGCGAACGCGATCGCCTGCAACTCGCTCGATGAAGCGAAAAGCGCCCTCAAGGAGATCGGCTTCCCCGCCGTCCTCAAGGTCGACGGCCTGGCCGCCGGCAAGGGGGTGGTGATCGTCGAATCGAAGTCCGAGGCGGACGAATACCTCCGCATGGTCTTCGACGAGAAGAAGTTCGGCACCGCCTCCACCCGCATCCTGGTCGAGGAGTTCCTCACCGGCGAGGAAGTCTCGTTCATGGTCATCACGGATGGGAAGAAGTCGCTCCCGCTCGCCCCCGCCAAGGACTACAAGAAGGCCTTCGACGGCGACACCGGCCCGAACACCGGCGGCATGGGCGCCCACTCGCCCGCCGTGGTCCTGAACGGCGAGACCGCGGCCGACATCATGCGCACGATCGTGCACCCGACCATCCAGGGCATGGCCGCCGAGGGGCGCCCGTACACCGGCGTGCTCTTCGCGGGGCTGATGCTCACCCCGAACGGCCCGAAAGTGCTCGAGTACAACTGCCGCTTCGGCGATCCCGAGACGCAGGTGCAGATGCTGCGCATGGAAGACGACCTCTTCGACGTCTGCCTCAAGGTCGCCCGCGGCAATCTCGGCGACACGAAGCTGAACTGGAAGAAAGAAGCGGCGGCCTGCATCGTCATCGCCGTCGACGGCTACCCCGACGAGTTCATCAAGGGGCAGGAAGTCGACTTCGACCCCGTCGACGACGATTCGGTGGTGGTGTTCCACGCCGGCGTGGTCAAGAAGGGGGGGAAGCTGGTCAACCAGGCCGGACGCGTGGTCAGCGTCTGCGCGCGCGCGGCCACGCTCTCCGAGGCGCTGGCCAAAGCGTATGAAGCCGCGCCGAAAGTAAGATTCGAAGGCGCCCGCTACCGCCGCGACATCGGATACCGCGCCCTGGAGGCGCGTGCTGCATCGTCATGACTTCTACGAACAACAACAGACCCTGGGTCCAGATCATCATGGGAAGTGATTCCGACGCCGAGGTGATGTCGCAGGCCGCGGCAGCCCTCGACGAGGCCGGGATCCCGTATGAATTCGCGGTCGCCTCGGCGCACCGCAGCCCGGAGCGCGCGAAGCAGATCATCACCGGCGCCGAAGCAAACGGCTGCGCCGTCTTCATCGCCGGCGCCGGGATGGCCGCCCACCTGCCGGGAGTCGTGGCCTCGTTCACGACGCGTCCGGTGATCGGCGTCCCGCTCGCCAGCGGCGCGCTGCAGGGGCTCGATGCCCTCTATGCGATCGTGCAGATGCCTCCCGGCATCCCGGTCGCCTCGGTCGCGATCGGCGGCGCCCGCAACGCCGGCATCCTCGCGGCGCAGATCATCGCCACCAGCGATCCCGAGCTCGCGTCGAAGCTGAAAGCGCAGCGCGGAGCGATGGCCGAACAGGTCGCGGCAAAGTCGAAGAAGGTGGAACGCTCGACGAGGTGATGGTGAGATGGCGCACGGTCATCACCATCACCACCACACTTCTGTCTCGCGCAAGCTGACCATCGCCACCGCGGCGAACGTCCTCGTGGTCGTCGCGGAGCTCTCGATCGGCATCTACGCCGGCTCGCTGGCGCTGGTCGGCGACGCCCTGCACAACCTCACCGACGCCGCCGCGCTGATCATCGCCCTCGTGGCGGTACGGCTGGAGAAGCGGCAGCCGACGCACGAGAAGACCTTCGGCTACCAGCGCGCCGGCATCCTCGCGGCGTTCATCAACGCCGGGCTGCTGGTCGCCTTCACGCTCTTCATCTTCCGCGAGGCGTGGGAGCGCCTGCAGCACCCGCACGACGTCGATACGTCGCTGATGCTGATCATGGCCGCGATCGCGCTGGTCGTGAACGCCGCCACCGCCATCTCCATCCACCACGAGAGCCGCCACGACGTGAACATCCGCGGCGCGTTCGTACACATGGTCGGCGACGCCGTCTCCTCGGCCGGGATCATCGTCGCGGCGGGACTGATCCAGCTCACGGGCTCCATGAAGTGGGACGCCCTCGTTTCGATCGTGATCGGCCTGCTCATCCTCTGGAGCAGTTACGGCGTCCTGCGCGAGTCGATGAACCTGCTGCTCGAAGGCATGCCCTCCGGCATCGACCCGCACGCCGTCACCGAATCCCTCGGCCGCATCGACGGCATCTACGGCGTCCATCACCTCCACATCTGGGCCCTCGGCCCCTCCAGCCCGGCGCTGTCGGCGCACCTGATGGTCGGCGACGTCCCGGTGAAGACCACCTCGCGCCTGCTCGACGAGATCAACGAGATGCTGGCGCACGACTACCGCATCGCCCACACCACCATCCAGTTCGAGTTCGCCGAATGCTCCGCCGACGATCCGTTCTGCGTTCCCTTCCCCCAGAAGGCGCGCCGATGAACGCGCAGCACTTCGTCTCGCAGCAGGCCTTCCGCAAGTGGCTGGAGAAGAACCACGACAAGGTCACGGAGCTCTTCGTCCGCTTCTACCGCAAGGACACCGGCCGCGGCGGCATGACCTACAAGGAGTCCGTCGACGAAGCGCTCTGCTTCGGCTGGATCGACGGCGTGCGCAAGCGCCTGGACGAAGAGAGCTACGCCCAGCGCTTCACCCCCCGCAAGAAAAAGAGCTACTGGAGCGCCGTGAACACCAAGCGCTTCGAAGAGCTCCACGCCCTCGGCCTCGTCGCCCCCTCCGGCCAGGCCGCCTTCGACGCCCGCGACGCCTCCGCCACGCAGCGCTACTCGTTCGAGCGCGAACAAGCCGAGGTGTTCTCCCCCGAGCTCGAGGCCAAGTTCCGCGCGAAGAAAAAGGCGTGGAAGTTCTTCGAGAAACAACCGCCCGGCTACCGCCGCCTCCTCACCTTCTACGTGATGAGCGCCAAGCAGGAAGAAACGCGGGTAACGAGACTGGAGAAGCTGATCGAGGCCTCGGCGGCGGGGAAGAGGCTGTAGGCACCACGATATGGAGTGCGGTAACGCCAGTTACCGCTCTGACCGCTTCTGTTCGTGCAGCAATCCGCGGCTGGTTCGATCTCGCCTGGTGGCACGGGCGAAGGCTGGACCTGCTCGCGTTGCAGGACGAACAAAAACAGTCAAAGCGGTAACTGGCGTTACCGCACTCCATACCGTTGGATCTCACTCTCCGATGTCTTCGTTCCACAACTCCGAGTTGTCGCGGATGAACGTCGTCATCAGCTCCACGCACGCCTCATCCTGCAGCACCGTCACCTCCACGCCGCGGGAGCGCAGCAGCTCCTCTTCGCCGAGGAAGGTCTGGTTCTCCCCCACCACCACGCGCGGGATGCCGTAGAGCAGGATCGCTCCGCTGCACATGGAGCAGGGAGAGAGCGTCGTGTAGATCACGCACTCGCGATACACGCGCGCGGGGAGGCGGCCGGCGTTTTCCAGCGCGTCCATCTCGCCGTGCAGGACGGCGCTGCCGCGCTGGATGCGGCGGTTGTGGCCGCGGCCGATGATCGTGCCGTCGTGCACGAGCACCGACCCGATGGGGATGCCCCCCTCGCGCAGTCCTGCACGCGCTTCCTCGATCGCTGCTGCCAGGAATTCGTCCATTCAGGGCGCAGGATACGTGAAGGTCACGACCGCCTTCGTGATCCCGTTCTGCAGCGCGATGCCGAGGTTCGGGGACATCGCGTAGAACGGACGGAGGTCGATGAAGTTGGCGAGGTTCTGGGAGCCCGCGCTGGCGCAGAGGTCTCCCTGGCGCTGCGCGGTCTCCAGAGGCCGCCGGACGCGGAAGTTCTGGTAGAGGGGCTGGATGTCGTCGCGCAACGCGCCGTGCGGCCTGGCGTCGTAGGTCTTGGTCAGCGACGTCACCGCCAGCTCTTCCTTCGCCACGCGCGCCTTGTCGTCGTAGGTGTACGCGACGTTGGCCGTCCAGTCGGTCTTCGGCTTCCCCTCGGCCTGGTAGCCTTCGTAGCCGCCCTTGATCGCGACCGAGGAGAGCGTGTCGTTCGCGTAGGTGTAGTCAGCGGCCATGGCAATGAGGTGATTGCAGGCGGCGGTGTTCTGATACTCGACCTGCTGTTGCGCGATCCGCCCCGCCGCGTCGAACGAGTAGCGGCTGGTGTAGCGCTGCGCGTCGATGATCAGGTCCTCGCGGTCGAGCAGCCAGATGCCCTCGCCCCCCGGATGCGCGACGTAGGTCAGGATCTCACCGCCGAGGGTGGAGGTGACCTTCTCGAGGTACTCGGGACCCTGCAGGTAGCGGATCTGGTTCCCCTGCTTGTCGCTCCACTCCTGCAGCGCGTCGTTCGCGAACGTCCACCCTTCCGCCTTGCGCGCATCGCGGATCTCGCGCTGCCGCGCGGGCGTATAGCGGAGCGCCTCCAGCAGGTTCGGACCTTTGAACATGCAGGGGAGGATGTCGTTGCGATGGAAGCGGTCGTCCGCAAAGTAGGTGGCGCGCGTCGCGGAGGCACCGTCGGCGCACGAGCGCGTGTTCCAGACCGCGTTCGCGGCGTACGGGCCATGCCAGCAGCGCTCGCACCACGTGGCGCCGGACGGCAGCTTGCGTCCGCAGAACGGGCAGACGATCTTCGTGCGCATGTCTTCCAGTTCGCGCTGCAGCTCGTACACGTGCTCGTCGATGCGCGACTTCGCGGCCGCATCGCTCTCCACCTCGGAGTAGCGGCGGTAACGTTCCACCGCGCTCGCAAAGTCGCCTTGCTTCTCGAAGACCAGCGCCTGGTTGAACACCGCGGCGGCATCGGTGGGACGGAGCTGCTCCGCCTGCCGGAACAGCTTCACCGACTCCGCGAGCTCGGCACGGCCGTAGAGGAACTTCGCGCGGTTGAAGAGCTCCGTGTACTCCTTGTCCGCCTGACGCTTCTTCTGCAGCTCGCGCTGGAACTCCAGCTCGAACTGCAGCTTCTGGACGTGCGTCTTCTCCGCCCCATCCGGAAAGAGCTGCAGGTAGCGGTCGACCTTCACCTGCGCCTCGGAATACCGCCCCGCGCGCGCCAGCACGACGCCCATGTTGTAGAGCACCGCGGACTGCTCGGACTTCAGCGCGTCGGCCTTGGCCAGGTTCTCGTACGCCGACGCGTAGTCGCCCATGTCGGCGAACTTCTTCCCGAAGAACACCGCGCGCTTGAAGTCCTCTTCGACATTCGCCGCCTCCGGCGGGGGCGCTTCCTGCGCGTGCAGCGAAACGGCGAGCAGCAGCACCAGGAGCGCTCTCATCGCAGGAACCCTTCCACCACGCTCGCGAGCCACAGCAACTGATCCTCGGTCGGCTGCGTCTGCGTCAGCACGAGATACAGCGCCCGCTTCTTCTGCTGCTCCGTCACGCGTCCGGTCGTGTCGCGCAACGCGCGCTCCGGCTCCGCCGCGACGGCAGGATCGACTTCGACGATCACGTCCGCCGCATCGCCGGGTGCCCAGTGCGGTTTCACGCCGTCGCCGAAGAGACTGCCGATGAGCGCGAGGCGATCGTCCTCGCTCGCGACGTCGCGCGCGGCGGCGGCGAGCCGGCTGCGCATCCCCGAGCCTTCGATCAGAAGGCGCAGGTTCGAGAGCAGCTGGATGCGCTGCATGCACGCTTCGAAGATCTGCGACTTCACCTCTTCATCGGTGATCGATGACGAGGCGCGCAGCACGTTCTGGATGCGTTCTTTCTCGTAGGCGACGAACCGCTCCGCGATGTCCTGCGCCGACGCGGTGTCTTCCTCGGGGATGGTGCTCTCGAACGTCTCAGTGCTTTCGGTCTGGACCGGCATCTCGACGACGAACTCCTCGGTCGCGGGCTCCGGTCCCGTGGCGGCGGGTGGGTCGGCGGCGACCTCGTCGACGGTATAACCGACTTCAGCGGACGCGACGGCGACCCCACTCGGTTCCATGGCCGGAATGGCCGGCGCGAGATCGATCAGGGGGAGATCCATGGCGGCGGCCACCGCCTTCACCGTGTCGACCGTGTTCGTGTTCCTCAGGTCCTCGGTGGCGGTCAGCACCGGCGCCGGCGCGCTCTGCGGCATCGGCGCGAACTTCGGCGCGCTCAGTTGCGGCGTGGAGGGCGGATCGGACCACAGCGCGCGCACGATCTCCGAGTCGCTGGTCAGCTTCTCGTCGAGCAGGCGCTCGCGGAGCCGGAGGCGCGTCTCCTCGAGCTGGCGCACGTGCGACAGGCGCTGCGCCTCGGTGAGGAAGTTCGGCGCCGACTTTTCCGCGGTCATGTCGCAGTGGCACGGCCCGACGCGGTCCGTCTCGTACTGCTTCTTCAGCCCGCGCAGGTACTCGACCGCCTTCGCATTCGTGGCCGCGTGCAGCTCGCGCGCACGGTCGCATGCGGCCTGCGTCGCGAACTGGTTCACGCCCGAGACCTCGATGAACTGCTTCGTGTCCGGCCGATAGAGCTGGATGTGGAAATGGAACACCTCGCACGGACGGCCGGCGGGCGCCGTGGCGCAGACCAGCGCCTGCTGTGCGGAGGCGGCGGAAGCCGCAAGCGAGGCGGCAAGGATCAGCGCAAGATGGCGGGATCGCATGGGACGGTTGCCGGATTATACGAGGGACAGGTGTTAGCTGTTAGGTCTTAGGTCTTAGGTCTTAGGCCCGCCGAGCGTCTAAGACCTAACACCTAACACCTGATAGCTACCCCTCGTAAACGAGACGTTCAACGCCGGCGTCTTCCAGTCGTACTGCATACAAGGAGAAACGCAAATGAAGAAACGTCTGGCAATCCTCGGTCTCGTCCTCATCGCCGCCGCGGCGGCGCTTTACGCGGGTCCCGGCCGGCACATGCGCGCCGGCCATCACGGCGGCCACGGCTTCGGCGCCGGGTTCATGCTCGGGCACCTGCACGAGATCGCGAGCGAGCTCGATCTCACCGACGCGCAGAAGACGCAGATCCACGCCATCTTCAAGGAAACGCGCGAAGCGAACGAGCAGTACCGCGAGCAGATGCACGGCGGCCTGAAGGACGTCGCGCGCGTGCTGCTCGAGAACCCGAACGACCTCACCGGCGCCCAGGCGGTGCTCGACCAGCAGACGGCGACCGAGCGCGCCCTGAAGTCGAACATCCTGCGCGGCGTATCGAAGGCGCTGAACGTGTTGACGCCGGCGCAGCGGACCGAGCTCGCGGAACTCGTCGCGAAACGGCATGATGCCCGCGAGAATCGCCGCGACAGGAATTGACGTGTGGCCGATGACGATCCACGGGAAGCGCGTGCCATCGCGCGCGCGCAGGCCGGCGACGCAGCCGCGTACGACTACCTGGTCGGCAAGCACCTCCCGCGCGTCATCGCCATCGCACACGGCGTCGTGCGCAACGCGCACGACGCCGAGGACCTGGCGCAGGAGGCATTCGTGAAGGCGTTCCAGAACCTCGGGCGCTTTCGGGCCGGAGAGCCGTTCGGCCCCTGGATCTACCGCATCGTCACGAACTCCGCGCTCGACGTGCTGAAGCACCGGTCGAAGTTCCGCCACGAGGAGCTGGCCGGCTCCGAGCCGGCCGCACGCCGCGACGACGCGGAGCTGCCGGCGATGAGCAACGACCTCGCCCGCCGCATCGACGCCGCGCTGGACGAATTGCCCGAGATGCAGCGCATCGTGGCGCGCCTGCACCTCATCGAGGAGCTCGAGCATGCGGAGATCGCCGCCATGACCGGACTCGCCGACGGTACGGTACGCTCGCATTTGTCGCTCGCACGGAGGAAACTGAAGGAGACGCTGGCGGACCTTTATGACTGACGACGACAAGTTCTTCGAACGCCTGCGCGCCGACGCGCGCGCGTTGCGCCACCAGCCGGACGAGCAGACGCTGGCGCGCATCCGTGAGCGCATTCACGACCGGCTCGCGCCGAGGGTGACCGTCGTCGAGCTCCTGGCCGCCTGGTTCCGCCCCCTGGCCATGACCGCGCTCGCGATCGCGCTCGCGGCGGGGATCGGCGTCGTCACGCTCGACCGCAACGACGTGGCGTTCGGCGACGAAGCGGTCGAAGTGAGCGTCGAGGGAGAAACGTTCCGTGTCGCGGACTAAGACCGTCATCGTCGCCGTCGCGGTCCTGGTCCTGACCTTCACGGCCGGCGCGGCCGTCGGCGCCTTCGGCGCGCATATGGTCATCCTCCACGGCGGCCCCGGCGCCGAACGCTTCCCTCACGCCATGGTCAACCGCCTCGACCGCCGCCTGGACCTCACCGACGTCCAGCGCGCCCAGGTCGAAGCCATCATCAAACGCCGCCACGCCCACATCGACGAAATGTGGGACGGCGTCCGCCCCAAAGTGCGCGCCGAGATCGAGCGCACCAACCAGGAGATCGAGCGCGTCCTCACCCCCGAGCAACGGGCGAGGTTCAAGAGGATGCGGATGAGGATGGGGCATTAGACCGCCCTCGCCTGTGGCACGGCCCCTCACCCGGCCTTCGGCCACCCTCTCCCCGCTCGACGCGGGGAGAGGGGCTACTAACTTTCACTCTCGCGCGATGGGACCTTAGTAGACCTTCTCCCCTCGTGAGGGGAGAAGGTGCCCAAAGGGCGGATGAGGGGTTGTACTCGCGCGATATCCGCCTACGCCTGTGGCACCGCCGCTGCCGCGGCCTGCTGCTCCGCGAGCATCGCCGGGGTCGTCGTCGGCTGGTTCACCACGTCCGTGTATTCGAACAGGGCGGTCGACAGGTACCGCTCGCCCGTGCTCGCGAGGACGGCCACGACGCGCTTGCCCTTGCCGAGCTCCTTCGCCAGCTCGATGGCGGCCCAGACTACGGCCCCCGAGGAGATGCCGACGAAGATGCCTTCTTCCTTGGCCAGGCGGCGCGCGTAATTGACCGCGTCTTCGAACGTCGCGTCGTAGATGCGGTCCACCACGTCCGCGCGATAGATCGACGGCACCATGCCGGCGCCGATGCCCTGGATCTTGTGGGGGCTGTGCGTGCCGCCGCGGAGGAGCTGCGACTCGACCGGCTCCACCGCGCCGATGAGGACGTGCGGCACTTCCTTCTTGAACACCTCACCCACTCCGGTCACCGTCCCGCCGGTGCCAACGCCCGCCACGAAACCGTCGAGCTGTCCACCGGTGTCGGCCAGCACCTCGCGCGCGGTGGTCTCGCGATGGACCTTCGTGTTGGCCGGGTTGTCGAACTGCTTCGAGAGCCATGCGCCCGGTGTCTTCTCCGCGTACTCACCGGCGCGCCTCTGCGCTTCCTTGATGCCGAGCGGCGCCGGCGTCAGCACCAGCTCCGCGCCGAGCGCCTGGAGCAGCTTGCGGCGCTCTCCGGACATCGAATCGGGCATGAAGATCGCGCACTTGTAGCCCTTGGCCGCGGCCACGAAGGCCAGGCCGATCCCGGTGTTGCCGCTGGTCGCCTCGACGAGCGTCCCGCCCGGACGCAGCTCGCCGGCGCGCTCCGCCTCCTCGACCATCGAGATCGCGATGCGATCCTTGACCGACGAGAGCGGGTTGAACGACTCGAGTTTCACCACCACTTCCGCCGCGTCCTCCGGGACGATGCGGTTCAGCCGCACCAGCGGCGTGTTTCCGATGAGCTCCGTGATGCTGTCGTAGATCTTTCCGTGTGGCATTGCAGCTCCTTTCGCGAAAAACAAAAAGGACCCGGTGCCGATGAAGGCCCCGGGTCCGGTTCGACTTGCTGAATTGGGTGAGTGCGCTAGCGGCGCGCATCGAACGGACCCGCTGCGGGCCGACAACAAGCGCACAGGCAATGGTTCGTCCGATACATCTCCGTCATTCTATATCAATGGGCGAGCGCGGCCCCGCTCCCCTGCCCGAGGTAGCGGTACCCGATCTTCGCGACCGCCACGATCACGGCGGCGTCCGTGCCGACCGCCTTCTGCAGCTTCCGGCGGAGACGCGTCACGTGCGTATCGACCGTGCGGCTGTTGAGGTTGAGGTCCACGCGGTAGTTCCAGACGCGCGAGAGCAGCTCGTCGCGCGGCACCACGCGCTCCTTGTTCTTGAACAGGTACATCAGGAGGTCGAACTCCTTCGGCGAGAGCTTCAGCTTCTGCTCGTTCGCCGTGGCCTCGCGGGTGGCCGGATCGAGCCGGATCAGCGAATCCTCGCAGATCGTCTTCGCGGTCGTGGTGACCGCGTCGCTCCGGCGCATGACCGCGTCGATGCGCGCGAAGAGCTCCTGCACGCCGAAGGGCTTGGTCACGTAATCGTCGGCGCCGCCGCGCAGGCCGCGCACCTTGTCCGTCTCCTGACCGCGCGCAGTCAGCAGGATCACCGGCACCTTCGACACCTTGCGGATGTGATCCAGGACCTCGAAGCCGCTCTTCTTCGGCAGCATCAGGTCGAGGAGCACGAGGTCGGGCGATTCGGCGTGAAAGAGGCGGATCGCCTCCTCGCCGTCTCCGGCCGTCACGGTCTCGTAGTTCTCATGGCGGAGGTTGATCTCCAGCCCCTGCCGGAGTCCCTGTTCATCCTCTACGATCAAAATCCTCGTCATTCGTCATCTCCGTCCGAAATTGTTACGGACAATAGCAGCCCAAAGTTTCTAAAACGTCTGCGGCGCGTGCACCATGGTCGGCAGATCCTCGGGCGCGCTGCTCTCGAGGGTGCGCGGGAACATCAACCGGAACGTCGACCCGACACCGGGGATGGAGTCGAGCTCCACGGTCCCGCCGTGAGAGCCGACGATCTGCTGCACGAGCGTGAGGCCGAGGCCCGCACCGCGGCGCGTGGTCGTATCGGAGAACTTCGCCCGGTAGTACGGATCGAAGATCCTGGCCACGTCCTTCGCCTCGATGCCGATGCCGTGGTCCCGCACTTCGATCACCACGTGCTCCGCCGTCTGCCGCAGCACGACTTCGAGCCGCTTCTCCTCGGCGGAGTACTTGATCGCGTTGTCGATGAGGTTGAGCAGCGCGCGGGAGACCGAGTCGCGGTCCCACATCTGCTGCGCGATCTTCTCGTCCAGCTCGAGCGTCACCTGGAAGCCCTTGCTGCGGATCCACGATTCGTACGTCGAGACGAGATTGCGAATCAGGTCGCGCGGATAGACCGGCGTGAACGCCAGCGCCTGCGTGCTCTGGTTCTGGATGCGCGCCACGTCCAGGACGTTCTCGACGAGGTGCGAGAGCAGGAGCACCTCGCGGAGGATCTGGTCCTGGATCTCCAGCCGCTCGTGGTCCTTGACCTTGCCGCGCATCAGCGTCTCGGCGCCGAGGCGGATCATGGAGAGCGGCGTGCGCAGCTCGTGCGAGACGTTGGCGATGAGCGCGCCGCGCAGCTTCATCGTCTCCGCTTCCTTGTTGATGCCGCGCAGCGCGAGCAGGCCGCCGGCGGCCATGAGGGCGAGCGCGACGAGGCTCACCCAGAGGCTCATCAGGCGCTGGTTCTGCCACCCCTTCCCGCCGACCGACTTCGTCGGGACGACGGCGCGGACGGCGAAGTTCTGCATCGGCGGTGCGAGCGGTGCGGTCGAAACAAAGGCCTCGTCCAGCTGCTCGAGTCCTGCCTTCGCGCCGTGCACCAGCGTCACGTCCGCCTTGCGCTGGATGGCCAGCGTGCCTTTGGCGGTCTTGGCCAGCGGCGGCTGCTGCGTCGCGTGCGCGACCTGCGCGAGCAGCCGGCTCGGGTCGTATTCGTAGCGCATCGTGCCGGTGGAGGTGTAGATCTCCCGCGACATGCGCACCTTCCCTTCCTCCGGCGAGACTTCGACGATGGAGGTCGAGCTGGCGGGGTCTTCGTCCGGCACGTAGATCGCGGAGACGATCCAGGGATGCTGATCCATCCACGAGTGCACCGCCGCAAAGCTCGGATCGCCCCGGCGCTCGGTGCGCTGCCAGTCGTCGGAGACGAGCGTGGCCTCGGCGCGGATGGCCGCGTCGAGGCGGCGGGCGGTGATCTCGGCCGCATAACCGGCGTACTGGCCGGCCAGCGCCGCGGCACCCTGCTCCATGCGCACCGAGAGGTTGTACGAGCGCCAGGCCAGCGCGCCCAGCCCGAGGGAGATGATCAGGAACGGGAGGATGATGGAGACGCGGTCGCGGCTCCTGCCCGGATGAGGGACGACTGATTTCAGTCTGGCTGTGATCGCATCCAGCATTGGCTTTCGGACACCGCGTTCATCGTTGTGCCCCCGCCGTCGTCGTATGGGTCTGCGCCAGGTGCGCGGCCACCATCTTGGCGACCTGCTCCTTCGTGTACGGCTCCAGCCGGGTATCGATCCGGGTCAGCGTTCCGTGCCGCATGTACAACAGGAAGATCCGTCCCGTGCTCCGCGCGTCGGCGATGTACTGCTTGAACTCACGGACGGAGGCATGCGTCAGCGATTTCCCGTTCATCGAGATCAGGATGTCGCCCGGCTTCAGTCCGGTCTTGGCTGCCGGGCTGTCGGGCTTGACGTTGCTGACCACGAGACCGGGATTCTTGTCGAGCACGGTCGCGCCGAAATAGCGGCGGCCGCTCACGAGCTGGCGAATCTTCTGTTCGCACTCCCGCGCCGCGCCGGTGCATTTCGGTGCGTCGCCGGCGATGGTGGAGGCGGCAACGAGTGCCACGAGGAAGATTCTGGAGATCCGTTGAACCATGAACGAAGTAGGGGTTCCTCAGCCGCCGACCACTCTAAGTCCTAACGGGAGGAGTGCCGTTTACAAATCAGAAAAGATCGCATGAATTCCCTGTGCCTGAAGGCGTTAGCGCTGAAAACGAATGGTGCCGAACGCTGCGGGAACGTGGAAATCGGCCGGAATCTTCATGGTCGGCTGCCAGGCGCTGTACTCGTCGCCACGCTCGGGATGGCGGTCGATCCGGAAGAAGTTGATGCGCCACGTCTCCCCCGCCCGTGGCTCGCTCCGACCCAGCGACGCGAACGGCACCCGCACGATCGTGTCGGTGCTGGTCGAGCCGTCCCCCTCGGTGATGCTGCGCACCGCCGCCATCAGCCCTTCGCACGTCCAGGCGCGGTCGACGTGCATCGTGGCCCGGTCGAGCTCGGGAGAGTCGACGCTGGCGTCGAAGAGGGTCGCGCGCGGGCTCACTTCCAGCTCGTAGTAGCGCTCCAGCCTCTCCGGGGCGACGAAGATCTCCACCACGTCCTCCTCGTACAGCGGCGCGTCGTGGCGGATGTGCGTCGCCTCCACGCGATCGTCCGCGCAGGAGAAGAGGACGTTCAGCGCCTCGGCGTCGAACCAGACCGCCACGCTCGTCGCCAGCCGCGGCGGAGCGCCGTCCGTCGCGCAGCGCAGGCGGACCGGAGAACACCCCCGCGGCGCCGACCACGGCTCCTCGATGTCGAAGGGCGCACGAATCGCGACCACTGTTTCCGGAGTCATCGCCTCCGCATCATAGGGGATACCCGAGGCACATTGCGTGCAACGGCCGGGACGGGGAGAAACGATGGTGGCTACGATGGTGGATCACGAACTCAACGAGCTCAGACGCGAGTTTCTCGACGAAGCTCGCGGCAAAGTGACGGAAATGCAGTCCGCCCTGGCCGGCGAGCGCAACGCCGACGCACTCGAACGCCTCTCCTATCTCGCCCACCAGCTCAAAGGCTCCGGCGGCAGCTACGGCTACCAGCGCATCTCCGAAGACGCCGCGGGGCTGGAGAAAGCCATCCAGGAAGGCCGCGTGGACGGAGACCTCGCGCCCTTCGTGGAGAGGCTGGGGAGCGAGATCGAGAGGGCCGCGAAGGAGTTGGATTGACGTTGTCGGGTGTCAGGTGTCTGGGGAGTGTCGCCCGGGCGTAAAGCCCCGGATACCTGACACCTGATACCGACGCGAAGCGTTAACGCACCCGCGCGTCAGCGCGACGCTGTTTCCGCCGCCTTCTTCTGCTCCTCCGTCGGCACCCGCGGCGTCCGCGCCAGTCCTTCCCGCCGCCGTTCCGCCTGCACCTGGTTGCGGCCGTTGCGCTTTGCGCGGTACAGCGCCTTGTCAGCGGCCACGATCAGCTCCTTGGCCGAACGGATGCGCGAGTGCGGCACGCTCGCGACGCCGATGCTGACCGTCACGTTGAGCGGGCCCTGCTGCGTCTCCAGCGGCGCGGTCTCGATCATGTGACGGATCTTCTCCGCGAACGCGATCCCGTCGTCGAGCGCCGTTTCCGGCATCATCACCGCGAACTCCTCGCCGCCGTACCGCGCCACCAGGTCCGTGCTGCGCACGCTGCTGCGATACAGCTCCGCCGCCCGCTTCAGCACGTCGTCGCCGACCGCGTGGCCGTAGGTATCGTTGAATTTCTTGAAGAAATCGATGTCGATCATCGCCAGCGACAGCGGACGCTGATACCGCTGCGACTCCTCGAACGCCCGCGCCAGCTCGTCCTGGAAGTAGCGGTGGTTGTGCAGCTTCGTCAGCCCGTCGGTGATGGAGAGCAACTCCAGCCGCTTGTTCGTCTCGAGGAGCTCCTTCTGCAGGTCGACGATCCGCTTGCCGGCCCGGATGCGCGCCAGCAGCTCCGGATACTGGAACGGCTTGGTGATGTAATCGTCCGCCCCCAGCTCCAGCCCCTGCACCTTGTCTTCCTGCTCCGCCTCGCCGGTGAGCATGATGATGTAGCGCGTCCGGAAGTCCGCCCGCGTGCGCAGCTCCTGCGCCAGGACCACGCCGTCCATATCCGGCAGCTTCCGGTCGAGGATGACCAGGTCCCACGGCTCGTTGGCCAGCATGGCCCGAGCCTCCTCGCCGGTCGTGCATTCGATGGTGTCGAACCCAGCCCGCCGGAGAAACAGCCGCACCAGCCGCCGAATCGCAGCATCATCATCGACGATCGCTATGGTGAGCTCGGACATTGGCAGACCTCGGCTGCGATCCACATGCCACGTCGAGCGACGTTACGTTTTCACTCTCATCGAGATATCGAGCGCCGTCACCGAATGCGTCAGCGCCCCCACCGAGATCCGGTCCACCCCCGTCTCCGCCACCGCCCGCACCGTCTCCAGCGTGATCCCGCCGCTCGCCTCGAGAGGCACCCGCCCGCCGGTGCGCTGCACCGCCTCCCGCAACTGCTCTGGATTCATGTTGTCCAGCAGGATGAAATCCGGCCCGGCCGACAGCGCCTCATCCAGCTCCCGCATGTCGCGCACCTCGATCATCAGCGGCTGCGTCCGGCCGGTCGCCCGGATGCGCTGGACCGCGGCCGCGATCGACCCGGCGCGGTCGATGTGGTTGTTCTTCACCAGGAACATGTCGTGGAGCCCGATGCGGTGGTTCTCCCCCCCGCCGCAGCGCACCGCGTACTTGTCCAGCATCCGCAGCCCCGGGGCCGTCTTGCGCGTATCGTGGATCTTCGCCCGCGTCCCGGCCACCGCGTCGACGTAGCGCCGGGTCAGCGTTGCGATCCCCGAGGCGCGCTGCATGAGGTTGAGGGCCGTCCGCTCGCCGGAGAGGAGCGCGATCACGGACGCGCTCACCTCAGCCACGACGTCCCCCGGCTGCACCATCTCCCCATCCCGCATCTTGAGGGTGACGGAAGCCTCCACATCCAGGGCCTGAAACACCGTCTCCACGACCGCCAGCCCGGCGATGATCCCCTCGGCCTTCACCAGGAAGCGGGCGCTGCCGCGGTCGGCGGGGGCGAAGATGGCCCCGCTCGTGATGTCGGGCAAATCCTCGGCGAAGGCGGCTTTGACGATCGCTTCCAGCTCTTTCTGTGTCATCGCGGTCGAAATACTGCCAGCCCCGTTCCCGTTTTCATCGGCAGTTCGTTGAAAATCTGGGGGCGCACCGGCTTCGACGGGAACACGTCGGGGTCATGGTTGCATGCCGAGCTCGATGCGCTCGTAAAACAGATCGAAAAACATAAACGCGAATAACGATTTCGCCCTCGCAGCCTAAAAACCTGTGAGCGCTCCTCCGCCGCATGCTCACTGCAGCGGAATCGAGCGTCATGATGTGAGCTGGTGACGTACGTAACGCCTACGCGTCCGTCACGAGATTAAGAGGCTGGTTTGTGTCCGGTTCCCGCTCTCCGGACAGGGCACGAACGAGATCAATCGGAGAGACAAGCATGTAGAGCCGGGCTGCCACTGTTTTCGGACGCGGGTTCAACTCCCGCCGCCTCCACCAATTTTCTTCTGTCATCCCGAGCGTCGAGCGAGGGACCTGTGCGGGCGGGCAGACGCAGGATGAGCCTCAGGCGTCCAGCGTGAGGCAAATGCTCCGCGTCACCCACCGGCCACTCGCGACGACCGCAGCTGGAACGACACGCAGCTAGTGGCGACCGAGAGCCTTCTCGACCGCTTTCGGGTTCTCCGCCGCAATCTTGAGCAACGCTTTCGCCGGCCCATGCGGATGACGTCGCCCTTGCTCCCAATTCCGAAGAGTGGCCACGCTCACCCCGATCATCAGCGCAAATTCATCCTGAGACTTCTTGAGCTTTTTGCGAATCGCCTGAACGTCGTCGGGAGTAAACGTGAACTCCCGGCTCGGCTTGGCTTCTCCGCGAAGAATACGGCCACCCTCGCGTACGCTTTCAATCAGTTCGTCGAAATCCTTCGCGTTCATTTGAACTCCTGCTTTACTACCTTTGCCAGAACCCGTTTCTGGTCGGCGGTGAGATCTTTCTGCTCGCTCTTACGGTACAGAAACAACATCAGGAAAACCTCGCGCTCGAGGTGCCAGTAGTAGATCACCCGCAGCCCGCCGCGCTTCCCGCGGCCTTCTTCTCTCCATCTGAGCTTCCGAACGCCACCCGTCCCTTCGATCAAATCTCCTTGTGCGGGACGGCGAAGGAGAGCTTCCTGAAGAAGGCGGTACTCGTCGTCTGACAACACATCCGCGATCCGGCGTGTAAACACGCTCGTCTCCACGAACTTCACATGGGTGATGCTACGCCATTGGCGCAGCTCTGGCAACGCCGCTCCACGGGTACGTGTTCCCGTGCGACGACCCTGACGCGCACTAAAGCAGGCCGGTTTTCGGTAGACTATCCCCCGTTGAAACGCATCATCCGCGTTGCCGACGGGTTCTATCCGGATCCTGACGCCATCCGGCGCCGGGCTCTGAAGATGACGTACGTGGAGCCGGAGAATCTCGTTGGCTGGCGTACTCGCGCCTACCAGCCGGTGGGAATCAAGCGGCGCATCGAGCAGCGCTTCGGCGTCTCCATCCCGCACTGGGAGCGCGATCCCGACGCCATCGAGGCCTGTAACGGCGTCTTCTTCACCAGTTACGCCACCGGGCCTCGTGGCGAGACGGTCGGGATCCATTACGACACGCCTCCGACCTGGGTCATGTTCCTGATCTACCTCACCCCCGGCGCCCCCTCCGACGCCGGCACGTCTCTCTGGCAGCACCGCAAGACGGGATTGGTCAGCAAACCGACGGCGCGCGACGCGCAACAATTGGCTACCACAGTCGAAAAACTCGACGCCCTCCTGGAACGCGATGCACGCATCCGCAGCCGTTGGATCGAGATCGACAGGATCGGCAACGTCTTCAACCGCGCCGTGATGTTTCCCGGAGGATTCTTCCACTCCGCCTCACGTCACTTCGGCCGCACCATCGACGACGGCCGGATCTATCAGTCCTTCCACTTCCCGGTGAAGTTCCTGTAGCAGCGGACGCGCCGAACACTATTCATCGCAGTTGCGCCCCGGGACACCATTACTCGCGTTCGCGGCAACGAGCGCCTGGCGCATGGCCACGGCCATTCGAGCGGACTGCCAGTTCGACCCACTGAACTGAAACGCGAGCGTCTCCAGCGGCTTCGTGAAACCCTCGGCCGGACGGAACGGCGCACGTCCGTCGACCACGCCATCGCGCGTCGCGAAACGAGTGGCTACGCGCATATTGCCGACGTTCATGGTCGGGAAGAGCTCGCCGAGGTTCGATTCCCGGTAGCCGATCCCGTAAGTCCGCACGACCTCGAAATTCGCGTTCGATAAATCAGCGCCACGGAATGAGGTACGGAGAACGGTCATACCGGACTCCAGCTCATCCGGAAACACCGGCAGGACGGGATATCCGGTGAAGTTGGCGCCGTGGAGATCGGCGCAGGTGAAGTCGGCACCAAGGATCAACAGATTGATCGCCTCGTCTGCTGCCGGCAGTGCCTCAACGCGTCGCTTGATCTGGGCCTGAATGAAGTTCCGATGAAAGTCATTGCTACTCGAATCCAGCGCATGCCGGAACCATGCACCACCGAGGCGTGCGCGCCTGAAAGAGACATCCTCGAGATCGGCATTGTCGAAGACAGATCGTTCCAGAACGGCACCGCGAAAATCAGATCCAACCAGAATGGCGCCATCGAATCGGGTCCCGGCCAGATCGAGCTCACGCAGGTTCGTTTTGGCCAGATAGATGCGTGACAGGTCCGGACTTCGCGCACCTTTGCGCAACAGAGCCGCGATCGCCGATGCGACACTGACCGCACGTGATTCGACCGTGCCGGCTTCGGGAGGTAAGAAGAAGTTATCGCGTCTCTCCCGCAAGAGGTTCCCTTCTTGGACCAGCCCTCGGCTCAGTTGCACCAACGAAATCAACGCGCCATCGAGCTCCGAGCGGGGAAACTCCGTCGCGTCTATGGACTCGACTGACGCAACGATCGCGTTCCTGACAGGCAACGTGGGCTCGACGGCTAATACATTCGTAAGCGCCAGAAGCGCCTCGCGTGCATGCGCCGACTCACCGGTGTGTACGAACGTGCTCAGAGAGACGACTCCAGCGACCCGGGCGGAAGGGTCGCCATCGCCGACGAGCTGCAGTGCGCGCCCGAACCTTTCCTCGACCCTGACCTCACGTGCGGCCTTTGCGGATTGAAGAAAACCGACTAACGCCACGATCGCGGCGAAGAAACCGCTGACGCTGGCCACCACCTTCAATGTCTCCAGGAACCGCGCCCTTCGTGTGAGCTGCTGTTCCAGCAGCCGAGTCTCCACCTCGAGTTTCTTCACCCGCCCTTCGAGCTCCTGACGCTCGAGCGGATCGACCTGGTCGTCGACCGGCGACTGTTCGCCGGCCGAGAAAAGCGCTCGGATGAATCGGACGAGCATCTGGCAGAACATTGTACAGGCCGGATGTGCGTTATTTCGGGGTCTGTCGCCGTGGTGCGGCGATCGTCAACGGTGGTGCGATGCGCTTTAGATGACCGCCTGCTTTGGTCTGCGGTATCTAAACACTTGAATCTCCATCGACGTTGACGGACACTGCGCGTACCGGCAGGAAAAACCCATTCACGGAGCCCCTTGTTTGATCAGACGGATCGCGCTACTTCTCTGCCTTCTCGCACTTCCCCTCTCCGCCGCGACGTTCACCGTCACCTCCTCGGATGACAGCGGGCCCGGCACGCTTCGCCAGGCGATCCTCGATGCGAACAGCCTCGGCGCGGGACCGCATACGATCGCGTTCAACATCGCGCCGGCCGGCCTGCACACCATCAGGCCGCTGACGCCGTTGCCGCCGCTCATGGCCGGGCAGACGCTGCTCGATGCGACGACGCAGCCCGGGTACGCCGGGGTGCCGATCATCGAGATCACGGGCTCACCCTCCACGGGTGGGGACGGCCTGAGGATCCACGCGGACATGGCGCGGGTGCAGGGCTTCGTCATCAATGGGTTTGAGGGCGGCGCCGGCGTGTACGTCATCGGGGATGACGTCAAGGTGATGAACAACTACCTCGGGCTCGATGCCGACGGCACGACCGTGATCCCGAACTCGCAGGGTGTGTACTGCACCGGCTGCGGTGCGATCGAGATCGGCAGCCCGACGGGAAACGGCCGCAATGTCATCAGCGGCAACCGGATGGCCGGCATCATGATCAACACCGCCGGGACGGGCAACAGCATCCGCTCCAACTACATCGGCACCGACGCGACGGGCATGCTCCCGCGCGGCAACTACAGAGGGATCGACTGGAGCAACGCGATCGGCCGGATCGGCGATGAGACGCCCGAGGGCGGAAACGTGATCTCCGCCAGCGAGCAGTTCGGCGTCTTCCTGATGGGCGAGGGGAATGACGGGACCACCCTGACCAACAACCTGATCGGCGTTGCGGCCGACGGGATTACACCGCTGGGAAACGGGTTCGACGGCGTGTCCCTCTTTGCGTTCGGCGTCTCCCTGGAACGGAACACGATCGCCTGGAACCTCGGCAACGGCGTGTCGGTGGTGAGCGTGGCCGAACGCAATTCGATCCGCCGCAACCGCATCTTCTCGAACGGGCTCCACGGCATTTCACTCGGCCCGAGCCCGGTGCCGAACGACCCGGACGACGTCGACTCCGGTCTCTCGAACAACCTGCAGAACTATCCGGAGATCACCTCGGCGGCCTGGCAGGGCGGGACCCTGACCGTCGCGGGGAGGCTCGACAGCATCCCCGGGACGTCGTTCGACATCGACCTGTTTTCGAACACCGCCTGCGACCCGAGCGGCTTCGGCGAAGGACAGGTCTGGCGTCACAGCCTTCAGGTGACGACCAACGCGCACGGCGATGCCTTATTCGAGGCGACGTTCGCCCATCCCGGCACGGGCTTCATCACCGCCACCGCGACGAATCGCACGGCCAAAGAGACCTCCGAGTTCTCGCAGTGCCGCGCCGTGACGAGTGCCGTCGCCGGCACCCTTCAGTTCGCCGTGGCCACCCTGACCGTGACCGAAGGGGACGGATTCGCGAACCTCCTCGTCACGCGTAACGGCGGTTCCACCGGGCCGGCCACCGTGGAAGTGGTGACGGGCCACGGCAGCGCTTCGATGCCCGACGATTACCTGCCGGCGGTCACGTCCCACCTGGTCTGGAATGACGGCGACGGATCGGTGAAAACGGTGAGCGTCCCGATCGTGGCGGACGACATCTTCGAGCAGCCCGAGCAGTTTTTCGTCGAGCTGCGGAATGCCACCGGCGCCACCATCGGCGGCCTCAGTGTCGCCACCATCGTCATCGAGGAAGACACCAGCGGACCGGCGTTGCCGGCGGACCTGCTGGCCGGGATCACGACGCGGTCGAGTGCCGCCGCGCAGGGCGACTCGATCTCGTACGAGCTCTTCGCGATCAACAACGGACCGAACAACGCGAGCGGCGTCACGGTAACGAACGTGCTGCCGGCGCAGCTGCTCTTCGAAAGCATCCATGCGCCGCTCGGCTGGACGTGCACGACACCCGCTGCCGGCACGAACGGGACGATCACCTGCACCACCGCCGTCCTGCCGGTGCTGAACGGCAATACCGCGCAGTTCCTGCTCGGCACCACCGTCGCGTTCAATGCGACCGGCTCGATCGTGAACAGCGTGTCCGTGTCGCATGGCGGCACCGACCCGAATCCCGGCAACTCGACCGCTTCCTCCGAGGTAACGACGGTCGGGAACACCACCGCGGACGTGTCGATCACCAAAACCGTGGACACCGTCCGGGCGGCGCGGGGAAGCGCGTTCACGTACACCATCACCGTCACGAACAGCGGCCCGGACATGGCGTCGACGGTCACGATGACCGACGTGATCGCGCCGCGGCTGCAGTATCTCTCCCATGTCGTCACCACCACGATGGGAACCGACTTTCATTGCACAACCCCCTTGGTGCTCAACACCGGCACGGTCACCTGCACCGCGTTCAGGATGGCGCCCGGCGCGACGGCCACGTTGCTGCTCCAGGTGCGCGCCAGCGGCGCGAATACCGCCCCCGTGACGAACACCGCGACCGTCACCGCGGCCACTGCCGATCCGGACAGCGCCGACCGCTCCGCGACCGCGCCGGCCGTGGAGCTCGTGACGGGCGCCGATCTGTCGATCACCAAGGGCACGAACACGACCAACGCACGGGCCGGCACCATCTTCAATTACATAATGTCGGTCCAGAACAACGGACCGAGCGAGGCGGCGAACGTCGTGTTGACGGACGTGCTTCCGGCGGGCCTGCTGTTCGAGTTCCTCGGACCGCCGGCAGGCTTCACCTGCACCACGCCTGCGGTCGGGACGAACGGCACCGTCACCTGCACCGCGCCATCGTTTCCGGCCTCGAGGGTCGCCGGGTTCACCTTGCGGGTCCGCGTCGCTCCGGGCGCGAGATCGGGAGTCGTGACGAACCGCGCGACGGTCACGAGCTCGACACTCGATCCCGACAGCGAGGACGCGACCGCTGTCGCGAACGTGACCATCGAGGCGCCCGCCGGTACGGAGAGACGGCTCGATCCCTCAGCCGCCGCGCCGAGGCTGCCCCAGGTCTCGCCTCAGGTGGCCGCCACGCAGCAGAACGCCCTGGCCGTGTGGCGGGAGGGCGCGCTGCTCTTCACGCCGCCGAACGGCACCGCTGCGATTCGCGGCGCGCTCTTCCGGCCGGATACCGACGGGGAGACCCTCATCAACTTCACCGCGCTGGAAGCGGGGACGGATGTTGCGCATCCGAACGTCGCCGCCGCGGGCGACCGCTATCTCGTCGTCTGGCGCGAAACGAAGTCGTCGCAGGGGCGGGTCCTGGCGCGGCGGATTCACGTCGACGGCTCGTTCATCGACGCGGCGCCGCTGGTCCTCGACACGGGAGATGCGGTGGCGTGCTGCACGGACGTGGGCGATCCACGGCCGGCGGTGGCCTCCGACGGACAGGACTTCTTCGTGACGTGGGTCTCGGCGACGAAGGTCATCCGCGGACTCGTCGTGCCGGCGGAAGGCCCTGTGGCCGGCAACCCGACGGTCATTTCGCGCGACCTCGACACCGTGGCCCACGGCCATCACGACCTGGAGGTCGTCTGGACGTCGGCGATGTACGTCGTGGTCTGGCTCGACCGCGCTTTCCCGTTCGATCAGCCGTTCGTCCTTCGCTACGCGCGGGTGACACCGCAAGGTGTGCTGCTCGATACGCAGTCCAGCAATTCGCTCGCAGGGCCGGCGTTCAGATCGATCACGGCGACGTCGTACACGGATGGCGCGGTCGTCACGGTGGAGTACGACGAGCCCGACATCCCCTCCTTCCGCAGGCGCTGCGTGGGTGTCCTGCTGCTGACGCCGAGTGGCGCCCCCTTAGACGCGCTCGCGCTGCGCTGCGACAGCGCTCCCCCGGTCTCGCCACCGCCTACGCATCCGACGCTCGTCCCGGTGGCCCGCGGATCCCTGCTGGTGCAACCGGGCCGGCG
Organism: Thermoanaerobaculia bacterium; assembly: GCA_035630815.1. Classification (GTDB taxonomy): domain Bacteria; phylum Acidobacteriota; class Thermoanaerobaculia; order Gp7-AA8; family Gp7-AA8; genus QHVT01. The sequence goes on from DASQJY010000076.1 coordinate 54,686, forward strand.
CTACACGCCGCCTTTCGCCGACCTTTCGATTCGCACGTCCACCGTCGACCGCGATCTGACCACCCTGTCGGCCTCCACGGCGCTCGGCGTGCTGGCGCGCGAGCTGTCGGCTGCGAACTGGCGCGGTGCGGCGCTCCTCGTCTACAACCGCACGGACGGAGACGTGTCTCGGGTGTTCGCGTTTCTCATGCGAGGAGGCGCCGGCAAAGCCCGCTCCGTAAGACATTAGTTTGGAGTGCGGTAACGCGAGTTACCGCTCTTCCTGTTTTTGTTCGTCCTGCAACGCGAGCAGGTCCAGCCTTCGCTCGTGCCCCAGGCGAGATTGCACCAGCCTTGGTTTGCGGAACGAACAGAAGCAGTCAGAGCGGTAACTGGCGTTACCGCACTCCATAACGGCCGTCGTGAAAACCCGTAGTATCGCGAGCCGTGAACCACTCGCTCCGGTATCTGCTTTTCCTCCTCGTACTTTGCCCTGGCGTCAACGCCCAGACCGCCCGCGCGGTCGCGTATGAGGTCGAGCTCTCCATCGATTTCGCGGCAGGGACGATCGAGGGGGTGGAGACGGTGATCTTGCGTGGCGGGGGGAGCGTGCAGCTCGCCGCGGCGGAGCTGGTGGTTCGCGAGGTGTCGCTCGAGGGGACGGCGCTGGCGTTCGAGCAGGCCGAGGGGTTGGTGCGGTTCGCGGTGCCGGAGCGTGATGGGCAGACGCGTGTGCGGCTTCGGTACAGCGGCAAGCCGACCAAGGGGTTGCGGATCTCGGCCGGGCAGGCGTTCACGGCCTTTCACACGAACCACTGGATGGTGTGCGACGTCGATCCGGCGGCGAAGGCGACACTGCAGCTCGCGGTGATCGTGCCGAAGGGGCTGACTGCCGTCGGGTCGGGGAAGCCTGTCGGGCGGGATGTGCTGGAGGATGGGCGGGTGCGGTACCGGTTCGTGTTGGAGCGTCCGCATTCGACGTACCTGTTCGGCTTTGCCGTGGCCGCATTCACGGAAGCAACATCCGCGAGAGGGGCTGCGGCGTTGCGGTACCTCGGGACGCCGTTTTCCGCCGAGGAGCTGCAGCGCATTTTCCGGCAGACGCCGGTGATGCTCGAGTTCTTCGAAGAGCGCGCCGGCGTGCCGTTTCCCGGCGAACGGTACACGCAGGTGCTGATCCCGAACGGGCCGGCGCAGGAGATGGCGGAGCTGTCGGTGATGAGCGAACGCTACGGCCGCTCCTACCTCGACGATCCGCGCGAGGACTTCCTCGTCGCGCACGAGCTCGCGCACCAGTGGTGGGGGAATCTCGTCACCTGCCGCACCTGGTCGGACTTCTGGTTGAACGAAGGAATGGCCACGTTCATGGTCGCGGCGTTCAAGGAGCGATTCTGGGGCCGCGACGAATACGACCGCGAGCTGGGCATGGCCCGGCAGCGCTATGAGAATGCGCTCGCGAACGGCCAGGGGCGGCCGCTCGTCCATACGAAGTGGAAGACCGCCGAGGAGATGGGCGGTCCGGTGACGTACAGCCGCGGCGCGCTGGTGCTGCATCTGCTGCGGCGGCACCTCGGCGAAAGCGCGTTCTGGAACGGCATCCGCGAGTTCACGCGCGCGCACGCCGGCGGCAGTGCCGACAGCAGCGATTTCCGCGGCGCGCTGGAGAAAGCGAGCGGCCAGGACCTGCGTACGTTTTTCGCGCAGTGGGTCACGGGCGAAGTGCCGTCGTTGTTCGCGACGCACCGCATCGTCGCCGGCGGCGTGGAGATCACGATCGAACAGCGGCACGCGAGCGTCTGGCAGTTCCCGATCGAGCTCGCGGTCCAGACGGCGACGCAGCGGATTACGAGGCGCGTGCAGGTGACGAAGCGGAACGAGACCTTCCGCTTCGCGATCAGCGAGCCGGTGGTCTCGGTAGTCGTCGATGCAAAACGCGACCTGCCCGATCCGATCGCCCACGAGCGTCCGGTGCCGATGCTGCTCGCGCAGATGCAGAGCGAACCGGAGCCCTCCGTGCGCATCGGCGCAATCCGCGCGGCGGAGAAGGCGTGTGGCGTCGCAACCGCGCCCGCGCCGTGCAGCGAGCTCCCGGCAGCGCTGGAGCGTGTCATCGCGGAAGACGCGGGACGCCTCGTCCGTAGCGTCGCGACGCAGACGCTGGAGCGGCTGCGCCCGAAGGATTCTTCACGATGAGCCGTGAAGAAATCACTGGATTCACCCGGCACGTATAGGGATTCCCCAATCAGCTTCAGCGTGGGTATGGACTGATAGCACAGGCCAGAACTGGGTAATACGCGTCCTCTGCTGGTTCATGAACCGCTTACAAGCGCCGACTGCTCAGGATCGTTTCCAAGCTGATCACGCAACTGCTTCTTTGCTTCGAGTAGGCGTGACATAACCGACTGTTCATCGACGCGCAGCGCGCGCGCTATCTCACCATACGCAAACCCGTCCAACCACAACTGCATGCACTGCCGCTGGCCCGACGGGAGCGAGGCGATAGCATCGTGTAACTGCTTGCGCCGCAGCACTGTAGCTTCGTGTTCGTCGTAATCCGGTACAACGGCGAGCTCGGCACTGTTTTTTCCAACAACAACATCGACCGGGACGAACCGTCGCTTGAAAGACTGGGCAGCACGGAGCTTGTTGAAGAGGATGCTTCGTGCCACCGTTTGTAGCAGCGGCCACGCAGCATCCGTGCGAGTCGCATAGGATGACTGATAAAAACGCGCGAATGCCTCTTGCGCAAGGTCTTCCACGTCATCTTCGGAGAATCGATATGCCTTCAGAAAGCGAACGAGTCGACGATAGTGCTTTTCGTGGATAGCCGTCGCGTGCTCTTCACGCGCCAACGGCGCCGACAAACTCAACACCCGGCGACGACGCGTGCGCGACGTGGTGGTAGAAGGAGGAGCTAACAGCGTCAGGACTAAAGGCGCGCCGCCGTCTGGTTCACGAGCCACAGATTGGGCGATCGAATTCTGCAGAGCCGCTAAGGCGTTCCGATCGATTTGATCATGAGTCCAGGTGATGTCATCGGGCGCAACACCAATACCAGCGAGTAAGTCTGCCAACCCGACTTCAATCCCGGGTTGAATTGACGCCAGGATTTCAGCAAACTCGGGCCGCTCGTGGAACACGACGGTAGCATCGTGGCCACTTGACAACTGCACGTGAACGACGCGCGTGGGCCCCGGGGCGGCGAGCTCGTGGGGCTGCTCCATGTCCGACCAGATTCGGCGAAACTGTGCAGCCTTGGCGCGAGCAGTCAAGACTGTGTCGAACCGCGACGAATCGCTATCGTTTGCAGCGGCAGTGCGCATATCCGTCTATCCGTTTGACTATCGTCGTCGCGATCGTAACGATCTCGCGATCGTCAACCTCAAGAGAACCGACACCCGCCGATCCTTCGGACCAATACGCGAGGTGCGGCGGAGTCCCGCGATCCGGAGGTACTTTCGTCCAGAACTCGATACCTTCTTCACCGGCGGGAAGTGGCCCAGCGTATGCGTGAACCCGCCTGAATCCAACCCCGTAGCTGCGATCGCCGCCCACCACCCCTTCGGCGCACATCTTCTCGTTGACGTGTGCACATTGGACTCGGTGGAAAGGGCCATGCTCATCTGGCTCCGCATCGTAAGGCAACCGGCTGAAGACGAGTTCCAATTCCATGCGTGCTTGGCGTTCTCGACCGTTTCATCATACAGCCCTACTGTTCAGCCACCATCGTGAGCCTCGCAAGGCGTTTGTCGTGAACGCAGCGCCGTCCCGGTTCCTCAGAACGGCGATTCGATCTCGAAGAACTCGCCGCGCATCATCACCGAGGGAGGGATGCCGAACATCTGGTAGAACGTCCGCGTCAGGTGGGCGGCGTCGGCAAAGTCGGCCGCGTGCGCCGCGGCGCCGAGCGTGCGCTCCCTGCCGATGGCCAGGACCGCGCGCGCCAGCTTGCGCCAGAGCATGTAGCGGCGGAACGGCAACCCGACCTGCTGTTTGAATAGATGCGCGAAGCGCCCCTCGGAGAGATACACCGAGGCCGCGGCGGTTTCGAGCGAGATGCGCAGGTCGTCCGACGCGCGGATTTCCTGCAGCACCTTCGTCACGCGCTCGTCCATCTTTCGCGACGGCGGCGCGCCCGCGCACATGGCCTTGACGCAGTGCAGGATCAGCGGCCGGATCTCCATGCTCTGGTGCGGCCGCTCCAGGAACTTGCGCAGCTCGTCCGCGCACGGCACGATCCGCTCTTCCGGGACGAAGTCGATCTCGCGCCGGAACGTGCTGCGCAGCCACACACCCTCGCTCGATTCCGGGTCGACGAACAGCATGGCCCCGATGGCGCCCAGCCCGTTGTACGAGTGCTCGACGTCCGGCGGCACGACCAGGCCGCGGCCTGACCGCCACTCGCCGCGCGCGCCTTTCGCGGCCACCTCCCCCTCGATGCCGATCACGAGCTGAAAGGCGTGATGCGCGTGCGGCGGGACGACCCCTTCGCTGCTCCCGAGGGCCAGGAATCCGCCGTCCCAGAGGTACCAGCGCGGACCGTCGCCTTCCCACCGGGAATCGCGAATAGCCGGTTTGTACAAGAAATCCGTCGAGCTCATTCAATCGCTCCGAGCGTGCAATCCCTATCTTGCGAGCATGATGAAAAACAAACAACTCGCCGCCGTCATCCTCACCCTTCTCGCCACCGCCGCATTCTCCGCCTGCAGCATCAAACCGCCGGCCGACCAGTTCGGATTCGGACCGCGCACCTCCGCCCAGAGCCGCTACACCGCCACCATCGAACCGCCGTCCCAGCCGCTGAAGCCGCGCCGCATGCTGAAAGTCCAGGTGTCGATCCGCGATGCCGGCGGACGCCCGGTCGACGGCGCGACGATCGACATCGACGGCGGCATGCCGCAGCACGGCCACGGCCTCCCCACCAAGCCTCGCGTGACCCGGAGCCTCGGCGACGGACGATACGAGATCGACGGCCTCCGCTTCAACATGGGCGGCTGGTGGGAGCTCCGCCTGGCCGTCACCTCCCCCGCCGGCGCCGACCGCATCACGTTCAACCTGCAGGTCTGAGGCAGATCATGACGAAGAAGCGAATCGCCACCGCCGCCACCCTCCTCCTCGCCGTCGCACTGACCACCGTCGCCGCCACGCGCGGCGACCGGTGGTCGGACGAGGAGCTCGAGATCCTGCGAGGCCTGTCGCTCTCCGAACTGGAGCCGCTGCCGGCCGATCCGACCAACCGCGTCGCCGACGATCCGCGCGCGGTGCAGCTCGGGCAGCGTCTCTTCTTCGACGCGCGCCTCAGCTCGAACGGCAAGGTCTCCTGCGCGACCTGCCACGTGCCCGATCGCGAGTTCCAGGACGGAACGCCGCTGGCCAAAGGCGTCGGCACGACCGATCGCCGCACCATGCCCGTTGCCGGCACGGCCTACAGCCCGTTCCTCTTCTGGGACGGCCGCAAGGACAGCCAGTGGGCGCAGGCCCTCGGGCCGCTGGAGAGCGCAGTGGAGCACGGCGGGTCGCGAGCGCAGTACGCGCACGTGATCGCCGAGCACTACCGCGATGACTACGAGCGCACCTTCGGACCGTTGCCGGAGCTCGGTGCGATCCCGCGCACCGCGGGGCCGGTGCCCGATCCGGCGGCGCGGGCGGCGTGGGACGCGATGACGGACGAACAGCGGATCACTGTGACGCAGGTGTACGTGAACATCGGAAAAGCGATCGCCGCGTACGAACGGCGCCTCCAGTACGGACCGTCGCGCTTCGACCGCTACGCCGAGGCGCTCGTCGCGGACGGAAAGCCGCCAGCGGACGTGCTCACGCCCGACGAGGTCGCGGGACTGCGCCTCTTCATCGGCAAGGCGAACTGCACGCAGTGCCACGACGGAGCGCTCTTCACCAACAACGAATTCCACAACACAGGCGTGCCGGCGGCTGCAAAGCCCGACCTCGGCCGGACCAGCGGAGCGAAGGGCGTATTGGCAGATGAATTCAACTGCCGCAGCCGCTGGAGCGATGCGAAAGGCGCGCAGTGCTCCGAGCTGGAGTTCCTGGTGTCGGAAGGCCATACGCTCGAACGTGCGTTCAAGGTGCCGTCGCTGCGCAATGTGGCCGAGCGCGCGCCGTACATGCACGCGGGGCAGCTCTCGAGCCTCGAGGAGGTCGTCGCGCACTACAACCGCGCACCCGCCGCGCCGGCCGGACACACCGAGCTCAAACCGCTGCGCCTCACCGCCCGGGAACTGCAGCAACTCGTGGCGTTCCTCCGCACGCTGAGCGGCGGCACCGCGGCGCCGGCGGAACTGCTGCGCGACCCGCATCAGGAGGTAGCGCGTGCGCGGTGAGTCTCTCGACGGCGTCTACACCTCGCTGCCGGCGGAGCTCCCCGCCACGCTGCACGGCCGCGAGGTCGTCGTGGCCGGCGGAACCTTCGACGCGGCGCTGCGGCTCGCACGCTGCTGTTCCTCCGTCACGTTCGTCACCGCCCGCACGTCCCGCATCGCCGCAGCGCACAGCGGCAATGTGACGATCCTCTACGGCAGCGAAATCATCTGCGCCGACGGCATCGATCGCCTGGAGTCCGTGGTCGTGCGGAAGATCCGCACCGGCGCCGTCTCCGCATGCAACGCCGCCGCGCTCTTTCTGCTGACGGCGCAGGATCGGACCGGCGTGCTCGCTGAGGAAGCTGACGAAGTAGAAGAGTTTGGAGTGCGGTGACCGCACTCCAAAAACTTCCTACCGGAGCTTGTCCACCAGCTCCGCCGCCTGGGCGCTCAACCTTTCGCGCGCGGGGTTGGGATGGTCTTTCAGCATCTCAGCGATGAACTCGATGTGCTCGATGACGGACAACTGCTCGGATTTCTTGCCTGCTTTCTCCAGAGCGGACCGGTATGCCGCTGCGATCGTGTCGACGTCGAGTCTTTCGTTCAGCAACCCGGCCGTGAGCAGGTAGTCGGCCCAACTGCCGCGCTTCCAGTACTGGTCATCGTCCTTCCAAGCCTGCACGATCGGCTCGCAGGACTGGGCCTCCTCGAGCAGCTCGTCCGCCGGCTCGCCGAGCAGCCAGCGAATCGCAATCGCGTTGAGCAGCGGGTAGGGATCGGGCCGATCGTCCCTTTTCCATGCGAGCGCCGCCGCCGCGGAATACTTCGCCGCGGCTTTTTCGAGCAGCTCCTTCCGCTTCGCCGGATCCTTCGTCACGAACGCGAGCCGTTTCGCCGCGCTGCCGATGATCGCAAGCCGCTCGCTGTTCTCCGGCAGCTTCTCGAGCAGCTCGATGCGCTTCTCCGCCCGGTCGATCGAAGCATCGCGCTCGGCGCCCTTCTCATGCCGGTGCTGCTCCACGGCCAGGCGAGGGAGGAGGTTCGTGAGCTGTTCGAGCGTCTTGAATGCGCCGACGTCTTCGTAGGCTGCCTGCAGCGCCTCCACCGCGTTCGTGTAATCGCCGACGTCGCGCCACGCCAGGCCGATGTGCGTCAGCATCTCGTCGTCGCGCCATTCCGCGGGAAGCTGCGCCACATGCGCGGCGAGCTGCTTGCGCAGATTCTCGCGTTTGGCCGGATCGTTCGAGGCCGCGAGCTCCGTCGCCCTGGCCGAAAGTGTGCGGATGTAGTCGAGGTATTCGCGCCTGGAGCAGAAGTCGTCCGAGCCGCCGTCGCCCGCGGCGTCCGCGGGCTCGGCGAGCGAGAACCCGGGATTCCCATAACACTGATACGCCGCCCACGTGTTCGTGGCGGAGTGATTGCGGAACACCGCCAGGCGCGCCTGACGCACGGCCTCCCCAAACGTCGAGCGGCGCTCGAGCATCTCCTGGTAGAACGTCGAGGCGAACGTCACGGCGGCGGAATCGTCGACCGCCCATCCGGCGGCGACGACGGCTTTCACCCCCATGTTGATCAGCTCCTCGGCGACGCTGGCCGCGAGCGCGTTTGCTTTGCGGTCGATCCCGCCGAGGAAGCAGCAGTTGAGGAAGACGAGCTCCGGAACGGTGCGCAGTTGCCGGAGCTGACACGGCGTGAGGTAGACGTTCGCGCCGAGCACCATCCCGCTTTCGGCCGGCCGGTCGGGGCGGTAGATGCCGTGACCGGCAAGGTGGAGGATGCGGTATGGCTTCGCGAAGAGCGCCGTCTGCACGACCGTCGCGGTCGCACGGGTGTGCAGGCGCGTCTCGTATCCGGCGCCGCCGAGGATGCGGGCGACCCCTTGCGCTTCCTCCTGCGCGCCGATGAGCTCGGGAAGATTGTCGGGATTCGGATCGATCAAGGTGTCGCCGATGACGAGCGCGGACCTGCCGCCGGCGTACCGCGGCGCCGGACGGTACTTCGGCGCGATGAACTGCCGCAGCATTCCGGTGCGCACCGCGTAGGGCCCGCTGTCCGGGACCATCGGGTCGGAGAGCACTTCCCACGGATACTGCGCGGTGTCGTGGTCGAGGACCATGATCACGTTCGGCGCGGCGGCCGAGGCGGCCTTGATCGGGTTCGGTACGAGCAGCTCGAACAACGCTCCGGAGAGCTCGGGATCGAAGGACGTCGTCGTGATCGCGCTCTTGATGAGATGGCGCGTGGAGTTGCGCTCGCGGCATTGCAGCTCCGCTTCGACGCGCGCGCGGTCGCCGAGCACCACGAAGCGCATCGGACGATCCTTCTTTTTCTTCGGAACAGCCGTCGTGGCAGCGGCCGTGTCGATGTCGTCTTCGTCGAGATCGGCCGGCACCAGCGGTTGTTCCTCGTCTTCGGCTACAGTCACGAACAGGCGCTGCCACCAGCCCATGGCCGTGTCTGCGGGCGGGTTGCGGTACTGCCCGGAGGCGGTGGAACGGAGCCGCGGCTGGATGTCCATCCGTTCGCCTTCCTCTGCCTCGAGCCGCAGGCGGTCTGCGACGCCGCGTGCCGCATAGAAGGCGGCCACCGCGCGTTCCTCGTACAGCTCCACGAGCTCCACCTCGTCGATTCGAACGACGTTCCACAGCTTCTGCGCGCGCAGCAGGCGATTGGCATCGAGCGCGCCGCGAAGAATCGCACCAATGGATGCCGCTGCATCCAGCACGCTGCCGCCGCGGGTAGCTATGCTCACCGCGCTGAATGCGGCCGACCGAGGGAACGGCTTATCGTCGGGATCCTCGGCGACCGTGAGCGCGTAGCGCAACGCCGCGAGCGTGACGCCGCGACGTACGGTCTCCGCCGTCGCGCTGCCGACCTGGCCGAGGCCGACCACGATGGCGCCGGACGGCCTGGCGTTCTTCACGCGCACGATCTCCACCGTTCCGGCGTCGCCCGGATAGAGGCCGGCCTGGAATCGCCGCGTCAGCCTTCCACCGAGCTGACAATCGAGCGTCTCTTCGACTCCGTTGATGCTGTCGCCGAGGTAGTGCCCGACCGTCACCGGATACTTCGCCATCCGCAGGTCGCCATGCGTGACCAGGACCTTGATTGCGTACTGCTCCTGCTGCCGGCTACCGGTGCGGATCGCCAGGGCTTCCGCGTGCAGGTCGTCGAGCTGCGGGAAGAGCGGTTTTTCGTCGAGCTCGGGGCGTTCCGAGGCGGCTCCGGAAACCGGAAGCACCAGTCTGGGCAGCAGCGCCGTCTTCCCGCTTGCGAGCAGCTCCGCGAATGCGGGAAAGGCCGCCTTCGCCGCCGGCAGGTCGCCATGTCCCGCATCCGCGAGCCAGGTCTCGATGCCCGGATGGAGCTGGTAATGCGCGACGCGGCCGTCACCGTTCGGAGAAATGGTGAGCGCGCGCGCGTGACGATCGTAGCCAACCAGCGTCTCCGGCGCGCTGCCGGCGACGGCGAACGCCTGCTCCGGCGCCTTCCCGAGCACCTGCTTACGCAACTCCCACGCGCGGTCGAGCAGTTCCGCGTCGGGCACGCTGCCCTCGGCGACGCGGTCCCAGTTCGCTTCCCGAACCGCGGGATCGAGAAACTCGCCCGGGGCCAGCTCCACGATCGCTTTCCAGCGGCGGATCTGCGCGGCGATCTCCGGCACGCTGCGCAAGCCGTCGGCCAGCGCGAACATCTGCACCAGGCGCGAATGTCCAGTGGCCCAGTCGACCGCCGCGAACATGCCGTCGTGCGGAGCGCCGAGCAACAGGGCGCGTTTGACCTGCCCCCACCGCTCGGGATGGTTCTGCGCGAGCAGGTGAATGACCACGCCGCCCGCGCCGTGACCGACGAGCTGGATCTCGCCCACCTCCTCGCCGATCGCGGCCGCGAGCTCTGCGGCGGCGGTGACGATGGAGTCGCGCCAGTCCCACGTCAGCGCCTGCACGTCATGCGTGGCGCTGAAATGCTGGATCAACGGCTCGTACGGCGGGATCAGCTGCCGCCCTTCGCCGGACGACATCCAGAGCGGCTCGTCCGGCAGGCGGGTCCCGAAGACGTCGGGCACGACGATCAACAACGGCTTCTTCGTCTCCGCGCCGCGGCCGACCACCGGCTTGATCTGAATGCCCGGCTTCTCCGGATCGAACTTCTGGAACTCCGGATCCGGATCCTTCGACGTCAGCCACGCGTGCAACCGCGCGCGCGTCCGCTCGTTGTGAAAGTAGTTGAAGTGATTCACGATCCCGCCGCGGTGGTAGAAGCCATACGCGGGCTTGCGCCGCCCCATGCCGCCGAACATCGCCGCAGTGTTGACGACGAGGTCGTGCTCCTCGAGATAGAAGGCGTCCGTGGCCAGGGCCTTGAGGCGCGTCCAGAACGTGTCGCCCTGGAGATCGCCCGCGATCACCGCGAGATCGGCGTCGCTCTTGAGCGTGCTCCCCTGGTTGAGGAAGTGCACGAGCGCCGAGGAGGGCATCATCGCCTCGAGCCCCGGCAGGCGCGCCGGATCGGTGCGGCGCTTGATCAGCTCGAGCGCGGTGGCCTTCAGGACGGCGTAGATCGGGTCGTTGCGCAGGATCGGAATCGCTCCGATCGCGTTGAGAATGATCGTGAAGTAGAGATCGAGCCGCCCGGAGGCGAGGATCGTCCCGCGTGCGGGAGCGGCGACGCGGACGAACTTCTCGACCACCAGCTCCTTCTGCGTGAGCAGGTCGGCCAGCCGGCGCAGTTGCTGTGCGGCCTGTTTCGCCGCCTGCGGATCCTTGCCGTCTTTCGCACGTTTCTGTTCGAAGACGGAGATGCTCGCGTCGGAGATGTTCTTCAGGCCGAGAAGCTCGCCCACGAGGCCGCCGCGGGAGTGCGTGACGAGATGCACGCGCGCCCCTTTCGGCAACCGCTCGATGGTGTAGAGCGCGTTCTCGACCGGACTCTCGCTGAACGTGCGGTGCTGCAGCGCCAGGATGCGATCGCCATACACATCGCGCAGCTTGGTCCACTCTTCCGTCGGACCGGCGGCCGAACCGGCATCGCCCTTCTCGGGACGCTTGATGAAGATGCCGCCGAAGCTGCCGTTCGTCGACGAGGCCGTGCCGTGGACGAACAGGAGAAACGGCCCGCTGCCGGTCAGGTCGTCCGGCTCCAGCGGATCGACGAGGGTTCCCTCCTTGTCGACGCGATAGAGCCCCGGCTTCGGCTCCGTCTTCGTCTCGAAGCGCTTGACCAGCTCCGCCTCGCCGAGGTTCGCCAGCTCCTTCGCCGGATCGATGCGAAAGACCTTCAGGCCCTTGAGGATCCAGTCGAACGTGCCGCGCGAGGGCCCGCCGCGGCGGAACTGCGCCGGCACTTCGATGACGTCGCCACCCGTGGCCGCGTCGCGGCGCTTCGGGCTCTCCTTCGCCAGGTCATCGGCGCGGATGTACTGCACGACGCCGCCGTCGAACTGCAGCTCGACCACGTCGTCGTCGTTCACCTCGACCGGAGCCGTCCGCGTGAGCGGCTCGCCGCGCACGACCCCGATCACCTCCTGCTGCTGCGTCACCTCGACCTTGAGGAGATCCGCGAATGCAGCAGGCTCCTGCGACGGCGCGACCGGCTTGCCGGGAAATGAGAGTTTTTTCGTCGCCATCGTTCCCCCTTCAGACGCCCATCTGCCCGCGCAACCCGCCCGACAGCATCGGCCGCGAGGCGACGACCGGCGGCGCAGGTGCGGCCGTAGCGGCGCCGCGCATCGTGCCGGCTGCGGGGACCGGCGCGGTCAGGCGCGCACGGATCTCCTCGTTCAGCGCGGCGTGCAGCTTGAGCTCGTCGCCGAAGCGTGCGAGCTCCGCATCGAGCTGCGCGTCGGTCGTGTTCAGCATCTTCACGAGATTCGCGCGGACGACGCTGGGCGGCGTGTCGGGAAAGTAGTGCGCGATGTCGTCGAAGTGCGTCTGCGGAGGCGGTGCGGCCGCCACTGCACCGCGCGTCACCGCTCCGCCGCGGGCCGGCGCGGTGGCCGGCAGCGGCGCGTTCAGCACCTTCGTGGCGTTGATGATCCCCGCCCCCATGTTCTTGCGGTCCCAGCCGGCCGGAACGTCGACGCCGTGCTTCATCACCACGTCGCGGAAGACCGCGGAGAGGTTCGCCTTCCCGTACTTTCTGATCAACGCGTCGCGGCCATGCCTGGCCAGCCAGAGCGCGGCCACGCCGGCCACGATCGCCGTCGCATACGAAGTCCCGCTGCTCGGCGCCACCTCTTCCACATTGCCGTTCATGGTGGCCCGCCAGACGTGCTCCCCCGGCGCGGCCACGTCGACGTCCGAGCCGCGCGCCGAACCGCTCCACTTCGCCTTCGCGTGCGTCGTCGCCGCCACGCAGATCACCTCGTTGTACCGCGCCGGATAGACGACGAACGGCACGTGATTGCCGGCCGCGGCGACGAGGATCAACCCGTTCGCGATGGCGGTCTGGATGGCCTCGTGCAGCGACGGCCCGGCGATCGGCCCGCCGAAGCTCATGGAGATGACGTGGCAGTTCTTCGCGATGGCATGCTCCACCGCGCGGCGCGCGCGCGACCAGCGCCAGTGGATGACGTCGTCGTCGACGCGCATCGGAATGAGGTGCGCGCGCGGCGCGACGCCCAGGACGTGCGTCTTGTTGTCCGCCGGATCGACCGCGCTGATGATCACGCTCGCCGTGGCCGTGCCGTGCGTCGAGCCGCCCGCGAGCACGAGCGGATCGTTCCGCTCGGCGACGAAGTCGAACCCTTCCAGCGCCAGCACGCGCCCGTCGGCGAAGATCTCCGCGTGCTTCATGTACCCCGTGTCGGGATGCGCGATGCGGATGCCTTCCCCTTTGGTGATGTTCCACGCGTCGCGGATCCCGCAGTGGAGGGTCTCGCAGTGCCAGTTCGCGACGAGTCCTTGCGGGACGCTCGTCCCGCCGCCGCGCGTGCCGCGCGTTACCGGTGCAGCGACCGGCAGCCGTTCGGTGACCAGCCCTTCCGTCTGCAGCACCGGCTCGGCCCATTCGACGCCGGCGTCGGCGCCGATCTCCCGCGCGCGGTCCCACGACTCGGGGACGGTCATGGTCACGCCCCGCGGGCGGATCTCGAAGAGCCGCGGATCGAGAATGCTCGGGACCAACTCCCAGCCCGCGCCGAGGTGCTCCCGCACCACGCGCTCCGCCACCCCCCTCGCCGCCGCCCCATCGCCGACACGAATTTTGACCTCGAAGCCTTCGAAGCGGACATCCATGGTTTGTCTCCCTTTGAACTAAGGAGGGACCGGGCGAGGGAGTTTCCCTACCCGCGTACGGCGGAAGACGCGTGTTCGCGTCGTACAGATCAGCCAGGCCGGCTCGCACGCGAAGAAAAAATCGTCGTGCACCGATGATTTTCGCTCCTGACCCCCGTCTATGCCTGTATTGACGGACGACAGGTCACGTCAGCGAAAAGGAGATTCGACCATGCCCGCTTCCACGATCCGTCTTCACCGTGTGCTTCTTGCCAAACCTGAGCGTGTCTATCGCGCGTTCCTCAATCCCGAGGCGATGGCGAAGTGGCTCCCGCCACACGGCTTCACCTGCACCGTGCACGAGATGCATGCGGAAGTCGGCGGCACCTACAGGATGTCGTTCACCAACTTCAGCTCGGGGAACGGCCACTCGTTCGGCGGAGAGTATGTCGAGTTGGTGCCGTCCGAGAAGATCGTCTACACGGACCGGTTCGACGATCCGAACCTGCCGGGCGAAATGCGGACGACGGTGACGTTGCAGCCGGTCTCGTGCGGCACCGACCTCACCATCGTGCAGGAAGGGGTGCCGGAGGTGATTCCGGCCGAAATGTGCTATCTCGGATGGCAGGAATCTCTCGAACAGCTGGCCCAACTCGTCAACCCTGAAATCGCGGATTAGGAACATTACGAACATGGCAGGTTCGACAAAGACGCGCTCGAGGGGCGCGGCAGAGCCGGCGCACTCCGGACAGACCGGCGGACGCGCCGGGATGAACTACCGCTCCGCGAGCGTCTTCAGGCGGGACAGAGCATCTGCCCACAGCTTGTCGAAGTGCTCTTTCTGTTCCGCCTGGATGTCCATCTCGATCGTCAACTCGGTGCCGCCGCCGCTGTCGGCGAAGGTGTAGTTCTCGAACGCCGGCGACCACGCCTTCGCGGCGGCGCTTTCCGTGTCCTCCACCCCGTCCTGGACGATGCCGAGGTGCTCGACGGAAATGAATTCGTGCAGCCGGTTCTCCCGGATCCGGCTCACCATTCCCCCCTCACCCGACCCGTCGGGGCCCGGTCCGAGGAAGAGGATCTTCGATCCTTCGCTCCAGTCGCCTTTGTAGTACGAGCCGGGGCTGAACGCGCTCGTCCAATCGCGATAGGTGTCATCCGCCAGCATCACGTCCCAGACGCGCTCGCGCGGAGCGTTGATGAAGATGTTCCGGCGCAGTTTTTCCATCGTGCCTACTTTCCAGCCGCTTCCACGGGCGGCCATTCCCGTTTGCGGTAGTTCTCGTCGACGATGAGGTCCTGGGTGCCGGGAGGGAGGACCTGCAGGGTCTTGAGGAACTCGATCACGGAATCCTGTTCGTACCTCGTCAGCGCGTCGAAGGCCTTGCGGGATTCGAGGGCTTCGCCGTTGTGCGCGGCGATGGCCTGGCGGAGGGTGGTGAAGCGGCCGTGGTGAAAGTACGGCGGTTCGTTGGCGGCGCCCCAGAGGCGCTTCGTCAGGAACTTGCGGTTGCCGGAGGCGAACTTGGGGGACCAGGGGCCGTGGTTCATGTCGAGCGACTCGGCGTTGGGGTCGGAGTCGCCGCTGGTGATGTCGTGCAGTTTGAAGTCGGTGTACGCGGCGATGACCACACCTCCGCGCGAGCGGGCCGGCTTGAGGCGCGGCGAGGGCAGGCGGTCGTCGGCGAGGTTGAAGCGATACGTTTCCGCATCGCCGGGGCGGAGGTTGCCGGGGGGGTTGTAGGGGTTCGGCTCGGCGAAGACGGTGCTGCCGAGCGGCAGCTCCGGGATGTGGCAGCTCGAGCAGCGTGCCTTTTCGAAGGCCAGCTCGCCCGTGCGGACCGCTTTTTCGATCGCGGGGTGGCTGGGGATGACGCGGCCCGGGACCGGCAGGGCGGCCTGGAAGACGGTGACGGCAGTCATGTCGGCGCGGGTCATCTCGTTGACCGCATTGTCGCCGTCCTGGTCGCTGTCGACGCCGAAGCGCTCGGTCGGCTGGATTCCGTGGTGGTGGTTGTAGGCGTTGTTGGAAAACTCGCGGAGGGAGATGACGTTTCCGGCCTGGTGCCACGGGCGGATCACCAGCGTGGGCGGATCGGTCGGCCCGTGCGTGAAGAGGCTGAGGCGCGAAATGCCCTGCACCTTGCTGACGTCCCACAGACCGTCGGCCTTCCGGCCGATGTGTCCGAAGGTGATGCCTTTCGAGATCAGCTCCTTCGATTCTCCCGGCCTCAGTGAATCGCGAATGGCCTGGAGGTCGTGCGTGATCTCACGCGCGACGAGCTCGATGTAGCCGGCGCCGAACATGCCGGTGGTGGACCGGAGGTTGGCGATGGTGGACATGTTCACCGGCTGCCCCTTCTCGTCCACCGAGCCTTTCGTCCCGATTTTGTCGTTCGGGTCGAGCGTGACGAAATCGAAGCGCTGGCCGAGGACGAAGACGTTGGTGACGAAGTCGCCACCGCCGCCGGAGATGCCGTACGGTGCGTTGTGGCAGCCGGTGCACGCGCCGGCGTCGGGGCCGGAGATGCGGTTGAATGCGCGCGCGCCGACGAGAGGATCGTTCGGATCGGAGAGTGCGCGGCCGGTCCCTTTGGTCATCGGACGGCCGCCGCCTTCTTCCCACGTCCAGACCGCGTCGAAGAGGAGCTTGCCGTGCGCAACCACCGCGGGCAGCGGCGTCGAGAACTCCTCGTCGTCCTGGAGATGCATCATGACCGACACCTCGCGGCCGATGTTGGCCGCGAGAGCGTCGAGACGTTTGCCCTGCGACACGAGGAGTGTCGCAGGCATGAGAGTCAACAGGACGACGAGGGCTCTGGTTTTCATGGGATGGTCCTACTGGTTGCGGTCTTTCTTTTCAGGCCGCGGATTCTCGATGACGATGTGTTTCTTCTCGCCGTTGCCCTTCAGGAGCGCGGCCCCCTCGGCTACGACTTTCCCCTTCTTCGTGACCTTCACGACGATGCCACCCGGAGGAACATCGGCGATCGTGAAGCGGCCATTCGGGTCGGTGTTGGTCATACCGCGCCAGTGGACGTCACCCGACGAGCGCACCTCGACCTCGGCTTTGCCGAAGACGCTCTGCGCCTGCACCGCGTTCGATGCAACGGCCGCCGGGCTCCCTGCGACGGCCGACGCCGACGCCGGTCCACCGGTGATCGTCGAAGTGGACGCCGCCGGAGGCGGGAGGAGAGTGCGGACGTTGTACGTACCGTCGCCACGCCGCGTGTAGAGGATGTAGCTGAAGTCGAGATCGAAGAGGTTCGTGTTGGTGAAGTACTCGTAGATCGAGGTGTCGGGAGCGACGTCGAAGTTCGTGCGGGTCGAATAGTCGACCTGTTCGAACGCGCTGTTCGGACCGGGAGTGATGCCGATGACCGTGCCGGTATTCAGGGCGGTGATGCCGCGATAGGCGAACAGGATCCGTCCGTCCGCGTACAGCGTCATCTGGATCGTGTTCGAGCCGCCGAAGCTGTAGTGCTGCACGCGATCGTGCGTGACCACGAACCGGCCGGGCAGCGAGGCGTTGACGTACATCGCACCGGTCGAGCGAGCGTAGAGGTCGTCGAAGAAGGCCGCGATGCGCGGGACGCTGCTGAAGCCCGGCAGGGTCTCGGTGTACGTCCAGTCACCGGAACCGAAGGTGATGTAGCCGTTCGTACCGACGAACGCCTGGGTCTGCGTGGTGCCGTAGTACGGGAAGGCGAACGGAAGGTTGAAGAGGTAGTAGTCGTCGTCGATGCGCGAGACGAGCGTGCCGAAGTTGGTCTCGAACACGGCCGGGACGGCAGCGATGGTGCCGACGTTCGTGACGCCCGAGGCCACCGGCGGGACGGGCATGGACGAGCCCTGGAGGGTCGTGCCGTCGGCGCGCAGGTAGCTGGCGGAGGCGATCAGGTCGCCGCGCACGGTCGGGACGCCGAAGATGGAGAACGCACCGGTCGAGGTGGTGGTGCCGCTGCGGCCACCAAAGGTGGTGACGGTCGCACCGGCAAGCGGAACGCCGTTCTCGTCCACGACGACGCCGGCGACGGTGGTGAGCGGATCGGGGATGACCTGGAACGTGACGGTGGCGCTGCCGACGTTGTTCGCGAGATCGACCGCGGTCGCGTCGACGGTCACCGAGTCGACGCCGGACGGCACGTCGAAGGTGTACTCGTACGGTTCGGTCGAGTCGGTGTAGGCGATCTGGCCGTCGATGGAGATGGTGACGAAGCCGATGGCGACGTCGTCCGTCGCGGCGACCCGCACGGTCACGGGCGAGCCTTCCATGCGCGTGGCGCTGGTCGGCGATTCGATGGTGACGTCAGGCGCAACGCCGGCCAGATCTTCGACCGGAAGGTACTGGCCGATGAAGAGGCGCGTGTTGCCGGTCGTGCCGTTCTCCGGGCCGACGATGAACGACTCGCCGGTCATGTAGACGAACGCACCCGCGACGGCGACGCCGGTTCCGGCGTAGTCGCCGAGCGGCGAGAAGTTGATCACGCCGCGCATGACCGGCGCACTCGGAATGGTGGTGGAGACGATGGGCAGCGCATTCGGGAAGAGCTGTTCCGCGAAGAGCGCAAACGGTCCCGCGAGCTCGACGTCGCGCGGCACGAAGCCGGTCGGATCCGAGCCGGGGAGGCCGCCGATCACGCGCGGCGCGGTCGGTGTCGTGAAGTCGACCACCTGCACGCCGCCGGTGTACGCGGCGATCCAGGCGATGGTGCCGTTCGCGCGAACGTCCTTGCCGCTGCCGCTGATCGCGACGCTGCCGACGTTGCGCGGCTGCGCGGCGTTGCTGATGTCGATGACGCGCAGGCTGCTCGAACCGTCGTCGATCACGACGGCGTAGTTGCCGGAGACGTCGACGCCGCGGGCGGTGCCCGGCGTGTCGATGGTCGCGACGAGGATCGGCGCGGTCGGGCTGGCGACGTTGACGATGGTCATGCCGGCGAACGAGTCGGCGACGTACGCGAGATTGCCCGCCACCACGATGTCGAAGGCATCGCCCGGCGTGTCGACCGCGCCGACGATGACCGGCAGGGCCGGATTCACGACGTCGATGATCTTCACGCCTGCTGAGCCGTCGGCAATGTAGGCATAGCGGCCGAGGACGCGGACGTCGTTGGCGTTGCCGTTCGTGTCGACGGATCCGATGATCCGCGGCAGTCGAGGATCGGAGACGTCGACGACCTGCAGTCCGGCCGAGCCGGCGGCGACGTACGCGTAGTCATCCGCGACGTCGACGTTGTTCGCATAGCCGGGGATCGAAAGCTGCGAGAGGGCGAGCGGCGAGAAGTTGCGGACCGCGCCGCTGACCGCCGCCGTATGACCGCTGTTGGCCACCGACACGATGCAACCGCCTTCGCTGCCGGCGAACACACGGCCGTCGGTTGCGCCGAAGTTGCAGACCTGCACGTTGTTCGAGGTGTACTGCGTGCCGCGGGCGCGGGAGGTGAGGTCGATCGTGAAGCCGTCGCGCAACTCGCCGAGCACGCGGAGCTGCGTGTAGGCCTGCGGGTTGATGGTGTTGACGATCAGCGTGAACGAGGGAGGAGTGACGTCGAGACCGAGGAGAGCCGCCGCGAGGTTGAAGCTCTGCGCGTCGGTCGGATCGGAGCCGGTCTCGACCTCGAGCCCGTCGCGCAGGCCGTCGCCGTCGGTGTCGGCGATCAGCGGATTGGTGACGAAGCCGTCGGAGCCCGCCTGCGTTTCTTCTCCGTCGGCCAGCGTGTCGCCGTCCGTGTCGGGGTTGCGCAGCATCGTGCCGGCCAGGACTTCGTCGAGGTTGGAAAGACCGTCGCGATCGAGATCCTCGAACGCGTCCGTCGGGTTGTTCGGGTTGAGGCCTTCGCGCAGCTCGATGTCGTCGAGGATGCCGTCGCCGTCGGTGTCGCTGGAAAGAACGACGTTGATGGCCAGGAGCCCGGCGGCCCCTTCTTTCGAGGCCTGCACGACCGCGGTACCGCTCGAGACGGCCTGCACGAAGCCGTCGGCCGTGATCGTGGCGATGGCCGTGTTGCTGATCGTGTACGTCGTGCCGGTGGTGGACGAGGTCACGTTCTGGGTCGCACCGCCGGCGTAGCTGGCGACGACCGTCAGCTGCGTGGCCGGGTTTGAGACGTTGAGCGTCGTGAACTGCGACGTCAGCGTGAGCCCGGTCGGAATGGGCGTCGTCGCGCCGAGCACGATTTTCGGCACGTCGACCGAGCCGTTGGGTGCGATGGTGAACAGCTCCGACTCACCGGAGCGCGTCACGCCGTTCTCGACGCAGGTGGCGCGGGCGCGGACCGGACCGAAGTTCGCGGGAATGGTCGGCACGATCCACGAGCCGTCCGCCGCCGCCTGGGCGTTGCGATTGAGGACGCTGACGGTGCACTTGTCGTTGAGCTGCGCGGAGAGCGTCGCCCCTGTCCCGAGGACGAGGAGAACGACGCAGAAAAGCAGCGCGATTTGTCTGACTCTGATGTTCATTCGTTCTCCTGTCACTGCGCGCGCAGCGGCAATTTGATGAGGCGGATGCGCTGCACCTGCCGGTCGGCGTCGTCGAGGGTGAGCAACGTGTACGGGACCACCACGTCGGGGCCGCGGAGCTGGAGGTCGCCGACGTTCCAGAGCATTTCCCAGAAGTCGTTTTCCACGGGCGAGGTCCAGTTCCAGAGCGGAGCGCCGCCGGTGCCCAACGCGGTCACGCCGAGTTTTTTCTCCTTCGTCGCTCCGGCCACGACCCAGGTGTCGCCGGGACCGGCCGCGATGCGGAACTCGCGCGGGAGGCGCAGGCCGGAGGTGAGCGGCGTGATCCACTCTTCCCGCAGGCCGGGGCCGTAGCCGCGGACGAACACGTCCCAGCCGCCGGCACCTTTGACGTCGTATGAAACCGCGACGCGGCCGCCTTCGGTGGCGATCGTCGCTTCACGTCCGGGAAACATCACCCGGGCCGCAACCTGTCCGTCGGTGGTGATCTCGCCGACCCAGATGTTGGTCACGCCGGTCGGGAGGAGCTGCCCGCCGACCGCGGCGATGCTGCCGTCCGGACGCACCGATGCGTCGTGGAAGACGGTCATCTTCTCGTCGTCGAAGGTCTTGTCCCAGCGGATGGCGAGCTTGGCGTCCAGCTTCATCATCCAACCGCGCGCGTTCGAGCGGCCGACCACGAGGAACCGTCCGTCCTCCGCGGGAACGACGTCGCTGATGTAATGCGTACGCCGCGTAGAGCCGAGGCGCATTCCCGACACGATCCGGTTCAGGTTCGGGTCGACGATGTACGCGAAGAGCTCCTCCCCCCCGTTCGTGGCGAAGACGGCGATGGTGCGATCGGCGAGCACCGCCAGGTCGTGAAAGCGGACTACGTCTTTACCGGCGAAGAGCGTGTCGAGGTCGATGCGGGCCAGCTCGGCGCCGTTGGCGTCGAAGCCGATCAGCTCCGTCGTCTTCTCGGTCGACATGTACTCGCCTGCCGGCTTGGCGTACGCGAGCATCCAGGTACCGGCCGGGCTTTCGTACGAACGGAGCAGCTCGTGCTCGCGATCGGCCTCCACGACGGCCTTCCAGATGGGGCGCTGCAGCCTCTCCGGCTGCGCCGCGGCCGTGACCGCGGCGAGACAGAGGAGCGTGAATGTAGTGAGTGTGCGGAACATGCGATTCCTGATGGGTAGCGTCGTGGATTGGGTCATGGTTTCTCCGTTTACGGGCAGCAGTCGCAGAACTGTTCCTGCCGCTCCTTCCACGCGTCTTCACCCCATCGGTCGAGGCCCCATTTGTAAGCCGAGGTGAAGGCGGCGCAGTTCGACTTCTCCTCGTACCACCCGAGGCAGCGGAACCACATCAGGCCGGTCAACGGGCACGAGGCCTCCGGGTAGGCGGCCTGGCACACCGAGGTCATGTCGCGCTCCATCCCGGAGTCGCAGCCGGCCTGCGTCGACTTGCAGGTCTGGTAGCACTTGTCGTGGTTGTTGCACGGAAAGTTCGACGGCGACTGGCCCGGTCCCAGCGTCTCCGGCAGGCCGAAGCGCGTGCTGCTGCGGCCGAGGCTTCCTCCCACCGGATCCTGGACCGTCCCGCCCGGCGTGAAGATGCCGGCAAAGGATGGCAGCGAGCAGCCGTCGACCAGGTGCGTCCTGTCGTTCTGCAGGCGCTGCGGGCACTTGGCGATGAGCGTGTCGAAGGGGTTGTCCTTCTTCGGAAGCTTCTCGCCGTTGAAGCAGCAGTTGTTTTCGTCGAGCGTGCCGGTGCGCGTCGGATCGGGGACGCAGTTCGTGCCCTGGCACTTCTTGCAGTCGGGGCAGGTCGCGGCGGCGCCGGTCGGATTCGGGTTGCCTCCGCAGTGCCAGCCCGCCTTCATCACGCCGACGCCCGGATCGCTGCGCAGCACCGAGCCGTCATCGCTGACGCTCGCCGTGCCGATGGCGATGAAGGTCGAGAGGTCGTGATCGTACGAGTACATCTCCGTCACTTCGCGCGGCTGGAGGCCGTCGACGTTCGGGAAGCTGATCTGCGCGGGCGGATTGAAGTGCGTGCCGACCGGCTGGACCGTGATGACGAAACGAGGCTGTTGGCCGAAGCCCGGCACCATCGGCACCTTGTCGCCGTGGACCGGCGTGACAGTGATGCAGCCGGAGCGCGCGCCGCCCGGGAACGTCGCCGCGCCCGGTGCAACGCTGAACGAGAAGCCCGGCACGCTCGGGAGCGTGAGCGAGCCGCCGATGGTCTCCGAGACACAGAGCCGGTGCACCGGATCGAGGACCGGCAGGTAGATCGGAAGGGCGAGGGTGTTGTCCTGGCCGGCCACCGTGACCATGTCGAACTCGAGCGGCGGGTAGCGGTCGTCGCCCGGGATGGTGGTGCCGTCGGCGACGAGCTTGTACGCGCCGATCGGCACGCCGGTCATGGTGAACTGCCCCTGCTCGTTGGAGACGACGGGCGTGGCCACGGCCTGCGGGAGGTTGCTCGCGCTGCCGAGGTACGCCTGGTAGAGGCGCATGGTCACGCCGGCCAGCGGCGCGTTGCTGTTGTCGAGGACGACGCCGCTGATGCGGGTCTGCGACGCGTCGCCCGGCACCTTCGCCGTGGCGGCAAACGCCGCGGGGTTGCCGGAGTGGCCGGGGAACGTCGCTTCGACGCGGTGCGCGGCGTTGCCCGGCTCGAGGCCGAGCGTGAGCGAGGCCAGTGCGCGGCCGTCGCTGTCGGTATTCGTAGTAACGACGCTCTCGCCGCCGATGGTGCCGCCGCCGCTCGTGACCGTGAAGGTCACCGGGACGTCCGCGAGGCGGTTATGACCGGCGTCCGTGACGACCGCGATGAACGGGAACGCGAGCGCGCTGCCGATCGCGCCGGTCTGGTCGAGGCCCGCGTCGATGTTGATGAAGGCGGGCAGGCCCGCGGTGGCGTTGGCGGTGAAGATCGCGGTGCCACCGAATCCGGTAGCGGTGGCCTGCACCTTGTTGTTGCCGACCCCCGCGCGCGATCCGAGCGTCAGCCGCGCCTCGGCGCGGCCGTCCGCGGCGCTGCGCACGACGACCCACGGCGCCGTGGTGGTGCCGCTCGTGAGCGAGCCGTTGCCTTCGACGATCTTGAAGACGACGTTTGCATTCGGGACCGGCAGGCCGGCCGCATCGGTGAGGCGCACGGCGAGCGGCGAGGCGAGCGGGCGCGTGATCGCGGCTGTCTGCTGGGTGCCGCCGGCGATGTGGATGGAGGCCTGGATACTCGCGTCGCGCACGACGGTGATGCGCGTCGTGAACTGGTTGCCGACGCGGTCGCGGCCGACCACCTGGATCGTGTTCTCCCCCGGCTGCAGCGCAACGGAGGGAGCGATGAACGTGCGGTTGACGACGGTCGCGGGAACACCGTTCACCGTGACGCGCGCCTGCTCGTCGTTGACCGTGCCGACCACGATGTCGTTGACGGTGCCGGCGACGGCGACCGTCGCTTCGACGGTCTCGAACTGGTCCGCCGGCGAGGTGATGGCGACGCGCGGCGGCGTGGTGTCGAGCGTGACCTGCACGTTGGCCGTGCCGATCTTGCCGTTCGCGGCAGCGCCGACCGCGCTCAGGGTGTTGTTGCCTTCGACCAGCGGCACGGTGGCGACGAACGTACCGCCGTTCGCGGTGGCGGTGACACCGTTGATCTTCACGACCGCGTCGGGATCGCTGACCGTCCCGCGGACGGTGACGGGGCTGATGTTGACGAACGACTGGCCCGCGGGCTCGGTGATGGAGAGCCGCGGCAGCGTCAGCACGCCGAAGCTCACCGTCTGCGTCGTGGTGTTGCCCGCCTTGTCGGTGGCCACCACGGTGACGCTGCGCGAGCCGTCCTCGAAGTTCATCGTGCAGGTGAAGCCGCTGCCGCTGATGGCTGCCGGCCCGCCGTTGCACGTGACGGTGTCGAGCCCCGCCAGCGCGTCCGAGACGGTGCCGGAGATCGCCACGGCCGAGGTCATGAGCGAAGCACCCTGGCCCGGTGCGGTGATCGCGAGCGACGGCGCGGCGCTGTCGACGTTGATCGTGACGGAGGCCGTGGCGGTGTTCCCGGCAACGTCTTTCGCCTGGCCGCTGAACGTCTGTCCGGCGCCATCGGTCGTGACCACGATGGAAGGGGGGCAGACGGCGATGCCGCTCTGGTAGTCGGTGCACTGGAACGCCACCATGACCGGCGCGGGGCGCCAGCCGTGGTCGTTCGCGGCCGGCATGGCGTACGCCGTGATGGTCGGCGGCGTCGGATCGACGACGGCGGCGTTCCCCCAGATCGAGATCGACATCCGCTCTTCGATCTTGCCGCGCAATTCGATCGTGAGCGTGTTCTCCACCTGGAGGATGACCGGCTTCACGAGCAGCTCGACCTTCTGATTGAAGGCGCTGGTGCCGAAGATCTCGACCCCGTTGAGCCTGACGATCGCGGCGGACACGGTCTCGTTCGCTACCCGGATTTCGTACTGAGCTTCAGGAGCCAGGCCGCTGAAGGTCTCGGTGACCACCTCCGGCTGACCCTTGGCGCGCGAATATTCTTTCGGACCCCAGAGCTGCTGGTATCCCGTTGTCTGCGCGGAGACCGTGGAGGCGAGGAGCGTCAGCAGGACGATGAGAGAAATGGACAACCGGCGCATGGGCGAGCCGGTCGACGGGACACACGTGTAGCGCATAGACGCTGCGGCCATGAGATCCGCACCTCCGTAGTTGGGTCAGGGGTTAATTGTGTAATTCGGGACGAGTGCCGCGCAGTGTACGGGCGAAGAAGGAAACAGTCAACAAAAGGTAACTGATTCGTCAAAAGTCTAAGGAATACCTAGAATCGCGAGACGATGAAGTCACGCTGTGCCTGCCTCGTACTGCTCCTGATGAGCGTCGGCTGCCGCAAGTCGGGACAGAAAATCGACGCGGCCATCCTCCATCAGCAGGGCGGACTGACGCTGCAGCTCGTGCGCTACTACGAAAAGGTCGGGGTGAACTACGAAGGCGAAGTGTTCCGCGTGCACTGCTCGTCTCCGTCGACCCGCTCCGTGCCCGCGCAGCCGATGCAGCCGGCAGGATGGGTGACCATCGGCAACGGCCCCGCGATCGGCTCGACGTCCGCCGAGGAGCTCGCGAGGCGCGAGCGTCCGCGCTACGTGGTGTTCGACGAACAGACGCTCGCCTGGTGGTCGAACCTCGCCCTCAACGTGAGCTTCGACGGCTGCATGGGCAGCCGTAAGTGGTCGCCGGTCAACCTCCCGCAATCCCTCATCGACGTCCGCCCGAAGCCGGCGCACTGCGCCGAGGGCGCCGACTGCCGCCACTACGACTTCATGGGAGAGCGTGCCCCGCAATACGAGTCGATCTCCGTCACCGGCGACACTGTCTCGTTCATCGTCCGCACCCCGGCGATCAAAAGCGGCAGCCTCCGGGTCACGAGCACCGACCGCGGCGCGACATGGGGCTGGTTTGGAGTGCGGTGACCGCAGTCACCGCTTTTGCTGCGGGCCTCACGCGGCGTAAGCGCATCCGCGTCGCACGTGGCTCGCAGCGATAGCGGTGACTGCGGTCACCGCACTCCAAAAGAGAATCGGGTCAGCTGGGAAGGCTTCCCCTACAGCAATAAACCGCTCGCGCCTGCCACGCTTGCAGAATCGAGCAAGAACCCGCCCGATTCGGGCAAGGATCTCGCGATCCTCCGCCCTACATTGACCACACGAAGGAAACGCATGGCACTCACACCAGACCACACCGACCAGACCGGCATCGCCAAGCTGGGGAAGCTGATCGCCGTCCATGCTCCCTACGACGGCTTGTTCGAGCTGCGCACGCCGGGCGTTTACGCGATCCGGCTTTCACGCATCAACACCGAACTGACGCATGGTGTGGTGCGTCCGGCGATGTGCATCGTCGCGCAGGGAGCCAAGAGCGTGATGATCGGCGAGGACGTCTTCGAGTACGAAGCGTCGCAAATCGCGGTCTACTCCGTCGACGTGCCGGTTGCGGCGCAGGTGACGCGCGCCAGTCACACAGAGCCATACCTGACCCTGAAGATCGACCTCGACCCGCAGAAGGTGGCGGAGCTGGCCGCGAAGGTCTATCCGCACGGCCTCCCGCAGCCGCGCGAGGGGCGCGCGGTCTGGGTCGGCGACGCGAACGCGAACATTGTCGATGCCGCGACGCGGCTGCTCGAGGTGATGGCGCAGCCGGCGGAAGCGGAGCTGCTCGCGCCGCTGATCGTCGACGAGATCCTGATCCGCCTGCTTCGCAGCCCCATGGGCAGCCGCGTCGCGCAGATCGGCCACGCCGAGTCGAGTCTGCAGCGGGTCGCAAAAGCGGTGTCGTGGTTGCGCTCCAACTTCGATCAGCCCGTCGACATCGACGACCTCGCGGCGCTGGTGAACATGAGCGTCTCCTCGTTTCACCGCCAATTCAAGTCCGTCACCTCCATGAGTCCTCTGCAGTACCAGAAGGCGCTCAGGCTTCAGGAAGCGCGGCGCCTGATGCTCACCGAACAGCTCGACGCGGGGAACGCCAGCCGCCGCGTCGGCTACGTCAGTCCGTCGCAGTTCAGCCGCGAGTACGGACGCTTCTTCGGCGCCGCACCGGTAAAGGACATCCACCGGCTGCGCGAGGAACACCACAGCGGGGCGGAAGCCCCGGTTTAACACGCATCAGAAAGGAAAACAGACACGATGTACAACGCCAAAGCCTGGTCCGCCGACAGTGCGACCTCTCCGCTCGCCCCCACCACCATCGCCCGCCGCGAGCCGACGGACACCGACGTCCGGATCGAGATCCTCTTCAGCGGCATCTGCCACTCCGACCTCCACCTCGTGCGCAACGAGTGGAGCGCCATCCCCACGGTCTACCCGATCGTCCCCGGCCACGAGATCGTCGGCCGCGTGACGCAGGTCGGCTCCGCGGTCACAAAGTACAAGAACGGCGACGTCGTCGGCGTCGGCTGTCTCGTCGACTCCGACGGAACGTGCGAATCCTGCCAGGCGGGATTCGAGCAGTTCTGCCCGAACGGCACCGCCACCTACAGCGCGCCCGACAAGCACACCGGCGGCGTGACCTACGGTGGCTACTCCGACAGCATCGTCGTCGACGAGCGCTTCGTGCTGCGCGTCCCGGACAATCTCGACCTCGCCGGAGCCGCGCCGCTCCTCTGCGCCGGCATCACCACCTATTCGCCCTTGCGGCGCGGCGGCGTCACTGCAGGACAAAAGGTCGGCGTGGTCGGCCTCGGTGGCCTCGGCCACATGGGCGTCAAATTCGCGCGCGCCTTCGGCGCGCACGTCGTGGTCTTCACCACTTCCCCCAACAAGAAAGAAGACGCGCTGCGCCTCGGCGCGCACGAAGTGGTCGTCTCCCGCACCGCCGGCGAGATGCAGCAGCACGCCGGCACCTTCGACTTCATCCTCGACACCGTCTCCGCCGATCACGACATCGACGCCTATCTGAACCTGCTCCGCCCCAACGGCCGGATCGCCCTCGTCGGCGCGCCGCCGAAGCCGCTGAGCGTCGCTGCCTTCAGCCTGATCATGGGCAACCGCAGCCTCTCCGGCTCCAACATCGGCGGCATTCCCGAGACGCAGGAGATGCTCGATTTCTGCGGAGAGCACAACATCACCGCCGACGTCGAAGTCATCCCCATCCAGCAGGTCAACGAAGCCTACGAGCGCCTGCTGAAGTCCGACGTGAAGTACCGCTTCTCGATGGACATGAGCACGCTATGAACGACCACAGACCCATGCAGACGCGGGCTCTCGGCAACAGCAACCGTGGAGCTCACACCCGGCGACCTGCGCGAGATCGACGAAGCCTCGTCGCAGATCACCATCCAGGGCGCGCGCTATTCCGAGGCGTCACAGAAGATGGTGGATCGATGAAGCTCGCCCTCATTGCGATAGTGGTCCTGGCGTCCGCGTGTGCAACCGCGAACGGGCCGCTGATCATTCAGGAACAGGGCAGCTTCGCCGTCGGCGGCACGGTCGTCACCGTTCCCGGCACGTTCGACCCGATCAAACAGGGCGCGTACAACCCGGCCGGACCTGACTCCGCGGGACAGACGCTGCACGGAGACCACGCCTACGTCTTCTACCAGGTCCCGGCGAACGCCAGGAAGCTGCCGCTCGTGTTGTGGCATGGACACGGCCAGTCGGGCAAGACGTGGGAAACCACGCCCGACGGACGCGAAGGATTCCAGACCATCTTCCTGCGCCACCGTTTCCCCGTCTACGTCATCGACCAGCCGCGCCGCGGCCGCGCCGCGCGCAGCACGCAGTCGATGAACGTCGCGGCCGCCCCCGACGAGCAGCTCTGGTTCGGCATCTTCCGCCTCGGCGTCTGGCCGGACTTGTTCCCCAACGTGTCGTTCTCGCGCGACCCGGAAGCACTGAACCAGTTCTTCCGCCAGATGGTGCCGAACGTCGGCCCGTACGACGTGCAGGTGAACGTCGACGCCGTCTCTGCCCTCTTCACGCGCATCGGCCCCGGCATTCTCGTCACGCACTCCCAGAGCGGCGCCCTCGGATGGCGAACCGCCGCCAAAAGTCCGAACGTCCGCGCGATCGTCTCCTACGAGCCCGGCGGCGACTTCATCTTCCCGGAAGGCGAAGCCCCGTCGGTACCATTCGGCGGCCGCAGCTTCAAACCGCCCGAGGTTCCGATGTCCGACTTCATGGCTCTGACGAAGATCCCGATCGTCATCTACTACGGCGACAACATTCCACCGCAGCCGCACACGAATCCGGGACAGGACCAGTGGCGCGTGCGCCTGGCGATGGCGAGGCTCTGGGCCGACGCCGTCAACCGCCGCGGCGGCGACGCCACCGTCGTCCACCTGCCCGACGCCGGCCTGCGCGGCAACACGCACTTTCCGTTTTCAGATCTGAACAATCTTGAAGTCGCGGACCTGATGTCGAAATTTCTCGCACAGAAGGGCATGGACAAATGATATGGCTCATCGCAGCAACCGGATCGCTTGCCCTGCTCGCTTCGACAGCGTCGCAGCTGGGAGACGCCGCGGCGCAAGACAGGAAGTCGCAGGTGGTGACGCGCGCCGGCTCGCAGCCTTCGACCAAAGGCCCTGCGGAATATTTCACCGGCAACGTACGGGTGGATCCGCTGTTCGCGGCCAA
>DASQJY010000077.1:0-29156 GCA_035630815.1 Thermoanaerobaculia bacterium
TCTTCCAACGATCGCGGAAACAGAAACTGTGTCGTGTAATCCGCTCGAAGCTGTCGACTCATCCGCTCGCCCTCTCCTCATCTAAGGAGTGACGCAAATCGGACTTTTGAGACACCCTCCTGCGGTCACCGCACTCCAAACTACTTCGAGATCAGGGTCCAGAGTCCAATGGCGATGAAGCCGATCCCGGCGACGATCTTGAGGGTGCGCGGGGAGATGAACTTTTCGAGTTGTGCCCCGACCAGTACGCCGATGGCGGCGGCGAGGACCAGCGCCAGCGCTGAGCCGGCGAAGATGACCCACTTGTTGGACTTTTCCTCGGCGGCGAAGAGCATGGTGGCGAGCTGCGTTTTGTCGCCGATTTCGGCCAGGAAGACGGTGATGAAGACGGAGAGGAACGCTTTACCCATGACTCATGGATAGTATCCCCGAATCGTCTTCACCTTTCCCGCGTCCGTCTGCACCGTCACCTCGCGCCACTTGCCGCCGGCTTTGACGTCGGCGGCGGGGTAGAAGCCGAGGACGTACTGGGAGCGCAGCTCGTTCTCGATGTCGGCGTAGACCTTGGCCAGATCCGAGACCTCGTCGATGTAGTACGACGTGCCGCCGGTTTCGGAGGCGAGGCGGTTGATCTTGGCCTTCACGTCGAGCTCCGTGCCGCGGATGCCGAGGCCGATGGCGTAGATCGGGACGGCGGCGCGCTGCGCGTATTCGAGGGCCTGGTCGAAGGTGAACTTCGACACCGTGTCGCGTCCGTCGGTCAGCAGCACCAGCGCCTTCTGGCCGCGCACGCCGAGGAAGTTGTAGAGGGAGTAGACGATCGCGTCGTAGAGCGCGGTCGACTCCTCGGGGCGTAAACGGGCGAGCGCGGAGTGGATGTCGGTCAGCTCCGTCGACCACTTCTGCATCATGTGCGGTGTGGAGTCGAACGCCACCAGGAAGGCCTTGTCCCCCTTGCGCAGCACGTGCTGGAAGAACGCGGCGCCGGCGGCGCGGGCGATGGGCATCCGCTCGTCCATCGACCCCGAGGTGTCGAAGGCCATGCCGAGCGAAAGCGGCAGGTTCTTCACCTGCTCGAACTTCGTGATCTTCACCGGCTGCCCCGCGTCCATGACCGTGAACGCGGTCTCCGGGAGATCGTTCACCGGCTTCCCGTCGCGGAGGACTGTGGTCGGCAGCTCGACCAGGTGGACGTCGATCGTCTCCATGTAATCGGGCGTGTTGACCATCACCACGTCCTCGACCGGATCGACGTCGGAGTCCTTCAGCGTCGCCACGGCGCGGAGGTAGCCGACGCCGTCGGTGGACGGGATGGTCACGGTCTGGATGAACGGTGGATCGAACATCGTGGCGACGCGGGTCTCGTTCCAGTACAGCTCCACGCCACCCAGCTCCTTGCCGTCCGGCACGCGCACGTCCACTTCCACGCGGATCGGGCCGGAGAGTTTCGGCGCGATGCGCGGCGAGGCGATGCGCACGCGGAACGGATCCGTGCCCGTGTTGACCACGATCTCGTCGCCAGTGATCGGCTGCTCGTGAGAGTCGAGCGCGACCACGCGGATCCTGCGCGCGCGGGGCATGGTGCCGAAGTCGAGGTCGAGCGTGTAGGGCAGCGTGCGGCGCGTCGCGATCTTCTTGCCATCCAGCCAGAACTCGACCGCGCGGATGCCGCTGCCGCTGGCCATGGTCTGGATGGTCTGCACGCCGCTCGTGACGCCGCCGTTCAGCTCGTTCGCGAGCGGCACGATGCGCAGCGAGGCGCGCGTGGACTGCAGGTCTTCCGCGATCGTCCTGAGCGTCACCGTCTCGGCGGTCTGCTGCTGGATGTTCACCTCGGGGACCGTGAGCGGCGTCTCGATGATGGCCTGCGCTCCCGTGACCGGGTCGGTGATCTTGATGCGCGACAGGTACTGCGCCGGCCGGAGGAGGCGGTCGATCACGATCGGCAGCTTCTCCTCCGCCCCCGTGGCCGGAAAGTCGAAGCGGTAGCGGTAACGCTCGTACATCTTCTCGTCGCGCAGCACCTCGCCGACCACGTCCAGCGTGTAGACGCTGGTCTCGCCGGCGGCGGTGGTCTCGAGCTGCGCGCGCGGGATGAGGATCGTGATCTGCGCGTCGGTCTTGCTGCCGTCTCCGGCAGGGTAGGCGACGCTCGATTCGACGGCCAGCTTCGGCGCGTCGGGATCGGCGAGGACCACCGAGCGGAGGATCCGGTTCACGTCCTCCTCGTTGATCGCGGGAGGGGTGAACACCTCCTGGATGCGGTGCTTGTCCTGTCTCATCTGCGCCATGGCCGTCATGGCGTGCTCGCCGCCCCTGCAGTCCCGAAGCGTGCTGGTCGTGTCCATCTCGCCGGGCCGCGCCACCGACGCGTCGATGCCGCCGTTGAGGAGCTCGCGCATCGCCCGCTCCTCATCGGGGTATGGCAGCCAGAGCCGGTACGTCTTCTCGAACTTCGGCTGATAGAAGAGCAGCCGGTAGTCGGTGCCGAAGCCGGGGAGGTAGCGGTAATGCCACACCTGCAGCGGCTGGTACCGCTGGCAGTTCTCGATGTCGATGATGGCCGCCGGCTCGCCGTGCAGGAGGTAGATCTTTCCCCGGTCCGAAGAGGCCTGGCCGAACGCCGTCTTCACCTGCTCGAGACGGTCGTAGTACTCGGCGCGCGCGGCGAAGTTGGTCGTGCCGCGAGCCACGTCGCGGCGGCGCCAGAAATCGTCGATGAACGCATCGCGCTGCGCGGGCGTTTCGAGGCGGAGGAACGTATCGCGCTCCGTCGGCAGGATGATCGCGTCGACGTCGATCAGCCACTGCCGGTGCTTCTCCTCCAGCTTCGCGGTGAAGTCCTTCCGCTCCCGCTTGGTGAGCGGCTTCATGTCGGCCGCGAATAAGGGTGCGGCGATCAGGAAGGTGAGCAAGAGCGCGAGAGTGGTTTGGAGTGCGGTGACCGCAGTCACCGCTTTCACTGTGTGCCACGGGTGACGCGAGTGCGAATGACTCTCACGAGGCGCGCAGGGAAAGCGGTGACTGCGGTCACCGCACTCCAAACCGAAGGCCTTCATGGGAAATACCCCTTCACCGTCTTCACCTTCCCCTCCGACGATTCCACCGTCAGCTCGCGCCACTTGCCGCCGGCCTTGATGTCGGGGGAGGGGTAGAAGCCGAGGATGTACTGCGAGCGGAGCTCGGACTGGATGTCGTCGTAGACCTTCTGGAGGTCGCGGGCCTGCTGGATGTAGTAGGTCGAGCCGCCGGTCTCGCGGCAGATGCGGTCGAGCTTCGCCCGAACGTCGACGTCGCTCGGGCGGATGCCGATGCCGATCGCGTACACCGGGACGTTCGTGCGGCGTGCGTACTCGAGCGCCTGGTCGTACGTGAACTTCGAGGCGGTGTCCTTGCCGTCGCTGATCACGATCAGCGCCTTCTGACCGCGGACGCCGTGGAAGTTGTAGAGCGCGTACACGATCGCGTCGTAGAGCGCGGTGCGGTCCTCGGGGCGGACGCGCGCGAGCGCGGCGTGGACGTCCGAGGTCTTCGGGGACCACTTCTGCATCATGCGCGGCTCCGCGTCGAACGCCACCACGAACGCCTTGTCGCCCTTGCGCATCACCTTCTCGAAGAACTGCGCTCCCGCTTTCTGGGCCTCGGCCATGCGCAACTGCATCGAGCCGGAGGAATCGATGGCCATGCCGATCGAGAGCGGGAGATCGCGCACGTAGTCGAACTTCGCGATCGTGACCGGCTTCCCCTCGTCGAGGATGCGGAAGGCTTTGTCGGTCAGCTTGTCGGACGGTTTCCCGTCGATCAGCACCGTGGTCGGCAGCTCGATGAGATGGACGTTCAGCTCTTCCATGTACGCCGGCGTGTTGACCATCACCACGTCTTCCACCGGCGGCGCGGCCTCGTCCTTCAGGCGCGCCACGGCCCGGAGGTAGCCGGGGCCCTCGGACTTCGGGATGTCGACCGTCTGCACGAACGGCTCGTCGAAGAGCGTGGCCATCCGCGTCTCGTTCCAGTACAGCTCCACGGCGTCGAGCTGGTCCCCGTCGGGGACGCTCACGTCGAGCTCCACGCGCGTCATCCCCTCCAGGCGCGGGGCGAAGCGGGGGGAGGCGATACGGATGCGGAACGGGTCGGTGCCGTCGTTCAGCGCGAGCTCGTCGCCGGTCAGCGGCTTGTCGCGGACGTCGAGCCCGATCGCGCGGATGCGCCGCATCTGCGGCACCTCGCCGAAGTCGAAGTCGAGCGCGAACGGCTCGGAGCGGCGCACCGCCAGCTTCCTGCCGTCCATCCAGAACTCGACCGCCTTGATCCCGTGGCCGGCGATCTGTGTCTGGATGGTCTGCACCCCGGTGACTGGATCTTCGCGCGGCGGCACGATCCGCAACCGCGGCTCCTTGGTCTCAACCGGCTCCGGTTGTGGAGCGGCGGGCGTCCCGCCCACCGATTCTCGCGACGACCGCGCGTCCTCGGCAATCAATTCGGCGATCGGCTCCGTCTCGAAGATCTCCGGCACATCGAGCACCTGCTCCACGACCGCTTCCGCGCCGGTGTTCGCATCCGTCACCTTCACGCGGGAGAGGTACTCGTTCGGACGGAGGAGGCGGTCGATGACGATGGGGAGCTTCTCCGCCTGCACGTCGCCGGGGAAATCGAAGCGGTAGCGGTACTTCTCCCAGAGCTGCCCGTCCTTCAGCACCTCGCCGGAGACGTCGATCGTATAGACCTCGCTCTCACCGACCGCGGCGGGGGAGAGCTCCGCCCGCGGCACGAGCAGCATCATCTGCACGCCGGTGCGGCTGCCGTCCTTGGCGGGATAGCGGACGCTGAACTCCGCGGTCAGCTTCGTGGCGTTCGGGTTCGCGATCACCACCGAGCTCATGATCGAGCGGACGTCTTCCGCCTCGAGCTCCGGCGGCGCGAAGAGCTTGAGCAGGTCGACGCGCGACTGGATCATCTGCGTGACCGCCATCATGATCTCGTTGCCGTCGGCGCATTCGAGCTGGATGCGGGTGATGTTCGAGAACGGGGTGCTGACCGACTCGCGCGACGCCTCGCCTCGCGAGCGCGCCATCGGCTGCTCGGCGGGGGCGATGGCCTCGGCGGTAAAGAGGTCGCTGAGCGCTCCGGTGCCGCCGACCGGGTTCCAGAGGCGGAAGTCGGCCGCGTTGCGCGGCTTGTAGAAGAGGAGCCGGACGTTCGTGCCGAGGCCGGGGAGCTGGATGTACTTCCAGATCTCGAGCGGCTGCACGCGGGCGCAGGTGGAGCGGAGCACGTCGTCGGGCGGGCCGTGGAGCAGGAACATCTTCGCGCGGTCGGACCCGATCTGCTTGAACATCTTCTTCGCCAGCGCCAGCCGCTGGTAGTAGATCTCCCGGAACTTGCCGTGGGCGCGGCCATGATGGTCGCGGCGGCGCCAGAACTCGTCGACGAAGGTGTCGCGGTCGGAGGCGCTTTCGAGGGCCAGGAAGAGGTCGAGCTCGGCCGGGAGGATGATGGGTGCAACGTCGGACGTGAAGTCGCGGTGCCGTTCGTCGAGGCGGGAGAGCGCCTCCTTGCGCTCGCGCTTGGTGAGCTTGCGGACGGCGTCGGAGCGAGGGGTTTCCTTGGGTGGAGTGGATTCCTGTCCGAGAATGGTTGCAGTGAAGGCGAACGTCAGAGCGACGGCCAACGCTTTGGGGTTCATCGGTTTCCTTGCCTGATGCGGATCTATCTGGACAACAACGCGACGACCGCGATTCACCCGGACGTGCTCTCGGTGCTCGAGAGCTCGTTGCGCGACGTCTTCGGCAATGCTTCTTCCATTCATAAGGAAGGCCAGACAGCGCGGCGGATGATTGAAAGCGCCCGCGAGTCGGTCGCGAGCCTGATCGGCGCGACAGCGCGGGACGTCGTTTTCACCAGCGGCGGAACCGAGTCTAACAACGCCGCGATTTTCGGCGCGACCAATCGCGACCTTCGTTCCCATATCGTGACAAGCTCGATCGAGCATCCCTCGGTGGCTGAGGCAGTTCGCTCATTCTCCGATGTCACGCGCGTGGCACCGGCGCGCAACGGACTTGTGTCTGCCGGCGACGTGCTCGCGGCGCTCCGCGACGACACGCGCCTGGTGACCGTGATGATGGCCAACAACGAGACCGGCGTGGTGCAGCCGGTGGCGGACCTCGGCGCGGCCTGCCGCGCCCGCGGCATCCACTTCCACGTCGACGCGGTGCAGGCCGCGGGGAAGATCCCGATCGACGTGGAGGCGATCCAGTGCGACACGCTCGCGCTCTCCGCTCACAAGCTCCACGCCCCGAAAGGAATCGGCGCGCTCTACGTCCGCCGCGGCGTGACCATGGCCGCGCACGTGGTGGGAGGTGCCCAGGAACGCCGCCGCCGCGCCGGCACGGAGAACGTCCCCCTCGCCGCTGCCTTCGGCTGCGCGGCCGCACTGCCGCCGGCCGCCGAGCGCATCGCGGAGCTGCGCGACCGCTTCGAGTCCCTCATCCGCGCTTCCCTGAACGTGACCATCAATGGCGCGGATGCCCCCCGCCTCCCGAACACGAGCAACGTCACCTTCCACGGCGCCGACGGCGAAGGGATCGTGATCGCCCTCGATCTTTCCGGCGTGGCCGCCTCCACCGGCTCCGCCTGCTCCTCGGGCCGCGTCGAGCCGAGCCCGGTGTTGCTGGCCATGGGAC
The DNA here is from genome assembly GCA_035630815.1 of Thermoanaerobaculia bacterium. GTDB lineage: Bacteria > Acidobacteriota > Thermoanaerobaculia > Gp7-AA8 > Gp7-AA8 > QHVT01. Next base: position 6,681 of record DASQJY010000077.1, read on the forward strand.
TGACGCCGGACGAGGCGAGATCGACGGTCCGATTTTCCCTTTCGCGGTTTACTGAGGAGGCGGAGGTGGAGCGGGTGGCGGAGCTGCTCATGGAGTTGGTCCCGAGGTGTATGAGGACGTAATTGGCGTCACTCGTCCGTCAATACCACTTGCCGCCTCGCATTCACCCATGTCATTGTTGCGGCCGTTCTTCAACGTACGCGGTCCCGATGGCGGAAAAATCTATTCTTCAGGGCGATCTCTCCAGGATCCAGTTGCCCGATGTCCTCAGCTTCATGGCCATGATCCGCCAGAGCGGCAAGCTGGTCGTGCGGCGGGGCCAGCTCGAGCGGGCCATCCATTGGAAGGACGGCGAGATCATCTTCGCCAACTCCAACTCCCCCGAGCACTCCCTCGGGCAGTTCCTCCTGCGCAACGGCAAGATCACCGAGGAACAGTACGAGGAGTCCAAGCGGCGCGTCACCGCCCAGCTCCGCCACGGCAAGCTCCTCGTGCAGATGGGCGCCATCTCGCCGAAGGACCTCTGGTGGGGCGTCAAGAACCAGGTCCTGGAGATCATGTACTCGCTCTTCACCTGGAAGGACGGCGAGTTCTCGTTCTTCGACTCCGCGGAAGACCTGGCCCAGGAACGGATCGTTCTCCAGATCAACACCTCCAGCGTGATCATGGAAGGCATCCGCCGGCTCGATGAGTCGGCGCGCATCAAGGAGAAGATCCCGAGCCTCGAGATCGTCTTCATGCGCGTGCCGGGCGTGACGCCGGACTTCGCGGAGCTCGACATGAGCGAGACCGAGGTCGCGCTCTACAACAACATCGACGGCAAGCTGAACGTGCGCGAGCTCACCGGACGCTCCGACCTGACCGAGTTCGAGGTCGCGCGCATCCTCTTCCAGCTCGTCTCCGCCCGCCTCATCGAGCCGGCGCCGGAGGAGAAAGGCTTCCGCCCGATCTTCCTCGACGTCGAGGACTCACCCGAGCTGCTGAAGGTCATCTCGACCTACAACGACATGTTCGGACGCCTGTTCGAGGCGCTGGAGAAGACGGTGGGGGAGGATCAGGCGCGCGACGTCTTCATGACCATCCTCCAGAACGCCGAGACGGACGAGCTCTGGGCCGGCGTCTTCTTCGACCAGTACGGCCGGTTCGACGAGAACATGCTCATCGCGAACATCTCCGAGCTCCCGTTCGAGAAGAGGAAGGCGGTGCTGGACGAAGGACTGAACACGCTCCTCTCGGTGCAGCTCTTCGAGGTCTCCCAGCATCTCGACCAGGCTGGCAAGGTGGATGTGTTCCGCTTCATCTCCGACCAGAAAGCGAGCCTGGAGAAGGCGACCGCGTAAGCGGAGTCGCCTGATATCCTCCGCGCCGCATGTTCCCGACGCTCGTCAAGATCGGCAATTTCGAGATCACCACGTTCGGCCTGATGATGTTCCTCGCGTTCATCGTGGCTGGATGGGTGCTGGCGCGGCAGTTCCGCAGGTACGGTCTCAACGAGGAAGTCGCGTCGTCGATGGTCGTGGCCGCGGCACTGGGCGGGATCGTGGGCGCGAAGATCTACTACGCGATCCTCTTCGGCAGCTGGCGCCTGCTCTTCGACCGCGCCGGCCTGGTCTGGTACGGAGGCCTGATCGGCGGCTTCCTGGCCTGCTCCTGGCTGGTCTGGCGCCATAAGATCGATTACCTCACCGCCGCCGACGCCGCCGCTCCCGCTCTCTCGATCGGCTACGCGCTCGGCCGCATCGGTTGCTTCCTGGTCGGCGACGACTACGGCCGCCCCACCAACGCCTGGTACGGCATCGCCTTCCCGAAAGGCGCTCCGCCGACCAACGCGTACGAGCTCCGCAAGTTCGGCGCGCACGTCGACCCCTCCATCCCCGATTACCAGATCCTGGCCGTCCACCCCACCCAGCTCTACGAGACGGCCATGGCCCTGATCATGTTCGGCATCCTGATGTGGCTGAACAAACGCCCCCACCGCCGCGGCCTGGCCTGGGGCCTCTTCCTGATCATGCTGGGCATCGAACGCTTCCTGGTCGAGATCGTGCGCGCGAAGGATGACCGGTTCCTCGGGTCGTTTACGGTGGCGCAGCTGATCTCGGTGTTGCTGGTGATTGCGGGCGCTATTTGGTGTGCGCGGGCAAAGCCCGCCGCCAAGCTGGTTCCTCAGACGCAATGAACTTCCTCACCGCCGGCGAATCTCACGGGCCTGAGCTGACGATCATCGTCACCGGGATTCCTGCCGGTCTCCGGCTCGATCGCGACAACATCAACAGGGACCTCAAGCGCCGCCAGCACGGTTACGGGCGTGGTGGGCGGATGAAGATCGAGTCCGACGAGGCGGAGGTCACGGCGGGGGTGCGGGGAGGGGAGACGCTCGGGTCGCCGATCGCGATCACCATCCGCAATCGCGACTTCGACAACTGGCGCGGGGCGATGGATCCGTGGGACGTGAATGAGGCGGAGGCGCACAAGCGGCGGGTGCATGCTCCGCGGCCGGGACACGTCGATCTCGCCGGGGGGATGAAGTACGGACGCACCGACTTGCGCGACATCCTGGAGCGCGCTTCGGCGCGCGAAACGGCCTCGCGCGTTGCGGCGGGAGCGATCGCGAAGGAATTGCTGCGGGCGTTCGGGATCGAGCTCCGCTCCGGCGTGGCCAGCGTCGGTCCGGCCGGCGATCCGAATACCTCGCCGACGTGGGAGGAACTGCTCGCGGTCGACGACGAGTCGCCGCTGCGTGCGCTGCGCAAGGAAGACGAGGCAGCGATGGTGGCCGAGGTGGATCAAGCGCGTGAGGCGGGCGAAACCCTCGGCGGGACGATCGTTGTCGCCGCACGCGGAGTCCCGGTGGGGCTCGGCTCGTACGTGCAATGGAACGAAAAGCTCGACGGGCGGATCGCGCAAGCCATCCTCTCCATCCACGCCGTGAAAGCCGTGGCAGTCGGCGACGGCGTTGCGGCCGCGACGCGCATCGGCTCCGAGGTGCATGACGCGCTCTATTTCGACGAAGAGCGCAGGTACCACCGCAACACCAACCGCGCAGGCGGCCTCGAAGGAGGCCTGACGAACGGCGAAGACGTGGTCGTGCGCGCCTACATGAAGCCAATCTCCACGCTTCGCCGAGGATTGCCGTCCGTCGACACCGAAACGCGCGAAGCGCATCGCTCGCAGTGGGAGCGCAGCGACGTCACCGCCGTCCCCGCCTGCGGGGTGGTGTGCGAGGCGATGCTGGCGATCGTGCTCGCGACCGCGATGCGCGAAAAGTTCGGCGGGGATTCGCTGGTGGAGATGCGCCGCAACTACGACGCGTACGTCGACCAGCTCCGGCAGTACTAGTTTGGAGTGCGGTGACCGCAGTCACCGCTTTTACTGCGTGCCTCACGCGCGTCGCCTGTGGCTCGGAGTGAAAGCGGCGACTGCGGTCACCGCACTCCATAATGTCCTCGTGTATCGCGAGCTCTTTCCCGTCACCCGCAATCTCGTCTACTTCAACCATGCCGCCGTGGGCCCGCTCTCGGTGCGCGCCTGCGAGGCGATGGAGCGGCATGCGCGGGATCAGCGCGATTTCGGGGCGTTGCATTGGAAAGAGTGGTACGCGGAGATCGACCGGTTACGCGAGTCGGCGGCGAGGTTGATCGGGGCGCAACCGGGGGAGGTGGCGATCCTGAAGAACACCTCCGAGGGGTTGTCGTTCGTGGCGGGAGGGCTGAGGTGGATGGAGGGGGAGAACGTCGTCACGACCGCGCTCGAGTTCCCGTCGAACTGGACGCCGTGGAAGCGGCTCGAGGAGCGCGGCGTCGAGTGCCGGGTGGCGGCGCTGCCGACGGTCGAGGAGATCGAGAAGCTCATCGACGGCAGGACGAAGCTCGTCACCGTCTCCTCCGTCGCGTTTCATAACGGCTTCGTGGCCGACCTCGAAGCGATCGGCGCGCTGTGCGCGCGGAAGAACGTCCTCTTTTGCGTCGACGCGATCCAGAGCGTCGGCGTGCTGCCGGTCGACGTGCGGAAGGCGAAGATCGACTTCCTGGCCGCCGACGGTCACAAATGGATGTGCGGGCCGGAAGGGACGGCGATCTTCTACCTGGCGACGGAGCGACTCGAGCTGCTGGACGTACTGGAAAGCGGCTGGACGAACGTCCAGCGCGGCGGCAAGTTCATCGGCTGCGGCACCGACTGGCTCCCGGACTCGCGCCGCTTCGAGGCGGGGTCGCTGAATACGAACGGCGTCTACGGCTTGCGCGCGGCGCTCGACCTCATTCACGAGATTGGGATCGAGACCATCGCCGCGCAGGCGTTACAAACGGCGACGTTGCTGGCGGACGAGCTGGCGAACATCGGCTGGACGGTTGCCTCGCCGCAACCGATCCGTTCCGCGATCGTGGCCGCGACTCCACCAGGTGTAGAGAGGTCGCTGCTCTGGTGGCATCGCAAGCTCGAGGAAAAGGGCGTCGTCACCGCGCCACGAGAAGGTTTGATCCGGTTTTCGCCGCACTTTTACAACGACGCGGAACAGGTCGAGCGGGTCATCGGCGCTATCATGACCGCATGACGATCACGGTGCTTTTTCTTTGCGTGATCGCGCTCGTGCTGGGTGCGATCGGGGGATGGCTGGTGGGGAGCGCGAGGAAGAGCGTGGAGGCGGAACGCGCCCGCGCGGAGCGCGACGTCGCGCGAGGGGAGCGGGACGCGGCGCGCGCGGAGCGGCAGAAGAGCGACGCGGCGCGCATCGAGCTCCAACGCCGGGTCGAAGACGCGCAGCAGGCGAAGGCGATCGCTGAAGCCACGGCCTCGACGCGGATCTCCGAGGCGGAGAGACTGATCGCCAATCACGCGGTGATGCAGAAGCAGCTCGAAGACAGCTTCGCCGCGCTCGCCCAGAAGGCATTCAAGGACGTCAGCGAGAACCTCGTCCACACCAACAAGACCCAGGTCACGGGCGCGCTCGACACGAAGAAAGTCGAGATCGAAGGACTGCTCGCGCCGGTGCGCGAGATGCTCGAGAGCTATCGCGGCGAAGTGCTGAAGAGCGAGCAGGCGCGCAACGAGAGCTACGGCGGGCTGCAGGAGCAGATCCGCACGCTGCTCACCGCGCAGGAGACGACGCAGCGCGAAGCGTCACGCCTCGCGAACGCGCTCCAGTCGCCGACCGTGCAGGGCTCGTGGGGCGAGCTGTCCCTCCGCCGCTGCGTCGAGATGGCCGGCATGAGCGAGTACTGCCGCGACTTCGAGACGCAGCAGACCTTCATGAGCGAGGAAGGGAAGCGCCTCCGTCCCGACGTCATCGTGCACCTCCCGAACGAACGCGTCATCGCCATCGACGCGAAAGCGCCGCTCAACGACTACATCGCCGCCTGCAACGAGAGCGACGAAGCGCGAAAGCGCCTGCTGCTCGAATCGCACGTGAAGAACATCCGCCGCCACGTCGACGCGCTCGCGAAGAAGGAGTACCAGGCCAGCATCGGCAGCACGCTCGACTTCACGGTGATGTTCATCCCGGGCGAGCACTTCCTCTCCGCCGCGCTCTCGACCGACCTGTCGTTGATGGAGTACGCCAGCGAGAAGAAGATCTTCCTCGCCTCCCCGACCATCCTCCTCCCGCTGCTGCGCGCGGTGGCCGCGAGCTGGAAGGCGGAGAAAACCGAGGAGAACGCGAAGAAGATGCACGACGCGGCGGTGGACCTGTTCAATCGCTTCGTCCGCGTCATGGACCTCTTCGCCGAGATCGGCGGCCGCCTCGCCAAGACCGTCGAAAAGTACAACGAGGCCATCCGCTCCATCGACACCCGCCTCTGGCCGAAAGGGGAGGAGCTCCAGCGCATGGCCGGCAGCGGCAAGGACCTCGGCGCCCTCGAACAGATCGAAGCGGTGCCGCTCGAATCGGCCAAGCTGCGCTTGACCATGCAGGGGGAGGAGCCAGGGGTGGTGGTGCAGATCCGGGAGTGAGTGGTGTCGGGTATCGGGTGTCAGGTATCTGGGGCCTTTCGCCCGGGCGACACACCGCAGACACCTGACACCTGATAACCGACACCAGTCGTGTGCTACCCTTCCTTCACCATGACCCTCCTTTTCAGGACGAACGAGCCCGTGCAGAGCACCATCGCCGGCTCGTGGCTTTGGCTCCGCTAGTCCGCTCCCTTCACAACTAGCTCCCCGATGGCGATGGCGTCAGTGACGCGTCCGCCCTGTTCGCCTATGCGCACAACGAGGAGCTTCCCTTGATCACCGTCGTCGATAACTACGACTCATTTACCTACAACCTGGTGCAGCAACTCGAACGGCTGGCGGGCGAGCGGCTGCGGGTCATCCGCAACGATGAATTCGACCCGGCGGCGCTGCTCGCCGAAAAGCCGAAGGCGATCGTCATCTCGCCGGGTCCCGGGACTCCCGCGCGTGCCGGACGCTGCATCGACCTGATCCGGGCCAATGAATCGATCCCGCTCCTCGGTGTCTGCCTCGGGCACCAGGCCATCGCCGAGGCGTTCGGGGCGAAGGTGGTGCGGGGGAAACTGCCGGTGCACGGGAAAGTGAGCGAGGTGCGGCACTCCGAGGCGAACCTCTTCGCCGGCTGCCCTCACCCGATGCACACGGCGCGGTATCACTCGCTCGTCGTCGCACGCGAGACGCTGCCGGACTTTCTGCAGGTCGACGCGGAGACGGACGACGGGGCGATCATGGCCATCTCGCACCGTGACCGCCCGGTGTTCGGGATTCAGTTCCATCCGGAGTCGTACGGGACGGCGGGCGGCGACCGGTTGATCGAGAACTTCCTCGCCGAGGTGTCGCGATGATCGCCGCGGCCATCAAACGGATGGTCGACGGACAGGACCTCGGCCGCGACGAGATGTACGAAGTCTTCGGGCAGGTCATGGACGGCCGCACGTCCGACGTCCAGAAATCGGCGCTGCTCGTCGCTCTGCGCATGAAAGGGGAGACGGCGGACGAGATCACCGGCGCGGCGATGGCGATGCGCGACCGGGTCACGCCGATCGACCTCGGCGCGGACAACACGCGCATCAACCTCGTCGACACCTGCGGCACCGGCGGCGACGGACGCGGCACGTTCAACGTCTCGACCATCGCCGCCCTCGTCGCCGCGGGGGCGGGAGCGAACGTGGCCAAGCACGGGAACCGCGCCGTCTCTTCCTCGTGCGGCAGCGCCGACCTGCTGTCCGCCCTCGGCGTGCAGATCGACCTCGATGCGGCGCGGATGTCCGTGGTGCTGCGGCGCGTGGGCATCGCCTTCCTGTTCGCGCCGAAGCTGCATCCGGCCATGAGTGCCGTAGCCGGCGTCCGCCGCGAGCTCGGCGTGCGCACGATCTTCAACGTCCTCGGTCCGCTCACGAACCCCGCCTTCGCGCGGCGCCAGGTCCTCGGCGTCTACGCCGAGCGGCTGGTGGAGACGGTCGCGCACGTGCTGGCCGCCCTCGGCGCGGAGCACGCGCTGGTCGTGCACAGCCGCGACGGGCTCGACGAGATCTCGGTCTCCGCACCGACGCGCGTCTGCGAAGTGCGCGACGGGGAAGTGCGTTCGTACGACGTGACTCCCGGCGACCTCGGCGTAGGGCTGCATGACCTGAGCGCGCTGGCCGGCGGCGACGCGCGCGAGAACGCCGCCATCGCCCGCGACGTCCTCAGCGGCGGCAACGGCGCACGGCACGACATCGTGGTCGCGAACGCCGGCGCCGCGCTTTACGTGGCCGGACTGGCGTCCTCGATCCGGGACGGCGTCGCGCTGGCGCACGAATCGCTGGCCAGCGGTGCGGCGAGGCAGAAGCTCGAAGAGCTGATCGCGGTCACGAACGAGGTGGCGCCATGACCGTCCTCGACCAGATCGTCGAACGAACGCGCGCGCGGCTGCGCGAAGAGCCGATGGACGTCGAAGACGTCCGCCGTGCGGCGCGTGACAGGGCAGCGTCGCGCACGCCGTTCGCGTTCCGAGAGGCGCTGGCGCGGGACGCGGTGAACGTCATCGCCGAGATCAAGTCGGCCTCGCCGAGCGCCGGGTCCATCGTCGACAACCCCGACGTCGAGACCATTGCCGGCGATTACGCGCGCGGCGGCGCGGCGGCGGTGTCGGTGGTCACGGAGCCGGAGTTCTTCCGCGGCTCGCACGACTGGCTGGCACGCGCACGCGACGCGAGCGGGCTGCCGGTGATCATGAAGGACTTCATCGTCGAGCCGTCGCAGCTGATGCGCGGCATCGCCGCGGGAGCGGACGCGATCCTCCTCCTCGCGTCGCTGCTCGACGGCCGGCGCATCCTCGACTTCATCGGTCTCCTCGAAGCATACGGATGCGACGCGCTCGTGGAGGTACACGACGAGGCGGAGCTCGAGCGCGCCGTGGAAGGAGGCGCGAAGCTCATCGGCGTGAACAACCGCGACCTGCACACGTTCAACGTCGATCTCGCCACCTCCGAACGCCTCGGCGCGCTGATCCCCGCGGACGCGATCCGGGTCGCCGAAAGCGGCATCCGCACGCGCGCCGACGTCGACCGGCTGCGCGCCGCCGGCTTTAACGCGTTCCTCGTCGGCGAGTCGCTGCTGCGGCAGAATGACCGCACCGAAGCGGTACGCATACTGGTGAACGGATGACGAAGATCAAGATCTGCGGCATCACCCGCGTTGAGGGCGCGCAGCTCTGCGCCGAGCTGGGAGCCGATTTCATCGGCTTCATCTTCGTGCCGTCGTCCCCTCGGTACATCGAGCCTGAGAAAGCGGCGGAGATCACCTCCCGCGTGAAGGGTCCGAAGTTCGTCGGCGTCTTCCGCGACGAGTCGCTCGATGCCCTCCATCGCATCACGCACCGCGCCGGCCTCGACCTCATCCAGTTCCATGGCACCGAGTCCGACGAAGACATCCACACCCTCGGTCTCCCGTCGGTGAAAGCTCTCCGCGTCGGCGAGACGCTCCCCGACACGAATTCGCATCCGAGCGCCGACTGGCTGCTCTTCGACACCTTCGACCCCCGGCGTGACGGCGGCACCGGCCGCGCGTTCGACTGGTCGCTGCTGGCGATGTATCCGCGCACCAAACCGTTCTTCCTCGCCGGCGGGCTCGGGCCCGACAACGTGGCCGCGGCCATCAGCCTCGTGCGCCCCGACGCGATCGACATCTCCAGCGGCGTCGAATCCGCCCCCGGCATCAAAGACCAGCACAAGCTCAGGACGCTGTTCGAAAGAGTCAAACGACCATGACCTCACTCCCGAACCGCCACGGTTTCTTCGGAAACTTCGGCGGCAAGTTCGTCCCCGAAACATTGATGGCCGCGCTCGACGAGTTCGAGTCGGCGTACAAAAAGCTGAAGCGCGACCGCGATTTCAAGCGCGAGCTCGACGACGTACTGGCGGATTTCGTCGGACGGCCGACGCCGCTCACCGAGGGGAAGAAATTCGCGGAGTTGTGCGGGGGCGGGTTCCGGCTCTTCCTCAAGCGCGAAGACCTGACGCACACCGGCGCGCACAAGATCAACAACGCCATCGGCCAGGCGCTGATCGCGAAGCGGATGGGCAAGCAGCGCATCATCGCGGAGACCGGGGCCGGCCAGCACGGCGTGGCTACCGCCACCGCCTGCGCGCTCCTCGGCCTGCAGTGCGTCGTCTACATGGGCGAGGTGGACATGGCGCGGCAGGAGCTCAACGTCTTCCGCATGCGGCTCCTCGGCGCGGAAGTGGTCCCGGTGGCGAGCGGCAGCAGGACGCTCAAGGACGCGATCAACGAAGCGATCCGCGACTGGGTGACGAACGTCCGCGCCACCCACTACATCATCGGCTCGGTCCTCGGGCCGCATCCGTATCCGATGGTCGTACGCGACTTCCAGTCGGTGATCGGACGCGAGGCGCTCGTGCAGCTGAAGAAAAAGACCGGCGGGCTGCCGGACGTCGCGGTCGCGTGCGTCGGCGGCGGCTCGAATGCGATCGGTCTCTTCTACGACATGCTGAAGCACACCTCCATCCGCATGATCGGCGTGGAGGCGGGAGGCCGCGGCACGGAGCTCGGCGAGCATGCGGCGCGCTTCTCCGGTGGCGCCCTCGGCGTGCTGCACGGCACGCGCTCGATGGTGCTGCAGGACGAGTTCGGCCAGATCGCCGAGACGCATTCGATCTCCGCCGGTCTCGATTACCCCTCCATCGGCCCCGAGCACGCGCACCTGCAGGAGACCGGCCGGGTCGAATACGCCGACTGCAGCGACGCCCTCGCGCTGGAGGCGTTCCACAAGCTCTGCGAGAGCGAAGGGATCATCCCCGCCCTCGAGTCGTCGCACGCCTTAGGCTGGCTCCTGCACAACGGCGGCACGATCCGGAAGGACGCGATCGTGATCGCGAACCTGTCCGGCCGCGGGGATAAGGACGTGCCTCAGATCGCGGCGATGGAGAAGGGGAAGTGAACCGCGTCGACGCGCTCTTCAAACGCCTGAAGAATGAATCCCGCTGCGGCCTGATCGCGTACGTCACGTGCGGGGACGGCGACACCGTCTCGATCGTGCGGGAGCTGGAAGCGGCCGGTGCGGACGCGATCGAGCTCGGCATCCCGTTCTCCGATCCGATCGCCGACGGCCCGGTCATCCAGGCGGCGGCGCAGCGTGCGCTGGCGAAGGGGACGACTACCCGCGACGTCTTCGCCATGGCGCGGGCCATCCGTGAGAAGAGCGAAATCCCGCTCATCGCCTTCTCCTATCTGAACCCCGTCACCCGCTACGGCGCGGAGCGGTTCGCTACCGACGCAAAGGACGCCGGCATCGACTCGGTCCTGCTGACCGATCTTCCTCCCGAAGCCGCGAAGAGCGTGCGCGACGCGATGCACGCGCACGCCCTCGGCACCGTCTTCCTGCTGGCGCCGACGTCCACCGACGCCCGGATCAAGGCCATCGACCGCGCCAGCGACGGCTTCGTCTATTACGTCTCGACCACCGGCGTGACCGGCACGCGCAGCGAGCTCGACCCCACGCTGCTCGACCGGCTGGACGAAGTCCGCACCAAACTGAAGAACCCGATTGCGGTCGGGTTCGGCATCTCCAACCACGGACACTACGCCCTCCTGCGTGGACGATGCGATGCGGTCGTGGTCGGCAGCGCCATCGTGCGCGCGATTGCGAAACAAGAGAGCGCAGGGGCGGTGGTGAGAGAGATTCTGGGCACCCGGCAATAACGGCATATTGGCTGCACGTTTACTCCGAATAACATGCGTCCAACAAATGTCGGAGTACTCGCGCTATTGCTTTGTCTTTTTGCTGGTACAGCCCAGGCTGCCTCGTATGTCGTCCCCGACGACGACGTCCTGATCGAGCAGGCTGAGGCGATCATCGTGGGCCGCGTCGCCTCCAGCGAAGCCCGCCCGACGCGGGGGATCGAGACCTGGTCTGCGATCGAGGTCGAGGAAGTGCTCAAAGGAGAGGCCGCGTTCGCGCCCGGCCAGACCATCGAGCTGGCGGAAGCGGGCGGCATCGTCGGCGAACGGGCGCTGATCGTTCCCGGCTCGCCCCGCTATCGCAAGAACGATCGCGTGATCGCGTTCCTCCAGCGCCGCGAAGACGGCCAATGGGTCACGCTGCACATGGGGCTCGGCAAGTTCCGCAGCGAAGAGCGCGGCGGCCGCCGCAAGCTCCTGCGCGGCGAGGAAGGGGAGCCGATCATCGGCGTTACCCCGGACGGCCGCGAATACGTCGATCCCGAGCGCGACGAGGAGCGGTTCCGCACGTACATCCGCGAGCGCTCGCGCGGCAAGCGTCCCTACAAGGACTACGAAGAGCACGCGAAGCGCATCCGTAAGCCGGTGGCCGAGCTCGCGTCGCTGGCGATGCTCCCGGTGCTGCCGCAGGTGATGTCGGCGTATCCGGCCTCCTCGTATTCGATGCTGGTCAGCGGCCGTCCGGCGCGCTGGCGCACCTGGGACACGGGCGGCACGATCTCGTACCGCAGCAACGGCACGCAGCGGAACCAGGCCGACAGCGTCGGCTCGGCGATGCGCGCACTCGCCGCCTGGACGAACGACACCGGCTCCGGAATCAAGCTCGCCTACGCCGGCACGACCACCGCGACGCGCGGCACGGTCTCGGACGGGATCAACTCCATCATCTTCAACGACCCGGCGAACGAGGTTGCGGGGAGCTGGACGGGCTCCGGCGTGGTCGCGGTCGGCCGCTTCTGGGCGAACCTGACCGCGCACACATGGAAGAGCGAGTCGTTCTACGTCATCACCGAAGGTGACGTCACGGTGCAGGACGGCGTGGTGCTTTCGAGCGTGAAGTTCGACGAGGGAATGGTGCACGAGCTCGGACACACGCTCGGCTTCCGCCACTCGAACGACGCGAAAGTGCCGTCGACCACTGCCGCGGTCATGAACTCGACCCTGACGGGCAAATACGGGATCAACCTGCAGTCGTGGGATCGCTCGGCCGCCGCCGCGACGTACAGCACGGCCACCACGACACCCTGCACCGCACCGGCCATCACCGGTCAGCCGCGCTCGACCACGGTCCGTTCCGGGACGGCGACCACGCTCGTCGTGACCGCGACCGGCACCGGGTTGAAGTACCAGTGGTACCGCGGGACCACCGGAGTCAAGACGTCTCCGGTCAGCGGAGCGACCGCGCGTACCTTCACGACGCCCGCCCTGAGCGCGAATACGCCGTACTGGGTTGCGGTCACGGGCACGTGCGGTACCGTCAACAGCAGCACGGCAGTGGTCTCGGTTTGCAGCGGGGCGCCGTCGATCGCAACGCAGCCTCTGTCGAAGACCATCACACGCGGCACCTCCACCGGCCTCTCCGTTCTTGCGAGCGGAGTCGGTCCGTTCACGTACGAGTGGTACCAGGGGGCGGTCGGCGACACGACCCGGCGCGTGTCGAGCTCGCGAGGGTTCACGACGCCGGCGTTGACCGCGACCACCTCGTACTGGGTGCGCGTCCGGAATGCCTGCGGCTACGTGAACAGCCGAGCCGCGGTGATCACGGTCCGGTGATGTACCTGCGCGCCGCCATTGACAGCTCGATGGCGGCGCGCGTACCCTCCCCGGACATGAATTCGACCGCCCCGCGTTGCTTCGCGTATTACTACGGCTACTTTACGTAGCGTGGGGCAAACAGTGCCCCGACGCGAGAAGGGGTACTCGAACGGCAACGGCAAAATCGAACCTCTTCCCGCCTCGGGAAGAGGTTTTTTGCTTATGAAGCAGATTGACGCCGAAGCCGAACTGAAACGTCTGCGCGACGCGATCGACCGCGTCGACGAGGTGCTGGTCAAGCTCCTCAACCAGCGCGCCAAGTACGCCGTGGAGATCGGCGAGATCAAGGGGCACCTCGCCCTGCCGGTGTATTCGCCCGAGCGCGAGAAAGAAGTTCTCCAGCACGTCGAGTCGACGTCCGAAGGACCGCTCGACGACCCCGCCATCCGCCGCCTGTTCGAGCGAATCATCGACGAATCCAGAAGAGTCGAGCGCGAGTCCGCGCTGTCGTCATAGGAGAGATCCATGGTCATCGTGATGCAGAAACACGCCCCCGATACGAGCATCGAGCGCGTGGTCGCCGAATTGAGCGGCCGCGGTTTCGACGTCCACCGTTCCACCGGTTCCGACCAGACCGTCCTCGGCGTGGTCGGCCAGGTCGACACGATCGACCCGCGCGAGTTCGAGCTGTTCGAAGGCGTGCAGGAAGTGGTGCGCGTCAGCGAGCCGTTCAAGCTCTCCAGCCGCACGTTCAAGCGCGAGAAAACAGTGGTCAACGCGCGAGGCGTGGAGATCGGCGGCGACAAGGTCGTGGTCATGGCCGGCCCTTGCACGATCGAGAGCGAGGAACAGGTCTTCGAGACGGCGCGCCGCGTCGCCCGTGCCGGCGCTCGCGTATTACGCGGCGGCGCGTACAAGCCGCGCTCGTCGCCGTACGCATTCCAGGGGATGGGCGTCGACGGCCTGAAGATCCTCCGCGCGGCCGGCGACGAATTCGACATGGCCACCGTTTCGGAAGTCATGGAGATCAGCCAGATCGAGAAGATGCTCGAATACGTCGACATCCTCCAGGTCGGCGCGCGCAACATGCAGAACTTCAACCTGCTCTCCGCACTGGGGCAGGTGCGCAAGCCGGTCCTCCTCAAGCGCGGGATGTCCGCCACGATCCAGGAATGGCTGCTCGCGGCCGAATACATCATGTCCGGCGGCAATTACGACGTGATCCTCTGCGAGCGCGGAATCCGGACGTTCGAGACCTATACCCGCAATACGCTCGACATCTCCGCGATCCCGGTCCTCAACAAACTCTCCCATCTCCCGGTGATCGGCGATCCGTCGCACGCGGTCGGACGCCGCGACAAGGTAATGCCGCTCGCGCGCGCCGTCGTGGCCGCGGGAGGCGACGGCCTGCTCATCGAAGTGCACCACGATCCGGAGAAAGCGGTATGCGACGGCCCACAGTCGCTCTATCCGGAACAATTCACGCGGCTTATGGATGAATTGCGCATTATCGTGCCGGCGGTGGGACGAAGCATCTGAGTTATTGGCGCTTGACGGATGTATGGATTCGTGGGATCGTGCCGGCCGGTTCAAGTTCCGCTGACAGTCACCGACAATTGAAGGGTTTTCCGCCGGCATACCGATGCAGGCGTAGCTCTGCCTCAGCCCTCCACCAGGCTGAACGAAAGGACATCGTGCATGCGCGTCTCTGTGATCGCCCTCAGTCTCTGTCTGTTCTCTGCTTCCCTCGTCTACGCACAGGCTCCCCAGCCTGAGGTTCCGTTGCGGGCAGATGCGCCGGAGGAAATGGCTGCGCCGCACGGTTCGGCACCCGACGACTCCAGCACGGCGGCACCCGCGAGCGTCCGCCCCGGCACCGTGTCGACGGACGGAACGTTCGGAATCGTCCAGGCGAGCCCTGATATCACGGCCACGCTCGGCACCGCGGACAGCACGGCGTCCTTTACGGTGTTCTCGTCCACCGATCTGCCGCGATTCCATGTCGGCGGCGACGGTTTCGTGGGAATCGGGACCGACACGCCGGCATACATCCTGGACATCTTCCGGAATGTGCCGGGCGCGGCGTACATGCGCATCAATAATTCGGATCCCGGTACCGGGCAGAACTCGTACAGCGGCATACGCTTCACTGAGGGGACCACGCTCAAGGGACATCTCGCGTTCGCGAACTCGGCATCCACGACCGCGCTCGGCGGCGCGAACGCGATTCAGCTGTCGAACTACCTGAATGCGCCGATCATTTTCGCCACGGGAGGAGCCGAGCGCGTCCGCGTCGGAGCGGACAACGGACCTACGATGACCATTGCCCGTCCTGCTTCTGCTGCCACGGCCCTGCATATCACTTCCGGCGAGACGGTCAGCGCCAACGTGAACCTGGACGACTACGGCATCCTGACCACAATGACCGAGACAGTGGCCGCGGGGGTGACGAACAGCGGCACGATGGATGGCGGACGGTTGCGCGTGTTCGTCTCGGGCGAAGGCACGTTACAGACCCTGATCGGCGTGCGTACCGAGGCGGCGATCCTCTCCACCTCCACGGCCACGGTGAACAGCGCGTTCGGCGCTTCCTTCAGCGTGAACGGCGGTGGCGGCACGATCGTGAACGGCTATGGCGTCTATGTCGCCGACGTCGCGGGAACGAACGATTACGCGTTCTACCAGGTCGGTGCGAACGACACCAACTACTTCGCCGGCAACGTCGGAATCGGCACCACATCGCCGTCCTACAAGCTGCACGTCATCGGCGACGCACATTTCCAGGGCACGGTGACCGGTACGAACATCCGCGCCACGTACCAGGACGTCGCGGAGTGGGTCCCGTCCACGACCGACCTCGAGCCCGGCACGGTGGTCGTGCTCAACAAGACGCGCAACAACGAAGTCATGGCCTCGTTCGACGCGTACGACACGAGCGTCGCGGGCGTCGTTTCCGCCCAGCCCGGCCTCAGCCTCGGGATCGAGGGCGAAGGGAAGGAACAGATCGCGACCTACGGCCGCGTGAAGGTCAGGGTCGACGCCACGAAGGCGCCAATCCAGGTCGGCGATCTCCTCGTCACCAGCGCCATCTCCGGCACGGCCATGCGCTCCGAGCCGATGGACATCAACGGCCGCAGCTTCCACCAGCCCGGCACGATCATCGGCAAAGCCCTCGAGCCGCTCGCGGGCGGCGTCGGCGAGATTCTCGTGCTGCTGTCGCTGCAGTAGGAGAGAGCGAGTGGAAGCCATGCCGAAACAAGCGACATCGAGAATTCTCTGTCTTGCATTTCTCCTTACCGCGACAGTGGCCGGCACGAGTGCCGCCGCGACGGCACAGCCGCCGCAGGTGACGCTCAGCGAAGACCGTATCGTCGTCACGAATGTGACATCAGGCCAGTCCGTGGTGTTGTTCGGCGCGGCCCAGCAGTTCAGCAGCACCGGTTCGGTGCAGTTGAAGCGCTGGCAGCGTGCCACCGCCGATGACGATCGTGACGGCCGTGTGGAGTTCAAGCTGCCGGAGTTGATTCCGACGCAATCCATCTGGTTCGTTGTCGACAGCGCGACGGGGGCTGCCGCGATTGTGGCGCCGCCGGAGTCGCGATTCCGGCAACTGCAGTTTCCCGCTGCGACGCTGCGGAAGAACCAGCACGGCCAGCTCGATCAATTCGTCTCCGGACGTGGAATGGTCGACCTGTTGATCGTGCGGCCGCGTGTCGGCGCCTGGGCGGCATTTGCCGCCGACGGGCATGACAGCGACGCTGACGGCGTCCAGAACGGACGGACTGCGGTCGATTTTTCCCGCGGCCGCAGCCTGGTCGGGCGTGTGCCCGCTCCGCGACAGTTGACTCCGCGTGACGTGGTCGTGGCGATCGATGTCAGGCGGCTCCAGTTCTACCTCACAGAGGTGAACCAGTGAGACGGCTCGCCTGGATACTCCTGCTGCTCCTGGTGACGTCACCCGCGTTTACGACGGAGAACCCGAATCTCGCCAAGGGATTCAATGCCGCGACGACGTACGACTTCTCGAAGATCGAAGCAGTCAACCTCTTCAACGGCAGCATCACCCTGATGGTCCCGCTGGGACAGACGTACTCCGTCGGCGACCATCTCTCGTACAACTTCGGCCTGAGCTACACGGGCAATAACTGGAGCATGTCCGAGAATATCTGGTACGAACAGGACAGCAACGATCCGCAAAACTGGATCGAGCGCAAGTCCTACTATTACGACCTTTACGACATCTACACCCAGGACGGTCCCGATTCCGGGATGGGGTGGCGGCTGATGCTCGGCAAGATGCGCGGCGATCGGTCCTACATTTCTGCCGACGGTGCGACCCATGCGTTTTCCACCACACTGAACGCGACGACGACGGCTCCCGCGGACACGAACACGCGGGTGTTCTACTCGAACGACTCGACCTATCTCCGGCTCCGGCAGTTGTACAGCTCCGGGAACGTGTATCTCGGCGCGGAGATCGATTTTCCGGACGGCTCGATCCACAAGTTCGACGCGCTGGGGCGGCTGGTCGAGATGCGCGATGGCCTCCCCATGTCCGGAGGCGATTATCCGAACTGGGTGAGATTCGCGCGGGCCGCGGGGGCGAACAACACCACCATCCTCACCGTCACGGACTCGCTGCAACGTTCGCATACGCTGACCTTCAAGAGAATGACGGGCGTAGCGGGATCGCCGGATGTAGCGAACCCTCCGTTCCCCGAGACCGATCTCGGCAACAGTGACGATCCCGACCACTACGACGTCCTGATCGGCGCCAGCCTCGCTGCTTTCGGAGGCACCCCTGCCGTCTATACCCTCGGCTACGTCGACGACGACAACAACTCGAGCACGTTCGCGGCCTCGCCGATCTCGCGCAAGTACGCCAGGAATCAGGATTGCTGGGTGCCGCCCCTCGTGCACGTTCCTATTCTCGCGAGCATTACGCAGCCCGATGGACTGTCTTACACAATGACCTACGATCGCGGCAGCCTGGCGACGTTCAGCGATCCGGAGCAGCCCTTCGGACAGGCCGTCGCATCAGGCGTCACGCACGTCATCGTGAAAAACGGTGGCAGCGGATACACGAATGCGCCGACCATTTCGTTCACGGGCGGCGGCGGCTCGGGCGCCGCGGCGACCGCCGTGGTCTCGAACGGCGTTGTGACCGCGATCGACATCACTTCGTTCGGTAGTGGCTACACGACGGTACCGACTGTCGTCATCACCCCGAACGGGGGAGGGCTCGGCGCCACCGCAAGGGCGGTCGCCTGCACGCGTCACGGCAGCTTCACCGGAAACGTCACCAGTCTCGTGCTGCCGACCGCCGGCTCGATCGAATGGCAGTACCGGGTGTGGGAGTTTCCTGAGGATTCGCCGCTGGGGGGATGCCACAAGGGACAGGGACCGTGTACGCGTGTTTCGGAAGCCTCGGTCGGTGTGGCGACGCGCTACTCGCGAGCCCCGGGCTCGGGAGACGTCCTGACGAAGCGAACGTATTCGTCGGAACTGCAGGCCGCCACCGTACTGAAGTACCACACGCAGATCACCACCGTTGAGGACTACGTCGGCTTCAGCACCTCCGGCAGCGGAGGGAGCGTTGCGTCGACGCTGCTCAACTACTATTCCGCGGGGACCGAGTTCTCGAAGTTCGCGACGAACACCATCCCCACTGAATACGGCCTGCCGTTCACCAGGTATCCGGACCAGGAACCGGCCGGCCCTCGTCGCGTAGACAATCCCGAGATCCTTTCTCCCGCCGACCGCCGCCGGTTTCTGTCGACCAAGACGTTCGACAGGAACGGCGTTCTCAAACAGACGACCTACGTCTCCTACGACGCGAACAGTGGACCCGAAATCTCCGCCAATCGCCGGCTTCGGGACGAGAGTGTCTATTACGAAGACGGTTCCGCCGTTGTGACGCTGAGGGACGGCTTCAACGGTCTCGGCGGCTACAGCACGACCACCAGGACCAGCACCATCGCCGGCACACCGCAGAAAGTATCGGTGAAGCATTTCACCCAGAACGTCACCGGGACGTTCGACCCGAGCGGAGACGCGAACGGAGTGATGCCGCCGTGGGCTCCGCTGGCGTTCGACTACACGACCGTGGCCGAGGGTGACCGGATCGTGAAGACGGAATTCGCGTTCGACGCCGCAAAGCCGCAACTCCTCAACCGCAAGCGCCTGATTCGCGACACGACCGCGGGTACGCGCAGTTCCTCGGACGTCATCGTCGTGTTCACGTACGACAGCGCGAAAGGCTTCCTGACGAACGAAAGCCATTACGGCGGCGATGCCGCCACCGGCCAGACCGGCGTCGGCACCGGTACGCTTTCGTCGACGTCGCTCGGTACGCTCGACTCCAGCGTCACGCACACGCGTTCGGCGGTCAACACTTCGACACACACCTGGACGGAGACGTCGAGCGCCACGGGGGCGACGTTCCTCTCGCGCGACGTCACCATCGACCAGTACACCGGCCTCCTGAAGAGCAGCCGCGACACCACAGGCATCGCGACCGATGTCGTCTACGACACCATGGGCCGGCAGACGCTCGTCAAGCCGCAGGGGCGGGCGTGGACGAAATACACGTTCCCGACTACCAGCACCACCCGCGTCGTGGCGGTGGCCGATTATCCGAACGGAACCTCGAGCGGTACGCCTCTCAGGAGCAATTCGTACACATTCGACGGACTGGGGCGCCTCGAGAAGGAAACGATGACGCTGCCGTCCAACGTCGAGAGCTTGCGTTACACGGTTTACGACGATCTCGGCCGCCGCGAGTCCGTGACGGAGTTCGGCACGGCCGCGAGCACCGCCCTTCCGAAGACCGTCTTCGCCTACGACGATCTCGGCCGCGTCGAGACCGTGACGGGGCCTGCCCCGGGCTCGCAGACGGACTTCACCTACACCGGCATCAGGCAGAAGACGCGCGATATCGGCATCGCCACCGGCACCACGGAATCGCGCGTCATCACCACCGAAGAGTACGACGGCCACGGGCGGCTCACTGCCGTCGTGGAAAACTCCGGTCCGACCAGCACGGCCAGTCGGATCGGTGCGGCAGTCCGCGCCGAATATTCGTATGGGCCGGACGACAAGCTCTTCAGCGTCACGATGAAAGGTGCGGCAAACGGTCCCGTGCAGCGCCGGCTTTTCGATTACGACGGCCGCGGCTTCCTGCGCTGGGAATCGCAGCCGGAATCCGGCATGACGTCGTATGAGTATGACTCGCGCGGCCTGGTCACGAAGAAACGTCACGGCGCCGCGAACACGCAATTCGACCTGAACTACACCTACGATTCCGCCGGGCGCCTGATTCAGGTGGACGGCCGCGATCCGCTCGCGGCGACGCCCGACACGTTCCGGGTCATGAAGGCATTCACGTTCTCGGGCGCTTCGTCCAACGGCGTCCTCGAAGGCAACACCGACTACAACCGCGGAAAACTGCTGAGCGCGTCGCGCTACAACTACGGTCCGACGGAGTGGGATCAGACGTACAAAATCACGGACCACTACCACTACGCCGATGCGGCCGGGCGTCTCTCGCGGCGTGTCACCGACATCGCCAAAACGGTCTTCGGCACCCTGTCGACCGTGCAGAGCGTCACGCTGAACACGGAGTACAACGATCTCGATCAGCAGAGCCTCGTCGAGTATCCGTCGTGTTTCAACTGCGGCCTGCCGGGCATAGCCTTGCCGTTGCGCGACATCACGCCGACCTACCAGGTGGGACGTGTGACGGCGCTCTCCGACTTCGTGGACAGCGTGACCTATGCCCCGAACGGCATGCGCAACGTGCTGCTGCACTCGAACAACATTGCCGACACGCAGAGCAACGCCGGTCTGGCGCGTCCTTCCTCGATCAAGTTCGAGCTCTACAACGACTGCATCAAGCCGACGTTCCTCGTGCAGCCGTCCGGCGGTTCGTACAACGGTTCGACGCTCGTGCAACTGTCGGTCTCGATGAACGGCACCAGTCCGTTCACGTATCAGTGGTACTCCGACAACAACGGTGAGATCGCGGGGGCCACGTCGTCCACCTACGTCGTACCGGCGCTCACCGTGCCGGATACGTTCTGGGTCGTCGTGTCGGGACCGTGCGGATACATCAGGTCGCAGGAAGCGCACGTGGCAGTCTCTTCCTGCGTGAGTCCGACGACCGGCCACATCGCCCCGATCCGGCAACCGGACGGCTCGTGGCAACTCGTACCGAATCCGACGTACCGCCGCTCGACCTCTCCCGCCTATCCGCAGTTCGAATGGCGCCGCACCTCGGACAACGCGGTCGTCGGCACCTCCGAAGTCCTCGTCCTGGGCGTCCTGACGGCGACGACCGGGTACACGCTGAAGATCACCGACGCCTGCGGTACCGCAACGTCCGCGGAGGTGAAGATCTCCTTCGCGACGCCCGCCCCAACGACGCTGACGGCGACGAAGACCGGTACCACGCAGATCACCGTGACCTGGCCTGCCGTCTCGGGCGTCTCGTCCTACAAGGTCTACCGCCGCTCCGGTCCGGGATGGGACCTGCTCGCCGAGGATCACACCGGCACGACCTACGTCGACACGGCGATCGTCACCGGCAAGACGTACGCGTATCGCATCGGGATCGAATCGGCTTACAGCAACAGCGACGTTGCCACGACCAAGGTGTTCACGAACCCCGTGGAGCAGCAGCCGGTCAGCGCCGCACCCATTGCCGACATGCTCGACGCGGTCAACAAGGTCCGGGCGGCTGCAGGCTGGCCGGCCGTGACCTGGAACAACATTCTCGCCTCGACCGATCCGCTCCCGGACCCGGGCGCGGTCGTGGCCGAGCGGCACATCACGTCGTGCCGTGCGCGTATGAACGAGGCCCTGCAGGCTCTCGGCGTCATTGTGACCAACTACACCGATCCCGACCTGAAGCTCGCTCCTGTGAAAGCGCTTCACATCCGCGAAATTCAGCAGCGTGCATACTGAGGAGAGGGGGATGGCACACATGACAAGAGCACTCACTTGTGTAGCGGCCCTCGTCCTGCAGTTCGCGATTGCCGGAGCGGCAGTTGCGGCGCGGCCGGAGCTTCCGCCTCCCGGCATGGCGAAATACCTCGTCGTGCTGTGGGAGGCGGGAACGCCCATTCCGGGTGCCGAAGGGAAGAAGGCCTCGGGGAAAGAGCCGGACTTTCCGAAGCTGGGAGGCCGCGTTCTTTTCTCGCGCGACAACCGCCGGGTCATCTATCTCCCCCGGGGGGAGGCGAATGGCCTGCGCCGTCACGCGAGCGTGGCCTACGTGCAGCGCATCTGGGTCGGCGAGTCCCTGGAGGACTGGGTGGATCCGGAGACGAAGAACCATTCGCGGTTCGAGGTGGAGACCGACGCGACCAACGTGTCGTGGGGTCCGGTCAACTACGACTACGACAGCGCCGGCAACATCAAAGGCGCCGGCCAGGATACGTACACGTACGACTCGGCGGGCCGCCTGATCGAAGCATTCGTAGGCGGGAAAACCGAGGCGTACGAATACGACTCGTTCGGCAACATGACCAGGAAGGG
>DASQJY010000078.1:0-105081 GCA_035630815.1 Thermoanaerobaculia bacterium
GCCTACTACACCGCCAAACTGCACACAAACATGTGCATGCTTGCCAGCGACAGCCCTCGACATCAGTCACCCGCTTCGCAAATCGCGTTTTCCACAGCTCCGACGCGAATCATTTCAACATGGTGAGAAATGCGGGCTAGCCCACGAATCAGGGCGTGCGTTGGAGGGAGTAGATGTGGTGGCGGGCCAGCTCTTCGCAGCCGGGGCAGTCGCCGTCGGTGATGTAGATCGAGCGTGGCGGAAGGTTCTCCGGCCCGCTGACGACCGTGAACTGATCCCGCGGGACGTGGTTCAGCTCCCCGTAGAAGAAAGCCCCCGCGTAGCTGTGCCCGAGGACATAGATCGGCCGCTCCGGGCGGGGAAGTGCCGCGCGCGTCACCCACTCCAGGCCCGTATTGAACTGGTCCCAGCGTTCCGGGCCGTATCGGTGAAACGCGCGGAAGAACCAGAGCGGCTGCAGCGCGCCGAGGACGAGCGCGGTGGCGATCAGCGGCCGGAGGCCGGGAGTCGGAACGGCCAGGGCGCGGATGCTCAGCACGAGCATGAACACGATGTACGAGGAGAGCCGCAGCGAGTGATAGACGTCGGTCGCGATCGCGCAGGGGAGCACGGAAAGGAGCGTGCCGGCCAGCACGAACGTCCACCACCGGTCGAGCGGGCGTGTCCGGATCGTCAGGACAGCCCCGGCGATCGCAAGCAGCATCGTTCCGGCAAGCAGGCTTCCTCCGCTCGTCGGGACGTGATGCCGCGAGTTCTGATCGCCGCGGATCACCATCCCGACCGGCAGCAGCGAATTCACGAAGTTCCGCTCCAGCGCCGCAAACGCGTCCGCCGGCTGCGTCCGGAGAGCCCCGAGCACGTTGAAATGGCTGGCGCGCACGAGGAGGCCGCCGTCGGTCTTCTTGTTGTAGATGAGCACCGGCACGATCGACGTGCAGACGAACAGCACCAGCATGGCCCCGATCGCGAGCAGCCGCTCGCGCGTGAAGAAGATCACCGCCACGGCCGCCGCGAAGAGAGGCGCGAGCATCCGTCCCGCGGAGTAGGTGTACTCCACCAACGCGAGCGCAATCACCAGCGCCGCGACGAGGCCGGCGTTCCAGCGCGCCCGCTGCGAGGCGGCGTGCACCACGAGCAGGAACAGCGCGATCACCAGCGGATAGAGCGCGACCTCGAAGATGAGCCTGCCGGTCTCGAAGACGGCCGGGGTGAGCGCCGCGAGCAGAAACATCGCGCAGACCACCCACTTCTTCCGCGTGATGCGCCAGGCGAGGACGCCGATCGTCACCGCCGCGAGCCAGCAGAGGAACGCGCTGAACCGCCGCGCCGTGAGCACGGACGGCCGCGTCACCTCGAAGACACCGGCCAGCAGATAGACGTAGACCGGGTTCTTGTACTCGCCGAATGCAGGAAAGTAGAACGGCATCGGCGTGCCGTGCTCGTCCACGCCGTAACGCGCGATCGACAACGCATTCAGGGCGATTGAGGCCTCGTCGAGATACAACCCCGGCGGGTTCTTCCGCAGGTCGTGAACGTAGAGGGCCAGCGTTGCGAGCAGCAGGGCCCCCGCGGCCGCAAGGGTGACGAGGCGTTTCATCATGAACACGCGGATTCTACGGCCCTGCCCGAACGACTGTCCTGCTCTCTCCCGGCGTAGAATCCCGCCCTCATGCGCGTCACGTTTCTCGGCACCGGCACTTCCACGGGCGTTCCCGTCGTCGGCTGTCATTGCCGCGTCTGCACTTCGACGCATCCGTACAACGAGCGCCTGCGGCAGTCGGTGGCCATCGAGGCGAACGGGAAGCACTTCCTGATCGACACGACTCCCGACCTCCGCCTGCAGCTCCTCCGCCATCCGATCCCGAGGCTCGACTTCGTGCTGTTCACGCACTCGCACTCCGACCACCTGATGGGACTCGACGACATCCGGCCGTTCAACTTCCGGCAGCGTGAGTCGATCCACGCGTTCGCCAACCCGATGACCGCGAAAGCGATCCGGCGCGCCTTCAGCTACATCTGGGACACCAGCTCGCAGCTCGGCGGCGGCAAGCCGCAGCTCGAGCTGCACGAGATCGAAGAAGCGTTCACGCACGAAGGGGTCGAGATCATCCCGATCCCGGTCGATCACGGCGACTGGACCATCCTCGGGTATCGCATCGGCAACTTCGCCTACATCACCGACACGAACGGTGTCCCTCCCGCGTCGATGAAACTGCTCGAGGGGGTGGAGGTGCTCGCGCTCGACGGGCTCCGTCCCGGGCCGCGCCACTCCACGCACTTCATCGTCAGCGAAGCGATCGCCTGCGCCAGGGAGATCGCTGCGCAAGAGACGTGGCTCATTCACCTCGCGCACGAGGTCGAGCACTTCGAGGTCCAGGAGACGCTGCCGGAAGGGGTGAAGCTCGCCTACGACGGCCTGGTGCTCGAGCTATGAAAGCCATCCCGCGATCGGGACCGCTGAACGCGACCGTCACCGCTCCCCCTTCGAAGTCCTACTCCGTGCGGGCGCTGCTGCTCGCCGCGATGGCGGAAGGGACGACCACCGTCACGAACTGCCTCGATGCGGACGACACGCGCTACGCGCTCGAAGCGCTGCGCACGCTCGGCTTCGACGTGGCCGGCTCCATTCAGCGCGAGCTGTACATCGGCCCGCGCAAGTCGATGTCGGCGAACGAGACGCCGATCTTCGTCGGCAACGCCGGGACGGCCATGCGCTTCTTCACCGGCTGGCTCGCGTTCACCCCCGGACGCTTCCTGCTGCGCGGCGAAGAGCGGATGCACGAGCGGCCGATCGGCGACCTCGTGGCAGTGCTGCAGCAGATCGACGCCGAGGTGGAGTATGTCGAGAAAGAGGGCTACCCGCCCCTGCGCATCCGCGGCAAGAAGATGCGCGGCGGCTTCGACGTCACGATCTCGGCCGAGACCTCCAGCCAGTTCGTCTCCGCGCTGATGCTCGGCGGCGCCACGCTCCGCGACGGCATCACGCTGCGCATCTCCACCATGGCCTCCGGGCCGTACATCGACATCACCTCCGACATCCTGGCCACGTTCGGCGCGAACGTCACCCGCGACGGCAACGTGATCAACGTCCGCTCCGGACGCCTCGAGCGCGCCGAGTACCGCGTCGAGGGCGACTACTCCTCGGCCTCGTACTGGTTCGCCGCCGCCGCCGCGACGCGCGGCACGATGCGCGTGCGCGGCCTGGCCATCCCGACCGCGCAGGGGGACGCCGGCTTTCTCGACATCCTGAAAGCGATGGGCTGCACCGTGGAAGTCGGCGAGGAGATCGTCGTCACCGGACCGGAAACGCTGCGCGGCGGCACGTTCGACTGCAACGAGACTCCGGACATCGTCCCGACCCTCGCCGCCATCGCGCCGCTCGCCTCCTCGCCGGTGGAGATCGTGAACGTGGCCAACCTGCGCGTGAAGGAATCCGACCGCCTCGCCACCGTCACCTCCGAGCTCCGGGCGCTGGGTGCGACCGTGGACGAGCGCCCCGACTCCCTGCTCATCCAGCCGGGCTGGAGCGACACCCCCGCCACCGTCGAAACGCACAACGACCACCGCATCGCCATGGCCTTCGCCATCGCCGGCCTCGCGAGGGGCAACGTGACCATCGCGAAAGAGCAGGTGGTGACGAAGTCGTACCCGCGGTTCTGGCGGACGCTGGACGAAGTGTTGGCGTCGCAATGACATAATCCCCCTCGCCCTTACCGATGGAAAGTTGGTATCTAGCTCTCGCTTTTCTCTTCGTGCTCGCGAACGGATTCTTCGTCGCGGCCGAGTTCGCGATCGTCAAGGTGCGCTCGACGCAGCTCACCGAGCTCGCCGAGCAGGGGAGCGTGCGCGCGAAGATGGCGCGGAAGCTCACCCGCCATCTCGACGCGTATCTCTCCGCCACGCAGCTCGGCATCACGCTGGCCTCCCTCGCCCTCGGGTGGATCGGCGAGCCGGCGTTTCATCACCTGATCCAGCCGCTTTTCGCCAGGTTCGGCCTGGAAAAGTACGCGCACACGGCCTCCGCGACCACCGCCTTCGTCATCATCTCCATCCTGCACATCGTCCTCGGCGAGCTCGCGCCGAAGTCGATCGCCATCCAGAAGCCGGTCGGGACGTCGCTCTGGGTCGCGCACCTGCTGCATGCGTTCTACATTGTCACCTATCCGGCCATCTGGGTGCTGAACGGCGTCTCGCGCGCCCTCCTCCGCCTCGTGGGCATCGAACCGGCCGGCGAGCACGCCGACGCGGCGCATTCACCGGAAGAGCTGCGGCTGATCCTGGCGGGATCGGAGAAGGCCGGCATCCTCTCGGAGGAGAACCGCGAGATCATCGAAGGGGTCTTCCAGTTCTCGAAACGTACCGCGCGGCAGATCATGGTGCCGCGCACCGACGTGGTCGTCCTCTCCACGACGCGCTCCATCGAGGAGAACCTCGAGACCATCCGCACCACGCGCCACACCCGTTACCCGCTCTGCGAAGGCTCGCTCGACCAGACCATCGGCCTCATTCACGTGAAGGACCTGCTGCTCGCGCAACTGCGAGGGCCGGGGCGCCACCTCAACGATCTCAAGCGCGACATCCTGTTCGTGCCGGAGAACAGCACCGTCGATTCGCTCCTGAACCAGTTCATCGAGCACAAGACGCACATGGCGGTGGTGCTCGACGAGTACGGCGGCGCCTCGGGCATCGTGTCGCTCGAGAACATCACCGAGGAGCTGTTCGGGCAGATTCAGGACGAATTCGATCGCGAGCGGCCGGAGATCGAGCCGCTCGGCAACGGACGCTATCGCGTGCGCGGCGACTATCTGATCGAGGATCTTGCCGACCGCTTGAAGATCGACGTCGGCGAGCCTGAGGAAGAGACGGTCGGCGGCTATGTCGCGGCGCGCCTCGGGCGCGAGGTATCGCCCGGGGACAAGGTGGAGCTGGGCGACCTGGCGATCAGCGTGCTGGAAGCGGAGCGCTTCCGCGTGAGGTGGGTGATGGTGGTGACGAAAACGCCCCCGGTGATGATCGAGGACGAAGAGCACGAAGCGACGGGCTGAGCCCGCCGCTTCGGGGGCGATGTTACTTGTGGAACATCGAGGTGAGCTTGTGCGGGAGGCTGGAGAGCATCCGCCACGCCTTCGTCATCATGCCGCCCTCGTCCTGTTGATGAGCAGCCGCGTTGCGCGCGAGACGGGACTCCTTGAGGATTTCATTCGTTTCCTGAATTCGCATTTAACCTCCTATATCCTCTGATAGTTGCGAGGGAGGTGCCAAGTTATTCGGCACGCCGGGCGCTCACGCCCGGCGCACCTGCGGAACTACTGGCGCATCTTGATCACGGCGGTCTCGACGAGCTTGTCGCCCGGCAGAGAGCTCTGCCACGCGGTGGCGCGCACGCTGCTGGTCTCGCTCATCGTGCCGAAGGCGGTGCGGACGCGGAAGCGAACCGTCGAGCGCTCCGTCGGCTGGATGTTGCCGAACGTGAAGCGGTACGTGTTCGAGCCGGCCGTGTTCATCACCTGCACGCCGCGGTCGTTGGTCTGGTCGAGGACGACCAGCTGCGGCGGCAACTCGACTTCGAGCAGGATGTCCTGGATGTTGTTCACACCCATGTTGCTGACCGTGATGTCGAGATTGTCGACTCCCTGTTCCGGGAGGTCCTCCGGGTGAGCGATGTTCAGCTTCAGGAACTGGCCGCGCGAGGTCACGGCCATACCGCTCGATTTACAGGCTGTCGCCGAGAGCAGCGCGATTGCGCAGAGGGCAACCAGGGCCACGCTGAAGTATCTGTTGCGATTCATGTTTTCTCCTTATGAGTCCGTACTGCAGGGTAGTTATTGTGCAAAGAGCAGACCGGTTCGGTACGCTGCCGGGTAACACCATTGCAATACGCTGACTCCGCATGACCTACTTCATCGGCGTCGACGGCGGCGCGTCGAAAACTGCTGCGCTCGTCGTGGACGAAAAAGGCAACGCCCTCGGCCGTGGGCTGGCCGGCGCCTCGAATCACCTGCGCGTCGGGATCGAAACGGCCACGCGCAACATCGAGCGGGCGGTGAACATCGCCCTGGTCCAGGCCGGCATCGCGATCAGGGACGTCGAGTACGCCTACTGCGGCATCGCCGGCTCCGATCATCCCGTCCACCGCCAGGACGTCATCGACGCGCTGCGCATCTTCTTCCCCCGCGGCAACTTCATCGTCGACACCGACGCCCGGATCGCGCTCACCGGCGCGGTGGGCTTCGGCGGCGGCATCGTGATCATCTCCGGCACCGGCTCGGTCTCCTTCGGCCGCAACGCGGCAGGCGACGAAGCGCGCGCCGGCGGCTGGGGCCCCACGCTCGGCGACGAGGGGAGCGGGTTCTGGATCGCGCGCGAAGGGCTTTCCGCGATCGTCCGCGCCCACGACGGCCGCGGCTTCGCGACGAAGATGACCGAGCTCCTCTGCAACGAATACGACATGTGCAGCCCCGATGACCTGCCGCGATTCGTCTACGCCGCGACGACGCACGTCGACGACATCGCGCGCTACGGGAAGCTGGTGATCAACGCGGCCGAATCGGGCGACGTGGTGGCGAGCGAGATCCTCGCGCGCGGCGGCTCCGAGCTCGCGGAGTGCATCCTCGCGATCGCCCGCAAGCTGCACATGACCGATACCGAGTTCCCGGTCGCCTACGTCGGCGGCGCGTTCCATGCGGGCGACCTGCTCCTCAGCCCGATGCGGCTGCGCCTGCTGCGCGATGCGCCCGGCGCATCGCTCCTCCCACCGAAGCACACCCCGGTGGAAGGCGCCGCCATGATGGCCATGCACGCCGCCGAATCCCCGCGCGTCGGCCGCGTCTAGGCCGGCGCTTTCCGTTCGCCACAGGGAACCGACGGGAGGCCTCCGGCGGGCCGGTGTGACCGGCAGCACTGGTCGCCCAAGGCTGAACGCACGCCTCTCGCACGAAGCGCCGTCCGTGCGCAAACAAATGCTGCCGGTCACCCCGGCTCGCCGGAGGCCTCTCGTCGTCTCTCTGTGGCCGAACCGAAAAACGTCCGCCTACGCGCGATTGGCGCGCGCTACTTCCTCACCCCCGCGGTCTTCTCGTAAAACTCTTCGCCCTGCAGCCACATCGGCATCTCCGTGGCTTGCGCGGCCTCGTATCCGAGCCACAAGGCGAAGCGCGCCACCTGCACCGCCGAGCCGAAATCCCACGTCGGGTCGAACTCGTCGCTGGCCTGGTGGTAGTGCTTGTCGCGGTACTCCTTCACCTTCGCCTGGCCGTAGCCCTGCGGCTTGCCGGTGACCTCCGCCCCCTGCTTGATCGAGAACGCGGGGACACCCGCCTTGGCGAGGCTGAAGTGGTCGGAGCGGTAGTACGAGCCCTGCTCCGGCGCCTGATCCGGGACCATGGTCACGTTCATCGCTTTGGCCACGTTCTGCACGGTCGGATAGAACGTCGTCCGCTCCACGCCGATCATGGTCATGCTCGTCGTCTCGCCGAAGAGATTCAGGGCGTCGAGATTGAGGCCCATGGCGATCCTGCCGGCCGGGATGGCCGGATGCTCGCCGAAGTATTCGGATCCGAGGAGACCCTGTTCCTCGGCAGCGACCAGTGCGAACAGGATGCTCCGCTTCGGGCGCGGGGTCATCTCGCTCCAGACGCGCGCGAGCTCGAGGATGGTCGCGGTACCGCTGGCATTGTCGATCGCACCGTTGTAGATCGTGTCGGTCGGATCGTCGTCGTCCGCGGTGCCGATACCGATGTGGTCGTGATGCGCGGTGTAGAGCACCGCTTCGTTCTTCAGCTTCTCGTCGCTGCCCGCGAGGCGAGCCACCACGTTCGCTGTGTCGAAGGGGCGAATGTTGCTCGTGACCGAGCCGCGCAGGCGCACGCCGAGCGGCACCGGTCTGAAGTCTCGCGCGTGCGCCGCCTGCGTCAGTTTCTCGAGATCGAGGCCGGCGGACTCGAACAGCTCCGCGGCAACGTTCTGCGTCACCCACCCGGCGAAGGCGAGGGCGTGCTGGCCGGGCGCGTTCTTCACGTACGCCTGTTCGCCCGTCCAGGAGTTTCGCACCACCTGCCAGCCATAGCCGGCCGAGGCGTCGGTGTGGATCAGGATCACCGCGTCGGCGCCGTGCGCGGTGCCGGTCTCGAATTTATACGTCCAGCGGCCGTAGTACGTGCGCGCGCGTCCCTTGAACAGCTCCGGCTCCTGCGCCGTCGCCGGCGGATCGTCGACCAGCATCACCAGCGTCTTGCCGCGGGCGTCGAGCCCCTTGTAGTCGTCCCACTTGTATTCAGGCGCGACCACCCCGTGGCCGACGAAGACCAGCTCGGAGTCGAGCGCCACCGCTTCCTTCTGCGACTGGCTGCCGCCGACGAACTCGTCGCGGTAGACGAGAGTCCGCTCAGGCGAGCCCGGTTTCACGACGCTGACGGAGGACTTGTCGGGATTGGTCGTGATCCCGAGCAGCGACACCTTCTGAAAGTACGTGCCGTCATCGCCGGCCGGCTCGAGGCCCAGGGCCTCGAACTGGGTGGCGATGTAGCTCGTGGCGAGCGCGTCGCCGCGCGTCCCCGGCCCGCGTCCCTCGAGGAGGTCGCTGGAAAGGAACTTCGTGTGCGCCCGGATCGCATCGGGCCGGAAGTCGCCGAAGGACTGCTTCACGGGGGCCGGTTGGGCCAAAAGTGGAAAGGCGAGAAGGAGGGTCAGCAACGTACGAAGCATGTTGCGTACGATAACGGAATTCTGGGTACCCTCATGCCGTTGGGTGAGACATCAGTGATTTGCCAGCTCGAGACGACGAATCTCCGAACAAGGCAGCACAGAAAGGAGATTCAACTGATGAGAACATCTGGCAACGTCAAGTGGTTCAACGACGCTAAGGGCTTCGGCTTCATCACGACCGAGAACGGCGACGACGTGTTCGTCCACTTCTCGGCCATCCAGGGTGGCGGCTTCCGCTCCCTCGCCGAAGGCGCCGCTGTCGAGCTCGACGTCGTGCAGGGCCCGAAAGGCCTGCAGGCGGCGAACGTCACGGCAGTGTAAGCTTCCACCCATCGACTGCAGTTCACCCCGAGGGCAGGAGCAATCCTGCCCTCGATTCTTTTCTCATTTCTCCTCAGGAGGCGCGATTGCCGAGACCACAAGCCTCATTCGTCAAACGTCAGCGGGAACAGCAGAAGCGCGAGCGCAAGGCTGAAAAGGCCGAAAAGCGCGCTCAGCGGAAAACCGAAGAGAAGCCGGATACCGAAGATTTCGGCCCGGTGATCCGGGAAGGCGTCATTCCCGATCTTCCGTAAGTTGCGGGTTTCGCGCGTTGCGGGTTCAGGGGGCTTTCGCCCGAACCCGCGACCGGACCCATCTGCCGGTCAGTTTCCCCTCCTTCCCCGGCGAAAAAGCCGCCACTCCCGCCGTAACCAAAACGTCACAGCGAATATCCTCAAAACTGAGGGTAGGGATTTCGGTACATAAATCACTCCTTAGCAGAGTGAATTACAAAGCACCCATCGAGATCGACGCAATGACCGCAGTCCACCTGCCCATGTCCGAGCGCGTGCTCGACAAGCTCGCCGATATCCTCTTTGCTACCGACGAGATACTCGACATGATCCGCGTCGAGGAGCGGCTGCCGGACCCGACCACCGTCGTCGTGGAAGACTCGGTCCAGCGCGTCTACGATCAGATCAACGAGCTGATGAAGAAGCTCGTGGACTGATTTGACGCGATTCTCACGCGACTTTCCAGGAACAACCCTTGACTTGATGATCTACGGTACTTAACTTAACACTGTTAAGTATCGGAGGATCGTTTGGGACCTAAGGAACGCAGAGAACGTGAACGCGAAGAGATCCGCACCCGGATCCTCGACGCCGCTCGCGAGCTCTTCGCGGACGAGGGAGTCGAGTCCGTCACGATGCGTCGCATCGCCGACCGGATCGAGTACTCCCCCACCGCCATCTATTTTCACTTCAAAGACAAGGAAGCGTTGCTCGCCGAGCTCTGCGACACCGACTTCCGCGCCTTCGCTCACGGCTTCGCCGCAATAGCCACGATCCCCGACCCGGTCGAGCGCCTCCGCGCCGCCGGCGGCGCCTACGTACACTTCGGCCTGACGAACCCGAGCCACTACCGGCTCATGTTCATGACCCCGAAGACGACCGAGGCATCGACGATCGCCAAAGGGAACCCCGATGAAGACGCGTACGCGTTCCTCAAGGGGATCGTCGCCGAGTTGACCGCCACCGGCCGCTTCCGCGACGACCTCACCGATGCCGTCCTGACGGCGCAGGTGATCTGGTCCGCGATCCACGGCGTCGTCTCGCTCGAGATCGCCAAATGCAAGGACGAGTGGGTGGAGTGGCGCCCGGTCGAGGCACGCACGCAGGTCGTGATCGATATGATCCTGCTCGGGCTGTTGAGGACCGAGGGGAACGGCTCCATCGCCGGCGCCTCGTCCCCGTCATCTTCCCTCGGCCCTCGGCCCTCAGCCCTCGGCCCTCAGGAGTAACCATGGCCGTCGATCTCGCAACCAAGTCCCTCCTCCACGACAAGCTCCGTTTTTTCATCACGGTGTCGGGTGTCGCGTTCGCCGTCACGCTGGTCTTCGTCCAGGTGGGGCTCTTCCTCGGCCTCATGTCGAATGCCTCCCTGACCATCGACCAGATCGACGCGGACCTCTGGGTCACGTCGCACAACACGCCGAACGTCGACTTCGCGCACACGTTCCCCGAGACGTACATCAAGCGCGTGCGCTCGACGCCGGGCGTCGCCAAGGCGGACAACCTGATCGTCTGGTTCATGAACGTGAACCTCCCCACCGGCGCGGTCGAGGGAACGGAGGTGTACGCACTCGAGAACTTCGAAGCGTGGAACTTCCCGCAGAACGTGGTCCAGGGAAACGTCGCCGATCTCCGCCGCGGTCCCTACATGGTGCTCGACGACTCGGCGAAGAAGCGCTGGGGCAGTTTCGAGATCGACGAATACCGCGAGGTGCTCGGCCGGCGGCTGAAGATCATCGGCCGCACCGTCGACGCGAAATCGTTCACCACCACGCCGCTCACGTTCATGGATTACCGCCTCGCGCAGAGCCTCAACGAAAGCGACCTGCGAGGCAACACCACGTACGTGCTCGTGAAGCTCGCCCCCGGCGCCGACGTCGAGGCGGTGCGCACGGAGCTGCAGGCGCGGCTCCCCTACAACGACATCTTCACGAAAGAGGAGTGGGCCCGGCGCTCGCGCAGCTACTGGATCGAGTCGACCGGCCTCGGGCTGAACATGTACATCACGGTCTTTCTCGGCTGCCTGGTCGGCATCGTGGTCGTCGCGCAGACGCTCTACACGTCGACCATGGAGCACATCCGCGAGTTCGGCACGGTCAAGGCCATCGGCGGAGGCAACGGCGACATCTACCTGATCCTCGGCAAGCAGGCCACGATCGCCGCCATCGCCGGTTTCGCGCTCGGCGCACTGCAGGCGTTCGCGCTCAAACCGGTCATGGCAAAGATCGACCTGAAGCTGATCATCCCCACACAGCTGTATGTCTTCGTCCTGATCGGGGCGGTCGCTCTATGTTTAGGCGCCGCGCTGATCTCGTTCAGGAAGGTAGCGAGTATCGATCCGGCGCTGGTCTTCAGAACCTGATGTTGTCGGGTATCGGGTATCAGGTGTCTGGGGCTTTTCGCCCGGGCATCACACCCCAGACACCCGACATCCGACATCCGACACCTGACACCGCTTCACCCAAGGAGTATCCAATGACAGTCCTCACCGCCCAGCGTGTCTCCAAACACTTCCAGGAAGGCCGGGAAGTGGTCACGGTCCTCAAGGGGATCGACTTCTCCGTCGAGCGTGGCGAGATCGTCTCGCTCGAAGGGCCATCCGGCTCCGGCAAGACCACGTTCCTCTCGATCCTCGGCTGCATCCTCACGCCTTCTGACGGCGAGGTGGTGATCGAGGGGACGAGAGTGAACGAGAAGTCGCTCGCTGCCGTGCGGCGGACGTCGCTCGGCTTCGTCTTCCAGCAGTTCAACCTCTTCCCCTCCCTGACCGCCATCGAGAACGTCGAGTACGCGCTCAACGTGAAGGGGATGAAAGGGCGCGAAGCGCGCAGCGAAGCGGAGCGCGTCATCATCGCCGTCGGCCTTGGCGACCGGCAGCACTTCCTGCCGCGCGAATTGAGCGGCGGCCAGAAACAGCGCGTCGCCATTGCGCGTGCGCTGGCCGGCAACGCCCCGATCCTGCTCGCGGATGAACCGACCGCGAACCTCGACTCCACGGTCGGCACCCAGGTCCTCGAAATGTTCCGCGCGCTCGCCAAGCAGGAGAACCGCGCGCTCGTCATCGTCACCCACGATCCCAAAGTACGCACGATCGCAGACCGCGTCGTGAAGATTCAGGACGGAGAGCTCGTATGAACCGCATCCTTTACCCCATCCTCGGACTGCTCATTCTCATCGCCACCGTCGTGCAAGTGCGCGCGAACCGCCCGAAGCCGGACACCACCCCGAAAGTCGCCGCCAACGCCCCCGCCCCGCGCGTGGTGGCCGAGGGACGCATCGTCACGTATCCAGGCTCGGAAGTGACGATCGGCACCGACGTCGCCGGCACCATCGAGCGTCTCGCGGTCGAAGAAAAGCAGGCCGTGAGAGCGGGCGACGTGATCGCCATCATCAAGGCGGACGACACCCGCGCCGCCCTCTCGGTCGCACGCGCGCGCGTCGGCGAAGCGGACGCGGACATCCGCCTCTTCGCCGCCGACGTCGACCGGGCGAAGCATCTCTTCCACGAAGACGTAGGCACGAAGCAGGCGTGGGACAAAGCGGAGCGCGACCTCGACTCCGCACGCGCGCGCCTCTCCTCCGCGAAGGCGGAAGTACGCCGCCTCGAAGCCCTGGTCGAGAAGACCGTCATCACGGCTCCGATCGACGGCGTGGTCATCACCCGCCACGCCCACGCCGGCGAGTCGCTCGAAAGCGGCAATCCGATCGTCACCGTGGCCAACCTCCACAAAGTCCGCGTCGAAGCCGAGATCGACGAATACGACACCGCCCGCATCCACCTCGGCGCCACGGTCGACGTGAGCGCGGAAGGCTTCGGCCGCACCTGGCGCGGCACGATCGAAGAGATCCCGGACGCCGTCGTGAACCGCCGCCTGAAACCGCAGGATCCCTCCAAGCCGATCGACACCCGAGTCCTGCTGGTCAAAGTCGCCTTCGCCGAGGAAACGCCGCTCAAGCTCGGCCAAAGGGTGGAGGTGAAAATCAGCGCACAATAATTAGCGCGCTGGGCAAACCGGCTTGGTCTATGCTGACCTCGGATGAAACCGCTGGCACTGGTCATCGAGAACGATCGGGGGACGCGCAAGCTCCTCGACGTACTGCTCAGCCGTTTCGGGCTGGCGGTGGACGTCGTGCCGACCGGCTCCGATG
Organism: Thermoanaerobaculia bacterium; assembly: GCA_035630815.1. Taxonomy (GTDB): domain Bacteria; phylum Acidobacteriota; class Thermoanaerobaculia; order Gp7-AA8; family Gp7-AA8; genus QHVT01. The sequence continues at coordinate 13,407 of DASQJY010000078.1, forward strand.
CGTTGCTGCTGCTCGAGCAGGTCGCGTATGACCTCGTTTTCGTCGACCTGATGCTGGCGGCGACGAGCGGAGAGGATGTGCTGGCGTGGATTGACGAGCATCGTCCGTCGATGCTCGAGCGCTGCATCGTCCTCTCCTCGGCCGCGCCCGTGCAGCTCGAGCGGATCCGCGAGCGCTGGCCGGCCGTGCGGACGATCCGCAAACCGTTCGAGCTCTCGGAGATCGTCAAGGCCGCACAGGCGACCGCGTCGAAGAGCGCGCACCGGACCGGCTCTCTCACGGAGGAGTTCACCCGCCGCTCGGTTGCCGCGGGTGCGAAGGCGGGTGTCGTCCTGCGCAAGATGGAGAACACCCTCGTGCCGGTGCTTTGGTTCGGCTACACCCCCGGCACCGTCGAAGCGTACGGCGCGATCGCGGTCGAAGCCGCGCTGCCGATCAGCGTCGCGGCGCGGCAGGCGCGGCCTGTGTGGCTGGCCTCGCTCGCCGCGGCGGCGAGCGACTATCCGCAACTGGTCGCCGACTCGGAGAAATTCGAGAGCCGCGCCCTGGCCGCCGTGCCGGTGATGCACGATGGTGGAGCGGTCGGGGTCGCCGGTTGGAGCTTCCGCGAAGCACGGCTGTTTCACGAGCCGGAGCGGGAGGCGTTTCTCTCGATCGCAGGCTCGTTCGAGGACCTCTTCACGCACCAGGGCCCATCCGCGGCAGGCTCGCCGGCGTAGACTCTGCATCATGCGGCTGTCCGGCGACGATCCGCGCGCGGCACAGTTGGAGCTTCTGAACGCAGTCGCGCGCATAGCAACTCTCGATCTCGAGCTGCGCCCGATGCTGCAGCGGATCACCGACACCCTCGGGGAAAAGCTCGGCTGCGAGTTCGTCGCGCTGGTGACGATCGATCCGGAACGCAAGGCCTTTCAGTGCGAAGCGCTCACCACGCAGCACGAGAGCTCCGTTCACATCGGCTACAGCCGTCCCCTCGGCAGCGGAGTGGTCGGACAGGTCGCCGCGACAGGGGAGCCGGTGCTGCTCGACGACGTGAACGACTTCGAGAATTACGTCGAGACGCTGCCCAACGCGCGCGCGGAGCTGTGCGTCCCGGTCAAGCATCGCGGAGAGCTCGTCGCGGTGTTGAACGTCGAGAGCACGCGCCCGGCCGCGTTTCACGATCAGCTGACGTTGCTGACGACGGTCGCGGACCAGGTGGCGGGAGCGATCGCGAACGCACAGCGCCACGCGGAACTGCTGGTGGTGCAGGCACAGCTCGAGGCCAAGACGCGCGCGCTCGAAGCAGCGAACACGCATCTCGCGAACGCGATCGAGACGCTGCACCGCATCTCCACGCAGGACGGCCTGACCGGCGTCTCGAACCGGCGCCACTTCGACGACACGCTCGCTCGCGAATGCCGCCGCGCGACGCGCAGCCGTGCGCCGCTGTCGTTACTGATGGTCGACGTCGACCACTTCAAAGACTTCAACGATCAGCACGGCCACCAGGCAGGCGACGAGCTCCTGCGCATCGTCGCGCATACGCTTCGCGACGCCGTCCATCGCGCGGCCGACCTCGTCGCGCGGTACGGCGGCGAGGAGTTCGGCGTGCTGCTGCCGGATACGAGCGAAGCGGACGCGCGGACGCTCGCCGCATCGGTGCGCGCGAGCATCGCCGGAACCGGCGTGACGGTGAGCATCGGCGTTGCCACGCTCGTTCCAGAGCGCGAACAGAACGCGTGCGAGGAGCTCGTGCGCCTCGCCGACGCCGCGCTGTACGACGCGAAACGCGCCGGCCGCAACTGCGTGCGCTGAGTCACCGCTTGCGTCGTTGTGCGCCGCGTGGCGGATGCACCTGCGGTGCGTCGAGGACCTCGCCGCGGCGCCGCCCGTTCGAGTTCCCTTCCCGCTCCGGCGGCACGATCTCGACCCCTGCCTCGCCACGGCGACCCGCTTCGCCTCGGCGCGCCTTCTCGAGCGTCATCAGGAACCCGAATGCCGGATCCTTGAACTGCAGGTGCCGCAACATGTGCCAGTGCTTGCGCACGTAGCCCTGCAGGAACTGCAGCACGTGGCCGAGGCTGATGATGCGGCAGGGAGGGACCGCGGAGCCGGGGGGAAAGGAGCCGAACGCGATCAGCCGTACCGAGAACGCGGGCGGGATCTCCGCGCTGCCGTTCTCGAGGAGCTGCGACACGATCGGCCCCGGGTCGCCGACCTCGCCGAAGCGGTTCACGACCGTCTTCAGGACGTCCGGGTCGCGGATGCCCGTGTTGATGCCGACCCGCCCTTCCTTCACCTCGCCGATGATCATGTCGACGGAGCCGTCGGGGATCCCGAGGCCGGGATCGAGCATCGACACATCGAGGCCGGTCGGCCCCTTCTTCCCACGCCTGGCCAGCGGCTGTCCGGTCGGAAAGCGGAACGCCAGGATGTCGATGTCCGTGATCGTCCGGAACCCGTTCCGCGCGGTGCCGGCAATGATGGGGTATTCGGAGGAAGTGAAGTATCCGTTCAGTTGCAGGTACGCCTGAACCAGGGCGACGGCGTGATCCATTGGATGCACATGGTAGCGTGCAGGAAGCGATTTGCACCCGACGGAAAGTCTCACGGCGGACGATCCCGATTTTCGCCTGCTAAAATTCACCGCGGGACGACTTATCGATGAATCGCACCGATCTTCAGAAGATCGCCGACACCCGCGTCGAAGATGCAAACGTTCTGCTGGCGGCCAGCCGCTTCGATGGTGCCTACTACCTCGCGGGATACGCTCTCGAATGCGCCCTCAAATCGTGTATCGCCAAACAGATACGCGAACACGACTTTCCCGACCGGAAGTTGGTCAACGATAGCTACGTTCACGATCTCGAGAAGCTTTTGAACATTTCGGGCATCAAGCAGCTCCATCAGGAGGAGATCAGAGTCAACAGGGCGTTTGAGTCGAACTGGACGATCGTGAAAGACTCGTCCGAGGAAAGCCGGTACGAACATTCCATCGGCGAACCTGTGGCGCGCGACTTCCTCAGCGCTGTTATGGACCCAACGAACGGGGTGCTCACGTGGCTGAAGAAACACTGGTGAAGGAAATGTTGACCGACGGGATGATCCGCGGCGGTGCGTTGCTGACATCGCAGCTCGATGAAAGCGGGTGGCCCGTTCTTGGAGCCTTCTGGCTGTTCGACCGGGAAAACAATCACTGGAAGCTGATGATCGTGTCGCCGGAAGTCACCACGAGTGGACCGAGAGAGGCGTACGAGGCGATCAGCCGTGCGCTTGCTGTGCTTCCGGATCACTTCACCGACCTGCAATTCGTTACCGTAGTCGCGCCCAATCATCCGCTGGTGCGCGCATTAGCGACAGCTGTCCGAACTGGTAGGAAGATCGAAGCAATTCGCTTTTCACGTCAGGCGCTGGCGGGTCGTTTCATCGACGATCTCTACCTGTACCGCCTGTTGCCTGAGGCGACCGCCGCCTGAATTTCCCCTCACCGCGGGGTCATGATCGTCACCTGCTGCGTGTCGTTGTTCGTCACAGAGACGAACGCCCAGAGCGACGGCAGCGGTGGTGAGACGTTCGAGCCCTTGTTGTCGACTTCCACGCGGATGGTCGGGCCGGCCGCGCGCACTGCCGGAGTGAGCAGGTCGATCTGCGCGTACGACGGGTAGAACGGCAGGTCACCTTCCACCGGCTCCCAGAAGCCGCCGGGAGCGGTCGAGGTGACGTCGAACGTCGCCACCGGCTCCGGGTGGTCGGGCGAATAGATCGTTACGCGCGACGGCAGCGTGTCGAGACCGCTCCAGTGGTAGATGCGCAGCATGGCGCGGTACTGAGGATCGGTCGGGATGTCGATCAGCGTCACCTGCTGCGCCGTGTCCTCCTCGGCGACGATCGGGATGTCCGTGCCCCAGCTGGCGGCGTTGCGGGACAGGTCGCGGACGCGCAGCGAGATCATCGTCGTCTCGTCGAGCGGCTTCGGCACCTGCACGAACGCTCCCGCGCTGACGCCGCTGGCGAAGAGATCCGGCTTCATGGTCTGACCCGGGTGAAGGTCGATGTAAAGCGGCCCCGGAGGAGACAGCCTGTCCGGGTCGGAGAACGAGCCGGCGATCTCGGAGTCGAACACCCCACCGTTGTAGAACGTGAGCTCGCCCGTCCAGCGCGAACCGTTCGCGCCGGGGATGATCTCGGTCGTGAACGGCACGAGGTACAGCACGTAGTTCTCGGCACCTTCCGTCGAATCGACGAAGGTCACCGCGCGCGCCATCGTCGCCGCCCCCACTCCCGGCATCACGATGCGGAGCGCGGCCTCCTCGCCGTGCGCACGCGGAGCGCCGTCGACTGACGGCACGATCGTGATGCGGAGACTGGTCGGCGTCACTTCCCGGACGACGGCCGGGACATCGCCGACGAATACCTGCACCGGTTCCGCGAAACCGGAGCCAGTGATCGTCACGTGCGACGGACCGAATCGAAACGCGTAGCCCGGACGGATGCCGTGGATGACCGGAGCGGCGTACGCGTCGAGCGAAGTGAGCAGAGCGAGGACGGCGAAGGCGAATCGCATGCGCGTATTGTGCGCCTTCTTCTTTGTCATATTTGGTCATGCGTTTACACTGACGCAAAGCTCATGACCGAACTCACTGCCGCCCCTCAGAAGCTGTCCTACGACTGCCTGAAGTGCCCCGCCTACTGCTGCAGCTACGACCGGATCATCGTCGAGAAAAAAGACCTGGCCCGCCTTGCGCGGCACTTCGGCATCGACGCCGAGACCGCACGCCGCCGCTTCACGAAGGTGGTCGAGGGGGAGCAGGTCCTGCGGCACCAGAAGGACAAGGTCTACGGCAGCATCTGCATGTTCATCGATCTCAAGACGCGCCGCTGCTCGGTGTACAACGCGCGTCCCGGCGTCTGCCATGAGTATCCCGACAAGCCTCGCTGCGGCTATTACGACTTCCTGAAGTGGGAGCGGCGTCATCAGGAAGACGAGGACTTCATTCCTCTGCAGAAGGGATGAGCGGGCGCGGCTGCGGCATGCACCGCGCCCTCGAAGTGTTATTCGCAGCATGAAACGCAGTCTCATCGCTCTGTTCGTCGTCCTGGCCGGTGCCGTTTCGGCGCAGGATTTCGGCGAACAGGTCTCCGTCAGCTACGTGATGGTCCCCTTCACCGTCCTCGGAAAGAAGGGCGTGCCGATCACCGACCTCAGCGCGAAAGAGGTCTCCCTCCTCGTCGACAACCGAAAAGTCCCCACCGACATGTTCGAGCTGTCGCGCAACGCGCCGGTCTCGTGGACGATCCTGCTCGACGGCTCCGGCTCGATGGGGCTGGCCGGCAAGCTCGAAGCCTCAAAAGCGGCGATCAACGCGCTCACGGCCAGGAAACGGGAAGGCGATGACTTCGCCCTCTACGTCTTCGACTCCGAGGGACACGCCAACGAGCTCGTGCCGTTCACCGAGAATCCGGCCGCCATCACCCGCGCGGTCGATACGGTCAAGCCGTGGGGCAAGACCGCGTTCTTCGACGCCCTCGCGGAGATGCCGGAGTACAGCGAGCTGGGGCGCAACCCCTCGCGGGCGATCATCCTCCTCAGCGACGGCATCGACAACGCGTCGAAGCTGAGCCGGCTCCAGATCGAGCAGAAGCTCGAAGGAGTGGCCATTCCGATCTACGCGTTCGGCCTGCGCGAGCCGTCGGAGCAGAACGTCGAGAAGGTCGCGCCGATCAGCGAAGAGATGTCGAACATCGACCTGCTGGAAGAGCTCGCCGCGGCAACAGGGGGCAGGCTCTTCGTCGGCAACAGGCCTGAGATGCTTGAAAACGCAATAGATGGGATTGAAAAGGTTTTGCGGGCTCAATATTTGATTGGGTTCGCACCGACGGGAAAAGGCGCAGTAAAGTACCGTCGCATTTCGCTCGAGCTCGCCGGACGCGTACGTTCGGTCCGGGTCCGCGCCGGCTACCGCGGCACGGAACCTCCGGTCCTCAACGCCTCGAACGGCGGGCGGAAGCGCACCGAAAGGAAAAAGAGTTGATGAAGATGTTTACCCGGGTAGTTTCCGCGGCCGTGATGACCGCATTCCTCGGCGCGTGCGCCACGTCCAAATCGGTCGACGAGAAGATCGCCGCCGCACAGGGCACGACCAACCAGCGCATCGAGTCGGTGGCGTCGCAGGTCGAGGATCTCCAGCAGCGCCAGCAGCAGACGGACGTGAAGCTCGAGCAGCTCAGCCAGTCGGCGCAGGAAGCACTGCGTCGCGCCGAAGAAGCAGGCGTGCTGGCCAAAGGCCAGGTGGTCTTCGAGCAGTCGTTCTCCGAGGACCGCATCAAGTTCAAGCTCGACTCGTATGAGCTGGACAAGGATGCGCAGGCGGCGCTCGACGAATTCGCCGGACGCGTGCAGGGGCTGAACAGCCAGTATTTCGTCGAGATCCAGGGTCACACCGACGATACGGGCGGCGAGCGTCACAACGAGGAGCTCGGCCAGCGCCGCGCCGACTCGGTGCGCCGCTACCTCTCGCGCCAGCACAAGCTCCCGCTCGCGCGCATGTCGACCATCTCGTACGGCGACACGCTTCCGGTCGAGTCGAACAAGACCCGCGCTGGCCGCTCGTCCAACCGCCGCGTGGTGCTCGTGGTTCTCGAATAGCTCTTCGCTTCTCGCAGTACTGAAAAGCCGGCGTAGCAAACGCCGGCTTTTTGCTTTTGTGGGCGGGCTCGGTAGCAGCCCGCTACGCGGGAGTTGTCGGTTGTCTGTGGTCGGTGTCCGTGCAGTTTCGCCGGCGGGACATCGGGCGTCAGGCGTATGGGATGTTTCGGCCAGGCGACACTTCCCTGAAGCCTGAAGCCTGACGCCAGATCATCACATCAGCCGGCGCCCGGGCGATGACCCACAGACAACTGACAACCGACAACCGACAACATCGTCATTCAAAGGTCGCCACCACCGGCGCGTGGTCGCTCGTTCCTACCTCGCGCATCGAGGGGCACGACACTGCCTTTTTCGCCAGCGACTCGCTGGCGAGGACGTAGTCCAGCCGCCAGCCGATGTTGCGCTGGCGCATGCTGCGCCAGGGGGCCCACCAGGAGAAGTAGTCGTCGGCATCGGGGTAGAGCGAGCGGCCGACGTCCACCAGGCCTCCCTCGGAGAGCAATGTCTCGAACAGCTCGCGCTCCATCGGCAACTGGCCGATCGTGCGCGGCTTGCGCTCCTTCGGATGGACGTCCAGCTCGCTGCGGGCGATGTTCATGTCGCCGCACAGGACGAGCTTCAACCCCTCGGATCTCAGGCGCGAGGCGTAGGCGATCAGGGAGTGGATGAAGGCGATCTTCGCTTCGAAGTCCTTTCCCCCATTCGGAACGTACACGCTGGTGAACACAGTGTCCTCAATTTGAGCCTGCACGATGCGCGTCTCGAGGTCGAACTCGGGGTGCGTGTACTCCACCTTTTCGGCGAAGCCGCGGCGGACGTGCAGCCCGACCCCCGAGTACCCTCCGGCGCCGTGCCAGTAGCACGTATAGTCTTCAATCGAACAGCTTTGCGGGATCTGGTCGAGCTTTGCCTTGATCTCCTGCAGGCAGATCACGTCCGGCCTTTCGGCGGCGGCAAACTCCACGAACTGCTCGTGCCGCGCGCGGATCCCGTTCACATTCCAGGTGGCAATTTTCATGGTCCGGGGATTGTAAAGCGGCGTCTGGTATCGGGTGTCAGGTGTCTGCGGCTATCGCGAAAAACCCCAGACACCTGATACCCGACACCATCCTGGAGGACACATGCGTAAGTCACTACTGATCATTCTGTTGCTCACTTCAACCACGGCATTCGCCCAGTCCCGCGACGACGAAGACTGGCGCCGCCGCCGCGCGTACGACGACGCGCCGCGCGCGAATGCGTTCGAGCTCACCCCCTTCCTCGGCTATCGCTGGGGCGGGACCATCTTCGCGGACCAGACCTTCCTCTTCGGGGAAGACGTCGACGTCGCGCCGAGCGCGAACTTCGGCGTCAACTTCGCCCTCCCGCTCGGCGACACCGGCATGAAGCTCGAGCTGATGGCCAACCGGCAGTCCTCCGACCTGGAGACCGGCGGCGGTCTCTTCGAGCCGGACAACGAGGTGGCGGAGATCGACGTCACCTACCTCCACGCCGGCCTCCAGATCCCGTTCGCCACCTCGCGCAACGCGAGGCCGTACTTCATCGTCAGCGGCGGGCTGGCGAACCTCGACCCGCAGATCAGCGGCGTCTCCGCCGAGAACCGCTTCTCCGCCTCCGCCGGCCTCGGCGTGAAGATCCCGATGAGCGACATCCTCAGCATCCGCCTCGAAGGACGCGGCTACTACACCTCGCTCGAGGAAGAGGACGACTGCACGATCTGCGATTACTTCTACAACGAGGACTTTTACCAAGGCGAAGTGAACCTCGGCCTGGCCATCTCGTTCTAAACTGCACGGGTGGTTCGCACCCGATTCGTCGCCGCGCTGGCCTATGCCGGCGCGGCGTTTCTGTTTGGAGTCTCCCTCGGCGAGCGGGGTGAGCTCGGCGTCGTGCAGCATCTCTTCGCCGCCGTCATCCCGCTCACGTCGATCGTGCTCGCGTTCCTCTCGAAGCAGGGGCGCGCCTACGTGCTCTTCACCGGCGGCGCGATGCTCCTCGGACTCGTGCTCGGCCAGCGCCACTTCGACGCCGCCTGGCGCGACTGCATCGCCAACGGAGAGCGCGTGCGCGTCGCGCTCCTGCAGCGCTACGGCGAATATCCGCCGCGCCTCGAGGACCTCGGGATCGAGCTCCCCTGCCGCTGCGGGTTCCGGACGACGATCCTCCGCTACCTTTCCAACGACCGCGGCTTCCGTCTCTGGATGACGAACGATCGCGAGACGTACGTCGCCACCGCGAAACAGCCGTTCATTGCCAGCGGAAAATCTTCAGCCCGACCACGTAGGTGACCGCGGTCCAGATCAGGAGGTTGATCAGCTGTGGCGCGACGGCCGCGAGCGACGCGCCGTCGTTCATCACCGCGCGCAACGCGTCGTTGAGCGCCGTCAGCGGGAGAGCGCGGATGAACGGCAGCACCGCATCGGGGAAGCGCTCGTACGAGAAGAAGACGCCGGAGCAGATCCACATCGGCATCATCACCACGTTCATCAGGCCGCTGATCGCCTCCAGCGTCCGCGCACGCGACGCGATCAGGAGGCCGAGCCCCGCGAACGCCGAGCCGCCGATGAAGCAGACCAGCGCGAAGACCGCGAACGAGCCGCGGATCGCCACGCCGAAGACCAGCCGCGCGAAGATCACCACCACCGCCACTTCGACCACCAGGAACACGAGCCGCGACAGGAACTGCGCGAGCAGGAAATCGCTCTTGCGCATCGGGGTAGCGATCATCCGCTTGAGCAGCTTCTTGAGGCGCGCGTTCACGACCGCGAAGCCGATGCTCCACATGCCGGTGCCCATCAGGTTCATCCCGATCAGTCCCGGCACCAGGAAGTCGATGTAGCGCGAGCCCTGCTCCTGCACGTGCTCTTCTTTCGCCGAGAAGACGTCGCGGCGGCCCGCGCCTCCCTGCAGCGTGTCGTCCACTTCCACCCGCGCCGTCCGTGCGTCGGGACGGGTCGGATCGAGGCGATAGACCGGCGCCGCCGTCCCTTCGACGAACAGCGAGATCTTTCCGCGCCGCAACTGCTCGCGCCCTTCTTCCGGCGAGTAGACGCGCACCTGCAGCGCGGGCGATTTCTGCATCGCCGCGATCCACTGCTTCGACGCGCCGGCGGAGATGCCGACCGGGATGCGATCGGGTGGCTTCTCGCGAAACGCGAAGCCCAGCGCCACGGTGAGCAGCAGCGGAAACGCGAACACCCAGAACACGGCGTCCGGCTCGCGCAGGAACTCCTTCAGCCGCACGCCCGTCAGCTCGACGAGCGGATGGCGGATCGGCTTGCGCTCAGACATCGCGCAACTCCCGTCCGGTCAGGGCGACGAAGAGGTCTTCCAGGGTCGCCGCGTGGGTGGACAGGATCTCGAGCTTCGCCGCGCGCGCTTCGACCGTGCCGAGCAACTGCGGCACCGACGCCGCCAGGGAGTCGACGCGCAGCAGCCAGCGGTCGCCGCGCTTCGTCGCGCCGTGAAAGCCGGGGAGGCCGGCGAAGTCGCTCTCGTCGAGCGGCGGGATGCTCTCGAATTCGATGATGTGCGGCGCCTCGAGCCTGGCGATCAGCTCCTGCGGCGTGCCGAGCGCGATCCGTTTGCCGTGATCGACGATGGCGATGCGGTCGCAGAGGCGCTCCGCTTCCTCCATGTAATGCGTCGTCAGCAGCACCGTTCCACCGCGCCGGCGATACGACGCCACGACGTCCCACAACTGCAGGCGCGACTGCGGATCGAGGCCCGTGGTCGGCTCGTCGAGGAAGAGGATGTCGGGCTCGCCGACCAGCGCGCACGCGACCGCGAGGCGCTGCTTCTGGCCGCCCGACAGCTTGCCGACGCGCGCGTTGCGCTTCTCATCGAGCGACAGGCTCTTGAGCAGGTCGTCGGGATGCGGCCCGTTGCGATAGAACGAGCGGAACATGTGCAGCGTCTCGACGACGGTCAGCTTCTCGGCGAGCTGCGTCTCCTGCAGCGAGACGCCGATGCGCTCGCGGATCTCGCGCTCGTCGTCACGCCAGTTCAACCCGAGGATGCGCACCTCGCCGCCGTCGGGCGTGTTCAGCCCTTCGAGGATCTCGATGGTGGTCGTCTTGCCGGCGCCGTTCGGCCCGAGCAGGCCGAAGCATTCGCCGCGCAGCACTTCGAGGTCGATGCCGTCGACGGCTTTGACGTCAGGGTAATGCTTCCGCAGGTCGCGGCAGGAAATGACCGGCTCACTCACGCGCCGCGCAGTTTATAACTACGGCATGCGTGCAATCACCGTTGACAACGGCACTCTTCGCATCGCCGAAACAGAACGCCCGGCGCTCGGTCCGGACGACATTCGTATCGCGGTGCGTGCGACCGCGGTCAACCGCGCCGATCTCCTCCAGCGCGAGGGGCACTATCCGCCCCCTCCCGGCGCCTCCCCCATCCTCGGACTGGAATGCGCCGGTGTCGTCTCCGAGGTCGGTGCGCAGGTGCGCGACTGGAGCGTGGGCGACCGCGCCATGGCGCTGCTCCCCGGCGGCGGGTACGCCGAGGAGGCGGTGGTGCACGCCGGCTCCGCGATGCGCGTCCCCGAGGCGCTCTCGGACGAAGAAGCGGGCGCGTTCCCGGAAGTGTTTCTCACCGCCTTCCTCAATCTCTTCCTGCTCGCGCGCGTCCGTGCAGGCGAAAGCGCCCTGATTCACGGCGGCGGCAGCGGAGTCGGCACCGCCGCGACGACCCTGCTGAAGCTGGCCGGAGTGCGGGTGCTCGTCACCGCCGGCTCGCCCGAAAAGTGCGCCCGCTGCGTCGAGCACGGCGCCGACGTCGCGATCAACTATCGCGATGAGGACTTCGTGGAGAAAGCCCGCGGGGCGAACGTGATCCTCGATCACATCGGCGCACGCTATCTTCCGCGCAACGTCGAAGCGCTCGCGACGGACGGCCGCGTCGTCATCATCGGCTCGATGGGCGCGCAGCGGAGCGCGGAGGTCGACGTAGGCCAAGTGCTGACCAAGCGCGTGCAGATCATCGGCTCCACGCTCCGCGGACGCTCCGTCGAAGAGAAGTCCGCGATCGTCAGCGCCTTTGTCGTCCGCTTCGGCGACGACCTGGTAGCGGGACGCATCCGCCCCGTGATCCACGAAGTGCTGCCGCTCGAGCGCGCCATGGACGCCCATCGCCTGATGGAAGCGAGCGAGCATTTCGGCAAGATCGTGCTGAAGGTGGGCTGAGCAGAAACGCTTCCACCCCGCCCACAGAGACCCGACGGGAGGCCTCCGGCGGGCCGGCGTGGCCGGCAGCACTGGTTGCCCAAGGCTGAACGCACGCCTCTCGCGTCAGGCGTCGTCCGTGCGCAAACAAGTGCCGCCGGCCACGCCGGCCCGCCGGAGGCCTCTGGTCGGGTCTTCTCTCTTGGACGGAGTGAGAGCGTCCTGCTCAGTGCCGCGCAGACCGGCGTCGCGGCTTCGGCTCCACCGGCGCGCGTGGCGTCATCGCCACCGCGGCGGCGGCGTCGACACGGGCCACCGGCATGTGCGTGCGCGTGTCCACGATCACGGTCGCGGAGATCTTCAGGATCCGTTCGAGCTCGAACGCGGTCAGGCGGCCACCGCTGACCTGCTGCATCAGCGCGAGAGTGCCGGCCACGTGCGGCGCGGCCATCGACGTGCCGGCGGCTTTCGCCCAGCCGCCGCCACGCTTCGACGAGACGATGTCCGCCCCCGGAGCGACGAGGTCGAGGTCGCCGGAGACGTTCGAGAAACAGGCCACCTCATCGACGTACGTGTCCGCGGCGTCACACGTCGTCGACCGCAGCCCGGCGCTGTCGTACGTCGCGCCGATGCCGAGGACGTCTTCCATGCACGCCGGCATCGTCGTGCCAGTGAGCGACCCTTCGTTGCCAGCCGAGGCCGCGATCAGCACGCCGCGCGCGCGGAGGGTGTCGATGACCTCCGCCAGGCCGAGCTTCACGGCCGACGTCTCGCACGCGTCGGGGGTGAAGAGCGTGTGCGAGCCGAGGCTCATGTTGATGACCTTGACGTCCGGCCGCTTCTCCGCGATCCATTCGAGCGCACGATAGATCTGGCTGAAGCTGCGGAAGCTGCTGTTCGCATCCATCACCTTCACGGCCACGATGTTCGCGCGCGGTGCGACTCCCGCGGGCGCATTCGCGCCGCCGCCGGCGACGATGCCACTGACGTGCGTGCCATGCCCGTTGTCGTCGCGCGCCGCGCCCGGTCCGGTCTGCGCCCAGTCGCCGTTCGGGCAGCAGCCGCTGCCGTCGAGGTTGTCGCAGAAACACTGCTGCGCGACGATGCGGCCGGCGAAATCAGGATGCGTGAGGTCGATGCCGGTGTCGAGCACCGCCACCGTCACCCCTTTGCCGTCGAAGCCGATTGCGTGCGCCCGGTCGGCGCCGATGATCCTCACGCTCTCGATGAGGGCGCCGCGGCCGCCGGTATCGAGCGACACCGCACGCACGCGCGGATCGCGGCGCAGGCGCTCGAGGTCCGCCGCATCGATCTCCGCCGCGAAGGCGCGAGTCCCGCCCCACGGCACGACGTCCGTGGCGCTGTCGATCGACGTGATCACGTCCGCGCGCAGCGTCGTCACGGACTCGATCGAGACCCGTGGGGAGTCGACGGCGACGACGACGCGCACTCGTTCGGCGCGCAACGGAAGTGCGGCGACGAGCAACGCCGCCACGGTAAAGCGGATCATGACGATGGGCATAATAACCTTAATGTCCCCTCAGGAAGTAAAGCCCGCCCCAGAGCTTGAGGTCGATGAAGATGCCTTCGCGCTCTTTCTGCTTCAGCCAGCCGGCCAGTTCTTCGCGCGGCACCGTGTGCACCGTAATGTCCTCGCCGCCCACGCCGCCCCCCTCCCCCTGATGCTTGACGCCATGCGCGCGGTAGAGGCTGACGAGTTCCGAGGTGATGCCCGGCGAGCTGGGACCCGTGGCGAGGTGCTCGACCGAATCGCAGGTGTAGCCGGTCTCCTCCTCGAGCTCCTTCTTCGCGGTCTCCGCCGGGTCGCTCGTCCCTTCCTCGTCCCCGACCAGCCCGGCCGGGTAGTCGATCACACGCTTTCCGAGTGGCTTGCGGAACTGTTCGGTCAGGATGAGCTTGCCGTCGGCCGTCTCGGCGAGCACGGCCACGGCCGATTTGCCCTGCTTCCTCTCGACGAACTGCCAGTCGTCCGTTTCCTTGACCAGGAGATGGTTGCCTTCGAAAACAGTCTTCATCGGCCGCCACCGGTGCGGCTTGCGCGCCACCGCGAAATGCGTCGGCCCGGGCAGAGGTTGCGGGACACATGGAAACCGGACGGAACGACGCGTGCCCCTGCGGAAGCGGGAAAAAGTTCAAGAACTGCTGTATTGGTGAAGCGAAGCGCCGCTCCTCGCGCGGCCTGATGTTCCTGATCGCCGCCATCGCCCTGATCGCCGCCGCGGGCGTCGTCCCGCAGATGCTCGAGGGCGACCAGCCGAAACGCACTCCCGTTCCCGCCGCCTCGCGCTCCGCTGGCGGGGCCGGCAAGGTCTGGTCTCCCGAGCACAACCACTGGCACGACGCCGCCACCCCCGCCGCCACCCCGGCGAGCGTCCCCGCCCGCCCAATCACTCCTCCCCCGGCCCAGCAGACGTTCACGCCGAAGCCGCAGCCGCCGGGACCGGTGCCAGCCAGGAAGGTGTGGTCGACCGAGCACGGCCACTGGCACGACGTGAACGCGAAGTAGCGGCGCTTTCGGTCCGGCCGCGGACGAGAGACCGACCGCGGGCCTCCGGCGGTTCTCTGTGGGCGGGCTGGGACAGCAGTCGTCATAGTTTCAGCAACCGATATTGATACCGATCATGGGCGACATACCGAGCGTGATCTCGATCTCGATCTTCATCTTGGATGCAGCATCAGGAGGAGGCCCATCCGGGAACGTTGCCGCCAATTTTCGGCGAACAGCGTCGCGTACTACAGATCTGAACTGTTCCTTCGTGGCGATGGTTGTCCACGCTCCCGGTAGCGATCGCGCCCACGCGGGGTAAGCCCAATCGATGTTTCGTTCGTCCAGCGTGATATCGAAGTTCTGACCCGACGGAACTGCGGTGCCGACCGTGATTTGACGGATCGCGGCGGCATGCGATTCGAGAGTCGGGATTTTCGGCGGTGGTGTCGACGCCGCCGGTGTTTGGGCAAACGTGGCGCTCGCAATGACCAACAGCGCCGGGACAACGAGTGCTCTCTCCATCTTCGTTCCTTTCTCAGCTCTGTTCGCCCACCCTCTCAGGTTAGACGGACGGCTCATGTCTATTCAGGTAGTGTCGTCGAGGACGATTTCGTTTCATGGATGCTGTCGCCATGCGGGTTTTGTTTGCTCGGGCTGGCCACACGCTGAGCGCGGGAGGGGGCGTCCTGCGTGTCCCGCCCGATGACAGGGTGCGAACGTCATGACGTTCGCCAGGAATCGCTCAGAACAGCGACGCCTGGAGCGTCCGCCGCCGGAACGACGCCGTCGACAGCTCGCGTTCCTCTTCGTTCAGCCCGAGGCGGCGGCAGGTGATGTCGAAGAGCGACTCGATCTGGTCGGCGAAGGCGCCGGTGCCGCGGCCGCGGACGCCCCACGTCGCGTCGTACAGCTTGCCGCCGCGGAGGTCGCGCATCCGGTTCAGAACCTTTTCCTTCCGGTCGGGGAAATGCTCCTCCAGCCAGCGCTCGAAGAGCGGGGCCACTGCCCACGGGAGGCGCAGCACGACGAAGCCGGCCCACTTCGCGCCCGCGTTCTTCGCCGCCTCCAGGATCTTCGGCATCTCGTGATCGGTGATGCCGGGGATCGTCGGCGCGGCCATCACCCCCACCGGCACTCCCGCGGCAGCGAGCGCCGACACCGCTTCGAGGCGCAGCTCGGGCGTCGAGGTGCGCGGCTCCATGATCCGGGCGAGCGCGGGATCGAGCGTGGTGATGGAAATGAACACCCGCGCCGCGTTGAACGACGCGAGTTCCGACAGCAGGTCGGCGTCGCGCGTCACGAGGTGGTTCTTGGTGATGATGGCCACCGGGTTCCGGAACTCCGCCAGCACTTCCAGGCAGCCGCGCGTGATGCCGAGGCGGCGCTCGATGGGCTGGTAGGGATCGGTGACGCCGCTGATCACCAGCGTCTTCGGCTCCCACTTCTTTGAGCTCAGCTCGTCGAAGAGCAGCGACGGAGCGTCTTCCTTGACCATGATCTTGGTCTCGAAATCGAGGCCGGCCGAGAAGCCGAGGTACTCATGCGTCGGGCGTGCGAAGCAGTAGATGCAGCCGTGCTCGCAGCCGCGGTACGGGTTGATGCTCGCCTCGAAGCCGATGTCGGGACTGTCGTTCGTGGCGATGATCGTCCGGGCCGGATCGCGCAGGTAGACCGTCCCCGGCGCTGTCTCGTCGTCGGGAGAGGCATCTTCATCGCGGACGTATTCGAGAGTCTCGAACCGGTTCAGCGGATTCCAGGAGGCGCCGCGGCCTTTCACCGGCTCAGACTACCGCGCGAAACCCCGATTTCTACAGCTCGTGGAGTTGCCGGAGCTTGGGAACCCGCCAGGCGGTGATTCCGACCACCAGAAGGGTCATTACGCCCCCAAAGAGCACCGAGGGCACTACACCCAGTAGACGCGCCGCCACGCCGGATTCGAACGCGCCGATCTCGTTCGAGGAGCCGATGAAGATCTGGTTCACCGCCGAGACGCGCCCGAGGAGATGCTCCGGCGTGCGGGTCTGCAGCAGGGTCGAGCGGATGACCACGCTCACGTTGTCGAACACGCCGCTGGCGACGAGCACCGCGAACGAGAGCCAGAAGTCGCGCGAGAGTGCAAAGAGGATCATGCAGCCGCCGAAGGCCGCGACCGAGGCGAAGAGCGCGAGACCGGCGCGCCTCATCGGCGGACGGTGTGCGATCCAGATCCCGGTGGCGATCGACCCGATTGCCGGCGCCGCGCGCAGGAGGCCCAGCCCTTCCGGTCCTGCCTCCAGCAGCTTCGCGAACGCCGGCAGCAGCGCAACCGCACCGCCGAAGAGCACCGCGAAGAGGTCGAGGGTCATCGCCCCGAGGAGCAAAGGCTCGCTCCAGACGAACCGGATGCCGCTCTGGAGGCTTTCGGAGAGGGGCACCTCTTCCTCCGGCGGCGCCGGCTTCACACGATGCTCGACGGAGCTGATGACGGCGAGCGACAACGACATCGCGATGACCACCGCACCATACGTGGCGGCCGGCCCGACGAAGCCGTACATCAGCCCACCCGTGGCCGGTCCGACCACCGCGGCCAGATGCCAGGTGGACGTTCGCCAGGCGATGGCCCGCGGATAGAGCTCCCGCGGAATCACCTCGGCCGACAGCGCGAAGAACGCCGGCCGGCTGAAGCTCCGCGCGGTCGCGCTCAGGGCCACGACCAGGTACACCGGCCAGACCCGCTCGGCCACGATCGCCCCCGGCGTGAGCGTGAGGATCAGCAGCACCACCGCCGACATCGCCAGGCCGAACGTCCCCGCCAGCGCGAGCAGCCGCCGCTCCACCCGGTCCGCGACATGCCCCGCATACAGGGCCACCGCAATGAACGGCAGCGCCTCGGCCAGCCCGATCAGTCCGAGCGTCAGCGGGTCGCGCGTCAGTTCATAGACCTGCCAGCCGATCACCACGATCTGCGCCTCCCGCGCGACCGTGAGCATCCCGTTCGACAGCAGGAGCCTGCGGAAGTCGGGGACGCGCAAGGGGGCGTACGGGGAATCGGTCACGGCGCGGCAGTCTAATGGTGGTCAGGCCGAATGGGCGTCTGCAACAACTGAACGACGACCATTGATTAATGGAAAGAAATACGCTTCACTGCGCACCGGTCCCCCATGCAGCGTGAGGAAAAGTCCGAGCGGAGCCGCCGGGCGGTCCTCGATGCGGCTCTCTATCTGTTCTCGCATCAAGGCTACCGCGCAACCACCATGCGAGAAATCGCGGAGCGCGCCCGCTTGTCTACGGGAAACGTCTACCACCATTTCCCCGACAAGGACGCGATCTTCCGCGCGCTCCTGGACGAGTACCGCGAGCTCACCGATACGCAGCGCTTCCCGTTCACGCGCGTCCTCTACGCGTCGTCGGCTTTCCCGGAGAACATCGAGCAGCTCGGCTACGCGGCACGCGACAGCGTGCGGCAGTACCGCGCCTACCTGGCGCTGATCTACGTCGACGTGATCGAGTTCGACGGCACGCACATCCGCCAGTTCTACCAGGACATGGCGGAGCGCTTCGCGCGCTACTTCGAGGAGACGGGCGCCACCGAGGATATCGCCGCGCGCCTCCGCCCCGGCGTCTCCCCGACCTCGGCGCTGCTCCTGACCACCCGCCTCTTCTTCAACTACTTCTCTCTCGAGATCCTCTTCGGCGTCCACGAGCCGTTCGGAAAGGATTCGGAGCAGGTGGTGGCGGAGATCGCGGACATCGTCCGGAACGGGATCTGCGCGCGGTAGCGCGCTACGCGCGGCAGGGCGCTTCGCGCGGGTGTCGGGTGTCAGGTATCCGGGGATTTTCGCCCGGGCGATACACCCCAGACACCCGACACCTGATACCGTTCGCGCCATGCGTTTGGCCCTTGCACTTCTACTCCTCGCCACCGCCGCACCAGCACAGCAACCGAACGACGAGCCGTACACGAACCAGATCCGCAAAGAGACCACCGACCCCCGCTTTCTGACCGAGCTGGTGGACCACCTGCCGGCATCCGACACGGTTCCGACTCCGCTGAAGTTCCATGGGTACATCGCCGGGGCGGAAGGGCATCTGACGTATGCAGAGGACGTCTATCGATACATGCGCTCGCTCGAAGCGGCGTCGCCGCGCGTGAAGGTGTTCTCGGTCGGCCAGAGCGAAGAAGGGCGCGAGTTCGTGGTCGTGGCCATCGCCAGCGACGAGACCATCGCAAACCTGGATCGGTATCGCGAGATCACCCGGCAGCTTGCCGATCCGCGGAACCTGAAGGACGACGACGCGCGCGCGCTCATCGCGAGCGGCAAGCCGATGTACTACCTCACCGGCGCGATGCACTCCACCGAGACCGGGAGTCCGGAGATGCTGATGGAGCTCGCGTACCGGCTGGCGGTCGAGGAGACGCCGTTCATCCGGTCGATTCGCGACAACGTCATCACGCTCATCACCCCCGTGCTCGAGGTGGACGGGCGCAACCGGCAGGTCGACCTCTGGCGCTACCGTCAGGCCAACCCGGCCATCGCCACGCCGCCGCTCGTCTACTGGGGCACATACGTCGCGCACGACAACAACCGCGACCAGATCGGGATGGCGCTCGCGCTGAGCAAAAACTCGATGCGTGCCTACATGCAGTTCCACCCGCAGGTCATGCACGACCTGCACGAATCCGTACCGTTCCTCTACATCTCCACCGGCACCGGTCCGTTCAATCCGGCGCTCGACCCGCTGATGATCGACGAATGGCATCGCATGGGTTTCCACGAGATGGACGAGTTGACGCGCCGCGGCCTGCCGGGCGTCTGGCTGCACGGCTTCTGGGACGGCTGGGCGCCGAACTACCTCTTCTGGCTCGGCGCGGGACGCAACACCATCGCGCGCTTCTACGAGACGTTCGGCAACCGCTGGCCGACCACCGAGAAACGCATCGTCCGCAGCGCGAGCGAACGGCAGTGGTACCGGCAGAACCCTCCCCTCCCCGAGGTGCAGTGGTCGTTCCGCAACAACATCAACTACCAGCAGTCGGGCGTCCTGTTCGCGCTGCACGACATGGCGCAGAACCGCGAGCGGTTCCTCGACCGTTTCTGGACGATGGGCAAGCGCGCCATCGCCAAGGCCACCACGGAAGGACCGGCGGCGTGGGTACTGGACGGCTCGCAGAAACGGCAGGCGCAATTGCACGAGCTGCTCTCGCTGCTGCGCCGTCACGGCATCGAGATCCACCAGGCCGACGACGCGTTCACCATGGCCACGAACTGGCCGCCGTCGAAGAAGGAAGCGGAGCCGGTGAAGTTCGCGGCCGGCTCCTATGTCATCCGCATGGACCAGCCCTACTCGCGCCTCGCGGACACGCTGCTCGACGTGCAGTACGTGCGCGGCGAGGAGAAGGTATACGACGACACCGGCTGGACGCTCGGCTACCTGAAGAACGTCGAGGCGCGCCGGGTCGTGAATCCCGAGGTGCTGAAGCTGAAGATGCGGCAGTGGTTCCCGATCGAGGTGGCGCCGGCGCGCAAGACCTCCACCACCACGCTGGCGATCGCGAATCACGCCGAAACGGCGCTGGCGCAGCTGCGCTACGCCGTTCCCAACGCGCGCATCCTCGTGGCCGACGAAGAATTCAAGAGCGGGAAGCAGACCTTCCCCGCCGGCACGATCCTGGTCGACGACGTCGAGACGCTCGACGCACGCGCGAACCTCCACCTCACCGCCACCCCCATCGGTGCGATGCCGAAGATCAAGACGCACGAGCTGCGCGCGCCGCGCATCGCGCTCATGCACTCCTGGCTGTCGACGCAGGACGAAGGGTGGTGGCGTCTCGCGCTGGAGTCGATGAAGGTGCCATTCGACTACATTTCCACGCAGGACGCGGCGCGCACGACCGAGCTGCGCGCGCAGTACGACGTGATCCTCTTTCCGCCGGTCGGCCGCTCGTCCCAGGACATCGTGAACGGTTTTCCCGCCGGCCCGCCACTCCCCTGGAAGAAGAGCGAGCTGACCCCGAACCTCGGCGTCGACGAGACCGATGACATGCGCCCCGGCCTCGGCCTCGAGGGGGTGCAGAACCTGGCGCGCTTCGTCGACGACGGCGGCATCCTGATCACCGCCCGCGATACCTCGGTGTGGGCGGTCGAATACGGCCTCGCGCGCTACGTGCGTGTCGTCCCGACCTCGAAGCTCCGTGCTCCCGGAACCATCGTCCAAGGGACGGTGACGGACAAGACCCACCCGATCGCCCGCGGCTACGACGCGACGCTGCCGCTCTACTTCGCCGGCTCGCCGGTCTTCCGCGTTGGCTATCGCGAAGAACCGCCGGCGAGCGATGCACGCCCCAGCGGCCGCGGCGGCAAGGACGATCCGGACGTACCGCAGGGCCGCCCCTTCGTCCCGCTTCCCGAGCGCGCGAAACCCGGTCCCGGCGAATCCGGCTTCCAGCCTCCGGAGGATGCACCCTGGGCCGCGGAGGCTTACCTCCCGCGCGTCGAGGACCGCCCGCGCGTCGTGATCTCGTTCGCGGAAAAGGACCTTCTCCTCTCCGGCATGCTCGAGGGCACCGACGAGCTGACCGGGAAGCCGGCGGTGATCGACGTCCCCCGCGGCAAGGGCCACGTGATCCTGATGTCCACCAACCCGATGTGGCGCATGAACACGAGCGGCATGTACGCCCTGGTCATGAACGCGACGATGGAGATGAGCTCGGCGCCCTAGAGAGAGAACGACGTGAGGCCTCTCGTCGTCTCTCTCTACCGCGCGCCCAGCTGCGCCAGCTTCGCGTCGATGCTGGCCTGGATCGCGGCGCGGCGCTCCGATGGCATGTCCGTTTCTTTCGGCAGCAGCTCTGCCGCTTTCTTCGTCAGCTCGAGCGCCTTGGCGCGGTTGCCGACGGCCACGTACGCGTCCGCGAGCGAGTCGTGCGCGTTCGCTGAATTCGGGAACGCCTCCGTGTTCAGCGCGAGCATGTCCAGCCCTTCCTGCGCGCGGCCGCTGAACAGGAGCACGTAGCCGGCGGTGTTCAACGTCGCCTCGGCGACGGGCGGCGTGCCGCGCTCCTTCCACTGCTTGCGATAGGCGTCGATCGCGCTGCGCGTCCCTTCCTCGTCGATTGCGTTCATGAACTCGGCCGCGGTGATCGGCGCGCGGAGTGCGGCGGTATGTGTCACTTTGAGTCCTGTGGCCTTGTAAGGCTTCCCGTTCTTGAGATGCGCGTCGAGGAACGCGAGCGTCTGGCGGTTCACGTCGTGATAGACGGCAGATACTTCATCCGCATGCTCGCCGCGCGCGCCGGCGAGGGCAGTGGCGTAGCCGAGCGACTGGTAGTCCCAGTGATGGAGCGACGGCTCCGTATGCTCGACGTACGTGCGGTCGGCGTAGCGCATCGCGTTCCACATGGCCAGGTCGTCCTGCTTCGCGAACTCGGTCCGCGTGAGGTGCAGGATCCGGACGCGCACCGCGTCGAGGTTGAAGTGCGGCAGCGTGCGCCAGGCGGCATTCACCGCATCCGGGAACAGCATCACCGAATCGAGCGAGACCACCGCCTTCACGTCCGCGTTCTTCATCGCCGCGGCCAGGGCCCACCGCCCGCCGGCGCTGAAGCCGATCGTGCCGATGTTGCTCACATCCGCCTGGCGCCATTCGCGGATCGCGTTCAGCACGAAATCCATGTCGCGCAGCTTCGTCTCCAGGTCGAGCACGTCGCGGTTGTCCTGCGGCAGCCCGGCGTACGCCCCGAGCCGCGGCGACTGCACGACCACGTAGCCGTGGCTGGCCAGGTACTCCGGCGTGCCGTTCGCGAGCACCGCCGAGCCGAGCGAATAGAGGATCACCGGGAACTTTTCGTTGACCGCTTTCGCGTCGCGCACCGCGTGCGCCTGCAGCGTGCGCATCTTCACCCGATGCTCCGGCGTGAGCGTGTTGAGGAGCGGGAAGGCGAACAACGTCTCCTCCGCGCGGCGCTTCTGCTCGTCCGTGACGAGGCCGAAGCGCGCCTCCCCTGCCAGCATGTCCAGATAATCGCCGAACGTCAGCGTCCGCGCGTCCGGCGCCGGTTGCGCGGGATACCAGATGCTGATGCGGATCGGCCGCCCGCGCTCGCCGGTACGCGGCTTCCCGTCGAGCGTCTTCGCGGTGCGATACGGCCGCGAATGATCGTAGCGATCCCACTGCGTGAACCCGGGCGCGTACGGGCCGGGCTGGAGATCGCCCCAGAGCGACTGGGCTTGCAGCGGGGTGACGAAAAGCACGAGCAGGAGCAGCAGTGCGAGCTTACGCATGCCGTGAAATTAGAAGCTCTGCCCCATAACGCGAATGACGTTTGTCACAAGCGCGCACGCCCGCGTCACGAGCGGTCGCGATCGGGTGCGGCACCGCAAGTATCATCAACGCCGTGACGCGAACGCGGATCGTGCTGCTCGCCTTTGCCGCATGGACGCTCGTCGCGCTCTACTTTGCGACGCAGGCGTACGTGAACCCGGCGTTCCGCAGCCGCCCGAACTGGGGGCAGGCGCTCAGCGTCAACCTCACCTACTACTACCTCTGGGGCGCGGCCACGCCGGTCGTGGTCTGGCTGGCGCGGCGCAAATCGTCGTTCGGCACTCACGTGCTGGCGAGCATCCTCCTGACCGCGATCCAGCTCTTCATCGCCGAGTCCATCCTCTGGTCGCTGGAGCTCGGCTCCGACTACCGCCGCGAGCCGTTCGCGCAGTCGCTGAAGACCGCGTTCGGCGTCAACTACCACGGCAGCCTGCCGACGTACTGGCTCATCCTCGCGGCATACTTGGCCTGGGTGTATTCGCGGAACGCGGCGCGGCTGGAGGCGCAACTGTCGCGCGCGCAACTCGACGCGCTGAAGATGCAGCTCAACCCGCACTTTCTCTTCAACACCCTCAACTCCATCTCCTCGCTCATGTACACGAACGTCGACGCCGCCGACGCGATGCTGGCGCGCCTCTCCGAGTTCCTCCGCCTCACGCTCGACCGGCCTGCGGAGCAGGAGGTGACGCTGGAGACGGAGCTCGATTTCGTCCGGCGCTACCTCGAGATCGAGCGCATCCGGTTCGAAGAACGGCTGCGCGTGGAGATCGAAGTCGAGCCGGGTTGCGAGCGCGCGCTCGTTCCGGCGCTCCTGCTGCAGCCGCTCGTCGAGAACGCCATCCATCATGGCGTCGCACGGCGCTCGGAGGGTGGAGAGATCGCGATCCAGGCGCGGCGTGATGGCGACACGCTGCGGCTGCGCGTGTACAACGACGCCGAGGCGGGGGCCATGCACGAACGGGTCGGCCTCGCCAACACCCGCGCGCGCATCGAAGCGCTGCACGGCTGGATGCACATCGACACGAGAGCTGGATTCAGGGTGGAGCTGACGATCCCATGGTCCGAGCGCTCATAGTCGACGACGAGCGCCTCGCGCGCCAGAAGATCCGCACGTTCCTCGAAGCGCGCGGCGACGTCATCGTCGCCGGCGAAGCGGCCAACGTCGACGAAGCGCTCGCCGCCATCGAGCGCGAGAAGCCCGACCTCGTGCTGCTCGACATCCAGATGCCCGGAGGCAACGGCTTCGACGTCCTGGCTGCAAACCCGGCCGCCGTCGTCTTCATCACCGCGCACGACCAGTACGCCGTGCGCGCGTTCGAAGTCGCGGCCGTCGACTATCTCCTCAAGCCCTTCGACCGCAAACGCTTCAACCAGGCCATCGACCGCGCCATCAGCACGAAGCCCCGCGACCTGCACGCCTCGTTCTTCACGGTCCGCAAACGCGACCGCATCCTCTTCATCCCGGTCAAGGACGTCGACTGGATCGAAGCGGAAGGCAAATACCTCCGCCTCCACGTCCGCGAGCGCTCCTACCTCGTCCGCGACACGATCGCCGCCGCCACCCGCCGGCTCGACGAACGCCTCTTCGTGCGCATCCACCGCAGCACCCTCGTCAACTTCCGCCGCGTCGCCGAAATCCGCGACGACACGACGGTCGTGTTGCGCGACGGCACGGAGCTGACGATGAGCCGAAGGTTCAGGGCGCGCGTGCGGACGGTGGTGAGGTGAGACGGCGCTCGCTCGTCGCCTGTGGCGCGACCCCTCATCCGCCCTTCGGGCACCTTCTCCCCTTCCAGGGGAGAAGGGCTACTAAGTTTCCGTCCTACAAGAGTGAAAGTTAGTAGCCCCTCTCCTCGCGTCGAGCGGGGAGAGGGTGGCCAACGGCCGGGTGAGGGGCCGTGCCACAGGCGAGGTCGGCTCGTTTTATAGTTCCCTCCCATGTGGTCTCCCGAGCAATACGAGCGTTTCAAAGCCGAGCGTCACCAGCCGTTCGACGACCTGCTGGCCCTGATCCACCGCCGCCCGAACATGCGTGTCGTCGATCTCGGGTGCGGGACGGGGGAGTTGACGCGGGAGTTGCACGAGGCGCTCGAGGCGAGTGAGACGATCGGCATCGACGACTCGGAGACCATGCTGCTCAAGGCGGGGCACTTCGAGGGGGAGTTGCTGCGGTTCGAGCGGGGGGACATCGAGGCGTTCGTCGCGGACGAGCCGTTCGACCTGGTGTTCTCCAACGCCGCGCTGCATTGGATTCCGGCCCATGAATCGCTGTTCGCGCGGCTGAGCGGGTTCCTCTCCCCGGACGGCCAGCTCGCCATTCAGATGCCGGCGAACGATACGCATCCGTCGCATCGCATCGCGGCCGACGTCGCGGTGGAGCTCGGCCTCGAGGCGCGGCCCGATCACGTTCTCTGCGTCGAGCAATACGCGGAGCTGCTGCACCGCCTCGGATACGCGCAGCAGCACGTGCGGATGCAGGTGTACGGGCATCTGCTCCCGTCGTCGGCGGACGTCGTGGAATGGGTGCGCGGCGCGCTCCTGACGTACTACGAGACGCTGCTCTCTCCCGACCGCTTCGCCGAATTCGTCGACGTCTACCGCACGCGGCTCGCGGAAGTCCTCGGCGAGAACACGCCCTGCTTTTACACGTACAAACGCGTGCTGCTCTGGGCCTCGCGGGCTACTCCTCCGCGAGGATCGTATGCAGCGCGAGCATGACGGTCATCGAGGCGAGCACCAGCACCAGCGCGAAGAATGACATCGACAGCGACTCGGCGCGGGCGACGCTTTCGACCATCCCCGTCGGCGTGAACGTGCGCAGCCAGGCTTCGACCTCGTTCCACCTCCACAGCAGCACCCCCGCCCAGCCGCCGGCGACGACGATGTAGGAGATGAGCTGGACGGCGTCCATCGGGCGCGTCACGCGATTCACGTCGACGGTGTTCTGCAGCAGCTTCGCCTTCAGCCAGATCACGGAGGGATCGGGGAGGATGTGCTCGCGGTCGCTGATGCGCGAGAACTGCGTCATCCACGGCGCGACCGAGATCGCGGCCACGCAGTCATCGCATTCGCCGAGGTGTGCGCGCAGCGAATCCGTCCAGCGGTCCTCCTGCGCGGCGCGGAGCATCTGCGGCTCGAAACGGCAGGTGTCGCTCATCGCTTCACCTGCGGGGCGAGGCCCTTCTTCGTCAGCAGCTCGCCGAGGCGTTTGCGCGCGCGGAAGAGCAGCACCTTGACGCTCTTCGCCTTCACGCCGAGGGCCTCGCTGATGTCCTCGTGGTCGGCCTCTTCGACGTGCGCGAGCCAGAGCAGCGCCCGCTCGCGCGGCTTGAGCTCGGCAAAGGTCTTCATCATGTCGTGACGCAGCAGCTCCCGCGCCTCGGCGGGCTGCTGGCGCGGCGTCTCCACTTCCTGCGAGCGCTCCCGTTTGGTCTCGCGGAAGTGGTCGAGCGCCAGGTTCGTCGCGGTGCGGAACATCCACCGCCGCATGTGCTCCTCGCCGGCCAGGGCCGGGTTGGCGCGGATGAAGCGGAAGAACGCCTTCTGCAGGAGGTCGTCCGCCGTCGCGGCGTCGCCCGTCATCCGGAAGAGGTACGACCAGAGGTTCCCCGCGTTCCTGCGGTAGAACATCTCGAACCGCGCCTCGTCCATCGGCGAGGGCTTACCGGTGCGGCTGCGTGCCTCTTCAAAAAGAGGAGCGGGGATGGTCATTGCGAAAGCGTTCATGGCTCACTGGCGGTATCGCCCATCAGCTTCGCGGAGAGCTTGTACGAGACGTACGTCGCGATCAGATAGCCGATGCCGAGGAAGAAGAGGATCGCGGCCGGGACGACCCAGTCGTCGTCGCTGTAGAAGGTGAGGAAGAGGAAGCCGGCGCCGAGCATGGTCAGCACGATGGCGCGCGAGAACCCGCTCATCAGGCGTTCGCGCGTCAGCGCCGCGGGCGCGCCCTGGACGCCGGTGACGAAGGTCCGCCCCGCGGGCGAGTGCAGGAACTCGACGAGCTCCGGCGCCGAGCCGAAGCGGTCGATGAGCCGGCTCTGCATCTCGACCTGCACTTCCACGCGCCGCTGCCGCGCCTTGGTCACGAAGTAAACGATCAGCACGACCGTGGCCGAGCTCGAGAGCATGCCGATGATAGGAATCATTTCCATGGGTGTGTTGCCTCCGCTGTTTCTTGCCCTGTACTACGGAGGAAGGGGTGTTGCGGTTAACAGCAGGCCAAAAAGCTCGCGGAATAGGCGGAAAACGGCTAGAATTCGCTCGTTCCTGACATGACAACCGAAGTCGTCGACCTTCGCAGGGGGGATCGCTTCAACGTCATCGAGCCGCTGACCGGCAGTTTCGGTCCCGCGGAAGTGGCGGTGGTGAACCTTTCGATCGGCGGTGCGCAGATCTCGCACCCGCAGCCGCTGCGTATCGGTACGCACGCGAAGCTGTGGTTCCGCCGAGGGGATGTGTCGGTGACGGTCCAAGCCACCGTGGTCTGGAGCCACCTCGCCCCCAGCTCGGGCGGCATGGTCTACAAGTCAGGCATCAAGCTCGACGCCGCCGACCCGCAATACGCGCTCGCGCTGAACACTCTCGTGCGCGCCGACGTGATCCGCCACGAGACCGATTCGCTCGAGAAGAAGAAGCAGCGCATGCGCGAGCGCGAAGAAGCCCGCAAGTCGCAGGTGCGCGTGATCCCCTCGAGCGAGCCTCCTCCGGCTTAGGCCCGCTTCTTTCGAGGTACGGGGGAGAGAACGACCGGGGGCCTCCGGCGGGCCGGTGTGACCGGCGGCATTTGTTTTCGCACGGACGGCGCTTTGTGCGAGAGACGTGCGTTCAGCCTTGGGCGACCAGTGCTGCCGGTCACACCGGCTCGCCGGAGGCCTCTCGTCGTTCTCTCTCCCGTACCTCGAAAGAAAGCGCGCCTAGAACCCGATGAAGTTCGGCTCGGGGTGGATCTCCACGCCGAACTTTTCGCGCACTGCGTCCTGGATCAGCTTCACCAGCTGCACCACTTCCGCGGCCGTTCCGCCGCCGCGGTTGATCACTGCCAGCGAGTGCTTCGACGACAGGCCGACGTTGCCGTGGGTGAAGCCTTTGGTGAAGCCGGCGTGCTCGATCAGCCACGCGGCGGAGAGCTTCACCTCGTCGCCCGAGGGAAAGTGCGGCGCTTCGGGCGCGCGGCGGGCGAAGAGGTCGTATTGCGCGAGCGTCAGCACCGGGTTCATGAAGAACGAGCCGTCGCTGCGCGTGTCGGGATCGGTCGGATCGATGACCATCCCCTTGCGCTTCCGGATCGCGATCACCGCCTCGCGCACGCCCTCGAGATCGTCGAGGGACACGCCGCGCTCGTCGACGAACTTCTGCAGCTCGGGATACTTCACCGTCGCGCGTCCGTTGCGGCACAGGCGGAACGTGACCGAGAGGACGACGTAGCGATCGCGCTCGTAATTCTTGAAAAGGCTGGAGCGATAGCCGAAGCGGCACTCCCAGTTGGTGAACCACACCACGATCCCGAGGTTACGGTCGTAGGTCTCGACGCGGGCGATCGTCTCGCTGACGTCCTGCCCGTACGCGCCGACGTTCTGGATGGGAGTCGCCCCGGTGGAGCCGGGGATGCCGGCGAGGCACTCCACGCCCGCCCAGCCGTTCTCCACGGTGAAGGCCACGAACGGATCCCACGGCTCGCTGGCCGCCGCTTTCACCATCACGGTCTGCGCGTCCTCGCTCTCCACCGTGATGCCGCGCAGGTCGAGCTGGATCACCAGGCCGTCGAAGCCGGCGTCGGAGATCAGCAGGTTGCTGCCGCCGCCGAGGATGAAGACGCGCTGGTCGTTCTCGCGCGCCCAGCGGAGCGCGTCGCGCAGCTCGTCCACCGAGTCCGCGCGGAAAAAGAATCGCGCCGGACCACCAATCCCGATGGTGGTCAACGGCGCGAGAGGAACGTGCTCTTCGATCTGCACTAAACCCCGGGCATCGCTTTCTTCAGGGGCCGCAGCAGGACGAGCAGCACCACGGCCATGCCGAGTGCCATCGACGCGAGCAGGATGAAAAAGTACGAGTGGCTCCAGAGGTCCCAGTAGCCGGCCACGCCGGTCAGCTTGTTGCCGATCGCGGTCGCGGCGAACCAGCCGCCCATCATCACGCCGCGCATTCGAATGGGCGCGACCTTCGAGACGAGCGACAGTCCCATCGGACTGAGCATCAGTTCGCCGAGGGAGAGGACGAGATAGGCGATGATCAGCCACATCGCGGAGACGCGCTGCGTCGGCGCGACGCTGATCTGCCCGTTGGCCTGCCCTTCGTAGCGGACGAACGATCCCGGCTCCATGACCACACCGGCGGTGTTCGTGACGCGCCAGGCATCGCGGTCGCCTTCGAGCTTCGCGGACGGAGCGGTGATGCCGAGGTGCTCGCGCGCCTCGGGGGAGATCGCCACCCAGGTCTCCGATGCGTTCGACTGCACCACCTCGAACACCGGCTTGGTGAAGCCGCCCGAGTTCGCCGCGAAGTAGAGGATCACGAACGACAGTCCCGTGAGGACCATGCCGATCATCATCTTCACCGGTGTCGACGGCTCCATGTTCCGGCGGTCGAGCCAGCTCCAGAACGCCGCCAGCGGCAGCGAGAGGATGATGATGAACAGCGGGTTGATGGCGTTGGAGAGGATGCCGGGCAGCGCGCGCGAGTGATCCTCGGCCCACCACGTCAGCGAGATCGAGTTCTGGTGGAAGACCATCCAGAAGACGATCACGATCAGGAAGATCACGATGAGGGCCATGATCCGCTTCCACTCCGGCACCGCGGCCATGGCCACGGCGTCCGGCGTCGGGGGGAGATCCTCGGTCACGGCGACCGCTTCCTGATGGCCGCGCGAGGCATCGGGACGGGCGAAGTCGCCCGCGGTGTCCTTGCGGCGGTCGGCGTAGCGCACCCACTTCTGGTTGATGCCGAAGACGATCAGCGAGATGACCATGCCGATCGCGCCCATGAAGAACGCGGGATGGAAGCCCCAGCGCGGCTGGATGAAGTCGGCCACCAGCGGCGCCATCAGCGCGCCGACGTTGATGCCCATGTAGAAGATCAGGTACGCCTTGTCCTTGAGATGGCTCCCCTCGCGATAGAGGTTGCCGACCATCGAGCTGACGTTCGGCTTGAAGAAGCCGTTGCCGATGACCAGGAACGTCAGGGCCAGGTAGCAGATCAGGAGGTTGTTCGGCACCGCCAGCAGCGCGTGGCCGATCATGAACGAGACGCCGCCGATCATGATCGCCTTCCGGAAGCCGGTCAGCCGATCGGCGATCAGGCCGCCGATCAGGGGCGTGAAGTAGATGAACATGTTGTACGTCGACACGACCGAGGCGGAGCGGGCGTTCGAGAAGCCGAAGCCGTCCGTCGTATCGCGCAGGTAGAGCGAGAGCATCGCCCCGACCGTGTAGAAGCTGAAGCGCTCCCACATCTCCGTGCCGAACAGCACGTACAACCCTCGTGGGTGTTTCTCAGTTGTCGCCATGCAACCTCCTGAATGTGCGGCGCAAGATACAAGATCCCTACCAGACGCGGCCAGAAATCATGCGGCGCGCCGCTCGTGACCGCTCTGCTACCGCTCGTGCCGTCCGGCCGGCCCCGCGCGGCCGCGAATCCGGTAAGGTGATGCGCACATGAACACGTACGCCGAAAAGCAGTGGCTCGGACATCCGCGCGGACTCGCGACGCTCTTCTTCACGGAGATGTGGGAGCGCTTCAGCTATTACGGCATGCGCGCGCTGCTGATGCTCTACATGGTCGGCTCGGTGTCGCAGCCGGGCCTCGGATTCGGCGAGCGCCGCGCCGCGACGATCTACGGCCTCTACACGATGGCCGTGTATTTATCGGGGATTCCGGGCGGTTTTCTCGCGGATCGCGTGTTCGGTCACTACCGGGCGGTGCTCATCGGCGGCATCATCATCGCGGCCGGCCACTTCACGATGGCCGTGCCGGGCATGCCTTTTTTCTACGCCGGCCTGGTGTTGATCGTGATCGGGACCGGGCTGCTCAAGCCGAACGTCAGCTCGATGGTCGGCTCGCTCTATCGCCGCGATGACGTCCGCCGCGACGCCGGTTTCTCGCTCTTCTACATGGGCATCAACCTCGGCGCGTTCATCGCGCCGCTCATCTGCGGCTGGCTCGGCCAGCAGTCGAACTGGCACTTCGGATTCGCCGCCGCCGGCATCGGCATGGTCATCGGACTGATTCAATACGTCCTCGGGCGGAAGTACCTGACGCCCGTTTCTCAGGACGAAGTGACACCGGATGTGGTCGCGACCGCCCGTGATGCCGCGGCGCAGCTCGACGGCCCGCAGCTCGACGCGAAGCCGGCCCGCACGCCGCTCACCGGCACCGACTGGGCGCGCATCGGCGCGATCGGCATTCTCACGCTGTTCGCGCTCCTCTTCTGGGCCGGGTTCGAACAGGCCGGCTCGAGCCTCACGCTCTTCGCCGACCGGGCCACGCGCCTGACGGTGTTCGGCTTCCAGTTTCCGTCGAGCTGGTTCCAGTCGGTCGAGCCACTCTGCGTGATCGTCTTCTCGCCCGTCTTCGCCTGGCTCTGGCTGCGCCTCGCACGCGCCGGCAAGGAGCCCTCCAGCCCGACCAAGTTCATGCTCGGCCTCTTCTTCCTCAGCCTCTCATTCGCGCTGGTGATCCCGGCAGCGCGGGCGTTCGAGGCGAGCGGCGGACGCGTGAGCCCCTGGTGGCTGATCGGCCTCTATTTCCTGCAGATGATCGGCGAGCTTTGCCTCAGCCCCGTCGGCCTGAGCATGGTCACGAAGCTCTCCCCCGCGCACCTGGTCGGCCTGATGATGGGCGTCTGGTTCTTCGCCACCGCGATGGGCAACTACGTCGCCGGCTGGGTCGCCGGCTTCCTGCAGGACCGCCCGTTCACGGACGTCTTCCAGGCCGCGTTCATCAACCTGATCATCGCCACGGTGATCCTCGCGCTGCTGGTGAAACCGATCAGGAAGATGATGAGAGGGGTGAACTGAGGTTGGCGTTAGGCGTTGGGCGTTAGGCTCTTGGGCTTTTCCGCCCGTTGCGCGACACACCCCAAACGCCTAACGCCTAAAGCCCAACGCCGCCTCAGAAGCTCCTGAACTGCGCCTCTTCCAGCGCGTCGCCGACGAACATCCGCGACACGCCTGAATTGCAGTAGGCCCAGTCGTGGCTGATCCCGGTGACCATCAGCGACTCGTCGGGGCAGAGCTCGCCCAGCGCCAGGCCGAGCGTGCGCACGTCGGTGCGGTCGTCCGACTGCACGACGAACGTCGACTCGAACGGCAGCGGGATCACGTTCCCGAGCCGGTCCAGCGCGTCGTGCAGCTCGGAGTAGTCGGCCCCCGGCGTGAGGCTGTGGCGCACGAGGAGAAAGTCGCGCGTCTTCGTGAACTGCGCGCACGCGACCAGCACCCGCGACTCCGGTGCGAGCTGCGACCGCACATAGCGGACGAGCGGCGCGGCATGGCGCCCCTCGGGCAGAAACACCTGCCAGCTCTGATCGAAGCTCGGCTCCGCACCGAGCCGCCGCATCACGTGCGACACCTCGACCGTGAGATCGCCCTCATAGCAGATCTGGAACAGCCTGACCTCACCCATCACACCCTCCCGCTCAAGCGTTTCGCGTTTCTTCTCGTGGGATGGTGAAATCTTAGCATGCAGCGGGGCGACGCGGTCGCGTACTACAAGGCCATCAGCAGGTTCATCATCCCCCACCTGCGCAAGCGGCCGCTGTCCTTCCAGCGCTACGTGGACGAGATCCCGGGCGAATTCTTCTGGGAAAAGGACGCGCCGTCGTTCACGCCGGAGTGGGTGAAACGCTTCCCCGTTCCACGCCGCGAGGGCGGTCCGGCCATCGAGTACCTGGTGGTGAACGATGCGAAGACGCTGCTCTGGGTCGCGGGAGCCGGAGGGATCGAGCTGCATCCGTTCCTGCACGTCATCCCGCGCATCGACGTCGCGACACACGTGGTCTTCGACCTCGACCCGGGCGAAGGGGCGGACATCCACGACTGCGCGCGCGTCGCGCTGCTGCTGCGGGAGCTGCTGGAGCTCGAATGCTTCGCCAAGGTCTCGGGCTCGAAAGGGATCCAGGTGTACATCCCACTGAACAGCGGCGCATCGCACGAGCTGACCGGGATCTTCGCCCGTCTCGTCGCCGATGAGATGGCGCGCCGTCATCCGAAGCTCGTCGTCTCGAAGATGGCCAAGACGCTGCGCCATAAGAAGGTCTTCATCGACTGGAGCCAGAACGCGGACTACAAGACCACGGTCGCGGTCTACTCGCTGCGCGCGAAGCGAGGCCTGGTCTCGATGCCGGTGACGTGGGAGGAGCTGGAACGAGGGAAGCCGCTGGAGTTCACGCCGGAGGAGGCGGTCAAACGCCTGCGCAAGGTGGGCGACCTCTTCGCGCCGGTGCTGAAGGTGAAGCAGAAGCTCCCCGGACAACGCCCAACGCCGCGCCCCGAGCGTGTGGCGATCTCCGGTGAACGGGCCGCGCTCCCGAAACCGGGATCGCAATCCGGCCGCCGCCTCTTCCTGGTGACGAAGACCGAGACCGGCAACGAGCTCTGGCTCGAGATGGGCGGCCTGTTCCGCCGCTGGATCCTCCGTCCGGACAAAGAGGGCAGCGACCAGCTCATCGCCGTGCCCGCGGGCCAGTTTCCGATCGACCCCGCCTACTACCGCGCCGAGGTCCCGAAAGCCTGGAAAGGGCGGGTGGAGATCGCCGACAGCGGCGCGTACGAGGTGATCGAAGGCAGCCTCGCCCGCAAGCGCTTCGAGCTCTGGTTCAGCGGGAAGGTGATGAAGGGGGAGTGGAGGTTGGAGAAGATTGGCGAAGGTCGTTCGTGGCGATTTGGAGTGCGGTGACCGCAGTCACCGCTTTCCCTTCGGCAGCCGCAGCTGCCGCCTTGTGCGTTCGGCGTCACAGGCACGCAGTAAAAGCGGTGACTGCGGTCACCGCACTCCAAACTGTCTCAAACCGAAACGCGGTGCCCGGTCGTCCTCAGAATCGACGGTACGTCCACCGGCCCTCCGCGCAGGCACTGCGTGACCAGGGTGCGCAGTTCCTCCGAGGCTACGGGCTTGTAGAGGACGGCCGTGACGACGTCGCGGTCGGCGGCGCTGATCTGCTGGTCGGTAAAGCCGGTGATGATGAACAGCTTCGAGGGGCGGGCGTCGTAGCGCGTGCGGAGGAAGTCGAGCACTTCCCATCCGCTGAGGCGCGGCATGTTCAGGTCCATCAGGGCGAGGTCGTACTTGCGTGACTTCAGGGCCGAGATCACGTCGCGTCCGCTCGCGACCACGTCCACCTCGACGCCGATGCGCGCGGCGACGTGGGTGTAGAGATCGCGGATCGGCGCATCGTCGTCCGCGACGAGGATCCGCCGTCCCGGAAAGTTGTCGCGCACGGTCAGCCGGTCGAGGGCATCACCAAGTATGGCCGGCGAGGCAAAGCGCTCCGCCGGATCGCGCATCAGGCAGCGGCGGATGAGGACGGCCACGCTCTGCGGCACGTGGGGAGGAGCCTCGAGCGGCTGGTCGGTGCAGATCGACAGCATCACCGCCGCCGGACTGTCGCCGCGGAACGGCGGACGCCCGGCCACGGCGTGATACAGGATTGCGCCGAGGGAGAAGACATCCGAGGCGGGGGTGGCAGGCTTACCGAGAATGCGCTCGGGCGCGGCGTACTGCCCGTAGCGGATACGGTCCGTCGCGGTGGGAGGCTCGATGCGGACATCGCCGCCATCGACCAGGATCGCGCTCGGCCACAGCTCCCCATGAACCGAGTGAAGCGCTCCCGCCGCGTCGCGGACGATCCGCACGGCATCCTCGATCTCGAGGCCGCCGCCGGCCATCAGGGTGGAAAGAGGTTCGTGCACCGGGATCGAGGGGTTGCAAGCGGGGCGCCGAGGATGGTGTCAGGTATCGGTTGTCAGGTGTCTGTGGTTTCTCGCCTGGACGAAACCGTCAGCCGAGATCCCCAGATACCTGACACCCGATACCAGCGGCGACAGCCGCCCTACATCAACCCCAGCTGCCCCAGCACCCACGCATAGTCATACGCATCGTCGCGCAGCTTGTCGTAGCGCCCAGAGGCTCCGCCGTGGCCGGCT
This sequence comes from Thermoanaerobaculia bacterium, assembly GCA_035630815.1. Classification (GTDB taxonomy): domain Bacteria; phylum Acidobacteriota; class Thermoanaerobaculia; order Gp7-AA8; family Gp7-AA8; genus QHVT01. Next base: position 48,153 of record DASQJY010000078.1, read on the forward strand.
CCCATGTTCACCCGCAGGAGGAGCTGGTTGTCGTCGGTCTTGTTCGCGCGGAGGCGGGCCACCCACTTGGCCGCTTCCCAGTAGCCGACCTGGCTGTCGTTCAGCGACGTCCGGACCAGCATGGCCGGATAGGCCTTCTTCGCCACGTTCCCGTACGGGTCGTAGCTCTTCATGTAGAGGTAGGCCTCTTTCTCGTTCGGATTGCCCCACTCGATGTACTCCTGGGTCGTGAGCGGGATCGACGAGTCGAGCATCGTGTTGATCACGTCGACGAACGGCACGTACACCAGCGCCGCCTTGAACAGGTCGGGGCGCATGTTCACGACCGCACCCATCAGCAGCCCACCGGCGCTGCCGCCGGAGATCGCGAGCTTCTCCTTCGCCGTATACCCTTCTTTGACCAGGTAGTCCGCGACGTCGATGAAGTCGTTGAACGTGTTCTGCTTCGACATCATGCGGCCCTGCTCGTGCCACTCCTTCCCCATCTCGCCGCCGCCGCGGATGTGCGCGATCGCGTAGGTCACACCGCGGTCGATGAGGGAGAAACGGGTGGAGTTGAAGCCATCCTGCATGGACATGCCGTACGAGCCGTACGAGTACAGCATCAACGGGTTCTTCTTCTTCGGGTCGAGGTCTTTCCGGTAGACCATCGCCACCGGCACCTTCGCGCCGTCGCGCGCGGTAACGAAGAAGCGCTCGACCTTGTACTTCGCCGGGTCGTACCCGCCGAGGACCTCGGTCTTCTTGAGCAGGGCCTGCTTGCGCGTGTCGGCGTCGTACTCGAAGACCGACGACGGGGTGATGAACGACTGGTACGTGTAGCGGAACGTGGTGGTGTTGAAGTCCGCGTTCGAGCTCGGGTAGACGGCGTACGTCACCTCGGGGAAGCTGACCCGGTGCGACTTCGGTTTGTCACCAGTCAGGTCGTAGATCTCGTACTGCGACAACCCGCCCTCGCGCATCTGCAGGATCATGTGGTTGCGGCGCATGTCCACCGATTCGATGCGCACCGGCTTACGGTGCGGCACGAGCTCGACCCAGTTCTTCTGCGCGTAGTCGTTCACCGGCGCCGTGACGATGCGGTAGTTGATCCCGGCGTCGTTGGTCATGATGTAGAAGCGGTCGCCGCGATGCTCGGGGTAGTACTTGTGGTCCGTCTTGCGCGGGACCATCACCACCGGCGTCTCGCCCGGCTTCGCCGCGTCGAGGAGACGCACCTCGTTGGTGGTCTTGCTGTCCGAGATGATGAAGATCCAGTCGCCGCTCAAGGAGCGTTCGACCCAGATGTCGTACATCTCGTCTTTCTCTTCGTAAAGCAGCGCGTGCTCGGTGGTCCCGAGGACATGGCGATAGGCGCGGTACTCGCGCTTCGCATCGTTCTCCACCGAATAGAGGAGCGTCTTGTTGTCCTTCGCCCATTCCACGGCGCCGACGCGTTCCGCGATCCCTTCCGTCACCTTGCCGGTGCGGAGGTCCTTCACGTTCAGCTTGTGCTGGCGATAGCCGGTGTCGTCGGTGCTGTACGCGAGCAGGTTCGTGTCGTCCGAGACTTTGAAGTCGCCGATGGCCATGAACTTCTTGCCGGCGGCCAGCTCGTTCACGTCGAGCATGATCTCTTCCGTCGCGTCCATGTTTCCCTTGCGGCGCGCGTAGATCGGGTACTGCTTCCCTTCGATCGTGCGCGTGTAATAGAGGAAGCCGTCCTTCCGAAACGGCACCTGCATATCGGTCTGCTTGATGCGGCCGAGCATCTCGTCGTAGAGCTTCTTCTGCAGCTCTTCGGTCGGCTTCATCACCGCGTCGGCGTACGCGTTCTCCGCGTCCAGATACGCGATCGTCTCGGGACTCTTCTTGTCGCGCAGCCAGCCGTATTCGTCGACGCGCGCGTCGCCGTGGATGGTGAAGGTCTGCGGTACTTTCTTCGCCACGGGCGGCTTCGCCGCGTCGGCTGCCATGAGGGTTGCGGCTGTCATCGAGATCACCACGAGTAAGGATTTCATTACGCTCCTGCCACTTTCGCCCATGTGTCTTTGAGAGTTGCCGTACGGTTGAATACGAGCTTTCCGGCCGTCGAGTTTGCGTCGACGCAGAAATACCCGAGGCGCTCGAACTGGAAGCGCGTCATCGCAGGAGCGTTTGCGACCGACGGCTCGAGCTTCGCGTCCGGGACCACTTCCAGCGACTTCGGGTTGAGGTGGGCCAGGAAGTCGCCCCCCTCCCGCGGATCCGCGGCGGTGAAGAGACGGTCGTAGAGACGCACTTCGCAATCGAGGGCACGCTCGGCCGAGACCCAGTGCAGCGTCGCCTTCGGGCGGCGCCCGTCCGGTGCGTCGCCGCCGCGCGTGGCGGCGTCGTACGTGGCCCGCAGCCCGGTGATGTTGCCGGCGTCGTCCTTCACCACGCCCGTGCAGGTGATGAAGTACGCGGAGCGGAGGCGCACTTCCCGTCCCGGCGCGAGGCGGAAGAACTTCTTCGGCGGCTCCTCCATGAAGTCGTCGCGCTCGATGTAGAGCTCGCGCGAGAACGGCACCTTCCGCGTCCCCATCGACGCGTCTTCCGGACTGTTCGGCGTCTCGAGCTCCTCGACCTGACCTTCCGGATAGTTCTCGATGACCACCTTCAGCGGGCGCAGCACGCCCATGACGCGAGCGGCGGTCTTGTTCAGGTCCTCGCGCACGCAGAACTCCAGCAGCCCGACGTCGATCACGTTCTCGCGCTTCGCCACGCCGACCCGCTCCACGAAGTTCCGGATCGCGGCGGCGGTGTAGCCGCGGCGGCGCAGCGCGGTGATGGTGGGCATGCGCGGGTCGTCCCAGCCGGCCACGATGCCGTCCTGGACGAGCCTGAGCAGCTTGCGCTTCGACATCACCGTGTAAGTGAGGTTGAGGCGCGCGAACTCGATCTGCCGCGGCCGCGATGGCACCGGAAGGTTCTCGATCAGCCAGTCGTACAGCGGGCGGTGCGCCTCGAACTCGAGCGTGCAGAGCGAATGCGTGACGTGCTCGATCGCGTCCGACGGCGGATGCGCGTAGTCGTACATCGGATAGATGCACCACTTGCTGCCGGTGCGGTGATGGTCTTCATGCCGGATGCGGTAGAGCACCGGATCGCGCATGTTGATGTTCGGCGAGGCCATGTCGATCTTCGCCCGCAGCACGTGCGCGCCGTCGGGGAACTCGCCCGCCCGCATCCTGCGGAAGAGGTCGAGGTTCTCCTCCACGCTGCGCGTGCGGTGCGGCGAGTCCTGCCCCGGCTCCGTGAGCGTGCCGCGGTACTCGCGCATCTCCTCGGCCGAGAGCGACTCGACGTACGCCTTCCCCACGGTGATCAGGTGCTCGGCCCATTGGTAGAGCTGGTCGAAGTAGTCGGAGGCGTGGTACGGCTCGCCCTTGTCGAACTCATAGCCGAGCCACTGCACGTCTTCGATGATTCCGCGCGCGTATTCGGCCTCTTCCTTTTCGGGGTTGGTGTCGTCGAAGCGGAGATTGCAGCGCCCGCCATACTCGGACGCCACCCCGAAATTCAGGGCGATCGACTTGGCGTGGCCGATGTGCAGGTAGCCGTTCGGCTCCGGCGGAAAGCGCGTCACCACGGTGGAATGCTTGCCGGTGCGGAGGTCGTCCTCGACGATCTCGCGGATGAAATCGAGCGCTCGGCTCGGGGCTTCGGTGGTCGTCATACAGGCCGGTTATATACCGGCGGGCGGGCCGGACATTCCAGTTGCGCGCTACTCTATCCGCCGTGACGCAGTCCTACGGCGACTACGAGGTCGAGTCTTTCCTCGGCAAGGGCTCGATCGGGAAGGTGTTCCTGGCGCGGCATCGCCGGATCGGACGGCGCGTCGCGCTCAAGACCGTGCACCTCGAGCAGAAGTTCGAGGACGACGACGACCGCGACGAGTTCTACAAGCGTTTGCAACGCGAAGCCGAGCTCTGCGGCTCGATGCAGCATCCGAACGTCGTGACGCTCTACGACGTCGGCTACGACGGCGAGGTGGTGTCGTTCCTGGCCACGGAGTACGTCGACGGCGAGTCGCTCCTGCAGCGCCTTCGCCGGACGCGGCCGCTGCCGCTCGAGGAGGCGCTCGCGATCTCCGCCGACCTCCTCCGCGGCCTCGGCTACGCGCACTCCAAGGGGATCATCCACCGCGACATCAAGCCGGCGAACATCCTCCTGACCACCGAAGGGCGCGCGAAGATCGCGGACTTCGGCGTCGCACGCCCGCTGCATTCGAGCCTCACCGCCACTCGGTCGCTGGTCGGGACCCCGAACTACATGTCGCCGGAACAGGTAAAGACCTCCCCGGTGTCGCCGCGCTCCGACCTCTTCAGCGCCGGCGTGGTGATGTACGAGATGCTGACCGGTCTCAAGCCGTTCGGCGCGCCGGAGCTGAGCGGCATCCTCTATAACGTCGTAAACCTCGTGCCGCCGCGCGTGAGCGAGACCAACCCGTCCGTCCCCGAGGCGGTCGCGAACATCATCGCGAAACTCCTGGAGAAGCAACCGGACGACCGCTACGCGAGCGCAGACCAGGCGCTGGCGGAGCTCGAGACCATCCGCGCCGCGCGCACGTCGCTCGACACGCTCGCCGTCACGCAGGCGGACGCCACGACCCCGCTCCCGACCATCGTCGAGGCCAGACCGCTCCCGCTCCTGCGACGGCGCGTCCATCCGCTGCTGTTCTGGATGGTGACGCTGCTGCTTACCGCCGCACTCGCGACCTCGGTGGTCGGCTTGCGGCGCGGCATCGCGTCCCAGAAACCGCTGCCCGGGATGACGCCGCAGCAGATCGCCGAATACGACGAAAAGGATCGCGCGAAAACCACCGCCCGCCGCCTCGCCGCCGAGAACAAGCACGAGGAGGCCATCCGCGTCTACGACGCCCTGCTCGCGCGCTACCCCCAGACGACCTGGGCCCGCCTCGAGCGCGACGCCGCGCAGAAGACGCTGGACGAGCTGAGGAAACCCGACGCCGAGATCACCCGCGTGGCCCGCAAACCGCGGCCGCGCGTGGAGACCGTAGAGGCGGAGAAACCACCCGAACCGAAGCTCTCCCGCTGGCAACGCCTGAGACGCTGGCTCAACGAAGATCCCTCGAAACCGAAAAAGGAAAACTAGCTCAGCGGCGGTTATGGAGTGCGGTAACGCGAGTTACCGCTCTTACTGTTTTTGTTCGTCCTGCAACGCGAGCAGGTTCAGCCTTCGCTCGTGCCACCCGCGAGATTGCACCAGCTACGGATTGCTGCGCGAACAGAAGCAGTCAGAGCGGTAACTAGCGTTACCGCACTCCATACCGATCGCGTACTTACGCGTCCACGGTCCTCAACGCGCGCAACACCCGATGCCATCTCGCGCGCTCGAAGTACCAGACCAGCGCGATGACCGTCGGCAGCACCGAGAAGAGGAGCAGCCACTTCGCAACCCCTTCGATGCTCGTCGTCCAGCCGAGCCAGATGTGCAGGTCGAGGGCGACCGACTCGAGGTCGTTCATCAGCATCCCACCCTTCCCCTCTCGGTACCACGCCAGGAAGGTCTCGTCGTGGGTGAGCCGCCAGGCGAAGAGGGTGCTGTGGATCTGCACGAAGAACGCGATGAACATCCCGAGTGGGCGTTCAAACTCGGGCGAGCGCCAGCCGACGCCCGCCAGCGCCTTGTAGAACATGATCCCGGCCAGGATGAACTCGGCCAGATGGCCGGCCGAGGCCATGGCCACCTCGCGGCGCCACTCGCGGGTGATGAAGAAGAGCCAGACCAGGAAGATCGCACCGATGATGCCGGCGCTCTTCCGGTTGTGGCGGAAGAGATACGCCAGATACGCGAAACCGAGAGCGACGGCGATGGCGATCGAGCGGCGGAAGATGCCGTAGTGCGTCAGGCCGCCGCCGTAGACGATGTCGAACGCCGGCAGCGACGCGTGTCCCATGAGCCACCCCATCACCGCGTGCCCGAGCTCGTGGAACAGCGTCACCAGCACGGAGAAGACGAAGCGGGTGAAGGGAATCGCGTAGACCACGATCGCCGCCGCCAGGCCGAAACCGATGATCTTCCACTCCGCCGGCCCCACCTTCCCATCCGCCACGCGCTCTTCCTCGAGCGTGTACGGGCGGATGATCACCGGAGCGCGTCCCGCTTTCGCGAAGACGATCCCGCAGCGCTCGCACTCCGTCGCCCCACGCATCGAGTCGAATCCGCACTTCGGACACTCCATACGTGTAATTATCCCCTCATGTGGATGATTTACGGAGCGAACGGCTACACCGGTGAGCTCATCGCGCGCGAAGCGGTAACGCGCGGGCAGCGTCCCATCCTGGCCGGCCGCACGCGCGAGAAGATCGAGCCGCTCGCGCGCGAGCTGGGCTGCGAATGGCGGGCCTTCGACCTCGCCAGTCCCGACCTCGGCGGCATCGAGCTCGTGCTGCATTGCGCGGGACCGTTCATGCACACCAGCAAGCCGATGGTGAAGGCCTGCCTCGCCGCCGGCGCGCATTACCTCGACATCACCGGCGAGATCGCGGTCTTCGAAGCGGTCTTCGCCCGCGATGCGGAAGCGCGGCAGCGCAACGTCACGCTCATCCCCGGCGTCGGCTTCGACGTCGTCCCCACCGACTGCCTCGGCGCGATGCTGCACGCCGAGCTGCCGGACGCGAACGAGCTCTGGCTCGCCTTCTCCACCCGCGGCGGCGGCGTGAGCCGCGGCACGCTGAAGACCATGATCGAAGGCGCTGGCCTCGGCGCCGCCATCCGCCGCGACGGCAAAATCGTGGTCGTCCCGCAGATGTACGACGTGCGCGAGATCCCCTTCGCCTCCGGAAAGCTCCTGGCCATGACCATCCCGTGGGGCGACATCTCCACCGCGTTCCGCACCACCGGCATCCCCAACATCCGCGTCTACTCCTCCCAGTCGCCGAAGGCCATGGCCCGCATGCGCTGGATGCGCCGCCTCCTCCCTCTCCTCCGCCTCTCCCCGCTGCGCAAACTTGCCCTCCGCTACGCCGACCGTCAGTCCGGCCCCAGCGAAGCCGTCCGCGAACGCGCACGAGTCGAGCTCTGGGGACGCGTCACCAATACCCGCGGCGAAGAGCGCACCAAGACGATGTCCGTCGTGGAGGGCTACAAGTTCACGGTGCTGTCGTCGCTCGCAGCCGTGGCAGGCGTGCTCGCCGCGCCGAAGGCGGGCGCGTTCACGCCCGCCGGGTTCTTCGGCGCGGACTTTGTGAAGAGCATTCCGGGAACGTCCGTCTAAATGCCTCCTCGCGCCCCGGTCAGTTGGCGCCGTTTCTGATCCAGGCCTTGATCTTGTCGATGTCGAATTGCTCGAGGCACGGCAACTGGCCGGGCCCTGGTACGGCTGGCGGAACGATACAGTTCTGCGGCATGCGCGAAGGGTGCAGGGGATTGAAGGTCGGCTCCCGAGGATCGGTGAACGCCAGGCGCTGCAACAGCGCTCCGCTCGTTGCGGGATTGTCGTCGAACGGGGTGACCCTCAGCGGCACGAGCTCCGCGTAGGAAAGGCCATCGACCAGCGAGAAGAAGAAGGCCGCGCCGCCGGCGATGTGGCAGGCCACACACTTGCCGTTCCAGATCGGCTGGATGCTGTTCGAATAGAACTTGCTCGGCGTCGACGCCAGCGGCGACAGGAACGACGTGCAGAGATTGTTGCTCCACGTCGGCCCGCCCACTCCGTTGCCGAAGTTCTGGAATTGCGTCGAGTACGGCGTCGGAGGCGCACCCCAACTCGCCACGTCCCAGTAGTTGTCCCAGAAGATGTCGTGCGTGCGCAGGGCGTGCGGCATCACATAGTCCCCGCAGGCCCGCAGTTGCGTCGTACCGAGCATGAGGCGATTGTTCACGCCGAGGCCGTCCAGGTTCACGAACTTCTCGGACGTGTTGAACTGCAGCTGCGGATACGGCTGCGAGGTGTGGCAGGTGCGGCAGGCGTTGGCCAGCACACCCTGGTAGAACGCGGACTGATTGGGAGCGGCCGCCGAGGCGCCGTTCACCCAGCCGGGCACGTTGAAATTCAGGATCTGCGTTCCCGACAGACCACCGTTGTAAAGGCCGCTGACCAATTCCACGATCGGATCGGTGGCCGGTCCCGGCGGAGCGAACGCGGCGATCTTCTCGCTCAGGTCCTTGAACGGCGTTTCCTGCGAGGCCTTGTCGAGGCCCGCCACCGTGGGGAAGGTGAAGAAGCGATGATCGAACGGGACGAAGCGGGCACCGAGCTTCGCGTCCGCCGCCGTGCCGAACGCCGACCCTCCCGTGGGGATCGCCCCGCCGTGGCAGATCATGCAGAGCTGCGGGACCGGCCGCTCACCGCGCCCGTCGAGGTTCGCCGAGATGCTGCGGCCGTAGTTGGGTAGCCCTTTCTTGTAGACGTAGAACTTCACCACCTTGTCGACACCGGCGCCTTCGATCGGCGAATACTCCATCGCCACCGTGGCCACCTCGGCCGACCCTCCCACCGTAGCCCGCTGTCCGGCGGCGTTCGCGTCATCCTGATCGGGGGTGCCGCCGCCGGGAGGAGTATTGACATAGCCGCTGCCGTAGTTCGTGACGTAGCAGGCCACGTCCCCGTTGATCTGCTTCAGGCAGTGCATGTCGCGGCCGAACCCGAGATCGCCCGAATTCGCGTACTGCGCCGTGAATTCGCCCGCGCCCGGCGCCGCGATCGTCACCTTGACGTTCGGATCCGGATCGAAGCCGTTCTTCAGCTTCCATTCGCCGAAGTCCTCACGGTCCTTGTTGGGATCGACCCGGTCGTTGTAGTTGCGCGACGCGGTGATCACGGCGTCCCGCAGCGCGTTGCCCGTCGGTCCGGCCGCGGTGAGATCGTCGAAGCCGAGGTTCGCGCCGTCGATATAGCCGAGGCCGTGCAGGAACTCGCCGCCGACTGGGGAATCGGGGGCATTGCCCACCTTGAGCACGACGAAGTTGTTGCACGACGTGTAGCCCTGCGGCGTCAGCGGAGGAGGATTCGGCGAGCTGACTGGATTCTCCGGAAGGCCGCTGTTGACGACATAGAACCCCAGGACGTTCGGGTTCGGGCCCGTGGTCATCGGGGTGACGGTGAGGTTCATGTTCGGCGTGAGGTTGTAGATGACGTGCTCGGTGGAGGTGACGTTGTCGATCTGGTACTTCTTGTAGTGTGGTGTCCCGTCCGGGTAAGGGGCGATCACTTCCAGGTCGTACTGCCCGGGAAGGGTGGGACTGAAGACCCGCACGCAGGCCGCGCCGGCCCCGAAGAACGTGTCGGCGTTGTACGTCGTGAAGTGTTTCACGCTGCCGGTGTAGGCCTGCGCGCCGGGAGGCCCGGTCAGGGTCAGCACCCCCTCTTCGACCCATAACCCTCGCTGCTCGTCGTACGCAAGGAGCGGCATGGTCGGCGCCAGCGGACTCCCGGCGCCGACGCGCCTGGCGCGGTCGATGGGGATGGTGATGGTGGCCGTCGCGCCGGGCCGCAGCTTGAACCCGGGCGGCAGATCCAGCGAGCCGGCACCGAAGCTCTGCAGGAACGCACCCCCGCCGCCGGACGGAACGACGGTGTCGTCGCCGGGCATCTGCTGCGGGGAGAGAACGTCGATGGTCGAGATCGTTGCCTGGAATGGTGCGACCGCCGGGTTTCCGTTGCTGTCGAGGATCGTATTGGCCTTCAGGACGACGCTGATGCCGGGGCCGCAGCCGGGAAGCTTCAGGTCGCGCGGCAGGATGACCGGCTCGCCGCGCTCCACCGGCACTTGCGCGGCGCTGAGTCTCTGCCTGGCGAGCCGAATGGGCACCGGGCGCGGACCGCTCCACCAGGACGGAGGATCGATGGCGGTTCCTTTCTCGTCCTGCCACTGCGGCACCGTGAGCGAATTCCCCGCCGGCCCGAGGCCGCCGCGGGTGGCGTCGGGCCCGGGGCAGTCGCGCTCCCCCCGCTGATGCGTGATGGGCGTGTCGATGGTGGGAGTGACCGTGACCACCTGCGCGGGGCGGAGAATCCACCGTCCGCCGGTGACGGCGCGGTCGTACACCCGCGAGTTGAGCGCGAAACCCTGCTTGCGGATGTTGAGCACGTAGCGGTCCGCTTCCTTCACGTTCGTTTGAAAGCGCCCGGTGCCGTCGGTCAGCACGACCGGGTTGCCGACGATCTCGATCGAGGCGCCCGGCACCGGCCCGCCGAACGGGTTCACGACGATCCCGGTGAACGGGATGCCGGCCGCGCCACTGAGCACCGTCGAGACGGCCCGGCTGTATCCCCCCTTGTTGTCATAGGCGACGACTTCGGCGGTGTAGCGGCCGGGAGGTGCCGGCAGTTCCCACTCAAGCCTCCGCCCGCTGCTCGTCACGACCTTTCCCTGCCCCTCGCCGACGAACCAGGCGTAGTCCAGCGAATCGCCGTCGGCGTCGCGGCCGTTGGCCTCCAGGAAGACCGTCGAGCCGGGGGTCGCGTTCTGGACGCGCCTGTTCGCGCTATCGAAAACGATGAGCGGGTCGAGGGTCGGGCGGTGGTTCTCGAACCTGAGGTTCACCACGTTGAGCGGGAAGGTCTCGAGCTTCGCCTCGGGCCGGATCTCCTGGGCGAACTTCGCATTCTCGATGGCGGCGATCAGGTTCACCCGCTGCTTCACCGGCACGTACGGGAGGAGATAGTCGCCGTAGTTGTTGACGTAGACCTGCACCGGCCGGCCCGCACCCGTGTCGAGGCTGACCGTGGCGAACGAGTTGATGTTCAACATCGGGTCGAACGTCCGCGCGACGCTGCCTTCGGCGGTGGTGACGTGTCCCGTCACCGCCACGAACCCGTCGCGCGGCGGCAGCGGGATGCGCACGGCGCTGATGAACTGCGGCTCGCCGGTCACGCTGATGAACCGCGAGTCGCATCCCGACCCGTAGACCGGCGATGCCCAGCAGAGGCGATACCGGGCGGCCGCCGGCGCGAACACCGTGAAACGGCCGCTCAAGTCCGTCACGGCCGTGTTGCTCTTCGCGCCAGTGACCGCGTCCTCGAGATGGACCGTCACACCCGGGAGATAGATTTCCTTCGGCTTGACGTTGTCGGGGGCGGTGGTGCCGGGGGGCCTGTTGAGGCCACCGACGGCGGTGATGTAGCCGCGCACGGAGAGGTTCGACACCCGCGCCGTCCTGATGACGGGATGGATGCCCGGCCGCAGCACGGGCGGGGTAGCAGGCGTCTGCTGGCGCGGAGTGACCCTCTGGGCCTGTCGCGGGACGAGCGGCGCCTGCCCTTCGCGCCCCGCGTCCTGCCGGTTCAGGCGCGGCTGCACGCACGCCCACATCAGGATCAGGATCGAGAGCGCGAAAAACGAGAGGACATACCTCGAGCGTGAGGGTCGCACCATTGAAGCCTCCTGTTGTTCGGAGGAAGGGACCGTCCTCGGGCCTCGACTACCAGCAGCGCGGATCGCGTTGTTTTGGGCCGAGCCCGCCAGCTACAACATTGACTCTATAGGGGAGGTTGTCAAGACGTCCTGCAATAAATCTCAAATATGCCGGGCGCGCTTTTTCGCGAACGAGCGGGCGGCGAGCCGCAGGTTTTCGGAATCGATGCCGGCGACGGCGGCAGGGAGACCAGCCTCGCGAGTCACCAGCTCCGGATCCGCGAGAAACCGCGCCCGTGCATCCGCGTCGGTGTAGAGCGTCGCGAGAAACACCTGGAGTGCGGCGCCAGCCACCGCTTTGACTGGCGGCGAAGCCGCCCATTCCGTCCCGCGGAGCGGAGGATGAGCCACCACTCGCCGGGCCGCGTCCAGTTCCGCCAGCAACTCGGAGATGGCCGGATAGTTCCCATCGCGCTCGAGAATGACCGTCGCATCGCCAGGCACGTACGCGAGCAGCTCGTACACTGCCGAAGGCACCGCGTGCAGGTGATCGTCCAGCACGCGGTCTCCCTCGATCCGCCGCCCGCCCGCGAGATGCACGAGCCGCGGCGCGGGCAGCGAGCGCACCACCTCGAACGCGTCGAAGCCGAAGTTGTGGGCGTTGGCGTAGAGGTTGTGCAGGTCGAGGAGCAGCTCGCAGCCGGTCGCCGCGACGACGGCGTGCAGCCAGGCCTCTTCCGAGTACGTACTGAGCGGCGGCTCGATCAGCGACGCGACATTCTCGAGACACGGCAGCGAGCCGGTCACCCGTGCAGCCACCGCGACGTTGCGAACGAGCCCTTCGAGAGTCGCGTCGTTGCGCGGCGGTGCGGCGAGGTGCCCTACCTCCCGCCCACCCGCGCGGACGAACGCGAGGTGCTCGCTCCAGAGCTCCGGCTCCAGCCAGTCGACGACGCGCGCGAGCGCGTCGAGGCGGCGAGCGTCCACTGGCTCGGTCGAGGCCAGGCCAAGGGAAGTGGCGTGCAGGACGATGGGCACGTGCGAGCGGAGGAAGCGCAGCGCGCGCTGTTGGGCGCGGGTCGCGTGGAAGAGCTCCTCCGCCAGCACCTCCACCACGTCGATGCGGTCGAGGTTCGCCAGGATGCCGGCGCCGAGCTCGGCGCGCCAGCCGATCCCGTATCTCACGACCCGCAGCCTCCGCAGCCTCCACCACACCCTCCGCCGCAGCCGCTGCCGCAGGAACTGCCGCAGGACGAGGAGCCCGAGCTCGACGAGGCAACGGCGCGCGGGAAGAGGTCGCGGACCCAGGGGAACGACTCCTTCGGCAGCGCGGTCACGCCCCACACCGCGGCCAGCATCGCCAGCTCCGCCGTCGCGCCGCCGCCGCGGATCTGCGGCGCGCGCAGCTTCAGCGACTCGAAGAGGTTGCGCAGCTCCAGCATGAACGCGTCTCCCTTCGCGGTGCGGCGCTGGAAGACCACCGCCGCCAGCATCACCAGCGCGAAGCCGCAGAGGATGAACAGCAACGCCACGTTCGACCGTCCCCGCATCAGGGCGATGATGATCTTGGTCGCGGCGAAGAAGAGCAGCACCGCGGCACCGGCCGTGTACAGCGTCCGGCGCGCGGCCTTCTGCCCGTCGTCGGGAAGGAGGCGCATGCGCGCCAGCTCGCGCTCGTATTCCTCCACCGCAACGTCGAACGCACTGCTTTTGAAGATGTCCGCCGGCGCCTGCCGCGCCACGCAGAAGTCGAGCAGGATGGACTCCACCCGCTTGCGTGCTTTCGATCCGCGCCCGACGGTCGTGGTCTGCACCGCATCGCGGTCGACGATCATCAGTCCGCGGTCGACGAGCGAGACCATCGCCACCCGCAGCAGCTCGTCCTTGCCGCCGCGCAGCAGCGCGATGAGATAGGGATCGGTCATTGGCGAGCCGCCGTAGCCGGCCTCGCCGAGCTCGCGCATGCGGCGCACCGTCCAGAAGACGACGATCGTCACGACCGCCAAAGCGAAGTAGAAGCCGAGGAATTGCGGTCCGCGAAGATCGAACGGATTCATGGCGTCAGCCGGTGCGAGCGCCCGTGCAGTGCGCGCGCAAGCTCGAGCGTCGCGAAGAGCATGGCCGCGGCGCGGCCCGACGGCAGCACGCGCCGTTCACGCGCCTCGGAGATGTGCGGCAGCAGCTCCTCCAACCGCGGGTCTCCCAGCTCGCGCACGATCGTCTCCAGCGCCTCTTTCGGAGCGAGCGTGCCGCGTCCCTCCAGCTCCAGGATCGAGGCCGCGGACGTGCGCAGCGGACCCGCCGCCTCGGCCACCGTGAGCGCGCATTGCTCCTCCCGCAGGCTCTGCTCGACGTAGCTGCCGCGCAACCGGAGGGTGAGGTTCAGCAATACCTGCTGCAGCCGCCGCACGAGCGCCGGGCGAGGAATGTCGAGACGGGAGAGGAGGTCGTCGCCATACAGGACGAGGTGGCGCCGCTCGATGTCCGCGAACTTCTGCGCGAACGCCTGCGCCGCGTCGCTCAGCTCCTCCTCGAGCACGAACATCGCCGTGACGTTCGCCGCTGCTTGCGCGAACCGGAACGGCTCCCGGAACGCGTCCACCTCCGCGCCGAAACGCGACAGCACGAAGAGGAGGTTGACGTCCGACGTGGCCCGCAGCCGCCCCTCGGCGCCGGAGCCATACAGCACCACCGACCGGAGGGTGTCACCGAACGACGCGCGCGCCGATTCGACCAGGTTGTCGACCACGCGGCGAACGTCATCCGGGAGGTGCACGGCAAAAGCGTACACCTCCCGTGTGAAAACGAAGTGAAGCCTATTTCAGGAATTCATTCACATTCATCACCTGCACCTCGCGCACGTTGAGCGGATACGCCGCCCACGCCGCGTCGAGCTGCACGGTCGGCAGCTTCGCTTCCGGCACCTGCCAGACGGTGGTGCCGTCCGGAAGCTTCGCGGTCGTGAACTCGTACTCCGCCCACGACTTGCCGAAGACCGGGGCGCTGCCGCGGATCTCTTCCAGCGTCTTCGCGAGATGCGGCGTCGACGTGACCACGACGTACTTGATGTTGTCCGTGTTGAGGTGGCGCCGGATGGCGTCGTTCACCTGCTCCGGCGTGACGCGGTCGATGGCCTGGATGTACGTGTCCAGGAAGCCGCTGCCGGAGAGGCCGTAGAACGCGTCGTCGACGCGGACGCCGATCAGGCGCGGTACCGTCTCGCCGAGGTTGAGGTAGAGGACGCGCGCCTTCTTCTTCGCCTCGTCGACCTGGTCCGGCATCAGGCCGCTGCGGATCAGCTGGTCGAGCTCGTACGTCGTCGCCTTCATCATGTGTACCGCGTGCTCGTGCTTCACCGGGCGCACCCAGATCGAGAAGTACTGCTGCTCGCGCGGCTGGTTGAACACCTGGAACAGCGAGCTCGTACGGCCGTTCCAGTACTCGGTGTACGAGTAATCGCCGTAGTTGTAGCCGCGCTCCTCGCGGATCTTCTGGTAGAGCTGCCCGAAGGAATCGCGGTGCGTGCCGAGCCAGACGTTCGCGATGTAGAGCGGCCAGTAATCGGCGTGATTGCGCGAGACCGGGAACGGGAACCCGAGGTGCACCGAGGCTGCGGGCGCGTTCGGCTCCTGGATCACCAGCACCTCGCGGCCGGTGAACGTCTCCGGCTGCGCGCTCGAGACCGGAGCGGGCGGCGTGGTGGCGTCGCGATTGATGCCGCGCACGGCGTCCGTGACCTGCGCCACGATGGCGGGGTCGGTGGTGGAGATGCCGACGATCGCGTTCTCGGGACGGTAGTGATCGCGGTAGAAGCGGACCACGTCGTCGCGCGTGATCGTCGGGACGGTCGACTCGCGTCCGATGACGTGATGCCCGTAGCCGGTGCCGGCGAGCACGTACTGGTCGATGGCCGCCAGTCCGAGCGCCTCGAGATCCTCGCTGCGGATCGAGGTGATCTGCGAGATGGTCTCGTTCTTCAGCCGCTCGATCTCTTCCGCCTCGAGCTCCGGCTGCGTCAGCATCGGACGCAGCACGTCGGTCACGTAACGGCCGATCACCTCGCGTGGCGCGGTGAAAAAGAACGTGGTCGTACGCGCAGAAGTGAAGACCGCCGGACGGGCTCCCGAGCCCCACGGGTTGGTCAGCTCCGCGAGCTGCTCCTTCGTCACCACCCCGTTCGGGCCGCGGAACCCGCCGTCGGTGATCGCGTCGGAGGTGATGTTGGCCAGACCTTCCTTGCCGGCCGGATCGGAGGTGGAGCCGTGCGTGATCATGACGCGGATGGTGACGAGCGGCGCGCGCGAATCGAGCGTGACGACGCGCGGCTCGCCCGGCGTGTAGCCAGCCGGCTCCTCGAGCGGCAGAGGAAAGGTACCGTTGGACCAAACCTGCGGCGCCGGGGTCGCGCAGGCGAGCGACAGCAGGAGCGGAACGAACATCAGACGCCTCACTGCGCACCTCCCTTACCGGCCAGCGTGATCGAGACGCGATTCTTCGGCGTGAAGTACTTCTTCGCGAACGCGTCGATGTCCGCCGGCTCGAGATCCGCGATCGCCTGCGCCACCTGCTCCAGCACCTGCGGGTTGCGGTTCAGCCGGTAGTAGTTCGCAAAGTTCTGCGCGATGTTCGACGGCGAGTTGAACGAGGCCAGGATGTCGTAGCGCAACTGCGACTTGATCGACTCGAGCCGCTTCGCCGAATCGGCCTGCGACGAGAACGCCGCCAGCCCTTCGAAGGCCGTGGCCACGTCGCGGTCGATGCGGTCCAGCAGTGCCCGCCCCTGCGCGTCGTACTTGTCCTTGGCCACCGTGACGTACGCGCCCATCGGCCGCGCGTCGACGCCGATGGTGGAGCTGTTGTCGACGCCGAACGACGACGCCACCTGCTCGTCGTAGCGCAGCTTGCGGTACAGCGGCGAGGTCTCGCCAGCCATCAGCTCGGCCATGACGTCCATCGCCGCCGCCTCGGATGAGCCGGGGTGGTACGGCGGGGTCATGTACGAGACCAGCACGCGCGGCGGGATGTCCGACTCCCACGTCTCGTGCTGCTTCTTCGGGCCGGCGATCGGCTTCGGGTCCGGCTGCTCCGGCGTCTTCTTCGCCTGCCACGGCCCGAAGTGCTGCTCGACGAGCTGGAACACCCGGTCGGCCTTCACGTCGCCCGCGACGACCACGATCGCGTTGTTCGGACGGTAGTAGTCGTCGTAGAACTTCACTGCCGAGCGATAGGCGTTCGGCATGTCCTTGACGTCGTCGAGATAGCCGATCGTCGAGTGGCCGTAGCCGTGCGCCGATCCGTACATCAGGTCGCCGAGGACTTCCTCGAGGCGCAGGCCGGGATCGGACGCGCTGCGGCGGTATTCGCCGTACACCGCACCCGCCTCGGTTCGGAAGACGCGCTCGGTGTACTTCAGCTCGCGGAAGCGCGACGCCTCCAGCGGCACGAGCGCCTCCAGGTTCGAGGTGAACGTGAGCGGGTGGTAGTACGTGATGTCGTACCAGGTGTACGCGTTGTTGAACGCACCCATCGCCCCGATGCCCGCCTCGTACGCCTGCGGCGTGTCGTGGTTGTGCCGGAAGATGATGTGCTCGAACAGGTGCGCCAGCCCGGTGCGCCCCTTCTCGTTCTCCCGGCCGGAGCCGGCCATGATCAGCGTGTTGAACGAAAGGACGTCCCTGAACTCCGGCGTCTCGATGACGATGACGTCGAGCCCGTTCGCCAGCGTCCGCTTCTGGACCGGATACGGAAAGAACTGCGCATCCGCCCCGGCCGCAAACAGCGCCGTGACGAGACAGGCGGTAGCAATGCGATGTCGCATGAAAACCCTCCTCCTGATAGGGACTCTGTACAACAGGAGTGCCTGTGTCCAGAGACGGGATAGTGAATGTTGCGATGAACCATTTGGAGTGCGGTGACCGCAGTCACCGCTTTTACTTCGTGGCTCGAGCTGCTCGCGTGCCACTTGTGGCACGTAGTAAAAGCGGTGACTGCGGTCACCGCACTCCAAACCTACCGCGCCAGCGGAATCCTCAGCACCGCCTCACACCCAACCCCCTCGCTCCGGTTCCGCAGTTCCAGCGTTCCGCCGTGGGCCTCGGCAATCTGGCGGGAGAGGACGAGGCCGATTCCGCTGCCGCCCGGCTTCGTGGTGAAGAACGGCGTGAAGACATTCGCGGCCGAGGCGAGGCCGGGGCCGGCGTCGACCACCGACAGCTCCGCGGTGTCGCCGGTGACACGCCACTGCACCGACACTCCCCCTCCCGTCTCCAGCGAGGCGTCGATCGCGTTTTTGATCACGTTGATCACCGCCTGTTCGAGCTGATCCTCGTCCGCTTCGATCCTGACCGGCGGCCCGCCTTCGACCACGACGTCAATCCGGCGGTCGAGCGCGACGGCGCGGCGCACCACCGCGTCGAGCTCGACCGCGCGCAGCGTCGGCTCCGGGAGGCGCGCCAGCTCCGAGTAAACAGAGAGGAACCGCGCCAGCGAATCGGCGCGGCGGCTGATCACGCTCAGGCCGCGGGTCAGGTTCGCGTGCAGCGGCGTCTCGCTCTTCTCCATCGCCAGCGCCTCTTCCAGCGTGCCGGCGATCGACTTGATGGGCGCCAGCGAGTTGTTCAGCTCGTGCCCGAGCACACGCACGACGCGCTGCCAGGCGCGGATCTCCTCCTGGCGCAACGCGCGGCTGATGTCGGCGATCACGAGCAGCCGGTGCGTCTGCCCTTCGCGCCGGAAGACGGAGACACGCACGCTCCAGCGCGCGGTCACGTCGGCGAAGCCGCGCTCGACCGTGGTCGCGTCCTCGAGCTCCAGCAGGTCGCGGACGCCGAGCTCCTCCGCCGTCCGCCCGATCAGCGTTTCCCCGAGGAGCCGCTCGCCGGCGCGATTGACCAGCTCGAGCCGCGACTCCGCGTCGAACGCGAAGATCGCCGCATCGACCTCGGAGATCACCGCCCGCACCAGCGCCGCCGCTTCCAGCGCCGCGAGATGGCGGCGGCGCATGGTGGCACTGAGCTCGTTCAGCTCCAGCATGATCTCGCCGAGCATCGCGCCGTCGCGCGCTTCACGCGCGCGGATCGAGTAGTCCTCTTCGCGCACCGCGCTGATCACGTTGGCGACGGTGCGCAGCGGATAGGCCACCACCTCGTAGATCGCGACCGTGGCCACGCCAATCGTCGCCCCGATCAGCAGCGCCACGGTCCAGGTCACGATCTCCGGAAAGTCGCCTGCCCACACCAGCAGCACCGCCGCGATGGCGAGCGGCACGACCGCCAGCAACGCCGTGCCGACGATGCGGCGCTCGTACGTGAGCAGGGTGCTCATCAGAGCGAGTATCGCTGGATTCGGCGGTAAAGCGCACTGCGGCTCAGGCCGAGGAGCTCCGCGGCGCGGCTGACGTTGCCGTCGAAGCGCGCCAGCGCTTTCCGGATCAGCAGCACCTCCACGTCTTCGATGCTCATCTCCTCGATGCTCGACTGCGCCGGCGTCTCCAGCGCGAGGTCGGCGCGCGTGATCTGCGCCGCGTTGCTCATCAGCACCGCCCGTTCGACCGCGTGCTCCAGCTCGCGCACGTTGCCGCTCCAGGGGTGCTCCAGCATCGCCTTCATCGCCGCGGCCTGGAAGCCGTTGATGTCCTTGCGATACCTCTTCGCGAACCGCCCCAGGAACTGCGACGCCAGCGGCGGGATGTCCTCCCGCCGTTCGCGCAGCGGCGGAATCGTGATCTGCACCGTGTTCAGGCGGAAAAGCAGATCCTGGCGGAAGCGCCCCCCCTGCACTTCCTGCTCGAGCAGGGCGTTGGTGGCGGAGATCAGCCGCACGTCGGCGCGCCGCGTCTGCGAGGAGCCGACGCGCTCGAACTCGCCGCTCTCGATCACGCGCAGCAGCTTGGCCTGCTGGCTCATGCCGATGTTCGCGATCTCGTCGAGGAAAAGCGTCCCGCCGTCCGCCAGCTCGAAGCGGCCCATGCGGTCCTGCCGCGCGTCGGTGAACGCCCCTTTCACGTGGCCGAACAGCTCACTCTCAAAGAGACTGTCGGAGAGCCCGCCGATGTTGACCGAGATGATCGCCTTCGCCGCGCGCTTTGAGCTCGCGTGCAGCGCCCGTGCGATCAGCCCCTTGCCGGTGCCGTTCTCGCCGCGCACCAGCACGTTTGCGTCCGAGGGGGCCACGCGCTGCACCACCTCCAGAACGCGGCGCATCGACGGCGACTCGGCCACGATCTGCGTCGCGCCGTCGCCACGCAGGATCGAGTTCTCGTTCTCGAGCCGCTGCGAGCGGCGCAACGCGCGTCCGAGCTCCACCTGGTTGCGCACGATCGCCCGCAGGCGCGCGTTGTCCCACGGCTTCTGCACGAAGTCGCGCGCCCCTTTCTGCATCGCTTCCACCACGAGCTGGATCGACGCCCACGCCGTCATCACCACGATCGGCAGCGTCGGGTCGTACCCGTGCAGCTGTTCGAGCAGATCCAGCCCCTCGGCGCCCGAGCTCGTGTCGCGCGTGTAGTTCATGTCGATGAGCACGAGGTCGAAGTCGCGCGCCCCGACCAGCCGGATCACCTCGGAAGGCGATCCGGCCTGCACGATCTCCGTCTCGTCGGCCCCGAACAGCAGCGCCAGCGCTTCGAGCACGTCCGGCTGATCGTCGGCGATGAGGATCGAGGCTTTCATCATTCAGGACGCAGCGCGACCATCGGCTGCACGCGGGTGGCCCGCCGCGCGGGGAGATAGCTCGCCGCGAGCGCCACCAGCGTCAGCGTGGCCGCCACGCTCGCGAACACCAGCGGATCCGAGGCTTCGACGCCGTACAGAAGCGACGCGAGAACGCGCGTCGCCGGCAGCGCCACGGCCAGCCCGACCAGCACGCCGAGGACGGCCACTTTCAGTCCGTCGCCGACCACGAGGCGGAGCACGTCGCGCGGATCGGCGCCGAGGGCCATGCGGATGCCCATCTCGTGCGTGCGCTGCGCGACCGAGTACGACAGCACGCCGTAGATGCCGAGCGACGCGAGCAGCAGGCCGAGAGCAGCGAAGAGCGACAACATCGTGGCGTTGAACCGCGGGCGCGCAATCGTACCGGAGATCAGCTCCTCCAGCGTCTTCAGGTCCTTGACCGGCATGAGCGGATCGAGCGAACGGAGCGCTTTCGCGACCGGCACCTGCAGCGATTGCGGATCGACCGTGGCCGAGGCGACGATCGTGAACTGCCGCTGCGGATCGAACGCATAGCTGAAGTAGAGGGCCGTCGCCGCCTCCTCCCCGAGACCCGCGGCGCGCACGTCGTTCACCACGCCGACGATGTTCAGCCGGAGCGGCTGGTACCACTCGAACGTCAGCCGCTTTCCGAGCGCGTTCCGGGCCGTGCCGAAATGCTTGCGGGCCAGGGTTTCGTTCACCACGATCTCGCAATTGGTAGGATCGATGATGCGGTCGTCGAACGCCCGTCCCGCGATCAGGGTCATGCCCATCGCACGGAAGTAATCGCCGGCCACCGCGCGCACGTCCGTTCCCGGCTCATCCCCCTCTTTCGGCACCGGCTGCCCCTCGATCAGGAAGCTGTCGCGGCTGAGCGAGTTCGTGAACGGCATGTTGATCGACACGATCGCGCCGGCGTGCTCGACGCCCGGCACGCTGCGCACCTTCTCCAGCATGCGCGTCATCATCTGGCGGCGCGCTTCGCCCGCCTGGTACGGGTCCGTCAGGACGACGCGCGCCGTGACCGCGCGCTCCGGCCGCACCCCCGGACTGACGCTTTCCAGTATCGAGAAGCTCTTGATCAGCAGTCCCGCGCCGATCAGCAGCACGGTGGCCAGGGCGACCTCCGCGACCACCAGCACGTTGCGGAACATCTTTCCGCGACGGTCGTGCGTCGAGCCGCGGCTGCCCGACTTGAGGCCGGTGCTGAGATCGGTGCGCGACGCTTCGAGCGCGGGCGCGAGTCCGAAGAAGATCCCGGTCGCGAGCGTCAGCAGCGCGGTGACGCCGAGCACGCGTCCGTCGACCGCGATCTCCGCGGTGCGCGGCAGCATCGCCGATTCCGGCGTGAAGCGGACCAGCAGCATCGTGGCCCAGCCGGCGATGACCACGCCGACGATGCCGGCGATCAGCGCCAGGATCAGGCTTTCCGTCAGGAGCTGGCGCACGAGCTGGCCGCGCGAGGCGCCGAGAGCGGATCGGATGGACATCTCTTTCGCACGGGCCGTGGCGCGGCTCAGGAGGAGGTTTGCGATGTTCACGCAGCCGATCAGCAGCAGCAGCGCGACCGCCGCGAAGACGATGAGCAGCGACCGGCGCATGCTGCCGACCACCTGCTCGTGCACCGGCACGATGTTGACGCTCATCTGCGCGTTCCGCTCCGGGTTCGCCAGCTCGAGGCGTTTCGCGACGACTTCCATCCGTGCCTGCGCCTGCTCGATCGTCACGCCGGGCGCGAGCCGGCCGATCGGCCGCAGGAATCGCCCGCGCCCTCCCTCCTGGATCACGAACGGGACCCACATCTCCGCGCGGCTCTCCGGCACGATGAACTCGCGCGGCATGACGCCGATGATCGTGAACGCCTCACCATCGACCCGTACGCGGCGTCCGATCACCCCGCGGTCGCCGCCGAACTTGCGCTGCCAGAACGCGTAGCTCAGCACCGCCCGCCCTTCCGCTTCGCCCGTCGCATCGGCCGGCTCGATGTAGCGGCCGAGATACGGCTTCGCGCCGAGGGTCTGGAAGAGCTGCCCGCTGGCCAGACCGGCCAGCACGAGCTCCGGCTCCGCCTGCCCGGTCAGGCTCACCTCCCAGTCGGTCGACGCTCCCAGCGACGAGAACGTGCGCGGGATCTCGCTCATCCACTGGTACACGTTGGCGGGAGAAGCGACGTTGCGCTGCGCCTGCGGGGCCGGGTTGTTCATGGCCCGCTCCCACACCATCACCAGCCGGTCGGGATCTTTGAGCGGGAGCGGCTGCAGAAGCACGCCGTTGACGACGCTGAAGATCGCGGTCGTCGCGCCGATGCCGAGGGCCAGCGTCAGGATGGCCACGAGCGCGAAACCAGGGTTGGCCCGCAGGGAGTGCAGGGCGTAGCGGATGTCTTTCCAGAAGAGGTCCATGATCGGGTCAGCAGGGGCAACGGCGCTGCCACGCCCATTCGCCTTCCCTTTCAACGACTTAAGGTTCGCGGCGCGCCGGGGCAGTGTCCGGTTGTGGGATTTTGCATCCCACGGCCGGACATGACGGTGAAATAATGGGTCTGTAACTTATTCTTCGCACGCGTCATGCGCAGGGAACGGATCGCGTCCTCGGTGATCTACTCCGTCGGCTACGACGACGAGAAACAGATCCTGGAGGTGGAGTTCGGCCTCCGCCGCGTCTACCGCTTCTCCAAAGTGCCGCGCAAGGAGTACGAAGCGCTGATGAGCGCCCCCTCGGCGGGAAGGTACTTCAACACCGTGATCCGCAAGAAGTTCAGGGGGAGGAAGGTGGAGGAGGGGTAAACCTACTCCACCTCCCCCAGCCACTCCTTCGCGAACGCGCGCGCCTTCTCCGTCGCGTCCCGGCCGGCGCGGTACGCCAGCTTCCAGTTCGACGGCTTCTGCTCGTACGTCGCATTGGCGAAGCGCATCTTCGAATGGCGGCTCACGAGCTTCGCGTCGTAATCGACGTCCGCCGTCGCCTCGAGAAAGTCCGTCAGGCGCGCCTTCACCAGCTCGCGCGGATCGGCGGGATATGCCTCTTCCCACTGCGCGAGCCGCTGCTGGTAATCCTCGGCGTCGCCCTCACGCTCGGCGATGACGCCCTCGCGCTCCATCTTCCGGAACTCCGGCGTGTCGAACTGCTTCATCGCCTCGGCCGCCGCCTTGTAGCCTTCTTCGGCGGCCGCGCGATACTCGGCCGGCATCTCGGCGATGTTCTTCTTCGCCTGCTCCAGATCGGCCTTCCGCTGCGCGCGGCGCTGCTCGAGCTCCTGGTCAACGGAGAGCTGTCCTTGCGCATCGTCCTGCTGCGGCTTCGCGTCGTTGCGCCAGGCGGCGTAATCCTTCGCGAACTGCGGCGAGGAGACATACGCCTTCGTCCAGACCAGCACCTGCTCCGTCATCGCCGCCCGCACCGCCGGCGTCGCCGCCTTGAACGCGTTGCGCACGCGATAGACGTTGACGTTGCCGTTCGCCAGCGAAGAGACGACTTCCTTCGAGGCGTCGGCCTTGGAGACGCTGAGCTGCTGCAGCACATCGTTCGCGCCGATGACGCTGCCCGCCGCGACGATGACTGCCAGGCCGTAAAGGATCGCGCGTTTCATCATTTCTTCCCTTCGAGCTCCGCCAGCCACGTCTTCGTGACGGCTCGCGCCTTCTCGACCGGCACCTTGCCTGCGCGATAGCAGAGCTTCCAGTCGCCCGACTTCTCGTCTTCGTACCGCTCGTTGGCGAAGCGCATCTTATTGCCCTTGCGGACCAGCTTCGCGTTGAAGTCGACGTCGGCGCTTTCCTGCAGGAACTCGCGCAGGCGGCGCCGGACCATCTCCCGGCCGGTGGCGGGGTAGTTCTGCTTCCACTCGCCGAGCTGCTCGTTGTAGTACTGGCGTGCCGAGGCGATGTCCTCGGCCGAGCCTTCGGTGCCCGGCTCCTCCGGCTTGTAGTCGTTGCGGAACGCTTGATAGGCCTGCTCGAACTGCGGCGTCGCGGTGTAGGCCTTGAGCCAGATCAACCCCTGCTCGACCATCGCCGCGCGCATCTCCGGCGTCGCCGCACGGAGTCTCTTCTCCGGACCATCGTCCATCCCGAACTGCCCCACCGCGATCGAAAACACCGCGTCGCGCATGGCGTCGTTCTTCGAATACCCCAACTGCTGCAGGACGTCCCCCGCCCCCACCGCGCTCAACGTCATGACGGACAGCAACAGCACTGCGATTCCCACTCGCTTCATTGAAATGTCTTTCCCTTTCGTGATTGCCGGCGGACCTGCCGGTCTCAATTGCGGCGCGCATGATGCCGGAGGGGGCGGGAGTCAGTGTGTGATGTAGAGCACGAAAAGGGAGGAAGGATCGCTACTCACCGGCCAAAGATATCGCGCTCAATTCGCGCGCGAACGTCCGCCCAGTCCAACGTCGCGAGAATACCGGCGTCGACGGCTGCGCAGCGCCGTTCGATCTCTGCAGCCCAGGCATCGTCCACGCCCCTCTGCACACTCGGGTCGACGCTTTCCGTATCGTCCATCACGCCTGAATTCTACCGTTGGTTGTCACGCCGGAGGCGTGTCGTACGGTAGCCGGTGGCAAGTGCCAAAGGCACGCAGCCACCGGACAACATGGCTCCCCCCGCTCGACCCTGGAGGGGTCGCGTACGGCACCCCGCTGGGGTGCAAATCGTTGTCACCCGATTACCGGTGGTGGCGCGCCTGCGGGCGCTTACCACCGGCTACCGTACGGCACGCCTCCGGCGTGACAGAGATGATGGTGGCTTCGCGAGCTGCATTTTTACAGCGTGAGCATCAGCACCAGCGAGAGCGGCCGCTGCGTCTCCGGATGCAGCGGCTCGCGCAGCTCGCGGAGCGTGAAGCCTCCCGCGGTGAACGCGTTCACCCAGGAGGAGACGGTCCGAAAGTACCAGGGCATCGGCTCCGGCCACTCCCCTTCCATGCTGGCGAACGTCTCGACGCGCCAGCCGTCGGCGTAGGGCTCACCGGCGAAAGCGGGGTGCACGGTCTGGACGATCAACGTCCCGCCGGGACGGAGCAGCGCGCGGAGCGCGTCGAGGTGGAGGTTGTGGTCGAGCAACGAAAAGTTGGCGGCGATGACGTCGAACTGCGTCGCGAGCGTGGCCAGTTCCTCGTACGGCAGGACGCGGAAGGTGCCGCCGCCGAGTTTCTGCGCGGCCTCGATCAACGCGGGAGAGGCGTCCACGCCGATGACCGAGCACCCGCGCTCGCTCAACGCGCGGGCCAGCCACCCTTCGCCGCAGCCGAGGTCGAGGACGTCGCGCGGATTACAGGAGGTAATCGCGTCGAGGATTGCCGCGTCCGTGGCCACGCGGCGGCTTTCGATTTTCTGCGCGCGTACGGTGTCGCTCCATACGGAGGCATTGGCAATCCAGCTTTTGCGAAGTTGCTCTCCACTTGCCATCGGTTGAAGAATACACGCCACTTAGAATCGCCCCCCGCATGAGACGCCTGGCTGCCCTCCCGCTCCTCTTCCTCCTCGGCTGCGCGAGCGCAAGGCCGGATCTTGCGTCCAGCATCGACCGCATCCTCGCTGAACATCCCCAGCAGACCATCGCCGTCGCCTACTACGATCTCGACCGAGGCACCTCGCTCCTGCGAAACGAACGGACGGTCTTCCACGCCGCCAGCACGATGAAGGTGCCGGTGATGCTCGGCGTCTTCGAGGCCGTCTCGCGCGGCGCGATGCGCCTCGACCAACCGGTGCGCGTGAAGAACGAGTTCACCAGCATCCTCGACGGCAGCCGCTACGCGCTCGAAGCGCGTGAAGACTCCGACCCCACGCTCTACGACCTCGCCGGCACCGACTCCACGGTCGAAGAGCTGGTGCGGCGCATGATCGTCCGCAGCTCGAACCTCTCTACCAACCTCGTCATCGAGCTGATCGGCGCCCCGAACGTGATGCGCCTCATGAAACAGATCGGCGCGAACGACATCCAGGTGCTGCGCGGCGTCGAAGACGACAAGGCCTATCACGCCGGCATGAACAACACGGCCACCGCGTACGACCTGATGCTCATCTTCCGCGCGCTGGCGGAGAAGCGGGTCATCTCCCCGGAGGCCTCCGAAAAGATGCTCGAGATCCTGCTGGCGCAGGAGCACAACGACGGCATCCCCGCCGGCCTGCCCGACGGCACGCGCGTGGCGCACAAGACCGGCTCCATCACCGAGATCTCCCACGACGCCGGCCTCATCCTCGAAGCGGATGGCGAACGCTACGTGCTGGTCGTGCTGACGCGCGGGTTCAAGAAGGGGGAGGAGGCGGATCGGGTGATCGCGGACGTGGCGCGTGCGGTACACGCATGGCGGTTGAGCCGCCCAACTACAATCCCCGGTCGATGATCGACCGCCGGAGCTTCGCCCGCGTTCTCTCCTTCGCCACTGCCGCCGCTGCCACCGTCACCAGCACCGGTGCGGCCACGACGTCCTCGCGGCGCGTCATCAAACCGAGACGCCTGCGTGAAGGCGATACGGTCGGCCTGGTCCTGCCCGCATCCGCGGCGTTCGAGCAGGACGACGTGCAGCTCGCGAAGGAGCAGATGGAGCTGCTCGGGTTCAAGGTGGCGATCGGAGCGCACGCGTTCGACCGGCACGGCTACTTTGCGGGGAAGGACCGCGACCGGGCGGACGACCTCAATCGGATGTTCGCCGACGACCGGATCGCGGGCATCGTCTGCTACACCGGCGGGTGGGGCTCGCCGCGCGTGCTGCCGTATCTCGATTACGACCTCATCGCGCGCAAGCCGAAGGTGCTAATCGGCTACAGCGACATCACCGCGCTGCTGAACGCGATCTTCCAGCGCACGGGCCTGGTGACGTTTCACGGGCCGGTGGGCAGCTCGACGTTCGACGCCTACACGATCGACAACTTCCGCAGGGTGCTGATGACGCCCGAGCCGGCGGGCGTGCTGGCGCCGCCGGCGAAGAAGGCGACGGAGCTGATCGACAAGACCAACCGCATCCTTCGCCTTTCCGGCGGCAAGGCCTCGGGCCGCCTCGCGGGAGGGAACCTGACCATGCTGGCGTCGCTCATGGGGACGCCGTACGAGATCGACACGAACGGCGCGATCCTCTTTCTCGAGGACATCCGCGAGGACCTCTACCGCGTCGACCGCATGCTCACCCAGCTCGCCCTCGGCGGGAAGCTCGACGCCATGGCCGGCCTGGCCTTCGGCCGCTGCACCGACTGCAGCTACAAAGGGCCGACCTTCAGCCTCGAGGATATCCTCCGCGACCGCTTCGGCTCGCTCCGCAAGCCCGCCCTCTCCGGCCTCTCCTTCGGCCATATCGAGCAGAAACTGACTCTACCGGTTGGAGTGATGGCCACGTTGGATGGGGATGGGGGGACACTGACGGTAGATGAATCCGCCGTGACGTAGTGCCTCAACTATCATTGTTCGCCCATGCCCCTGTCCCGGTTCCATCCTGCCGTCCAACGCTGGTTCACTGAAACGCTCGGTGAGCCCACTCCCGCGCAGGCACAAGGGTGGGCGGCCATCCGCGAGCGGCGGCATACGCTGATCGCGGCGCCGACCGGGTCGGGCAAGACGCTGGCGGCGTTCCTGACGGCGCTCGACGAGCTGTTCGTCGAAGGGCTCGCATCGCCGCTGCCGGATGAAGTGCGCGTGGTCTACGTCTCCCCGCTGAAGGCGCTCAGCACCGACATCCATAAGAACCTCGCCGAGCCGCGCATCGGCATCCGCAGGATCGCGGAAGAGCTGGGGATCGAGGCGCCGAAGATCACTGCCGCGGTGCGCACCGGCGACACGACCTCCTCGCAGCGCGCGGCCATGCTGAAGACGCCGCCGCACATCCTCGTCACCACGCCCGAGTCGCTCTACCTGCTGCTGACGTCCGAACGCAGCCGCGAAATGCTGCGCAGCGTCCGCACGGTCATCGTGGACGAGATCCACGCCCTGATCGGCTCCCGCCGCGGCGCACACCTGGCCCTGACCCTGGAGCGCCTGCAGCAAGTCGCCAAACGCCCGCTGTTGCGCCTCGGATTGTCGGCGACGCAGAAGCCGATCGAAGACGTGGCGCGCTACCTGATCGGGTCGCGCGCCGAAGACGTGACCATCGTCGACGAAGGCCATCGCCGCGCGATGGATCTCTCGCTGGAAGTGCCGCGTTCACGGCTCGAGGCGGTGATGTCGCACGAGGTGTGGGACGAGTATTACGCGCGGCTCACGGAGCTGATCGCGGAGCATCGCACCACGCTCGTCTTCGTGAACACGCGCAAGATGGCCGAGCGGGTGGCGCGCCATCTCAGCGAGCGGCTCGGCGAGGACGCGGTCACCGCGCACCACGGGAGCCTCTCCAAGGAGAAGCGCCTCGACGCGGAGACGCGGCTCAAGACCGGGCAGCTGAAGGCGCTGGTCGCCACCGCGTCGCTGGAGCTGGGCATCGACATCGGCCATGTGGACCTGGTCTGCCAGATCGGGTCGCCGCACCGCATCGCGACGCTGCTGCAGCGCGTCGGGCGCTCCGGCCACACCGTCTCGGGACTGCCGAAGGGGCGCGTCTTCCCGGCGTCGCGCGACGACCTCGTCGAATGCGCGGCGCTGCTGCGCGCGATCAGGCGCGGCGAGCTCGATCGGATCGTCGTACACGATGCGCCGCTGGACGTCCTCGCGCAGCAGCTCGTGGCCGAGGCCTCGTGCTGCGACTACAGCGAAGAGGAGCTGTTCGAGGTCGTGCGCCGCGCCTGGCCGTACCGCGAGCTCGCACGCCGCGATTTCGACGAGGTGCTGCGCATGGTCGCGGAAGGCTTCGCCACGAAGCGCGGCCGCCGCGGCGCGCTGCTGCACCGCGACGAGGTGAACGGCAACGTCCGCGGCCGCCGCGGCTCGCGCCTGCTCGCCCTCACCTCGGGGGGCGCGATCCCGGAAGTGGCCGACTACCGCGTGGTCCTCGAGCCAGACGAAACGTTCATCGGAACGTTGAATGAAGATTTCGCCATCGAAAGCAACGCCGGCGACGTCTTCCAGCTCGGCAACATGTCCTGGCGCGTCCTTCAGGTCTCGAGCGGCGTGGTCCGCGTGGCCGACGCGCACGGCCAGCCGCCGAGCATCCCGTTCTGGCTGGGAGAGGCGCCGGCGAGGAGTGATGAGTTGTCGCTGGCGGTGAGTGAACTGAGAGACGTGGTGTCGGGTATCGGGTGTCAGGTATCTGGGGATTTACGCCCGGGCGACACACCCCAGACACTCGACACCCGACAACAAACCGTGGCGTTACTCATCGAGGAGTGCGGCATCCCGCAAAGCGCGGCAGAAGAAATCACCGACTACCTCCACGAATCGCTCCGTTCGCTGGGCGCCCTCCCAACCCAAAACACCCTCATCCTCGAGCGCTTCTTCGACGAGTCCGGCGGGATGCAGCTCGTGCTGCATGCGCCGTTCGGGTCGCGGATCAACAAGGCGTGGGGGCTGGCGTTGCGGAAGCGGTTCTGCCGGCAGTTCGACTTCGAATTGCAGGCCGCGGCCACCGAGGATGCGATTCTGTTGTCGCTCGGGCCGCAGCACTCGTTTCCGCTGGCGGACGTGTTCCGGTACCTGCATCCCGCCACCGCGCGGGAAGTGCTGGTGCAGGCGTTTCTCGATGCGCCGGTGTGGCAGACGCGGTGGCGGTGGAACACCACCATCTCGCTGGCCGTGCCGCGCAACCGCAACGGGAAGAAGGTGCCGCCGCAGTTGCAGCGCACCATCGCCGACGACCTGATGGCGGCGGTGTTCCCCGATGCGGCGGCGTGCTTCGAGAACATCGCCGGCGACCGGCAGATCCCCGACCATCCGCTCGTCAACCAGGCCGTGCGCGACTGCCTCGAGGAGGCGATGGACTTCAACGGGCTGGCGAACGTGCTGACGCGCATTCACGCCGGCGAGATCGAGCTGATCGCGCGCGACACCGTCGAGCCGTCGCCGCTCTCGCACGGCATCCTCAACGCAGCGCCGTACGCCTTCCTCGACGACGCGCCGCTCGAAGAGCGCCGCACGCAGGCCGTCTACACGCGCCGCGCGGGCGACGTCTCCAGCGCGAACCAGCTCGGCGCGCTCGACGTCGCGGCGATCGCCCGCGTGCGCGACGAAGAGCGTCCCGATCCGCGCGATGCGGACGAGCTGCACGACGCGCTGCTCACCGCCGGCTTCCTCACCGAGGATGAAGCGGCGGAGATCGAGCGCGGGCTGTTCGAGACGCTGGTGGCCACCCGGCGCGCCACGCTCGTGATGGGTGTGTGGATCGCGGCGGAGCGTCTCCCCGAGCTGCAGGCCATCCACAACGTCACCTCCACCATCGCCCCGCCGGCCTCCCGCAACCGCGCCTGGACGCGCGAGGAAGCGCTGGTGGAGCTGATTCGCGGACGGATGACCATCCTTGGCCCGACGACGGCGAATGCACTCGCGCGGTCGCTGCAGGTCGAGAGTGTCGACGCCGCGTTGCTCGCGCTGGAGAACGAAGGGGTGATCCTGCGCGGCACGTTCAGCGGACCCAACGAATGGTGCGACCGCCGCCTGCTCGCGCGCATCCATCGCTACACCATCGTCCGACTGCGCGCGGAGATCGAGCCGGTCAGCGCGGCGGCGTTCATGCGCTTCCTCTTCGCGTGGCAGCACGTCACGCCCTCCGCGCACCTCTCCGGCATCGAAGGATTGCAGCAGCTCGTCGCGCAACTCGACGGCTACGAAGTGGCGGCGAACGCGTGGGAGCGGACGGTGCTGCCGTCGCGTCTCGACCACTACGACCCTTCGCTGCTGGACATGCTCTGCCTGGCCGGCGAAGTGGGGTGGGCGCGCGTGTCGTCGGCCTCCTCGACGAGCGTCGTCTCCGCGACGCCGATCGCACTCTTCCTGCGTGACAACGCCGATGCGTGGCGCTCGCTGCGCTCCGAGGGGTCGAGCATTACGCTGAGCGAAGACGCGCAGCGGATCCTGGACACGCTCCGCACCCGCGGCGCGCTCTTCGCCCGCGACCTCGGCAACAACGACGCGGCCATCGGCGAGCTCGTCTCGGCCGGTCTGATCGCCTCGGATGCCTTCGCCGGACTGCGCGCGCTGATCGCCGCGTCGAACGACCGCCGTCCGAGCTTCTCCGGACGCTGGTCGGTGCTGGAGAACGCGACCATGTCGCGCGAGGAAGCGGTCGAGTTGCAGGCGCGCACGTTCCTCCGCCGCTACGGCATCGTCTTCCGCCGCCTCCTCGCGCGCGAGCCGAACGCCGCGCCGTGGCGCGAGCTGTCGCACGTCTATCGCCGCCTCGAAGCGCGCGGCGAGATCCGCGGCGGCCGGTTCGTACACGGCATGAGCGGCGAGCAGTTCGCGCTCCCGGACGCGATCGAACGGATGCGCGAGATCCGGCGCGAACAGCCGGACGGGAAACTGATCGTCATCAGCGCCGCCGATCCGCTGAACCTGAGCGGCATCCTCGACGCCGCGGAGCGCATCCGCGCCGCCACGAACACCCGCATCGCCTATCGCGACGGCGTGGCCGTGTCGGTGATGGAAGGCGACTACCTGCGGCCGCTCGCGGATTCCGGAGCAGTCCCCGAGGTCGCCGCGGCGCTGGCGGGGCGGCGGGTGGCGGCGACGTCGGGCTTCGTCGGACGGTAGCGGCCGGTTTCTTGCTCTCCTCTTGCGCAAGGGGAAACAAGAACATGAGAAACGCACTGATCCTGGCAGCAGCCCTGACCCTGTTCACCGCAGCCTGCACGCAGAAGACCGAGAGCGAGACCGAAGTCTCGACCGCAGGCGGCGTGACGACCACCCACACCGAGTCGACCACCACACCGGCCGTCGACACCGCCGCCACCGCACAGGCCACCAGCGACGCCGCGGATGCCGCGAACGACGCGGCACACGCCACCGGCACGGCGATGGAAACCGCGGGGCAGGAGATCCAGAAGGAAACGACGACCAGTACGCAACCGTAGGGGACGTTTGGAGTGCGGTGACCGCAGTCACCGCTTTTCCTCCGCGCCACTTGCGACAACCGCACGAACAGGCGCGAGCTGCGGCTCGCGAGAGAGAAAGCGGTGACTGCGGTCACCGCACTCCAAATTACGGCTGACGTGGCATACTCATCCGGTCCTTGAAATCCCGCGAAGAGCATCTCCGCGACGACATCCGCGATCTCGAGCGGCTGGGCTATGCGCAGCAGCTCTTTCGCGAGATGGGTGGGTTCTCCAACTTCGCCATCTCCTTCTCCATCATCTCCATCCTCACCGGCGCCGTGCTGCTGTACGGGTATGGCCTGAAGTTCGGCGGGCCGATCGTCAACTCCGTCGGATGGCCGCTGGTGAGCGTGCTCACGCTGGCGGTAGCGGCGTCGATGGCGGAGATCGCGTCCGCGTATCCGACCGCGGGAGGGCTTTACTTCTGGGCTTTCCGGCTGGGAGGGCGTTCGTGGGCGTGGGTCACGGCGTGGCTGAACATGATCGGTCAGGTGACGATCACGGCCGGGATCAACATCGCCGCGGCGATGTATCTCATCGGCGCCGTCACGCGCATCCTCGGGCTGCCCGCCGATACTAGCGTGCCGCTCTTCGGCTCCGCGACGAACTGGTACTTCCAGCTCTTCGTGATGGTCGTGATCCTGATCCCGCAACTGCTGGTGAACCTGCGCGGCATCCGCCTCACGGCGCGGCTGAACGACATCAGCGTCTGGTGGCACATCGGCGGCGTGGCGCTCATCGTCGCCCTGCTGGCACTCCTCGGCACCCACCACAACCCGCTCGCGTTCCTCTTCTCGTGGCAACCGTCGGTCAACGCGCTCGACACCTCGCGCGTGCTGCTGGTGGCCGACCGCGCGATTCCGTCGCCGCTGTTCCGCCTCCTGCCGTCGCTCGAGGCGGTGTACGCCGGCTCGCCGCCGCTGCTGCTGTTCGTGCTCGCACTGCTGCAGGCGCAGTGGACGTACACCGGCTACGACGCCTCGGCGCACATGGCCGAGGAGACGGTCATGGCGCGGCTGAACAGCGCGTGGGGCATCGTGCTGTCGGTGGGCGTCTCGGCGATCGTCGGTTACGTCATGCTGCTGGTGCTGACGTGGAGCATCCCGAACGGCGACGTCGCCGCGACGGCTGCCGATCCCTATCCGGTTCTCTACATCGTCGCGAACAACCTGCCGCCGCTGCTGTCGAACGTCATCGCCATCGTGATCGGCGTGGCGATGTGGCTCTGCGGGACGGCCTCGGTCACGTCGATGGGGCGGATGTGGTACGCCTTCGCCCGCGACGACGGCTTTCCCGGCTCGCACTGGCTGAAGCGCGTCAGCGGCATGCATCACACGCCGTATGTCGCGATCCTGGTCACGGCCGCGCTCTCGGTGCTGATCTGCCTCTACGCCGCCGCGTTCTTCGTCATCACTTCGATCAGCACAATCTGCCTGTACCTCGCGTACGGGATCCCGATCTACCTCAATGCGCGCAACCGGCGGAAAAACAGCGGCGAGTGGACGACCCCGGAGGCGGCGCCGTGGAACCTCGGCAGGTGGTCGCGGCCGGTGAACGCGCTCGCGTTGCTCTGGATCGCGGTCATCACCGTCGTGTTCATGCTCCCGCCAAACGAGCTGGTGCTCTGGACCATGATCGCGCTGGCGCTCGCGCTGACGGCGTACTGGTACGCGTTGGCGCGTGCACGGTTCCGCGGACCTCAGAGGGTGTGAGAGCTCAGCTCTCGCGAGAGATCTCATCCGTCTTCAGAAGGGTGTCAGGTGTCAGGTGTCTGGGTTTTTGCGGCTCGCGGCACAGGTCTCGTCAGCCGCAAAGACACAGACACCTGACACCTGATACCTGACACCAAAATTTTCAACGCGTGACGGCGCCGTAGCGCCGCGCGCAAAAGGGAGAGCGGCGACCTGGCCGCCGCTCTCCGTACGTCTTAAGTCAGTGATTACTCGACGGGCACGCCGGTCGGCTGCGTGGCCGGGAACGGGAGGGTCTGCAGGTACTGCGTGACCACCTTCTTCGGAGCGTGCGGGGGGTAATGGGTGCTGGGGTAGTAGATGGAGCGGCTGGTGAGGTCCAGCTCGCACACGTAGATGAAGCCGTGGGTCATGTTCCAGCCGGACAGGTAGCCCCAGCCGCCGCCGGTCATCTCGATCAGGAAGTTCTTGATGCGGCGGCGCTGCGCGTCTTCACCCATGTCGGCCGAGCGCCAGCCGAACTCGGTGACCCACTGCTCCTTGTAGCGGTTGCGCGGGTTGTAATCGCGGAGCCAGTTCAGGACGTTGTACTGGTACAGGTATGCGGCGGTGTCGCTGCTCAGATCGTCGCCGCCGTTCATGTGGCCGGAGATGGCGTCGATGTAGTCGGAGGCGTTCACGGTCGTGCCGAGATCCGGATCGTAGGACCACGTGTTTTCGAAGTCCTGGAACGTCCACCGCAGGCGGTTGAGGTCGTTGCGCTTGCCGGAGAGCGAACCGGCCACGACCTTGACGCCGGGGAGGTTCCGGCGGATGGCGCGCGAGGCCTCGATCACGTAGTCGACGTACTTCGGAGCCACGGTGTAGTCCGCGTCCCAGCCGACCGCGAACGTGTCGCTGTCGCGAAGGTCCGGCTCGTTCCAGACCTCGAACGCGCCGACGCGATGTCCGTACGGATGCGCCGCGATGTGCTTCGTGAGCTCATCGACGAACGTCTTCCACGCGGCGATGTTGCACGGCTTGGCGCCGTTGGTGTCGCTGCCGCACCAGGTCGGAGCGCCGCTGAGGATGAAGAGGATCTTCAGGTCGTAGTTGTTGACGTCTTCGAGCAGGTTGTCGACGTCGGTCCAGTTGAACACACCCGGACTCGGATTGATGAAGCGCCAATACGGGCTGACGCGGATCCAGCCCATGTTCGCACCCTTGACCAGCCACGTCGGTCCACCGTTGACGCCGATGGTCACCGGGCCGTCGGCGTGCGCCGAAGGGGTGAGACCGAACAACATCGTCACTGCAACTGCGAGAATCAGTACACGTTTCATTGAGACAGTTCCTCTATGGGATTGGGATTGGTACTGCGACTGCGAGACACACTTCGACTGCTCATCGCGCCGCGGTTGCGGCGAGACACTTTGATTGCAGGTTGAATTGGGGACTGGGTGAAACGGGAAGGGAAGAGGTCGGCGGGCGGGGGTTATATCTCCGGAGGGCGTGATTTAAGACTTTTCTGATATTACATATGGGCGCCCAAACAATCAAGTATTATTTGCACGCTCCCGCCGAACGAGCTGGCGCTCGGGACAATGGATCGCGCCGGTGCGGTTCCGCCCGCCTCAGCGCGTGACGGCGCCGTAGCGCAGGGCCACGCAGGTCGCGGGGAGCGCGTCGCCGACGGTGCAGACGAACAGGTCGTCGAACTGCGGCTCCGGGATGAACGGCGGATCCTTCATCCCCAGCTCGCGCAGGACGTCGACCGTCGTGTTCGAGTGTCCCGCCACGACCACCGTCTCCCCTTTGTGATTCGCCAGCACCTCGCGCACGACGGTCCCC
Source organism: Thermoanaerobaculia bacterium (assembly GCA_035630815.1). Lineage (GTDB taxonomy): Bacteria > Acidobacteriota > Thermoanaerobaculia > Gp7-AA8 > Gp7-AA8 > QHVT01. The sequence continues at coordinate 83,641 of DASQJY010000078.1, forward strand.
GCGTACTCCTTGCCGCCCGTCACGATCTCTTTCGGCGTGAGCTTCAACGCCTCGGCGAGCGGCGCCACGGTCTCTTTCGTGCGGCGGTATTGCGTCGTGTAGATCGCGCTGACCCGTGCGTCCGCGAGGACGCGCGCGAGCTCTTTCGCGCGCGCCGCGCCCGCTTCGCTGAGCGGCATGTCGCCCTGCATCACCGCCTTTTCGGCGTGGCGGACGAGGATGATCGTGGTCGCGGCATAGGTCGGCATCGACATGGCGAGAAGGAGTGCAAACAGCGCAGCGCGCTTCATGAAGGCAAGATAGCAGGAACAAACGGTGTCAGGTGTCTGGGGGTTTGCGGCTTGCGGGCACTGTCTCGCCAGCCGGAACACCCCAGACACCTGACACCTGACACCAAAATTGGTGAGAAGCCGCCTCGGCGGTACTCCTCTTGCAGTTATTTGTTCTGTTGCGAGCGGCCGCTGCCGTTCGTGACGAGGAGGCCCTATGAGAAAAGCAGCGTTCCTTGCGTTGCTGTTGGCTCTCGTTCCCCTGCAGGCCCAGGCTCTCGAAACGAATGAGCTGCTCGGCCTGGTGGCCATGCCGCTCGCCGTCGCCGCAGCGAGCGACGTCACCGGCGTGCCTGTAGGCGATCTGAGTCACTTCGTGGCAACACTGAATCGCGCGCAGGTCCCGCCGACGCAGGTCGTGCAGGTGGTTCGCTACGCGCCGGCGGCACTGGTGGTCGAGGTGGAACAAGAGCAGCCGACGTTCATCGAATACGTCGACTACGAGGTCGATCGAGGCGTCACCGGATCGCGTCTGGTGACCGTCATCGAGGACAGATACAGGACGTACGACCTCGAGCCGCAGTTCATCGTGATGGAGGAGCCTGCCACCACGTACGTCGTACGCGACGATTACATCCCGGAGTACGTGGTCACCCGCGTGGCGGAGTACAGGCCCGCGTACGTCGTCGGCGACACCAATGACCTGCTGGCGCTGGCGGCGATGCCGCTCGCGGTGGCGGCAGTCGCGGACATCGCAGGCATCCCGTTCAGCGATCTGAGCAGCCTCGTCGCCTCGCTGAACGCGGCCCGCATGCCGCCTCTCCAGGTCGTCGAAGTGCTCCGGTACTCGCCGGTGGTGATGGTCGACGCGTACGAGCGGCCGCGGTTCCTCCAGTTCGTGAACACGCAGGTCGTCAGCGGCGTGAGGGGACCTCGCCTGATCGACTCGCTCGACGATCGCTTCGTTACGTACAACGTGACGCCGCGCTTCCGGACGGTCCGGCCGACGCGGGTGGTGAACGTCATCGACGACGACGACTTCTTCCCGCCGGTCGTGAGAACGCGAGTGGCCGAGGTGCGCGCGCATCCGCACGGCGGCCCCCCGGGCCAGCTGAAGAAGGAGCGCGGCCTGCAGACCGGCGCGGAGGTCGTCCACGGAACGGCTCGCCGGCCGGCGACGACTGTCGTCAGGACCGCGGAGCGTGACAGGGCTGCTCGCGCGTCCGCAAGCCGCGAGCGCGCGGCGGAGCGGAAAGTCTCCCAGGAGCGCTCGAAGCGGCGCAGCGAGCGCCGCGCGGCCGCCACGGAGCGCCGTGCGGACCGCGGGCGCGAAGCGAAGCGAGTCGCCGAGCCGAAAGGCGAGCGTCCAAAGACCGACCGGCAGATTCAACAGCCAAAGCCCGATCGCGCCGAGCGCGGTAAGGGTGGCGGCCGTTCGGGAAACAGCCAAGGCAAAGGCAAGGGCAAAGGAAAGGGGTAATCCGATGAAAACGACTTTTATGACACTGGCCCTCTGCGCTCTCCTGCTCGCGGGCGCCTGCTCGAACGATCAGCCGGCCGCGACAACGGGCGCGTCCAGCAACACCCCGGCCGCCGCCGGCCAGCAAGCCACCGCGGCGCCGGCGCAACTGACGCCGGAACAGCTCGGGGAGCTGGGTGCGGAGATCCGGAAGAACCCGGCCGACGCGCAGCGCCTCCTCTCGCAGCGTGGTCTCGACGAGCAGAAGTTCGAACAGGCCGTCCGCAAGGTCGCGGAGGATCCGGCCGCCGCGAAGCGCTACAGCGAGTCGTACAAGAAGGCGGGAGCGTAACGACCCGGTTGTCGGTTTTCAGTTGTCGGTTGTCTGTGAGTCATCGTCCAGGCGACAACGCCCGGACAACTGACAACCGACAACACCGCTATAGTTAGCGCACTCTGAAAAACACAAAAGTTACCTGCCTCGCTTGGACGGCGGTGTTTCTGGCGCTGGCCGGCGTCTCGGGGTGGTTCGTCTACCGGCGTGCACCAACGACCGAGGGCGCGTTCATCGGCGGAGCGGTCGGCGGGCTGATCCTGCTGATCGCGTTCGGGTGGCTGAGCGCCATTCCCGCACGCATCCTGGAGTGGTGGCGGATCGTCACGGCGCGGTTCGGAGGCGACCCGCGCGACGGCAAGCGCGTGGCCATCATCGGCACGCTTCGCGGGCACGGTGAGCTCACCGCGCCGTTCTCACGCGAGCGCTGCGTCCTCTACTCGTACGAGATCGCCACGACCGACACTCACGACAACGAGAGCACGTACCGCGTGGCCTACGAAGGCTTCGCCATGGTGCCGCTCTCCATCGAGCACGGCCCGGAACGGACGCGCATCCTCGCCAGGCCCGACATCAAGCTGGCGAAGACGCGCCCTCAGGGCTTGGCCGTCGAAGAGAACGCGAAGCATTTCGTCGAGAACACGACCTTCGCTCCGGCGCCGAAGAAGAGTGCCGAGGAGAAAGACCTCTCCCACACCGACGGTCATCTGCGCGTCGACTACCAGCGCGGTCCGGAGACGAACCTCGGCGCGTGCGCGTTGTTCGAGAAGCTCCTCCGGGCCGAGGTGAGTGTCTGCGCGATCGGCGAATTCAGGGCCGACCGCCGGGCGCTCCTCGCGCCGGTCACCCTGCGCACCGGCACGTCGTTCGGCATCGGCGCGGCGTGGCGCGTGGTGAACGCCGCCATCGCCTGCGCCATCTTCACCGCGTTCGCACTGGTCGCCCTGACCCTCTTCTGCGTGAACTTTCCGATCGACGCGGCCGAGCAATCGCATCCACAGCGGACGGTCGACTGGTGGGAAGTCGACCTGGAGCGCTTGATCCAGAAGCACGTGCGCATGCCGCTGGCCGAGGCCGGAATGCTGTCCACGCAGGGCTTCTACCTGCAGCAGCTCTGCATCGGCTGCGCGAAAGGACGCCTCGAGATCGGCGGCCGCACGCTCGAGCTGAAACACGCCGCGTACACCGGCGGCCGGTCGGTGCATCTCTCCGCGAAGCCGGGCGATCGCGACGGCGTGACGCTCGACGGCCGCGACCGGGTCGTGCTGACCATCGACGGCAAGTCCGCCGACGTCCCGGCCTCCTGGCTGCTCCCCAACGACATCGTCACCGCCCTCGGCTCCGAGGGTGAGTACGAGGGCCGCGTCACCGTGATCGCGCCCGACGGCTGGATCCGCTGCCGCGTGTCGTTCAACACGCGCGTGGATGAGGACGCGTGGCTGGTGAAGAGAAATTGAAAATTGAAAATTGAAAATTGAAAAAACGGATGCGGCAGGCCGTAGATCTGCGCTCACGCCGAACGCCGCCATCGGCCCTCATCCCCTCGGAACCGGAAACCTGAACTTTGCAGATGGGTAAACGACCTCCACCCGGCACCCACACGTTACAAAGCGGAGGGCTCGCGTAGCGGCGCTGTCACATCTCGCCTGTGGCTGGGGAGAAGGGCTACTAACATCCATTATCCCGAGAGGGTTGCAATATGCCGCGCTGATTGGCAGCGGCGCCGGCCCTTCGCGAGAAATGATATTTGTAGCCCTTCTCCCCTCTAAGGGGAGAAGGTGGCCAACGGCCGGATGAGGGGTCGCGCCACATGCGAGGTACGTGCGCAGCCTCCGGCACCGACAAGTTACAAAAGGAGAGCAGCCGAAGCTGCCCTCTGGAACTACACTTACCTCGGACGGTGTCGAGGGGACGAGGGGAGCGGAATCCGGGCTCGAATTCGTTTTCCACCCCTTCGTGTGCTCGAGCACCTCCCGGATCGTTTCGACGAACGGGAGGAACTCGGCACCGTCCTCCTGCCTTCTAAGACTGAACGTTGCGCAGCCAGCAGTTGTCGATGCGCCGCCACGCCGCGGTGATGCGGCGCAAGCAATTTCGATGCACCCGCCCATCGACATCCCTGCCGAGGAAGAAACGTCGATACCCCACCCCATCGACGATGGTTCCATCGCCAGCGCATGGGGACGCCACGGAAGAAACGTCGATGCCCCCGCCCATCGAGAATTGTTCCGGCGGAAGCAGTTCGACACAAATCGTCAACGCGCCGTCATCCGGTGCACGCCGGAGCGATGGGCCCGCCTATCGACATTCAGATCCGCTCACGGTAATCGCTCACGAAGGAAGACGTCGAGGATGGATTGTCAGGCGACGGTCTTGCCGCGCAAGGTGGATCGATGCACCCGCCCATCGCGAGTTCCTCCGGCGCTGGCAGTTGCTCTTGCGCGCGCAGCGTAACCTGCCGATGCACCCGCACGTCTCATCCATATGTCGAGCGAAGAGACGAAATCCCTCACGCCGCCTGATGGGACAGTGACGACCCTGGATCCGGAGACCATGGTGGTGCCAGCCGAGCCGGCCCAACCCGAACCGGAGATGCTCGTGCAGGCGCTGCGATACCTGCAGCGGCGCGTCCCCGGCTTCGTGCAGCTGTCGCTCGAGGAGGAGCAGTCGATGACCAGGGCCGCCTACCTCGACCCGGAGCTCATCGACCGCGGCATCTACGCTGCCGGAGCGTGGCCCGAGGCGGAGATACTCGTCGGCCGGAACGCGGAGGAGCTCCGGCAGGAGGCCGACGACATCCGCCGCTGGGACGAGCTCGAGCGCGAGCTGCACGTTTTCCTGAAAGGAATCGCCTCCGCGAACCTGAAACGAAAGCACCGCCTCGGCAAAGCCATCCTCCTGATCTACAAGAACCTCGGCATCTGGATGAGCTTCGACAGCCGCCTGCGCCCGTATTACGAGGAGATGAAACGGGCGTACATGAAGCGGCGGAAGAAGACGAAGAAAGCGGAGCCGAAAAAGGCGACGGAGTGAGCGTGAGGAATGGTGGAGGACAGGCAATCCTGCCTGCCCGGCACTCGCGGAACCATCCCGCAGTCGAGACACGGCCGCACGCCATCCGCTGAACACGCGCCTGCTCGAGCCGAGGCTTGGTTCGCACTCGCACATCTGCAGAACGCGCCTGCTATCCTCGGCACGAGACGCCGAGGTCATCGAGCTGCGAGGGCACCCAATCCGCATCGCCTCGCTGCAGGACCTGATCCGAATGAAACGCGCCGCCGCCCGCCCTCAGGATCTGACGGACATCAGAGAACTGGAAGCGCTCGCGAGGAAACGAAATGGCGACTGAACCCGCTCCCCCCGATCGCCAGCACGATCAGGAAGAGTGGCCAGGCAACCGCGGGTCAGAGCTTCGCTTTTCGTACGCAAAAGAAAGCTCGGTCTTCCACCGGCGGTACCGGCGCATGAATCGGTGGGCGGTCCTCGCTTTCCACAGCACGCGCATTCTTCCAGCCTCGAACTTGCGAAGGACGACAGGCTGTTCTGGAGTGCGGAAACGCGAGTTACCGCTCTTACTGTGTTTGTTCGTCCTGCAACGCGCTTGGTGGGTCGCGGTTGACGTACGCCTGTCAGATCCAGGCAGGCTTCGCGGACGTGAATGGACGCGCGGTGGTGCGGCCGTAAAGATGCTCGCCGAACACACACCGCAGTTTGGGCCGCGACGGCCAGCCATCGTAACGGAACAACCCCCACTCGACGAATGGCACGCGGACAGTGGCCGGATAGCTCTGCAGCTGCTCCGGGGCGAGACGGCGGAACGACAGGGTCATGTGCGGCTTGTAGAGCTCCCCACTATGAGACGCCGGCACCTCGTCGTCGAGCAGGAGGCCGCGGTCTCGAAGCTCCCGATCGAGGTGTCGATGAATAGATCGGATAGCTGGCAGCGCTGCTGACTCTTCTCTCAGTTCGTACCAAGACAGCCCGGAGGCGAACACGCGCGGCCCGTGTAGCTCAGCCGTGAACGGCGCGAGCGTCCTGAAGACTTCGCGCCCGGCGATGACGAGATCCGCGACCTTCGACGGCGACGCGAGGAAGCGTCCGCGGATGGTGATGTGCTCCGGGAACAACCAGCACGTCTCATCACGCAGGAGCCGCGGTTCGGACGGATCGGCGAGCAGGTAATACGCGTATCGAAGTTTGCGCATGGCATCAGAGGATGAGGTATTCGTAAAAGCGGTCGCTCCACGAACCTCGGCGAGCCCAGAGGAAGCGCATGATCTCGGCGGCGAAGGCGTCGGAGTTCACCTTCAGCGCGGCGAAGGTGGTGGACTGGTAACGTTTCTCATACTCGAGCCGATAGAGCTCCTCGCGAGTAGTCTCCTTGCCGAGAGCCTCAAGGAAATTGTTGTAGTACCCGAGCAGGCGAAAGAGGTTGTCGTCCTCGTTTCGCTCGTACAATTGAACGAACCGTTCAAGCGCGGGCATCTCGATGTACGACCGGAGCATCTCCGTCTTGCGCGCCGGCGCCGTCGTGTCGGTACGCCGCCGGCCCGGCCCGCCGTACTCGTATTTGCTCATTTCGGCGAGGCAGAACAGGAGGCTGGTGTACATCAGCACACGGCTGTGCCGCAGCTTGATATTGCGGATCGGCCACTTCTCGGGTTCGTCTTCCTTGACGGCGTGGTAGTTGACGCAGATCGTCCGGAAATAGCGAATCAGATCGTTGATGAGTAGGACGAAGTGCTTGGTCTGGTCGTCGGATACGTCTTCGGCGTATTCGTCGATAAGCCTCGTGCGAAGCTCGTCGAAATACACGGGATTCCACAGCGCCTGCGCCTCCAGCAGCAGAAGCAGGCGCCGCGCAATGTTGTCGTACGGCTCGTCGCGCGAGCCGATGCGCTCGCAGAGCTCGTCGCCGTTCGCGTCACCGGCAAAGACGCCCTTCGGATTGGGGCGCTCGAGCGCCCGCTCGCTGCAGTCGGGCGCCTTAACTCGAACTGACGCCAGCACTTCATACACGCGCGACCGGAACTCGGCCGCATCGGGTGGCGGCGGACCGGGGTAGACAATCATGCAATCAACGTCGGAGAGGTGGGACCCTTCGAGTCGCGCCAGCGACCCGGAGACGGAGACGAACGGCGAACATCGCGTCGGGGACGGCAACGCTTCGGCCAGCGCGTTCTGAATGCGCTCCAGCGTTTCACGCGAGAACGCAAGCGAGCGCTCGATCGCCGGGTATTTTCGGAGACGCTCTTCGAGCAACAGGACGCCAGGCCGAGTCATGGTCTATTCCCTGGTGTGCCAGCCAAGAAAAGCCGGCCACTCAAGGCGCGTGACCGTCAGGCGAAACTTCAGGGCGTTCTTCCACTCCTGAGCCATCATCCGCGCAGCGTGAGGCTCGCCCGTGATCGCCGCCACCATAACGCGCAGCGGTCCCATGTGACTGCAGATCAGGACCTGCCGATCGGGCGGCCACCCGAGCGTCCGGGTATGGAGATCGAGGAAAAAAGAGAGACAGCGTTGTACCACGCTTCGATAACTCTCCCCTCCCTCGGGAGCGAAGTCGAGATCGCCGGCCGCGAACTGGGGAACGAAAAAGCGCGGCTGCCCCTCCATGACCCCGAGGCTGCGCTCATTCAACCGCGAATCGGCCTCGAAAGGTTGATTGATCCCGCGCGCCAGCAGCGCCAACGACAGCGTCTCAATGCTACGCCGCTGGGACGATGCAAACATCGCGTGATACGACGGCCGCAACGTGAGACCGAGTTGCCTCGCTTGTGCGCGTCCTGTGTCGGAGAGCGGCACGTCTAGCGCGCCAGTCACCAGCTCGGCACTATTGAGGTCGGTCTCGCCGTGCCGGATCACCTCCAGCTCGACATGCGGGAAAACCAAGCCGCTACCCCACCGGCTCCGCAGTTCGGGCCAGCTATAGACGGGAGTCGATTGCACGTCGTCATCCAGCTGCAGCTCCGTCGTCATCACTTTAGGTTCTCACTTGAGCGACAGTACCTCGGCATTCGCCGAGGTACATCCGAATCTACGCCAAGAGCAGAGGTACGGAGGCTACGGGAACGTTTCGATGTGAGAAGCTACGCTGCGTAGATGCCGGATCGCCTGCGCGATCCGGCATCCGGCTGATCGCAGACCCTTACGAGCAACCGCTCGTGCTCCCGCAATTCAGGCACTTATAGCAAGCCCCATTGCGGACCATGATCTCCCCGCAATCGGAGCACGACGGTGCGTCCTGCTGGTACAGGAACGTCCCGTGCCTCTGCGTGTTCGCTCCGTCGGCGTTCTTGGCGGGCATCACGAAGCCGACTACCTTGGAGGAGTCCGTGGAGACGGAGACCGGCGGGGGGGTGGCGGTGGTGACTTTGTCGATGAAGGACAAGTCGGAGGCGCTGGGGGTGGTCACGTTGGAGGTGACCTTCGGGCCGGACGCCGGCGCTTCGTAGGAGGCCTGGGCGGCGTCGTCGCGGAGGATGACTCCGGCGTGCTCCTGGGCGTCGCGGGTGAGGAACTTGATCGCGAGCCATTTGAAGATGTAGTCCATGATGGACTTGGCCATCGGGATCTCGGGGTTTTTGGTGAAGCCGCTCGGCTCGAAGCGGAGGTGGGTGAACTTGTCCACCAGGAGCTGCAGCGGGACGCCGTGCTGGAGCGAAAGGGAGGTCATGGTGGCGAAGCTGTCCATCAGGCCGGAGATGGTCGAGCCTTCCTTGGCCATGGTGATGAAGATCTCGCCGGCGCTGCCGTCTTCGTACTTGCCGACGGTGATGTAGCCCTCGTGGCCGCCGATCGAGAACTTGTGGGTGATGGACTCGCGCTCGTCCGGCAGCTTACGGCGGACGGCGGTGGGGCCGACGCCGAGCTGCTCGAGCGGCGCTTTCTCCTTGCCGGTCGACAGGGGCTGTGACCGCTTGCAGCCGTCGCGGTAGACGGCCACGGCCTTCAGGCCGAGCTTCCACGCTTCGTAGTAGGCCTGCTCGATCTCTTCGACCGTGGCGTTGGTGGGCATGTTGATGGTCTTGGAGATCGCGCCGCTGATGAAGGGCTGGACGGCGCCCATCATCTTGAGGTGGCCCATGTAGTGGATGGAGCGGGTGCCGTTGGCCGGCTTGAAGGCGCAGTCGAAGACCGGCAGGTGCTGCTCGATGACGTGCGGGGCGCCTTCGATGGTGTCGTTCTCGGAGATGTACTCGACGATCTCCTTGACCTGCTTCGGATCGTAGCCGAGGCGCTTGAGGGCGGTGGGGACGGTCTGGTTGACCAGCTTGAGCATGCCGCCGCCGACCAGCTTCTTGTACTTCACGAGCGCGATGTCGGGCTCGATGCCGGTGGTGTCGCAATCCATCATGAAGGCGATGGTGCCGGTGGGGGCGAGGACGGAGATCTGGGCGTTGCGGTAGCCGTGCTCCTGGCCGAGGGCGTAGGCCTCGTCCCAGACGTCGCAGGCGGCCTTGGCCAGGTCCGCGGGGAGGGAGCGGACGTCGAGGCGGTAGGCGCTGCGGCGGTGCTTGTCGATGACGCGCAGGAACGGCTCTTCATTGACCGCGTAGCCGTCGAAGGCGCCGAGCTTGCCGGCGATGCGCGCCGACTGCGAGTAGGACTCGCCGGAGAGGATGGAGGTGATGGCGGCGGCCCAGTGGCGGCCGTCTTCGCTGTCGTAGGGAACGCCGCGGGCCATGAGCAGCGCGCCGAGGTTGGCGTAGCCGATGCCGAGGGGACGGAAGGCGTGCGAGTTCTTCTCGATGGCCGGGGTCGGATAGGAGGCGCGGCTGACGGTGATCTCCTGGGCGGTGATCACGACGCGCAGCGCGGCGCGGTAGGACTCGACGTCGAAGCCGGTAGTCTCGCTGTAGAACTTCATGAGGTTCAGCGAGGCGAGATTGCAGGCGGAGTCGTCGAGGAACATGTACTCCGAGCACGGATTGGACGCGTTGATGCGGGCCGTGTTCGGGCAGGGGTGCCAGTCGTTGACGGTCGAGTCGAACTGCATGCCCGGATCGCCGCAGACCCAGGCCGATTCGGCCATGCGGCGCATCATGTGGCGGGCCTTGTAGGTGCCCATGACCTTCGAGGAGTCGGTGACGGCGCGGGTCTGCCAGTCGCCGTCCTTCTCATAGGCGCGCATGAATTCGTCGGTCACGCGGACGGAGTGGTTCGCGTTCTGGAAGTGGACGGAGTCGTAGGCGCCGCCCGGGGCGTTGAAGGCGCCGTCGTAGCCGGCGTCGATCAATGCCCACGCCTTCCGCTCTTCCGTCTCTTTGGACTCGATGAAGTCGAGGACGTCCGGGTGGTCGGCGTTGAGGATGACCATCTTCGCGGCGCGGCGGGTCTTGCCGCCGGACTTGATGACGCCGGCGAAGGAGTCGTAGCCGCGCATGAAGGAGACCGGACCGGAGGCGGTACCGCCGCCGGCGAGGAGCTCTTTGGAGGAGCGGATGTTGGAGAGGTTCGAGCCCGTGCCGGAGCCGTACTTGAACAGCATCCCCTCGGTCTTGGCGAGGCCGAGGATCGAGTCCATGGTGTCCTGGACCGAGTTGATGAAGCAGGCGGAGCACTGCGGCTTCTCTTCGAGGCCGACGTTGAACCAGACCGGCGAGTTGAAGGCGGCCATCTGGAACAGCAGGATGTGCGTCAGCTCGTCGCGGAAGGTGTCGCCGTCCGCTTCGCTGGCGAAGTAGCCGCCTTCGCGGCCCCACTGGGTGATGGTGCGGACGACCCGGCCGATGAGCTGGCGGACGCTCGACTCGCGCTCCGGCGTGCCGATGTGGCCGCGGAAGTACTTGGAGACGACGACGTTGGTGGCCATCTGGGACCAGAACTTCGGCATCTCGACGTCTTTCTGCTCGAAGACCACGCCGCCGCTCTCGTTCGAGATCGCCGCGGTACGCATCTCCCATTCGCAGGTGTCGTACACGTCGACGCCCGGCCGGGTGAAGTAGCGATCGATTTCAATGCCGCCGGTCTTCGTTTCTTTTTTGGCAGCCTTGCTGTTGCGAGGCGGCGTGTTGCGCGAGCGGACCGGCAAATCGATGGATGTCATGACTCAGCTCTCCTCAAATGCTCCTCTGAAAATGCGAAAAAAAAAGCGCAGAGGAGAGCAGTTCGACCTACGAGCGAGGGAAGCCGGTCAGCAGCGCGGCGTTCCCCCGATCGAACTTCCATCCCCTACCTTCACCCAACACAAGCCGTCCGCGTTGCGTCGCACGGGCGGCTCTACTGCTCAACAATTGCTCAACAAGGTTTACCGAAATGAGTAGCGGACCGACTTCCCAGCGGAAGCGATTTGCGGCGCCGTCGACTTCACCTTGACCGTCACCTGATAGTCCCGGATCTGGAGAGATACCGAGCGGCCTGCGGGGCGGTTTCCAGGACGAGTCGACTGCTTCAAATCCTTCATAGTCCTCCCTCACTTCCATCAAGTTGTAGTGGTGCGGACAAGCTACGCTCACCCCAACTTGATGTCAAGAGCAGCACCACTACATCTTGTGGTGCCCGGAAAGAAAAACACAACCTGAAGCATAAGTATTCGCGAATGAAGTAGTTACGTGGTACTCCGCGGCTGGGTACGGTACGTGCTTTTCCTCTCACGTTCCACCGCGTTTCCGCCGATTCCCGACAGGATATCCACAGGCTTATCCACAGGTGAGAAACCCGTGATTCCTCGGTAAATCCGATGGTTTTCCGCACGATTTGCCACTGGTTTTCGTATGTTTAATCAACATCGGAGGAGCATTCTTTTTCATCAGCTTTTTCGTGCGATTTCCGGCGCGAAAGAGCGGACTCGGCCGGAACAGAAAAGGGCGAAAAGGAAGCGGAATCCACATTCTGTGGAAAAGCGCGTGCGTTGGGCGATGGACCACCAGCGGTAGTGGTGCGAGAGCGCAGTGCACACACAATGTGGCACGTGGAACAATTTGCCGCGCCGCGCGCTAGTAGTCGCCGCTGGCGCCGGCGCCGCCGAACGAGCCTCCGCCGGTTTTCGGCGCGGCTTCCACCGGAGTTTCCGGTTTCATCGCTAAAGTTGCGGCGAGCTCCAGCTCGTCGTCGAACGGGGTGAGCTTCGCCGGCGTCAGCACGAAGCCGCGCGTACGGTCGCGCAGGGCGCGCGACACCGCGAAGGCGATGCCGAGGAGGAGCGCGCCCGCGATGAAGAGCGGCGCTTCGGGCGCGAGGTCGAGCAACTGCGCGAGCTCCGTTGCGGCGATGCCGGCGCCGATCATCCCCGCGAGAAAGAAGGCGTGGTGGCGGCGTGTCACCGCCAGAGCGAACGCGAGCGCTGCATAGATGGTGTAGAGGGTGATGGTGGTCGTGCGCCACTCGCGATCGGCGTGCGAGATCCCGGCGAACGGCAACGTCAGGGCGATGGCGATGAGGAGCCACTCGTTCGACGGGCGTTTCCACGTGCGCAGCAGCGCGAGGAGTGCGAGGGCCGACAGCAGCAGCGCGGCCACAACGCCGAGGTCGAAGCGGTCTTCGCAGTAGTAGACGATGCAGAGCACCGCGGCGGCGCCGAAGAGCGGCTGCCGCGCGCGCGCGCCGGCGATGGCGAAGGCGGCGGCGATGACCAGGATCGACTCCGGCGTTCCGCTGCGCGGCAGCTCGCTGATGGCCGCGAGGAGGCCGCCGATCCAGAGCGCGGCTTCGACGCCGGTGCGATACCAGCGCCAGGCGCCGATCAGGTATTCGGCGAGAACGATCGCCACCACGGCCGTGATCACCCCGGGATAGCCGACCCGAAGCAGCGACAGGAAGCCGTAGAACGCGCCGAGGCCGATGCAGGTGAGGACGAAGAAGATCGCCTGCACGATGACGCCGTTCGTCCGCCACGGCTGCTCGAGCTGCGCCGCAATCTCCGGGCGCAGCAGCTTCTCGTCTTTCAGCATCGCCCGGACGGCGTGACTCCGCTCGTGCTCGACGTTCATGCGCTCTGCTCCTGGAAACGGGCGTGGATCGCGAACAGCGCCGCGATGGCGCCGATCATCGAGACCACGACCAGGAACAACGAGAAGAGGTCGCTGTCGACGAGATCGATCAGCAGCACGTCGAACGCGATGACGCCGTACACGAAGCCGTAGAGCACGTTCGATTCACGGCGTAGCCGGAAGCCGAGGTAGATCACCGCGCCCGCGGCGATCAGGGTCAGCAGGCAGCCGGCGGTGCGCAGCCCCTCGTCGAATGTGAGCGCGAACGGCGTCAGCACCAGGAGGTTGAAGGCGAAGTGCTCCAGCACCGGGTGGAACTCTTCGCGGCGATTGGCGAAGCGCCACATCAGCACCAGGGCCAGGCACGCCAGCAGGCGCAGCGACGTCTCTACGACGTCGTTCATGGACGGGAACGGCGCCTGTTGCACGCCCATCCAGGAGCACATCGCCACCACCGCGAGGGTCAACAGCGTCCGCGAGTTGTAGAGGTACGCCGTCACGCCGTGCAGGATCGCGAGCAGGGCGAAGTGGCGGTACCAGTGGTCGCCGAAGAGGTGGAACTGCGTCTCGATGAACGCGACATCCGCGCTGACCAGCAAGGCGCCGAGTAGAAGAATGTAGTCGTCGACGATGGACGGCCGCGCTCGGCGCGTCCATACGAACGCGTAGCAGGCAATCGCGGCGGCTCCGATCATTGCCGCCAGCGCCAGCGGCCCGATGCGCTCGAGGTTGTTCTTGAGGACGATCCCGACCGCCATGGCGAGCAGCATCGCTCCCGCCCAGGCGCAGATGCGCACCTCCGGCTGGACCGAGAACACCTCACGCCGCTCCCGCGCGATCAGCGCGTCAGTCGTGGGTACCGGCAGGAGTGGACGAAGACGTTCGAGCTCGGGCTCGAAGGACAGCATGGGCGCATGGTACTCGGGTGGGCTCTTTACTCGGCACACTGGAACGACGAGGGGCCTCCGGCGGGCCGGTGTGACCGGCGGCACTTGTTTACGCACGGACGACGCTTCGTGCGAGAGGCGTGCGTTCAGCCTTGGGCGACCGGTGCTGCCGGTCACACCGGCCCGCCGGAGGCCTCCCGTCGTTCCCAGTGCGTCGAGCAAAGAGCGTCAGACCAGGTACGCCGCCGCGAACCCTACCTGGGCCGCCATCATCATCAGGTACATATGGCGCCAGCTCGGATGGTTCTCGGTCGACGTCAGCTCTTCGGGGTTGCGGACGATCAGCCAGACCGTGTAGGCGCCCCAGGCGGCGAGGACGAAGCCGAGGATCGAAATGAAGGTCGGGTTGCCGGTGAGGATGCCGGTGCGGGCGCCGATCGGCATCAGGAGCCAGGGGAGGACGAAGAACGGTGCGATCATCCAGGCGGCCTTGCGGACGCCGAATGCGATCGGCAGGGTGCGGCAGCCGCCGGCGCGATCGCCTTCCATGTCGCTGAAGTCCTTGGTCGACGCCGCGCCGAGGAGGAAGAACATGAAGATCGCACCGATGAACCACGGCTCGGCGTAGGTCGCGCGGGCCACCATCGTCCAGCCCGCGACCTTGAGCAGCAGCCCTCGGGGGATGGCGATGGTGAGGTTCGCGCCAATCGGGTGCGCCTTCGTGCGCCCGAACGCCGGCACTGAATAGATAAAGGTGGAGATGAGGGCGACGACGTAGATGAAGAAGCACTCGTGCCACTGGAGCGGGGCGAAGAGCTTCTGCGTCCAGGTGGTGAAGGGGTAGATGACCACCAGCCAGGTCGGGATCGTGCCGAGGGCGTACATGATCCAGGTGTAGATCCAGGCGTTACGAATGGTGATCTCGCCGGTCACGAGCGGGCGGGACGGTTTGTTGATGCGGTCGATCTCGAGGTCGTAGATCTGGTTGAGCGTGTTGTTCGCGGCGTTCAGGAAAGCGGCGCAGATGGAGCCGAGCGCGACGGTGAGAATGACGGAGCTCGTCAGCGTACGCGACGGGTCGGGATTGTGCGCCGAGCCCCACGCGCAGATGGCCCCGGAGATGATCCCGAGGAGCGGCGGCATGAGGGTGAACGGCCGGGCGAGGGTGATGTAGGGCTTCACGGCGCGGTAGTCTAACGGCCTCGGTGGCGTTATCAGGCAACAGGGTACGACGAGAGGCCTCCGGCGGGCCGGTACGACCGGCAGCGTTGGTTGCCCAAGGCAGGCCGGACGCCTCTCGCAAGAATCGCGGTCCGTGCGAAAACAAGCGCTGCCGGTCGTACCGGCCCGCCGGAGGCCTCCGGTCGTACCCCGTCGCCTGATAACACCACCCGAGGCATTTGCTAGACTCCGCGCGTGAATCGCAAAGCCGAAGCAGACGAAAATGATTACGGCGCCGCCCCGACGCGCCGGATGAACGAGAGCAAGATCGCGCTGTTCATCGACTTCGAGAACATCGCCATCGGCGTGACCGACGCCAAGTACAAGAAGTTCGAGATCGGGCTGGTCCTCGAGCGGCTGCTCGAGAAGGGGAAGATCGTCGTCAAGCGCGCCTACTGCGACTGGGACCGCTTCCCCGACTACAAGCGCGAGCTGCACGAGGCGGCCATCGAGATGATCGAGATCCCGGGGCGCAAGTACTCGGGCAAGAACTCGGCCGATATCCGCATGGTGGTCGATGCGATGGACATGGCCTGGTCCAAAGACCACATCGACCTGTTCGTCGTTGCCTCAGGCGACTCGGATTTCTCCCCTCTCGTGTCGAAGCTGAAAGAGAACGACAAGTACGTGATCGGCGTCGGCGTGAAGAACTCGTCGAGCGACCTGCTGATCGATAACTGCGATGAGTTCATCTTCTACGAGGACCTCGTGCGCGGCGTGGCCAAGACCCCGCCGGTGAACACGTTCAAGGACAAGAAGCAGGCCGAGGTCTTCAAGCTGCTGATCGACTCCATCAAGGCGCTGATGCGCGAGAACAAGGAGATCCTCTGGGGCTCGATGGTCAAGCAGACCATGCAGCGCAAGAAGCCGACGTTCAACGAGGAGTATTACGGTTACAACACGTTCAGCGACCTGCTGGAGGATGCGCAGAGCAACAACATCATCCGCCTGAAGAAGGACGTAAAGAGCGGCTCCTACGTCATCACCGGGTTCGCTCAGCCGGCGTAGGGGACCCCTGGCGAGGCTCCTCCGCCTTGCCGGCCAGCACGAGGCCGCGCTCCGGCTCCGGCTCGACCACGCGCAGAGAGATGATCACGGTCGCGCCGTCGTCCGTCTGGCTCTGCAGGGCCGAGGTGAGCGCCTGCTGGAGCATCTGCTGATTGTCCGCCGGGATGCGCTCGTCGAAGACGAAGTCCGTGCGGTTGGCCGGCGCCGCAGCGATCAGCACAAGTGCGAGTACAGGGATCAGTATCCGTTTCAAGACCGTTCCACCCTTCCATTGTTATAGAGCGATCCGTATGCCAATGTCCACCCTCTCTTGGACGGGCGGCGCGGGAAAAAGAAACGGACACTGCCGAGGACACGACCGTCCCCGCGCGAGCACACCTGTTCCACTACAATGCCGCGCACGTGGCGAAGCTCGAGAATCGCGCCCACTATCCTGTCCTCGTCATCGGCACCGGGATCGCGGGGCTGACGACGGCGTTTACCCTGGCGGCGGCGGGCGTGCGCGTGCTGCTCGTGACGAAGGCCACCGATCCTGCCGACTGCAACACCTCGTGGGCGCAGGGGGGGATCATCTACCAGGGTGAGGGCGACACTCCGGCGAAGCTCATCAGCGACATCCTCCGAGCCGGTGCCGGGATCTCGAACCAGTCGGCGGTGAGCTTCCTGGCCGAGGAAGGGCCGGACGTCGTCAAGCAACTGCTGCTCGATGAGGTGCACGTCCCCTTCTCGACGACGGACGAGGGGGAGCTCGACCTGACGCAGGAAGGTGCGCATTCGGTGTCGCGCATCATCCACGCCGGCGACGCCACGGGTCGCGCCATTGAGACGTCGCTGCTGAACCGGGTGAAGTCGGAGCCGAACATCACGCTGGCGACCGACGTCACCGCGATCGACCTCCTCTCCACGCATCACCATCCGACCGACATCCAGGTGCGCTACCGCCTGACGAACGAGTGCGTCGGGGCGTACCTGCTCGACAACAAGACCAACGAGGTCTACACGATCTTCGCTGATTTCACGGTGCTGGCCACCGGCGGCATCGGCCAGATCTACCTGCACACCACGAACACCCGCAACTCCCTCGGCGACGGCGTGGTCATGGCCAGCCGTGCCGGCGCGCGGATCATGAACGCGGAGTACGTGCAGTTCCACCCAACCGCCCTCGCGGACAAGAAGGCGAATCACTTCCTGATCTCCGAGGCGTTGCGCGGCGAGGGAGCGAGGCTGAAGAACCAGCGCGGCGAGTACTTCATGGAGCGCTACTCGCCCGACCTGAAGGATCTGGCGCCGCGCGACATTGTGGCGCGCGCGATCGTAGAAGAGATGACGCGCAACAAAGAGGAGTTCGTCTATCTCGACCTCGCCAACTTCTACAACGGACACCACCCGATCGCGGAGCGCTTCCCGAACATCCGTGCGGCGTGCGCGGCGATCGGCGTCGACATCGAGCGCGATCCGATCCCGGTCGTACCTGCGGCGCATTACTTCTGCGGGGGCGTGCTCGTGAACCACTTCGGCGAGACGACGCTCAGCCGGCTGTATGCGATCGGAGAGACGTCATGCTCCGGTCTCCACGGCGCGAACCGGCTCGCGTCGACGTCGCTCCTCGAAGGGTTGACCTGGGGCTACTACGCTGCGCAGTCGATCCACGAGAAGCTGACCACCGGCGCCTCGAGCGCCTCGGCCTCGGTGCAGCGCGCGTTCTCCTCGCTCGCGCCGGGAACGGGAACGTTCCCCGACTCGATCGTGGCGACGGTGCCCGACTGGCGTCCTCCCGGCGACGAGAATCTCGAGGATCCGGCGCTCATCCTGCAGGACTGGACGACGATCCAGCACACCATGTGGAACTACGTCGGGATCGTCCGCACCTACGAGCGCCTCAAGCGCGCCAGCGCAGACATCCAGCACCTCGGCAACCGCCTGACGAAGTACTACCACGAGTCCCGCATCAGCAAGTCGATCGTCGAGCTCTTCCACGGCCAGCAGATGGCGGCGCTCGTCGCCGCGGCTGCGATCCGCAACCCGCGCTCGGTGGGGGCTCACTTCCGGAAGGATTGATGTCGGACTTCGACGCGGCCACACGCTACTGGGATCGTGAAGTCCTCGGGCTCTCTTACGTCCACTGGATGGCGAACTCCGAGGTGCGCGCGTACATCAACGCCTGCATCAACGGCACACCGCATCTCTGGCCGATGGATTTCCTGGAGACGGTCACGAACAAGCGTCATTTCACCCGGGCCCTGAGCATCGGCTGCGGCAGCGGGGCGATGGAGCGCGACCTGATGAAGCGCGGCCTTTGCGATTCGGTCGACGCCCTGGACGGGTCCATCCATTCGCTGCACCTGGCTGTCACGGCCGCGCGCGCCGAGGGGTTCGGGGATGCGATCCGCTACTTCGCGTCGGACTTCAATCGTCCCGTGCTGCCGCACGGAAAATACGACCTGGTCATCTTCCAGCAGTCGATGCATCACGTCGGGAAGCTCGAGAAGCTGCTGCGGAACGTGCTGCTCGCGCTGAAGCCGGATGGGCTGATGTACATCGACGAATACGTCGGGCCCTCACGGCATGAATGGACCGAGGCGCACATCACGGCGCAGCGGGCGGCGTTTCACATGCTGCCGCGCGAGCTGCGGCTTTACGACGAGCTGGCGTTGCCGATCCAGATCGAGGATCCGTCGGAAGGGATTCGTTCCGGCGAGATCCTGGAGCAGCTCGCGGTGGGGTTCGAGATCGTCGACCAGCGCGACTACGGCGGGAACTGGCTGTCGATCGCCTTTCCGGTCATCAATTGGAGCAACGCCGATCCTGGTCTCGCGTCGCGGCTCATCGAGAGCGAGCGCGCCATGCTGCGCAGCGGGCTCAAGCCGTGGATGAAGGTGGCGGTGCTGAAGCCGAAGCGAGGGGCCGCGAAGCGCGCGGCTCTCCTGAAGTACTTCGTCGTTCCGAAGGCCAAACGGATCGTGTTCGAGCTCAAGCGTATGACGTGAGACCATGCGAATCAGTGGCGTATATGCTATAAAGGCATACATCACTGTTTCGAGGTGCTCACGATGCGCATAGCGAAGGCCCTGGCTGTTCTCTTCTTCACATCCGCAGCGATGGCCAACCCGGTCATCACGTCCGTCACTCCGCGGTTCGGACCCGTCACCGGCGGCACGACGGTGCAGATCCATGGGACGGGCTTCAGCAACAACTGCATTACCTGTTCGCCTCCGTTCGGCGATCCCCAGGTGTACTTCGGCTCGGCGCTCGCGCCGTCGGTGAGGTACATGAGCCCTACCCTGATCGAGGCGGTGACGCCTCCGCACGTGCCGGTGGACGTCTCCGTCTCCGTCTATCAAGCCGACGGCTCGGATCCCGGCTACGACGTACTCAACGACGCGTTCTCGTTCGAAGGGGACGTCTACACGGCTTTCGACCCGCTGCTCTTCCCGATCTTCATGCCGCCGGTGCCGGGACAGGCGGGGTCGGAGTTCGTGACGACGGCGCGGCTCTGGAACAAGGGGCTCACGGGGGTCACGTTCTTCGGCTATGACCGGACGTGCACGCTCATCGACCCGCCCGTCTCGGCGACGGACCGGTTCGGACTCGACCCGCGTCAGGAGTACGAGCTCACGCTCTGGCCCGAGTGCTCGGATTCGATCGCCAAACTGTTCTTCGTGCCGAAGGGTAACAAGTCGCTCGCGGCGAGCCTGAGGGTGTCGGAGACGTCGAAGCAGGCGCAGAACCACGGCGTCGAGATTCCGGTGGTGCGCCTGGAGGACTTCAGCGAGGAGTCGATCGCGCTGCTGGACGTGCCGGTCGACCCGAAGTTCCGCCTGACCATGCGCATCTACGGGCTCAATCGCGGGTCGAACTTCGTGAACGTGTCGTTCGGGAACCGCTCGCTTCAGGTCCCGTTGCAGCACGGCAGGACGATCTTCGAGCCGAGCTACGCGGTCGTGACCGATTTCGCGCCGGCCGATACCGCACCGCCGAGCAACCGCCAGGACAGCATGACCGTGTTGCTCGATTCGCCGCGCGGACCGGGTGACGTGGGCTCGCCGATCTGGGCGTTCATCACCGTCACGAACAACGAGACACAGCACATCACCACCATCACTCCGCAGCAATAAGGACCAAGGAAACCCATGACCACTCCCCGGCTTTTCCCGCGGCTGCTCGCCGCAACGATGACCCTCTTCTGCAGCACGTTCGTCTTCGCCGCGCCTCCTACCATCACCAGCATCACCCCGGCCTCCGGACCGACGGCGGGCGGGACGCAGGTGACGATCACCGGCACCGGCTTCTCCTCCGAGTGCTTCCCGCACTTCAACTGCGGCTTTCCGAAGGTGTTTTTCGGGATCGCTGAAGCAGCATCGGTGCAGATGGTGAGCGAGACCACGCTCATCGCGACGACGCCGAAGTACCTGCCGGGCACGATTGGCGTACGCGTCACGAACGCGGTCGAGGCCGCGGCGAGGGAGCTTCCCTTCAGGTTCAACGGCCCGGTGCCGGAGACGTTCGTCCGTTTCCTGCTGCCGACGTTCACCGAGCCGGTGCACGGCGCGAACGGCTCGGAGTTCCGCACCGAGCTGCGCGCGCAGGTCAGCGGCCCGAAGGTGGCTCCGGTGCGCGTCTTCGGGGTGCACGAGGACTGCCTCTTTGTCTGCATCTCGGGTGAAATGGACCCCTTCTGGCTGACGAACGAAGAGTCGCTCGAGCCGCAGGATGTTTCCTACAACGGCCGTCCGGCGAAGTTCGTCTACGTCCCGGCCGCCGACGTGAGCTCCTTCACGGCAAACCTGCGCGTGTTCGACGTCTCGCGAGACGCCGACAACTACGGCACAGAGATGCCGATCGTGCACCAGCGCGAGTTCACGAAAGACCAGCTGACGATGCTCGGCGTGCCGAGCGACCCGCGGTTCCGCAACACGCTCCGCGTCTACAACGCGCGCTTCCTGCCGATGGTGGTGACGATGAGCATCAACGGCGAGGAGGCGGCGCGCATCGTCGTCCCCGCCGCCATCGGCATCTTCGATCCGGGCGTGGCGGTGTACAGCGATTTCCCGCAGAACGTAGGCCCGATGACAGTGACGATCGAACAGCCGGCATCCCAGAATGACGCCGAGTTCCGCGAGCCGGTCTGGGCGTTCATCACCGTGACGAACAACGAGACGCAGCTCATCACCACCGTGACGCCGCGGGTGTACTAGCCCGCATTTCTCACCATGTTGAAATGATTCGCGTCGGAGCTGTGGAAAACGCGATTTGCGAAGCGGGTGACTGATGTCGAGGGCTGTCGCTGGCAAGCATGCACATGTTTGTGTGCAGTTTGGCGGTGTAGTAGGCA
>DASQJY010000079.1:0-12768 GCA_035630815.1 Thermoanaerobaculia bacterium
CGCGGCCGACAGCGCCAGGCCGAGCACGTCGCGGGTCTGGCGCGGGTCGATGACACCGTCGTCCCAGAGTCGCGCCGAGCCGTAATAGGGGTGGCCCTGACGCTCGTACTGGTCGCGCAGGGTCGCCCCGACCTCCGGCTGGCCGACGGTCTCCATCACCGTCGCCGCCTGCTCGCCGCCCATCACGGAGATGCGGGCGTTGGGCCACATCCACAGGAAGCGAGGGGAGTAGGCGCGGCCGCACATGCCGTAGTTGCCGGCGCCGAACGAGCCGCCGATGATCACGGTGAACTTCGGGACGGTGGAGTTCGCGACCGCGTGCACCATCTTCGCGCCGTCCTTGGCGATGCCGCCGCGCTCGTACTGCTTGCCGACCATGAAGCCGGTGATGTTCTGCAGGAAGATCAGCGGGATGCGCCGCTGGTTACAGAGCTCGATGAAGTGCGTCGCCTTCAGCGCCGACTCGGAAAAGAGCACGCCGTTATTCGCGATGATGCCGACCTTGTAGCCGAAGATGCGCGCGAACCCGGTCACGACCGTCGGCGCGTACCGTTCCTTGAACTCCTGGAACTTCGACCCGTCCACCACCCGCGCGATCACCTCGCGCACGTCGTAAGGCTTGCGCAGGTCGCGCGGGATGACGCCATACAGTTCTTTCGCGTCGTACAGCGGGTCCTCCGCGGCGATGCGCGTCGGTGGCTCGTTTTTCTCCAGCGGCAGGTTCTCGACGATGTTCCGCACGATCGAGATGGCGTGCGGATCGTCTTCCGCGAAGTGATCCGCCACGCCGCTGATGCGCGTATGCACGTCCGCCCCCCCGAGCTCCTCGGCCGTCACTTCTTCGCCGGTGGCCGCCTTCACCAGCGGCGGTCCGCCGAGGAAGATCGTGCCGGTGTTCTTGACGATCACCGCCTCGTCCGACATGGCCGGAACGTACGCGCCGCCCGCCGTGCAGGAGCCCATCACCGCGGCGATCTGCGGGATCTCCTGCGCCGACATCACCGCCTGGTTGTAGAAGATGCGCCCGAAGTGCTCGCGGTCGGGAAAGACCTCTGCCTGCAGCGGCAGGAACGCGCCGCCGGAGTCGACGAGATAGACGCACGGGAGGTGGTTCTGCAGCGCCACTTCCTGCGCGCGCAGATGCTTCTTCACCGTCATCGGAAAGTACGTGCCGCCCTTGACGGTGGCGTCGTTGGCGATGATCAGGCACTCGCGGCCATTGATGCGCCCCACGCCGGTAATCATCCCGGCCGCCGGCGCTTCATCGTCGTACATCCCATTCGCAGCGAGAGGCGAGAGCTCGAGGAACGGTGTATCAGGATCGAGCAGCGCCGCGATGCGGTCCCGCGGCGGCATCTTCCCCTGCTCGCGGTGGCGCTCGATGTACTTCGGCCCCCCACCCTGCCCCGCTTTTTCGACGCGCGCTTTCAGTTCGTCGACCAGCCCCTGGATCCGTTCCGCATTCGAAGCGAACTCGGGCGAGGAGGAGTCGAGATGTGTCTCCAAGGGTTCCATGCGCGGCGGAGTATATGGAATCCGCGCGGAGCGCGGCGGCCTGTGGTGGGGAACCGTGGTCGGAGCGCATACGGTGCATGGCGGCGTAAAATGAGGGACATGAAAGTCCCGGCCAACATCATCGTGTACGACAGGTTCGGCCAGCTTCTCCTGCTGGCGGAGGTCAGGTCCGTTCCCGAAACGACGCCCGAATGGGCGAAGGAGATTCGCCAGGATGTCATCCGCCTGATGGAAGGGTTCCTTCCCCGGTATTTCCTGGTCGTGTCGCGAGATCGTAGCTATCTATGGCTCTCCGCGAGCGATTCGGAGGCGTTACCCGATCTGATATTGCCGACCGAGGAGCTTCTCTCGAATTACCTTCGCAACGTCGATTCATCCGCCTCGGCGATCTCCGGGAATGCGCTCGAGTTGGTTGTGGGAATCTGGCTCAGAGACATCACGCGCGGTGATGCACGAGCGCGGAGCGTCCTCCCGCAGAACGTTGACCTCGCGACGGCAGTGGAGCATGGCCGAATGGAGTTCGCCGCAGCTGCATGATTGTCATCGTCGAGACGAACTTCATCATCGAGTTTGTCCTGCAGCAGGAACATTCGCGCGCATGTGAAGAACTTCTCGCGTTGTGCGGATCCGGCATCGCGCGGCTCGCCATTCCATCGTTCGCCGTTGCAGAAGCCGGAATGATGCTCGAACGCAGTCGCGGCGAACGGCGCAAGTTCCTCAACGAAGACCTATCGAGGCAGAGAGGCGAGATCGGCACCGCGAAACTGCTTCAACGATACGAAGCGATCCTGATCGACCTGGAGAAGGAACTGGTTGCTGCTCAGTCGGAATCAGACTCGCGATGGCTCGACTTCCGAAACCGCCTGGAGAGTGCGGATGTGATTCCGTTGACGGCCGCGGCGCTCGAAGAAACGATCTCCATCCAGGTCGGCCGCGAGATCGAGCAGTGGCCGGATGCCCTTGTCCTCGCATCTGTAAAATCGTATCTGGTTGGTGTCCGCGCAACCGGAGCATCAACGCCGGCCGTTTTCGTGAGCACTGACGGAGCTGCTTTCGGACGCTCGATCATTACCAGACAGTTGCGCAAGCTCGGCTGCACCTATGTAAATTCATTCGCGAACGCGGTCCGGTATCTTCGCAGCAAATCACACTCCTGACATCCGAGTTCCCGCTGCGCAGAGCCGCTGGGCAAGGCGGATCGTTTCGTAGCGTGTCAGCCGCGGCGCGTGAGTGGTCAACTGCTTGACCATCCGCAGATCCGTCTTCTCCAGCCGCGCCAGTTCGTCGTCATGAGAGTCGGCCACGCGGTCGACCAGGCCGAAGTCGAGCGCCTCCGCGCTGGACAGCACGCGGTTCGCGAGGAACAGCTGGTTTGCGGCGCGGCGCGAGAGCACGCTGCGCCAGCGCGACGTCCCGCCGAAGCCGGTGACGATGCCGAGGCGGGCGCCGGGGTGGGCGAAGCGGGAGCGGGGGGTGGCGAAGCGGAAGTCGAAGGAGAGGGCCAGGTCGAGTGCGCCGCCGAAGCAGTCGCCGTCGATCACGGCGACGGTGAGGCACGACAGGCGCTCGATGGCGTCGAACAGCTCCTGGCCGAGGCGGGCGAAGTGCCAGGCGTCCCAGGGGGAGAAGCGCTGCATCTCGGCCATGTCCGCGCCGGCGGCGAAGAGCCGCGCGCGGCCGGAGCGGAAGACGAAGAGAGACGCGTCAGCGGGAAGCGCGTCGCGGATGGCGCGCAATGCGCCCGACGAGAGCAGGTTCATCCCGCCGTCGTCGAACACATACTCGGTTCGCATCAGCGCGTGACAGCCGCCCGGATCGCTTCCACCGCCGCTCCGGTCGGGGTGCCGGGGAGGAAGATCTCGCGGATGCCCATGGCCTTGAGCTTGGGGACGTCCTGCTCCGGGATGATGCCGCCGGCGAAGACGAGGATGTCGGTGCCGCCTTCCTCTTTCAGCAGGCGCATGATCTCGGGGAAGAGGACGTTGTGTGCGCCGGAGAGGATGGAGAGGCCGATCGCGTCGACGTCCTCCTGGATGGCGGCGGCGACGATCTGTTCCGGCGTCTGCCGCAGCCCGGTGTAAATCACTTCCATCCCGGAGTCGCGCAATGCGCGCGCGATCACCTTCGCGCCTCGATCGTGGCCGTCGAGGCCGGGTTTGGCGATGAGGACGCGGATCTTACGGTCGGTCATGTTCCAGTGGTCTCCTGGGGCGTGTCGCGAAAGACGGAGAGGATCACGATGTCATGGTACGTCCCGTCGCGATAGAACTCCGCCCGCAGCCGCCCCTCCTGTACGAAGCCATGCGTCTCGAGGACGTGCTTCGCACGATCGTTATAGTCGAATACGTCGATGCGCAGCTTGCGCAGGTTCATCTCGTCGAACGCGAAGCGCATCAGCGTGCGGATGGCGTCGCTGCCGAAACCGCGATTCCAGGCGGTCGGCTCGCCGATGAAGAGGCCGAACGACGCCACGCGCGACACCCATTCGATGTCGTGGATGGAGGCGTTGCCGATGTGCGTCCGGTCGTCCTTCCGCTCGATGGCGAAGTGCCGCTCGGAGGCGTTGGCGTGCATGGCGCGGTCGAGCCATTCGATCTCATTCTGGAACGCAATCGGATAGCGGGACTTCAGCGTCCGGACGATGTTCGGGTCGTTCATCCAGCGGTAGCAGCGTTCCGCGTCTTCCCGCTCGAAGGCGCGGAGGATGACGTGCTCCCCCGCGATCATGAACCGCCGCCGCCCCTGATCGCGCGGCTCCGGCGCGAAGGCGCGCTCTGTTCGGTCAGCCATTTCGGGCGCGGATTATAGATGGTGTTGTCGGGTATCACGTGTCGGGTGTCTGGGGCCTTCCGCCCGGGCGAAACACCCCAGACACCTGACACCCGGCATCACGCCTAACCTAAAGACACCAGCTCCAGATGCTCGATCTCCTGCTCCAGGAACTCCCCTGCAATCCGGCGGAACCGTTCTTCCGCATCGGTTACCAGGAACCGGTGCGGCGGGTCGGTGACGCCTTTGGCGTCCCGCAGCGCGAGCTTCACGGTTTCGGCGGTGGTCTCGGCGCTGTCGACGATGTGGACGGTGTCGCCGACGACCTGCTCGATCGTGCCGCGCAGGATCGGATAGTGCGTGCAGCCGAGGACGAGCGTGTCGATGCCGGCGTCGATGAGTGGCTCGAGGTAGATCTCCGCGACCTCGCGGGCGACGTGCGTGTTCGCCCACCCCTCCTCCGCCAGCGGGACGAAGAGCGGCGCGGCGGATTCGATCACTTCGATGTCCGGGTCGAGGCTGCGGATCGCATTCGTGTACGCCTTCGAGCGCACCGTCCCCTCGGTGGCGATGACGCCGACCACGCCCGAGGTCTTCTCGACCGCCGCTCGCGCACCCGGCTCGACGACACCGATGACCGGGATCGAGAGACGCTCGCGCAGGATCGGCAACGCGGCGGCGGTGGCGGTGTTGCAGGCCACGACCAGCATCCGGACGTTGCGCTCGACGAGATGCTGCGCCGCTTCGAGCGAGTAGCGGACGATGGTCGCGGGCGACTTCGTGCCGTACGGAACCCGCGCGCAGTCGCCGAGATAGATCAGCGGCTGGCGCGGAAGCACGCGCGCGATCTCGCGGAACACGGTCAGGCCGCCGACGCCGGAGTCGAAGACTCCGATCGCGGCCTCGCCGTTCGCAGACCTGCTACTGCCCGTCCGCGCCATCCCCGGGGATCACTCCCGCACCTGCTTCGCGCTTGATGTCGTACTGCTCGATCTTCTTGTAGAGGTTCGAGCGCGGCGTGTCGATCGCTTCCGCGGTCTTGGAGACGTTCCAGCCGAACTCGCGCAGCTTCGCGACGATGAACGCCTTCTCCGCTTCGTCCTTGAAGTCCTGCAGCTTGGTGAGGCGCATGGCCGTGGCGATGATGTCGGTCGGGGTACGGAAGAACTCCGCAGGCAGGTCGGTGATGTCGATCTGGTCCGCCGGCACCATGATCACCAGCCGCTCGATCATGTTCCGCAACTCGCGCACGTTGCCGCGCCAGGAAGCATCCATCAGCGCCTTCTGCGCCGCCGGCGTGAACTTCTTGACGTGGTAGTTGTGCTCCTCGGAGAACAGTTTCGCGAAATGCTCGGCCAGGAGCTGGATGTCCTCACGCCGTTCGCGCAACGGAGGCGTGCGGATCGGGATGACGTTGAGGCGGTAGAAGAGATCCTCGCGGAAGCGTCCGTTGCGGATCTCCTCCTGCAACTCCTTGTTCGTCGCGGCGATGACGCGGACGTCCACCTTGACTACGGTGGCGCTGCCGACCGGCTCGACTTCCCCCTCCTGCAGCACGCGCAGCACCTTCGCCTGCGCCCCCTGCGACATGTCTCCGATCTCGTCGAGGAAGATGGTCCCGCCGTCCGCGGCCACGAACTTGCCGATCTGATCGCGCACCGCGCCGGTGAAGGAGCCTTTTTTGTGGCCGAACAGCTCCGACTCGATCAGCTCGTTCGGGATGGCGGCGCAGTTCACCTGGATGAACGGCCGGTTCGCGCGCGAGGAGCGGCGATGGATCTCGCGCGCCACCAGCTCCTTGCCCGTCCCCGACTCGCCGGTGATCAGGACCGTGGCCTTGGTCGGGGCGGCACGGTCGATGACGGCCTTGAGCTCCAGCATCGTCGAAGAGTTGCCGACAAGCTGGTACTCCTTCTCCGCCTTGACCTTGAACTCGGTGTTCTCGTCCTCGAGCGAGCGCTGCCGCACCGCGTTGCGGACCGTGAGCAGCAATTTGTCCCGGTTGAGCGGCTTTTCGAGAAAGTCGAACGCCCCCCGCTTCGTGCACTCGACGGCCGTGTGCATGTCGCCGTGTCCGGAGACCATGACCACGGGCGTGTTGATCTTCTGCTCGCGCAGATTCTCGAGCACCTCGATGCCGTCGAGGATCGGCATCTTGATGTCGAGGAGGATCGCGTCGTACGGCGTCTTCCCGGCTTTGTCGAGACCTTCCTGCCCCGAGCGGGCCTCGTCGATCCGATAGCCTTCATATTCGAGCGTCATCCGGATCGCTTCCCGGATGCCGGTCTCGTCGTCAATCACCAGGATTCGCTGCGCCATTCAAACCTCGCGCTTCTGCATGAGTTCGGCCACATTCTATGGTGTACAGAGAGACGACGCGGGGCCTCCGGCGGGCCGGCGTGGCCGGCAGCACTGGTTGCCCAAGGCTGAACGCACGCTTCTCGCGCTGAACGTCGTCCGTGCGCAAACAAGTGCCGCCGGCCACGCCGGCCCGCCGGAGGCCTCCCGGTCGTTCCCCTGTTCGCCATAGAATCCGGCCCGCATGCAAGTCGAGATCACGCGCGACGCGAAGTTGTCGAAGATCGATCACCTATTTGTCCTGCTGGCCGAGGGAGCGCGCGACGCGGAGTTGCCGGACGTCGTCACCACGGCCATTGAGGATGCGAAGTTTCAGGGGCGGAACGAGGAATCGGTGACCATCCTGGCGAAGCAGCCGCGAAAGGTCACGTTGCTCGGGCTGGGGAAGTCCGAGGCGCTGACGCATCGCGGGGTGCGGGCGGCGGTCACGGCGGCGGGACGCATCGCCAAAAAACAGCGGGACGCGAAGATCGCGCTCCTCTTCCCCTACGTCCTCCCGAACATGAACGCGGACGAGACCGCGCTGGCCATCGCGGACGCCATGGCCCAGAGCGATTACAAGTACGACGCGTACATCACCCCGAAGAAGGACGACAAGAAGATCGCCATTACCGCGACGGTCATCGCCCCTGAGGCCGACGCGAAGAAGCTCAACGCGCGCGCGAAAGCGCTCGCCGAGGCGGTGCGCACGGTGCGCGACCTCGCGAACGAGCCCTGCAACCTCCTGACGCCGACCAGGCTCGCCGACCGGGCGAAGGAAGTCTGCGCCGAGGCGGGCGTGAAGTGCACGGTGTACGGACGCAAAGAGATCGAGCGGATGAAGATGGGCGGTCTGATCGCCGTCAACCGCGGCTCGATCGAAGAGCCGCGCTTCGTGGTCATGGAGTACGCGCCGCGCAAGGCGAAGGAGCACGTCGCCCTCGTAGGCAAAGGCATCACCTTCGACTCCGGCGGCATCTCCATCAAGTCGTCCGAGAAGATGGAGGAGATGAAGTTCGACATGTGCGGCGCCGCGGCCGTGATCGGGATCATGGAAGCGGCGGCGAAGCTGGAGCTCCCGGTGAAGCTGACCGGCATCTTCGCCGCCACCGACAACCTCCCGTCCGGCAGCGCCTACAAGCCGGGCGAGATCATCACCATGATGAACGGCAAGACCGTGGAGATCGTGAACACCGACGCGGAAGGGCGCATGATCCTCGGCGACGCGCTGCATTACGCGTCGCAGCTGAAGCCCGATCACCTCCTCGATTACGCGACCCTCACCGGCGCCTGCGTGGTCGCCCTCGGCAGCGAAGCGGCCGGTCTTTTCTCCAACAACGATGAGCTGGCCCGGAAGTTGATTGAATCGGGGGAGCGCACCGGCGATCGCGTCTGGAGACTTCCTGCCTGGGACGAGTACAAAGAGCTGATCCGCAGCGAATGGGCCGACATGAAGAATTCAGGCGGCCGTTGGGGTGGCGCGGTTTCTGCCGCAGTCTTTTTGAAGGAGTTCGTCGATTGTCCCTCCTGGGCACACCTGGATATTGCCGGAACGGCGTACG
The DNA here is from genome assembly GCA_035630815.1 of Thermoanaerobaculia bacterium. Lineage (GTDB taxonomy): Bacteria > Acidobacteriota > Thermoanaerobaculia > Gp7-AA8 > Gp7-AA8 > QHVT01. The sequence continues at coordinate 8,184 of DASQJY010000079.1, forward strand.
CGGAGAGCGAGACGCCTCGAGAGGCGCGCGGCTCGACAGCAGCCGGCGTCCGCGTCACCATCGATTTTCTGCAGTCGCTCTAGCGCTCGTAACCCTGCTCGCTGGTGCGGCGTGCCGCGGCTCGAAGAAAGCCGCGCCCGCGGCGCCGAAGCCGGCACCGGCCGAGCTCGACTTCACGGTCATCGACTCGCCGAGCCTGCAGTTCCTGCCGCGCCATCAGGAAGCGCAGGGGTGGCGGCTGGAGGAAGATCCGGTAGTCGTCCCCGGCGACCGCCTCGCCTCTTATCTCGGCGCCGCGTCGACGGACTTCACCCGCTACGAGCTCATCGACGCAACCGCCGGCAAGTACGTCGCCACCGGCGGACCCGGCTTCGCGACCGTGGAGATCTTCCGCTTCCCCGACTTTGTAAAGGCGTTCGGCGCCTATTCGATGCGCAAGGAGGCGGCACGCCGCTTCGTCGCGATCAACAACGAGGCCTACGTCTCCAAGTACGCGGTGCACGTGTGGCGGGGCCCGTTCTACATCCGCGTCACCGGCGGCGCGCAGAACGCGTTCGCGGCGCTGACCACCCTCGCCTCCTTCGTCGCCGACCGCATGCCCGCGGCGCCGTCGAAGCCGGCCGTCTTCAACTTCTTCCCGGTCGACCTGCGCGTCCCGAACAGCGAGCGCTACTCGGCCGATAAGGGCTTCGGGCAGACGCTTCTCGGCAACTCGTTCCAGGCCAGCTTCAACATCAACGGCGACATCATGGAAGGGCTGATCATCCCCTCGGCGAACAAGGCCAGCGCCGGGAAGATCCTCGACGCATACCGCAGCCTCTACGTCCGCAACGGCAAGCTCCTCGACCCGATCCCGAACCTCGGCGAAGACAACTTCACCGGCGAGGACCGTTATCTCGGACGGGCCGTCGCCTTCCGCCTGGACCGCTTCGTCATCGCCTTCAACGGCTACAAGGAACGCCAGAAACTCGTCGACCTCGCCATCGCCACCGACGCCCGAATCCTCGGGTCGATCCGCAAGCAGCTCGTCGCCGCGGACGAACAGGCGGAACGGGCGGCGGCACCGCCGAGGACGAACGACACGCGGCCGCCGTGGCAGAGGGGGCAGCCGCAGCAGTAGCGCGCTTCGCGCGGGTGTCAGGTGTCAGGTGTCTGGGGTGTCTCGCCTGGACCACGCCGCAAGCCAAAAAACCGCAGACACCTGACACCCGACACCAGACGCCGCTACCGCTACCGCTCCCACGTCCCCGACTTCCCCCCGCTCTTCCTCACCAGTTGCAGTCCGTCGATCACGATCCCCTTCTCCGCGGACTTGCACATGTCGTAGATGGTCAACGCCGCGACGGCGCAGGCGGTCATCGCTTCCATCTCCACTCCGGTCTTTCCTTCGCAGCGGACGATGGAGCGCACTTCGATCGTGCCGGAGGGTGGGTCGAGGTCGAAGGTGATGTCGACGGAGTCGAGGGAGATGGAGTGCGCGAGCGGGATCAGGGACGGGGTCTGTTTCGCGGCGAGCACGCCGGCGACTTTCGCGGTCGTGAGCACGTCCCCTTTCGGCAGCGCCTGCTCGACCAGCTTGGCCATCGTGCCGGGGCTCATGCGCACGGTCGCGGAGGCCACTGCCTCCCGGTGCGTGGTGCGCTTTGCGCCGACGTTCACCATCGAGATGCCGCCGGTCTCGTCGAGATGCGAAAAATCCTTAGCCATACAGCCTCTCCGCCGCCTCCAGTTCCTCGGGGGTATTGACGTTCATCAGCGGCTCGCCGGGAAAGCGCGCGCGCAGAACAGATTCGGCGATGATCGCCTGTTCGGCGAGGGGTTGCAAATCGTACCTGCGCGCGGCAATGCGCTCGTCGATGCGCGGCAATGCCGCGGTCTCCCAGACGGCGCAGAGCGGCTGCTTCCGCCCGTTCCATTCCGGCACGCCGCGCTCCGCGCGCAGAAAACGCAGGACGGCCGTGGTGATCAGTGGATAGTCGACCCCGATCAGGAAGGCGTCGTCCGTGGCATCGCGTAAGGCGCGCGCAACGCCGAAGATCGCGCCGTCGCCTTCATGCTCCTCTTCGAAGATCGTCCGCATCCCCGCGGCTTCCCCCCCGAAACGTTGCACCGCGATCACGTCGTCGAACACCGGCGTCGCCGCGGCCACGATGCGCTCGAGAAACAGCGCCGCTTTCGAGACGCCCATGCGGCGTGAGAGTCCGCCGATGAGCACGTACGCGTTCACGTCCGTACGGTAGCATCGCCGCAATGACTGTGAGCGTCGTGATTCCCGCGCTCGACGAGGCGGATCGCATCGGCGCCACGATCGACTCCGCGTTCGCGGCCGGGGCGGCCGAGGTGCTCGTCTGCGACGGCGGAAGCAGCGACGCAACCGTCTCCCTGGCGGCGTCGCACGGCGCGCGAGTCGTGACCGGAGAGCGGACGCGCGGACGCCAGCTCAATCAGGGCGCAAGCGCCGCGTCCGGCGACACCCTCATCTTCGTGCACGCCGATACGCTCCTGCCGGCCGGCGCGGCGGATGCGGTCGAACGCGCGCTCGCGGAGCACGTATTCGGCGGCTTCCACCTCGAGTTCCTCGAGCCCGGCCTCGGCTACGTCGCCCGCCTGATCAACGCCCGCACCCGCCTCACCCGCGCCCCCTGGGGCGACCAGGCGCAGTTCGCCCGCCGCGACACGTTTCTCAGCATGGGCGGCTACCCCGACATGCCCATCATGGAAGACTACGAGCTCGCCCGGCGCATGAAACGCGCGGGCCGTACGACGCTCCTGCCCCTCACCGTCCGCACCTCGGGGCGCCGTTTCCTGACCAACGGCGTGGTCCGCACGACGTGCACGAACTGGCTGATCATCGCCAGCTACCACGCGGGCGTCTCGCCGGAACGGCTCGCGCGGTGGTACCGGGGCACGTCGCCGTAAAACAGGCGGGAGATCGGGCAGCCAGTCTTGGCGTTGTTTGCGGCGGTCTCGAATCCCTGCTGGTCGGTGCCCGGCACGCGCGCCTTGACCCGCTCGTCGGTCTCGTCCACCAGTTGACTACCGCTTCTTCTTGTCCTCTTCCGCGATCTTCTTGGCGTGCCGGGCCTGGCCGAGGGTCACGTTGATCGGGTTGGCGCGGTCGAGGAATGGGAGGGGCGGGGAGGCGCGGACGCCGAGGGAGGCGCGGACGTTGAGCAGGTACTCGTCTTCCGGGTGGAGCTTGAGGCCCTGCTCCGCGCTGTCGACCGCTTTCTTGCGATTGCCCGCGGCGTTGTAGACGCGGGCGAGGTTCGCGTAGTGGTCGGGGTTGTAGAACTCCAGCTCGATCGCGCGGCGGCACAGCTCGATGGCCAGCTTGATCTGCTGCTTGCGGACGAGCGCGATGCAGAGGCCGAAGAACGACAGGCCGCTCGCGTCCTTCGGCGTCTGGATGCGCGGCGACTCGTCGGTTCCGTAGATGTCGAGGAAGAGGGTATAGGCGCGGAGGAAGTCTTCGGCGCGCGCGGCGCGGATCGCTTCTTCCAGTGTGGATGGCGGCATCAGATCAATTCCCGCGAGCGGATTCTGTGGACGAAGCGGGAGACGCGTTCGCGGTCTTCTTCATTCAGGTCGATAAAGCGCATCCCGTACTTGCCCCGCGCTCCGGAAAACTCGGCGCGCAGCACTTCCGCCAGCACCGCCAGCGGCTTGGGATCGGCGGGGAGATAGAAGTGCAGGCGCAGCGGCCCATCCTGCGGCAGCACGCGGTCCACTTCCAGGAGGATGCCGGTCGACGAGATGTTCACGCTGCGCCCGAGGAGAAAGCGGCCGTCTTTTTCGAGCGAGATCTCGATCTTCGTGATCGTGCGCAGCTGGCGGCGCACCGGGATGCTGGTCAGCCGCTCCACCTTCTCGTCGAGCTCCGGCTTCTGCAGCGGGCGGAAGATCACGTCGTTGCAGCCGGCGGAGAGACAGAGGTCGCCGTGCTCGTGATGGTCGCGGTCGCAGACCAGGAGCAGCGAGATCGCGCGCGTCGAGTCGTCGCCGCGGATCTCGCGGCAGAACTCGGGGGCGCTCATGTCGAAGAGGTCGTAGCCGAAGATGATCAGGTGCGGCTTCTCCATGCGCGCCTTCACAAGGCCTTCGGAGCCGGCGAGCGAGGTCATGATCTGCATGTCGCGGCGGCGGAGGATCGTTTCCTGAAACAGCAGCGCACCGCGCGAATGATCGACGAGGAGAATGATGCCCGTCGTCTGCATGGCCTCGTTCATGCCGCGGAGATCTCCCGCAGTTTCCGGACGATGCGCTTCAGATCCTCGATGAGCATCTCGATGTGTTCCGCCGTATTGGATTTCCCGAGACCAAACCGGATCGAGCCGAGTGCCGCGTCATCGCTCACGCCGATCGCCCTCAGCACATGCGACGGCCCTCGCTCCCCCGCGCTGCACGCGGACCCTGACGACAGCGAAAAGTGCTTCATCGCCAGAATCAGCGAGTCCGCCTCGATCCGGTCGAAGCTGACATTCAGATTTCCCGGCAATCTTAACCCGCTCGGCCCATTGACCGAAACGCCGTCGATCTCCGCGAGGACGGCGTCGCGCAGCGAATCGCGCAGGGCGGCGAGGCG
>DASQJY010000080.1:0-118778 GCA_035630815.1 Thermoanaerobaculia bacterium
GAAGAAGAAGCTCGCGGTCGCCGTCTACAATCACTACAAGCGGATCGACTTCGCCGAGAAGGCGCGCACCGACGTCGAGCTGCAGAAGTCGAACATCCTCCTGATCGGCCCCACCGGGACCGGCAAGACGCTGTTGGCGCAGACGCTGGCGCGCATGCTCTCGGTGCCGTTCACCATCGTCGACGCCACCACCCTCACCGAGGCGGGATACGTCGGCGAGGACGTCGAGAACATCATCCTCAAGCTCTACCAGGCTGCCGGGAACGACAAGGACAAGACCCAGCGCGGCATCGTCTACATCGACGAGGTCGACAAGATCTGCCGCAAGGGCGACAACCCGTCGATCACGCGCGACGTCTCGGGTGAGGGCGTGCAGCAGGCGCTGCTCAAGATCCTCGAGGGCACGGTTGCGAACGTTCCGCCGCAGGGCGGCCGCAAGCATCCGCACCAGGAGTTCATCCAGATCGACACCACCAACATCCTCTTCATCTGCGGAGGCGCGTTCGTGGGACTCGATACCGTGATCGAGCGCCGGCTGTCGCAGACGTCGATGGGCTTCGGCGCGAAGATCGCGTCGAAGAAAGAGAAGAAGACCGGCGAGCTGCTCGCGCAGGTGCACCCCGAGGACCTGATCAAGTTCGGCCTGATCCCGGAGTTCGTCGGACGCCTGCCGGTCGTCGCCACGCTGGGCGAGCTCGACCGCGGCGCTCTCATCGAGATCCTCCGGGAGCCGAAGAACTCGCTGGTGCGCCAGTACCAGACCATCATGGGCTTCGAGAACGTCGAGCTCCGCTTCACCGACGACGCCCTCGAAGCGATCGCCGAGGAAGCGCTCAAGCGCAACGTCGGCGCGCGCGGACTCAAGATCATCATCGAAGAGCTGATGCTCGAGATCATGTACACGATCCCGTCCGAGCACACGATCAGCGAGTGCGTGATCACCCGCGAGGTGGTCGACAACCGCGCCCAGCCGGTCACGGTGTACAAGAAGGCCGGGTAGTGACCAACCGACGCAACATCGCAGGCCGCTCGCAAGAGCGGCCTTTTTCGTTCTCAGGCGATCATCTGGTGTCGGGTATCGGGTGTCTGGGGTTCCTCGCTCAGGCGAAACGCCCCAGACACCTGACACCCGACACCCCGCCTCACCAACCCCCTCGGGAAGTTTTTCCCCTCCAATCGGCGTATAACAGTCTCGAACATGTCGAATCCTGAATCCAACATCGTGCAACTGCCGCTCGTCCCGTTGCGTGACATGGTGGTCTTCCCCTCGATGATGGCGCCGTTCGTGGTCGGACGCCGCGCCTCGATCATGGCGCTCGAAGCCACGCTGGCGACCTCCGACAAGAGGATCTTCCTCGCCACGCAGAAGGACCCGAAGATCGACGACCCGTCGATGACCGAGATCTACCAGATCGGCGTCATCGCCACCGTCGTGCAGAACCTCAAGCTCCCCAACCAGAACGTCAAGGTGATGGTCGAAGGGCTCACACGCGGCGAGATCGTCTCCGCGCACGAGTCCAACGGCTTCGTCACCGTCGCGGTGCGTGAGATCGATACGAAGTATCCGCTCACCCCGGAAGTGTCGCAGTACATGCAGAAGCTGATGGAGATCTTCGAGCAGTACGCGAAGATGAGCCACCACCTCGCATTCGAAGGCGTCATGTCGACGCTGAAGCTCGACAACCCCGACCGCTTCGCCGACACCCTGGCCTCCCACCTCCTCATCACCACCACCGAGAAGCAGCAGCTCCTCGAGACTCCTTCGCCCTACGAGCGCCTGCAGAAGCTGCAGGACTTCATCGAGATCGAGATCGAAAAGATCAACATCGACAAGCGCATCAACTCCAAGGTCAAGAAGCAGATGGAGCGCGCCCAGAAGGAGTACTACCTCAACGAGAAGATCAAGGCGATCCATCACGAGCTCGGCCGCAAGGACGACCGCTCCGATGAGATCGAAGAGCTCCGCACCAAGATCGAGGAAGCGGGGATGCCGAAGGACACCAAGGAGAAGGCTCTCCAGGAGCTGAAGCGCCTCGAGGCCATGCCCGGCGTCTCCGCGGAAGCGACGGTCTCCCGCAACTACATCGAGTGGCTCGTCTCCGTTCCCTGGAAGAAAGCCTCCAAGGAGATCAAGGACATCGAGCTCGCGGAGCAGATCCTCAACGAAGACCACTTCGGTCTCGAGAAGATCAAGGACCGCATCCTCGAGTTCCTGGCGGTGCGCCAGCTCGTCAAGCAGCCGAAGGGGACCATCCTCTGCTTCGTCGGACCTCCCGGCGTCGGCAAGACTTCACTCGCGAAGTCGATCGCCCGCGCCACCGGCCGCAAGTTCGTCCGCCTCTCCCTCGGCGGCGTGCGCGATGAGGCGGAGATCCGCGGCCATCGCCGCACCTACATCGGCGCCTTCCCCGGCCAGATCATCCAGCGGATGAAGAAGGCCGGCACGGTCAACCCGGTCTTCCTCCTCGACGAAGTCGACAAGATGTCGATGGACTTCCGCGGCGATCCCTCGTCGGCGCTGCTCGAGGTGCTCGACCCGGAGCAGAACAACGCGTTCGTCGATCACTACCTGGACGTCGAGTACGACCTCTCGAAGGTCATGTTCATCGCTACCGCCAACGTCACCCACACCATCCCGGCGCCGTTGCGCGATCGCATGGAGATCATCCAGCTCTCCGGCTACACGCACCTCGAGAAGCTCGCCATCGCCAAGCAGTTCCTCGCCTCGAAGCAGAAGACCGAGCAGGGACTCGACGACGCGAACATCACGTTCGAGTCGTCCGGCCTCGAAGAGCTGATCGACAGCTACACGCGCGAAGCAGGCGTGCGCGGCCTGGAGCGCGAGGTCGGCGCGGTCTACCGCAAGCTGGCCCGCCAGGTCGTCAAAGCCGGCTCCGACTTCAGCGCCACCATCGACCGCGTGAAAGTGCGCGAGCTGCTCGGCAAGCCGAAGTACCGCGCGCACCAGATCCAGGACAAGGCGGAGATCGGCCTCACCACCGGCCTCGCCTGGACCGAAGTCGGCGGCGAGATCCTGACCACCGAAGTCGCGCTCTCGCGCGGCAAGGGGACGCTCACGCTGACCGGCAAGCTCGGCGACGTCATGCAGGAGTCGGCCCGTGCCGCGCTCTCGTATGTCCGTTCGCGTGCCGAGATGTTCGGCCTCGATCCCGACTTCCACTCCTCGCTCGACATCCACATCCACGTGCCGGAAGGCGCGATCCCGAAGGACGGCCCCTCGGCCGGCATCACCATGGCCACGGCGCTCCTCTCGGCGGTCACGAAGATCCCGGTGCATCGCGACGTGGCCATGACGGGTGAGATCACGCTGCGCGGCAAGGTGCTCCCGGTCGGCGGCGTGAAGGACAAGATCCTGGCCGCGGCCCGCGCCGGCATCACCAAGGTGATCCTGCCGGCCGAGAACGAGCGCGACCTCGAGGAGATCCCGGCGGACGTCCGCCAGAAGATGGAGTTCAACCTCGTCGAATCGATGGACGAGGTGGTCATACTCGCGCTCGATGGCACGATTGTTCCATTGGACGTGAAGTCAAAACTCCCGGAACCCGAGAAAGTGATTTCACCCGACACACCCGTTACGCATTGATCACAGTGGGGGGCAGGCGTCCTGCCTGCCCCTCACGGCTCATTGACACCGTCCCCGAATTTCCTCACAATCTTCCTCGTTCAGCTTCTACAACCTACTCCTCCTTGCGTATCCGGACCTCCGGATATCCGTAGTACCACTTAGCCGTTAACTTCAATTGGACATCCGGTCAGTAGAGTTCTCGCGGGCGGCGTACCAGCCTGGCGATTTTCCGCGTGACGGCAGGCCGCAGATTGCGATGGTCGGCCGCTCGAACGTCGGTAAATCGTCTCTGATCAACGCTGTCCTGAATCGGAAGGGCATCGCCCGTGTCAGCCAGACGCCGGGAAAGACCCAGGCGGTCCAGTTCTATCTCATCAATGAAAAGTTCTATCTCGTCGACCTTCCCGGTTACGGATACGCGAAGGTCCCGAAGAGCATGTCCCGCTCGTGGGGTGAGCTGGTGCGCGGCTACCTCGAACATGCGGACGACCTGCGTTTGATCTTTCTCCTGCTCGACGTGAGGCGCACTCCCGGCGAGCACGACCTGCAGATGCACCAGTGGGCCCGCGAGCTCGACGGCACCGACGAGCGGATCGTGCTCACCAAGAGCGACAAGCTGTCGAACAACCAGCTCACGACGAGCGTCCGCGACATCGCGAAAGAGCTCGAGCTCGACCAGTCGGCCCTCATCGCCGCCTCGTCCGTCACTAAAAAAGGAATCGACCAGATCCGGCGCGAGATGATCGCGCGGCTCTGAGTTACCGAGGAAACCATGGCACATACAGACAACGACACCGACACCGCCGTCATCGACGCTGAAGCGCCTGCCGCCGAAGCACCGGCCAAGCCGAAGCGCGCGCCCCGCAAAAAGGCCGCCGCGAAAGAGGCCGCTGACGACGTGCAGCCGGAAGTGACCACCGCCGACGCCACCGAGACTGCAGTGGCGGCAGCGGAGCAGCCTGCCGAGATCTCAGTGGCCGAGCCCGAGCCCGTCGCCGAAACGCCCGCGGCCGAAGCGGCCCCCGAGGCCGCGCCGCAGAACGGCAATGGCAAGGCGAAGCTCCAGCAGGCGGCGGCGGAGACGCTCGACATCCGCATGCTCAAGGAGATGAAGCTCCCCGAGCTCGCGAAGGTGGCCAAGGACCTCGGCGTCGAGAACGCCTCCGGCATGCGCAAGCAGGACCTGATCTTCGGCATCCTGCAGGTGCAGACCGAGAAGTCGGGCCTGATCTTCTCGGAAGGCGTGCTCGAATGCCTGCCGGACGGCTTCGGCTTCCTCCGCGCTCCCGAGTACAACTACCTCCCGGGTCCGGACGACATCTACGTTTCCCCGTCGCAGATCCGCCGCTTCGACCTCCACACCGGTGACACGGTCTCCGGCCAGGTCCGTCCGCCGAAGGAAGGCGAGCGCTACTTCGCGCTGATCAAGGTCGAAGCGGTCAACTTCGAGCACCCCGACGTGGCGCGCGAGAAGATCCTCTTCGACAACCTCACGCCGCTCTACCCGCAGAACCGCATCCGCCTCGAGACCCCGACGCACATGTCGTCGCGCGTGCTCGACCTGATCGCGCCGGTGGGCAAGGGGCAGCGTGGCCTGATCGTCGCCCCGCCGCGTACCGGCAAGACGATGCTCCTGCAGAGCATCGCGAACTCGATCACCGCCAATCACCCGGAGGTCACGCTCATCGTGCTGCTCATCGACGAGCGCCCCGAGGAAGTCACCGACATGCAGCGCAGCGTGAAGGGCGAAGTCATCTCGTCGACGTTCGACGAGCCGGCCTCGCGGCACGTGCAGGTCGCGGAGATGGTCATCGAGAAGGCCAAGCGCCTCGTCGAGCACAAGCGCGACGTGGTGATCCTGCTCGACTCGATCACCCGCCTCGCGCGCGCCTACAACACCGTGGTCCCGCCGTCGGGGAAGGTGCTGTCGGGCGGCGTCGACTCGAACGCCCTGCAGCGCCCGAAGCGCTTCTTCGGCTCCGCGCGTAACGTCGAGGAAGGCGGCTCGCTGACCATCATCGCCACCGCGCTGATCGACACCGGCTCCCGCATGGACGACGTCATCTTCGAAGAGTTCAAGGGCACCGGCAACATGGAGGTGCACCTCGACCGCAAGCTCTCCGACAAGCGCGTCTTCCCGGCCATCGACATCAACCGCTCCGGCACGCGCAAGGAAGAGCTCCTCCTCGAGCGCAACGAGCTCAATCGCATCTGGGTCCTGCGCAAGGTCTTCTCCCCGCTCTCCACGGTCGAGTCGATGGAGCTCCTCGTCGAGAAGCTCGACAAGACCCGCTCCAACGGCGAGTTCCTCAACGCAATGTCGTCGATGTAAAGGCGGCGCGCCCGCGCGAATGAGGTGAAGGACAGGCATTCCTGCCTGTCCTTTTCTTTTTTGCGAGGTGTCCGTGCGCACCGGCAGGGCTACTGATTGTCACGCACCAGATGAATGGTCCACGTGGTTCCGCTGACGCTGCCGCGCAGATCGAAGCTGCTGCCATTTCCTACGGCGATGATGCCCTGGCCGACGCCGGGCCGACGCCGGTGTGTGTAAAGGTCTGCCCTTGCGGAGCCGCGAATATCGCCTGCGCTTCGGCGCTCCAGCTATACCGGCCTGCTTCCGGCACCTTTACCGTCAGAGTCGCAGAAGGCTGCTCGGACGATACATTGAGCGTACCGACGATAGTCCCGTCGATCAGCAGGGTGACCTGCTCCGCGATCTGCCCGGGCCCCAGGTTATCGTGAACCGTAAAGATGATTGGCTGGGACGTCGGTGCCATGACCGACATCTCCGACTGCGGTGGTTCCTCAGCCAGGCGCGTCGACGTTACTACTGCTGGAGTGAACCGTGAACGCGCATTTCCAGCCTGCGGATCCGCAGCAGCCCCATCGGGCGCTCCAGACGTCGTTGAGACGATGTTTGGGCGAAGCGTGGCGGCGCTATGTGGCTTCAGCGCCCATGCGCCGATCAGCGCTACCGTCAACGATACAACAGCCCAGATGGGCCAGGCACGTTGTGCGGTGTGTCCGACATGGAGCCTCCAATAGTTCGGTTGGGTTGAGACAAGCAATGTGGGTCTGTCTCTTTACGAAGGCAAGCTCTGCTGCGAAACCAGGCAATGTCATGGAACGCCGACCACAACAATGGCGAGTTCCCAGTTTCGGAAGTTGCGGTTTTCGAGGGTAGGGAAAGCGTTGCGCGAGGCCCTCCGTATTCAGGGGTCTTACTTCCCGCTGGCCGTGCTGCTGCGAAGTGCCGGCCACAGCGTGGTGTCAAGTAAGAAAGGAAGGAACGATGAGCGGACGTAGAGTGGCGGTTTCATTGGTCATGATCATGATTTCTGGTTTGTGCGGCGCCAACACCCTGCTCGCGCAGGAACGGTATACGCGAGAAATTCGCGCTCAGTTGAGTCTCGTCGAAGCAACCATGGAAGAGCATGGTTTCGACAAAACACATAATTTCCAGGTCGATGCGCTGCAAAGCGACGGCACGGACACGTTTACCGTACGGTTGAATGACGACGTTGAATATCGCATTGTCGCGGTCTGCGATCACGATTGCGGGGACATCGACATCAGATTGTTCGACGAGAACGCCAACGAGGTCGCGAAAGACACGGAAAACGACGATGTGCCGGTCGTCAGCATCACGCCTCGCTGGACCGGACGATTCAAAATTCACATCAGGATGTATGACTGCAAAGTGAGTCCTTGTTTCTACGGTATCGGTATTTTCGGTAAATGAGCGCCGCCGACGATTCGCCAAGATGAATCGCTATAGACCCGGCGTTCACGCCGGGTAACATGGACGCCCTCCTCCAGCCCATACGCACTAACTTAGCCGTCACTACACGCAAACCACTGAGGTGGCGATGCTTAGCTGAGCTGCAACGGCATCAGGTGGCGCTTCGTAGTAATTTCCGCGCAAATCCATTGAAAGCGCCACACGTACGACAGAGAGGAAAACAGCGTTAGGGATCTCAGGCATCGCTCCGCAACAGTCGCAAAATGCTGAAGCCTGCAAACAATCGGTCGACCGTAGCTCACGACGTATCAACTACTTGCGAGGCCCGAAATCCCTAAAGTTAGTGCGTATGTCCTCCAGCCCGCGGGCGCCGCTCTTCTTCGCTGCTGTGAAAAAGAGCGGTGCGTCCGTCTAAGTGCGTACTGAAATTACCGGCACGCGCCGGCAGTCACACGCACGGCGCCACTGCACTTCGGCAGGAGGAGCTATGGCGATTCCACGAAAGTACCGCTCGATCGTCGGTGCGGCATCGAAAGCCGCGGGAGCGGTGGGCATCCCGGGGGCATTCTCCGGCGGCCTCGATACGATCGCGGTGACCGCGATCTGGGGGGCGATGTTGCTGGCTGTCGCTGAGAAATCAGGCCACAGACAGGACCGCGCTTTCGCAATGAAGCTCGCGACCGGCGTGGCTGCCGGCGTGGCCGCGTACGTCGGCGGATCGAAGATATTCACCTGGGCGCTGACGATCGCTTTTCCAGGTGCCGGTGCCCTGGCGGCAATGGGCTTCAACGGGATCCTGAACTATCTCTTCACGTATCGTTTCGGTCACGCGATCACCGCGTTCTTCGAGCACGGAGATTACGACGTATCCGACGCCGTGACAGCGGCGGCCGCGATCCTGCCTCTCCTGACGCACATACCTACGGCCAGCGAAGCCACCGACGTCTTTGCGATCGCGGCGGAGCCCATCAACAGGAAAACCTTCGAGGAATTCATCGCCGCCGTGGCGGCCGCCCGCGGCGGTCGCCTGTCGTAAGAGCTCTGCGGCGGCGGAGAAAAACATGGCTCGCGTCCGTCATCACCCCGGAGGAAAAACGATGGCGAACGAACAGGTCTTCATGAACGACGCGGACGTATATGTTTCGAACACGAAAGTGGTGATCGGTGGCACGACGTACGCGACGGCCAACCTCACCTCTGTCTCCAAGCGATTCACACCCGCGAGCAAAGGCTGCGCGATGGCCCTCGCGGCCGTGGGCATCCTCATGACGCTCGGCTCCCTCGGTCCGATGTTCTCCGAAGACTTCGGCGCGGGCCTCCTGATGTTCGTCATCTGCGGCGCGATCGCCGCCGCTGGTATCGCCTGGCTGCGATCGCTGAAACCGATCTATCACGTGGTTTTCGCGTCGGCGTCAGGGGAGCAGACGGGTATGAGCTCGAAAGATCACAACCTGGTCAATCGTGTCGTCGCGGCGATCACGAGCGCCATCACCCACAGGGGCTGACGCCGCGCACGTGGTGCAGGTGGAGGACAGGCAACCCTGCCTGTCCGTCCTCCAGCCGCGCGAACCTACTCCCGCTCCAGGTTCGAAGGCAGCATCGGTGTCGAGATCATCTCCTCGAACGCCGTCCACCGGTCGCCGCTCTTCTCCACGTGCGCGCGGACGAGATCGAGCCCGAAGTTGTAGTTGATGACGTAGCTGCGATAGCGCTCGATGAACTTCATCTGCTGCTCGGCGCGCTCCGCCGTACTGAGACCGTTGCGCATCAGCCAAGTCTTCGCCTCGTCCCGCGTCATCTCGCCGTCGAGCCACCGCCGCGCTGCTTCGTTCGACGCGTACGACAGCTCGCCGATCAGCCGCAGCATCTCGTAGTAGCGCGCCGCTTCCCGCTGATCGAGCCCGGCGATCGGAAAGAGCACATCGCGATCGAACCGCATCCGCTCCTCGCCGGGAAACGCCAGCTCCAACCCGTAGTTGCCGCTCCCCTCGGCGATGAGCGACTGCGGACTGTTCAGCGGATAGACCGTGTATTCGATCCACCCGCGGTCGCGCACCACGTTCTTCTCCAGCAGCACGTTGTACGTGTGATGGCCGGGATACCCCTCATGGCAGGCCAGGTCGAGCCCCCGTTGAACGCCCATCGGCAGGTCGGTGTTGATCTGGATGAGGCTCGTGAAGTTCCCCTTGTACCAGTTGTACCCGCTCCACGGCTTGTCCTTCACGTACTCGAGCGAGAAGCTCTCCGCCGCCGGCAACTCTATGTGCGCCAGCGTCCGCACCCGGCACTCCTTCAGCGCCGCCTGGATCACCGCATCGACCTTGTCCGCCGGGACGTAGAACCGGCTGCGATACGCCTCCACCCGCTCCAGCAGTGACCCCTCGCCGGGCACCGCCCGCTCCAACTCCTGCAGCACCCGCTCGAAGTGCGCATCCTCCCGGCGCGGCAGCACGACCCCGTAAAGCCGCCGCACCTCCTCATCGAACGAGAACGTCTTTCCCTGCAACATCTCCGTCTTCGTGACCAGCGCCGTGAGCTGCTCCAGCAGGTAATTCCGCCGCAGAGCGACGATGCGATCCGCCGGCACGGGGACGCTCTCCACCTCCGCGCGCAACGCCGTTGCCGCCGCATGAATGTCGCCGAGCGTCCTCTTCTCCCCCTTGGCCGCCTCCCGCAACTCCGGCGGCCCGTAATACGCGTCCACCCAGTCCGCATCGTGCTCCCCCAGGGCGAGCACGAGCCGGACGTACTCGTGCGCGTGCGTGTCGAGCGAAGCGGGCGGCACGTGCGCGCAGGCAACGAAGAGGAGGGCGATGCCTAGGAGACGTTTCATGGGGTTAGTCATACCATGCGTGCCGCGCCGCGCCCGTGACGTTCACGTTTAGAATGCAGCCATGTCGTACGAAGGGATCATCACCGTCGAGCCGGGAAAACGCGGCGGCCAGCCATGTATCCGCGGCATGCGCATCACGGTCTATGACGTCCTGTCGTATCTCGCCTCCGGAATGACGGAGGAGCAGGTCCTCGCGGACTTTCCCTACCTGACCCGGGAGGACATCCTGGCGTGCCTCAGCTACGCCGCCGAGCGCGAGCACCGCATGCTGGTGGCGAACGAGTGAAGTTGCTGTTCGACCACCATCTTTCCCCGACGTTGGTCGAGCGCCTGCAAGATGTCTTCCCGGATTCGGAACACGTCTGGAACGTGAGCCTGCATGATGTTCCTGACGAAGCGGTGTGGCTGTACGCCAGAGAGCATGGCTTTGCCGTCGTATCGAAGGACGCAGATTTCTCGGAAATCTCGATGCAGCTCGGCTATCCGCCGAAGCTGATCTGGCTACAAATCAAGAACTGGTCGACCGGCCAGATCGAGGAGCTGATCCGGTCCCGATATCCCCGCATCATCGAACTACCCGACGCTGCCGATCGTGGCATTCTCGTCCTGTTCAAGAAGGCGGGAGCTTGACGGAGCTCATTGCGGGTTGACATCGGCCCTCGGAACCCTCGCGAGCGAAGGCTGGGGCCTGCTCGCATTGCAGGACGAACAAAGACAAGAGTGGTAACTCGCGTTACCGCACTCCAGAAACAGCCTCATTCTCGTGCCGTCGTCGCGCGCGACAGGAGCACCGTCCCCGCACGCCGTTTCGCAAACGGGATGAGCATCGGCACTCGCTGCCGGTACTCCTCGTAATCGCTTCCGAGGGAGCGCACCAGGTCCCGCTCTTCGAATTGGATGGCCACGAGGATGTAGGCGGTGGTCATGACCGCGAACAGGAGGTGAGTGGCGGTCATGGTTGGCGTCATCCAGAAGGCGAAGAACCAGCCGACGTACAGCGGGTGGCGGACCAGCCGGTAGGGTCCCGGGGTGCCGAAGGGGAGCGCGGTGTACGGCTTGCCGCGGAGATGGAGCCAGACCTGGCGCAGGCCGAACAGGTCGAAGTGGTTGATCAGGAAGGTGGCCACCAGCACCAGCGTCCAGCCGAACGCGAACAGCGCCAGGAGGACGTTCCGCCCGGCCGCGTTCTCGACCGACCAGACCACGCCTCCCATCGGGCGCCACTGCCAGAAGAGCAGGATCAGCGCGAGGCTCGAGAGCAGCACGTAGGTCGAGCGCTCCGCCGCGGGCGGCACGATGCGCGTCCAGCGCTCCTTGAACCAGGGGCGGGCCATCACGCTGTGCTGCACGGCGAACAACGCCAGGAGGCCGAGGTTGATGGCCAGCGCGACGAACAGCGGCTCGCGCGGGACTCCGTCGAGCGTCTTCGGCACGCCGAAGTTCCCGATGAAGGCGATGGCGTAGAGGAAGGTGGCGAAGAAGACGGCGTAGCTGACGACGCCATAGGCGAAGACCGCGATTCGTTTGCTCATGCGCGCAACGTCGGTTCACCGGCGGTGGCCGGCCATGGGACCGATGTCCCGGTTTGGCTAGAATCGGCTTCGATCGCCAGGAACAATGTCCCATACCGATTCGAGAAGCCGTCAGCGCGTCCGCTATCTGCGAAGCCGGGACGGGATTCAGCTCGCGTGGGCCGAGGCGGGGCAGGGGCCGGCGCTGGTGAAGGCGGCCAACTGGCTCACTCACCTCGAATACGAATGGGACAGTCCGGTCTGGCGGCATTGGATCCGCTTCTTCAGCGACCACTTCCGCTACATCCGCTATGACGAGCGCGGATGCGGCATGAGCGAGCGGGCCGGCGGCGAGCTCACCGTCGAGCGCTGGGTCGGCGACCTCGAGGACGTCGTCACCGCCGCCGCACCCGCCGAGCCGTTCGCCCTCCTCGGCATCTCGCAGGGAGGGGCCATGTGCATCGCGTATGCGGTGAAGTACCCCGAGCGCGTCTCCCACCTGCTGTTGTACGGAGGGTATGCGCGCGGCGTGGCCCAACGCGGGGACGCTGCCCGCGAAACCGAGTATCGCGCCATCATCGACCTCGTCCGCGCCGGCTGGGGGCGGGACAACCCGGCGTTCCGGCGAATCTTCACTTCGCGTTTCCTCCCGCGAGGCACGGACGAGCAACTGCGCTGGTTCGACGATCTCTGTCTCAAGACCACCACCGCCGAGATCGCGGCCCGGCTCATGGAAGCCCGCTCCACCATCGACGTCTCCGATCTGCTCGAGCGCGTGCGCGTGCCGACGCTGGTCGTGCATGCGAGCAATGACGCCGTCGTGCCGATCGCCGAGGGCCGCCTGCTGGCGGAGCGCATCCCCGGCGCGCAGTTCATCGAGCTCGATTCCGAGAACCACGTCCTGCTCGCCTCGGAACCGGCCTGGGAGCGCTTCCGCGACGCCGCGCTCGACTTCCTCGGCGGACACACCGTGTCGAAGGACGAAGATCCCCTCTTCACCTCGCTCTCCCACCGCGAGCGCCAGGTGTTCGCGTTGATGACGGACGGCCTGAGCAACGCCGAGATCGCAGAACGGCTCACGATCAGCGAGAAGACGGTGCGCAACCACGTGTCCCGCGTCTTTGACAAGCTCGGCGTCTGGACGCGCGCGCAGGCGATCGTGCTGGCGCGGGACCGTGGGTTTCGCTGATGCGGCGTCCGCTACGCGGACACGACCGCCGAGACCAGACCCGGAAGAGTGGCTACCTCGAACGGCTTGCGAAGGATGCCGGCCACGGCATCGCGTTCGATGAACTGGAGCGATTCGTCGCTGGCGGCGGTCATGATGAACGTGCGCTTCAGCAGGTCGGGGCGCCGGATCATGAGGTGGCGCAGGACGTCGAAGCCGCTCAGGTGGGGGAGCATCAGGTCGAGCAGGATGCAGCCGTAGTCCCCCGTCTCGAGCCGTTGGATTGCGGCGTCCCCCTCGGAGACCGTGGAGACGGAGTAACCGGTCAGCGCTGCTTCGATGCGGTCGGTGATCATCGGCTCGTCTTCGACGAGCAGCACCTGGCTGCTCCCCTCGGCGGTCTGGTCGCGCAGCGCCTCGCCGCCGGTCCGTCCGCGAGTGACGACGAAGCGGGTTACCGCCCCGATCAATTTATCGCGAGTGAGCGGCTTGCAGATCCAGCCGTCCGCGTCCGAGGCTTCGAAGAGACGCCGCACGTGCGTTTCGTCGAGGGCCGAGACGAGCACGATGGGGACGTTCTGCCGCGAACGGATCAGGGCGCCGAGGCGGTGACCCGGGATCTGCGGCAACTCGATGTCGACCAGCGCCAGGTCGGGCGTCGTGGTGCTCAGGACCGTCGCCAGCTCCGAAAGAGAGCCGGCCGTTACGGTCGCGAAGCCTTCCTTCCCGCACAGTCTCGCGGCCTGCGTGCGGAAGCTCACGTTGTCATCCACGATCAGGATGGTCAGCATCGCGATGGAAAACTCTAGCACGCGCCGGGGCGTACACTCGGCTCGGAGGATCACATGAGCGCGATTGCCAGGATGGTGATGCGGAACTTCTACCGCAGGGCGGCCGGCGATCCGAAACGGCTGCCGTGGCACCGGGACACTCCGCCGGACATACTGGCCGAGGCGGTGGCGGCGCGGAACGGGCGGGGGCGGGCTCTCGACGTCGGGTGCGGGGCGGGCGTCTATACGACGTGGCTCGCCGAGCAGGGGATGGAAGCGACCGGCCTCGACCTGTTCCCCGAGGCGCTCGAAATGGCCCGCGCACGCGCCGCGGCGAAGAACGTGAACGTGACCTTCGTGGCGGGGGACCTCTTCGCCTTCGTCCCCGACCGGCCGTTCGAGCTCGTCTTCGATTCCGGATGCCTGCACTCGCTGGTCGGCGGCAACGTCCGCGAGTACAAACGCAAGCTCCTGACCTGGCTGGCCGTCGAAGGCGATTACGTCCTCGGGCACTGGGGGAAGCGCCACCCGCTCGACTGGCGGCCGATCGGGCCGAAGCGGCGGTCGCAGGCGGCCGTCGAGGCGATGTTCGCTCCGGAACTGCGGCTGCTGAAGGCCGACGTGACGGACTTTGCCGCGCCGATGCCGTTCGGCCCGATGGTGCGTGCAGTGGGGTATTGGTTCCGCAGGGAACGCTAAGCGCTCCGGCCGATCCTTTGCAGCTCTGTCACGACCTCGTGGCGGTACGGGTTGACCCGGACGCCGCCGCGGTGATTTCGTGTTCGAGCCTCAGATGCCCTTGTAAGGAGATCTCCTTGATGAAGTCGTTTCTCTTGAGTGTGATGGCAGCGCTGTCGCTTGCCGTGCCGGCCGCCGGCGATGACGGACTCTGGATGCCGCAGCAGATCCCTGCTCTCGGCGACGAGCTGAAGAAGCTCGGACTGCAGCTCGATCCCAACCAGTTTGCGAACCTCACCGGCTTTCCGATGGGGGCCATCGTCTCGACGGGCGGCTGCAGCGCCTCGTTCGTATCGCCCGACGGATTGCTCGCCACCAACCACCACTGCGTCTACGGCGCGCTGCAGTTCAACGCCACGCCGGAGAACGACATCGTCCGCAACGGCTTCCTGGCCCGCACCCGCGCGCAGGAGATCCAGGCCTCGCCGGACGCGCGCATCTACGTGACCACGGCCATCGAAGACGTGACGCAACGCGTGCTCGCGCCGTTTCCGGCCGGCATCACCGACGCCGATCGCAGCGCGGCCATCACCCGCCGCCGCCGCGAGATCGTCAACGAGTGCGAGAAGCCGGGCGGATTGAACTGCCAGGTGGCGTCGTTCTTCGAGGGCGGCCAGTACCTGAAGATCACCCGCCTCGAGATCCGCGACGTCCGCCTCGTCTATGCGCCGGCCCTCGGTGTCGGCAACTTCGGTGACGAGATCGACAACTGGATGTGGCCGCGCCACACCGGCGACTTCGGTTTCTATCGCGCCTACGTCGGCCGCGACGGCAAGCCGGCCGATTACTCGAAGAACAACGTGCCGTATCGCCCGAAGCACCACCTCGAGATCTCCACCCGCGACCTCGACGCGAACGACTTGGTGATGGTGGCCGGCTTCCCCGGCACGACCCGCCGCCACGTCACCGCCACCGAGGTGGTCGACGCGGAACAGTTCACGCTGCCGACCGACGTCCGCTACCGCCGGATGCTGTCGCAGTTGCTCCAGGAGCGCGGCAAGGCGGATCGCACGATCGCGCTGAAAAACGCCAGCCGCATCGCCAGCCAGGAGAACTACCTCAAGAAGCACGTCGGCACGCTCGAAGCGTACAAACGCGGCGGATTCGTCGAGGCGAAGCAGGTCGAGGCGCGCCGGATGGAACGCGCGCTCGAGGGTGACCTCGAGAAGTCGTACGAGACGGCCAGCGCCGAGCTGCAGAAGCTGCTCGACGAGCATCGCGCCACGCGCGAGCGCGACCTGCTGTTCACCTGGCTCTACACCTCGTCGCCGATGTTGACTCAGGCGAACAATCTCTACCGCCTGAGCGTCGAGAAGACGAAGAACGACCTCGACCGGGCCGAGGACTTCACCGAGCGCAATCGCAAGAAGCTGCAGCAGACGTTGACGCGCAACCGCCGCAACATCGAGCGCGGCAGCGACCGCGCAGGGCTGCGGCTCTTCCTCCTCGAAGCGACGAAGCTTCCGGCCGGACAGCGCATCCCGCCGGTCGACACCGCGCTCGCGGCCACCGGACAGGCTACGCCCGAGGCGCAGGTGGACGCGTTGCTCGACCGCATCTACGCCTCCACGCGCATCGGCGATCAGGCGGCGGAAGAGAAGATGTTCACCGAGACGACGGCGCAGCTCACGGCGCGCAACGACTCGATGCTCGCGTTCGCGGCGTCGCTCCGTCCGTTCGCGGACGAGCTCGCGCAGCGCGACGCCGCGTATGCGGGCGCCGAAGCGCGGATCCGTCCGGCCCTGCTCGACGCGTTGCGCACCTCACGCGGCGGACGGCTGTATCCGGATGCGAACTCGACCCTGCGCGTCGGCTTCGGCCAGGTGAAAGGCTACGCGCCGCGCAACGCGGTCTGGTACCTGCCGCAGACCGACATCCGCGGCGTGGTCGAGAAGAGCACCGGCGAGGAGCCGTTCGACAGCCCGCAGGCGCTGCTCGACCGGGCGTCGAAGAAAGAGTTCGGGACGTACGTCGACGACGACCTGAAGACCCTCCCGGTGGCGTACATCACCACGAACGTGGTCACGAACGGCAGCTCCGGCTCAGCGTCGCTGAACGCGTGGGGAGAGCTGTGCGGCCTGGCGTTCGACTCGAACTGGGAAGGGGTCGGCTCCGACTACATGGTCGAGGAAGACCTCACCCGCACCATCCACGTCGACTCGCGCTACATCCTCTGGGTGATGGACGCGGTCGACGGCGCGACGAACCTGTTGCGGGAGTTGAACGTGACGCCGCAGTTCGCGAAGTGAGCTAAACTCGCTCCAGCTCACAGCAATTCGCCGGAAAGGCGGCCGGGTGCACCGGCCGCCTTTTCTGTTACGGACGAGTCAGGCGACATTTTTGCGTCGATGCGGCCGTTGATGACAGCGTCGTATGGCTAAGCGCTCGCGCCTCAAGGACTTTCTCTGGCGGCATTCCGCCGGTCTCGCGGTCATCGTGATGGTCGCGTTCGTGGCCTTCCTCGGCTTCACGGGCTACACCTACGTCATCATTACGAAGAAATTCGACTCGGCCACGCGCTGGGACCTCCCCAGCCGCGTCTACTCCGATGCCACCCCGATCGTCCCCGGCATGCGCTTCGCGCGCTCGATCCTCGAACCGAAGCTGAATCACGTCGGCTACCACGAGGTGAAGAAGCGGGTCGAGAATCCCGGCGAGTACCGCTACGTCGGCGACGACCTCGAGATCTTCCTCAACAACTTCGAATACCCGGACATGGAGTTCCACGCCATGCCGGTGCTGGTCGAGACCGACGGCGGCACGGTGCGCTCCATCAAGCGCCTCACCGACGGCATCACCCTGCGCGGCGCGCGCCTCGAGCCCGAGCTCATCACGTCGATCTACGACAACGAGATGGAGGACCGCGTCCCGGT
The DNA here is from genome assembly GCA_035630815.1 of Thermoanaerobaculia bacterium. Classification (GTDB taxonomy): domain Bacteria; phylum Acidobacteriota; class Thermoanaerobaculia; order Gp7-AA8; family Gp7-AA8; genus QHVT01. The sequence continues at coordinate 17,222 of DASQJY010000080.1, forward strand.
GACGCTCGACTCCATCCCGAAGGTGCTGGTCGACGCCGTCATCGCCACCGAGGACAAGAGCTTCTACTCGCACGAAGGGATCTCCATCCGCGGCACGCTCGCGGCGCTGGTGAAGGACATCAAGACCAAGTCGCTGACCGCGGGCGGCTCGACGCTGACGCAGCAGCTGGTCAAGAACCTCTACCTCAACCCGGAGCGGACGTTCACCCGCAAGGGGCAGGAAGCGCTGATGGCGTTGCTGCTCGAGATGCGCTACTCGAAGGAGGAGATCCTCGAGGCGTACATGAACGAGATCTACCTCGGGCAGAACGGCTCGGTCCAGGTCGTCGGCGTGGAGCAGGCCTCGCAGGTTTACTTCGGCAAGAAGGTCACCTACCTCACGCTCTCCGAGGCCGCGACGCTGGCCGGGGTCATCCGCTCGCCGAACGTGCTCTCGCCGCTCAAGTATCCGGAGCGGGCCAAGCCGCGCCGCGACACGGTCCTCGGCCTGATGCGCGACCAGCAGAAGATCAGCGAGCGCGAGTACCTGGAAACCGTGGCCGCGCCGCTCAAGGTGACGCGCTTCCCGAAGACCTCGCGCAGCGCGCCGTTCTTCGTGGACCTCGTGCTCAAGCAGCTCCGGGAGACCTATCCGGAGACGCAGCTCAAGACCGAAGGGCTGCGCATCTTCACCACCCTCGACACGATGATGCAGCGCTCCGCGGAAGCGGCGCTCGACGACGGCATCGGCGCGCTCGGGAAAAAGTACAAGCACATCCGCACGTCGCAGACGCCGCTGGAAGGGGTGGTAGTGACGGTGCAGCCGGGTACCGGCTACGTCAAGGCGCTGGTCGGCGGCCGCAACTACTCCAAGACGCAATTCAACCGCGCCATCCAGGCGCGCCGGCAGCCGGGATCGCTGTTCAAGCCGTTCGTCTACCTCTCGGCCATGGACCCGGCGCGCGGCGCGCAGGCGCTCACGGCGTCGACGGTGCTCGACGATTCGCCGATCTCCGTGCAGGCCGGCGCCGCGGTGTGGCGTCCGCAGAACTACGACAACCGCTTCCACGGACGGGTGACCGTGCGCGAGGCGCTGGCGCACTCGTACAACATCCCGGCCGTGCGCGCGGCGATTGACGCCGGCGTGCCGAACGTCATCAAGACCGCGAACAGCATCGGCGTGGAGTCGCGGCTCGAGCCGTATCCCTCGATCTCCCTCGGCTCGTTCGAAGTGACGCCGCTGGAGATCGCGTTCGCCTACTCGGTCTTTGCGAACCTCGGCGTGAAAGCCGAGCCGGTCTCGATCCTGGCCGTGGTCACGCGCGACGGCAAGCTGCTCGAGACGCGCAACGCGAAGATGAAACGCGTCGCCCCCGCCAGCGTCACGTACGTGATGAACGAGATTCTCAAGGACGTGTTCCGCTACGGCACCGGCGGCCGCGCCCGCTCTCTCGGCTTCCAGCACGAGTACGCCGCCAAGACCGGCACCACGAACAACTACCGCGACGCCTGGATCATCGGCTACTCGCCGCGCATCCTGTCGCTGGTGTGGATCGGCTTCGACGACGGCCACAGCGTCCGTCTCGCGGGCGGTGACGCCTGCCTGCCGATCTGGGCGAAGCACATGAACCGCATCGACGGCCTGGTCGCGGACGTCGACTGGAAACGCCCCGAGGATGTGACGGAGCGCGAGATCGACCCGCAGTCGGGCCTGCTCGCCACGCCGTACTGCCCGACCTCGCGCACCGAGTCGTACGTCGCGGGGACAGAGCCGGAGTCGGTCTGCTCTCTCCACGCCGGAAGCGGCGACCCGAGCCCCTTCTGGAACGAATCCCCGGTCTTCGACGAGCAGCACCCCACCGAACGCCCCCAGGACGCCCCCAAACGCGCCGAGGACGAGCGAAAGAAGAAGGAGAAGGAGCGCGGTCTGCGCGGCTTGCTGCGCAAGATATTCGGCGACGGGAACTGAGGGGGACCGAGAGCAGGGGGCGTTTAAATCCGGCGCGTACTTTGCGTGTCGCGCGGAAGCGGCCTCGGCACGTCCCGCGCGATTAAACTTGGCCGCTCCGACGTTACGCACCCACGAATGACGACCGCCGTAGCCAGAGACCCGCAGCTTCCGAAGTTCACGACGCGCGTGCGCGAGCGTGCGGATGCCGCGTTTCTGTACGTCGGCAGCCTCACGGACCTGGCGGTGCAGACCGTCCAGCAGTTCCGGCGCGCGCCGGTCGAGCGGCCGTTGCTCATCGCGCAGATGGACCAGATCGGCGTGCGGTCGCTGTCGATCGTCATCATTACCTCCGCCTTCATCGGGATGGTGCTGGCGCTCCAGACGGCGTACGCGCTTGCCGACTTCGGCGGGAAGATGTTCGTCGGCACCATCGTCTCTCTCTCGCTCGTGCGCGAGCTGGCACCGGTGCTGATGTCGCTGATGGTCGGCGGCCGAGTCGGGGCCGGCATCGCGGCGGAGCTCGGCACGATGAAAGTCACCGAGCAGATCGACGCGCTCCGCGCCCTGGCCACGAATCCCGTACGCAGGCTGGTCGTGCCGCGCGTCGTGGCCTGCACGCTGATGTTCCCGCTGCTGACGGTCGTGGCGATCCTCCTCGGCATCACGGGAGGGCTGATCATCGCTGTCTCCAGCCTGCACGTCGGCGCCAACGAGTACCTGCGCAGCGTCATCGAAGCCGTGCACTACAACGATCTGGCCTCGGGGATCGGGAAGACGTTTTTCTTCGGGTTCTCGATCGCGCTCATCGCCTGTTTCAACGGACTGCGCACCTCGGGCGGTGCGGACGGTGTGGGACGGGCCACGACGCAGACGGTGGTCACCAGCTCGATCACCGTTTTGATCATGGATTTCTTTCTCACTAAGCTCTTCCTCTTCTTCTTCTGATGACCGAGACCGTCACCACCGACCGGCGCGGAGCCGAACGCGAGACCCCGGAGCGCCGCCGGGTTGTCCGCGAGCCGTTCGTCGAGTTCCATGACGTCCACAAGGCGTATGGGACGAAACAGGTCCTCCGCGGCGCGAACCTGCAGGTCTACCGCGGCGAAGTGCTGGTCATCCTCGGCGGCTCCGGCACCGGCAAGTCGGTGACGCTGCGCCATATGCTCGGCCTCGAAGCGCCGGACGAGGGGCGCGTGATCGTGGAAGAAGAGGACGTGACCGACCTTCCGGAGGAAGAGCTCTACCGCATCCGGAAGAAGTTCGGGATGCTGTTCCAGAGCGGCGCGCTGTTCGACTCGATGACCGTCTTCGAGAACGTGGCCTTCCCGCTGCGCGAGCACACGGACATGAGCGACGAGGAGATCGCGCGCAACGTGCGCGAGAAGCTCGAGCTCGTGAACCTGCCGAACACCGAGCAGCTGATGCCGGTCGACCTTTCAGGCGGCATGCGCAAGCGCGTCGGCCTGGCGCGGTCGATCGTGCTCGACCCGAAAGTGATTCTCTACGACGAGCCGACCACCGGCCTCGACCCGATCACCGCGCAGACCATCAATGAGCTGATCATCGACCTGCAGGCGAAACTGAACGTGACCTCGGTCGTGGTCACGCATGACATCCACTCCGCGTTTTCGGTCGGCGACCGCATCGCCTTTCTGCATGAGGGCGTGTTCGAATGGGTCGGCCCGATGGACGCGGCGCGTGATTCCGATCATCCCAAACTCCGCGAGTTTCTCAAGGCCAGCGCCGTGGTAGCGGCGCAGCCGACGAAGAAGTGATATGGCGAAAAAATCCAACGACAAATCGATTCGCGTCGGGATCCTGGTCTCCGGCGCGCTCCTCACCCTGATGGTGTTCCTCTTCCTGATCGGATCGGAACAGAAGATCTTCGCGCGCAAGAACGAGTACGAGGTGCGTCTCGAGAACGTATCCGGCCTCTCCCAGGGCAACCCGGTGCGGATGTCGGGCGTGACCATCGGCACGATTCGCGACATCAAGCTGCCGCAGGACCCGAAGTCGAAGCAGGTCGACGTCCTGATCATGATCGACCGCAAGTACGGAGAGCGCGTGCGCGGCGATTCGCGCGTGCGTCTCAAGAAGCAGGGCCTCCTCACCGGCGACACGTACATCGACGTCACCGCCGGCACGCCGCGTTTTCCGGCGCTCGAGCCGGGCTCGATCATCCCGTCGCAGAAGGGGACGGACGTCGAGGCGCTCATCACCTCGGGCGAGGACCTGATGGAGAACCTCGTGCAGATCTCGTTCTCCCTCAAGGGCATCCTCGGCCGCGTGGATCGCGGTGAAGGCCTCCTCGGCGAGCTGACCACGCAGCCGGAGACGAAGCAGCGCATCACCGACACGTTCCTGACCACGCTCAACAAGACCAACGCCGCGCTCACGCACATGGAGAGCGGCCGCGGCGTGGTCGGCAAGCTGATTTACGACGACGCGTACGCCGAGCGCCTGACGGTCTCGATCGCCGGCGCCGCCGAGTCGATGCAGTCACTCACCGGCAACATCCAGCGCAGCTTCCAGACCGGCGACGGCCTGGTCCCGGCGATGCTGAACGACGCCGAGGCGAAGACGCGCGTCTACGAGCTGATCGAGAACCTGCGCGTGACGTCGGCGAACCTCTCGGCGTTCACCGGCTCGCTGCAGACGGGACAGGGCCTCGTGCCCCGCCTCATCAACGATCGCGAGTACGGCGACCATGCGCTGAACGAGTTCTCCGGACTCGTGCGCCAGCTCAATGAGGTCGTCACGAAGATCAACACGGGAGAAGGAACCGCCGGCAAGCTGATCTCCGACCCCTCGATGTACGAGTCGATCAACGACATCCTCATCGGCATCAACGAATCGAAACTCCTCCGCTGGCTCATCCGCAGCCGCCAGCAGGTCGGCATCGAACGCCGCGTCGAAGAACGCCGCGAGCTCCCCAACACCCCCCCGCCGCCGGCGATCACCGCGCCGCCCGACGCCGAGCCGGCGCCGGTGGAAGATGTGATTCCGTCCGCGACGATCACGGACACGACGGGAACACAATAATAATGGAGCGGTGGGCGCTCGCCCACCGCTCCACGACCGTCTTCACGTCACGGCGAAGACCCACTGGATCGCGAATGCAACCGCCACAGCCAGGAGGGTCCACAGGATCAGCTTTCCGGCCGTCGCGTCTTCCACGCCGTAGTAAGTGCGAGCCAGTATCCTTGTTGCCGGTAGCACGATTAAGCCAATCGCAACGACGGAAGCAGCGGCGCCGAGCGGGGTCCGGAGGAACGTACGCACTTCTGAACCGCCCGCGCTCAGAAGCACGGCTGCCGAAGCCACCAGAAGGAACGTTCCGAAAACGACCGCGTAGAGCTCGCCGCGTGTAATCCTGACCACAGTTCGATCTGATCGCGTGTCCATCATAGGAGGGCGCACCCGATCCCAGAGCCAATCTCCGCGCCGACGCACCACATGCCGAAGCACGCTGGCCATGCTGCCTTGACTCTCATGCAACCGATTGCAGCAGTGGTGCATCCAGCCACCACACCCTGCCGCCAGCAGACGGCCCAGTTGTAGAAACCCACCCGTTGGGTATCGCGGTCGGGCCGATCGTCGGCCGATATCGACTGCTGTGCAACGAGATACACGCCCGGCTGCGGGGGCTCGGTCGATTCCGTGTCCTGGTGCCGTCCGACTGTTCCCTGCCAGGTCTTCTCATGCCACACCCACGGGTGGCTCGAGGAGCCGGTGTCGATCTGCCCGTCCCAGGTCGCCGCCGCTCCTGTCGCGTAGACCTCCAGATAGATCGTGCCTTGCCACGCGTAACCAGGACCGTCGTACGACCAAAAAACGATCTCGCCCTGCGCGCTCTGTTCAGCCGATGATTGGGTCAGGCCGAACGGGTGTTCCTCGTCGGTCATCCCGCCTGCAGTTCGCAGGGTGCGTTCGACGAATACCTCCGCCGTGGCTTCGTGTCCGCGCTTTCGCAGGACCTCTGTTGATTTGCGGAATGCTTCAGGACGTTGGGACTGAAGGTGGCGGAGGTGCGCGAGGGCCGCCGATCCCCGGATCTGCTCGACCGCGATCTCCGGTGAAATTCGGACGAGCCTGACCTCATCCGAAATCTGCTCCACCACCGGGAAGACCTGGTGCGTTTCGCGGGGGGGACGTTGGACGACGATGTCGAGGGCGAATGCCGGTTGGAGGTTGAGAATTAGAAACAACGACAAACCCAGTCGTTTGCATCTCATTATTGATCTCCGAACCTCCACCAGAATGATGGAAGGATTGCCCGAAGTCAAATACGGCGGAGACGCGTGCTCGTCGCCGCACTCCAAATCCTCCCCCTTGGCACCAGTGTTGTAGGATGCGCCGCGCCTGCGGCTGCTTTGCGCGGCGCAATTTTTCCCGGAGGATCCCCTGTGGACATTGCTGTGATCGGCACCGGCTACGTTGGCCTGGTGACCGGCGCCGGACTGGCCGACTTTGGCAACGACGTCATCTGTGTGGACGTCGACGTCAGGAAGATTGAAGCGCTGCGGAACGGGCAGATCCCGATCTACGAACCGGGGCTCGACAAGCTCGTGAGCAAGAACGTGAACGAAGGACGCCTTCGCTTCACCACCGAGCTCGCCGAGGCCATCCGCGCCGCGCGCGCGATCTTCATCGCCGTGGGGACGCCGCCGAAGCCGGACGGCTCGGCAGACCTCCGCTACGTCGAAGAGGTCGCGAACTCGATCGCCCAGCACATGAACGGCCCGAAGCTCGTGATCACCAAATCGACGGTTCCGATCGGCACCGGACGCCTGATCGACCAGATCATCGCCTCGCACAACACCGGTCACAAGGCGTCGATCGTCTCCAACCCCGAGTTCCTCCGCGAGGGGAGCGCCATCGAAGACTTCATGAAGCCCGACCGCGTGGTGGTCGGCGTCTCCGACAAGGAAGCGGCGGAGCTGATGAAGGAGATCTACGCGCCGCTGCACTCGCTCGAGATCCCGTTCGTGGTCACTAACGTCGAGTCGTCGGAGCTGATCAAGTACGCGGCGAACGGCTTCCTGGCGGTGAAGATCACATTCATCAACGAGATCGCCTCCGTCTGCGAGAAGGTCGGCGCGAACGTGCAGGACGTGGCCATCGGCATGGGCCTCGACTCGCGCATCGGCCCGAAGTTCCTTCAGGCCGGCCCCGGCTTCGGCGGGTCGTGCTTTCCCAAGGACACCTCCGCCATGGCGGACATCGCGCGCCGGCACGGCTATGAGTTCCAGATCATGGAAGCGGTGCTGCGCGTCAACGACGCGGTGAAGCTGCGCATGATCGACAAGATCGTGCACGCGCTGGACGGCGACGTCGCCGGCAAGACCGTAGCGATGCTCGGGCTCGCGTTCAAGCCGGAGACCGACGACATGCGCGATTCCCCCACCATCCCGATCATCAAGGGGCTGCAGGCGCGCGGCGCGAAGATCCGCGCGTACGACCCGCAGTCGGCGAAGAACGCGCAGACCATCTTCAGCGACATCACCTATTGTGGCGATGCCTACGAGACCGCGATCGACGCGGACGTGCTCGTCCTGGCCACGGAATGGAACGAGTTCCGGGCGCTGAACTTCGAACGGATCAAGAAGGCGCTGCGGCAGCCGTCGGTCGTCGACTTGCGGAACATCTACGACCCGCAGCGCATGAAGGCGCTCGGGTTCAACTACATCTCGGTCGGACGCGCCGAGGACGTGCGGAAGAGGACTGAGTAATGGGTCGTGCGCTGATCACAGGTGGAGCAGGATTTCTCGGGTCGCATCTCTGCGACCTTTTTCTTTCGCGCGGTCACGAAGTGATCTGCATGGACAACTTCCTGACCGGCTCGCCCCGCAACATCAACCACCTGTTCGGGCGCGACGGCTTCTCGTTCATCAAGCAGGACGTCACCAACTACATCCACATCGACGGCCCGCTCGATTACGTGCTGCATTTCGCGTCCCCCGCCAGCCCGATCGATTACCTGGAGAAGCCGATCCAGACGCTCAAGGTCGGCTCCCTCGGCACGCACAAGACCCTCGGCGTCGCGAAAGACAAAGGCGCGCGCTATCTCATCGCCTCCACCTCCGAGGTGTACGGAGACCCGCTCACGCACCCGCAGAAAGAGGATTACTGGGGGAACGTGAACCCGGTCGGCCCGCGCGGCGTGTACGACGAAGCGAAACGCTTCGCCGAGGCCATGACCATGGCCTACAACCGCTTCCACGGCGTCGAAACGCGCATCGTGCGCATCTTCAATACGTACGGTGAACGGATGCGCGTCAACGACGGCCGCGTCGTCCCGGCGTTCATCTCCCAGGCCCTGCGCAACGAGCCGCTGACGGTGTTCGGCGACGGCTCGCAGACCCGCTCCTTCTGCTACTACTCCGACCTGATCGAAGGCATCTACCGCCTGCTGATGTCGGACGAAGTGCAGCCGACCAACATCGGCAACCCGAGCGAGATGACGGTCCTGCAGTTCGCGGAAGAGATCAAACGCCTGGTCGGCTCCAACGCTCCGATCGAGTTCCGCCCTCTCCCGGAAGACGACCCGAAAATCCGCCGCCCCGACATCACCAAGGCCCGCGAGCTCCTGAAGTGGGAGCCGGTCGTGCCGCTGGAAGAAGGGCTCTCGAAGACGATCGAGTACTTCCGGACGGTCGTGACGTAGCTCAGTTTGGAGTGCGGTGACCGCAGTCACCGCTTTTACTGCATGCGTCTGAGCTGCACGCGTCCGTACACGGCGAGTCAAAGCGGTGACTGCGGTCACCGCACTCCATACGGTGTTACTGAGGCTTCACGCGCATCGCTTCGATCGCCCGTTGAAAGCGTGCGTCTCCTCGCAGCGGATCGAGCGCCGGGTCCACGCGCAGCCATACCAGCGCGCCTGTCCGTTCGCGTAGCGCCCGGTCCAGCTCCTGGAACGCGAGATCGCGCTCGCCGCGGTGCGCGTGCAGCGCGGCCATGTAGTACGGCGGGAGGTATTCGCGTTTGCCGCGCTGCCCGAGCGAAGCGATGAGGCGGTTCGCCACGTCGGTGTGGCTGGCGGCCTGGTGGGCGCGGATGAGCCACGTCTGTACGACCACGATGTCGAGCAGTTTCTGCGACTGGTCGAGAGCGGCGATTGCTTCGAGGGGGCGGCCGGATTCGAGCCGGGCCAGGCCGAGGTAAGCGTGGGCGGGCATGAAGTCGGGGAAGAGGCGGGTGGTGCGTTGGCCCTGCTCGATGGCGGCGTCGTAGCGGCGGGCCATGGTGGAGTTCCAGGCCACGACCGCGTTGATGATCGGGGACATCGGGTCGAGCTCCAGCGCCTTCCGTCCCTGCAGCTCCGCCTCGTCGAAGCGGCCGGTCGCGGTCAGGAACTCCGAGTACCACTGGCGCGCGGTGGCGTAGTTCGGATTGAGCTCGATGGCGCGGCGGTATTCACGTTCCGCGGCCGGCCAGTCCCACTCGTACGTCTGGATCGCGTATGCGAGCGAGTTGTGCGCCTCGGCCAGCTGGTCGTCGATGGCCAGCGCCTTCTGTGCGGCCGACTTGGCGCGCGGAAAGGTCTCGTTCGTCGGCAGGCCGGCCCAGATGTCGAGGAGGTTGTAGCAGTCGGCCAGGCCGGCGTACGCGTTCGCGTATTGCGGGTCGACCTCGATGGCCTGGTTGAACAGCTCGATGGCCTTGTACAGCCCTTCCGCGTTGCGCTTGTTCCACTGGAAGCGCCCCTTGAGATACAGCTCGTACGCGCCCGCGTCGGTGGTGTGGCGTTTCGCCAGCAGCTGCTGTTCCCGTCCACCGAGCTGCAGGCGGAGCATGCGCGCGATCTCGGACGCGATCGACTGCTGGACGTTGAACAGATCCGAGCGCGCGGTCTGATAGCGATGTCCCCAGAGCTGTGCGTTGTCCTGCGCGTCGACGAGCTCCGCGCTCACCACCAGCCGGTCGCCGATCGCTTCCACGCGTCCGACCACCACGGCGCTGACCTTCAGGTCGCGTCCTACGGCGACCGGGTTCGGCGACTTGTCCTTGTAATGAAAGACGGAGGTCCGCGACATGACGCGCAGTCCCGGCACCTGCGCGAGCGTGTTGATCAGCGTCTCGGTGATGCCGTCGGAGAGGTACTCCGCCTCGCGGTCGCCGGTGGCGTTGACGAACGGCAGGATGGCGATGGAGCGGATCGGCCGCGGTTCGGCCAGGACGTCGCGCGCCGCCGGCTCGACGCTCGCGTTGCGGAATTGCACGAACGCGATCACCGAGAGGATGACGGCGGCGCCGAGCGAGCCCCAGAGCCACTGCCTTCGCTTCCGTTCCGCCGGCGCTTCGAACGAGAGCGAGGTGGACGTCCCGATCGCGCGCAGGGCGAACGAGAGATCGCGCGCGGACTGGAACCGCTCGTTGCGGTTCTTCTCGATGCAGCGCTGGATCACGCGCGCCAGCTCGTACGGGATCATCCGGTCGGAGCCGGTGAACACGTCCGGCGTATCGGCCAGCACGGCGGAGAGCGAGTCGATCATCGTGGCGCGGATGAATGCCGGACGCCCGGTGGCCATCTCGAAGAGGACGGAGCCGAGGGAGAAGATGTCGGTGGTGGCGTCCACCGGCTCGCCGCGGAGCTGCTCCGGCGCCATGTAGCCGGCTGTCCCGATCACCGCGTACGGGTCCGTCTTCAGCGGCGCGGTCGGCATCAGCGAAGGATCGATGTCCTCGGGAGGCTCCGGCTCCTGCCGCACGAGCTGCGCGATGCCGAAGTCGAGGATCTTCACCCGTCCGTCGGCGGTGAGGAAGATGTTCTCCGGCTTGAGGTCGCGATGGATGATCCCCTTCGCGTGCGCGGCGGCGAGTCCATCCGCGAGCGCGGCCCCGATCTCGACGACTTTGCGCCACGGCACAGGACCTTCGATGATCCGCTGCCGCAGCGTCTGACCTTCGAGCAGCTCCGTGACGCTGTACGCCGCGCTCTCGGTGGAGCCGTAGTCGTGGATGGCGAGGATGTTCGGATGCGTGAGCGCCGCCACCGCCTTCGCTTCGCGCTCGAAGCGCATCCGCGCCTCCGGGTCGCGGGCGAAGCGTTCCGGCAGCACCTTCACCGCCACGTCGCGGTCGAGGCGCGAATCGCGTGCGCGATAAACGTCGCCCATGCCGCCGGACCCGATCGACTGGAGGATCTCGTACGGGCCGAGCTTCGTGCCGGTGGGAAGTGACATTCGAGCGGTGCCTGTCGCGTCATTGTAGCGAGCGGTGAGGAATGGTGTCGGGAGGTATCTGGGGTGCTTCGCCCGGGCGTCAAGCCCCAGACACCTGACACCTGATACCCGACACCGGCTGTTCACAGAGGCAGGCGCGGCAACTGCTAGAGTCCCGCGTCATGAAGCGCTTCGTCATTTTCCTCACCCTGCTGGCGGCGTTCGCCTGCCGCAACGAACAGCCGCAGCAGACCACGACCCAGGCCGCCGAACCGAAGCCGGCGCGCGACGCCGGGCGCGATCCGCACTCGTACTCGCGTCCGGATGAAGTCCGCGTCGAGCACATCGCGCTCGACCTCGGCGTCGACTTCGCGAAGAAGCAGCTCGCCGGAACCGCGACGCTGCGGATCAAGAACAACACCGGCGCGAAAACGCTCGCGCTCGACACGCACACGCTCGACATCCGCCGCGTGACGCTGCAGCCGGGCGGCACGCAGGCGCCGTTCAAGCTCGGGAACGCCGATCCGATCTTCGGCAGCTCGCTCGAGATCCCGCTCAACCCCGACACCACGTCGGTGGTCATCGAATACTCCTCCAACCCCACGGCCAAGGCGCTGCAGTGGCTCGAGCCGGCCATGACCGCCGGGAAGAAGCAGCCGTTCCTGCTCTCGCAGTCGCAGGCGATCCTGGCGCGCTCGTGGGTGCCGTGTCAGGACACCCCGGGCGTGCGCTTCACCTACGAGGCGAACGTCCGCGTGCCGAAGGACCTGCTCGCGGTCATGAGCGCGGAGAACCCGCAGGCGAAGAACGAACAGGGCGTTTACCAGTTCCGCATGCCGCAGCCGGTGCCGTCCTACCTGCTGGCCATCGCGGTCGGCGACCTCGAGTTCCATCCGTTCGACACGCGCAGCGGCGTCTACGCCGAGCCCTCGGTGCTCGACGCCGCGGCGAAGGAGTTCGTCGACCTGCCGAAGATGATGCAGACCGCGGAGTCGCTGTACGGACCGTACCGCTTCGGGCGCTACGACCTGCTCGTGCTGCCGCCGAGCTTTCCGTACGGGGGGATGGAGAACCCTCGGCTCACGTTCCTGACGCCGACCGTCATCGCCGGCGACAAGTCGCTGGTTGCGATCATCGCGCACGAGCTGGCGCATTCGTGGTCGGGCAACCTGGTCACGAACGCGACGTGGAACGACTTCTGGCTCAACGAGGGCTTCACGACGTACTTCGAGCACCGGATCACCGAGCAGCTCTATGGACGTGAGTACTCCGAGATGCTCTGGTCGCTCGGCGTGACCGAGGTGAAGGACGAGCTGCCGACGCTCTCCGAGAAAGACCAGCATCTCTACGTCGACCTGACCGGCCGCGACCCGGATGAAGCGCCGACACTGGTCTATGAGAAAGGGGCGCTCTTCCTCCGTGCGATGGAAGAGGCGGCGGGACGTCCGCGGTGGGACGAGTTCCTCCGCGCGTACTTTGACAAGTTCGCGTTCCAGCCGATGACCACGGTGAAGTTCGAGGAGCACCTGAAAGCCTCGTTGCCGGACGTCGTGCAGAAGGTGAATCCCGACGCCTGGATCCACGGACCGGGATTGCCGGCCAATGCTCCGCAGCCTCGCTCCGAGGCGTTTGCGAAAGTGGAAGGGGCGGCGAAGGCGTATGCAGGGGGAGCGGGGCCGGAGAGCATCCCCCTCGATCAGTGGTCGTCGCACGAGCGCGTGCACTTCATCCAGTCGCTGCCGGCGCTGCCGCCGGAGCGGATGGCGATGCTCGACGGACGCTTCGACCTGAGCGACAGCGGCAACAACGAAGTGCTGTCGGCGTGGCTGGAGAAGTCGATCGACTCGCGCTACAAAGGAGCGTACCCGGCCGTGGAGCGCTTCCTCACCGTGCAGGGGCGGCGCAAGTACCTCAAGCCGATTTACGAGAAGCTGGCGAAGAATCCGGAAGACAAGGCGCTCGCAATGCAGGTCTACGCGAAGGCGCGGCCGACGTACCACCCCGTCTCTCAGGGCACGATCGACGAGATTCTGAAGTAGAATGCAGGGCAATTCCCCTGGGTGAGAGTGACAAAGGCATGACAGAGAGAGAACGGGAAGCCCTGCAGCTGTGCGAAGTGGGTCTGCAGCACATGTGGAAGGGCGACGTCGACTCCGCGATCGAGGTTTACGATCGCGCGGCCGTCATCGCTGCGTCCGATGAGACGCGCGAGCTGATCACGATCCGCAAAGCCGAGGCGCTGATCGCCTCGGAGCGCGAGGGCGCGGAAGTCGCCGCGCTCCCCGGCATCGTCATGCGGCGCCGTTCGCCGCGCCACGTCTATCTCGCCGCCGGCACGCTCATGCGCCGCTTCGTCGAGAACGACGACCGCCGCAAGGCCATCTTCTACGGCGAGATCGCCAGCACGGCCGCAAACGAGCTCGGCGAGCCGATTGCCCGCGCCTCCGTGCTCAACCACCTCGGCGTTACGCTCGTGGCCGACTCGCAGTTCTCCGCCGCGATCAGCACGTTCACCGAAGCCTCGAAAGTGCTGGAGGGATGCGATCCGGCGCGCGACGAGATCCGGTCGCTCCGCCCCGTCGTCCTCGGCAATCTCGGCGGGGCGCAGGTCCTCAACGGGAACGTCCGGGAAGGCATCCACGTCCTCGAGTCGGTGCTCACCGAGCTGGACGAGGAGTACAACGTCATCGAAGGCTACCTCGATCTCTGCTTCGGCTACATGGAGCTCGAGCGTTATGACGTGGCGGAGCTCTACGGTCGCCGCGCCCTCGAGATCGCCACGGTGAAGCGGCAGGTGCGCAACGCGAACCATCTCCTCGGCGAGATCTGCCTCCGCAGCGAGCGCTACGACGAAGCGGATCGCTTCTTCGACGTCGTGGCCGGCTATTACCCCGATTTCAAGAACGTGAAGCAGCTCCTGGTCGCCGTCGATCTCTGTGCTGTCGTGAACTGGAAAGCCTAGACCCCCATGCGCCGTCTCGCTGTAGCCGCACTCGCACTTGCTCTCTCCGGATCGGCATTCGCTGCCGATCTGCAGACCGTCCTCACGCCCGACAGCATCCTCTACGCGATCGACGCCAGCGGCGCCGATACGCAGCTCACGATGTCGAGGCGCCAGGGTGCGGATACCAACGACTCGCTGGTCGTCCCGGGAACCGAGGACGCGGCCATCGACTCCGACGTGCGGCTGCTCTACGACAGCACCACCTCGACTCTCTTCGTGATCTGGCACAAGGCGGACGTGGTCCAGGATTCGGTCCTGATGGCGGCGCTCGATACGCACGACCGCTGGTCGGGGCCGTTCGTGCTGTCGAGCTGCTCCTCGATGCGCCGCGTCGGGTTGCAGACGACGATGACCCGTGCGACCGACCCGGATAGCGGCGCGCAGGCGACGCTGGTACACGTGGCGTGGTGGGGCGTCGGCAGCGACCTTACCGCTGAGTACGCGCTGGTGGCGTTCGAAGCCGGCCAGCATGTCTCGACCGAGGTGGCGAAGCTCAACGAGCTCGCCTCCGGTCAGAAGAACGCCGAGGATGTCGAGGAGTACGAAGACACCGGTGCGCCGCTGCATCCGCCGCTGGCGATCGCGCGCGCCGAGGGCAACACCGTCGACGTGGTGTTCGGCGCTCCCAATTCGACGAAGATCACCCGCGTGCGCGTCGATCCACGCCGCGTCAAAGGCGATGCCCGCATGTGGAAGCCGCTCGGACGCAGCGGCGGCCGGACCCCGCGTTCGCGAATGGTCACGAGCGATACCGCGCCGGTGCAGGCGTTCATCAGCAAAGGGCGCATCGTGCTCTATCGTCCCGACGAGAAGTTCCGCTTCGTCGTGTTCGAGAACGGTGCCTGGAGCCCGGAGCGGATGATCCAGCTCGACGAAAGCCTCACCAGTGACGAGCTCCTTCACGAGCTCCGCGCCACGGTCGACGAGCTGGCCGCAACGGACGCACCCGCGCAGCAGTAACACCTCCTACCGCAGGATCGTCTCTTCGCGCCTCGGCCCGGTCGAGATGATCGTGGCTTTCGTCTCCGTCTCATCCTCGATGAAGCGGACGTAGTCCTTCGCGGCGGCCGGGAGCTCGTCGTACGCGGTGATTCCGGCGGTCGACTTCTGCCAGCCTTTGAACGTGCGGTACTCCGGCTGGTAATCGTTGTGCTCGACCGCGAATGCCGGGAAGGTGTTCCAGCTCTTGCCGCGCACTTTGTACGACGTGCAGACGCGGATCTCTTCGAACTCGTCCAGGACGTCGAGCTTCGTCAGGGCGATCTCGTCGAGGCCGTTCAGCATCGCGGCGCTGCGAAGGACCGGGAGGTCGAGCCAGCCGGTGCGGCGGGGGCGGCCGGTGACCGTGCCGAACTCGTTGCCGCGCTTGCGGAGATGTTCGCCGTGCGCGTTGTCGAGCTCCGTCGGGAACGCGCCGCCGCCCACGCGGGTGGTGTACGCCTTCGCCACGCCGAGCACGACGTTGATGTGCTTCGGCGCGACGCCGAGGCCGGTGCAGACGCCCCCGACGACGGTGTTCGACGACGTGACGTACGGATAGGTCCCGTGATCGATGTCGAGCATCGCTCCCTGCGCCCCTTCGAACATCACCCGCTTCTTCGCGCGGATCTGCTGGTTGATCCACTCGGTGCCGGCGGTGATGCGCGGCCCGAGGATCTCGCCGTAGCGGAGGTAGTCGTCGTAGAGCTTGTTCGGGTCGAAAGTCTCCGTCTTGTAGACGCCGGAGAGGACCGCGTTGCGCTCGGCGCAGGTGAAGTCGATCTTCTGCTTGAGCACCGCCGGGTCGACGAGGTCCGCGATCCGGATCCCGTAACGGCCGACTTTTGATTCGTAGGCTGGACCGATGCCGCGTCCGGTGGTGCCGATCTTCGCCACGCCCGCCGCTGCCTCGCGCGCGAGGTCGAGAGCTCGGTGGTAGGGGAGGATGCAGTGGGCGGAGTCGCTGATGAGGAGGTTCTCCTCGATCACGATGCCGGCCGCGCGGAGGTTGTCGATCTCCTGCAGCAGCGCCTCGGGGTCGATGACCATCCCATTGCCGAGGAGGCACATCTTGTCGCGGTGGATGATCCCGGACGGGATGAGACGCAGCGCGAAGTGCTGGTCGGCGAACTTCACTGTGTGGCCGGCGTTATGGCCGCCCTGATAGCGCGCGACGACGTCGAAATCCTCGCAGAGGAGATCGACGATCTTCCCTTTTCCCTCGTCTCCCCACTGCGCACCGATGACCGCGACGTTCTGAACCTTTTCTCTCATACGGACCGGGCGGAGCCTAGCACAATGTCCGGAGCGGGTAACGGCTCGCGAATTGCTCGCATCCGGCCCCAGCGCTATATTCGCGTCACGGGAGGCCCCTTCACATGGAAACACAGAATCTGACCGCGGTTCCGCAGCCGATCTACTCGCCCACCCCAGTGTCGGCCGAGCAGTTCGTGGACGGCATCCGCCGGCTGTCCGAGGGGCTGATCACCAAGCAGAAGATCTACGACTACCTCGTCGCGTACGAGATCCGCGCCGACGAGCTCGAGCGCTACAAGCAGTGGATGCCGGACCGCCACACCCGCAACAAGATCTTCCGCAACGACATGATCGAGGTGATGCTGATCTGCTGGCCGATCGGCGCCGTCACGCCGCTGCACACCCACAACGGCCAGCTCGGCTGGATGACCATGATCGAAGGAAAGCTGCTCGTCGAGAACTACCGCAAGGTCGACTGCAACCGCCCCGAGAACCAGCAGGTCGTCGGCTTCGACTGCCTCGCCGGCGCCACGAAGATCGAGATGGAGCACCTCGAGAACGAGATGGCCATCCCCGGCGGCCCGCTGAACACGGTCGACAAGACCCAGACCATCCACCGCATCCGCAACCAGGCCGAGTGGAACGAGCGCGCCGTCAGCATGCATGTCTACTCCCGCCCCATCGACTCCTGCGTCGTCTTCGACATGGACGCCCAGCGATGTTACCGGCGGGATCTGAAGTACGACAACGAGTGATGTCTGGATATGATCGGGCCATGAGCCTTCTTTCTACCCTCTCTCTCGAACTCGATCAGATGACCTCCGCCGGCACGATGAAGCGTGAGCTGGCGTTGAAGGGGCCGCAGGGGGCAGTCGTGGAGGTGGAGGGCGTGGGGGAGGTGATCATGCTCACCTCCAACAACTACCTCGGGCTGGCCAATCACCCGCACGTGATCGAGGCGGCGGAGAAGGCGGAGCGCGATTACGGGTACGGTCTCGCGTCGGTCCGGTTCATCTGCGGGACGCAGACCATCCATCGCGAGCTCGAGGAGCGCATCGCGGCGTTTCTCGGGACCGAGGACACGATCCTGTACGGGTCGGCGTGGAATGCGAACGAAGGATTGTTCGCGACCGTCACCACGGACCAGGATGCGATCATCTCGGACGAGCTGAATCACGCCTCGATCATCGACGGGGTCCGGCTGGCGAAGGCGCGGAAGGAGCGGTACAAGAACCGCGACATGGACGACTTCCGCCGCGCGCTGGAGGCGACGAAGGACGCCCGCAACAAGATCGTCATGACCGACGGCGTCTTCTCGATGGAGGGGTCGCTGGCGCCGCTCGCCGAGATGGTGGAGCTCTCGCGCGAGTACGGCGCGTTCCTGGTGGTCGACGATTCGCACGCCACCGGAGTCCTCGGGAAGACCGGACGCGGGACCGGCGAGGAGCTCGGCGTGTTCGGCCAGATCGACGCTTACACCTCCACGCTCGGCAAGGCCCTCGGCGGTTCGCACGGCGGCTTCACCACCGGACCGAAAGTGCTGATCGAGTACCTCCGCCAGAAATCGCGTCCGTATCTCTTCTCGAACACGCTCCCTCCGGCGGTGGTCATGGGCTCCCTGGCAGCGCTGGACCTGGTCGAGAAGGACACCACACTCATCGAGCGCCTGCACGACAACACCCGCTACTTCCGCGAGCAGTTGACGCAGCGCGGCGTGGCCGTGCGTCCGGGAACGCACCCGATCGTCCCGATCATCATCGGCGACACGGCGAAGGCGATCGCGATGTCGCAGGAGCTCCTCCGCCGCGGCGTCTACGTCTCCGGCTTCGGCTTCCCGGTCGTCCCGCAGGGGCAGGCGCGCCTGCGTTGCCAGGTCAGCGCGGCGCATACGCGCGAGCATCTCGACCGCGCGATCTTCGCGATCGCGGACGTGGCGAAAACTGTTGAGTAAGAGGTGTCAGGTGTCAGGTGTCTGAGGCTTTGCGGCTGACGAGACATCAGCCGCAAGCCGCAAAGCCCCAGACACCTGACACCCGACACCAATTCACGCAACAGCGTTACAAACACAAAGGGCCTTCTCCTCGCGCGGAGAAGGCCCTCGCTTTTACTGCGACGTACTTACGACTTCATCTTCATCACCGCCAGCAACCCGAGCATCGCGGCGAGGGCCATCAGGGCCCACTCGGACATGGTCGGGATGGCGACGCCGTCGGCGGGGTCGCCGATGGGGATGGGGGGCGTTGAGGTCGACGTGTCGCCGCCGTCGGGGTCAGCGACCGTGGACGTCACGGATGCGCTGTTCGAGATCGTGCCGCTGGTGGCGGTGACGAGCGTCTGGAGGGAGATGGTGGCGTTGGAGCCGTTGTTGATCGTGCCGAGGTTGCAGGTCACGGTGGTGGTGCCGCTGCAGGTGCCCTGCGACGGGGTGGCGGAGATGAGCTGCAGGCCGGCCGGGAGTGTGTCGGTGACGACCACGCCGGTTGCGGCGGACGGGCCGGCATTCGTGACGGTGATGGTGTAGGTCAGAGTCCCGCCGGTCGGCGCGGTCGGCGAGCTGGTGGTCTTGGTGATCGAGAGATCCGCGCTGGCGGGGGCGAGGGTCACCGGGGGGGCCGGGTCGCTCGTGTCGCCGCCGTCCGGGTCGGCCGACGAGCTGGCCACGCCGGCGCTGTTGGTCACGTTGCCGGACGTGGAGCCGGAGGCCACGCGCACATTCAGGGTGAACGTCCGCGTCACAGCGTTGGCCAGGGTGGCGGCGGTGCAGGTGATCGTGCCGTTCGTTCCGACCGCGGGCGTGGTGCAGGTGAAGCCGGTGGGGATGGCGATCGACTCGAAGAGCAGCTGCGCGGGGAGCACGTCCGTCATCACGACGTTCGTGGCCGTGTTCGGGCCGGAGTTCGTGACCGCGATCGTGTAGCTGAACGTCGACCCGGCCGGGGCGGTGGCCGAGGCGGTGTTCTTGACGATCGAGACGTCGGCGACCGAGGCCGCGAGGGTCACGGTGCCCGAGCTGCCGGAGCTGTTGCCGCCGTTCGAATCGCCGGTGGCCGAGGTGGCGCTGGCGCTGTTCGTGATGTTGCCC
Organism: Thermoanaerobaculia bacterium; assembly: GCA_035630815.1. Taxonomy (GTDB): domain Bacteria; phylum Acidobacteriota; class Thermoanaerobaculia; order Gp7-AA8; family Gp7-AA8; genus QHVT01. Next base: position 36,640 of record DASQJY010000080.1, read on the forward strand.
GACGTCGCGCCGGGCGCCACGCGCGCGGTGAGCGTGAAGGTCGCGCTCGCGCCGTCGGCGAGCGTCGCGGCGGTGCAGGTGATGGTGCCGGTGGCACCGACGGCGGGCGTCACGCAATCGAAGCCGGCCGGCTCGGTGATGGAGCGGAACTGCAACTGCGCCGGGAGCGTATCGGTGAGCACGACCGAGGTCGCGTCGTCCGGACCGTCGTTCGTGACCACGATCGTGTAGACGATGTCCGTGCCGGGCGAAGCTGCGGTGGTGTTGGTGTTCTTCGAGACGCTGAGGTCCGCCGAAGCGGCGGCCAGGACGGTGGTCGACACGGTTGCGGTGTTGTCGGTCGGATCGGGATCGTACGTATCGCTGTCGCCCGTGACCGTGTTGCCGATCGTGCCGGAGGTCGCAAGGACGTCGACCACCAGCGTGAACGTGCCGGTGCCGCCGCTGACCAGCGACGCACGCGTGCAGCTGATCAACCCGCTCGCGCCGACCGCGGGAGTCGTGCAGGTGTAGCCCGCCGCCGGGACGAGCGAGACGAAAGCGACCGTCGCGGGCAGCGTCTCGCTGAACACGACGTTCACGGCCGTGTCGGGACCGTTGTTCGTGAGCGTCTGCGTGTAAGTGATCGCGCCGCCCGGCGCGACCGGATCGGGCGTGTCGCTGTTCGTCACGGAGATGTCAGCGTCCGGCGTCAGGTACTGCGTGAAGACGTCGAGCTCATTGTTCGTGGTGTCCGTTTCGCCGGCCGAGGAGCCGATGAGGAACCCCTGCTCGATGATGCCATCGGGGCCGTTGGCCACCGAGGGATTGACCTGCGCCACGAGCGTGAAGCCGATGCTCGACGGGTTCGGGAGCGAAGCCATCGTGCAGGTGATCGTGCCGTTCGCGCCCACTGCCGGCGACGTGCAGGAGAAGCCTGCCGGTCCGGTGAGCGACTGGAAGAGCAGGTTCGGGTGGAGCGGGATGGTCAGAGTGACGCTCGGCGCCGCGTCGGGGCCGGCGTTCGAGACCGTGCCGGTATACGTGATGTTGCTGCCGGCGTTGACCGGATCGGGCGCGTCGGTGGCGGTGACGCCGACGTTCGCGGTGGCGACGTCGTACGTCGTCGAGACGTTGACCTGGTTGTTGTCGTTGTTGGGGTCGGTGACGTTTCCGGTGACGGTGAAGGGCTGGTTGATCACGCCGTCATTGATGCCGAACGTCGCCGGATCGGTGTGCATCACGATCGTGAATACCGCGCTGTCGCCCGAGGCGAAGGTCGTGTCGGTGCAGGAGTAGCTCGACGCGGCGCCCGGAGCGGGAACGCCGGTGCAGACGAAGCCTGCCGGAACGGTATGGGAGGTGAACTTGAGGAAGCCGTTCATCGGCACGTTCAGGGTCGCGGCCGCGGAGTCGGGGCCGTCATTCTCGACCGTCACCATGTACGTGATGTCCTCATCGCGGCCGACCGGATCGGGGGAGTCGGTGGCGGCGACGGTGAGGTCCGCGTCCGGCGTGACGTAGGCCGTGTCCTCCTGTTCCTGGTTGTTCCCGTTATTGGGATCGGAGCGGCTGCTGCCGGCGCTGAACGCCGTCGAGATCGTCCCTTCGTTGGTTCCGTAGTAGACCGTGTCCGTCGTCGCGACGACGGTGAAGACCGACGGTACTCCGACGGCGAGACTGGGGTTCGTGCAACTGAACTGCACGAACGCGCCCGGAGCGGGCTCGGTGCAGGTCCAGCCGGCCGGCTCGGTGACGGAGACGAATCCAAGGCCGCTGCTGTTGTAGACGTTCAGCACCGCGTTCGTGGCGGGGTCGGGTCCGTTGTTCGAGACCTCCACGGTGTAGGTGATGGTGCCGTCGGGGAAGACCGGGTCGGGCGAGTCCGTGACCGAGATCTCGACGTCCGCGTCCGGCGTCACGTACGCGGTCGTCACGCTCTGGACGTTGTTGCCGTCGTTCACGTCGTCAGCGACACCGTTGACGCTGAAGTTCACCTGGAACGTCGTGTCGTTGATGCCGAACTGCTCGTCGTTCGCGGCGTAGACCACGTCGAAGTCGCTCGAGCCTGGCGCCCACGTCGCGCGGCTGCAGGTGAAGGTGGCGTTGACCGCACCCACGGCCGGGAACGTGCAGTCCCACCCCGCCGGTTCGGTGGACGACACGAAGCTCAGGCTCGAGTTCGGGACGACATTGAAGTTGACGCTGCTGGCGCTGTCCGGACCGTCGTTCCTCACCGTGACGCCATAGGTGACCTGACCGTCGGGCGCAACCGGATCGGGGTTGTCGGTGGCGCTGAAGATGAGGAGATCGGCCTGCGGCGCGTCGACCAGCGTCGTCGCCGTCTTTCCGTTGTTCGCGTTATTCGGGTCGGGCGTGGTGCCCGACGGAAAAAAATTCGCGACGATGGACTGATCGGGAAAGTTGGCCAGGTACGCCTCTACCGTGACGTTGATCGTGAGTACCACGGTCGAGGGCGCGAACGACGCCGTGTTGCACGTGCCGTTGGCTCCCGCCCAGAAGCAGGTCCAGCCGGCCGGCACGACGTCCGTCGTATGCGTAACGCCTCCCGGCAGGTTGATGTTCAAGCCACCGTTGGTCGCCGGATCCGGCCCGTTGTTCCGGAGCGTCACCGTGTACGTCAGCGTCGAGCCGGGAGTGACCGGATCGGGCGAGTCGACGACGGAGACGACCTCCTGGTCCGCTGATTGTGCAAACAGGGCCGGGGCAAGACACAGGAACAGTACGGCCAGAACGCGCTGCAGCTTCGCCATGTTGGGAAACTCTCCTCTGGTCCTTATCGCGCAGCCGCGTCCGCAATCCCCTCACGGTACAATCAGATTTTCGTCCAAATCGCCCATGTCCGAAGTCACCCAGCTTCTCCGTGAGTGGAGTGAAGGGCGCGAGGAAGCGCGTGAAGCGCTGCTCGGTCTCGTCTACGACCCGTTGCGCGCGATCGCGGAGCGCCATCTCCACGGCGAGCGTGCCGGCCACACCCTCCAGCCGACCGCCCTCGTACACGAGCTCTATCTCCGGCTCGTCGACCAGCGCCAGGTCGACTGGAACGACCGGACGCACTTTTTCGCGGTCGCGGCGAAGGTGATGCGGCGCATCCTGGTCGACCACGCGCGCCGCCGGAACAGCGAGAAGCGCGGCGGCGGGCTGGTGCCGGTCACCATCGGCGCGGCGCTGGAGAAGGCGGTCGAGGAGAACTTCGACGTCGTGGCGCTCGACGCGGCGCTGGAGAGCCTCGAGAAGATCTATCCGCAGCAGGCCCGCGTCGTCGAGCTCCGGTTCTACGGCGGACTGACCATCGACGAGACGGCGGAGGCGATGAAAATCTCGCCCGCCACGGTGAGCCGCGAGTGGACCATGGCCCGGGCGTGGCTGAGGCGCGCCCTTTCGGCGAAATGACCACCTTCTGGGAAGAAGTCCGCTCCCTCTTCCACGACGCCGCCGCGTCCGCGCCCGGGGAGCGGGAGCAGTTGCTGCGGCGCGCCGACCCGAAAGTGCGCGAGGAAGTGGAGTCCCTGCTGGCCGCGCACGACGAGCCGGCCCCCTTCCTCCAGCGCTCCGTGTGGGAGCTCATCGAAGCGCAACAGGGGCAACTGCTCGCGGGCATGCTCATCGGCCCCTACCGCGTGGTGCAGCAGCTCGGCGCGGGGGGGATGGGGACGGTCCTGCTGGCGATGCGCGACCAGGCCGAGTTCGCCCAGCGCGTGGCCATCAAGCTCGTTCGCGGCGGCGAGGCGCTGCTGCAGCGCTTCCGGCAGGAGCGGCAGATCCTGGCCGCCCTCGAGCATCCGAACATCGCCCGCCTCTTCGACGGCGGCACGACCGCGGACGGCCTGCCGTACCTGGTCATGGAGTACGTTGAAGGCACGCCCATCGACGAGTACTGCCGCACGCGCTCCACGCCGGAGAAGCTGCGCCTCTTCCTGCAGCTCTGCGACGCCGTGCAGTACGCGCACAGGAGCCTGATCATCCACCGCGACATCAAGCCGGCCAACGTGCTGGTGACGTCCGAGGGGGTGCCGAAGCTGCTCGACTTCGGGATCGCGAAGCTCGCCTCGCGCACCGAGGAGACGTCGACGCGGGTCATGACCCCCGACTACGCCAGCCCGGAGCAGCTCCTGGGGCGCGCGGTGACGACGGCCACCGACGTTTATTCGCTCGGCGTGCTGCTGTTCGAGCTGCTCACCGGCCGGAAGCCGTTCGACGCGACGCGCACTCCTGCGAGCGAGCCGCCGCGCGGCTCGTTGCGCGGCGATCTCGAAGCGATCGTGATGGCGGCGCTGGAGGTCGATCCGGCGCGCCGCTATCCCTCGGTCGAAAAGTTCGCGGACGACATCCGCCGCCACCTCAGCGGCCATCCGATCACCGCGCGCCGCGCCACGTTCGGCTACCGCGCGGTGAAGTTCGTCCGCCGCAACGTCCTTCCGGTCGCGGCGGCGGTGACGATCTTCGCCGTGACCGTGATCGCCTTCGTCGCCACGCTGCACCAGAAGCGGATCGCCGAGCGCCGCTTCGAGCAGGTGCGCTCGCTCGCGTCGGCGGTGGTGTTCGAGCTGCACGACGCCATCGCGCCGCTCCCCGGCTCCACCCCTGCCCGCGAGCTGTTGGTGCGCCGCGCGCTGGTCTACCTTGATAACCTCGAAGCGGAGTCGCGCAGCAACACGCCGCTGGAGATGGAGCTCGCCGGCGCCTACCTGAAGGTCGGCGACGTGCAGGGGCTCCCGTACCGCCCGAACCTCGGCGATACCGAGGGGGCGCTGGCCAGCTATCGCAAGGCGCAGCGGATCGTGCAGCAGGTCTCGGACCGCGAGCCGGAAAACGCCGGCGCGCGCATGCTCCTCGCGGACGCTCACGATCGGGCGGGGTGGGTCGGTCAGCGCCTCTCCCGCTGGGCCGTGGCCATGGAAGACCACGAGACGGCCCGCGCGATCCGGGAGTCGCTGCCCCGCAGCGCAAAGCGCGACCTCGCCCTCGCGCAGAACTGGGTTGCGATCGGCGACTGCCGCTACATCGGCGAGAACTACAGACCGAAGCCGCGCCTGCGCGACACCGCGCAACAGGCATACGAGTCGGCGCTTGCGACGCTCACGAACATGCCGCCCGCGCCGGAGCTGCGCCGCCAGGTGCTGTTCGAGGTAGGCCGCGCCCATCAGCGCCTCGGCGGGTTCTTCACCGGCGCGAAAAGGCGCGACCTCCCGCGCGCACTCCGCCATCACGACGCGGCACTGGAAGCGCTCGGCGCGCTGCTGGCGATGAATCCCGGCGACGCCGGCGCTCGCCGCAACTACGCCGATCAACTGGTGATGAAGGCCACCGCCCACAACGCGGTGAGGGACGGCGCCTCCGCCGTCGCCTCGACGGAGCGCGCGCTGCCGATGCTGCACGAGATCGCCGCCGCCGACCCGAAGAACGTCGAGGCGCAGCACGACCTGGCATTCGCGTACGGAGAAAAAGGGCTCGGTCTGTCGCACCTGGGTCGCCTCGCTGAAGCCGAGCAGACGCTGCTGGAGGCGGTGAAAATCCGCGAGCGCCTGCTCGCCGCCGACCCCTCCAACCGCGAAGTGCAACGGGACCTGGGCAGAGTGAACGGCGCCCTCGCCGAGGTGCGGGAGAGGCAGTAGAATGCCGCGTCCCCAATGGTCCCCGATCGCTACCGTTCCGCGTTTTCCCCCTCCACGCTGAATACCATCGAGACGCATGCGGCGCGTTTCAAGGTCAACAGCCCGCTCTTCTTCCGGGCGGCGTATACGGCCAACGTCACGGAGAACGAGCGGCGTTCGTTTCAGCCGGTGATCGCGTTCGACGGTACCCGCATCACCCTCCATCGCTGCACGTGCGTGGCGTGGATGAAGCCGGACGACCTCTGCCGCCACCTGGCCGTGCTGGTGCGGCACATCGCGGGGGAGGACGGCGTGCTGCCGTCGGAGAAGTTCGACGCGAGCGTCTGGCGCGCGATCGCATTCTCCTCGTTCAGCGACGGGCGCCACATCGATGCGGACGCGCCCGCGGACGCCCGAGAGCAGCTCCTGCGCAAGTACGTGCTGACCGAGCAGGAGCAGGCGCTGCTGCGCCGCGGCTCCGGCTCCACGCGCCTGCAGTTCGAAGCCTCGCCGTGGTACCGCTGGAGCAAGGGGATGTTCCTGGCCGGGGCGGACGGCGCGCGGCTGGAGATCCGCGACCGCGACGCCTTCCTGCGCATCGACGAGCAGCCGATCCCGCTGCCGCCGTCCGCGGTCGAGCACGTCCTCACCACCGCGCCGGAGATGATCACGGCGAGCGGCTTCGAGATTGCACCGAACACCCTCGCGCCGTCGCTGCGGATCGAGATCACGCGTTCGCGGGCATTAAGGTTCTCGCCCGTTCTTCTCGGCAGCGGCGGCGCAATCCTCGACCGCGACGCGCTGCCGAAGTTCGGGAAGTTCTTCCTCGCCGGCAACCGCTTCGCGTCCCCAGCGCCTGCTTCCCCGATGTTCGTGGAACAGAGCGAAAAGCCGCAGGCGGCGCTGTTCGAGGTGCGCCGCAGCGCGGGACTGCCGTACGACCGCGAGACCGTGATCGCCGAGGATGACGTGTTCGGGTTCGTGGAACGGCATCGGCACGAGCTGGCCATGCTGCCGCCGGCGCTCGCGCCGGAGCCGGTGCGCAACGCGCAGCCGGTGCGGCTCGACGGAGAGGTGACGTTCGACTTCGCCGGGGAAGCGGCCGGGTTTCTCGAAGTACACATCTCCTTCGCCACGGAGAACGACATCATCACGGCCGCCGAGATCGCCCGCGCGCGCCGCGACGGCGTGCGTGCGCTGATCCGCGGCAATCTCTGGATCGACGTGACCGACCCGCAGTTCGCGTTCCTCGACGACACGACCATCGGCCCTCGCGGGCACATCCTGGTCACGAAGCTGGAGCTGCTGCGCATCCGGGGGTCGCTGCGCGGCAACGCGGTGTTCCAGGGCGACCGCTCCTGCGAGCGCGTCTTCCGTCTGTTCGACGAGATCCAGACCGACAGCGACGCGCCGTCGCCGGCAGCGCTGGGGATGGATCTCTACGCCTACCAGCGCACCGGCTACGAGTGGCTCTGGCTCCTGCAGCAGAACGGGTTCGGCGGCCTCCTGTGCGACGACATGGGCCTCGGCAAGACGCATCAGGCCATCGCGCTCATCGCTTCGTTGATCAAGGCCGATCCGAGCCTGGCGGTGCTGGTGGTCTGCCCGACCTCGCTCATCGACCACTGGCGCGACAAGCTCGCGATCTATGTCCCCAATGTCCCGGTCACGCTGACGACGTACGGCCTGGTGCGCTCGCGCTTCGAGCAGTTCCGCGGGAAGCGCTTCGACCTGGTGGTCCTCGATGAGATGCAGACCATCAAGAACGCGGACACCGCCACGCATCACGCGTTGCGCGGGATCGAGAAGCGGATCGCGGTGGGGCTCACCGGCACGCCGATCGAGAACCACGAAGGGGAGCTGAAGGTGCTGCTCGACTTCGTGGTGCCGGGCTACCTCCCGAAGCACGTCGACGACCGCGGCACGCTGCAGCGCCTGGTGCGGCCGTTCGTGCTGCGCCGCACCAAGGCGCAGGTGCTGACGCAACTGCCGCCGAAGATCGTCGACAAGCGCTACTGCGAGCTGACCACCGAGCAGCGCGCGCTCTATCGCCGCGTGCTCCGGTCGCGAGCATACGAACTGCGCAAGCAGCTCCGCTCCGGCGCGAGCGTCTCCTACGTGCACATCTTCGCGGCGATGAATTACCTCAAGCAGATCTGCAATCACCCGGCGTCCGCCGGGGGAGGTTTCGGCGCCGACGTTCCCTCGGGGAAGTGGGACATGTTCGTCCAGCTGGTCGACGAGTGCATGACCAGCGGCCTGAAGGTGGTCGTGTTCAGCCAGTACCTGCAGATGCTGGCCATGATCGAGGATCACCTCTTCCGCAACGACATCGGCTATGCGTCGATCAAGGGGGGCACGAAGGAGCGCGGCGCGGAGATCACCCGCTTCCGCGACGACCCCGACTGCCGCGTCTTCACCGCCAGCCTCCGCGCGGGCGGCCTGGGCATCGATCTCACCAGCGCTTCGGTCGTCATCCACTACGACCGCTGGTGGAACCAGGCGCGCGAAGACCAGGCCACGGACCGCGTCCATCGCCTCGGCCAGAACAAAGGCGTGCAGGTCATCAAGCTGATCACGCGCAACACGATCGAGGAGAAGATCGACGAGCTGATCGCGCGCAAAGGCGAGCTGGCGACGGAGCTGATCCGTCCGGACGATCCGTCGCTGGTCAAGCAATTCACCCGCGAAGAGCTGGACGAGCTGCTGAGCGGCGAATAGGGGTTCAAAACCACCCAATCGCGGTAACTGTGAGCCTTCTCACACTTCTTTTCGCCCGCGAACACTATGTTTCGGGAAATCCACCACGACAGCTTCGCTCCCGTATTGCTGTAAGATGCGTGGAAATAACAGTTCCTTTAGCGACCGCGCGCTTCGTCGGTCGCATTACCGCTGTGTCTTTTCCCGGAGGCAGATATGAGAAAGAGCCTTGCGGCTGCGTTTCTTCTTTTGTGCGCGGTCAGCGCATCGGCAGGAACGATTACCTCCCTGAGCCCGTCCTCGTTCAACGTGAATTCGGGTGAACAGTTCATTACCGTCATCGGCACCGGCCTCGGGAATCGTCTCGTGTTCGATGGCCCGGCCGGACATTTCGAAGTGAACGTCAACGCGACGTTTTCCGACCGAGTCGTCGGATGGGTTCCGGAAGCGATCATCGCCAAGTCCGGTACGTACTCGCTCACGGTGACCGGCCCGAACGGCTCGTCCGGACCGGCCACGTTCACGGTCAAAGGCTTCAAGCTCCCGCTCGCGATCCTGCTGCCGGAGTACGTCCGCGTCCAGCCGCGGACGCGCGAAGGGGTGGCCGTGACCTACGACGTGTTCGCGACCGATTCGGGTGCGAGCGTGAGCTGCGACCCGAAGTCCGGATCGTTCTTCCCGATGGGGACCACCATCGTCAAGTGCATCGCCACCAACATCGCCGGCGAGCGCGCTACCGGCTCGTTCCCCGTGTACGTCCGCGATGAGGAGCCGCCGGTGATCAAGGTCCCGGAGAAGGCGATCGTGGTCGGTGCCGATTCCCGCGAAGGGACGATCGTGAAGTTCGAGGCGCTGGCGTTCGACGACGTTTACGGCGAACTGCAGGTCGACTGCCTGCCTGCTTCCGGTTCGCTCTTCCACGTCGGGATCACCACCGTCCAGTGCTCCGCCACCGACCCCGACCTCAACGTGGGGCACGGCGTCTTCGACGTCGAAGTCCGCGGCGAGGTGGAGTGGTATCCGCTCGACGTCATCGTCCCCGAGGACATCCTCGTGGATGCGAAAGACCCTCGCGGCGCGGAAGTGAGCTTCGAGGTGTACGTGAAGGGCACCGACGACCGCGAACCGGCCATCTCCTGCACGCATAAGAGCGGCGAGGTCTTCCCGGTGGGCGACACGTTCGTGACCTGCGATGCCCTCGACATGTGGGGCATGCGCGGCAGCAGCAACTTCAGGATCTCGGTCCTCGACCGCGTCGCGCCGCAGATCCTCGAACTGAAGGCATCCCCGGACCTGCTCACCGCCGACGGCCGCATCTATTCGATCGAGGTATTCGCCCAGGCCGTCGACGACATCGACTTCGAACCGCGCTGCGAGGTCTACGACGTGACCTCGAAGGAAGACATCGACCTCGACGACTTCGACGACCCGAAGAGCTATGACTGGCAGATCACCGGCCCGTTGAAGCTCGAGCTCCGCGCCGAACGCCACGGCACGACCCGCGTGTACAACGTCTGGGTCCTCTGCAGCGACTACTTCGGCAATCACGAGCAGTCGCGCGTGAGCGTGGCCGTCACCGGCGGCACGGCCTCGAAGGCGACCGGCCCGACGAAGAGCGGCCGGCGCAGATCGGCGCGCTAGTAGCGAAATTTTCTCCCGCTGTGCGGCGGCATCACGCCGCCGCACAGCAGGCCTGCCTCAGCACGTCCCTCACCGCAACGGCACGCGCAAATCGATCCCCGTCGCCCAGGGGATCACCAGGAACACGAGCAGCGTGATCGCGATCGCGGCGGCGATGTCGAGCAGCACGCCGCTGCGCGCCATCGCCCTCACGCGCACCATGCCGGTGGCGTAGACGATCGTATTCGGCGCGGTCGCCACCGGCAGCATGAATCCCGAGGAAGCCGCGAGCACCGCCGGGATCATCAGAAAGTACGGATGCACGCCGATCGACACCGCGAGCGCGGCGGCGATCGGCATCATCGCCGTGGCCGTGGCCACGTTCGACGCGACCTCGGACAGCAGCGTCACCACGATGCAGATCACCACGATCATCAGCACCGGCGGCCAGTCGCCGACGAACGACAGCCGCGCGCCGGCCCACTTCGAAAAGCCGCTCGACTCGAGCGCATCCGCCAGCGCGAAGCCGCCGCCGAACAGGATCAGCACGTCCCACGGCACGCGCGAGAACTCCGACCATTCCAGCAGCCGCTTGTCGTCCTCCCCCGCGGGCAGCACGAACGCGAGCATGGCCATGGCAACGGCCACCGTCGCGTCGTTGATCGCCTTCGGGTTCGGGAAGAGGCTCGCCCAGCCGGGAATGGTGGTCGCGCCGAGGCGGATGTCGGCGCGGAAGATCCAGAGCAGGGCGGTCGCGGCGCAGAGCAGCAGCGCCGTCTTCTCCGCTCGCGACATGCGGCCGGGGCGTGCGATGCCGAGCTGCTCGAGCGGCACCGCCGCTCCTTTCGGCACGCGCGCGGTGACGACGACGATGAACCAGCAGACCGGCACGAGCACGATCAGGTACGCCACGCCGAACAGCATCCACTGCGCGAAGGTGACCGTGGTGGCGGTCGGGAACAGCTCGCGCGCGGAGCCGAGGAAGATCAGGTTCGTCGGCGTGCCGATGGGCGTGCCGATGCCGCCGAGCGACGCCGCGTAGGCGACGCCGAGGAGTGTGGCCTCGGCCACGCGTGCGGCGGGCGAGTTGCGGTCTTCTCGCGTCGCGCCGAGGCCGCCCACGATGGCCACGGCGATCGGCGTCATCATCAACGTCGTGGCGGTGTTCGACATCCACATCGACAGGAACGCGGTCACGAGGATCACCGCGAACACGATGCGCCGCGGCTCCGTGCCGACGCGGCGGAGGGCGAAAAACGCGATCCGGCGATGCAGGCCCCAGCGCTCGAACGTCGCGGAGACGAGGAAGCCGCCGAGGAAGAGGAACACCGCGGAGTTCGCGTAGGGCGCGGCGATCTTCTCCATCGCGCTCACCCCGGTGAGCGGAAAGACGATGAGCGGGATCAGCGCCGTCCACCCCATCGGCACCGCCTCGGTGAGCCAGAGCAGCGCCATCAGCAGGCCGACGGCGGCGGTGAAGCGGACGTTCTCCGTGAAGTCGCCGCTCACCGGCGCGAGCAGGACCAGTCCGGCGATGAAGGCGCAGAGCGCCAGTTTGCGAAGGGAGATCTGGACCGGCAAAGGTGGAATCGATTGTATCCTGACGTTGAGGTCGTCAAATGTTCGGATCGGCGGTGCTGTACTCCGGGTTGATCCTCGCCGCGGCAGGCGTGCTGCTCACCGGCGCCGGCCTGCTCGTCCCGGCCCGCGAGTCGCGCATCGCGCATGAGGAATCACAGCTCGACCACTTCATGCCGGCGTGGCAGTTCCACGAAGTGCACACGCTGCACATCGACGCGCCTCCCGGCGTCGTCTTCGAGGCAGTCCGCCGCGTGCGCGCCGACGAGATCCGCCTCTTCAACCTGCTGACCTGGATCCGCCGCGGCGGCCGGAAATTGCCGGAGGGAATCCTCAACGCCGGCAACCGCGAGCCGCTCCTCGACGTCGCCACCCGCAGCGGCTTCGTCTGGCTCGCCAACGACCCCCCGCGCGAGCTCGTCGTCGGCACCGCCGTCATGGCCCCGCGCGGAGCCGACAAATGCATCGCACCGGAAGCGTTCCACCAGCCACTCCCGCGCGGCTACGTCATCGCCGCCATGAACTTCGCCGTCCGCCCGGAAGGAACCGGCTCGCGCGTGACGACGGAGACGCGCGTCTACGCCAACAGCTCCTACTCGAAGCGACGCTTCACCAGGTACTGGCGGATCATCTACCCCGGCAGCGCCCTGATCCGCAGGATGTGGCTGCGCGCGATCGAGAAGCGGGCGGTGGGGTAAGTTTGAAGTGCGGTAATGCCAACAGGCTCAGGGGCCTTTGACCTGTCATCCTGAGCGAGGGGGTTGGGCGGTGGGAAGCGAAGGACCCCCCGCGGTGCACAGTGAACGTGCGGCCGCGAAGAGCGTGTTCGTCCTTCCGGTGCACGATGCCCGCGCTGTCGGAAGGGGGTCCTTCGCTTCACACCCGCCCGGCCGCCTCGCTCAGGATGACAGGTCAAAGCCCCTCTCCCCGTGTGCGGTCGCCGCACTCCAGGATGCGCGGTGATGCGCTACCGCAACCCCATCACTTCTGTTCCCACCCCTCGTCCGCGGTCGGACCGTAGATGGACGGGATCGGCTGATCGTTGAGCCGCAGGTACACCGTCAGCTGGCCTCGATGATGCGCCAGGTGCGAGAACGTGTCGGCGATCATGATGTGGCGTGGCTTTTCGTCCACGACTCGTCCCGCGACTTTCAATTGCCACGGTTGCAGGAGGTGGTCGTCGGTCGTATTCGACAGCGCGCGGCGCGCCTCGGCCAGAGACTGATCGAAGAGCGCGAGACGCTCCGCGGTGGTCGTCACCTGCGGCTGGTCTCCGCCGGCGAGGTCGAGCTCATCGAGGTCGACCATCTTTGCGATCCAGCCGAACATGACCGCCACGAGCAACGAGAGGTACCCCAGCGGCATCGACTTCGGATGCGGCTTCCAATCGAGCTTTCCCTCCGGCACGCGCTCCTGCATCTTCCGCGTTGCAGCGACCTCGCGCTCGAGCTGGGCAAGCAGGACCTCGGTGATCTTCATCGTCAACTCCTCCCGGTCAGCAAAGCCTATCGAACGTCCTCCCCATTGCCAACGCTATCCGGCAGGTGTATCCATAAAGAATGCTTAACCTGACCTTCATCGCACTTCTCTTCACCACGAAGCTCGACGCGGCGAAGCCGGAGCTGACGCTCTGCCAGGGGCAGTTCGCGTTGTGTGCGGCCGCGACGTGCAAGCCGACCGGGCGGATGATGCCGGGGACGAAGTTCCCGGAGGTCGTCTGCGAGTGTCCCGTGCTGCCGGGGCCGGCGCTGGCGGATGTCACGGGCGGCAACATGCAGGGGGACTGCACGGCGCCCGTCGATCCGGTCACGAAGAAGACCGGCGTCTGGTCGCTGTTCTGGCCGCAGCTCAACATCCCGCAGAAGCTCAACGGGCACTGGCGGAAGAACGTCGCGGCGCTGCCGCACAACTGCCCGGCCACGAACAGCAGCGGCGAGCAGGTGCAGTTCGCGCAGTGCTTCAGCTTCGCGTGCAGGAACGTGCGTAAGGTCGAGGGCGTCACGATCGCCGACTGCTACTGCCCGGCGCAGAACGCCCTCGAGAACCAGACCCAGTTCGCCGTCCAGGCGGGTCAGTGTCAAAGCAGTATCTGTTCGCAGTATCCGGTCGGCGCACCGTTCGTCGTCCCGGCAGACGCCTGCGCGAAGCGCTGAGGCCGGTGGAACGTCGCATCGGGCTGCGAACGTTCTAAAATGGCAGATGAGGTCCGATTCAGTGCACAAGAGTGAGCCCAGATCCTCGCGCGGGCATATCCACCTGCGCGAGGGAATCGAGTCGTTTCTTCGCTTCGCGAAAGGCCGCGTCTGGCAGGATGCGTCGCAGCGCGAGCGCCTCTTCGCCCTCTCCACCGCCGTCCGCCGCCCCGCCCTCGACGCCATGCGCGAGAGCGAGCGCCGCTACCGCGAGCAGGACGCGAAGCGTCTCTACTACTTCTCCATGGAGTTCCTGATGGGCCGTGCCCTGGGGAACAACCTGACCAACCTCGGCATCTTCGACGAAGCGCGCACCGTGCTGACGGAGCTCGGCGCCGACCTCGAAGAGCTGCAGTCCCTCGAGCACGATGCCGCCCTCGGCAACGGCGGTCTCGGCCGCCTCGCGGCCTGCTTCCTCGACTCGATGGCCTCGCTCGATCTTCCAGGCTTCGGCTACGGGATCAACTACGAGTTCGGCCTCTTCCGCCAGGAGTTCGTGAACGGTTACCAACACGAGCAGCCCGACCACTGGCTCGACGGCGGCGGCTCGCCGTGGCTGATCGCGCGCGACGACGAGGCGGTGAGCATCCCGGTCTACGGCTCGATCGCCAACGTTGCGGAGAACGGCGTCTACAAGCCGCGCTGGGTCGACGCCAAGAAGATCATCGGCGTGCCGCACGACATGCCGATCGTCGGCTATGGCGGGCGGACCGTGAACGTGCTGCGGCTCTTCTCCGCCCGGGCGTCCGATCAGTTTGATATCGGGATCTTCAACACCGGCGACTACATCCGCGCGGTGCACGAAAAGATCACCGGCGAGTCGATCTCCAAGGTGCTGTATCCCTCGGACGTCGTGGCGGCGGGGAAGGAGCTCCGGCTGCTGCAGGAGTACTTCCTGGTGGCCTGCTCGGTGCGCGACATCATCAAGCGTTACCGCGAGACGCACGAGTCGTTCTCCGGTTTCGCCGAGAAGGTCGCGATCCAGATGAACGACACGCATCCCGCCCTCGCGGTCGCGGAGCTGATGCGCATCTTCGTCGACGAGCTGCAGATGCCGTGGGAAGAGGCGTGGGCCATCACGGTGGCGACGTGCGGCTATACGAATCACACGCTCCTGCCGGAAGCGCTCGAGCGGTGGTCGTACGACCTCATGCACCGCGTGCTGCCGCGGCACATGCAGATCATCCAGGAGATCAACCGCCGCCTCCTCGCGGAAGTCGAGCGCCGCTTCCCGGGCGATGTGGCGATGCAGCACAACATCTCGATCGTCGCGGACGGTGAAGTGCGGATGGCGAATCTGGCCATGGCGGGGAGCCATTCCGTGAACGGCGTGGCCGAACTGCATTCGAAGCTCGTCACGACCCATCTGGCGCCCGACTTCTACCGCCTCTATCCGGACCGCTTCAACAACAAGACGAACGGTGTGACGCCGCGCCGCTGGCTGCTGCACGCGAACCGCCCGCTGGCGACGCTGATCAACCGCACCATCGGCGACGGCTGGGTGAAGGACCTCGACCGCCTGCGCGAGCTGGAGCTCTTCGCGGACGACGCGGCCCTGCTCGAGAAGCTCGACAGCGTGAAGCGCCGCAACAAAGTCGCGCTCGCGCGCCGGGCGAAAGAGCTGACCGGCGTGACCGTCGATCCGATGTCGATGTTCGACGTGCAGGTCAAGCGCATCCACGAATACAAGCGGCAGCTCCTGAACGCGCTGCACGTGATCCATCGCTACTGGTCCATCGTCGAGGACGGCGTGACGCCGCTGCAGCCGCGCACCGTGATCTTCGCCGGGAAGGCGGCGCCCGGCTACTGGATGGCGAAGCTGATCATCAAGCTGATTCATTCGGTGGCGGAGGTCGTGAACGCCGACCCCCGCTCGCGCGAGCACCTGCGCGTGGTCTACCTGCCGGATTACCGGGTCACGCTGGCCGAGGCGATCATGCCGGCCGCGGAGCTCTCGGAGCAGATCTCGACCGCGGGGAAGGAAGCGTCGGGCACCGGCAACATGAAGCTCGCGCTGAACGGCGCGCTCACCATCGGCACGCTGGACGGTGCGAACATCGAGATCCGCGACGAGGTGGGAGAGGAGAACATCTTCATCTTCGGCCTGACCTCGGAAGAGGTGGCGAAGGAGCTCGCGCATTACGACCCGCAACGCCACCTGCACGAGCACCGCTGGATGCGCCGCGCGCTCGATTCGATCGCGGCGGGACACTTCTCCCGCGGGGACAAGGACATCTTCCGCCCCATCGTCGCGAACCTGCTGTCCGTCCGCGACGAGTACGTGCATCTCGCCGACCTCCCGGCCTACGTCGCGACGCAGCAGGCGGTCGACGCGGCCTACCGCGATCGCGCGAACTGGAACCGCATGTCGCTCCTCAACATCGCCCGCATGGGCAAGTTCTCCTCCGACCGCACCATCACCGAATACGCCCGCGACATCTGGGACGTCCGCCCCGCCGTGATCGGCAACTTCGCGGCGGTGCTCGACTAGGCGGCGCCTACGGCGCCAGGCCGTTCACCATCGAGGTGAACACGCGCAGGATGGCGGCGTCGTCGAAGACGTCCGGCTCGTGGTTGCGTGCCGACAGCACGCGGTCGCGGACCATCCCCTCGGCGCAGCCGAGCATTGCCGAGCAGAGCACCTTCGGATGGATATCGGTGCGGAACGAACCGTCGTCGCGGCCGCGCTCGATCAGCATGTCGATCACCTGCAGGAACTGCACGAAGCCCTTCGACAGCAGCACCTCGTGCGAGCCCCCGCGCATGCGCCGTCCTTCAAAGAGGAAGAGGAACGCGATGTCGTGATCGCGGCTGAAGGCCTGGATCATCAGCGAGAGGATGCGGATGATCGCGTCGCGCCCGTGCACCGCCTGCTCGATGTGCTCCTGGACGTTCTGGTTCAGCGTCGACCACGACTCATTGAAGATCGCCTCCAGCAGCCCCGCCTTCCCGCCGAAATAGCGGATCAGCTGGGACTCCGAGGAGCCCGCCTCGCGGGCGATGGCGGCGGTGGACGTCTGTTCGTATCCGTTGCGTGCGAAGAGCGTTTTCCCCGCGTTGAGGAGCCGCATCCGCGACGTCTGGGTGCTGTCGAAATCAGGTGAGGTCAAGGTGGGGCCAATCTACGCGCGCAGGGTGAAACGGTCAAGGTAGTAGTGCTACTAAGCGCGGCCGCGCTCGCCGGTCGTGTTCGCGCGCTACAATGGCTGCCGGTCCAATCAGGTCGTCCTCATGGTCGCGCGCATCGCGTTCGCCGTGCTGTTCCTCCTTGCCTCGGCCGCCGAGGCGCGGGAGCGGGCTGTGCTCATCTACCCGCGCGAGCGCTCGCTCTTCCGGCGCGTCTTCTACACCTCGCACCAGAACCGGCTGCGGGCGCAGATCGCGAAGCGCTACGACACCGAGGTGCACGAGCAGGTCGCGACGGATGACGCGCTCTTCTCGATCGACGTCGACGGCGCGCGCCTGCTCCTGCTGTCGGGGCACGGTGACCCCTTCTCGATGTATTTCGCGGACCGGAAGAAGCCGACGCTCGACGGCACGGACCGCGCCCGGCTGGCGGCCTTCCTGGACAGGCTCGATCCGTACGCCACGATCGTCCTGCAGAGCTGCCACACCGGCCGCGGCTTCGCCCACCTGGTGAAGGAAGCGGCCGGCCCCAACCGCCGCGTCATCGCCGCCCGCGGGGAGATCCCGTGGAACGGCCTGCGGATCACCTCGGTGGCGCCATTCGACGCCACCATCCGCTGCCGGGACGGGCGGCGGGCGTGGGATTGCACCGTGCGGTTGCGGTGACGCCAGTCATCCCGAACGTCGAGCGAGGGATCTGGGTGGGCGGGGATGCGCGGCGCAAGCTTTGAGACGCTCTGCCGCGGCATAGCGCACTATTTTTCCGCGCGCCGCGGTACCATCACCACTCCCGCAACACCAATCCACCCTTCTGGGGAGAAATCCGTCATGCGCCTCGTGTCCTTTGCGCTGATCGCGCTCTGTCTTACCGCGTCTTTGTCCGCGGCCGAATACGATGACTGCGACGCGAGCTTCATCGCGTTCATCGGGTCGAGCGCGTATCAGTTCTCTCCGGGAGACGAAGGGGAGCTCGGAAGCGTCCGGCTCTTCTCGATCCTCTCGTACCAGCGCGCGGCGCACGAGCGGAGGTTCGGGACCGTCTTCTGGCAGTTGCGCATCGACCGGGCCGCCGACGGCGCGCGCGTCTTGACGCTCGACGGGCGCGCGCACCTCGGGCGGGACGGCGCCGCGGTCGCGGAGCTCTGGTGGGATGGACGCGACGACGCGGGGCAACTCGTGCCGGCCGGCGCGTATCGCTACAGCTTCGTCGCGCGGTACGCCGGTTCCCGCGGGCGCGGGGCGTTCACGTACGACCAGGCATTCGACGCCGAGGAGGCGCTCGCGTCGACGGATGAAGTGATCGTGAACTACGACCTCCCGGCCGTGGCCGCGACGCGCCTCACGACGGACGCCACCAGTTGCCAGGTCCAGCAGCACGCGCCGATCGAAGCGGGCTTCCCGTACAACTTCTATTACGGTTCCACGCACGCGCATTCGAACTGGTCCGACGGCGGGCATCCCACCAGCGCCTGCGCATCCGGCAACGCATACGGCAGCGGGACGTTCACTCCCGCGAACGTCTTCGGGTACGCGCGCAATACCGCGGGCCTCGATTTCTGGGTCGTCAACGAGCACAACCACCTCATCCAGGACGCGATCGCGACGAACAACGCCCCGGTGACGGAAGCGAAAGTCCGGCAGCGCTACCAGGACGGCCTCGCGGCCGCGAACGCCGCGACGGTGAACGGCTCGTTCGTGGCGCTGTACGGCATGGAATGGGGCGTCAGCTCCAACGACGACCAGGGCCACGTCACGCTCATCGAGACGCCGCAACTGTTCGGCTGGGAGACCTGCACCACCTGCAACGGCCCCAATCCCGAATGCACGCCGGGGACGAACTGCTACTTCGACGTCTTCACGCCGAAGCGTTACGGCTACCTCGCGCTCTACGCCGCCTCGGTGGCGCATCCCTCCAGCGCGGGCGCGCTCGGTATCTTCAACCACCCCGGCTCGGGCAACTTCGACAACTTCGCGTTCAACGCCAACGCCGACGCGGCCATGCAGGGCATCGCGATCCGCAGCGGGCTCGCGTTCTCGACGGCGGTCGATTGCGCGTCGACGAACGTCGGCGCGACCGACTACACCGGCCGCTGGAAAGAGGCGCTGAACAAAGGCTTCCACGTCGGCCCGGTCGCCGATCACGACTCGCACTGCAACAACTACGGCATGGCGCTCCCGACGCGCACCGTCTACCTGGCCACGTCGCTGACGAAGGCGAACCTGCTGGCGGCGCACAAGGCGCGGCACTTCTTCGCCTCCGAGGACCCGAACGCGCAGCTCGTCTTCCGCACCGGCGACGGCGCGCACGTGATGGGGGACATCTTCAGCGCCGCGGGAGGTGCAACGCTCGTGGCGAGCCTCAACGATCCGAACGGCGAAGCGGTCAGCACGTTCGAAGTCTGGCGGGGGCAGATCGGAGGCGGCGTTCCGGCCGCACCGTACGCGACGTATGCGAACCAGAGCTCGATCTCGCTGACCGAGTCGCTGACCTCCGGCACGTACTGGTACTACGTCCGCGCGGTGCAGGCGGACGGGCATGACGTCTGGTCGTCGCCGATGTGGATCACCTACCAGGGCGGCACCGGCGGCGACACGATCCCGCCGTCCGTCTCGATCACCGCGCCGGCGTCCGGCGCCACGGTCTCGGCGACGGTCAGCGTGACGGCCACCGCCACCGACAACGTGGGCGTGACGCGCGTCGAGTTCCTGCTCGACGGCGCGCTGCAGTCGACCGACAGTGCCTCGCCGTTCGCATGGAGCTGGAACACCGCGGCTGTGAGCAACGGCGCGCACGTGCTGGTGGCGAAGGCCTATGACGCGGCGAACAACATCGGGACCTCGGTCAATGTGAGCGTCACCGTGAGCAACTCCACCGGCGGCGGGAGCGCGGCAGACGTCGGCTCCTGGAAAGTGACGCAGGCGAACTCGCTGGCGGAATACGTCATCCCGGCCGGCACGAGCATCCCGGCCGACGGCTACCTGATCATCGCGCGCAGCGCCACGAAGGCGGCGTTCGAATCGTTCTGGGGGACGACGCTGCCGGCGAACGCGGTCTTCCTCAACTCCAACGGCGCGATGCCGGTCATCAACGGCGACGAGAACTACTCGCTCTTCAACGCGCTGGGCGTCAAGGTCGACGGCCCGAGCGCGCAGCAGCCGGCCAGCGCGGCGCGCACGCTGCAGCGCGTCGATCCGTGCGGCACCACCTGGAACACGCTGCTCGAATCGGCGGAGAACGCCGGTAGCGGCGCCGGAGCAGGTTGCGGCGGCGGCGTGAAGCTCAACGAGATCGCCGACGCGAGCGGCACCGGCAACTTCGTCTACGAGTTCGTCGAGCTGCACAACGACTCCGGCGGCGGCGGCGGAGGCGGACTGCCGACGAACATCGGGAGCCACCGCATCACGCAGGCGAATGCGACCCTGACGTACACGATTCCGGCCGGTACGACCATCCCGTCGCTCGGCTACGTCGTCATCGCCCGCAACGCGACGAAGGCGCAGTTCCAGACCTACTGGGGCGTGACCCTCGGCGCGAACGTCACGTTCCTCAACGCCGCCGACACGATGCCGCAGATCAACGGCAGCGAGACGTACTCGCTCCTCAACGCATCCAGCACGCTGCTCGACGGCGCGACCGTGGCCATGGCCTCCGCGGGTGGCGAGAGCCTGCGCCGCACGCAGCCCTGCTCCGCCGCGAACCAGGCGGCGAGCTGGACCCGCGCCGCCTCCTCCACCGCCACGCCCGGCAGCGGCGCTCCCGCGGCCTGCGGAAAGGGGCTGTACATCAGCGAGTTCTCGGACGCGCTCGGCACCGGAAACTTCATCTACGAATTCATCGAGCTTGCAATCGACAAGTAGCCGCCGTACGGAGATATCCTTCGCGCCGCATGCGTTTCAAGAAAAGCCGTTTTGGACCGCGACTCGTCGCGGCGGCCCGGTCGGGCCGGCATTACCGCGACGTGCACGTGCTGATCGGCGGCACCGGGGCCGTCGGCGGAGCCTCCGCGCTGCAGATGGTGGCCATGCTCGAAGAGATGATGACCATCCGGCCGCCGGCGTCGGTGGAGGACGTCCCCATCCTCATCGTCACCGGCCGCACGGACGACGAGGTGCGCTCGTTCGAGTCGCGCCTCAGGCGCACCACGCGCACGCGCTGGGGCGCCGGGGCCTCGGCCAAGCCGTTCGGCCAGGGTTTCCTCTCGCCGGGCGGCGTCTACGTGGCGGTCTCGAAGTTCGAGCTCAAGCCGATTCCCGGACTCGAAGTCGTCACCGACGCCGACATCCATCACCGCGCGGGCGCGGTCGACGAGTTCCTGAAGATCGCAGGGCTCGACCGCTCCATGACGCACGAAGCGATCGCCGAAGGGCTGATGCGCTACGTGCGCGCCTCGCGGCCGATCACCGGGTATCTCCAGGACCGCCTCACCGTTCTCCATGACTACGGACCGAAGCCGTACCGCTCCGTGCTCCTCGGCTTTCCGCTGCCCAGCATCCTCGCGTACCAGACCGGCGGCCTCACGGTCGTGGCGAAAGAGCTCGGCCTCGACGATCACTTCATCGAGGATGTGAAGGACGCGTTCGAGAGCACGTTCGCCGACGATCTCAGCGCGGTCGACAAGGAATGGGGCGCGCGCGTGCTCGTCGCGCACACCACCGGCGTCGGCGGGATGTACGACGAGTCTCCGCTTGCAGGCGGTAGCGTTGAGACGTCGCTCCGCCTCGGCTTCGCCCACGCTGCACGAGACGAGTTCCTCCGCAACAAGCATCACGAGGCGGTGCACCTCACCGAGAAATACGCGCAGCGCGGCATCCTCATGCTCGTCACCGCCGCGGCCATCGGCATCGACGAAGTGCGCATGCGGGAGCGCATCCCGCTGCACGGCGGCATCGTCAAGGCGCTGCGCGATGCACCGCACGAGCTCTTTCGCGGCTCGCGCGAGCGCCGCCAGTGGATCCAGATTTTCAAGCCGACCACGCTCGCGTTCTCCGTGGGGAAGGCGAAGCCGCTGCACTTCAAACGCGGCGAAGAGCTGCGTCCCGCGTACGCGATCCGCAGCGGCGAGAACGGCTTCTTCTCCGTCGCGAACGCCGACGCGCTCTACCGGGTCATGAAAGTGGCCTCGGTGTCCGAGCTCGGACACGTCCTCGCGACCACCGGCCTCCTCGGCGACGACCCGAACGTCCCCTGGTTCGAGGACGGGGTCTGCTACTACACCGAGACCGCAAACTCGAACCAGGTCTTCGACTTCCTCTACCAGCCCGCGCTCCTCAGCGCGCAGCTCAGCGGCATCGATCCGCTCGCGCTGCAGGACCTCGGCTCCGCGAAGCACCAGGCGGAGCTGCACACGCTCGCGCTGCTCATCCTCCTGCACCGCCTGCGTACGCTCGACGTCGATGCGCTGGAGCAGTCGCCGTCGCCTTCGTTCGACGCGAGGCAGTTCTTCGCCGCCAACTCGCGCCCGCTCACCTTCCGCGACGTCGAGCAGTGGGACGTGGCCACGCTCGCGCTCGAGCTGCGCGCCCTCGTCTCCGCCGACAAGCCGGGACAGCTGCTGCCGCTCAAGCCGCTCGTCGACGAGGGTCAGTTCGGCGCGCGCGACGAAGCCCACATGGCGGTGCTGAAGGTGGTGCTCGACGCCGTCTTCGCGGTGACGTCGCTCGGCTCGCCGATCGTGATCGAGAACGACGAAGGCGTTTCGCTCGCCCGCACCGGCTACTGGATCGCCCCGCTCGGCGAGATCGTCACCGACGACGACGCATTGCGCCGCCTCTTCGCCGACAGCTACGCGAAGACGAGCCCCGCGTGCACGCTCGACGAGTTCATCGCGTTCCAGATGGCGGTGAACGGCTTCATCGACCTCCGTCCGCACGGCGTCGTCTCCACCGCCAAGCTGGCGACCGAGATCACCGCCGGCGCCGTGACCTTGCACCGCGACCATGCCTCGTTCGCGAAGCGTCTCGCCTCGATCGAGCCGTACTCGTTCTTCGCGACGTGCGGCCTGCACGCGATCGTGCACCGCCTCCGCGCCCTCGGCCGCATGCTCTCGCAGGCGCGCACCGATCTCGGCACCAACCAGGACTGGCTCTGGACCATGCTCCGCGATGCCCGCGGCCACACCTACGTCGTCCCCGGAGTCGTCGAAGCGCTGCGCATGATGTCGGAGTCCCAGGAAAAAACCACCGGCACGGAGTGGCTGGACGGGATCTGGGGCTACGAGCGCAGGCTGCCGGCGAACAGGGCGGAGGAGATCCTGAAGGGGCGCTGACCGCGCCAACGGTATGGAGTGCGGTAACGACAGTTACCGCTTTGACTGTCTTTGTTCGTTCTGCAACGCCACCAGGCAGCTTGCACCAGCTACGGATAGCTGCACGAACAGAAGCAGTCAAAGCGGTAACTGTCGTTACCGCGCTCCATACATGAAAACCGCGGGCGCGTCTTACGACGCGCCCGCGGGCACTACAGGGTTACTACGACTTCTCTTCGGACGGCGCGGCTTGCTCCCCCTTGCGCGCGGCCGCGGCCTTCGAACGCCTGCCACGGTTGCCGAGGGCGCGGCGCATGTCGGCGACGTGCGGCGCGAGATCGGCGTGCGCCGCGCGGCGGGCCAGGCGGCGCGCCAGCGCGTACGTGTTCAGTGCCTCGTCGGCCGCCGCGGCCTTGGCGGCGGCGATGCTGTACCGGATGAACTGCGCAAACGCCTCCAGCTCGTCGGCCACCGGGCTGTACGCCTCACCGTAGGACATCAGGTCGCGCGTTTCGGCCGGGGTCGTTGCACCGCCGCGCACGAGTGCGACGTTGTTCGTGCGCGCCACGGCCGTCAGCTCGACGAACGCCGCCGGAACCGAGGTGAGGCTGTTCAGCGTCCGCCGCCCGCTTTTGAGGGTGGGGATGACAAAGTGCGGGATCGTCTCCCGCATGCGACGGAGCTGGTCGACGAAGGCCTGGGCCGCCTCGCTGTGAGACGAAGCCGGGATTTCAATGTTTTCAGAGACAGCTTTCTCTTGGGTACTCATAAAGTCCTCTTTTTTTTCGATCTGTGCTGGTGATCAGAGCAGGCAGGTCGAAGAAAGAGGAGGAGCGCGTCCCCGGGAGATGCGCCGTGGAGCGTCGGTCGTGGCACGGCAGGCGGTCCGCCGGCGCCGCGCCGGAATGGAGGCAATGCGGTCGCGCGCGCTCGACCGCCGGCAGAGCAGGAAGTCGCGCGCGGAAATGACCCGCGGCGTGACGACGATGCGCGGCAGGCGCTTCGTCGCCTCGGCCTCGGGGGTGATCTCGCCGGAGCAGAGGCCTTCCAGCACCCCCTCCTGCAGGCTCAGGAGCTGCGCGGAGGTGTTGTCGAGGGCGACGGCTACCAGGACCCAGCGGGCGGTTGCGTCGATGAGCAGCCGCGGCGCCCCGCAGGCGCGCTCCGGCTCGAGACGCATCGACTCGGACGTCTCGCCCATCGCGCGAACAGCACGCGACAGTCGTAACGTGGCCCCGGTCAGCCGCCTCGAAAGCCGCTGCAGGTCGCGCGTGGTCCGGATCGGACACCGCGCCGCGTGACTGGACGCCCGTTCAATCGCCTCCATCGTGGAGTCGATCATCCGCGACGACGATGCGACCGCGCGATTCAGACGCCGAAGCTGGGCAATCCACAGAGGACGCCGCGCGCGACGCACGCCACGCCGGACCGGGCGCCTGATGCGCACGGCCGCGTCCTTCCTCTGTCCCGTCTTCTTCGTTCGCATCGCTGTATGTCCCTATCTCATCGTGGCTGGTATTTCTAGTCCAATCCTCTCGATATCAGGCTCAACTTATGTCACCGTAGCATGTATTCCCTGGCAAGGTAAACCGTGACAGACGTCACTATGCAACTCCACGGCGTGGAGGTGAAAGTCCACGCCGTGGAGGTGAAAGTCCAGCCGGGTGAAGGTGAAAGCCCACGGCGTGGAGGTGAATGTCCAGCCGGCTCGAGGTGAAAGGCCACGCCGTGGAGGTGAATGCCCACGCGGTCGAAGTGAAAGTCCACCCGGGTCACGGTGAAAGTCCACCCGCGTCAGGGTGAAAGCCCACACGCGTCAGGGTGAAAGTCCAGGCGGGTGAAGGTGAAAGTCCGGGCCGTGGAGGTGAAAGTGCAGCCGGGTCAGGGTGAATGTCCACGCGGTGGAGGTGAATGTCCATCGCGTGGGCATTCACCCTGACGACGGCCAGCATGCACCTCGACCAGGAGCAGGATGCAACTCCAGCGTGGTGAGGTCCACGTTGACGAGCGTTAGCGTCCACCCCGACGGCCGGGACGGTGAAGCTACTCAGGCGACGATGCGAATTGACCTAACGAGCGGAACGCAATCGCTGCCGCGACCAAGCAGACACCCGCGGCAATCGCATTATCACCGTCGGTCAAGGCCAGAAATCCCACGAGCCATGCCCCGAAGCCGGTGATGTACGAGCCAATTACGCCGAGCTTACGCAAGGACTTTGAATCCATGACGCCGCCTCCCATGTGGGCACGATAGCAGACGAACAGTTGTCCTATTCGACACGCCAGCGATCGCGGCTGCCACAGAGCGTCGTGACTCGCAGCATCACGCGCGTGCAGTCCTCGTGACAGCTTCACACCGACGTCAGGCCGTCGGTTGTCGCACGCTCAAGTGGCTCGCCCGGCAGTCCACGACGATGTTGTAAAAGACAGGAATCGTAACTCCGAATAACCGGCTCGGTTGAAAAATAGATTGCCGAATGAGACGCTCCGCAATCTCCGAGATGCCGAGTGGGAGCGGCTTGAGCACGCGTGCATCCGTGACTGAACCATCGACTCCGATGGCTGCCTCGACGATGACGATCCCGTTGATTGACGTAGCTGCCCCATCGAGCGCTGCCGTTGGGGACGAGACCAAAACGGGGACAGTCATACCGGGACCGAGGCGACGAGGTGATGTCGTAGCACCCGGGACGAGCACGTCCGGTCCACGAACTAGGGTCCCATGAGAGTTTTCACCAACTTCGAAGACCACGCCGTCGTCTCTGCCCACATAACCGGCAAGCCAAGGCCAGATCGGAGGGGGAGGCGGGTAGCCGTCGATTCTGACCGGAGACAGACCTCGGCTCGATTGCCGGTACACGCAGTAGAAAGCCCGATGTGCGGCAAGGGCGGCCGTGGCGCGCCTGTAGACTAGTTCGGCTGACTCCGTTCCTGTTGCGAGGCCGCAGTCGATCGCGTCAGGGCCGGCGAGAATCGCGAGTTGCTGGCGCAGCTCGACGGGAATCGAAGAGTCCGACGGACCATCGCTGCCAATTGATTTTGGGTCGCTGTCGCCCATGGCTCCCCGATTTACTTCGGGAATTGTAGTTCAGCCAGCCTGACGACGGCGCATGCTCAATTCGCGCAAAGTGGTCGCAATGGCCGCATTACTACTGGAATGCTTCTGCGGCTTCGGCTTCGATTTCGCCGCAGTCTGAAATCAACTTGCCGTCCGGAGATCGCCTCCTTCAGCGCTGCATACAGTTATGACTGCCGACGGTCAGGGCGTTTCTGGGCCGCTGGAGACTGTGTCGTCGTCAGGATTGTACAGAACGGTTGGGTCACCCTTCAGAATGCTCACGTATGCCGCGAGTTGATCGGCCGACAGGTTGTTCAGTTGTTCTCCACCCTGCTGAGTCCAGATTCGGAGCGCGCCACCGTTCTGCCGGGAAAATATCGCGTGCCATCTAACAACCGGAGTAGGAGCCATGTGCGTTGACCTCCAAAGTAAAAGAGTGCCGCATTTTCAAATTTCTCAGGGCTCGTCCAGTAGATTTACGATTTTCCTGTCGCCCGCTACGCGGGCCAGGTCTGCCGCCGTAGGCGGCTCCAGGAAATAGACCCCGGCTTCAGCCGCGGTTGGTACGTGCCACCAAACGAGCCCGCGTAGCGGGCGACAGATACGGGAGTTTCCTGGAAGCGTCGAGCTGGCAGGCTGCGCATCGGCTGCAGGCAGTTGCAGTCCTGCGCCTTCGGCGTTGAACGGTCTGCCGCACGAGGTGCACTTCACCCGGTATATCGCTACATCTTCGCGGCGTTGTTGTCCGTCGGCCCGATGACTTTCCCGTGGCCTTTCATCTCCTCGGGGTAGCCGGTCGGTCCGGTGGTCATGCTGCCGTCGGCGCGCTCGGTGGGACCGAACCCGCCGCCCATCTGCCGCCGCCACCGCCCCCACACCGCCATGAGCACGGCAAAGCCGATGAAGAGCGCCATGAGCCCGATGAACATTCCAGTCATGCAGGAAGTAAATCCACTGAGCGTGCCATGTGGGGAAGTTTGGAGTGCGGTGACCGCAGTCACCGCTTTTCCTGCGGCGGAGCTGCGCTGTCGGGATGCGTCCTGCCGCTCAGCACTGAGTCAAAGCGGTGACTGCGGTCACCGCACTCCAAACCGAACCTCACGGAAGCCGCCGCCGTCTTACTAAGAGAACGATGCGATTGCCACGAGAGATCTTCTACGCGGGCGGCTTACTCGCCCTCTTCAGCATTACCGGTGTCTTTGTCGGGCTCGCTCGCGCTCACCGCGACACGCCGGAGCCGAACGCGCGTGCCTGGCTGATCGCGATTGCCGCGCTCGTCTGGCTCATCGCCGGGGGCATCGGTCTGCTGCGGCTGCAACGCTGGGCGGCGCTGCTGCTCAGCATCCCGGCCGCACTCCTCGGGCTTTGGATGTTGAACGTCGTCAGTATCCTCTTCCTGCTGCCGCTCGCGATCACGGTTGCGGGGTGGCGGTCGCTTCGATGATCGAGCCGTAGCTCTTCGCTCGGAACTGCTCCAGCTCTTCCTTCGCGATGCGCGCCAGCGGGCCTGAGGTGTAGCAGCGCGCGCGGAGCGTGAGGATCTCTTCGCGGAACGGGGCGTACGGCTCGAGGTCCGCCAGCGAGGCGAGGAGCTCGGGCGTGCAGCCTCCGAGCTGCGAGGCGATCAGGACGCGTGCGATGCGGCGGTCGTCCTCCAGCATCATCCCGGCGTACGGGCGCTCGACGAGCGCATACATCGCACGTGCATAACGGCGGTCCGTCGAGGCGAGCGTCACCGCGCTGTCGACCGCTTCCTGCAGCAGGCGCAGGTCGGGCCAGGGATCGGTGCGATACGGGACGAGGGCGTTGCGCAGGTGCGCCGCGCTTTCGGCGTACCGCCGCTGCACCAGCCGCAGGCGCGCGAGCAGGCTCTCCGTCTCCGGCGGATGCAGGATGCGCAAGCGTTCGGCGAGGGGCGCCGCCTCTTCGCGTCCTTCGTTCGCGAGCTGCAGCGCCGTCTCGCCGATGAGCGGTCCGTTCAGCGCGGTTTCCGGGGCGAGCGTGCCGCGGATGAGGAGCGGGCGTGCCATGCCGCGGGCGTTCGCGGTCTGCTGCATGAGCGGCAACAGGTTCTCGGCGATGCCGACGCTGCGCGCGAAGCCGAACTCGATCACGGTCCGGTCGTCGGTGTTCATCGACTCCGCCTGCCGCGCCGCCTGCCGCGCGAACTCCTCGTTCGCCACGAAGCGCGCGAAGAGCCCGTCCACCCCCTCGGTCCCCCACGCGTTTCTCATCGCGGAGCGATACGGCTCCTTCGCCAGCAGCGCGCGCAGCGACTCGACGTCCACGCGCAGCGGGTCGTTCGACGCGACGAGGAGCGCGTCGCCGGCGGTGGTGGTCCAGGTGTGGACGTTCGGAAAGACCGAGACCACGGTCGCGTAGATGGTACGCATCGTCTCCGGGTCGATGTCGTACGTCTGCACCCACTGCGCGAACACTCCGCGCGGGGCGAGGCGGCCTTCCACCGCCTGGTAGAACTCGCGCGTGAAGAGGCTGGCGATACCGGCGCGGAATGGGTTGGACGGCTCGGAGACGATGATGTCGTACGTGTCGCGCGACGTCAGCAGCACTTCGCGGGCATCGGCGATGGTGATGGCGATCTTCGGGTCGCGCATGGCGTCGTGATTGAACGGTGCGAGGACGCGAGCCACGTCGAGCACCACCGGCTCGAGCTCGACCACGTCGACCCGTTTCATGCTGTCGACGGCGCCGAGCCAGCCCGCGGAGCTGCCGGTGCCGAGGCCGACCACGAGGGCGCGTGAGGGGCTGCCGTGAAACGCGCCGGCGACGAGGCCGGCCATGACCTGCGTCCCGGCGTCGCTGCGGGCGGAGCCGTCGCTCTTGCCATTCACGATGAATGACGGCTCGACCGCGACGGTGAGCGCGACCCCGCTCTCGCGGCCGTCGGCGTCCCACACCAGCCTGCGGTTGCTCCAGCGCATCCAGTCGACGAGCGTGTTGTGCGAGGTCATGCGCGTCGCGCGGCCGGCGCCGATTCCGGAGTGGCGCCACACCGCCGTCGGGCCGGCCGCCGTGAGGCAGAGCACCGCCAGCAACGCCGCCACCGCCGAGGCGATGCTGAGCGTGCGTTGCTGCTCGCGCAGCGCGAACAGGATCGAGCCGGCAGCGAGCAATGCGAGCAGCGTCACCACCAGTTGCCAGCACCCGGGGGCGGAGAAGAGCGGCATGAGGCCGAATCCCCCCGCGAGCGATCCGGCGATCGCACCGGCGGTGTTCCACGCGTACGCGGTCCCGACTTCGCGGCCGACGTCGCTCCGCCCGCGGCCGAGGAGGGCGACCAGCAGCGGGAACTGCACGCCGGAGACGAAGGCGGCCGGGAAGACGACGATCAGCGTCACGATCGTCCATGAGACGACCGACTCGGCGAGTCCGAGGACGGAGTGGTCGGAGAGCGCGAGCGTGAGCGTGGCCAGGCGGTCGCCGAGGGCGAACGGGATGCCGATGGCGAGCGCTTCGAGCGCGCAGGTGACGGCGAACGCCCCCGCAGTCGCGCGCCTGTTGCCGCGCAGTAGCGCGTAGGCGGCGCCGCCCAGGCCGATGCCGAGGAGGGCGACGGCGAGGATCAGGCCGAACATGTACGTCGTCCCGCCGAGGAGCGGGGAGAGCATCCGGTACCAGACCAGCTCCATCAGCAGGAACGCGAAGCCGGCGATCGCAGCGGCGGCGTAGACCCATTTCGCTGGGACGAGCGCCGGCGCGGTTTCTTCTCCCGCGGCTGTGGTCGATGCGCGCGCGATCGTCATCTTCATCGCCGTCAGCGCCACGATCAGATTCACGGCAACAGCCGCGAACAGCGTCTGCCGGTTGCCGAGGTGCTCGAGGAGGACGAACGTCGAGAGCAGCGTCCCGGCGACCGCGCCGAGGGTGTTGAGGCCGTAGAGCAGGGCCACGGCGCGGCGGCCGGAGTCGTCGTCCCCCTGGATCGCGCGCGCGGCGGCGGGGAGCGTGCCCCCCATGAGGAATGTCGGGATGCCGAGCACGAGCAGCGAGAGCACGAGGCGGACGACGGACGCGCCGCCGAGCCCGAGGGTGGGTGAGCCGCCGAGGGACCAGTAGATCTTCGCGGCCAGCCAGAGGAGCGCAGGGGAGATGGCTGCCGCCATCGCGATGGCGAGCTCGAGCCGCGCGTACAGGCGGAGGGGGTTGTCCGCGCGGTCGGCGCGTTTGCCGAGGACCGCGCTGCCGAGGCCGAGGCCGCCCATGAAGACGGCCAGGACGGCCGCGGTGGCGAACGTCGACGCGCCGAAGATCAGGCGGAACTGCCGCATCCACGCGGTCTGGTAAATGAGCGCGCACGCACCCGAAAAGAAGAGCAATCCGGCGACGCGCCAAGCGGCAGAATTCATACGTGCGGGCGCAATGATAGGGGCGTTTCGCTGTGTTACCCTCGCCACCTGATCATGAGCTCCCGGTCCCGCCTCCTGGTTTGCCTCCTCGTCGCCCTCTCCGTTGCTTCCGCCGCCAGCGCCGACCGCCGCCGTGCGGTGCGCGCGAAGACGACGGATTGCTCGTTCTCGCTCTCCGCCGCGTTCGCCGATCCGATCCCGGACAGCGGCATGATCCGCGGCGTGCTGAACGTGACCGGGATCCCGGCGAGCTGCACGTCGTGGGCAGGCTATTCGGACGTGTCGTGGGTGACGCTCGAGCAGAACGGGAGCGTCGCGTACGTCACCGTCCTGCCGAACGAGTCGACCGAGCCGCGCTTCGCCCGCATCCGCGTCGGCGGGGTGGTGTTCCAGCTGAACCAGCTCCAGCGCGACGACGGGCCGATCTCTCCTCCCGTGGCCACAAACCTCCTGACGAACGGGACGTTCGACACCGACCTCCGCTCGTGGGGCTGGCTGGACCGCTTCCCGAACGGTACCGGCGACGCGACCTGGACGAATCTCGACGCGAACGGCAGCACCGCGTCCGGCTCCATGCGCCTGCGCGACACGACCGACAGCGGCCCGGCCTACCAGCAGCTGCAGTGCATCAACGTCGAGGGTGCGAACACCTACGCCTTCGGCGCCGCCTTCCGCTCCGCCTCCCGCACCGGCGGCCGCGCGGTCTTCGCCCTCGTCGAATACGACGCCCCGAACTGCGCCGGCAACTACCCGCAGCGCTACCCGGTGTACGACATCCGCGTGACCGCGCCGGAGGTCTGGGAGCGCCGCGACTTCACCCACACGATCTCCGGGACCGCGAAGAGCGTCAGCCTGATCCTCGGCGGCTACGCGCGGGAGTCGGGATTCCAGCAGGTGTGGTTCGACGATGCGTATCTGCGCGTGAACGCGCCGTAGTCTTCAGAACGTCGTCGACACGCCGATCCGCACCGATCGTTTCTCCACCGGATGAAAGTGGACGTCGTCCACCGCCACGGCCTCGTCGCGTAAGCGCGAGGTGTAGAAATAGTCGACGTCGCTCACCTCCGCGTCGAGGAGGTTGAAGACGTCGACGTCGAGGCGGAGGTGCGGGGTCAGGGCCCAGCCGGCGCGGGCGCTGACGAGGTTCGAGCCGGTGGAGCGGACGCTGTCGTCTTCGATGAGCGGGCGGGGGCCGAACCGGCGGTAGCGGAGCTCCGCGGAGAGCGGTCCCAGGTCGATCAGCGAGAGGCCGAGCGTGGCCACGCCTTCGATCGCGCCGGGGATGCGGTCGCCGGCCGGATCGCGGTCGCGGAACCGGCCTCGCGAGTAGGCGTATTCGCCGTCGAGCGCCAGCCAGTTGCGGACGTTCCAGGTCGCGGCGAGCTCCACGCCGGTCCTGCGGCTCGGCCGCCCCGCCACGGACGTGCCGGCGTCGCCGACGAAGACGAGCTCGGACGCGATGTCGAGCCCCCACAACGATGCGGTCAGGTGCAGCCCGCGGGCGCTGCGCGAGCGGAGTCCGAGCTCCGCTCCCTTCGTTCTTGCGAGCGGAGTGACGTCGCTGCCGCCGCGGGCGTCGTTGCTGTGAAAGCCGCTGCCGGCGTTCACGTACAGCTCCGTGTTGCGCCACGGGCCGAGCATGACGCTGAGTTTCGGGCTCACCAGCGAGGCGGAGCTGCGGCGACCCACGTCGAACTGATAGCGGTCGGCGCGCAGGCCGGCGAGCGTGCGGAGGCGTGGCGACCATTGCGTCGAGCTCTGGACGTACGCGCCGATGCTCGTC
This sequence comes from Thermoanaerobaculia bacterium, assembly GCA_035630815.1. GTDB lineage: Bacteria > Acidobacteriota > Thermoanaerobaculia > Gp7-AA8 > Gp7-AA8 > QHVT01. Next base: position 68,903 of record DASQJY010000080.1, read on the forward strand.
TGCAGCACGTCATCCTGGCGGATCGTGGCCAGCCGCCGCCGCGCTACCGTGTGGTGCAGGCCGACGTCGTCGATGGCGTCGCGCCGCGCCTGCACGCCGGCCACATTCTCCATCCGCCCCGCAAGCCACCGGTGGCTCCCCTCGGCGCCGAACACGAGGCGGTCGTCCTTCTGCTCGAACTGGTCGCCGTTCACCGGATCGTCGAGAAAGTAGGTGAAGTTGGAGAAGAGGTCGAGCCGGTACTTCATCGCGTACGCGGAGACGCGCGTGAGCCGCGCCGGGCCGCTGAGCTGCCAGTCGGCGGCGAGCGAGTAACGCGACGACGTCCCGCCGTCCGTCGGATCGACGTAGCCGAAGCGCGACAGCTCGCCGCTGCTCACGGCGCGGAGCGGGATCTGGTCGGTCGAGCTCCAGCGCGCGTCGTAGCCCATGCCGGTGATGCTGAAGCCGCCGTGCTGTCCGCCGGTCGAATAACGGAGCACCGCATTGAGGCGGCGGTAGTCGTCCGGCTGCACCCACGGTCCACTGTTCTGGGTCGCCTCCAGCGCGGCGAGCAGGAAGCCGCTGCCGATGCGCGGCGAGGCGGCGACGAGCGCGCGGCGATAGCCGAACGTCCCCACCTGCGCCAGCGCGACCGGGCGCTCGAGGAGGTTGAGGTAATTGACGTTGATCGCCCCCGCGCTCGCGAAGTCCCCCTCGTCGGCGTAATACGGACCTTTCTTGTACTGCACCCCGCTGATCAGCTCCGGGATCAGGAAATTCGCATCCGCATATCCCTGCCCGTGCGCGTGCGTGGGCATGTTCACCGGCACTCCGGCCACCGTGATCGCGATGTCGGTGCCGTGATCGAGATTGAAGCCGCGCAGGTAATACTGGTTCGCCTTCCCTTCGCCGCTGTGCTGGCTGACGACGACGCCGGGGACGGTTTCGAGGATCTCCCCCGCGCGCTGGAACGGACGCCTGGCGATCTCCTTCGCCGTGACCACGCCGACGGTCGCCGCATCGGCGATCCCCAGCAGATCCTCGCCGTCGTCGATGTCCGACAGGTCGCGGAACGTCCGTTTCGCGGTGACGACGACGTCCGCGCTGACGGAGAGGTAAAGCGTGACGTCCACGCGCGCTTCGGTCGTGATCTCGACACCGCGTCGCGCCGTGGCCGCGAAGTTGAGGAGGCGGAACGTGACGTCGTACGCGCCGGAGGGGACGTCGAGCGTGTATCGCCCTTCCGCGTCCGTGACCGTGACGTGGGAACTCGCCTCGACGGTGACGCCGGGCAGAGGAGCATTCGTCGAATCGAGCACGCGCCCGGACAACGTCGCCGCCGACGCCAGCGGCGCGGCGCAGAAGAGCAGCACGAACGAGATTCGAAGGATGTGCACAGGAGACCTACGTCCGCGCAGCGTCTGCGGATTCGGCTCCGGAAAGGGGAGGTAGGGCGGTGCGTTTACGCCGACAAATACCGCGTCGCCAGATGCCGCGTCAGCGTCTCGATCATCACCGCGCGCGAGCTGCGTGCTTCAAAGGTGTGATTGGCGTCGTCGATGCGCCAGAGTTGCACGAGGCCGCGTTTGCGGAAGCGTTTGACGACGTGGCCGGCGTTGATCATCAGGAGGTCGTAGCCGGGGTCGGAGCGGGAGAAGACGAAGGTCATCTTTCTTCCCAGCTCGAGGATGCGCCGGAGGTCGGCCGCGAGGTCGTCGCCGTGGTCCTTCTTCTTGCGCAGCGCCTCGAGCTTGCCGCGGGCGATGTCGCGGGTGCGGGAGTAGAGCGTGCGCAGGATGCGCGAGACGCGGACGTTGCCGCGCAGCAGCTTCGACCAGCCGGCCATGGTGCGCATGGAGACGAGGTAACGCTGCCATTCCTCGTGATGCACGGCCGGCGACTGGTTGAGCGACATGCCGGGCTTGTAATAGAAGGTGAGCGGGTTGATGAGCACACTCTCGACGAACGCCGCCTTCGGCACGTCACGCGCGGCGTGAAACGAAGCATGCGCTCCGGAACAGAGTCCCATGCAGACGAAGGAATCGGCCTGCAGCGCATCCATGGCCGCGGCGATGATCGCGCTCGTTTCAGGCAGGTACGAATCGTTCTCGCGCGCCGCGTCGGCGATGACGCTGTCGCCGAGGCCGGGGAGGTCGTAGCGGAAGACCCGGAAGCCGGCCCGTGACAGGGCGCGGGCGATGGAGACGTAAAGGCGATTGGGTCCGACGTGATGCGTCGAGCCTCCGTTGTTGAGCAGGATCGCGGGACCGGTCGGCTGCTCCGGCTCGCTCACGATCCCGAACAGCCCCTCGCCGAAGCGGACCAGCGATTCGCGGATGCCGTCCACCCGCTGCTCCGTGCGTACGTTCACGCTCGCCGCACGTGCTTCACCGCCATTCAGCCGCACCACCCACCGCACCGTCACAGCGATCGCCTCGGACGGGACGACCGTATCGTGCGGCGGCGCGTACATCTCGTTGTACCCGGGCGCGGCGACCTGCTCGACTTCGATCCCAGTGGCGCGCCACTTGTCGCGCAGCTTCGTCTCTTCGATCAGGTCGTCGCGCACGATGATCAGCGCGCGCGGCGTCTTCGGCGCGACCTCTTCCAGATTGACCGCGCCGAGCTCACGCTGCGTCTCGTCCGTGTAAAGAAAGCCGCCCGGCTCCAGCTCCGCCGAATCGCGTGTGGCGCCGGTGAGCTGCAATGCCTTCAGCTCGCGCATGTACGCGCGTCCCCGCACGACCGGGGTCCAGAGCACGAGTCCCGCGACCTCGGACTCCGCGGCCGTGAGCGCCGCGAGCGTCGCACCGAACCTCGCCCCCGCCAGGACGATGCGCGTGCAGCCGGAGAGCTCGCGCAGCGTCTCCATGGCCACGCGGATCGACTGCAGCCACGCCGCGACGCGGCCCGGATCTTCATCGCCGCCGGCCGAGTCGCCGGTGCCGTCGTAGTCGAAGCGCATCGCCGGAACGCCTGCCTCGGCGATGTGGTCGGTGAGATGACGGATGGAGCGGTGCGAGTTGACGTACTCATGCCCGATCGGCGGACAGACCAGGACCGCGAGATCGCCGCGCGGGCCGCCTTCCGGCGCGTGGTACCAGCCGAAGAGCGAGCGCTCCTCGGGTCCGAAGTAGAGCGGCGTGCGCGCGATCATGATGCGCTCACGCCGATCGGGATCGACTCGTCGAGGTTCAGCGCTTCGACGAAGCCGCGCAGTTTCGAGCCGTCGAGACTCTTCAGCGAAACGTGTTTCGGACGGTTCGGGACGAGATGAAAGTAGTTGTCGTCCGGGAGGAACTTGGCGGCGTCGAAGTGCGCCGCGTAAAGGAAGCGATCGCTCTGCAGCGTCACCTCCCACGTCTCGTCGCCGTTCTGCGAGGCCGTGGCCGTGACGTTCGCGCCGATGGCGCGCTTCGGCTCGGCGCGATGCGGAAAGTGAAACGCCTCCGCGAGCACGCTGCCGTCTGCTCCGCGGAGCGTGGCGATCGTGACGTCGTGCTTCGGCGGCCCGAAGCGATACGCGTACGCGACGTCGTAAAACGCGCCCAGCATGGCGTCGGAGCCGAACGTCGCCACCGAGCGCGGTGCGACCGCACACGGCGCGCTGGCGTGGGCTACGGTGACGTGACCGTCGTGCAACAGTGTCAGTTCGAGGGTTGCGTCGAGCGGTTCGTTCGTCTCATTGACGATGTGCGAGTGCACGCCGTCGAGCCCTTCGTCCGTGAGCACGACCGTGCGCGGCTGCCAGACGCGGCGCAGGTAGTAGAAGCACGCCTTCGGCAGGCCGCGGCTGTCGAGCACTCCCCAGCCGGCGCCGGGCCAGAGATCCTGGAGAAACCAGACCAGCCCGCCGTGATTCGTGCTGGACGCGCTGCGCCATTCGCAGAACGCCTGCGACATCACCTCTCCGGTGGTGACCCGGCTCAGGTCGAGGTAACGCGACGTGTCGGAGTAGCGCAGCGACGAGGGCTCGACCGAGAAGAGCTCGCGCAGGTAGTGGTCGCGCACGTCCTCGAAATCCCACCCGGCGCCGGTGTCGCGCGGGGTGCGCTCCTTCCAGCGGGGGTCGTGCAGCGCGGGGGCGTCGCCCTGCATCACGAGGTCGACGATCTCTTTCTCCGGGACGTTGGCGAAGCCGAGCGTCTCCGAGGTGAAGCGGACGCGCGCGCGGCGGACGTCGGTGAGCGGGCGTTTGTACGCGCCGACGCCGTAGTAGTGCGTGACGCCGGTGCCGGTGTGAAACGGCAGCGCGCCGCCGCTGGGGGAGGAGGGGACGTAGATGCTGTCGGGATGCAGCTCGGCGCAGAGCGACGGCAGCACCTCCGAGAAGAGCGAATTGCGCCACAGCTCGCGCGGCATGCCGAGCATGGCCGCCTGTTGTTCGATCTCGCTGTTGCCACAGTAGACCGCCACCGACGGATGGCGGCGCAGCCGCTCGAGCTGTTGCGTGGCCTCCGTGCGCACGGAGGCCACGAACTGCGCGTCGCCGGCGGGGTAGTCCATGTTCGCGAACATGAAGTCCTGCCAGACCAGGATCCCGAGCTCGTCGCAGAGGCGATAAAACTCGTCGCGCTCGTAGACCATCGTCCCGCCGACGCGGATCATGTTCGCTCCCGCGTCGCGCAGGAGCGTGAGCGTCCGTTCGTAGTCGCCCGTCACGGTCCAGCAGCCGCCGCGGCAGAAGATCGGCACGCCGTTCACGCGCAGCTCGGAATCGGCCGTGAATTCGACGTGGCGAAAGCCGATGCGCCCGCAGTCGACGCTCTCGTCGCCGATGCGCGCCGTGCAGTCGTAGAGGAAGGGCGTGCCGTGCGTGTGCGGCCACCAGAGCTCCGCGTTCTCGAGGCGCAGCTGGCCGGAGCCGCGGATCTCCCGGCCGCCGATCGTCAACGCGCAGTCGTCCGGCGCGATGACGTCGACCACACCGGTGGTGCCGTCGAGAGAGGTGCGCAGCTCGATGTTCCGCGGCGTCTCGAGCGCGATGTCGCGCCACGGGCCGACGATCGGCACCGGCGGAGTCCAGCCGGGGATGCGCCCCAGCAGCGACGTGCGGAACCAGCGCAACTGCTGCTGCCGCACGAGGCGCGTCTTCCACCGGGGGCGGGCACGCTTCTGCGCCAGCGCGGCGCTCAGCGAGCGAAAGCAGAGTACGAGCTCGTTCTCCGGTTTGAGCAGCGCGGCCACGTCGACGCTGTGCCGCTGGAACATGTTGTTCGATTCGAGAATCAGCTCGCCGTTGAGCCACGCCTGCGCGATGGTGGCCAGGCCGTCGAAGCGCAGCGTCGTGCCGCCGTCAGGAGCGAACGTGCAGCGATACCACCAGTCGTGGTCGTCGTCGGGTACGGCCGAGGAGAGCCAGGTGACGCCGGTCAGTTGCCGCGGCTCGGACGCTTCGTTCGGCAGCGTGGATGCGAGCGACCACCGGCCCGGGAGGAGCATCTACGAATACCGCGCTTTCAGTGCGCCGATCCCGCGCTCCCACCGCTCCGCCATCGCATCGAGGGGCGCGAGGTCGAGCGGCTTGTGCCGCGCCATCGACCGCGCGAGCTGAAACTGCATCGTCTTCGCGCTCTCGGAGATCTCGAGAAAGTCGCGCGTCGGCTCCTCCAGCCCCTCTTCCCCCTGCGACGTGAGCCATTGCAGGTACGTCGACGCGAGCTCGAAACAGGCGCCGTACTGGCGCAGTGTGGCGAACGAGTAGTTGTGAAACGTCTCCAGCGATTCGTGCAGCAGTTGCTGCAGGTCTTTTTCGAAGCGGGTCTTGAACGCGTGGAACGGATTCGCCGCCGGCACCAGCTCGAGGTGCTTGCGGAAGAGCGCAAGCGACCGCGCCAGCAACGCACCGTCGCCGCCGTCGACGTCGCGGATCTTCACGAACTCGGTGTACGGCGGGAGCATCGCGGTGTCGTGCGGCTCGTTCGTCCGCAGCGCGCCGGCGAAGTCATCGCCGTGCAGCTCGTAGTAGCCCTGATTGTGAAAGTAGCCGAGCATCTGTTGCTCGACGTCGATCTTCACCGCCGCCACCGTCGACTTCACGTGCGCGAGCTTGTAGGCCGTGCCCGCGGTATCGGGGAGGTAGTACGAGTCGAGCTCCACGAGCACCGGGCGGCCGCGCTGGAGCTGTTCCTCGATGTGCGCCGTGAGCGGGCGGTAGATCGCCAGCTCGTGCACGTCCAGCCCGAACAGCTCGTACAGGTCTTCGAGCGGGAACTTGAAAAACGTCCACTGATCCCCCTCGAAATCGATGGTGAACGTGAACGGGAGCGCCGCGCGCGGTTCGTAGCCGAGCGCGTGCGCCAGCTCCACCCAGACGTCGACGTAGCAGTTCGTCTCCGCCCATACGCGTCCTTCGCCGTGGATGGCGTGGCGGTTGTACGTCTTCGGATCGAGGTCGAGGATCCGTGTGGTCATAGATTGAGAACGTTCCGGACGGGGGTCGGCCACAGCGTGGGATCGAAGCCATGCTTCCTGAAGAGGGCCAGTGCGACGCGCTCCAGGCCGAAGCCGATGCAGGCGCTGTGTGCGACCTCGCCGTCCGCGGTCTTGATGCCGAAGGCCGCGGCGAAATGGTCGAGGTGGTAATTGGACGAGGCGACCGCGGTCGGCTTCTCCGCCGACGCCACCGGCACCACCAGCTCGTACTTCAGCTGCTGCTCGCGCTGCGTGGCCGCCATGACCCTTCCGCCGCGGCCGAAGAACGGATCATTGGCCACCACCGGCTCGACATCGAGGCCCACGTTGCGCAGGATCTCCTCGCCGCGAGTCAGCCAGTAATCGCGGTGCGCCAGCGCTTCGTCAGGCGTGCCGAGGCGGACGAACTCACGCTGCCGGAAGATCTGCATGCGGGCGGGGTCGTCCGAGGGTTCGTGGCGGAAGACGAATCCGCCGAGATCTACGCGGCGGCCTCCGGGCGGCAACGTCCCGGCCGAGGCGGGGTAGAGCGGATAGCACGACGCCGGGGCCATCATCACTTCGGTGGGGGAGAGGTCGGTGGTCCAGTCCTCGCCGGCCGCCCGCCGGTTGGCGAGCTGCATGTGATGGCGCTCGTCGCCCATGAAGCTGTGCACCGAGCCCATGAGGTTCGGGAAGGTTTCCATGTGGTCCGTCTTCAGGTAGGTCTGGCGCGCGAGGAGCGGCGGAAAGCGCATCACCTCGTACGTGTGCTCGGCGGCCATGCGGCCGGTGTAGCGCTCGAAGCTCTGCACCACCTGCTCGAAGGTGCCGCTCAGGCCGTAGACGCCGCGGACGCCGCTGGGGAGCAGCAGCCCCGCGTCGATCAGCTCCGCGAGATAGCTTTGATAGGCGTCGTCGAGAGGCTGCGTCGCGGCGGACATCAGGACTCCTTGAGAGCCAGCAGCATGGTGGCGTTGTGGCCGAGGATGCGGTCGTTGTTGACCATGAGCGCGGCGCCGTACGCATCGCGCAGGTGGCGCCCGAGGGCGAACTTCGAATCGTTGCGGTACCCGGAGATCCCGCAGATCAGCATCGCCCGGCCGACGATGTCGACGACCAGCGTGGAGCTGGAGAGCTTCAGGTTGTTGGTGCGCGTCGCGAAGCCGAAGCTCCGGAAGGCGGCCGGATCGTTCTCGAGCAGCAGCCGTGCATAATCGGCGGCCATCGCGTGCACGTTGTTGCGCATCCCGTACAGGACGATGTCCGTCTCCGCCAGCCGCATGCTCGACGCCGGGGGGAGCTGCGGGTTCTTCCGCGCCTCGGCGCGCACGTAGGCGCGGGCGCGGTTGACGGCGTCGGTGGCGATGCCGAGCCAGAGCGACGACCAGACGATGTGCGAGAAGGGGTGCATGGTCTGGCTCAGGACGTCGTCGAACGGGATCGGCAGGATCTGGTCGGTCGACCCCTGGGAGCTGAGGACGAAGCCGGAGCTGCAGGTGCCGCGGAAGCCGAGCGTGTCCCAGGAGGAGATCGGCTCGAGCTCGAAATCCGACTTGTGCACGAGCACGCCGACCTGGTCGCTGGAGGCGGCGTCGGGTGCGCGGCGGCTGGTGACGAGGATCTGGTCGGCGAACGCGCCGTAGGAGATGACGGGCGCCTTCTTGACGAGGCGGAAGCGGTCGCCCTCGACCTCCACGGCGCAGAGGCTGGAGCGGAGGTCGCCGCCCACGCCGAGCTCGGTCGTGGCGGAGGCGATCAGGAACTGCTTGTCGATCAGCTGCCGCAGGAAGTCTTCGAAGTAGAGGGAGCCGCGCGCGTGATGGACGATGCAGGCCACCTGGATCTGGTGCATCGCGAACACCATCGCGGTCGACGCGCAGTAATGGCCGAGCGTCTCGCAGATCTTCCCGATCTGGATGATGTCCAGCCCCATACCGCCCAGCTCTTCGGGCACGTAGGCGCTGAGCAGCTGCAGGTCGCGCAGCGCATCGATCCCTTCGCGCGGGAAACGCGCGGCGGCGTCGACGTCCTGCGACGCCGGCTCGATGATCTCGCGTCCGACCCTCTGGATCTCCGCCATGAGGGTCGCGAAGTCGGAGGCGACCGCGGTCTGCGGTACGGTCATCTCTAGACGCTCACGGTTTTCCCGGCCAGTTCTTCGACCGCGGCTGCCAGCGAGGCGATGCTTCCGAACGTCTTACGGCTGAGCATGGAGTCCGGAAACTCGATCTCGAACCCGTCCTCGAGCGCAAGCATGAGTCCGACGGTCGCAAGCGAGGTCAGCCCGGCGCTGTACAGGTCGCTGTCGTTGGCGAGCTCGCCGACCTGAACGGACAGCCGCCCATGCTGCGCGACGATGTCGCGTACTTTTTCGACGTACATTTACTCTCCCTCCTCCACCCTGAAGTCCTCCGGTTGACCCGGCTGAGCAAGACGCGCGCCGTCCGCGATAGAGTCGCCTCGCAAATTTTTTCTGGCCGCGTGTCGATCCGGCCTTCCCCCGTTCGACGTGCCAGTGAAGGAGATAAAAACGATGAAATTCATGATCCTGGTCAAGGCCACGAAAGACAGCGAAGCGGGCGTCATGCCGAGCGAAGAGCTCTTGACGGCCATGGGCAAGTACAACGAGGAGCTGGTGAAGGCCGGCGTCATGCTGGCCGGTGAAGGGCTGCATCCGAGCTCGAAGGGGGCGCGGGTCCGCTTCTCCGGGTCGCAGCGTACCGTCATCGACGGCCCGTTCGCCGAGACGAAAGAGCTGATCGCCGGTTTCTGGCTCTTCCAGGTGAAGTCGAAGGAAGAGGCCATCGAGTGGGTGAAGCGCTGCCCGAACCCGATGCTCGAGGACTCGGAGATCGAGATCCGCCAGGTCTTCACCGCCGACGACTTCGGCGACGCCCTCACCCCCGAGCTCCGCGAACAGGAAGAGCGCCTGCGGGAGCAGACGGAAGGAAAGCAGGGATAACTGTCAGGATGACAGGGAGGCCACATGTCGAACATCCACGCCACGATCGACGCTGTCTGGCGCATCGAGTCGGCGAAGCTGATCGCCGGCCTCGCGCGCATCGTGCGCGACATCGGCGTGGCGGAGGATCTCGCGCAGGATGCGCTCGTCGCGGCGCTGGAGCAGTGGCCGGAGTCGGGCGTTCCGGATAACCCGGGCGCCTGGCTCATGGCCGCGGCGAAGCATCGGGCCATCGACGGCTTCCGGCGCAGCGCGATGCGGGAGCGGAAGCATGAGGAGCTGGCGCGCGAGCTGGAGTCGAAGCTGGAGCCGCCCGATCTCGTCTCGGCAATCGACGACGAGGTTGGTGACGACCTGCTGCGCCTCGTCTTCACGGCCTGCCATCCGGTGCTGTCGACCGAAGCGCGCGTCGCGCTGACGCTGCGCCTCCTCGGCGGATTGACCACCGAGGAGATCGCGCGCGCGTTTCTCGCCCCCGAGGCCACCGTGGCGCAGCGCATCGTGCGGGCGAAGCGGACCCTGGCCGAGGCGCGCGTGCCGTTCGAGGTACCCCGCGGACCGGAGCTGGCGGCCCGCCTGTCGTCGGTCCTGGAAGTGATCTACCTCATCTTCAACGAAGGCTATTCGGCGACCGCCGGCGACGACTGGGTGCGCCCGGCCCTCTGCGAGGACGCCCTTCGCCTCGGACGCATCCTGGCGGAGCTCGTCCCGAAGGAAGAGGAGGTGCACGGCCTCGTCGCCCTGATGGAGCTGCAGACCTCGCGGCTCGGTGCGCGCGTCAGTCCGGCCGGCCAACCGGTCCTGCTGCTCGACCAGAACCGCGCCCTCTGGGATCAACTCCTCATCCACCGCGGCCTCACCGCCCTCGACCGCGCCGCCGCCCGCGGCGCACTCGGCCCCTACGGCATCCAGGCCGCCATCGCCGCCTGCCACGCCCGCGCCCGCACTGCCGCCGAAACCGACTGGACCCGCATCGCCGCTCTCTACGACGCCCTCTCTCAGCTCACGCCATCGCCGGTCGTGGAACTGAACCGCGCCGTCGCCCTCTCCATGGCCTACGGCCCCGCCGCCGGTCTGGAAGTGATGGACGCCCTCATGTCCGAGCCCTCGCTGAAGAACTACCACCTCCTCCCCACCGCCCGCGCCGACCTCCTCGCAAGACTCGGCCGCTACGGCGAAGCGCGGGCGGAACTCGAGCGCGCCGCGTCGCTGACACGCAACGCGAGAGAGCGGGAGCTGCTGCTGGCGAGGGCGGCGGGTTTGGGCGGGTAAACCCCAACCGCGCCGCATCGGCGGCCATCTATAGGTAAGGCGTTTAATGCGTGACGTTTAGCTCGCTTGCGCCGTGCTCTTCGTTCTCTTACACTAGTGTTATTCAGCCAATTCAGAAGATGAGGCGGGTCGATGAATTTTGACCTTGCGACGATCACGTATCCGGATGGCCGGATCGCGAAGGTGACACCACCGGAGTTTTATGCAATCCCACTCGGTGAGCGGATCCAACTGCTCACGGCGAGCCGGATCAAGTTCGAAAAAGACAAGCAGCTGATGTCGCCGCTGCTCGCGCTGAAGAAACAACCATGACCCCCAGAGTCCCGCTCATTCGCGCAACAATCGTCGTCGCCGCTCTCGTCTGGACGGCGACCATCGGTGCGGCCTTCAGCGCCATCCGCAGGTTCGAGACCACGCCCGGAGCGGCCGCGAAGACCGGTCCGTCGTGGCCCGACGCGAGCACCGTGCCGCGGCAACGTGGCGAATGGAGCCTGGTGATGCTCGTCCATCCGCACTGCTCGTGCAGCCGCGCCAGCGTGCAGGAGTTGGAGGCCATCCTCGAGAAATCGCCTTCCGTGCAGCCGTATGTCCTGGTGTACCGTCCCGCCGACTTCCAGGCCGGGTGGGAGCGGGGCGCCGTCCTCGATGCCGCATCGCGGCTGCGGCGGGCGAAGGTGATCATCGACGAGAACGGCCGCGAGGCGAAGCGCTTCGGCGGCTTCACCTCGGGGCAGACGCTTCTTTACGACCGGCAGGGACGGCTCCGCTTCGCCGGCGGCATCACCTCCCTGCGCGGACATTCGGGCATCAACAGCGGCCGCGTCGACGTCATCAGAATCGCCAGCTCGGGGATCGGCACCGGGGAGCACCCCGTCTTCGGTTGCGCCATCGACAAGAAGGGAACGAAATGAGCGACTCGATCAGCCTCGGTGTCGATTCGAACACTGCCGCGCGTGCGTCCGAACTGCAGAAAGAGCAACTGTCTGCCCGCTACCGCAAGGTCGACCGGATGTTCGCCGTCCTGCTGGTCGTCCAGTATCTGGCCGGGATCGTGGCCGCGCTCATCGTTTCTCCCTACGCATGGGCAGGGAAAGAGCGCGTGCTGCACATGCACGTCTGGGTGGCCATCCTGGCCGGAGCGGGCATCGCGCTGCTGCCGGTGATCCTGGCGATTTTCCGCCCCGGCACGGTCCTGACCCGCCACGTCATCGCGGCTTCGCAGATGCTCTCCTCCGCGCTGCTGATCCACCTGAGCGGCGGGCGCATTGAGACGCACTTTCACGTCTTCGGCTCGCTGGCCTTCCTGGCGTTCTACCTCGACTGGAAGGTGATCATGACCGCCACGGTGGTGGTGGCTGCCGATCACTTTGCGCGCGGCATCTTCTGGCCGGAATCGGTCTACGGCGTGGCGAACGCCGAGTGGTGGCGCTTCCTCGAGCACGCCGCCTGGGTGGTCTTCGAGGACATCTTCCTGATCTGGTCCTGCATCCTCGGCAACCGTGAGCTGGCCGGGGCCGCCGCGCGCCAGGCCGAAGTCGAGTACCTGAGCGAACAGGAACAGCTCAAGAGCGCCGCCCTCGAGATGGCGCTCGCGGAGATGCAGGCAACGGCGTAGCGGGAGGCGTAGAATTTACGCATGACGGCGACCGCGACGAAGCTGACGTACGACGATTACGTGAAGCTGCCCGACGACGGTAAGCGGTACGAGATCATCGACGGGGAGCTGTTCGTGAATCCTGCGCCTGTGCCTGGACATCAGTTGATCGTCCTCACCCTCGCCTCCACCTTGCGCGCCTACTGCAAAGAGCGAGGCGGTGGCAAAGTCCTGGTATCTCCGATCGACGTCGTATTCGCGGATGACCGCATCGTGCAGCCCGACGTCGTCGTGATCCTGGCCGCCCGTGCATCGATCGTCGGGAAGAAGAACGTGCAGGGCAGGCCGCACCTCGTCGTGGAAGTGCTCTCCGACGGCACGCGCCGCTACGACGAGATCCAGAAGCGCAGACTCTATGAGTCGGCCGGTGTCGAAGAGTACTGGGTGGTCGATCCGGAAATCGAGAGGGTGAAGATCTACCGGCTGAGCGGCGGTAAGTACGTGCTCGCCGCGGAGATCGACACCGACAACGGCGGCAACATCACGTCGCCGCTCCTGCCGGAGTTTGCGCTGCCGATCGCCGACGTATTCGCCGAGTAGCGTAGTGCGGCCTCAGATCCGCCCCGTCACCTGCGCGAGGCGCCTGAGCTTGTTCGCGCTTTCGTGGGTCAGGGCGCCGGGTTGGAGGCGCCAGCTCCAGTTGTCGTGTTCGGCGCCGGGGACGTTCATGCGGGCTTCTGCGCCGAGGCCTAGGACGTCCTGAACCGGGACGATGGCGGTATCGGCGACGGAGGTGTAGGCGGCGCGGATCAGACCCCAGGCGATGTCGTCGGCGGTGGTGCAGCCGAGGTAATTGAGGGCGTTGTCGCGCTCCTCGTCGGTGGCCTGGTCGAACCATCCGCGCGCCGTGTCGTTGTCGTGCGTGCCGGTGTAGGCGACGGTTTCGGGCTCGTAGCGGTGAGGGAGGTGGGGGCTGTCGTCCTGGGCGAAGGCGAACTGCAGGATCTTCATCCCTGGCAGGCCGACGCTCTTCCGGAGCTCGTGTACGTCCTCGGTGATGAAGCCGAGGTCCTCGGCCACGAGCGGCAGCTCGCCGAGTGCGGCGCGCAGGGCGTCGAAGAGCGCGCTGCCGGGTCCGGGCATCCAGCGGCCGTGCACGGCCGTCAGTTCGTCGGCCGGGATCTCCCAGTAGGCGGCGAAGCCGCGGAAGTGATCCAGGCGGATCAGGTCGGCGAAGCGGAGGTTCGTCTTTACGCGGGCGATCCACCAGCGGAACTCCGTCTCGCGGTGCACGTCCCAGCGATAGATCGGATTCCCCCAGCGCTGTCCTGTCGCGCTGAAGTAGTCGGGCGGGACGCCGGCGATGACGGTCGGGAGGCCCTGCTCGTCGAGCTGGAACAGCTCACGATTGCCCCAGACGTCCGCGCTGTCGCCGGCGACGTAGATCGGCACGTCACCCATGATGCGGATGCCGCGCGCGTGCGCCGCCTCGCGCACCGTGGCCCACTGACGGAAGAAGAGGAACTGGACGTACTCCCAGAACGCGATCTCGGCCGCATGCTCCTTGCGCGCGCGGGCGATTGCCTTGTCCGCACGCGCGACGAGGTCCGCGTCCCACTCCCACCAGGGGCCGCCGCCGGCGAGCTCCTTCAGCGTCATGTAGAGCGTGTAGTCGTCGAGCCATTCGCGCTGTTCGTCTGCGCGGATGAATGCCTCGAGGGCCGCGCGCTGCTCGTCGCCCGCGCGCTCCTGGAAGCGGCGCCACGACGTCCGCAGCAGCGCCATCTTGTACGCCGTGACCGGCTCGAACTCGACGTAGTCGGGATCGAAGCGCGGCACTTCCCCGACGTCGTCGGCATCGAGCAGCTCATCCTGCAGCAGTCTTTGCGGAGAGATCAGCAGGGGATTGCCGGCGAAGGACGAGAGGCAGCCGTACGGCGAGGCGCCGTAACCGGGAGGGTTGAGCGGCAGCACCTGCCAGATGCGGATTCCGGCACTCTGCGCCCAGTCGAGAAACCCAATCGCCTCGTCTCCCAGGTCGCCGATGCCGTAGCTGCCCGGCAGGGACGTCGGGTGCAGAAGGACGCCGGCAGTGCGGAGGCGATCGGCGGGTGAAGGGACGGACGTATGCATCGCCGCGGAATCTACCTCAAACCTGTACGGCTGTTTCGTCCGTCAGCGACAGTTTCTCTCCTAGCGCGTCGAAGCGCTCCAGCCATTCGCGCCAGCCGGGCTCGTTTTCCATGGCCGGCCTCACTTCCTTGCGCAGCCGGTAATACCGGTTCTGCACGCGGCGCAGGTCCAGCGGGAGCCGGGCATCCTGGATGATGTCGACGATCGTCTCGAGCGTCTCCAGCCGCTCGACGTCCTCGGGGCGGTCGCGGAGGTGTTCCGCCGCCCGCTCCGCCGCTTCGCGAAAGGCGATCAGCGTCGTCTCGTCGAGCACGACCCCTTCATCGCGCGCTTCGCGGAGGCGCGCCTCGATGGCGGCGGGGGCGGTGAGCCCGCCGTCGAGCAGTTTGCGGATCTGCTGGTTGAGGTCGAACTCGGCGGCGGTCTGCAGCACCTTCGGCACCGGCACGCCGAGGCGGGTGTGGAAACGCATGATCGGATCGTAGCGCTCATGGAGCTGGCGGAACGCCGACTCCGCCTCCTCCAGCGTGGCCTGCACGAGCTCGTGCAGCACGCGGCGCTGCTCGTCGCGGAAGATCGAGCGGATCGAGACCGGCGTCTCGCCGAAATAGGTATCGAGCATGCGGATGACGGCCGGGATGCCGCCCGGCTCCATCGCCTCGACGAGCTCCCGCCGCACGTCGTCGTAATCGGCGGGATTGCGCGCGGGGCGGACGCCGCCGGTCAGCTCGGTTTCGCCGAGGTGGAGCGTGGCCAGCTCGAACGCCGCGGTCTCGTGCGTGATCACGGAGCGCACCTCGATCGAGCCGATGGCCAGCCGCGCGCGTCCGGCCTTGTGCAGCTCCAGGTCGTGGCGCGTCACCTCGTAGCAGTAGATGCGGGCGTCGCTGTCGAAATCCTCGAACAGCGACATCACCGCGTAATGCGCGGCCACGCGCTGGAGGTCGAGGCGGGCCGGGATCACGTCGCGTTCGTAGATCTCGCGCGCGGTGCCGCGGTCGGCGATGTTGCTGCGCGCGGCGCTGAGGCGCTCGAGGAGCTCCGGCTCGAGCCGCACGTCTCCCGCGCGCTCTGCGAGCTGAATGACGCGCGCCGCGTAGTGCAGCACCTGCACGGTCTCGATTCCGGAGATGTCGCTGAAGAACCAGCCGCAGCTCGTGTACATGAGCATCGCGTTGCGCTGGAGCTCGAGCAGCTCGAGGATCCGGGTGGCGGTGGCGCCGGGGCGTGCGTGCAGCGAGAGGAAGCGGACCACGTTCTCCAGCGAGCGGTCGAGGATCACGTCGATATAGGCCTCGCGCGCGGCCCAATGGTCGTGCAGCAGGCGCGCCCCTTCCCGCTCGAAGATGTCGTTGGCGCGGTCTCTCAGCCAGTCGAGCGACGCGCGGAGGGGCGTACGCCACTGCTGATTCCAGCCCGCGCTCGCGCCGGTGTTGCAGCCGCAGTCGCTGCGCCAGCGCTCGACGCCGTGCGAACAGCTCCACGCCGTGCGCTCCACGATCTCCACCTCGTCCGTGGGGGGATGCTTCGCGAGGTGCTCGCCGTAGTTCGTCAACACGGCCAGGCGCTGCTCCTCGATCAGTTGCAGCGCGTACGCGAGCGCCATCTCGCCGTGGCGGTGATGGTGGCCGTACGTCTCGCCGTCCGTGGCGATGTTGACGAGCTGCGGATGCCGGCGCGTGTCGCTGAACGCGCCCGCAAGGCGGTGCGCGAGGTTCTCGCCGCGCGCCAGGAGCTGCTCGAACGCTACCGCGCGAGAGATCGGACCGTCGTAGAAGAAGATGGCGATGCTGCGCCCCGAGGGGAGCGGACAGCGGTACGGCATCGTCGGATCGATGCGGCCGCGCGAGTCGTTCCACTCCTCGCCACCGATGGTGCGGCAGCGCGCGGCCTGATGCGGCTCGAGGATCGTGAACGCGATTCCTTCCTCCGCCAGCGCCTCCAGCGACTCGACGTCGACTGCCGTTTCCGGCAGCCACATCCCCTCCGGCCTGCGGCCGAAGCGGAACTCGAAATCGCGGACGCCCCAGCGGACCTGCGTCCGTTTGTCGCGCGCGTTCGCGAGCGGCAGGATGATGTGGTTGTACGCCTGCGCGATCGCGCAGCCGTGTCCCGAATAGCGCTCCTTCGAGAGCTCATCGGCCTCCAGGATCGCCGCGTAGGTCTCGGGAGCCGCGGCGTGCAGCCAGCTCAGGAGGGTCGGACCGAAGTTGAAGCTGATGGCGGCGTAGTTGTTCGCGATGCGGCGGATGCGGTCGTTTGCATCGAGAATGCGCGCGTTCGCGTTCGGCTCGTAGCACTCCGCGGTGATGCGCTCGTTCCAGTCGTGATATGGAAATGCGGTGTCCTGCGTCTCGACTGCCTCGAGCCACGGGTTCTCCCGCGGCGGCTGGTAGAAGTGACCGTGGATGGTGATGGAGCGGAGTGGGGCCATCGGGGGCGAATCCTACAACGGGGGAGCTTCTCTGGTCTTCGTCTTGCTATTAGAGTCCGGTTCTGAATTTCACAGGAGTGAAGAATGGCTGAATCCCAATCGACGGTGCTTGCCGGCGTGCTTCGCGAGCACAGTGACGAAATTGCGCGGGAGTGGGTGCGCCTCCAGCAGAACGATTTGACGTTGCGCAACAACCTGCTGCGCGCCGGTGAGCTCGAGCAGCAATGCCGCGAGTTCCTGGCCGCGTTGGTAAACGCGCTGCAGAACGGCGGCGGGGCGGACGTGCTTCGCTCCGAGACGTGGGCGCCGGTGCGCGAGCTGCTGTCCGGCATCTCTCGCACGCGTGCGCGGCAGGGCTTCACGCCGACCGAGACGGCGATGTTCGTCTTCTCGCTCAAGCAGCCGGTGTTCGACCTGCTGCGCCGCGAGGTCAAGAGCGACGAACTGGCGGACATCAGCTGGGCCGCGACGACGGTCCTCGACGCGCTCGGCCTCTATACGACCGAGACGTACCAGCGGGGACGCGAAGAGATCATCGCGCGGCAGCAGCAGGAACTGCTCGAGCTCTCGACCCCGGTCGTGCAGCTCTGGCACGGCGTGCTGGCCCTGCCGCTCATCGGCACGCTCGACAGCGCGCGCACGCAGGTAGTCATGGAGAGCCTGCTGCAGGCGGTCGTGGAGACCGGCTCGCAGATCGCGATCATCGACATCACCGGCGTCCCGGTGGTCGATACGCTGGTCGCGCAGCATCTGCTCAAGACCGTGGCCGCGGCGCGCCTCATGGGCGCCGACTGCATCATCAGCGGCATCCGCCCGCAGATCGCGCAGACGATCGTGCACCTCGGCGTGGAGATCAACGACGTCATCACCAAGGCCACGCTCGCCGACGCGTTCGCGATCGCGCTGACGCGGATCGGCCTGCACGTCACGCGCAAGAACGCGCCGCGCCGTGAAGCGGCGGCGGAGTAGCCATGCAGAGCATTCCAATCCTGAAGATGGGGAGTTTTCTCCTCGTCTCGATCCAGGTCGACATGGACGACCGCACCGCGATGTCGCTGCAGGACGACCTCACGTCCGCGATCGTCAAGCATCGCGCGAAGGGCGTCCTGATCGACATCTCGTCGCTGGACGTGGTCGACTCGTTCATCGGGCGCATGCTCGCGAACACGGCCGCCATGGCGCGCATCCTCGACGCCGATACGGTGGTCGTGGGCATGCAGCCCTCGGTGGCGATCACGCTGGTGGAGCTGGGGCTCTCATTGAAAGGCGTCCGTTCGGCGCTGAACGTCGAGCGGGGCATGGAGCTGTTGAAGAGCATCGCCCGCGACACCCTGGCGGAGGCGGACCAGGCGGATGCCGGTTACGAAAGCTGAGTCCATTTCCGTCCGGAGCGCGGGCGAGGTCGTCGGCGTTCGCCACCTGGTCCGCAAGTGGGCCGTTGAGCTCGGCCTGAGCCTCGTCGAGCAGACCAAGATCGTCACCGCCGCGAGCGAGCTCGCGCGCAACATGATCGATTACGGAGGCGGCGGCACGATGACCGCCGAGGCGCTGGATGACGGGATCCGGAAAGGCCTGCGGCTCATCTTCGAGGATCACGGTCCCGGCATCCCCGATCTCCAGGCAGCGTTGCGCGACGGCTTCACCACCGGCGGCGGCATGGGCCTCGGGCTCGGCGGCGCGAAACGCCTCTCCAACGAGTTCGAGCTGAAGAGCGCCCCGGGCGAAGGAACGCGCGTGACGATTACCCGCTGGAAGGGTGCCACTTGACGCGCATGAGCCGCGCAGTTCGCGTCAGCGACGCGAGCGAAGTCGCGGGCGCCCGCCGCATCGCCGCGCAGTGCGCCGGGGCGCTGCGGCTCAGCGAGACGGCGGCCGGGAGAGCGGCGCTCGTCACGACCGAGCTGGCGACGAACATTCTCAAGCACGGCGGCGGCGGTTCGATCCTCTTCGGCTCCGACCACGATATCGAGGGGGTGCTGACGATCATCGCCTTCGATAAGGGAAACGGCATCGAGAACGTCAACGCCGCGATGCGCGACGGCTTCTCCACCGCCGGCAGCCCCGGCACCGGCCTCGGCGCGATCGAGCGATCGGCGGCGACCTTCGATCTCTACGCCTTCCCCGACCGCGGCACCGCCGTCCTCTGCACCATCGCCGACGAGGTGCCGAAGCGGCCGCTGTTCGAAGCGCCGTCCCGCATCTCGGTCGGCGGCGTCTGCATCCCGTTGCCGGGCGAAGAGCACTCCGGCGATGCGTGGACTTCGATCGCCACGCGCGAGACGGTGACGATCGGCGTGGCGGACGGACTGGGCCACGGCCCTGTCGCGGCGACCGCGTCGGCGGCGGCGGTGCGGGTCTTTTCCGAGCAGACCGAGCGGACGCTCGACCGCATCCTGGAAGACGCGCACGGCGTGCTGCGGCCGACGCGCGGCGCGGCAGTGGGTCTCGCGCGCATCTACCTGGCGCAGAACCGGCTCGAGTTTTCGGGCGTCGGCAACATCGCTGGTACGATTATCGGCGAAGACGGTGCGATGCGCCGGGTGGTGTCGTTGAACGGCATCGTCGGCCATGAGATGAGGAAAGTGCAGACGTTTTCGTATCCGTGGACCGCCTCGTCGGTGCTGATCATGCAGTCCGATGGAGTATCCGCGAGCTGGAACGCGGCCATGTATCCCGGCCTGTTGCAGCACGAGCCCGCCCTGATCGCCGCCGTCCTCTACCGCGACCATTGCCGCGGCACCGACGACGCGACCGTGGTCGTGGCGAAAGCCTCTTAGATGCCACTCACGCCGCTTTCTTCGATTTCGCTGCACTTCGAGTATGACCTCGTCGCAGCGCGCCGCCGCGCCCGCCAGATCGCGGCGCTGCTCGGCTTCGACGAGCAGGAGCAGACTCGCATCGCCACCGTCGCCTCGGAGATCGCGCGCAACGCGCTGCGCTATGCCGGCGGCGGCCGTGTCGAATTCGGCATCGACCAGCGCGACGGTTTGCCGCAGTCGCTGGCCATGACCGTGAGCGACCGCGGTCCCGGCATCGACAACCTCGACGACATCCTGAACGGCCGGTACCGTTCGCGGACCGGCATGGGCCTGGGCCTGCTCGGCGCGCAGCGGCTGATGGACGACCTGCAGATCAGCACCGCTCCGGGCAAAGGGACGACAGTCACGATGCGGAAGGCGCTCTCACCGCGGGCGCCGGTGCTCACCGGCGGAGGCATCGCGAAGCTCGTCGACCAGCTGGCGCGCCAGCGGCCGGAGAGCCCGCTGGAGGAGATCCACCAGCAGAACGCGGAACTGCTGCAGGCGCTGAGCGAGCTCAATCAGCGCCAGGAAGAGCAGGACCGCCTCAACCAGGAGCTCGAGGATACGAACCGCGGCGTGCTCGCGCTGTATGCGGAGCTCGACGAGAAAGCGGAGTCGCTGCGCCGCGCCGACCAGGTGAAGTCGCGGTTCCTCTCCGACATGGGACACGAGTTCCGCACGCCGGTGAACTCGATCCTCGCCCTCACGCGCCTGCTCGAGGAAGCGGACCTGAACAAGGAAGGGCGCAAGCAGCTCGACCTCATCCGGCGCGCGGCGGAGGACCTGGAGAGCCTGGTCAACGACCTGCTCGACCTGGCGAAGATCGAAGCGGGGAAGATCGAGGTGCGCCCGGCCGAGCTCGAGGTGACGAATCTCTTCAGCGCGCTACGCGGCATGCTGCGCCCGTTGCTGCTGAACCGCTCCGTCTCACTCGTGTTCGACGAACCGGACGGCGTTCCGCCGCTGCACACGGACGAAGGGAAGGTCGCCCAGATCCTGCGCAATTTCATCTCGAACGCGCTCAAGTTCACCGAGGCGGGGGAGGTGCGCATCTCGGCCTCCCTCGGGCAGGAAGGGGACACGGTCGTGTTCTGCGTCGCCGACACCGGCATCGGCATCGACCCGGAGGACCAGGAGCGCATCTTCGAGGAGTTCACGCAGATCGATCATCCGCTGCAGCGCCACCGGAAAGGCACCGGCCTTGGCCTTCCGCTCACGCGCAAGCTGGCCACGCTCCTCGGCGGCCGCGTCGGGGTGCGCAGCACGCCGGGCATCGGTTCGACGTTCTGGGCGGAGATCCCGATCCTCTTCGCGGGAACGGACGTCGCGCCACGCGGCGACGCCACGCCGCGTCCGTCCGCGCTGCCGCTGCGCGTGCTGGTCATCGACGATGACGAAGCGGCGCGCTACACCGTGGCGAGCTTCGCCACCCGCGCCGGGACGGAAGTGATCGAAGCGGAAAACGGCCTGACCGGTATCGCCCGCGCCCAGAACGACCACCCCGACATCATCCTGCTCGACCTGATGATGCCGGGCATCGGCGGCCACGAAGTCCTGCAGCGCCTCAAGAGCGATCCCGCGACCGCGAACATCCCGGTGATCATCGTGACGTCGCGCTTCGTGAACGAGGAAGAGAAAAAGCAGATCCTCACCAAGGCCGTCGACGTCATCTACAAAGGCGATCTCGCCCGCGAGACCGTGACCCGAGCCATCGACGACGCGCTGGGGCACTGACGAGCCTCTCACCGCAGCGCGGCTTCGACACACCGTATGAGCTCGTCGACGTCGACCGGCTTGCGGAGGACGCGCCGGACCATGGTCGGGAAGCGCTCTTCGAGCACGTCGCTCGGCATCTGCTCGGCGGGGACGCCGGTGATCACGACCACGGCCGGCAACTCGGCCATCCCCTTCACCGACGGATCCGAGACCATCGCCTGGAGCGAGTCGAGGAAGTCGATGCCGGTCATGAACGGCATCATCACGTCGAGGATCACCAGGTCGTACTTTTTCGAGGTGACGTGATGCAGCGCGTCGACGCCGTCGCGGGCTCCGTCGACGGCCACGTGCGCGTGCTCTCTCAGCGTCTCGACGAGGAGGAGCCGGATCGAGTCATCGTCCTCCACTACCAGGATGTTGCTCTGCGTCATGCGGAGCTGCCTCGCGGCCGGGAGATAGCACGAACTCGGCCATCATCTCGAGCTGGCGCACAGTTTTCGTTGCACCTGCTACTTCGAGAAATGCGGCCATTTCGCGATCGCGTTCGTCGACGTTCATGATGCGCAGCGGCTTGCCCGCGATCGTCGCCGCTTCCTTGAGCAGCGCGCTGTCAACCATCCCACGCAACTGCGCCAGATCGCCGTTGCCGGGGAAGAGGATGACTGAGCCACGCTCATCCCCCAGCACCACGTGCGCATCCTTCGCCCTCGCCACCGACGCATCCGAGTTCTGCCAGGCTGTTCGGAGTGCGGCGACCGCAGTCGCCGCTTTTACTGCCTCCGCCGTTAGACTCCAGCACTGCAGCCCCCGTGTCTCGCGGAACCCGAGGCCGCGATACAACTCGACGGCCGGCGCGTTGGCGTCGATGACCTCGAGCACGTACGACGCGCAGCCACGCTCGCGGAGCACGTCCATCGACGCCTCCATGATCCTGCGCCCCAGGCCGCGGCGGCGGTGCGAGAGCACGACGCCGGTGCCGCTGTCGTACGCCCGCTCGCCGTCCACGCCGTTGAGCGTGAATGCGACCAGGCGGCCGTCGTCGAACATGCCCACCGAGGCTTCGGGGAGATAGCCGCGGCGCGTGAGCATTTCCGCCAGTTGCTCGCGGGTGGGCGAGAGCTTGACCACGTAATCGCTGAACGCGTCCGCGAAGGCGGCGAAGACCGCTTCGAAGTCGGCAGGGGTGAGCGTCCGGATCACCAGCCGTTGCGCTCGCGGAGGGAAGTGATGTGCCGGACGTGATGCCGGCTGTGCCACGAGTACATGGCCACCAGCCAGTCGATGGTCTGCAGTCCGCCGTGCTCCGGATGCCGGAACGTCCGCTTGTACTGCGCGTCCGTCAGCGACCGCAGCAGGCCGACCCATCGCGCGTGCAGAGACTCGAGCAGCGTCAACGACACCTCCGGAGGAGTGGAGCGGCTGTCCTCCAGCTCGGCCCAGGTCGCTTCGTCGTACGGCTTGATGGTGGGCACATCCTCGGTGAGCGCGAGCTTCGTCCGGATGTACGCGTTGAGGTGGCTGTCCGGCACGTGGTGGATGACCTGGCGCACGGTCCAGCCGCCTTCGCGATACGGCGTGTCGAGCTGCTCTTCGCTCAGGCCGCGAACCGCCTCGCGCAAACGGACGGGCGCCGCGGCGATCGTGTCGATCATCCCGCGGCGCTCGTCCGGCGTCAGCTCAGTGCGGCTTTCGAATTTTCCGACCGGGTAGCGCGGGTCATGCGTCATGACCCGCGAGTCTAGCGCTTACTTCGGGTCGCCGTCCCAGTCGCGTCCGGCTTCCCGGCTTCCGTTGTCGTCCCGGACCTCAGGTTTTTCCGATCCGAAACTCTTCCCGCCCGACTTTCCCGCCCCCATGTGCCCGCCACTCTTGTGCTTGCGATCGGGCTCCGCCGGTGTATTGCTGGAGGCAGCATCATCGCCGCCACGATTGTTCTGGTTGCTCATTTGCGTTCCTCCGGGGAGGAGATTCGCAAGTGGTGTGCCGCCGGGGGAGGGCGTTGGGCGTTAGGCGTTGGGCTTTTGGGGTGTAGCGCCTGAAGTCACGTAACACCCCAAACCAACGCCCAACGCCCAACGAAGCGCCTACGGCTTCACAGTCGCCGTATACGTCTCCGGCCTGCGATCCCGGAAGAACTGCCACGTGTTCCGTACTTCGCGGATCTTGTCCATGTCGAGCTCGGCGGTCACGAGGGCGTCCTTGTCGCGGTCGG
This sequence comes from Thermoanaerobaculia bacterium, assembly GCA_035630815.1. GTDB lineage: Bacteria > Acidobacteriota > Thermoanaerobaculia > Gp7-AA8 > Gp7-AA8 > QHVT01. The sequence continues at coordinate 92,405 of DASQJY010000080.1, forward strand.
CGATGGCGAGCATCTGGCCGCGGGGGTCGCAGAAGTAGCTCTGGCCGTAGAACTCGCCGATGTTCCAGGGGGCTTCGAAGCCGACGCGGTTGATGGCGCCGACGAAGTAGCCGTTGGCCACGGCGTGGGCGGGCTGCTCGAGCTTCCAGAGATACTCGGAGAGGCCGGCCACGGTAGCGGACGGGTTGAAGACCACCTCCGCGCCGCCGAGGCCGAGCTCGCGGGCGCCTTCGGGGAAGTGGCGGTCGTAGCAGATGTAGACGCCGACCTTGGCGTAGGCGGTGTCGAACACCGGGTAGCCGAGGTTGCCGGGGCGGAAGTAGAACTTCTCCCAGAAACCGGGCGCGACGTGCGGGATGTGGTTCTTGCGGTACTTGCCGAGATAGCTGCCGTCGGCGTCGATGACGGCGGCGGTGTTGTAGTAGACGCCGGTCGACTCCTCTTCATAGAGAGGGACGACGATCACCATGCTGTACTTCTTCGCGTACTCCTGCATCAGCTTCGTGGTCGGGCCGTCGGGGATCTTCTCGACCGAGTCGTACCAGCGCGTGTTCTGCTCCGCGCAGAAGTAGGGGCCGGTGAAGATCTCCTGCATGCAGATCATCTGCACGCCCTCGCGTCCTGCCTGGTCGATGTAGCCGAGCGTCCGCTCGATCTGCGCTTCACGGATCGTGTCGAGCGACTCCGACACATCCGCGGCGAGAGAAGTCTGGATCAAACCGCACTTCACGATTCGGGACATGGATTCTCCTTCTGGTAGACGCGAATTCTAGTGTGGTGTCTCGTGAATAGATATGCGTTACTCGGCGCGATGGAGACTCGATGGCGAGCCGACGCGACGCAGGCGATGCGGTGTCATCGTCGAGGAGCGGCGGCGAAGCAAGCGAGCCTCCAGCGTGCCGAAGAACGCATATCTATTCATGAGACACCACACTAGCGCGGCGAGAACGCCAGCCCACGTTTCAGGAACGAGCCGTGGCCCCGGCGGCCGACATACTCCCCTTCCTCGATCACCAGCTCGCCCCGCGAGAGCACGGTTTTCGTCACGCCGCGCACGCGCATCCCCTCGTAGCAGGAGAAGTCGACGCGCATGTGGTGCGTCTCGACGCTGATGGTCATCTCTTCATCCGGATCGAAGATCACGATGTCGGCGTCGGAGCCGACCGCGATCGTTCCCTTCCTTGGGAACAGGCCGAAGATCTTCGCCGCGGCGGTCGAGGTGAGCTCGACGAAACGGTTCACCGAGATGCGTCCCTGCACCACGCCGCCGTTGTAGATGAGGCTCATGCGGTGCTCGACGCCGGGGCCGCCGTTGGGGATCTTCGAGAAGTCGTCGCGGCCGAGCTCCTTCTGCTCCTTGAAACAGAACGGGCAGTGGTCGGTCGACACGACCTGCAGGTCGTTGAACTTCAGGCCGCGCCACAGCTTCTCCTGGTTCCACTTCTCCCGGATGGGCGGCGTCATCACCCACTTCGCCCCCTCGAACCCCGGCTGCTCGTACACGCTGTAGTCGAGGAAGAGATACTGCGGACACGTCTCCGCGTAGGCGTTGATGCCGGCGTCTCGCGCGCGCGTCACTTCATCCAGCGCGTCGCTCGAGGAGAGATGGACGATGTACACCGGCGCCTCGGCCATGTCGGCGATGGCGATGGCGCGATGCACGCCTTCCGCTTCCGCCTTCGTCGGCCGCGTCAGCGCGTGATACTTCGGCGCGGTGTGTCCCTGCGCGAGGGCCTGCTTCACGATCGCGTCGATGACCACGCCGTTCTCGGCGTGCATGCAGATCAACCCGCCGCTCGCGCCGGCGGTCTGCATCGCCTTGTAGATCGTGGCGTCGTCCACGAGGAAGACGCCGGGGTAGGCCATGAACAGTTTGAAGCTCGTGACGCCCTGGTCGATCATCCCGCGCATCTCGGGGAGGCGCTCGTCGGGCAGGTCGGTGCAGATGAGATGGAAGCCGTAGTCGATCGACGTCTTCCCTTCCGCTTTCGCCATCCAGGTATCGATGGCCTGATTCAACGACTGCCCGCGCGACTGCACGGCGAAGTCGATGATCGTGGTCGTGCCGCCGTGCGCCGCTCCGATCGTGCCGGTCTCGAAATCGTCCGACGCGAACGTGCCGCCGAACGGCAGCTCCATGTGCGTATGAGGATCGATTCCGCCGGGGATGACCAGGCGTCCTTTGGCGTCGATGACGCGGTCGGCTTCGACGTCGATCGACTTCGCAATCATTGCGATCGCGCCGTCTTCAATCAGTAGATCGGCGTGATAGTCGTCGACTGCAGTAACGATGCGGCCGTTGCGAATTACGGTTCTCATGAGGGCCGACATTGTAACGTCGTGACGATTCTGTGTCCGCGTCTTGACGCGTGCGTCATGCGTGTTACTTTACGCCCGCAATCCCACCCAATATCTAAGGAGATCCATTGATGCGGAAGACTCTCGTCCTTTCTCTCTCCCTGCTCCTCGTGTGCGCCATGACGGCGTCTGCGCAGGAGCTCACCAAGGCCCGGCAGATGCTCGACCAGGCGAATGCGCAGCTCGAGGCGACCGGCAGCAGCCTGCGGATCGTCAAGGCTTCGTTCTTCGTCAAGGGTCAGGGCGTGCCGGAGTACGCCAACCTGCGTACCGGCTCGAAGTGGCCGTACCGCTCGCTGACGTACATCATCGACGGCTCGGACCTCACCACCGACGTGCCGGCTGCGGCCACCACGGCCGCGATCGTGAGCGGCTTCAACACCTGGAACAACGTTGCGAACACGAACATCACCACGTCGCAGGGCACCGATGACGGCGGCAATTTCGACGTTCTCGACGGCACGTTCGGGCCGGGAGGGCAGTGCCTGACGCTGTTCGACCTTGCCTCGCCGAACCTCGACCTCGGCGCGGGCCAGATCTTCCCGGAGGCGGACATCGTCGTGGGCGGCTGGCTGCCGGACACGTACTTCGCGAACTGCCTCGGCTCGTCGAGCATCCTCGGCATCACCTTCACCTTCTCCGACGGTGACATCAACTCTGACAACTACGTCGATACGCTCTATGTGGAGCAGTTCTACAACGAGCGCTTCGCCTGGGTGACGAGCGGCTCGACGTTCCTCGGCACGACCGAGGACATCGAGAGCGTCGTCGTGCACGAGAACGGCCACGCGGTCGGTCTCGACCACGTCGGCGGCCCGGTCCAGAACCAGCCGTTCAAGCTTCAGCCGAATGGCAACGTCTTCAACCCCGAGGCCATCATGAACCCGGCCTACCTCGGCGGCGAGAAGCGCAGCCCGTTCGCGACCGACCTCGCGGCGCTCCGCACCCTCTACACCAACCCCCACTGATCCCGCCGGAAGAGTGGCCGCAGCCGCGGCCACTCTTCCGCTCCTGCGGCGTCCGGTGCGGCAGGTCGGCTACTATGCACGGATGCTGCGACCGCTCGTCCTCGCTCTCCTGATCGCTACGACGGCGACTGCACAGGATGCCGTGACCGTGGCGCTGTGGGTGAACGACGCCACCATCGACGCGGCGCAACTCACGAAGGCGATCTCATCCTCCGACAAACTCACCCGCGCCACCGCGGCGCGAGTCGCTACCGTCCGCGGCATCGAGGCTGTGCTGCCGGCGGTCCGCGAGGCGATTGTGAACGAGCAGGACACCGAGGTGGCGCGCGAACAGATCCGCGCCCTGGCGATCCTCGGCACGTCTGAGGACGTGGCGCTGGCCGCAAAGCAGCTCGCGCGCTTTCCCGCATCGATCGACTCCGACTTCGCCGAAGCAGTCGCACGGCGCGGTGCGCCCGCGTCGACGACGCTCTATGTGACTCACCTCCCGGCCTTACGCCATCCCGCATCCGCGGTGAAGCATGAGCTCTGGGGCCGTTCCGCTATAGCCAGCACCACGGCCGCCCGACTCCTCGGCGCGAATGACCTCCGCGGATTCGCGGCCACGCTCGAGGCGATGGTTCAGGCGAATCTGCCGCTCGACCCGGGTGTCGTCTCGACCGCCCTCGGCTCGGAGTCGAAGGAGATCCGGGAAGAGGTGGTCTGGTTTCTCGTCTCCTCCGGCCCGGCGGACTTTCAGGCCGGCCCCGATCCAGAGGGAATGTCGTCGGCCGAAGCGTTCGGACGCGAAGTGCTGCGCCGCAAGACCGGCGCGGAAATGAAATCGCGCCCCGAGTGGCTGGCCTGGTTGCGCAGCGACGAAGGCCGCGCGCGGGTCCCTGCCGGGAAGCCGGTGCAGCGCTTCCTGACGCTCGACGAGCAGAACGCCTTCCGCGGCGAGGAACCGGCGGACGCGAGCCTGGGCCCGTCGCCGAAGCAGGCGGTCCATCAGTCGGGGTTTTCGCTCCCGATCGTGTTCCCTTCCGGCCTCGGCGACGCGGTGCTGAAGCAGCTGCGCTGCAAGACCGGCTGGATCGGGGTCGTGCAACCGACTGTCGACCGTACAGGACGCGTGCAGTCGGTCGACCTCTCGAAGCTGAACGGAGCTCCTGAATGTCGACGCGCCGCGGAGACGCTCGTGCGCCTCTCACTTGCCGACCCGGAGCTCATCACCGCGCCTCTGTCCGATTACATCCAGATGGTCAAGGCGCCGGGCGACGGCTGCTTCGACGAAGGAGCGCCCGAGGCCGGTACGGGTGAGCTGCGCCGTACCGGCGGAGCCGTGAAACCGCCGCGGATCACCAGGAAAGTCGATCCCATTTTTCCCGAGAGCGCACGCCGCGCCATGAAGGGTTCGATGCTGGTCGTGGCCGAGGCGATCATCACGAAGGCCGGCTGCGTGCGCGAGATCCGCCTGCTGTCGCAGTCGCCGTACCCGGAACTGAATGCAGCGGCGCTGCTCGCGCTCGCGAAATGGAAGTTCAAGCCCGGAACATTGGATGGGCAGCCTGTCGATGTCATCTTCAACCTCTCGATCAATTTCCGCCCCAACTGAGCACGTCGTCACGTTCGGACAGCAACGTCCGGGCGCGCTGTTCGTCCCCCTGCGGCCGCTGGGCGACGGACCTGCGCTCGAGACGTGGGAGTCGAACGAGGACGTGATGTTCGGCTCCGCGACTGCGGACGCAACGCTGCCGCTGGCCGAGGCCTCGCGCGAGCTGTACTCGCGCGTCATCGCCGAAGTGCGCGATGCGGGCTTCCCTTACTTCGTGCGGATGTGGAACTACGTCGGCGGCATCAACGAGTCGGAAGAGGACGTGGAGCGCTACAAGCTCTTCTGCGCCGGACGCCACGATGCATTCGTCGAGGCGGGCTACCACCACGACGTCGACCTGCCCGCGGCAAGCGCGGTCGGGATGCGCGGCCCCGGCCTGATCGCCTACTTTCTGGCGGCACGCGAGCCGGGGATGCAGGTCGAGAATCCGCGCCAGGTGGCGGCGTACAACTACCCCCCGCAGTACGGCGTGAAGAGCCCTTCGTTCTCACGCGCCACGGTCTGGAAGGACACGGTCTTCGTCTCCGGCACCTCGAGCGTGGTTGGCCACGCCACCGTGCACCAGGGCAACGTCCTGGCCCAACTCGACGAGACCCTCCGCAATATCGACGTAGTCCTCGGCCAGACCGGCCGCACGCTAGCGGACATCACGAGCGCAAAGACGTACGTGCGCAACGCGGCCGACTACGAAGCGATCGCGGCGCGCCTCGCGCCGCTCTTCGCGAACAACGTTTTCGTGGAAGCGGACATCTGCCGGGCGGATTTGTTGCTCGAGATTGAAGCAGTAGCGCGGTGAGGGGACGAGCAAGCGCATTGCTGGTGCGCGTTCATCGTGTACCGCAGGGGGTCCTTCGCTGCCCACCGCCCGCCCGCCCTCGCTCAGGATGACAGGGGTTGTGCGCGTGAGCAGGACGCCCCTCCTGTCATCCTGAGCGGGGGCGGTTGGGTGGGTGGGCAGCGAAGGACCCCCTGCGGTGTGCGACGGCCGGCCCGGCTACGACGAAGGAACGGGTGCCGAATACCAGTCAGCTGCCAGGTCAAGCCACTCCGGATTCGTGGTCTCCACAAGCGCATTCTTCTTGGCGCGAGTCCAGCCTTTGATCTGTTTCTCGCGTGCGATAGCCTGATCGATGTGCTCGTAGATCTCGAGGTACACGAGGTAATGGCAGTTGTACTTCTTCGTGAACCCGGAGATTGCTCCGTTCTTGTGCTGCCATACCCTCGCTTGGAGTGAATTCGTGACTCCCGTGTAGAGAACGTTTTTCCAGCGGTTCGTCATCATGTAAACGTAGTACTGGTGAACGTTCAGCTGTCTCACAAACGGCGGATCCTCACCCCTCGGCCCTCTGCCCCGCCCCCGCAACGGGCGCTGCGTACCCCTCGTGGTCTTCCATATACCCGCCGTGGTAATCGACCGTGTCCGGGCGCTTGATTTGCGAGTGGGCCACGATCCGGTCGCGGCGCAGGCCGCGGAAGTCGTCGAGGGATTTGAAGCCGCGTTGGTCCATGAACTCGGTCATGCCGGCGAGGATCTGGCGGATTACGTTGGGGCCCACCGCGTGGTCCAGCATGGCGGCGGTGCAGACCTGCACGGTTCCGCAGCCCAGCAGGAAGTAGTTGAGGGCGTGCTCGAAGGAGGAGACGCCGCCGATTCCGGAGAACTCCTTGTCCGGGAAGGCGCGGGTCATCTGGGACATCTTGGCGAGGGACAGCGGGAGGATGGCCGGGCCGCCGAGGCCGCCGGGGGAGACGTAGCCTTCGACGTTCATCTCGAATTCGAGCGTCGCCGGATCGATCAGCGGGAGGGACGGGAAGGTGTTCGAGGAGACCACGGCATCGGCGCCGCCGCGGAAGCAGGCTTCGGCCTCGACGGCGATGTTGGCGGTGGCGGGGGTCAGCTTCACCCACACCGGGACCTTCGCCACTTCCTTGACCGCCATCGTGACGACGGAGCAGAGGACCTTGTCCTTGCCGACGTTCGAGCCCATGTCGACGCGATCCATGTGCGGGCAGGAGAAATTGAGCTCCACGCCGTCGGCGCCCGCGTCCTGGACAGCCTTCGTCAGGTCCTGCCAGTTGTGCAGTTCCTTGTCGTTGCCGGAGCCGGCCATGATCGACGCGATCAGCATCTTCGTGGGGTGAGCTTTCTTGATCGCCGTGATGCGCGGCAGCCACCAGTCGATGACTTTGTCGGAGATCAGTTCCCAGTTCCACGACGCGAGCAGCGTCGTCGAGGGGCGCTTGTTCATGGAGATGCGGTGCGCGTCGTTCTCCACGCGCAGGAACTTCGTCTTCGGCCCCTTCACGTTCATGACCGGGTGGAGGCCGATCGTCTTCGTCACGACGCCCCCCCAGCCTGCATCAAAGGCGCGCAGGATGTTGGCGTCGGACTCGGTCGGCGGCGCGGAGGCGAGGAGGTAGGGGTTCTCGAACTTGAGGCCGGTGAAGGTGGTGCTGAGGTCTGCCATGGTTTTTACGCCTTTCGTTTCATGACGGCGAGGTAGAGAAGGAAGCTGAGTGCGAACGTCACGAACCACGCGTACGTGTACAGGTGATCGAAGAGGTTGGGATTCGGAACCTGCCCGCCCGGCGTCAGCGCGGCGCGGATGAAGCCCGGCACGACCGGCAGGATCGACAGCACGAGCGCCGCGATGGCGCGCCAGTTCGTCCCGTTCGAGTAGGTGTACTCGCCGTTCACCTCGAAGAGGTCGCGCAGGTTGAGCTTCTGCCGGCGCACGACCCAGTAGTCGGCGATCAGGATCCCGCCGAGGGCGCCCATGAGGGACGAGTAGCCGATCAGCCAGGTGAAGATGTATGCGGCGGCGTCGGAGTAGAGCTTCCACGGCATCATCAGGATGCCGATCACCGCGGTGATCAGGCCGCCGGTGACGTACGAGATCTTGCGGGGATTGAGGTTGGAGAAGTCGTTCGCCGGCGAGACGACGTTCGCGGCCATGTTGGTCGTGATCTGCGCCGCGAGCACCACCAGCGCGCCGAAGATGATCACCGCCGGAGTGCCGATCATGGTCACGAGCTGGATCGGATCCCACACCGCCTTGCCGAACACGACGATGGTCGCGCTCGTCACCGCGACGCCGATGAATGCGAACGCGGTCATGGTGGTCGGCAGGCCGAGGGCCTGGCCGGTCGCCTGGGAGCGCTGGCTCTTCGCGTAACGGGTGAAGTCGGGGATGTTCAGCGAGAGCGTGGCCCAGTAGCCGACGTTCGCGGTGAGTGCGGCGGGGAAGAGCGTCCAGAACGGCGTCGTCTGCCCTGTTCCCTGCAGGCGGCGCGATTCGGAGAGGATGTTGCCGAGGCCGCCGCCGTTGCGGATGGCCCAGACGAGCAGCGCCAGTCCGCCGGCCAGCAGCAGCGGCGCGGACCAGCTCTCCAGCACCTTGATGCCCTCGGTGCCCTTGAGGATGATCGCCACCTGCAGCAGCCAGAACGCGCCGAACGCGATCGCCTTGCCGGCGGCGAGGTTCGCCCAGCCGGGCCAGAGCGCGGTCATGAGGGCGTCGAGCGCGAGGCCGCCGATCCAGGTCTGGATGCCGAACCAGCCGCAGGCCACGATGGCGCGCAGCATCGCCGGCACGTTCGCTCCCTTCACGCCGAAGCTGGCGCGGCAGAGAACCGGGAACGAGACGCCGTACTTCGTCCCGGCGTGGGCGTTCAGCACCATCGGGATGAGGACGATCGTGTTGCCGAGGAGGATCGTCACCAGGGCCTGGGACCAGCTCATGCCCTGGGTCATCAGACCGGACGCGAGCGTGTAGGTGGTGATGACCACCGACATGCCGATCCAGAGCGCCGCGATGTTGTAGGTGGACCAGGTGCGGCGCGAGAGCGGCGTCGGCGCGAGGTCCTCGTTCCAGAGCGGGCTGTGCGAGACATCCGCCTCCAACTCGACGAAGTCGGGGCGGGAAACGGATGGGGGAGCGGGGACGTCCAACGTCGCCATCATGATCTCCTCGGAAGATTTTGAGGCTTTGGCCGATTGTACGCCGAAGTGGCGTGTTGCCCCCTCCGCGCATTTCCAGGTTTGTTGCGTAACCAGGCGAGGGGCTCACCCGTAAACTGATTGAACATGCGTCTACTTACCTCTCTCCTGGCAGTCGTCTTCTCGTTCTCCGCCCTCGCTCAAACAGTCGTCTTCCGCGACGCGAACGTCATCTCCATGACCTCGACGAAGGTCGCGGAGAAGCAGACCGTCGTCGTCCGCGACGGCAAGATCGACGCGATCATCAAGGCAGGCGCGGCCTTGCCCGAAGGGGCGACCGTCATCGACGCGTCCGGCAAGTACCTGATGCCGGGGCTCGCCGAGATGCACGGGCACATCCCGCCGCCCAAGTCGCCGAAGGGCCTGCTCGACGACATCCTCTATCTCTACCTGGCGAACGGCATCACCACCGTCCGCGGCATGCTCGGCCACGAGGGGCAGCTCACCCTCCGCGAGTACCAGCAGAAAGGTGAGCTCGTCTCGCCGAACCTCTACGTCGCCGGTCCCGCGCTCAGCGGGCAGTCGGTGAAGACGCCCGAGCAGGGGATCGAGAAGGTTCGCCAGCTGAAGAAGGAAGGGTGGGACCTGATCAAGATCCAGGTCGGCCTGAGCCGTGAGACTTACGACGCCATCGCGAAGGCCGCGAAGGCGGAAGGGATTCGTTTCGCCGGCCACGTCCCCGCCTCGGTAGGCCTGCTGCACGCGATCGAGATGGGCCACGAGACCTTCGACCACATCGACGGTTACCTCGAGTACGTCACCGACGACAAAGGGGTGATCGACCCGAAGAAGCTGGCCGACGCGGTGAAGCGCTCCAAGGCTGCCGGTGTCTGGATCGTCCCGACTTCCGCGCTCTGGAAGGTGCTGTACAACGCCACGCCGCTCGAGGCGCTGAAAGCCTATCCGGAGCTGAAGTACGTCCCCTCCGACGCGGCTGCCGCCTGGGCGGCGATGTACCGGAACCGCGCCAACGACCTGAGCGAGGACCATGTGAAGCAGGTCGTCGCCAACCGCACCCGCATCCTCCGCGCGCTGCACGAAGGCGGCGTGAAGATCCTGATGGGCACCGACGCGCCTCAGCAGTTCAGCGTCCCCGGCTTCTCGCTGCACCGCGAGCTGCTCGAGATGCAGGCGGCAGGGATGTCGAACTACGAGATCCTCAAGAGCGGAACGCTGAACGTCGGCGAGTACTTTAAAAACTCGGATTCGTTCGGCACGATCGAGCCGGGCCGCCGCGCCGACATCCTGCTCCTGAATGCCAACCCACTGGACGACATCAAGAACGTCTCGCGCATCGCGGGCGTGATGGTCCGCGGCCGCTGGTACTCCCGCGCCGACATCGACGCGAGGCTGGAACAGATCGACGAGAAGTACCAGTAGGACCGAGCGCTCCAAACCGTTACACCCGGACGGCCGCACCCGCCGTACACTCACCGTCCGATATGAGAAAACTCGCATCTCTCGCACTGTTCGTCTGCGTGGCGGCGTCGGCGTACGCGATCGACGTCGCCGACACGCGCATGCTCACCGATCCCGCGGTCTCGGCGAATCGCATCGCCTTCGGCTATGCGAACGATCTGTGGCTCGCGTCGCGCGACGGCTCCGGCGTGCAGCGCCTCACGTCGCATCCCGGCGTCGAGACGTCGCCGCGGTTCTCGCCGGACGGGACGCAGGTCGCCTTCACCGGCCGCTATGAAGGGAACGCGGACGTCTACGTCGTTCCGACCGTCGGCGGCGAGCCGCGCCGGCTGACCTGGCATCCGGGCGTCGACCGCGTCCTCGGCTTCAGCGCCGACGGGAAGTCGGTACTCTTTACCTCCCAGCGCGAAGTGCACACGAACCGCTTCGAGCAGCTCTTCACGGTCCCGCTGACCGGAGGGGCCGTCTCGAAGCTGCCGATCCCCTCGGCCAGCAGCGCCGCGATCTCGCCGGATGGAAAGACGGTGGCCTACGTCCCGCTGCGCGAGGCCTTCCGCTCCTGGAAGCGCTATCGCGGCGGCACGACCGCGCGCGTGATGCTGCTCGATCTCGCCTCGATGACCGTCGAGCAGGTGCCGCAGCCGCCCGAGCGGGCGAACGACACGCAGCCGATGTGGATCGGGAACGCGCTCTACTTCCTCTCCGACCGCAACGGCGAGTTCAATCTCTTCCGCTTCGACCGCGGCAGCAAGGCTGTGGAGCAGGTGACGACGTTCAGCGACTTCCCGGTGCTGAACGCGACCGCCGGCGGTGGCTCGATCGCGTTCGAGCAGGCGGGCTACGTCCACCTGCTCGATCCGGCCACGAAGCAGTCGCGCCGCCTGCGCATCGGCGTGGCCACGGATCTCGCGGAGACGCGGCCGCGCTTCGCGAAAGGCGCCAAGTACGTCCGCAACTCCAGCCTCTCGCCGACCGGCGCGCGCGCCGCGTTCGAGCTGCGCGGCGAGATCGTCACCGTGCCCGCCGAAAAAGGGGACGACCGTAACCTGACGCAGTCCGTCGCCGCGAACGACCGCTCGCCCGCCTGGTCCCCGGACGGCAAGTCGATCGCCTGGTTCACCGACGAAACCGGCGAGTACGAGCTGCGCATCGCGCCGCAGGAAGGGCCCGCTCGCGAGGGCGGCAAGAACGTCACCACGAAGAAGATCAAGCTCACCGGCGCCGGCTACTACGAGAAGCCGAAGTGGTCGCCGGACGGCAAGCTGCTGAGCTACGTCGACAACTCCCACTCGATCTACGTCGTCGATCCCGCCACCGGCGTCTCGACGAAGATCGCGCAGCACGTCCTCTATCGCCCCGACCCCGTCCTCGAGCATTCCTGGTCGCCCGATTCGAAGTGGCTCGCGTACACGCGTACCGGCGCCACGAACATGCAGACCATCCACCTCTGGTCGGTCGCGGAGAAAAAGTCCTACGCCCTGACCGACGGCCTCAGCGACGCACGCGAGCCGATCTTCGATCCGAACGGCAAGTACCTCTACTTCACCGCCTCGACGAACGCCGGTCCGACCTCCGACTGGTTCTCGCAGTCGACCATCGACATCCGCCAGACCAACCAGATCTACCTGGCCGTCCTGCCGAAAGGCGTCGCCTCGCCGCTCGCCAAGGAGAGCGACGAGGAAGCCGGCACCCCTGCCCCGGAGCCGGCGAAGGAAGAGCCGAAGAAAGCGGAAGAGAAGAAGCCGGAAACCAAGCCGGTGAAGGTCGAGATCGATTTCGCGCGCCTCGGCCAGCGCATCCAGGCGCTCCCGCTGCCGCCCGCGCATTACTCGAACCTGCAGATCTCGACCACCGGCCAGCTGCTCTATCAGAAGCGCCCGTTCATGGGCGCGTTCCCGACCGGCGAGCCGGGCGACCTGGCGCGCTTCGACCTCACCAAGCGCAAGGAAGAAGTGCTGTTGGAAAAAGTCGGCAACTACGAGCTCTCCCGCGACGGGAAGCGCGTGCTGCTGGCGATGAAGGATTCGTGGGCCATCGCCGATTACGGCGACAAGCTCGATCCCTCCAAGCGCCGCCTCGGCATCGACACCGTCGAGGTGCGCGTCGATCCGCGCGCCGAGTGGAAGCAGATCTACGAGGAGGCGTACCGCCTCCACCGCGACTGGTTCTACGACCCGAACTATCACGGCGTCGACCTCGCGGCGAACCGTGAAAAGTACGCGCAGTTCCTCCCGCACATCGCCGTGCGCCGCGACCTCACCCGCATCCTGCAGTGGTTCGGCAGCGAGCTGACGGTCGGTCACTTCTATCTCAGCGACGCCGATCCCCTCACCACGATCGAGAACATCCCGGGCGGCCTCCTCGGCGCCGATTACGAGATCGTCAACGGCCGTTATCGTTTCAGGAAGGTCTACGGTGGCCTGAACTGGAACCCGGAGCTGCGCGCGCCGCTCACCGAGCCGGGCATCGACGTGGTGGAAGGCGAATACCTGCTCGCGGTCGACGGCAAGGACCTCCGCGCGCCGGAGAACCTCTACGCGCGCTTCGAGCGTACCGCCGGCCGCTTCACCGAGATCACGGTCGGCCCGAACCCCGACGGCAGCGGCTCGCGCACCGTGCGCGTCGTGCCGATCGAGAACGAAGGGCAGCTCCGCAACCGCGACTGGGTGGAGCGCAACGTCCGCTACGTCACCGAGAAGACGAACGGCCGCATCGCGTACGTCTGGGTGCCGAATACCGCCGAGGCGGGACACGAGTATTTCAAGCGCTACTTCTATCCGCAGGCCACGCGCGAGGGGATCATCGTCGACGAGCGGTACAACGGCGGCGGCCTGGTCGCCGATTACGTCGTCGACATCCTGCGCCGCCCGCTGCTCAGCTTCTGGGCCACGCGCTACGGTTCCGATCTCAAGACGCCGCTCGCGTCGATGCAGGGGCCGAAGGCGATGCTCATCGACGAGAACGCCGGCTCCGGCGGCGACTTCCTCCCCTGGTCGTTCAAGAAGCTCGGCCTCGGCCCGCTGATCGGACGCCGCACCTGGGGTGGCCTGGTGGGCATTCTCGGGTATCCGGACCTGATGGACGGCGGCTCGATCACCTCGCCGAACCTCGCGTTCTGGGACGAGAACGGCTTCGGCATCGAGAACGTCGGCGTGCCGCCGGACATCGAGGTCGAGATCACGCCCGCGGATTACGTCGCGGGCCGCGATCCGCAGCTCGACAAGGCCATCGAAGTGGTGATGAAGGAGCTCGAGGCGCATCCGGTGACGCTGCCGAAACGCCCCGCATTTCCTGTGAAGACCGGGAGGTAACGAGTGCTCGACCGCAAGACGTACGTCGTCAAGGAACGCCTCGGGTTGATGAAGCTGGTCGATACCTACGACCTGCTCGACCCGCAGACCGGGCAGCAGATCGGGATCGCGAAGGAAGAGCCGCCGGGGATCATCAAGTACCTGCGCCTCTTCATGAACAACAAATGGTTCCCGACGGTGGTGAACGTCTACGAACACGAGGGCGGACGCCCCGTGCTCTCGATCCACCGCGGCGTGGCCATCTTCCGGCCGAAGGTGCACGTGAAGGCGGCGGGCCGCGAGCTCGGTTACTTCAAAGCGAAGTTCATCTCCTGGGGCCCGTCCTTCAACATCTTCGACATGCAGGACCAGGAGATCGGCAGCGTGAAGGGCGACTGGAAGGGATGGAACTTCCAGTTGCTCTCGCCTCAAGGGCAGGAGCTCGGCCGCGTGACGAAGAAGTGGGCCGGCCTGCAGGAGCTGTTCACGTCGGCCGACACGTACGTGATCGCCCTCTCCGATTCAGCCGCCGGCCGCCCCGACGTGGCCCACCTCCTGCTGGCCGCAGGACTGGCGATCGACACGGTGTTCAAGGAGAAGGACGAGTGAAGGCTGGTGTCAGGTGTCGGGTATCTGGGGCTTTTCGCCCGGGCGACACACCGCGGACACCTGACACCTGATACCAGCGGCGAAGCCGCGCTCAGCTCATCCAGTTCACGCCGGCTTCCTTGTTCCACTTCGTGGTCATCTTCTTCGACTTCGTCCAGAACTCGATCGAGCCGCGGCCGGTGATGTCGCCGGTGCCGAATTTCGAATCGTTCCAGCCGCCGAAGCCGAAGGGCTCGCGGGGGACGGGGACGCCGACGTTGACGCCGACCATGCCGGCGCTCGCGTTCTCCATCACGTAACGGGCAACGCTGCCGCTCTCGGTGAACACCGAGGCGGCGTTGCCGTAGGGGGAGCGCCGCTGCACGCGCACGGCTTCCTCGACGTCGTTGGCGCGCACGATCACCATCACCGGGCCGAAGATCTCTTCCTGCGCGATGCGCATGTCGGGGGTGACGCGGTCGATGAGCGTCGGGCCGACGAAGTAGCCGCCTTCTTTCCCCGGCACCGTATAGCCGCGGCCGTCGACCAGCACCTTCGCGCCAGCCTCCTCCGCCTCGGTGATGTAGCGCTCGATCCGCTCCTTCGCCGCTTTCGAGATCACCGGCCCGAGGTGGACGCCCGGGACCATCGCCCGGACGATATTCGCCATCCGCTCGACGATGTGATCGGTCGCGCCGACGGCCATCATCACGGAAGCCGCCATGCAGCGTTGGCCGGCGCAGCCGGACATCGAGGCGACGACGTTGGTCGAGGTCATCTCCGGCTCCGCGTCCGGCATCACGATCAGGTGATTCTTCGCGCCGCCGAGGGCAAGGACGCGCTTGAGGTTGGCCGAGCCGCGGCGGTAGACGATCTTCGCCACGTGCGTCGACCCGACGAAGCTGATCGCCTCGATGCCGGGATGGTCGCAGATGGCCTCGACCGTCTCCTGCCCGCCGTGCACCACGTTCAGGACGCCGTCCGGCAGCCCCGCCTCGCGCAGCAATTCGGCGATGCGGCCGGCGCTCAGCGGCACCTGCTCCGAGGGCTTGAGAATCATGCAGTTGCCGACGGCGATCGCGTTCGGGATGGTCCAGTTCGGGACCATGTTCGGGAAGTTGAACGGCGTGATCGACGCCACGATCCCGACCGGGAAACGCTCCACCCGGCACTCGACCCCGCGCGACACTTCCAGCACCTCGCCGGGGATGATCTGCGGGAGCGAGGTCGCGAACTCGCAGAGCTCCGCGGACTTGAGCACCTCCGCCTCCGCCTCGCCGCGCACCTTCCCGTTCTCCGCGCTGACCAGCGCCGCCAGCTCGTGGATGTTCTTCTCCAGCAGCGCCTTGTAGCGGTAGAAGACCTGCACGCGCTCCTTGATCGGCGTCGCCGACCAGGCCGGAAACGCCTTCTGCGCCGCCTGGACGGCGCGGTCGACTTCGGTCATCCCGGAAAGCGGCACGCGCGAGAGCACGCCCCCGCTGGCGGGATCGGTGACGTCGAGCAGCGCGCGCTCCGGCGCCTCGACGAACTGGCCGGCGATGTAGTTGCGAACGTCGGGATAGCGGGTGGGAACCGCGGCTTCGATAGCGGACATGGTCGTTCTCCTGTGCGTTGAGGGGCTACTACTGTACCCGATCACGCAGCCACTCCGGCAGCTCGCGCAGGCTCTCGAAGCGGACGAAATCGCGACCCGCGACAGCCTCGTCCGGCACGACCTCGTGCGCCCAGGTCGTGTGGTAAGGAACGTGGATCGCCATCGCGCCCGCGTCGAGGGCCGGCAGGACGTCGGATTTGAGGGAGTTGCCGATCATCAGGAACGCACGCGGCTCGACGCTGTGCCGGGCCATGATGGTGCGGTACGTGGCGACGTTCTTCTCGCTCACGATCTCCACCGCGGAGAAATGCTCTCCCATCCCGGAGCGGGCGAGCTTCGATTCCTGGTCGAAGAGATCGCCCTTGCTCAGCAGCATCAAGCGATAGTTCCCCGAGAGCGACTCGATCGTCTCGCGCACCCCGTCGAGCAGTTGCACCGGCGCCCGCAGCATCTCGTTCCCCCATTCCATGATGTTCCGGATGTCGGTCCCGCGAATCTCTCCATCCGTCAGCTCGATCGCGGTCTCGATCATCGAGAGGACGAAGCCCTTCACCCCATACCCGAGGTGCTGCAGGTTGCGCATCTCGGTCTCGAAGAGCCGCTTCTTCACGAGCTCCTCGTCATGATGCGGCCCGAGCAGCTCTGTGAACCGTTTCTCGGTCGCCAGGAAGTTGGATTCGTTGTGCCACAGCGTGTCGTCGGCGTCGAAGGCGATGAGGTCGTACATCGTGAGGGGGAAACTAGCATGACAGCGAGCGTTTGGAGTGCGGCGACCGCAGTCGCCGCTTTTCCTGCGCGAGCCGCAGCTCGCGCTCCTGCGAGTCAAAGCGGTGACTGCGGTCACCGCACTCCAAATGTCCGTGGAATCCCAGCTCATCCGCCCCATGTTGCCCCACCACATGCATCCTCGCGCGGAGCAATTGATCGACTCGCTCGGACTGCTCCCGCATCCCGAGGGTGGGTGGTACCGGCAGGTGTTCAAGTCGGACGAGTATGTGCAGCGCACGTCCGACGGCGCGGCTCGGAGCGCGCTCACCACGATCTACTTTCTCCTCGTCGAAGGGACGTTCAGCGCGTGGCATCGCGTGGACTCCGATGAGGTGTGGCACTTTTACGAAGGCGAGCCGCTCGAGCTGCTCTCGCGCGCGTCCGAGGACGAAGGCCCGCTGGTACGCGTGCTCGATGAGGTCAACCGCGTCGAAGTCGTCCGCGCGCGTCACTGGCAAGCTGCCCGTCCCCTCGGCGCCTACACGCTCGTCGGCTGCACTGTCGGACCGGGATTCGAGTTCGCCGACTTTGAGCTGAAGCCTGGCCCGATCTGACCGCTTCTCGTCCGCATCGTGCGGGCACGTCCTCCTAAGATGCACGGCGAAGGAGACAGCCCCATGGACACTGCACTGCTGGTCATCGACATCCAGGACTCATTCAAGATCGACCCCGCCCGCTGGGCGTCGCGCAACAATCCCGCCTTCGAGCAGAACGTGACGGAGCTCATCGCCACGTTCCGCGAGGCGTCGCGGCCGGTCATCTTCGTGCTGCACAACGATTCCGATCCCGGCTTCCGCCCCGGCGACCCGGAAGTGCGGCTGATGGGCTTTCTCGACCGCCGCGAAAACGAGCCGCTCATCGTGAAGAACACCCGCAACGCCTTCACGAGCACCGACCTGCAGCAGCGGCTCGACGCGCTCGACGTGCGCAAGGTCGTGATCTCCGGCATCTCCACCGAGCAGTGCTGCGAGACCACGACCCGCGTGGCCGCGGACCTCGGCTACGATGTCGATTTCGTCACCGAGGCCACGGCGACCTTCCCGATCGGATCTCTATCGACGGATGCGATCGTCGAGCGCACCGAGGCCGTGTTGAACAAACGCTTCGCGCGCATCGCGAAGGTGAGCGACGTCAAAGAGGAGCTGCTCGTATCCGCGACGTAATCTTCATCGTGCTGCCGGAAGTCGAGATCCTCGACTTCGCCGGGCCGTTGCAGGCGTTCTCGGAGGCGAATGGCGGGCGCAAACGCTACCGCATTCGCCTCTGCGCGCCGCGGGAGCGGATCGAGTCGCACCAGGGCGTCACCCTGGCCGGACTCGACCCGCTGCCGGACGACGCCGGCGCGGACGCGCTGGTCGTCGTCCCAGGCATGCCGTACGCCGCGACGCAGAAGATCGAGCGCAGCGTCACGCGCTGGCTCGCGGACGCCGCCCGTGCGGGCGCGCACATCGCGTCGGTCTGTACGGGTGCGTTCGCGTTGGGCGAAGCGGGTCTGCTCGATGAGAAGAAGTGCACGACGCACTGGTCGCGCACGAGCGAGCTCGCGCGGCGCTATCCTCGGGCGCGCGTCCTCGAAGACCGGCTGTACGTGAGCGACGGCAATGTCACGACCAGCGCAGGGATCGCCTCGGGGATCGACATGGCGCTGGCGTTCATCGAGCAGGCCGACGGGCCGCTCGTGGCGGCTGAAGTGGCGCGCGAGATGGTGGTCTACCTGCGCCGCGACGGCGGGCACGAACAGCAGAGCGTCTACCTCGACTTCCGCACCCATCTCCATCCGGGCGTGCATCGCGTGCAGGACTGGATCGTCCGCAACCCTTCGGCGCGGGTGACGCTCGAGGAGCTGGCGAGCGTGGCCGGGATGAGCGCACGCAGCCTCACGCGGACGTTCCGTACCGCGACCGGGATCTCGGTCCACGATTTCACGACCCGCGTGCGGGTCGAGCTCGCGCGCACCCTGCTGCACGACCCTGGCTTGACGATGGAAGCGGTCGCGCAGCGGTGCGGCTTCAGCGCGAGACAGTTGAGAAGATTTGGAGTGCGGTAACTGGCGTTACCGCACTCCATATCTTCCCGCACTGTTCGAAATCGGACACTGCGTGCGGAAGCGAACACCTCGCTCGCGGTAACTCACTGAAAACACGTGTCCCGCACGTGGTACGGCGCTCGCGATAGGCAAGCGGCGTATGGATCGTGAAATCGCACCCGAAGTCCGGCAGCGGCGCATCGTGCGCAGGGTTGCCGTCGCGCTCATCGCGGTTGCCGCGGTCACGTTCTTCGTCGCAGCGACGGTCGAATGGCTGCGTCCTTCGCTCGACCGGAGCCGCCTGCAGTTCGCGGTCGTGCGGCGCGGCGTGGTCGAAGCGACGCTCGACGCGAGCGGCACCGTCGTGCCGCTGGTCGAGCGAGTGGTCTCCAGCCCCGTGGAAGCGCGCGTGCTGCGGATCGAGCGGCGGGCCGGCGACCGCGTCACGGCGGGCGACGCGCTCCTGACGCTGGACACGGCTGCCACGCAGCTCGAGGTGGCGCGGCTCGCGGATCAGCTTTCGAAGCAGCAGAGCACGAGCGACGAGCTGCGCCTGCGGCTCGACGAGACCATCGCCACGCTGCGCGCGCAGATCGAGCAGAAGAAGCTCGACAACGAGATCGCGCGCTACGTGGCGCAGCAGCGCGGCACTCTTCGCAGTGAAGGCCTGATCGCGGAGCAGGATGCGCTCGCCGCCGCGGCGACCGCGAAGAAGGTGCAGATCGAGCTGCGCGGACTCGAGGAAGCGCTGCAGCGCGCGCAGCGCTCCCGCGAAGTGCAGCTCGCCGCCTCGCGCGCCGACATCTCGATGGCGCAGCGGGAGCGGGAAGAGTCGCGGCGCCAGCTCGAGTTGGCCATGCTGCGCGCCGATCGCGACGGCGTCCTCACCTCCATCGTGAACGAGACCGGCGCCACCATCCGGCGCGGCGACATCGTGGCCCGTATCGCCGATCTCTCCGCGTATCGCGTCGAAGCGTCGATCTCCGACATGCACGCGGCGCGACTCGCGGCCGGGATGCGCGCACGCGTCACGCTCGACGGTACGCACATCGCCGGCACGATCGAGAGCGTCGATCCGCGCATCGTGAACGGCATCGCGCGCTTCTACATCACCCTCGACCAGCCGTCGCATGCGCGCCTGCGCAACAACCTCCGCGTCGACGTCGAGGTGGTGACCGGCGCGCGCGACGGTGCGCTGGTCGTGCAGCGCGGCGCGCTCGCCCGCAGCAACGCGGCGCACGCGTTCGTGGTCCGCGGCGGCGAGGCGGTGCGCGTGCCGGTGCAGTTCGGAATGTCAGGCAAGGAAACGATCGAGATCAAAGACGGCCTCCGCGAAGGGGACCAGGTCGTGATCTCGGACATCAGTGAATACAACGACGTGCAACAAGTGCGATTGAAGGGGAGACAGCAATGATTCGACTGAACAGCGTGAACAAGGTTTACCGCACCGAGCGCGTGGAGACGCTCGCACTGGAGAACATCAACCTCGACGTCGCGCCGGGCGAGTTCGTCTCGATCATGGGACCGTCGGGCTGCGGCAAGAGCACGCTGCTGAACCTGATCGGCCTCCTCGACGCGCCGAGCAGCGGCGAGCTCGCGCTCGACGGCGCCGAGGTCGGGAAGTGGGGCGACAACAAGCTGGCCAGCTTCCGCAACGAGAAGCTCGGCTTCGTCTTCCAGAGCTTCCACCTCGTGCCCGACCTGAAGGTGGTCGACAACGTCGAGATCCCGCTGCTGTACCGCAAGACCAACGGCACACCGCGCCGGCAGCTCGCGCAGGCCGCGCTCGACCGGGTCGGCCTCGCGTCGCGCATCCATCACTTCCCGACGCAGCTCTCCGGCGGCCAGCAGCAGCGCGTCGCCATCGCGCGCGCCATCGTCGGCAAGCCGCGCATCCTGCTCGCGGACGAGCCGACCGGCAACCTCGACTCGGCGATGGGGGAGGAGATCATGGATATCCTCCACGACCTGAACAAGAAGGACGGCACGACGATCGTGATGGTCACGCACGACGACCGTTTCGCGCGCCGTACCGACCGCATCGTGCGGCTCTTCGACGGACGGCAGGTGGCGTGATGCTCGCGAACTCAATCAAGCTCGCACTGAAGGTCCTGGGAAGACGCAAGTTCTTCACCTTCATCTCGCTCTTCGGCATCAGCCTGACCCTGGTCGTGCTGATGGTGGCGACGGCGATCCTCGACAACGTGTTCGGGGCGCGCAAGCCGGAATCGAAGTTCGACCGCGTTCTGACCGTCGAGCGCCTCGGCCTGTACGGCCCCGAGAACAACATCACCGGCAACCCCGGGTACAAGTTCCTCAACCTCTACATGCGCCCGATCGCCGGCGCCGAGGCGATCTCGATCGCCACGAGCTCCGACCTGCTGACCATGTATCACGGCAACCGGAAGATCGAGACGCAACTGCGCCGCACCGACGCCGCGTACTGGAGCATCGTCGACTTCGACTTCCTGGAAGGCGGTCCGTACACCGCGGACGACGACCGGAACGGCAGCAAAGTGGCGGTGATCACCGACGCCATGCGCACGAAGCTCTTCGGTCCCGACACGTCCGCCCTCGGCAGGACTTTCGTCGCGGACGGCCTGACGTTCCGCGTCGTCGGGGTGGTGCCTTCCGTCTCGATCCTGCGGAAGGCGGCCTTCTCCGAGATCTGGGCGCCGATGCGCACCATGCGCTCGAGCGACTACGAGAGAGAGTCCACCGGCTCGTTCAGGGGTCTCGTGCTGGCGAAGAGCCGCGCTGACTTTCCGCGCCTGAAAGAGGATTTCAAACGCCGTCTCGAACGCTACGTCTTCGACGATCCGCAGAACTACAAGCTCGTCGTGGCCGGTCTCGACACCAACTTCGAAGCATTCGCGCGCGAGGCCCTGCACGTGCGCGGCAGCCAGGCCGCGGAGGCTCGCACCGGGACGATGCGCCTGATCTTCCTCGTGGTGGCACTGCTCTTCATCACCCTCCCGACCATGAACCTGGTCAGCATCAATCTCTCCCGCATCATGGAACGGGCCTCGGAGATCGGCGTGCGGAAGGCCTTCGGCGCTTCGTCCCGCAAGCTCATCGCGCAGTTCGTGCTGGAGAACGTGGTGCTGACGGTGATCGGCGGCGCGATCGGGTTCGTGCTCGCGGTCCTCGCGCTGCAGGCGATGTCGCGCCTCGAGCTGCTCCCGTACGCGATCTTCGACATCAATCTTCGGATCTTCGGCTACTGCATGCTGCTGGCCGCGCTGTTCGGCGCGATCTCCGGCGCCTATCCCGCCTGGAGAATGTCGCGCATGCACCCGGTGAACGCGCTTCGTGGAGGTGCACTGTGATTCGTCATCTGCTCAAGCTGGTCTGGAACCGCAAGCGCGCGAACGCGCTCATCGTCGGCGAGATCTTCATCTCGTTCATCGTCATCTTCGCCGTGCTGACCGGCGCCATCATGTACGGCACGAAATGGAACGAGCCGCTCGGGTTCTCGTGGCAGAACGTCTGGGACGTGGGGATGGAGTTCGGCGAAACGCCGGGCATCCGCGAAAGCCCGGAAACGCACGCCATGGTGATGCGCATGCTCGACGAGGTGCGCGCGATGCCGGAGGTCGCGGCCGTCGGCGCCGCGAGCACGCCGCCCTATTCATTCTCCACCTCGGAATCGGTGAGCGAGATCGACGGTCGCAAGGTGACCTATATCTTCGACGACGTGACGGACGGCTTTTTCGACGCGATGCAGCTGAAGCTCGTCAGCGGCCGCTGGTTCAATGCCTCGGACGACGCGGCGCAGGACCAGCCGATCGTCATCGACACGAATGCGGCGCGTGAGCTCTTCCAGACCGAAGACGCCGTAGGGAAGAAGTTCGAGGCCTCCGAAGGCTTGTTCTACCGGGTGGTCGGGGTGATCGCCCCGTTCCGCAAGGACGGCGAGGCGACTGCGGACATGAACATGCTGTTCCGCCGCGCGGCGGGCGACACGAGGATCGGCAGCCATCTCCTCGTGCGCCTTCATCCGGGCACGCCGGCCGTGTTCGAGCAGCAGCTCCTGGAGCGGCTGCAGCAGCTCGCACCGGCACTTTCGTTCCGGATCCAGACGATGGAGCAGATGCGCCGGAACATGGCGCGGATGAAGCTCTCGCCGCTCATCGCCGGCGGCATCATCGGCACGTTCCTGATCGCCATGGTGACGCTCGGGTTGACCGGTGTACTGTGGCAGAACGTGACCCGCCGCACGCGCGAGATCGGCCTCCGCCGCGCCATGGGCGCAACCGGCGGCAGCGTGCATCGCCAGGTCCTCGGCGAGGTAGCGCTGCTCGCGACGTTCGCGCTGGCCATCGGCAGCATCGTCGTGCTGCAGCTCCCGATCATCGGCGCGTTCGCGTACGTCACCCCCTCCGCGTTCACCACCGGCTTCATCTGCGCGCTTGCGGCGATTTACGCGCTCACTGTACTTTGCGGCCTGTATCCGAGCTGGCTCGCCTCGCGTCTGCAACCGGCCGATGCGTTGCGGTATGAATGATTGAAAAAGGGCCGAGGGCAGAGGGCTGAGGGCCGAGGGATCAATGAAGACAGGCAACGACGATCCGCATGCCCTCGGCCCTCGGCCCTCAGCCCTCGGCCCTCTCCTGGTCGTCGACGACGACGCCTCGATCACGGCGTCGCTTGCGCTGCTGCTGAAGCAGCATGGGTACTCCACCATCTCCGCGCACGAGCCGATGGAGGCGCTCGCGGCCATGCGCCGCGAGCGCCCGCGCCTCGTGATCCAGGACATGAACTTCAGCCGCCAGACCAGCGGCGAGGAAGGGCTGGACCTGCTGCAGCGCATCCGCGCCGAGGAGCCGGGGATGCCGGTGATCCTGATGACGGCGTGGGGCTCCATCCAGCTGGCCGTGGAAGGGATGAAACGCGGCGCCGCCGATTTCGTCACCAAGCCGTGGTCGAACGCGACCGTGCTGCAGTCCGTCGAGACGGCGCTGAAGCTCGCGGACGTGCAGGCGCCGCAACCCGACCTCACCCGCTCCGAACTCGACGAGCGCTACGACTTCTCGAACATCATCGGCAGCGACGCCAAGATGATGCGCATCCTCGAGATGATCGGCCGCGTCGCCCCGACCGACGCCTCGGTGCTGATCACCGGCGAGAGCGGCACCGGCAAGGAGCTGGTGGCGGAGGCGCTCCATCGCAACAGCCGCCGCCGGAGCGGCGCATTCATCAAGGTGAACCTCGGCGGCATCTCGGCCACGCTCTTCGAAAGCGAGATGTTCGGCCACGTCCGCGGCGCATTCACCGACGCGCGCCAGGACCGCCGCGGGCGCTTCGAGCTCGCGGACGGCGGGACCATCTTCCTCGACGAGATCGGCGAGCTCGATCAGGCCTCGCAGGTGAAGCTGCTCCGCGTGCTGCAGGACCGTACGTTCGAGGTGCTCGGCTCGAGCCGTGCGAAGACGGTCGACGTGCGCGTGGTCGCGGCGACGAACCGGCCGCTGCACGAGATGGTGCAACGCGGCGATTTCCGCGAAGACCTGCTGTACCGCCTGAACCTGATCAATATCCACCTGCCGCCGCTGCGCGACCGCCGCGGCGACATCCCCCGCATCGCGAACCACTTCCTGCGGCTCGCGAACGAGGTCTATCGCACCGAGGTCGAGACGATCTCCGCGCGGGCCATGGAGTGGCTGAAATCGCAGACTTGGCCGGGCAACATCCGCCAGTTGCGCCAGACCATCGACCGCGCCGTCCTGATCCGCGGAGGCCGCGAGCTCGACGTCGAAGACTTTTTCGCCGTACGCGACGCCGCCTCCGCCGAGCCGCGCGACGTGGCCCTGCCCGAAGCGGGCACGATCACGCTCGACGAGCTGGAGAAGCGGATGATCGTGAAGTGCATGAAGCACTACGACGGCAACGTATCGCGTGTCGCCGAGGCGCTGGGCGTGTCGCGCGCGGCGCTGTACCGGAGAATGGAGAAATATGGGATCGCACCGCTGTTGTGAGGCCTGGTATCGGATGTCGGGTGTCAGGTGTCTGCGGTTCTGCGGCTCACGAGACACGCGCCGCCAGCCGCAGAACCCCGGACGTGGTGCCGGATGTCGGGTGTCAGGTGTCTGGGGTTCTGCGGCTCACGAGACATGTGCCGCCAGCCGCAGAACCCCGGACGTGGTGTCGGGTGTCGGGTGTCAGGTGTCTGGGGTTCTGCGGCTCACGAGACATGTGCCGCCAGCCGCAAAGCCGCGGACACCTGACACCTGACACCTGACACCTGACACCTGTTCTTGCGACACCTGAGCCGTCTCGGAACGACAATTTGAAACTCCGCCTCAAGATCCTCCTCTACATCATCACGCTGCACCTCGTGCTCGGGGCAGCAGCCGCTTTCCTGCTCATTGAACGCCCGTACCTGCTGTTCGTGGCGGAACTGCTGTTCGTCATCTCGATCGTCATCAGCTTTCGCCTCGTGAGCGCCCTGTTCGTGCCGCTCGACCTCATCGAGACGGGGGCGGAGCTGATCTCGGAGCGCGACTTCACGTCCCGCTTCGTGCCGGTCGGGCAGCCGGAGATGGACACGCTCATCCACGTCTACAACAACATGATCGACCGCCTGCGCGACGAACGGCTCGCGTCGCAGGAGCGCCACCAGCTGCTGCAGAAGATCGTCGAAGCGTCGCCGGCCGCGATCGTGATCTGCGACTTCGACGGCAACATCGAGCAGCTGAACCCCGCGGCCAAACGGATGCTCGGCGATCAGCCGCTTCCGGAGCTCGAGCCGGGAGAGTCGAAGCTCATCACCCATGGCCCGCGGCGGCTGAAGGCCAGCCGCGCCGAGTTCCGCGACCGCGGCTTCACCAAGAGCTTCTACGTCGTCGAAGAGCTCACCGACGAGCTGCGCGTCTCGGAGAAGGCGGCCTACGAAAAGCTGATCCGGATGATGTCCCACGAGGTGAACAACTCCGTCGGCGCCGTGCGCTCGCTGCTTGAGTCCTCCCTGCGCTACGCACCGCAGGTGGGCGAAGCCGACCGCGGCGACTTCACCTCCGCGCTGACCATCGCTTCCGCCCGCATCGACGCATTGAACCGCTTCATGACCGCCTTCGCCGACGTGGTGCGCATCCCCCAGCCCCATCGCGCCCCCGCCTCGTTCGCGGAGCTGGTCGAACGCGTAGCCGCCCTCTTGCGCCCCGAGCTCGAAGACCGCCGGATCGCCCTGTCCCTCGACCTCCCCGACCGCGCCCAGTACGACCTCGACGTCAACCAGCTCGAGCAGGTCGTCCTGAACGTCTTCCGCAACGCCATCGACGCGGTAGGCCGCGACGGCACCATCGACGTCCGCTTCCGCAACGGCGTACTCACCGTCGCCGACACCGGCCCCGGCATCGCCGAGTCGGTCCGCCCCGACCTCTTCACCCCCTTCTTCACCACCAAACGCGACGGCCGCGGCCTCGGCCTGACCATCGTCCAGGAAATCCTCGCCAACCACGGTTTTGCCTTCACGCTCGCGAACCGGGAGGGAGGGGGGGCGGTGTTCACGATGACGGTGGCGGAGACTCGCTGAGTTTGGAGTGCGGTGACCGCAGTCACCGCTTTGACTGCGTGCCTCGAAGCTGCACGCGTGCCGTCGCAGGCGCGGAGGAAAAGCGGCGACTGCGGGAGGGCGTCTCAAATACTTCGCGAAGGGCGCAGCGGTGCCGGGAGGGAGAGAGATCGAGCAGACAGTTCGAGAAAGTAGCGATCGACAGAGTGCTCGCGGGAAGTGTTGATCACGCGTGGGCGGAGCAGTCGACCGC
>DASQJY010000081.1:0-21482 GCA_035630815.1 Thermoanaerobaculia bacterium
ATGTCGGCCGCCACCTGATAGGCGATGCCGCCGAGGCGGCGCGTCGCTTTGTCGAGGTACGCTTCCTCGCCCCCCTGCCGCTTCGCCCCTTCCGCGACGACCATGATGTCGAACTTCGCTCCCTCCGACTGCCGCTCGCGAATGGTCTCGACGATGACCTCGGGGCGGTAGGGGATCTCCGGCAGGAGGATGATGTCGGCGCCGCCGGCGATGCCGGAGTAGAGCGCGATCCAGCCGGCGTTGCGGCCCATGACCTCGAGGATCATCACCCGGTCGTGGCTTTCCGCGGTCGTGTGCAGGCGATCGACCGCGTCGGTTGCGACGGCCACGGCGGTGTGGAAGCCGAAGGTGTAGTCGGTCGCGGCGAGGTCGTTGTCGATGGTCTTCGGCACGGCCACCATGGGGATGCCCATCTCGCAGAGACGCTGGGCGATGCGCAGCGTGCCGTCGCCGCCGATGGCGATGATGCCGTCGATGCCGAGCTCGCGGATGTTCTGGAGGACCTCGGCGGAGCGATCCTCGGAGCCGCCGCCGGGGAGCGGGTATTCGAACGGGTTGCCGCGGTTGGTGGTTCGGAGCAGCGTGCCCCCTTTCGGGAGGATGCCGCGGATCGATTCCAGAGTGAGGGGAACGATGGCTTTCGTGAGCAGCCCTTCGAAGCCGAGCTGGATGCCGACCACCTGCAGGTCGTAGTCGCGGATGAGGGTCCGCACGGCCGCGCGGATGACCGCGTTCAGGCCTGGACAGTCACCACCGCCGGTAAGGATTCCGATGCGTTTCATGGGGCGAGGGTATCAAGGGAACGTAGAACGTAGAACACGGAACACCGGGAAAGGCGGAGCTCGTTCCGTGTTCCGCGTTCTAACGTTCTAGGTTCTCTCCAGGCTGGCACGCCTGCTGCTCATCAGTAAGCCGTCCGGGGCTCGCAACCGAGCACGGGCGTTAACTTGGAGGAAAGCGCATGACAACATACATTGGATGGATTCTCTTCGGCCTCGTGGTCGGTGCGATCGCAAAATTCTTGATGCCGGGCCGCGATCCGGGTGGCTGGATCGTCACCATTCTTCTCGGTATCGCAGGATCGTTCGTCGGCGGCTTCCTCGCCACCCAGATCATGGGAAGGGAACAGGCGGCTGCGGGATGGATCGGCTCGATCATCGGCGCGATGCTGCTGCTCTTCATCTACCGTCTCATCGTCGGGCGCAGACGAGTCGTCTAGCGAACCCAGCTCCGAAACTCTTCCTGGATCCCGGCCTCGCGCGTCGCGAGGCCTTTTTCGTTTCACGAAACGTAACGGACTGCACCCGGAACCTTCAGGACTTCCGTGCGTCACAAGCGTAGCGTGGGAATGATGATTCCGGCCGTGGCACTTGTGGTGCAGGCAGGAGTCGAATCCGGCTCATTCCCGCATCGAGCTCCAGGAGGAGTAAAAAGACATATATGAATTCATCCACCAAACGCATCCTTTCGACGATTGCGATCGTCATCGCGTCGGTGGCATTCGGCATCCTCGTCAGCGCCGACCTCGGCCTGATGCGGACGTCGAACGCTCAGACGGGCACCTCCGTCAGCACGACCGCCGGCAACGTTCCCGCCGTCACCATTCCCTCATTCGCCGACGTGGCGGCCCGGGTCATGCCCGCGGTCGTCTCGATCCGTTCGACCGAGATCGTCCGCGCCAGCGACCAGCGTCGCCGCAACTTCGGCGGCATGGATCCGTTCGAGTTCTTTTTCCCCGACCCCAGCGATCCGCGCCGCCGTCCGGGCCAGGGCGAAGCTCCGGATGACGACGAGCAGCGCCAGACCAGCGGCGGCTCCGGCTTCATCATCTCGCCGGACGGCTACATCGTCACGAACAACCACGTGATCGAAGGCGCGACCAAGGTCGAAGTGCACTACGGCGCTGATGAGGACGGCGAGGGCGGACGCACGCTGCAGGCGACGATCGTCGGCCGCGACCCGGCCACCGACCTCGCGCTCCTGAAGATCGACGTCGGCAACGACCTCCCCTACATCCGCATGGGAGACTCGGAGCGCATCCGCAAGGGCGACTGGGCGATCGCGATCGGCCATCCGTTCACGTTCGAGAACACGCTCACCGTCGGCGTCATCTCCGCCAAGGGGCGGTCTCTCGGCCTGAGCAACGAGACGCGCTCGTTCGAGAACTTCATCCAGACCGACGCCGCGATCAACTTCGGCAACTCCGGCGGCCCGCTCCTCAACATCGCGGGCGAGGTCATCGGCATCAACACCGCGATCCGCGGCGGCGGCGCGCAGGGCATCGGCTTCGCGACGCCGGTCAACACCGCGAAGACGCTCCTGCCGCAGCTCAAGACCGGCAAGGTGACGCGCAGCTACCTCGGCATGAACATCACGGACGTGACCGACGAGACGCGCGAAGCGTTCGACCTCCCCGAGGCGCGAGGCGCGCTCGTACAGGCCGTCGAGGAAGGAAAGCCGGCCTCACGTGCAGGCATCCGCCACGGCGACGTGATCGTGGAGATCGACGGCAAGCCGATCCGCAACAACCGCGAGCTCATCGACTACATCTCCTACCGCCCGGTCGGTACCGAAGTGCGCATCACGCTCTATCGGAACGGCCAACGCCAGACCGTCACCGCGAAAACCGCGCAGCGTCCGGCCGAAGGTGGCGATGAGGAAGAAGCGGCCCCCTCGGCCATCGAGCCGGTCCGCGACAAGCTCGGCCTCACCATCGCGAACATCACCACGAACCTCCGCAGCCAGTACAACCTCGGCGAGGACCTCCGCGGCGTGGTCGTGACCGACGTCAAGAACGTCTCCCCCGCGGGCGAGGCGAACATCGGCGAAGGCGACGTGATCAGCGAAGTGCAGGGCCAGCGCGTGACCAACGTCGAAGAGTTCCGCGCCGTGATCGACAAGCTCCGCAGCGGCCAGCGCGTACGCATGTACGTGACGTCGACCTCCCCCCGCGGCGGCGACGCGATCTCGACGTATCGGATCGTGACGGTGCCGTAGTTCGTATTCTCAGGTAGTTTTGATTGGGCCGGGGCTGGTGCTCCGGCCCTTTTTGTTAGCGGGTATCGGGTGTCAGGTGTCTGGGGTGTATCGCCCTGGCGACAAGCCCCAGACATCCGACACCTGATACCTGACACCAAACGTCTGCGCCCCATACAATCCCCTTCGTGTCCGACGACTTCTTCATGCAACGCGCGCTCGAGCTGGCGCAGAACGGCCGCTATACGGTCAGTCCCAATCCGATGGTCGGATGCGTCATCGTGCGTGACGGGGCGGTGATCGCCGAGGGGTGGCACCGGCGGGCCGGGGAAGCGCATGCGGAGATCGAGGCGCTGCGCGATTGCGGCGATGCGCGGGGCGCGACGATGTACGTCACGCTCGAGCCTTGCGCGCATCACGGACGCACGGCTCCGTGCGTCGACGCGGTCATCGCGGCACAGCCTGCGCGCGTCGTGATCGCGATGGAAGATCCGGTGGAAGGGCATACCGGCGGCATGGCGAAGCTGCGCGAGGCGGGCATCGAGGTCACGGGCGGCGTGCTCGAATCCGAGGCGCGGCGGCTGAACGAGAAGTTCATCTGGCCGGCGTCGCAGAAGCTGCCGTTCGTGCTGGTGAAGGCGGCCATGACCGTCGACGGGAAGCTGGCCACGGTCACGCGCGACTCGCAGTGGATCACCACCGAAGCGTCGCGAGAGGTGAGCCTGCGCATGCGGGAGGAGTACGACGCGATCGTGGTCGGGAGCGGCACCGTGGTGGCCGACAACCCTCGCCTCACCCGCCGGATGAACCTCGCCGGCGACCTGCCCTGGACGCGGGTCGTGCTCGACGGCGACGGCCAGGTCCCGCCCCACGCGCAAGTGTTCAACGACGGCGGCCGCACGATCCTCTTCACCTCGCGCGATCCCGGCGTGCCGTCGAGCGTGGACGTCGTGCGTAGCGAGGGACGGCTCGACCTGGAGCGCGTCTTCGGGGAGCTCTACGCGCGCGGCATTCACTCCGTGATCGTCGAAGGGGGCGCCATCGTGCACTCGGAGGTGATCCGGCGCGGGCTGTGGCAGAAGATGGTGCTGTTCATCGCGCCGATGCTCGTCGGCGGGGCGGAAGCGCCAGCGATCTTCAGCGGCGAAGCGGTGGCGCGGTTGACAGATGCGTACCGCTTTCGGTTTGATCGGGTGGAGTTCGTCGGATCGGATCTCATGGTCACGGCGTACCCCATTTGACTATGTTCACAGGGCTGATCCTTCACTCCGGCACCATCGAGACGTTCGAGCGCCTCCCGAACGGAGCGCGCCTGCGCATCCGCACCACCGATCCCGAGCCGTTCACGCGCGGCGAGTCGCTGGCCGTCAACGGCGTCTGCCTGACCGTGCTCCCCGAATCCGACGGCGCGCTCGTCGCCGACCTCTCGGACGAAACCCTCTCCCGCACCACTCTCGGCACGCTGGGAGTGGGGCTGCGCGTCAACGTCGAGCGGGCGCTCGCACTGGGCGACCGCATGGGCGGCCATCTCGTGCAGGGCCACGTCGACACCACCGGCACGCTGATCTCCATCGCGCACGAGGGGGAGTTCGCGGTCTACCGCTGGAGCGTGCCGGCCGAGTACGCGGAGCTGGTGGTGAACAAAGGCTCGATCGCGGTGGACGGCGTGTCGCTGACCATCGTCGAGCCGGATGCGGAGAGCTTCGGCGCGGCGCTGATCCCGGAGACGCTGCGACGGACGAACATCGGCACGGCGCGCATCGGCGAGAGCGTCAACCTGGAATTCGACATGATCGCCAAGTACGTGCGCAGCCTCGTAGCACCGTATCTTCCGAACACGTGATCCTCTATCGCAAAGCCGCACCGCTGCGCATCCGCCGCTCCCTCGCGCCGGAGGCGCCGTTCTGGTCGGCCACCGCGATCGCGCCGTACGGCACCCGGCGCGCGACCCCGGTCGCGATCGATTACCTCGCCCTCCGCGCCAGCGGGGCGGAGAAGCTCGAAGTAGGCGTCTGCGACCACGTGCGCGACGAGCTCGAGCGGGTGCGCTGGTTCGCCGGC
The DNA here is from genome assembly GCA_035630815.1 of Thermoanaerobaculia bacterium. Lineage (GTDB taxonomy): Bacteria > Acidobacteriota > Thermoanaerobaculia > Gp7-AA8 > Gp7-AA8 > QHVT01. The sequence goes on from DASQJY010000081.1 coordinate 5,038, forward strand.
CCGGTGCTGATCGACGCGGCGGAGAGCGCGGAGACGGTGTTCCGCCGCGGCGAGGAAGCGCTGACGTTTTGCGAGGAGCAGGGCCTCGCCGCGCTGCACGTGGTCTCGACGCGCGGCTCGCTGCCGCAACGCGCCTATCGCGACGCGATGGTCGTGATCGCGGCATGGCCGCTCGACGTCGCGCAGCTCGCGGGGCTGTTCGAAGATGCGAACGCGCGCGGCCTCCAATGGGGCGTGGCGGTGCCGGTGCTCTTTCCGCTCTCGACCGAGCTCGCTCCGCTGGCGGAGCTCGCCGACCGGGCCCGCGAGTGCGGCGCCGCGTTCCTGGGCGCCATCGGGGTCGACATCGAGCCGACCGCGAAACAGGCGCTCGCGCAGTCGATCGGGCTGGAGGTCGAGGACGACCGCTACGCCATGCTCTTCCACGCCACGCTCGAGCCGGTGCATGTCGCCACGGAGCGCCACCTCGCCGCCCTCGCCCACGAGCGCGGCCTGGCCGACTTCATCGTCCCCCCGCGCTGGGAAGAGCGCTCCAACTGGAACGCCGCGGTGCTCCTGACCCGCACCGCCTCCCGCATGATCGCCATGGAGCTCGACCTCGACCTCGCCGGCACCATCTCCCGCTCCGCCCGCGCCGTGGCGGAGCTGGACAAGACGCTCACCCGCGTCGCGGAATCAGCCAGCCTCGCGATCATCGGAGGGTTGGACGAGACGAGCGTGGACGTGCTGACCGAATGGCTCGCGACGGGGTCCGCGTCGTTCGTGGAGTACGTGGACGAGCAGTGGCGGTCGAGAAGAGACGCGTATTGACCGCTTCCTACTTCCGGTGCTCCACCTTGATCTTCGTCGAGATCCCGCCGCGCACGTAGAAGTCGCCTTCGACCATCAGGTAACGGGGGTCGAGGACGCCGATCAGGTCGTCGGCGATGCGGTTGGTCACGGCCTCGTGGAACGCGCCCTCGTCGCGGTAGGACCAGAGGTAGAGCTTGAGCGACTTCAGCTCGACGCACTTTACGTCCGGCACGTAGCGGATGCGGATGGTCGCGAAATCGGGTTGCCCGGTCATCGGGCAGAGGCAGGTGAACTCCGGCGCCTCGAACGCGATCTCGTAATCGCGCTGGGGGTTGGGGTTGGGGAAGGTTTCGAGTTGTTTCGTGGGCTTGGTTGTCATGGTGTCGGTTATCGGGTGTCAGGTATCTGGGGTGTCTCGCCTGAAAGGCGCCGGCAGCCGAGAAACCCCAGTCACCTGACACCTGACAACTATTTCCTCACCGGCGCCCCCGCCATCAATTTCTGATTCAGCTCCTTGATCCGCTCCTGCAACTGGGCGATCTTGGCCTGGGCGTCGGCGCGGAGGCGGTCGGCTTCACCGCGAAGGCGGACGATCTCGTCATCCTTCTGGCGGTCGCCGCCCTGGTTCTGGGAGACCTGGGTGCGGAGGAAGTCGAGGTCGTGGCGGAGGGTTTCGAGCTCCTCGTCCTTGTCGCCGAGGCGCTGGCGCCACTGGACTTCCTGTTCCTCGTAGAGGCGCTTGATGTCCATCAGCTCGGTGATCTGTGAGAAATCGGAGTAACTGGGGGCCATGTCTCCTCCCTGGCGGACGCGCTCTTCGATCTGCGGGAAGAGCTTGCGGAGCTTGAGCGACAGATCGTCGGGATCGCTCGCCAGCGCCATCGCTTCCTGATAGGTGATTTTCTGGTGCACGAGCAGCGCGATGAGCGACTGATTCATCGACTGCATGCGATAGAGGCCGACCGAGCTCTCGATCTCCTCGTGGATGTCCTTGGTGTGCCCTTCCTCGATCAGCTTCGCGATGCGCGGCGAGTTCTTGAGGACCTCCACCACCGCGGTCATCTTCCCCTCCAGCGTCTTCACGAGCTTGAGCGAGACGATCCCGCGCAGGACCAGCGACAGCTGTGCGCGGATCTGCTTGTGCTGCTCCGGCGGAAAGGCGTCGATGATGCGGTCGAGCGTCTGCGCGGCGTTGTTCGTGTGCAGCGTCGAGAAGACGAGGTGCCCCGTCTCCGCGGCCGTCATGACGGTCTGGATCGTCTCCATGTCGCGCATCTCGCCCACCATGATCACGTCGGGGTCCTGGCGCATGGCGTTGCGCAGCGCTTCGCGGAACGTCGGCGTGTCCGTCCCGACCTCACGCTGCGAGATGGCCGCGACCTTGTCCTGGAAGAGGAACTCGATCGGGTCCTCGATGGTCACGATGTGCAGCGGCTCGTGCTCCGCGATCTCCAGGAGCATGGCCGCCAGCGTGGTCGACTTGCCGGAGCCGGTCGGGCCGGTGACGAGCACGAGGCCGTCCGGGATCTGCGTCAGGTCGACCACGGCGCGCGGGAGCTCCAGCGCCTCGATCGGCAGGACCTGGATCGGGATGCGGCGGAAGACCGCGCCGACCGTGCCGCGCTGCATGTACATGTTCGCGCGGAAGCGCGCCACGCCGGGGACGCCGTAGCCGAAGTCGACCGACTGCTGGGCGTCGAACTTCTCCCGCTGCGAACGGTTGAGGATCGGCAGCAGCATCTTCTCCAGATCGGCCGGCTTGAGCGGGTCGGTCTTGATCGGGATCAGCTTCCCCTGCACGCGCACCAGCGGCGGCCGCATCGGCTTCAGATGAAGATCCGACGCCTGCTGCTTCGACATGTAGACGAGCAGGTCGTTCAAAGTGAACGCCGGGGCCTGTTGCTGCGGTTCGGGCGTGACCGTCACGGTGGGGATTATATCGGGTGGTGTCGGTTGTCGGTTGTCAGGTGTCTGTGGAGTATCGGCTGACGGCATCGTCCAGGCGAGACACCCCAGACACCTGACACCCGGCAACCGCGCGAAGCGCGCATCACCTTCTCATGATCGAATCAATGATCATCAGAAACGCCTCCTGCTGCTTCGCCTCCGTCTTGTTGATGACGGCGATGGTCTCCCCGATGCGGAAGCGCTGGTGGAGCTCGTCGGCGGAGTGGGAGGAGGTCACGACGATGCGGCGGGGGGAGAGGCCCTTGGCGCGGGCGTAGTCGACGAACTTCTTGCCGTCCATGCCCGGCATCTCCAGGTCGACGATCAGGAGATCGATCGAGTCGTCGATCTTGGGGAGGGCGTCGTAGGGGTGGCTGTAGGTCTCGACGTTGGCGATGTCGGAGTAGCGCTCCAGCATGAAGTTCGACCAGAGGTCGCAGTAGGAGGCGGAGTCGTCGACGATGACGATCCGTTTCATCGCTTTGGCGGTCATTTCCTTGCGCGCTTCTTCGGCTCTACAGGTACTCGAATATCGTGCCGGATCCTGCCGCCGACGATCGTCGCCACCACCCGCCCCTGCAGGCGCGTGCCGACGAACGGCGAGTTGGCGGCCATCGAGGCGAACTCCTTCGTCACCTCGTACGTGGCGTCGAGGTCGAGCAGCGTCACGTCGCCCGGCGCGCCCTTCCGGAGCGTGCCGCCCGGGAGGTTGAAGATGCGGGCCGGCGCGGTCGAGAGGAGCTCGATGAGGCGCGGGAGGGCGATCACCTTCGCGCGCACCAGGTGCTCGTAGCAGACCGAAAAGGCGGTCTCGAGTCCCGTCACGCCGAACGGCGCGAGGTCGAACTCCACGTTCTTCTCGTCGAAGTGATGCGGCGCGTGATCGGTCGCGATCACGTCCACGGTGCCGTCGGCGATGCCGTCGAGGATGGCGCGGCGATGCTCGTCGCTGCGGAGCGGCGGATTCATCTTCAGGTTCGTGGAGAACGACTGCACCGCCTCGTCCGCGAGGGCGATGTGGTGCGGCGTCACTTCGCACGTGACCTTCACCCCTTCGGCGCGGGCGCGGCGCACCACGTCGACGGCGCCCGCGGTCGAGAGATGGGCGATGTGCACGTGCGCGTTCGTGATCCTGGCCAGGATCACGTCGCGTGCGACGAGCGTCTCTTCCGAGGCGGCCGGGATGCCCTTCATGCCGAGGAGCGTCGAGTAGTAGCCCTCGTGCATGACGCCCCCCTCGTTGAGGTTCGCGTCTTCCTCGTGCGCGATGAGCGGGATGCCGAGCATCGAGCAGTACTCGAGCGCGCGGCGCATCAGCTGCGCGTTCCACACCGGCTTGCCGTCGTCGGAGACACCGACGCAACCGGCCGCGTGCAGGTCGGCGAGCTCCGCCAGTTCTTCGCCTTTGAGGCCTTTGCTCACCGCGCCGATCGGGTAGACGCGGCAAAGACCGTTGCGCGCCGCTTCCGCGAGCACCATCTCGGTCACGGCGCGCTCGTCGTTCGGCGGAACGGTGTTGGCCATCGCGCAGACGGCCGTGTAGCCGCCCGCCACCGCGGCGCGCGTGCCGGTCTGGATCGTTTCCTTGTGTTCCTGCCCCGGCTCGCGGAGGTGCGTGTGCAGGTCGATGAAGCCGGGCGTGGCCACGAGACCGGAGGCGTCGAGCACCTCGATGCCGGCCGGTGCCTTCACTTTCTTGTCGACGCGCGAGACGGAGCCGTCTTCGATGAGGATATCGAGCGTGGCGTCGAGCTCCTGCGACGGATCGATGACGCGGGCGTTGTTGATCAGTACGTTCATGATCTGACGGGTACTGCCGGAAATTGAAAATTGAAAATTGAAAATTGAAAAATCGGACGGCTGTCGCTCCTTCTCCGTCGACTCGAGCTGCAGACTTCCCGTTTCTTCATCGCTCGCGCTTGCTCCGCTTTTTCAATTTTCAATTTTCAATTTTCAATTTCAGTCTGCCGCGTGTGCTCCACCCAGGAGATACAGCACGGCCATTCGCACCGCGACGCCGTTCGTCACCTGGTCGAGGATGACGGAATAGTTCGGATCGTCCGCGACGTCGGACGCGATCTCGACCCCGCGGTTCATCGGGCCGGGATGCATGACCAGCACGCCCTTTTTGGCGCGGCGCAGGCGCTCGCGCGTGAGGCCGAAGGTGCGGTAGTACTCCCGCAGGGACGGGAAGCTCAGCTTTCCCTGCCGCTCGAGCTGGATGCGCAGCATCATGATGACGTCCGCCCCTTCGATCGCTTCATCGAGGGAGTGCACGACCCGGACGCCCATCTTCTCGATGTCCACCGGCATGAGCGTCGGCGGCGCGGAGAGCGTCACGTTCGCTTTCATCTTCGTGAGCAGGTGGATGTTGGAGCGGACCACGCGGGAGTACTTGATGTCGCCGACGATGGTGACGTTCACCCCCTGCAGGCGCCCGAGGCGCTCGCGGATCGTGAAGGCGTCGAGGAGCGCCTGTGTCGGATGCTCGTGTGCACCGTCGCCGGCGTTGATCACGGCGATGCCCGGGTAGCGCTGTGCCAGCATCTGTGGCGAGCCGGGGTGCTTGTGGCGGATGACGATCATGTTCGGCCGCATCGCCACGAGGTTGTCGGCGGTGTCGATCAGCGTCTCCCCCTTCTCCACGGCCGACCCCGAGGCGGAGAAGTTGAGCGTATCGGCGGAGAGACGCTTTTCCGCGATCTCGAACGAGACGCGGGTGCGCGTCGAGGCCTCCATGAAGAGGTTGATCACGAGCTGGCCGCGCAGGGCCGGCACTTTTTTCACCGGCCGCTCGCTGACTTCCTTGAACCCTTCCGCGGTGTCGAGGATGAGCTGGATCTCTTCGGGAGTGAGAGGCTCGATGCCGAGGAGGTCTTTGGAACGAAGTGCGGAGCCAGCAGTGCGCAATGCCTATCGCTCCATGATCAGCACTTCATCCTCACCGTCCGTCTCGGTGAGCTTCACCTTGATCACCTCGTCCGCGTCGGTCGGCACGGTCTTGCCGATGACGTCCGCGTGGATCGGCAGCTCGCGATGGCCGCGGTCGATCAGCACCGCCAGCGTCACGCGCTTCGGTCGTCCGAAGTCGATCAGCGCGTCGAGCGCGGCGCGGATGGTCCGGCCGGTGAAGAGGACGTCGTCGACCAGGACGATGTTCTTCCCGTCGATCGATTCCGGCAGGCTGCTCGGCTTCACGACCGGCTGCGGCGCGATGGTGGTGAGGTCGTCGCGATAGAGGGTGATGTCGAGGATGCCGAACGGCACCGCCGCCCCTTCCATCTGCTCGATCTCGCGCGCCATCCGCTCGCCGATCGGGACGCCGCGGCTGCGGATTCCGACAATCATCAAATCATCGAGGCCGCGGTTTTTTTCGACGGTCTCGATCGCCATACGACGGATCGCGCGATTCATTCGCGCGCCATCCAACAAACGCTTTTTTACATTCATAGGAAGATGCTCGATCGCAGGTCTGCGAGGCGTGCGCGAGGATATCACGCCGAAACGTACTCCGCACTGGCCTGCAACCTGCACTTTTGCCACTCTCATGGGAGGAGGCAAGCCGAAGCTGCTGCTGGTCGAGGACAACGCCGATGTCCGGCGCTTGTACGCGATCGGCCTCAACCAGAGAGGGTTCGAGGTGAAGCTCGCGGCGAACGGCGCGGAAGCGGTCGACCGCGTCCTCAGCGAGCGCCCCGACTGCATCCTCCTCGACTGGATGATGCCGCTCATGGGCGGCCGTGAAGTGGTCGAGCGCCTCGACCTCCAGGATGGCACCGGCGAGATCGAGATCATCGTGATCTCCGGGCAGCCCGCGCCCCCCACCCTCCCCGGCCGCGTCCGTTCCTGGCTGACCAAGCCGATAACCGTCGACGAGCTCGTCACCGAGATCGGCCGCGCACGCGTCCCGGCTATCAAATAGCCAAGTACGCTAGAATCCGCCCGAATGGCCAAAATCTTCTTCGTCGGCCTCGATGGCGCGGAGAAAAGCTACCGGCTGCAGACGCATCGCCCGTTCACCCTCGGGCGCGACCCCGGCAACGACATCATCCTGCGTGATCCAAAGGTGTCGCGGCATCACGCGGAGATCGTCTTCGAGCGCGGTTTTTTCGTCCTGCACGACCTCGCGAGCGCGAACGGAACCTATGTCAATGGGAAGCGGATCCGCGTCGCCCCGCTGACGCATGGCGCCCGCCTGCGCATGGGCAACACGTACGGCCGCTTCTCCGAGGAGCTGCCGACCGAGAACGAAGCCGCGCCGATGGCGCCGTCGGCGGAGCCGTTCGACCAGCCCGCACCGCCGCCGACCGAGGATCTCGGCCCGTCGCTCGACCTCATGCCGACCTCCCAGCTCGAGCGGGTGAACCTCTCGACCGTCCCGCACGACAAGCTGAATCCCGAAGAGCTAAAAAAAAAAGCGGAGTAGTGGAGGAAGTGCCGGAGTACGAACCACCGACTGAGCCGCTTGCGGCGGCACTCCCGCCGGCTGCTAAGCCTGCTGCGCCTCCGCCTCCCCCGGCCGCGGCCGCCCCGCCTCCACGCTCACCATTTTCGGGAACGCACTACCGCTTCACGACCGGCCTGCGGGCCGGGGAAGTCGCGGCCATCCGGGGGGAAGAGGGGCAGGTGCTCCTCTCCTACCGCACCTTCGCCAGCATCACCGGCGTGATCGCGGCGCTCGTTTCCGGAATCGTGGCGCTGGCGGGCTTCGCGGCGGTGCTGCTCCTGCTCGCGGAGCAGGCGCCGTTCCGGGCGGTGATGGCACTGCTCCTCACCCTCGCCTTCTCCAGCGTGATCGCCCTGCTGGTCCCGCGCGTGAACGTGACGCTGTTCGACGAGCACCATCCGGCGCTGACGATCTCGCAGCGCACGATCTTCCCCGCCGCGACGTACCTGGTGGCGACGCCGAACGGCGCGACCGTCGCCGAGTTGCGCAAGTCCCCCTTCTCCCGCCTCGGCCGCAACCGCTGGACCATCACCCAGGACGGCCGCTTCCTCGGCGACGCGAAAGAGGAGTCGTTCTCCGGCGCGCTGGCCCGCAAGTTCCTCGGCAAATTCAAACGCCGCTTCGAGACGAACGTCGAGATCGCCTACGGCGGCCTCGTGGCCGGCCGTATCATCCGCCGGCCGGAGGGATCATCGCCCGTCGATACGCTGGAGCTGACGAGCGACGCGCTCGACCGCCGGGTAGCGGTAGCGCTGGCGACGCTGATCCTGGGGCGGGAGCCGTAGGGTTACCTGTCATCCTGAGCGAGGCGGCCGGGAGGGTGTGAAGCGAAGGACCCCCCCTCCCGACAGCGCGCGCACCGTGCACCACAGGGGTCCTTCGCTCCCACCCGCACCCCACGCGCCGCTCAGGATGACAGGTTGATTCACCGCGTCGCGCTCCCCATCCGCGTCAGCTCCACCCCCGTGTAATACAGCTTCAGGATGCGGTCGAACGTCCATCCGCGGAACGCGGCGCCGTAGGCGCCGACCTGGCACATGCCGGTGCCGTGACCCCACCCTTTTCCGTAGAACGTGTAGCGGTCGACGCCGTCGGGATCTTTCGTCTTGTCGAAGACGAAGAGGTTGTCCGGCACGTTGAGCGACCAGCGCACCGGGAGGCCTTTCAGCGTGAACTTGCGTCCCCCCTCGGCGGTGAACTCCATCTCCTCGACGCGCTGCGAGGCGTCGATGCTCACCGGGCGGAGGTCGACGAGCTGCGTGAGCGGCTGGCGGCGGTTGATCGTCGTCACCAGCTCATCGGCGCGATAGCTGCGCGTCCAGTTCGCGAAGTTCGACGTACGGTCGAACGAGGCGCCGTCGAAGTTCGCGAGCACGATCGCGGCGACCGGGGTCTTCTTCGGCGACAGGATCAGCGTCATCCGGTCGCCGGCGAGCACCGGCACGTTCGCGTACTCCTGCAGGCGGTCTCCCAGGCGGCGGAAGATGGGGATGCCGGCCGGCAGCGTGTGGGAGGTCACCTCTCCCTTCTGCTTGAGCGTCACCCGCCGCCCGTCCAGGCGCTGGATCTTCCCTTCCGCGTTCGTGAGCACCGTGTGCTCGCGCACCCAGGAGAGGAGCAGCGCATACAGCTCCTCGCGCGGCATCGGCTGCGCGAGCGAGACCCGGTCGATGTACTGCGTCGGGTTCATCCCGTACTTCGTGAGAAACGCGGCCACGAGATACGGCACCGCGTCGGCGTCGCTCGTCTGCGGGAAAAAGTACCTGCGGTCTTCCGGCAGCGTGAGCGCGCGTCCGGCGTGATCGAGGCCCATCACCGCGGCCAGGTACTGGAGCACGTCGCCGCGGCGCGAGGAGGCGGGGAGCGGCTGGTTCATCTCCGTGCGTCCGGCGAGCGTCATCGCCGCGACCGCGGCCCGCTCGACGTCGCGCGCGCTCCAGCTGTCGCCGGTCATGGGGATGCCGGTGAGCGCGGCGAAAAGGCGGGCGTCGACCTGCTGCTCGGTGAGCAGGCCGCTGTCCGCGCGTCCCGCGAGCGAGAGCATGTCCAGCTCCACGCAGCGCACGCGCTTGAGGTGCGGATCGTTGCGGCCGGGGAACATGGTCGCCACGTCGCTCGTCTCGCCGCCGCAGGTGGACGTATAGAGGGTGTCGACTGCCTTGCCGTTCATGGTCAGCACGAGCCCCGCTGTCTCGCGGACGGCGCGCGTGGAGAGCTCGTGCTCGACCGCGAACCCTTTGTACGCCTGGCACGCGGGGCCGGGGCAGATGTCGTATCCCTCGGCGCGGAACTGCCCGAGGTTGCGGAAGGCGTAGGTGCGGGCCGCGACGGCCTGCGCTTTCAGTGCTTCCACTTCGTCGTAGATCGAGGGACCCATTTCCGCCGGCACGACGCCATAGAGATACTCCTCGAAATTGAGCTCGTTGATGATGTTGATCAGCCCGCGCGCGTTGATGAAGAGCTGCGCGCTCGAGCGGTAGGGCTGCTTGTCGATGGCGATCGTCTCCGCGGTGGCGGGATAGATCGTGAGCGCCGGACCGGTCATCGTGTAGCGGTCGCCTTCATCGTCGACGACCTCGATGCGCTTCTCGAACGGCTGCTCCGAGGGACGGCGGACCACCAGGAGATCCTTCCCGTAACCGCGCTCGGTGAGGTTCGCGCGGGTGGGCGTCGCGGCGTCGGAGGTCTCGAAGTCGCCGGCGAGCACGCGGTACTGGCCGTTGGCCACGTCGAAGACGGTATCGGCGCGCAGCCCGGTCTCCGTGCGGATGCGCTCCACGAGGGCGTTCGCGCTCGATTGATCGGAGATCGCGCTCACCTGCACCGCGTAACGCACCGTGGCATTCGCGAGCGGCGCGGTGGCGGTGAAGCCTCGCTTGAGGAGCGCGGGACCTGAATCGCTGACGAGGTAGTAGCCGTCGGCGGTGCGGGGAAACGTGACGGTGGACTGGTCACTGAGCAGGCCGACCCGGACGCGCGGCTCGGCGATGGTGCGCGGGAGCGACGCCACCGGCGTCATCGCGTTCGCGGAACGCTGGGCCGCCGGCTGAGAGACCGGTGTCGACGATTGCGGTTGCTGCGTGGAGGCGGGCGGCGCGGTGGTCGCGCAGGCGGCGGTGAGGAGAGACAGCAGAACGACGGATGCAATACGGCGCATGGTGCTCCGGTACAGCAAGAAAAAAGCCCCCCGCGGTACGGGAACCGCGGGGGGCCGGTGAACGACAGCGTTACGACTTATCGAATGGTGAGGCGGATCACGACGCGGCGGTTACGCAGACGGCCTTCTGCCGTCGTGTTGTCCCCGACCGGGTCCTGGGTGCCGTGGCCTTCGACGGTGATCCGCGTCGGATCGATTCCGTGGCGGCTCACGAGGTAATCACGCACTGCCTCGGCGCGACGGCGATCGAGATCGCGGTTCGGGCCAGTGTTCTCACGGTCATCCGTGTAGCCGATGACCAGCGCGTGGGCCGTCGGTTCCTGACGCATGCGCAGAGCGACTTCGTCGAGGATGGCCTTGGCGATGTTGGTGAGGCGCGCCGAGCCGGACTCGAAGTGGATCTCGTCCGTGCGCAGCTCCTGCGGCTCCGACGGCGGCACGACCGGCGGCGGGGGCGGCGGGACCGGAGCCGGCTCTGGAGCAGGCGGCGGGACCGGAACCGGTGCCGGGGCAGGCGGCGGAAGCACCGGGGCGGCGAACGCCATCGGCGCGAAGGTCAGGCCAACGAGGCCCGAGAGAGCGCAGTCGTCGAGCTCCGTGAAACGGCACTCGTCGTTGCCGTCGAGGAACTTGGCGACGTTCCAGCGGGCACCGGCGTTGAACGCCCAGCCGCTGGTACCGAACCAGTGACGGATACCGGTGACGAGGAACACCGGATTGTCCGGCGCACGATCGCCGCCCGTGTACCAGACGGTGTTGATCTCACTGATCCAGTTCGTCGTGCCGAAGCGCGAGAGCGGGATGTTGAGGCCCGCGTCGAGGCGGAACTCGTTCGGAATCGAGATGTCACCGCCACCGGCGATGTTGTCGTCTTCACGGTCGCCGCGCGCGACGTACTTCGCGGACAGCGAGCCGATCCCACGGGTCACGTGGCCGCCGATACCGAAGTCGGTGCCGCCGGTCGCGATGCCGCTGTCATCGTCGCCGGTGGGCAGGTCGACGAAGCCGGAAAGCGCAAAGCGGGTGGGCGAGTCGGTCGGCGAAAGGCCGAACTTCGTCGCCAGACGGATCGCACCGAGACCGCTCTCGGTGAACTCGCCGTCATGCAGGAACCCGTTGATGAAGCCGACGCGGTCACCGCCATTGCTGACGATCCGGTCCCACGGGAGCATGGCGCTGATCTCCCAGCGGTCGGTCAGGCCGACGCCGACAGACGCGCTGAGGCGATAGAGGTCGTAGCTCATGTCTTCGTATTCGCGTGCCGACGGCTGCGCGAAGTCACGAGCTTCGCCCGCGGTCAAATCCCAGTCGTTGAAGTAAACGCCAAACGACCAGGTACCCTGGCGGAGGGTGTCCGCCGTCACAGTCTCGAACAACCCCGTCTGACCCGAATGCGTCGGGGCAAAGAACCGGAGCTGGTCTTCACGAGCGATCGTCATGGTGTCGTAGTCCTGGGCAAACAGGGACACCGGAGCAACGATCAGAAAGCACAGCAGGGGAAACAGCAACCGATGCTGGTAACGCAACAAAGTCACACCTCCTAAACTACTTCGCACGGTTCACGATCCGCAGCTACAATGACTCCGCGCCGCTACAAAACGTGTGCCAGAGCGAGTTGAGAATCCTTTCCCGTAAAGACCTCAAGAGCTTGACTTTACCATAGCTCGCATGGAGCGGTATAACTCCGCAAAGTGGAAAAGGACCACTTCTGAAATGTCGATAAACCGCTTCATTGCCGCAATTGCGGTAGTTCTGTCTCTTGCAGGACCCGCGAGCGCGCAACAGCCGGACCCCCCGGCCCCCCCCCCGCCACAGCCTCAGACGACTCCTTCTCCAGCAGCTCCCGGCGTCCTCTCCGACGCGGCCGCGAGCTCCTACGAGCGCCGCGATAACCTGCCTGCAGTCAACATTTACCTCCCGGAGGGGGAGGCCAGCGTCCGCCTGCGCAAGCTCATTCGCAACGTCCTGTTCGAGAGCCAGATCGACTACGAATTCGTCAACGGCGACATCTCGACGTTCCTCCGTTATAAGTACTACGCGCGCAATTACACCTACCGCCTCGGCGTCTTCGACTCGATCGAGTTTCCCGATCTCGCTTCCACCGGAAGCGACGACGATGAATATGAGCGCGTCCGCGGCGGCCTGCTGCTGGTCGGCGTCCCAAAGGATTACAACAATCGGTACTTTTTTCTCCTGCAGAACGATCAGCTGACGTTCGGCGACCTGAATCGGCCCGATAACCAGACCAGCAATATCTACACGAAGATCGGCTACCAGTACGGGACGCAGTTCGACGAGCGGATGAACGCGATCGTCGGCGAGCAACGCGGACGGATCACCCCCGTGCTCACCGCCTTCCGCGACATCGGTCCGCAGCGCACCGGCCTCGCCGCCGCGATCACCCAGGCCGCAACGGCCCTTTCGGCCGATTACCAGTACACGAAGATCGAAGCCGAAGGCCTGCGCCGGCTCGACTTCACCCCCACCACGTTCCTCTTCTCACGCCTGCACGTGGGGGCGTTCCTCGCGTACGAGGACGCCGATCCGAAGCCCGTCCCGCGCGACCGCGACGGCGACGGCGACCTCGATCCGATCCCGGAGTGGGAGATGCACGCCATCCCCCAGTACGAGCTGTTCCGCCTCGGCGGCCGCGAGGCCCTCAAGTCGGTGGGGACGAACGACAGCTCGATCGGCACGCACGAGGTGCACCTGACGAACGAGCTCTTCACCCCGATCTTCCGCAACAAGGATTACCGCATCGGCTCGCTGCACTGGAACACGCTCTACGGCGTCGGCTACGTCGGCGCGGGCGCGGTCGCATTCGGGTTCGGCGACCTGACCGATCCGGTGGTCGACGTCGGCCTGGGGACGGAGTCGGCCATCACCTTCGGCGACTACGACGTCTTTCTGAGCGTCCTCGTCGCCCACACGGTGGTCCAGCCGGACGAGATCGACGGCGGGACGAAGGTCCGGTTCGCGATCCGGACCGTGCGCTGACGGCGACCGCAGCGTTGCATGGCACGGCCCCTCATCCGGCCGTTGGCCACCTTCTCCCCGCTCGCCGCGGGGAGAAGGGCTACTAACTTTGACCCTCGCGAGAATGGATCTTAGTAGCCCCTCTCCCCGCGGCGAGCGGGGAGAGGGTGGCCGAAGGCCGGGTGAGGGGCCGCGCCACAGCGAGCAAACGCACGCCAAAACAAAAACCCGGGCCTCACGCGGCCCGGGTTTTCGTTCGTGAATGTTGGAAGTGTAGGTTAGAAACGTGTGAGGTGGACCTCGACGGCGCGGACACCGTCGATGTTGCGAAGGACCTGCACTGCGACGTCCTTCTGCAGCTCGTGTGCGACTTCACCCGCGACCCGGAGCGTGCCCTGCTCCGAGCTCACGCGGAACTTGCAGCCATCGAGCGAGCGATGCACGGTGAGCATCACTTCGGCGGCGCGAGCGATTTCGGCGTCGCGGTTTTCGACGACCTGGACGAGATTGGCGACGCGCGTGTAGCCGAGGCTCTGAGCAACCTTGCCGACTTCCTCAGCCTGCGTCTTGTCAGCAGCGCGGCCGCGGATGATCACGATGCCGGCAATTTCGTAAACCTGCAGGCGGTCGAGCGACGCGCCGGCGCTGATGAACTGAGGAGTGAGGTCTTTCGAATCCGGGACGGCCGCCGTGGCGACCGGGCTGAACGCGATGAGGATTGCTGCGATGGCGACGGCTGGGGTGATCGTGCGCATCATGATTATTTGCTATCTCCTGCCGTGGGTAATAGCATCGGCCGTGCCACATTCCTGATTACGAGAGAAGAATAGTTTAGCGCAAGGTCGTAGCAATTTTTACTTCGAGCTGCACGACAGCACTCTCTTCCTTCTCGTAGGGCTCCGCTTCGATGTGATGGATGTAGACGCGGTAGAGCAACGTCACGGCGAGCGCGAGCACGAGGAAAAACCCGAAGAGCGCGAGAATGCGGCGAGTCACGAGCGGATGAGCCAGCAACGGGTGTGCCTGAGGGGAGGCGGCCCCGCTACAATGATCCGCAACCATGCCCCGCATCCACGTCCTCCCCTCCGATCTCGTGAACCAGATCGCGGCGGGAGAGGTCGTCGAACGGCCGGCTTCGGTGGTCAAGGAGCTGGTCGAGAACGCCATCGACGCCGGGGCCACCGTCATCGACATCCTGCTCGAGAACGGCGGCAAGAAGCTCATCGAGATTCGCGACAACGGCTGCGGGATGTCGGAGGAAGACGCGCTGCTGGCGATCGAGCGGCACGCCACCTCGAAGATCCGCGACTTCGACGACCTGACGCGGGTGCGCACGCTCGGCTTCCGCGGCGAAGCGCTCCCATCCATCGCCTCCGTGTCGCGCTTCACCCTCACCAGCTCCGACAACGAGAGCGGCGCCGCGATCGAGCTCGACTGCGACCCGCTCACCGGACGCCGCGGCGTCCGACCCGCCGCCCGCGACCGCGGCACGACCATCTCCGTGCGCGAGATCTTTGAGAACGTCCCCGCCCGGCGCAAGTTCCTCCGAAGCGGTGACGCGGAGTTCCGCGCCATCGTCACCATCGTCTCCTCCTATGCGCTCCCCCTCCCCTCGCGCGCCTTCCGCCTCGAGCACAACGGGCGGGTCGTGCTCGATCTCCCACCCGCCCTCACGGGGCGCGAGCGGGTGCTGCAGATCGTCGGCAGCGAGGCCGCGGAGCATCTCGCCGACATCGACACCGAGATCGGCCTCACCCGCGCGAGCGGCTACGTCACGCAACGCCTCCGCTTCGGCTCGAAGCGCAACCAGTTCTTCTTCGTCAACGGACGGCTGGTCAAAGACCGGGTCCTCACTCACGCCGCGAACCGCGCCTGCGATGCGTTCGACTTCGACGGCCATCCGGCCATCGTGCTCTTCCTCGACGTGCCGCCCGACATGGTCGACGTGAACGTGCATCCGGCGAAGACGGAAGTGCGCTTCCGCGATTCCTCGCAAGTCCACGTGGCCGTCGAGCAGGCCATCAAGCGCGCCCTTGGCGGCGCGGAAGAGGGCTCGACGCTGATCCGGGAGAGCGAGCCGCCGCAGCCGATGCAACCGCCCCAGTCCCTCTTCGCACCGCAGCGGTATGACGAAGCAGGTCCGAAATGGAGTCCGGCCTTCACGCCGCTGTTCCAGCGCGAAGCGGTCGTGCAGCCGCCGGTCTTCGAGCCGCGGGCGCAGAGCGCCACGCTGGTCGAGGAAGAAGCGGCGCCGCAGCTCGGCGATCTCGCCGGCCGCGTGGTCGGCCAGTACCGGATGAGCTACATCATCGTCGACACGCCCGGCGGCCTTCGCCTCGTCGACCAGCACGTCGCGCACGAGCGCGTCCTCTACGACCGCTACCTCGCACGCGTCGAGGCGCGGGCCGCGGTGTCGCAGCAGCTCCTGACGCCTCTGCTCTATGAAGCCGGCGCCGCCGAATGCGCCGCGCTCGAATCGCACCTGGAAGAGCTGCGCGGCGTCGGCTTCGACATCGAACGGTTCTCCGGCAACGCATTCGCGATCTCGTCGGTGCCGCCGGAGTTGCTGCGCAACGACGTGCACACGTTCCTCGCGAAGCTCATCGACGCGTCCCTCGAGGAGAAAGCCTCGCACGTGACCCAGGTCCGCGAGCGGATCGCCGCCTCCCTGGCCTGCCAGGCCGCCATCAAGGTCCACCGTCCCCTCGGCGGCGGCGAGATGGCTCGCCTCGTCGCCGAGTTGCTGCAGTCCTCGAATCCCTTCGCCTGCCCGCACGGACGTCCGATCATCGTCGACATCAAGCACCTCGACATCGAGCGCCACTTTCACAGGAAATGACGGTCCCTCGCGAGCGAGCCACGTACCCCGTGAGCTACTCGCGGTAACTCGCGCGCCACTCGCGGTAACTCGCGTGCCGCTCACGGTGTGTCGCGTGCCGCTTCACGGTGGCTCGCGTGCCACTCGCGGTGTCCCGCGTGCAGCTCACGGTGTCTCGCGTGCAGCTTCACGGTGTCCCGCGTGCAGCTCACGGTGTCCCGCGTGCAGCTCGAGGTGTCCCGCGTGCAGCTCGAGGTGTCCCGCGTGCAGCTCGAGGTGTCCCGCGTGCAGCTCGAGGTGTCCCGCGT
>DASQJY010000082.1:0-11064 GCA_035630815.1 Thermoanaerobaculia bacterium
GAGTGCCTACTACACCGCCAAACTGCACACAAACATGTGCATGCTTGCCAGCGACAGCCCTCGACATCAGTCACCCGCTTCGCAAATCGCGTTTTCCACAGCTCCGACGCGAATCATTTCAACATGGTGAGAAATGCGGGCTAACGCGACACCGGCAACTACGAAGTTATGACCTACCCAGCCTGACGCCTGCCGGGTGTGGAAGTTCGCCGCTTCCCATCGCATACCTCAGTTAGTGCGCGGTTCGATCGACTGTTGGATGTAAGCGCTTATGCTCCAGATGCCGACGGTACAAGACAGAAGCGTTCTCACCATCGCGAGGAGTAAAAGGCTAGCCGCGGCTGACGAGAGTATCCAGAGGTAGACCTGTGTCGTTTGCTGGAGGATATGGGGAACCGCATAAACCGACGCAGCGGCGGGGAGATAAAACCTAATCGTTGCATGTCGTTCAGCCGTCAGCGCAAGGATCTCATCGCGGAGTGCCTGATACTCGACCTCTAACCATCGTCCATCACCGGTTGTCATACCGCACCTCGTCAGATCTACGAGATCATCGTAGCGGCAGACGGCATCAGGCCATCGCTAATAAGTTGAGTCCGGCATTCGAGTCCGGCATTCGGGGGTCATAGCTTCGTTCTTCGCTCCTCGCCAGGGCGATTTCTGTGACCCAGCCCCTTCTCGTCGTCTACAGCTCCGCCCAGCGTCTGAGCAGGTTGTGATACACGCCCGTCAGTTGCAGCACGGACGCGTGGTCCGGCTGCTCGGCGGCGAGGCGTTGGATGGCGAGGTCGAGGTCGAAGAGGGTCGTGCGTTGGCCGTCGTCGCGGACCATGCTCTGGATCCAGAAGAATGACGACACGCGGGCGCCGCGGGTGACGGGGCGGACGTGGTGGAGGCTGCTGGCGGGGTAGAGGATCAGGCTGCCGGCGGCGAGCTTCACGGATTGCACTCCGAAGGTGTCTTCGATCACCAGCTCGCCGCCGTCGTAGTCGGTGGGGTCGGAGAGGAAGAGGGTGGCGGAGAGGTCGGTGCGCAGTTGATGCGCGGTGCCGGTGACCTGGCGCACGGCGTTGTCCACGTGGGAGCCGAAGGCCTGGCCGCCTGTGTAGCGGTTGAAGAGCGGGGGGAAGACGTGGAGCGGCAGCGCGGCCGAGCGGAAGAGCGGGCTGCGGGCGAGCGCGGTCACGATCGCCTGGCCGGTCTGTTGCGCGGCGGGGTGCTGCTCCGGGACCTGTTCGTTGTGCTTGGTGCGCGCGGACTGGTGGCCGGCGGTGACGCGGCCGTCGATCCATTCGGCGGCGTCGAGCACCGCCCGCGCATCGCGGACCTGGGCTGTCGTCAGGACGTCGGGGATCTGCAGCAGCATCAGAATCCGATCTCGGCGTTGAGGGCGACCGAGCGTCCCGCCCCCGGGACGTAGTGCCCGCCGCCGACGCGGTCGACGTAGGACTCATCGGCGAGGTTGTTGACGTTGAGCCTCAGCGTCAGGGATCGCGAGACTTCATACGCCGCCATCGCGGATACCAGCCAGTAGCTCGGCACCTCGGCGGTGTTCGTGGCGTTGCGGAAGACAGAATCCATGTACTGCGCTCCGGCTCCGAGGGTAAAGCCGCGCGGGAGGTGACCTTCGGTCCAGACGTTGAACGAGTTTTCGGGGACGAACGCGAGCGCGGCGCCTTGCTCGAGCGGATTTGCCGATGCGACGAACTCGCTGTCGAGATGGGAGTAGGCGGTGAGGATGGTCCAGCCATCCGTGAGGCGGCCGGTCAGGCCGAGCTCGAATCCTTCCACGCGCTGCTCGCCGTCGAGCACGAACGGTTCGGTGGACGCGCCGCGCGTGCGTGCGTTCGTCTTCTCGGTGCGGAACACGGCCGCGGTGGCGATCGCACGTCCGCCGCCTGCTTCCCATTTGGCGCCGAGCTCCAGGTTGCGGGTTTTCTCGGGCGCGAGGTTGACGTTGTTCGCGGACGTCGGCACGTCGGAGAGCGCCGCGCCGCCGCCGGAGGCGTCGACGGTGGGATTGAACGAGGTGGCGTGGCTGGCGTAGAGGCTGACGTCCTTGCGCGGCTTGAACACCACGCCCGTGTTCCAGCTCAGCATGCGGTCGTCGCGGCCGAGCTGCGTGCGGACGCCGGTGGCGACGTTGGTCAGGTCGTAGTCGACGTCGACGGAGTCGAAGCGCAGGCCGGCCGTGGCTTCCCACCGCTCCCCGAGGCGCACGGTGTCGAAGGCGTAGACCCCGGCGAGGGAGAGGCGCGTGTCTTCCGGGTTGCCGGTGTTGACCGGCATCGGCCCGAGCGGCGCCTGGCGCGGGTCGGGATCGGAAAGGTCGGTCTGCGGCTGATTGGTGGTCTGCGACTGGCGGCGGATGTAGGTCGTCTCGCGGCCGACCTCGAGGCCGGCCACGAGGTCGTGATGCACGCCCGCGGTGGCGAACGAACCGGTCACGCTGGTCTGGTTGGTGAGCTGTCCCTGGTCCATGAGCCGCTGCTGCAGCTGACGGTTCGGCGGGCGGGGGGAGGTGATGGCGGAGTCGCGGTGATTGTCGGCCCAGCGGGAGATGTTGCGCAGGGTCCAGCCTTCCCGCAGGTCGCGCTCGAACGTGGCGGTGGCGGCGTCGGTGGCGACGTTTTCGAAGTCGTAGTTTTCGAGGCCGTAGAAGTTGCTCTGGTCGACGCCGGCGTCGAAGGCCGCCCACGGCAGGCCGTAGTCCGGGACGTTGTCCTGCGCGAGGTGCTGGTAGGCGAGCGTGAAGCGCGACGGCTTGCCGATGCCGAAGGAGAGCGACGGCGCCACGCCCCAGCTGCTGTTGTGGACCACGTCGCGTCCCGGCACGCCGGACGACGTGTACATCGCGCTCATGCGCACCGCGGCGCCGGCGATGGAGTCGAGCGGGGCGTTCGCATCGGCGGTGACGCGGGAGTAGCCGGCGTTTCCTCCGCCGATCGTGGCGCGCGTGAACGCCTCTGGTTTGGGAGTCTTGGAGACGAGGTTGATCGCGCCGCCGGCCGCGCCGCGTCCCGCAACCGCGCCGGCCGGTCCCTTGATCACTTCCACCTGCTCGAGGTTGAACGCGTCGCGCGTGTAGGCGCCGCTCTCGCGCACGCCGTCGAGCAGGATGTCGTTGCCGGCGCTGAAGCCGCGCATGCTGAACGCGTCGCCCGGCGCAACACCGCCTTCGCCCGCCTGGAAGGTGATGCCGGGGGTGTTGCGCAGCACGTCGCGCAGCGTGGTCGCTCCCTGCGCGAGGAAGACGTCGTCCGGGATCACGGCCACGGTGCGGGGCGTCTCGAGCAGCGGCCGGGTGAACTTCGGCGAGGCGATCTCCGGCGCGGGTGCGGACACGTCGATGCTCTCGCTGAGCCCCGGCAGCGTGAGCACGGCCGTGCGCCGTCCGCTGAACCGGTGACTGATCCCGCTTTCCTCGAGCAACTTCGTCAGCGCCTCGGCGTCGGACATGGTCCCGCTGACTCCGGGGCTGCGCAGGTTGTCGAGCACGATCCGGTCGAACTCGACACGCACCGTGTTGCCGCTCGCTGCTTCATATGCGCGCAACGCTTCGGCGACCGAGCCTGCCGGGATGTCGAAGCGGCGGAGCGGAAGTTGCGCGGTCGAACGGTCCGCGGCGCCGCGCGTTCCGTTCGCGGTCTGTGCGAGCGCGTCCCCGGTGCTGAAGGCGGAGCACGCGATCAGCGCGCCGACGGTGAGCTGCTTGCGGAGTTGTTTCGACCTGCGTCCACTCATGCGTTGAATTCCTCTTCCTGAAGTTGCTGTGCTGCCGACGGCGCGGGTGCGCCGCGAAGGGTGCGGGCGAAGCGGCGAAGTGCGAGCGCGATCCCGGTCCAGGTGAGGACGACAGCGGCCGCGGAAGCGAGCATGGCTACGAGCTGGCCGGGGATGCCGCCTGCCTCGCCGGTGTGAATCCAGCGAAGCCATGCGCGCGCCTGCTGTCCCGCTTCCTGTTGTGCGTACGTCTTGTGCTCGACGACGCTCGCGGTACGCGGATCGAGCATGAGCTGCGAGCGCTTGTCGGGACGTGCGCCGTTGCCCTCGTCGAGCGCGAACGAGACCGGGCCTTTCTTCGAGAGTGGCAGGCGAACCGAGAGCGACTGCCATCGCGGCGCGACGCGCGCTGCTTCGGCGCGGGCCGCGGTGGAGAGACGATCGAAAGCGGCGAGATCGACCGGCTTCGCGGCGCCCTCGCCGGGACGCTCGTTCGGCCGCTCCTGCTTCGGCGGTGTGCTGCCGAAAGCGCGGTAGACGAGGCCCGTCATCCATGGATAGGAGATGACGGTGGCGGAGAAGACGATGGCCACGAGCGGCAGGAAGGCCCAGATGCCGAGCACGTGGTGCCAGTTGAAATCACGCGCGCGGCCGCGCAGGCCGCGGCGGAAAAACATCAAGTTGCGGAACGCGGTGCGCGTGCGGCGCCGCGGAATCCAGATCACGAGGCCCGAAAGCACGATGAACAGAAAGGCGAGATTCGCGGCGCCGGTGATCGCTTTCCCGCGCTCGCGAGCTTCGCCTTTCAGCAGCAGCCAGCGATGAAGGCTCCTGTTCGCTTCGAAGAAGCCGCGCACGCGGGACGCTCCTTCGCCGAGGACCGCGCCGCTGTACGGGTTGACGAAGAGCGTCCGCTCGCGCCCGAACGCGACCGTCACCGGAGCGAAACGGTCCGCGCGGACGACCACGTTGGACGGCGCGGCACCGGCAGCCTTCGACGCCGCGTCGACGATGCGCGACAGCGGCAGCGGAGCGCGCCCGGCTTCAGCAGCGGTGGCGCGGAGGCTGCGTTCCGCGAATGCAATGGCCTGCCGCTCGAACGCGAGCAGCACCCCGGTGACCGACATCAACGCGATCACGATCCCGGCGATCACGCCGGCAGTCAGGTGCAGCCAGAAAAACAGTTTCCGAAGGGGCAAGGTACGTGGGTCCTCTCTGCAATTGAGACTCTGTCTCAGGTGCAAGGTTGCAACGTAGTAGTCTCAATTGGATTCGTCAAGGGGAGGGGCCCTTTGTCGTACTCTGTAGCGGCGATGCTGCGCCGCGTACTGGTCGTCCTGGTGATCCTGGCAGCGCTTGCGCTGGTCGCGGCGCGGTTCACGCGTCCCACGCCCATTCCGGTGCGCGTGGCGAAGGTGGAGCGCGGGCGGGTCGAGCGGTCGGTGGCAAACACGCGCGCCGGGACGGTGAACGCCTGCCGCCGGGCCAGGCTCGCTCCGCCGTCCGGCGGGGCGATCGCGGCGCTGCCGGTGCGGGAAGGCGATCGCGTACGCGCGGGAGCGGTCCTGCTCGAGCTGTGGAACGACGACACGGCCGCGCAGGCGCGCGGGGCGGAAGATCAGTCCAGGAGCGCCGTGCTGCGGGCGGAAGAGGTCTGCGTCAACGCCGGGACCGCGGCACGCGAAGCGGAGCGCGCGCGCAAGCTGTTCGCGGACGAGCTGCTTCCCGATCATGAGCTCGATCGCGCCGTCTCCACGGAGAAGACCCTGCGCGCCGCATGCAGCGCCGCTCGTGCGGACATGCAACAGGCGGAGGCGCGTGTCGCCGCGGCGCGCGCGACGCTGACCCGGACGGTGCTGCGCGCACCGTTCGCGGGAGTGGTGGCGAAGATCACGGGGGAAGTTGGCGAGTTCACGACTCCGTCGCCGCCGGGCATCCCCACGCCGCCGGCCGTCGACCTGATCGACGACAGCTGCCTCTACGTGACGGCGCCGATCGATGAGGTGGACATCGCACGGGTGCGCGCCGGCCAGCCCGCCTACATCACGATCGACGCGCTGCCGGGGCAGCGCTTCGCTGGCCGCGTGCGCCGCGTCGCTCCTTATGTGGTGGACCTCGAGAAGCAGGCTCGCACCGTCGACGTGGAGGTGGAGTTTGCGAATGCCGAGGCCGTGAAAACGCTGCTGGTCGGGTACAGCGCCGACGCCGAGATCGTGCTCGACGCCCGCGACAACGTCGTGCGCGTGCCGACGCAGGCGCTCCTCGAAGGCAATCGCGTGCTCGTGCTCGAAGGCACCACGCTGCGCGAGCGGCAGTTGCGCACCGGGCTCGCCAACTGGGAGTACACGGAAGTGCTCTCCGGCCTGCAGGCGGGGGATGTG
Source organism: Thermoanaerobaculia bacterium (assembly GCA_035630815.1). Taxonomy (GTDB): domain Bacteria; phylum Acidobacteriota; class Thermoanaerobaculia; order Gp7-AA8; family Gp7-AA8; genus QHVT01. The sequence continues at coordinate 6,105 of DASQJY010000082.1, forward strand.
GTGGTCACGTCGGTCGATCGCAAGGGCCTCGCTCCCGATGCACGCGTCGTCGTCGAGCGGTGACTCCGCAATGCTCACGCTCACGAACATCTCGCGCAGCTTCCGGGTCGGCGAGGAAGAAGTACACGCGCTGAAAGGCGTGTCGCTGTCGATCGCCGCAGGCGAATACGTCTCGATCATGGGGCCGTCGGGCTCGGGCAAGTCGACGCTGCTGAACATCCTCGGGCTGCTCGACCGCCCGAGCAGCGGCACGTACGAGCTCGAAGGACGCGACGTCACCGCGCTCACCGACGAACAGCAGTCGCAGGTGCGGCGCGACAAGATCGGCTTCGTGTTCCAGTTCTTCCATCTCGTGCCGCGCCTCACCGCCGGCGAGAACGTCGAGCTGCCGCTCGTGCTGGCGGGAGTGGCGCCGGCCGAGCGCAGGCCCAAGGTGGAGCGGCTCCTCGCCGAGTTCGGGATCAGCAACCGCGCGCGGCACCGGCCGGACCAGCTCTCCGGTGGCGAGCGGCAGCGGGTCGCGATCGCCCGCGCCATGGTCATGGAGCCGGCAGCCATCCTCGCGGACGAGCCGACCGGAAACCTCGACCAGAACACCGGCCGGGAGGTGCTCCACCTGCTCGAGAGCCTGAACGCCCGCGGGATGACGCTGGTGATGGTCACGCATGACGTGGTGCTCGGCAGCCGCGCCAGCCGGCACGTGCGGACGCTGGACGGGCGATTGGAGGAGGAGTCGTGACCTCGCCATGAACACACCGGACATCGCGCGGTTCGCCTGGCGTTCGCTGGAAGGATCCAGGATGCGCACGCTGCTGATGGTGTTCGCGACGTCGATCGGCGTCGCGGCTGTGGTCGTGCTCACGTCTCTCGGAGAAGGTGCGCGCCGCTACGTCCGCAACGAGTTCGAGTCGCTGGGGACCAATCTCGTGCTCGTGCTGCCGGGACGAGCCGAGACCCTCGGCGGCACCGGGGCGCTCGCTTCCGGCCGCACGGCGCGCGACCTGACGATCGACGACGCGATCGCGCTCCGGCGCATCCGGGGAATCGAGCACGTTGCACCGCTGAACCTCGTCGAGGGGGAAGTGTCGGCCCGCGGACGCCGCAGGGACGTCCCGGTCGCCGGCTCGACCACCGAGATTCAGTTCATCTGGAGCCTCACCATGGCCTCGGGCAGGTTCCTCCCGCCCCAGGACCCGCGCAACGCGACGCCGCTGTGCGTCCTCGGCGCGAAAGTGAGCCGCGAGCTGTTCGGCGCGGACTCGCCGCTCGGGCAGTACGTGCGGCTCGGCGACCGCCGGTTCCGGGTGGTCGGCGTGCTGGCGCCGAAAGGTCAGTTCGTCGGCGTCGACCTCGACGAGGTCGTCTTCATCCCGGTCGCATCGGCGCAGGTGCTCTTCAATCTCTCGTCGCTGCTGCGGATCGGGATCATGACCCGGTCGCGGGAGGACGTGCCTCGAGCCACGGCCGAGATCGAGCGGGTGGTGCGCGACCGCCACGGCGAGCTCGACGTGACCATCCTGACCGAGGAGGCGCTGTCGTCCGCGTTCGACAGGATCCTGGTGGCGCTGACGTTCGCCCTCGGCGGCATTGCCGCGATCAGCATGGGCGTGGCCGGCATCCTGATCATGAACGTGATGCTGATCGCCGTCGCGCAGCGGACGAACGAGATCGGGCTGCTCAAGGCGCTCGGCGCTTCGCCGCGGCAGATTCGCCTGCTCTTCTTCGCCGAAGCGGCGCTGCTTTCGGGAGCGGGTGCCGTGGCCGGCTCGATCGTGGGGCAACTCGGCAGCCTGGTGATCCGGCAGCTCTATCCGGAAGTGCCGGCGTTCGCGCCCGCCTGGTCGGTCGTGGGAGCGCTGGTCCTGGCCGTGGGAACCGGGATCGCGTTCAGCGTCCTGCCGGCGCGGCGTGCCGCCGCTCTCGATCCGGCACTGGCACTGGCGCGGCGGGGATGACATGCGAGCGCGTGACTTCATCGGCCTCACCACTGGCACTCTACGCGCGCACCGCTTGCGCACGTTCCTGGCGATCCTGGGGATCGCCGTCGGCGTGGCGGCGGTCATTCTCCTGACCTCGATCGGCCAGGGCGTGCGCGAGTTCGTGCTGGCGCAGTTCACGAAGTTCGGCTCGAACATCATCATCGTCTTCCCGGGCCGGGTGCAGACAGCCGGCGTGACGATCGGAGTGTTCGGGACGGTGCGTCCGCTGACGATCGACGATGCGATCGCCGCCAGGCGTGCGCCGCACGTGCTGGTGACGAATCCGACCACGGACGGCAGCGCCGAGGTGCGGTACGGCGGGCGGCGGCGGCGCGTGATCGTCTACGGCTTCAGCCCCGACTGGGCGAAGATCTGGGAGTTCCGGATGGCGGCAGGCTCGTTCCTGCCGTACGACGATCCGCATGCGCCTCGCCCGCTCGTGGTGCTCGGTGCGAAGGCGAAGACGGAGCTGTTCGGGAACGAGAACCCGGTCGGAAAACGGATCGAGATCAGCGGCTCGCGCTTCACCGTGATCGGCGTCGTGGAGCCGCAGGACCGCGTCATGGGGATCGACATCAATGATTCCGTGACCATCCCCACGGCCCGCGCGCTGGAGCTGTTCAATCGCGAAGGCGTGACCGGCATTCACGTGACGCACGATCCGAACGTGCCGCCGGAGGAAGTGGTGGCGGGGCTGCGGCGCATCTTCACGATCCGTCACGGCCGCGAAGACGTCACCTTCGTCACGCAGGACGAGATGGTCCGCGTGCTCGGGTCGATCGTGGGCGTGCTCACGTTCGCTGTCGGAGCGCTCGGCAGCATCTCGCTCCTCGTGGGCGGCGTCGGCATCCTGACGATCATGACCATCTCCGTCACCGAGCGCACCGCGGAGATCGGCCTCCTCCGCGCGCTCGGCGGAGGACAGGGGCAGATCCTGCGGCTCTTCCTCGGCGAGGCGGCGATGCTCGCGGCGCTTGGCGGCGCGGCGGGGCTGGCGGGCGGCGTGGCGATCGCATGGCTCCTGACGCTGGTCGTGCCGGCGTTGCCGGTCAGTACGCCGTGGTGGTTTGCGTTGCTGGCCGAAGGGATGGCCGTTTCTGTTGGGCTGCTCGCGGGAGTGGTGCCGGCAAGGAATGCGGCGCGGATGGAGCCGGTGGAGGCGTTGAGGGCGGAGTGAGGGATTCGATTGGAGGAGAGGCAGGAGTGCCTGTCCTCCATTCACGAGTGGTTACTGATTGGCCGCCACACCGCTGTCGCTTTGTGCCGGGACGAGCATGGAGTCGCCGGAGACGTTGTCGTTTACTGCGGCGTAGGCGAAGAGAGGGGCGCCGGCATCGAAGCTGAGGGTCAGGTTGCCGGCGGCGCCGATGTCCACGCCGGGAAAGTAGGTGCCGAGGGAACTTTGCTGGTGGCTGAGGGCTCCGATGACGAGGGTGCGCTGGCCGAGGAGCGTGCCGGCGCTGGTGCGCAGCTCGAGGCGCACGACTGCGTCCGTGGGGTTGGGGTTGAAGAAGCCGATGTTGGTGCGGAAGCCGGTGCCCAGGTCGGCGCTGTTCGACAGGTGCGGCATGACGCCGCGGCGGAGCGCGTTCGCGCGCGGCTGCGCGGCGACGAACTGGCCGAGGGAGCCGCCGTCGTGGTCGGAGCGGTCGAGGTAGATGCGCGAGGTGACGGCCAGCGGCGCTGCGCTCGACACGCGCAGCGCGCCGGTAGTGCCGGAGCCGTTGAGATCGTTCGCCACGTCATCGAGGACCGCCGTCGCGCGGGGGGCGATGTCCACCACCATCGATTCGTTCGCGGTGGTGTTCGCGTCGAGGCCGGAAGGGAAGTACTCGAGCAGCGCCGTCACCGCGGCGGTGTAGGACGGATTGAAGACGCGCACGTCGGTGACAAAGGTCTGGCCGACGCCGTTCGTGACGTGGCCGGCGATCGGGATGTCGTACTCGTTCGCGGGGACGACCTGGCCGCGCACCTCGCCGCTGGGAAACGCGGACGAGTGGACGTTGACGTAGTACCCGAGGGCGCCGGCGGGCGTGGCGAGGTTGTCGAGATCCTGCGGCTGGAGGTTCGCGCTCTGGAACGCGGTGACCGGCCCCGCGCCGCTCGTGCGTCCGCCGGCGATCTGCGTGGGCGACGTGGCGAAGTTGACGATCACCGGGCCGTTCACGCCGGCCGCGCCGCGGTGGATGTGCGACATGGTCGGACTGGCGATGCCGCTGGTGTGGACGTCCCACGCGATCGTGTCGAAGATCGGGTCGAACGTGATGAACGCGCTGCCGAAGGCGGTGCTGTTCACGGGCGGCACTTCATTGCCTGGCCGCAGCTCCGCGGCATAGGTGACGGCGCCGCCGCTCACCGAGGAGAGCTGGCCGCGCACCGCGCCTCCGGGGAGGGCGACGGTGTGGACGTTCACGTAGAAATCGCGCGGGTTGCGCAGCATGCGCTCCGCGACGGCGGGATTGACGGCGAACGTGCCGTGCATGGTGCCGTTGACGAACGTTCCGCCGAGACCGATGAGATTCACGACCACGGGGCCGTTCACTCCCGGAGGCGCTTCGTGAATGTGGAAGTTGTTGATCGGGCTGCCGAGGTTCGCGACGGTGATCGTTACCGTAACCTCGTTGGTGGCACGGTTCACGTCCACCGTGGCGTTGCCGAATCCGGCAATCGAATTGGGAGGAACCTCCTGCGAGCCGGTGAGCACGGCGCCGAGGGTTTGAGCGTTGGCGAGGGGAGTGGCGAGGCAAACAAGGACGGCGAGGGAAGCGAGGGCGATCCGGAGACGTGGCATCTGTCCTCCTGTTTGATCCGGAGAGGCGATCACGTTTCGAGCCAATTTAGCCCGCATTTCTCACCATGTTGAAATGATTCGCGTCGGAGCTGTGGAAAACGCGATTTGCGAAGCGGGTGACTGATGTCGAGGGCTGTCGCCGGCAAGCATGCACATGTTTGTGTGCAGTTTGGCGGTGTAGTAGGCACTC
>DASQJY010000083.1:0-106295 GCA_035630815.1 Thermoanaerobaculia bacterium
CCTTGGTGAGGTTGGACGCCAGTTCTTCCAGCTCGTCGTTGGTTTTCGGCAGTTCCTCGTCCTCGCCATAAGCGTCGCGCAGCGCTTTCTGGAGCGCCTTGCCGTCTTTGGAGTGGCGATAGGACTTCAGAGCCTCGTCGATCATCTTGCCGATGCCGTTGCAGGCCCAGCCGAAGTGCGTTTCGAGGATCTGCCCGACGTTCATGCGCGAAGGCACGCCCAGCGGATTGAGCACGATATCCATCGGCGTGCCGTCCTCCATGTGAGGCATGTCCTCGACCGGAACGATGCGCGAGATCACGCCCTTGTTGCCGTGGCGCCCGGCCATCTTGTCGCCCGGCTGCAGGCGCCTCTTCACCGCGATGTAGACCTTCACCATCTTCTGCACGCCCGGCGGCAGCTCGTCGCCCTGCGTCAGCTTCTTCTTCTTCTGCTCGAACATCTGGTCGAACTGCTCGCGCAGCTTCGCGAGCGAATCCTTCATCGCCTCGAGGTCGGCGGCCGCGTCCTCGTCGGCCAGGCGGATCTCGAACCAGTCGTGGCGCGGCAGGTCGTCGAGATAGGGCTTGGTCACCTTCGCGCCCTTCGCAAGCTTCTTCGGGCCGCCGTTGACCGTGCGACCGACGATCAGCTTCTCGATCCGCGCGAACGCGTCGTTCTCCACGATCCGCAGCTGGTCGCCCAGGTCCTTGCGGTAGTCCTTGAGCTGGTCCTCGATGATCTGCTGGGCCCGCTTGTCGCGCTCGATGCCTTCACGCGTGAACACCTGGACGTCGATGACCGTGCCGCTGATGCCCGACGGGACGCGAAGCGACGTGTCCTTCACGTCGGACGCCTTCTCGCCGAAGATCGCGCGCAGGAGCTTCTCTTCCGGCGTCAGCTGGGTCTCGCCCTTCGGCGTGACTTTGCCGACGAGGATGTCGCCCTGCTTCACGGTCGCGCCGATGCGAATGATGCCGCTCTCGTCGAGATCGCGCAGAGCGGACTCGCTGACGTTCGGGATGTCGCGCGTGATTTCCTCGGGACCGAGCTTCGTGTCGCGGGCTTCGATCTCGAACTCTTCGATGTGGATGGAGGTGTAGTAATCCTCTTTGACCAGCTTCTCGGACACGAGAATCGCGTCCTCGAAGTTGTTGCCGCGCCACGGCATGAACGCGACCAGCACGTTGCGGCCGAGGGCGAGCTCACCGGCGTCGGTGCAGGGACCGTCGGCGAGGACCTGGCCCTTGCGGACCCGCTGCCCTTCACGAACGACAGGCTTCTGCGCGATGCAGGTGTTCTGGTTGGAGCGCTTGAACTTGATCAACTGATAGATGTCCGCGCCGAACTCGCGCGTCTCACCCGTCTCCTGATCCTCGGCCTCGACGCGAACGATGATGCGGTTCGAGTCGACGAGGTCGACCACGCCGCCGCGCTTGCAGACGACGACCGCGCCGGAGTCGCGTGCAACCACGTTCTCCATGCCGGTGCCGACGTACGGCGATTCGGTGCGGAGCAGCGGAACGGACTGACGCTGCATGTTGGCGCCCATCAGCGCGCGGTTCGCGTCGTCGTTCTCGAGGAACGGGACGAGCGAAGCGGCGACGGAGACGAGCTGCTTCGGCGAGACGTCGATGAAGTCGACCTTCTCGCGCTCGATGGAGACGAAGTCGCCCGACTGGCGTGCGATGACGCGGTCGTGCACGAGGTTGCCCTCGTCGTCGAGCATGACGTTCGCCTGCGCGATGGTGTAGCGCTCCTCATCCCATGCGGAGAGGTAGAACGCGTACGGCTCGGCCTCGGCGGCCTGCAGCAGGTTCTTCTTCTTCGCACCGGCGTTGGCGGCGTTTTCCTTCGCGATGCGGTTGTTTTCCTTCTGCAGGTCGCGCTTCTCGACGATCTGGCCGAGGGTGAAGTTGGCGTCGCCGGTCTTCACCACGCGGTAGTGGTCGAGCACGCGGCCGGTCTGCACCTTCTTGTACGGCGACTCGATGAAACCGTACTCGTTGATGCGCGCATAGCAGGCGAGAGAGGAGATCAGGCCGATGTTCGGACCTTCAGGCGTCTCGATCGGGCAGATGCGGCCGTAGTGCGTCGGGTGAACGTCGCGGACTTCGAATCCGGCGCGCTCGCGGGAGAGACCACCCGGCCCAAGGGCCGACAGGCGGCGCTTGTGGGTGACCTCGGAGAGCGGATTCGTCTGGTCCATGAACTGCGACAGCTGCGACGAGCCGAAGAACTCCTTGATGGCCGCGATGACCGGCTTGGAGTTGATCAGGTCGTGCGGCATCGCGGAGTCGATGTCCTGATGGACCGACATCTTCTCCTTGATCGCGCGCTCCATGCGCACCAGGCCGATGCGGAACTGGTTCTCGAGGAGCTCGCCGACCGCGCGGACTCTGCGGTTGCCGAGGTTATCGATGTCGTCGACGCGGCCGACGTCCTTGCGGAGGCGGAGCAGGTAGTTGATGACGACGTAGAAGTCTTCCGGCGTCATCGTCTTCTGCGTGACCGGCGAAGCGAGATCGAGCTTGATATTGAACTTGAAGCGGCCGACGCGCGAGAAGTCGTACTTGCGCGCATCGAAGAACATGCCTTCGAAGAGGGCCTTGGCCGACTCGAGGGTCGGGGGGTCGCCCGGGCGCATGCGGCGGTAGATCTCGATGATCGCGGCTTCGAAGCTCTTCGACGTGTCCTTGCGGACCGTGTTGAGGAGGATGTCGGAGACGAGGTCCCAGTCCGGGAAGATGACTTCGATGTCGGTGATGCCGCGGTCCTGGAGGACGGCAGCCCAATCCGCCGGGACGCTTTCGCTCGACTCGAACAACACCTCGCCGGTGTTGAAGTCGACGACATCGCCGAGGAACACGGCCTTGTCGAGCGCCGCGTAGTCGATCTTGACGGTGGTCTCGTTGTTCTTGGTCAGCTGATCCGCCATCTTCTGGTCGAGCTTGATGCCCGCGAAGACGGTGCGGACGGCGCGGCGGCCGCGGATCGAGTGACGCTCCTTCGCTTCTTCCTGATCGAGGACACGGCGGTCGAACGAGAGCTCGGCGCCGCTGTCGGTGAGACGGACCTTGATCGGGGTGTAGAACTGGCGAAGGATCTCTTCGTCCGTGGTCAGGCCGAGCGCGCGGAGGAAGACCGATCCGAGGAACTTGCGCTTACGGTCGATGCGGACGTAGAGGATGTTCTTCTGGTCGTACTCGAACTCCACCCAGGAGCCGCGGTACGGGATGATCTTCGAGAGGAAGGTGTGGGCGCTTTCCTTGGTGAAGAAGACGCCGGGCGAACGGTGGAGCTGCGAGACGATGACGCGCTCCGTTCCGTTGATGATGAACGTACCGTTGTCCGTCATCAGCGGGATGTCGCCGAAAAAGACTTCCTCTTCCTTGGCGTCGCGCATGTGCTTGACGCCGGTGTCGGGGTCCTTGTCGTAGACGAAGAGGCGGAAGGTGACCTTCAGCGGGACGCTGTAGGTCATGCCGCGCTCCTGGCACTCCTCGACCGAGTACTTCATCTGCAGGTCGACAGGGTTGCCGCAGATGTCGCAGACCTCGACGCGGTTCTTGTTGATGACGCCGCACTGGCCGCAGTTCACGGTCTCTTCGTGCGGGTGGTCGGTGATGATCTTCGCACCGCAGTTCGCGCAGGACATGCGCAGGTGCTCGAGCCCCTTGAGCTGGCCGCACTTGCACTCCCAGTTCCCGATGGAGAACCGGACGAAGTCGAGCGAGCACGTTTCGCGGAAATCGCTGAAGGGGAAGACGCTGGTGAAGACCGACTGCAGACCGGTGTCCTCGCGCTCCTCCGGAAGGAGGTTCATCTGCAGGAACCGCTCATACGACTTTCTCTGGACGTCGATCAGGTTTGGCAACGCCATATACGACCTGATCTTGGAGAAGTCGTGACGAACCGGCTCCTGTTTAGGCATGGCTCCGTTCATTCGGTGTGACTCCTAATGTCTCTGATGCTTCGCGTCAGGCGAGGCCGGCTTGCAGGCGACGCAAGCCGGTGTCACGCGATTGTGGGCGCTATCGAGAAGGCCGCTCCCCCCCTCTCTGGCCCAAAGAAATGTGTGTACCGCTCAAATACAGCTATTCCGGGCGGTGCATGAACACCGCCCGGAACAGATAAAACAGGATAATTTACTTGACCGAGACCTTCGCGCCGGCGTCTTCGAACGCCTTCTTGATCTTCTCGGCTTCGTCCTTCGAGACGCCTTCCTTGATGGTCTGCGGGGCGCCCTCGACGAGGTCCTTCGCTTCCTTCAGGCCGAGCGACGTCACTTCGCGGACTGCCTTGATGACGTTGATCTTCTTGTCGCCAGCGCTCTCGAGCACGACCGTGAACTCGGTCTGCTCTTCGACCGGAGCCGCGGCAGCGGCCGCGCCGGCAGCCGGAGCGGCCGCGACGGCGGCAGCAGCGGCGGAAACACCGAAGCGCTCTTCGAGCGCCTTGACGAGGTTCGAGAGATCGAGAACCGTCATCGACTCAACCTGCTTCACGAAATCTTCAGTAGAAATAGCCATTTCAGCCTCCAAAAATATCTAAAATCGAGTGTCGAATCCAAGCGGACCACTTCGCTGCCGCTCAGCGCAAGCAACGAATGGTCCGCGCCATGTCATTACGCGTTTGCTTCTGCTCCGCCGCCGTCGCCGCCCTTCTGCTTGGCGATCTGGTCGAGGACCACAGCGATGTTGCGGATCGTGCCGTTGAGCACGACCGCGAGTCCCCGAATCGGATGCTGCATCAGGTACAGGAGCTTGCCGAGGAGCTCTTCGCGGCTCGGCAGGTTGGCGATGTTCTGGATCTCGTTCGCGGCCACGACCTGTCCGGCCAGCAGCGCTCCCTTGAACTGAACGGTGGGAACGTCCTTGGCGAACTTGGTCAGGACCTTCGCCAGCGCAACCGGATCGGTGGTGTTGTACGCGATCGCGGTCATGCCGGTGAAGTGTCCGCTGAGCTTGGTCAGCGGCGAGTCCTTGACCGCGATGAGCGCGAGCGTGTTCTTGACGACGATGTACTCCGAGCCCGACTCACGAACCTGCTTGCGCAGCTCGGTGACCTGGGGGACGGTGATGCCCTTGAAGTCGAGCACGAACGCGTTCGTGGCCGTGCCGATGCCTTCGGAGAAATCGGAGATCGCAGCTGCTTTCTGTTCGCGATTCTTCATGTTGTCTCCTTACTCGGCCTTCGCCTCGGCCACGGCCGTGTCGATCTGGAGCGACGGGCTCATGGTCGAAGAGATGTAGATCGACTGGACGTACTTGCCCTTCGCAGCGGGCGGCTTCGCCTTGCGGACGGCGTTGATGATCGCCGAGGCGTTGTCCCTCAGCTGATCGGCGGAAAACGAGATCTTCCCAACCGGAACGTGGACGATCGCGGTCTTGTCGACGCGGAACTCCACCTTACCGGCCTTGATCTCCTGGATCGCCTTTGCGACGTCGAACGTGACGGTGCCGGTCTTCGGGTTCGGCATCAGGCCGCGAGGGCCGAGGACCTTACCGAGCTTACCGACCGAGCGCATCATGTCGGGGGTTGCGATGACCGCATCGAAGTCGACCCAGCCACCCTGGATCTTCTCGACCATGTCGTCGCCGCCGACCATGTCGGCGCCGGCATCCTGCGCTTCCTTCACTTTCTCGCCCTGTGCGATCACGAGCACACGCTTGGTCTGTCCGGTTCCGTGCGGGAGCAGTGTCGTCCCTCGGACCATCTGATCAGCGTGCTTCGGATCTACGCCGAGCCGCATCGAAAGCTCGACCGTCTCATTGAACTTGGCGAATGCGATCTGCTTGAGCAGACCGAACGCCTCGTCCAGCTGATACGGCCGCTGTTCGACCTTCTCGGCCGCAGCACGAAACTTCTTGCCGTGTTTGGCCATGTTTCTCCTTGTAGTCTTAGCGGCTCCGGGGAGCCTCCTACTGATTGCCTCAGCTACGCGCTGGGGCGCCTCTTACCGGATTGAGGATTGAGGATTGGGGATGCCCCTCGGCGGAGCTCTCCTCAATCCTCAATTCACAATCCTCAATCCCGATCTCTAGCCTTCGATCTCCATCCCCATCGAACGCGCGGTGCCTTCGACGGTGCGGACGGCTGCTTCGACGCTGGCGGCGTTGAGGTCGGGCATCTTCAGGCGGGCGATGTCCTCGACCTGCTTGCGCGTGACCTTGCCGATCTTGGTCTTGTTCGGCACGCCGGAGCCCTTCGCGATGCCGGCTGCCTTGAGCAGCAGGATGGCCGCGGGGGGCGTCTTGGTGATGAACGTGAACGTGCGGTCGGAGAAGACCGTGATCACCACCGGGATGATCAGTCCGTCGTCCTTCTGCGTGCGGGCGTTGAACGTCTTGCAGAACTCCATGATGTTCACGCCGTGCTGGCCGAGGGCCGGGCCGACCGGCGGAGCGGGGGTCGCCTTGCCGGCGGGAATCTGGAGCTTGATGTATCCGGTAACCTTTTTCGCCATCGTAAATCCCTTGTGATAATCAGTCGTGCGAACGCCGCACGTAATTAGTAAACGTTGCTATCTCGACTTCGGAGCGTTGCCGCCGGCCTGTTCCTCGGCCGCGTCGTAGCGCGCCACCTGGAGGAAGTCGAGCTCGACCGGGGTCGAGCGGCCGAAGATCGTGACCATGACCTTGAGCGTGCTGCGGTCCACGTTGACCTCTTCCACCACGCCGGTGAAGTTGGTGAACGGACCGTCGATGATCCGCACGTGCTCGCCGTGCTCGTAGACGTGCTTGGGCTTCGGCTTCTCTTTGGTGGTGACGACCTGCGTCAGGATCTGGTCGACTTCTTCCGGCGTCAGCGGCGTCGGCTTCTTGCCGGTGCCGACGAAGCCCGTGACCTTCGGGGTGTTCTTCACGAGGTGCCACGCGTCGTCGGTCATGTCCATCTCGATGAGGATGTAGCCGGGGAAGAACTTGCGCTGCACTTCGCGCTTCTTGCCGCCCTTCATCTCCACGAGGGTCTCGGTCGGGATCTTGATCTCGCCGAACTTCTCCCGCATGCCGAGCGCGTCGATACGCTGGCCGAGGTTCTCCTTCACCCGCTCCTCGAACCCGGAGTAGGTGTGGACGATGTACCACTGCTTCTGTCCGGTCTCTGCGTCAACCATATGCTTTAAACACCCGCTCCGAAGCGGCGGAGAAGCCACAAGACGCCGCGCCCGAAGAGCTCATCACAGCCCCACAGGTAGACCGCGAAGATGAGCGTCGCGACGATGACCACTGCCGTCGTCCCGACCACTTCGTTGCGGTTCGGCCAGGTGACCTTCTTCATCTCGCTGCTCGTGTCGCGGAAGAACTCCTGAGTGGAGAGCCACCACTGTTTCGGCTTCGAGACGGCGCCGCCGTTATCTTTCGTTGCTTCCATCGCCTAACCTCGGCGTGACAAGTGACGACTGATCAGGGGACGTTTCCGTCCTGATCAGTCGTCACTCGCCACGTGTGAAATTTGGCAGGCCAAGAGGGACTTGAACCCCCAACCTGCGGTTTTGGAGACCGCTGCTCTGCCAATTGAGCTATTGGCCTGCATGCAGAGACGCAAACTGCCGAGAAGACTTCCGCCTCCCCGTTAATTCCCTGGGTGGTGTTACTTGGTCTCTTTGTGGACCGTGCGCTTCCGGTCGTGACGGCAGAACTTCTTCAGTTCCAGCTTCTCCGTCATCGTCTTCTTGTTCTTCGTCGTCGTGTAGTTCCGACGTTTGCACTCGGTGCACTGGAGGGTGATGATTTCGCGTGTTGCTGCCATTGGTTCCTTCTCCGAAGGAAATTGAAAATTGAAAATTGAAAATTGAAAGATCGGAGGGGATCACGCCACGGTCCCGCCTGCTTTTTCAATTTTCAATTTTCAATTTTCAATTCCGAATCTTGATCTATGGAGCCCTCGACCAGATTTGAACTGGTGACCCCGTCCTTACCAAGGACGTGCTCTACCCCTGAGCTACGAGGGCTTAAAACACTGCGATGCACATTGGAGCGGGAGACGGGATTCGAACCCGCGACCAACAGCTTGGAAGGCTGTGACTCTACCCCTGAGTTACTCCCGCACGAGACAGCCCGAAATGGTGGAGAGTGAAGGATTCGAACCTTCGTAGGGCGTGGCCCGGCAGATTTACAGTCTGCTGCTTTTGACCGCTCAGCCAACTCTCCCCGAGTTGTCTTCCTTGCTTCTTCTTCTTTCTGGAGCTGGCGACGGGACTCGAACCCGCGACCTGCTGATTACAAATCAGCTGCTCTACCAACTGAGCTATGCCAGCGCCAATTCCTTCATTTCAAAGACACAATCAGCCTAGCCGGGCGATCTTTTTGAGAGATCCTGCGGCGGCGGCCGAGGAACTGCGGGTTATAGCAGAGTGCCTAACGGGAGGCAAGTGGCAGTGTATTCCGGCAGTTGCCCGGACAGGGTATCGGGTGTCAGGGTGTCTGGGGTGTAGCGCTCGGCGGAGACGTGATCCAGGCGACACACCGCAGACACCCGACACCTGACACCCGATAACCGGTCCGGCTGTTCTCACGGCCGCGTCTGCCGGATGACCTCGTAGCAGAGCACGGCCGTCGCCGCCGCCACGTTGAACGAATCGACATGGCCGAACATCGGGATGCTCACCGTGCGGTCGCAATGCTCGAGCACGTTCCGGCGCACGCCTTTCCCTTCGTTCCCGAGGACCAGGGCCACCTTGCCGCGGAAGTCGATCTTGTCCAGGCGGTCGCCCTCGGCGGCCGCGGCGTAGACCCAGTAGCCTTTTTCTTTGAGCGCTTCGATTGCGCGAGCAAGATTCGTCACGTACGAGACCGCCACCCACTCCGACGCGCCGGCGCTCGCTTTCACGGCGGCGGGGGTGAGGCCGACGCTCTCGTGCTCCGGCAGCACCACCAGATCGATGGCGAAGCCATCGGCGACACGGAGGATCGCGCCGAAGTTCTGCGGGTCGGTGATGCCGTCGAGGATGAGCACGAACGACGTCTCTTCCTTCTCGATGGTGTCGTGAAAGTCGGCGAAGCGCCCTTCCGAGATCTCGGCGATGACGCCGTTGTGCACCCCGCGGCTGGTGAGCTTGTCGAGCTGCTGGTTCGGCAGCATCCGCACCTCGATGCCCGCGTCGCGGGCCTCGGTGACGATCTTCTGCATCCGGCCGCTGTGCTCGCGCGCGATCGCGACGTAGCGGATGCGCGACGGATGGGCGCGGACGGCTTCGAGGACGGGGTTCGTACCGTAGATCAGCATGCTTTCGCGAGCCTCTTCGCAATAAAAGGGCCTTCGTAGATGAAGCTCGTGTAGATCTGCACCAGATTCGCTCCTGCCGCCAGTTTTGCGCGGACGTCGTCCGCGGTGAAGATGCCGCCGACACCGATCAGCGGATACTCGGGCCCCACGCACTGCCGCACCTGCGCGAGCACCGCGGTCGACTTTTCCAGCAGCGGCTTCCCCGACAACCCGCCTGCCTCGTTCATGCCCGGCAGCCGGTCGAGGGTCGTGTTCGTGCAGATCATCCCGTCCGCCAGTCTGACGCAGACGTCGGCGATCTCGCGAATCTGCACCGGATCGAGATCGGGCGCGATCTTGATCAGCACCGGCCCGCTGCGCACGCTCTGCACCGCGTTCAGCAGCGCTTCTAGGTGCTCGGGACGCTGCAGGTCGCGCAGCCCCGGGGTGTTCGGCGAGGAAAGATTCAGCACCGCCGCATCGGCATGAGGGGCCACGCGGCGGTAGCACTCGACGTACGACTCGGTCGCCCCTTCGAGCGGCACATCGCGGTTCTTGCCGACGTTCACGAACGTCGGCACGCTGCGGTCCCACGCCTTCAGCCGCGCGGCGACCGCATCCGCGCCGTCGTTGTTGAAGCCGAGGCGGTTGATGAGCGCCTGCTCTTTCGAGTAGCGGAACAGCCGCGGCTTTGGATTGCCCGCCTGAGGCTCGAGCGTCACGGTCCCGACTTCGATGAAGCCGAACCCGAGCGCCGCGAGCATCGGCATCATGGTGGCGTTCTTGTCGAACCCGCCCGCGATGCCGATCGGCGACGGGAACTCCATCCCGAACAGCGTTCGTGCGGCGCTTGCGGGTGGGCGGCAGATGCGCTCGATCGCGCGCAACGCGATCGGAATCTGCTGCAAGTGCGCGATCTGTTCGCCCGTCCACTCGTGCGCGGCCTCGGCGTCGAGGCGGAAGAGGAGCTTCCGCAGGAGTGTGTACGTCATCCGGTCAGCCCCGACCGTCTGCGTCATCAGCCGCCGTAGGCGGCGTGAGATCAATAGCCCCCGGCTTCAGCCGGGGGAAAGAGGTGTTAACGGATCGAGTCCGCGTAGCGGCCGGCAGGATTCTGTCGGCCGCTACGCGGACTCGATTGATGGGCGCCGATTCCCCCGGCTGAAGCCGGGGGCTATTGATCTCTCGCCCGCTACGCGGGCGGCTCCAGACTTCGCCAGAGCGCGTCATGTCATCAGGATGCGCTCGACGCGGCCGAGCGGCGACAACACCCGCTCGTCCACCTCGCTCGCGTGCTGCAGGAGCGGAATCGCGCGCACCAGCTCCGGTCCATGCTCCATGCCGGTCAGCGCCAGCCGCAGCGGCATGAACAGCGCCTTCCCTTTCGCGCCGGTGGCGTTCTTGAGACGCTCGGTCATGGCCTTGTAGCTCGCCTCATCGCGCGGCGCGCCATGCTCGCGCAACTCCCCGGCGAGCTGCTCCGCAAACGGGCGGTCGATCGATGGCGGCGTGTACTCGAGCACGAAGCGCAGCGTGTCCGCGAACTCGGTCAGCCGGTGCACGCTCGTCTTCACGACCTCGATCCCTTCGTCGAGCCATGGCACGTCGAAGAACGGCCGCACCAGCGGCGCGAGCTCGGCCGCGGGCATCGTGTGGATGTACTGGCCGTTCAGCCACTCGAACTTCGTCAGGTCGAACACAGCGGGCGCGGAGTTCACGCGCTCGAGCGAGAAGTTGCCGATCGCGTAGTCGCGCGAGAAGACATCCAGGCCGTCCGGCGACGACCACCCGAGGAGCGTGAGGTAGTTCACCATCGCATCGGGCAGGTAACCCTGCCGCTGGTACTCGGTCACCGAGGTCGCGCCGTGGCGCTTCGACAGCTTGGTCCGGTCCTGCCCGAGGATCAGCGAGACGTGCGCGAACACCGGGACGCCCCAGCTCATCGCGCGATAGATCAGCACCTGGCGATGCGTGTTCGTCAGGTGCTCCTCGGCGCGGATGACGTGCGTGATCTCCATGTCGCGATCGTCGACCACGACGCAGAAGTTGTACGTCGGCAGCCGGTCCGTGCGCACGATGATGAAGTCGCCGAGCGACTCCTTCCGCCACGTCACCTCGCCGCGGATCGCGTCGTCGATCGTGACGTCGCCATCCCCATCCTCGGGGACATGAAACCGGATCGCATGCGGCGCATCGTCGTTGCGGCGGTTGCGGTAGCAGGTCAGGTCGTAATGCGGCGGACGCCCCTCCGCCTCCGCCTGTTTCCGCTTCGCCTCCAGCTCCTCCTCGGAGCAATAGCAGCGATACGCCACCCCGCGCTCGATCAGCTCGTTCGCGACGCGCCCGTACAGCTCGACCCGCTCGCTCTGCCGGTACGGCGCATGGGGTCCGCCCAGGTCCGGCCCCTCATCCCACGCCAGCCCCAGCCAGCGCAGGTCGCCGAGGACCATCTCCTCGGATTCGCGCGTCGACCGCGCCTGATCCGTGTCCTCGACCCGGATGATGAACGTCCCGCCGTGATGCTTCGCATACAACCAGTTGAAGATCGCGGTACGCGCACCACCGACGTGCAGGTGGCCGGTGGGGGATGGGGCGAATCGGACGCGGACGGTCACGATCTGTCACCCTCGATTTGGAGTGCGGTGACCGCAGTCACCGCTTTTACTCCGTGCCGCACGACCCGTGGCTCTCGGGAGTGAAAGCGGTGACTGCGGTCACCGCACTCCAAATAGATCATCACAGCCCGCTCCCTCCGCCCGGGATCTCGCAGGCGAGGATGGCCATCGCGCAGATGCCTTCGCCGCGGCCGATGAAGCCGAGGTGGTCGGTGGTCGTGGCTTTGACGTTCACGTGGCCCTGGGGGAGGTCGAGCAACGCGGCGATCGTTTCGACCATCGCGTCGCGGTACGGGGCGAGCTTCGGGTATTGGGCGATGATGGTGACGTCGATGTTCGTGATCTCGGCGTTCATCTCGTCGAGGATGCGTTTTGCCTCGCCGATGAACTGCGCCGAATCCGCATTGCGCCAGCGCTCGTCGGTGGACGGGAAGTAGTGGCCGATGTCGCCCGCGCCGGCGGCGCCGAGGATGGCGTCGGTGATGGCGTGGAGCACGGCGTCGGCGTCGGAGTGTCCGGCCAGGCCGCCGCGGTCGGAGATGCGCACTCCGCCGAGGATCAGGGGGCGGGTCTCATCGAACGGATGGATGTCCACGCCCTGCCCGACACGGATCACGACTCGCTCCACTGCTCGAGGTACGACTCCGCGATGGCCAGATCCTCGGGGACCGTGATCTTGAGGTTGCGCGGATCGCCGGGAACCGCCTTCACCAGGTAGCCGTAGCGGGCGGCCAGCCCCGCTTCGTCCGTCGCGGCGCTGATGCCGTCGCGGGCGGCGCGCTCGAGGACGTCGCGGAGGATGTCGGGGCGGAAGCACTGCGGCGTCTGGGCCGCGCCGAGCATCGAGCGGTCGAGCGTGCTGTCGATCGTCGCCTCGGCCGTCATGATGTGGATCGTGTCGGTCACCGGGATCACCGGCAACGACACGCCGGCATCGCGTGCGGCGGAGATCGTGGCGTGGAACGTCGCGGCGCTGAAGAGCGGCCGCGCCGCGTCGTGAATCGCGATGAGCTCCGCGTCGTCACCAACCTCGGCGACGCCGCACATCACCGACTCCTGGCGCGTCGCGCCGCCGGCGATGAACGTCACGCGCTCGCTGTTCTTCACGCTCGACAGCAGCATCTCGGCGACCGGGACGATGACGCGCGAGACGTTCTCGTCGACCAGGAACCGCTCGATCACGTGCTGGATGAGCGGCTTGCCGGCAAGCTGCTGGAACTGTTTCGGGATGCTCCCGCCGAAGCGGGAGCCGGTACCGGCGGCGGGGATGATGACGACGACGGACATGCGTCCTACACGGACATGATGTCCGTTTCTTTCTGCTTGAGGACGCTCGCCACTTCGTCGATGTGCTTGTCCGTCATCTTCTGGATGTCGTCCAGCGCACGCTTCTCGTCGTCCTCGGAGATGGTCTTGTCCTTGAGCAGCTTCTTGAGCTTCTCGTTGCCGTCGCGGCGCACCTGGCGGATCGCGGTGCGCGACTCCTCGGCCATGACGTGGGCTTTCTTCACCAGGTCCTTGCGGCGCTCCTCGGTGAGGGTCGGCACCGGGACGCGGATGACCTTGCCGTCGGAGGCGGGGTTGAAGCCGAGATCCGCGGTGCGGATGGCCTTCTCGATCGGCGCGACCATGGCCTTGTCCCACGGCTCGATGACCAGCAGCGCGGGCTCCGGGACCTTGATGTTCGCGGCCTGCGAGATCGGCGTCGGCGTACCGTAGTAATCGACTACCACGGAGTCGAGCATGGCCGCGTTCGCGCGGCCGGTGCGCAGGGTCTTGAAATGGTGGTGCAGCGCCTCGATGGAGCTGTGCATGCGGTGCTGCACGTCCTTGATCACGTCATTGATTGCCATGATTACGCTACCTCGTCAGAAACGATCGAGCCGACGTCCTCGCCGAGGAGCGCCCGCTTGATGTTGCCCTTCTCGCGAAGGGAAAAAATGTAGATGGGGATGGAGCTGTTGCGCGCGAGATCGATGGCCGCGGCGTCCATGACCTGCAGCCGGTCGGAGAGCACGCGCTGATACGTGACGTGCGGCAGGCGCTCGGCGTTCGGATCCTTTTCGGGATCGGCGGTGTAGATGCCGTCGACCTTGGTGGCCTTGAAGATGATGTCGCACTTCAGTTCCGCGGCGCGCAGCGCGGCGGCGGAGTCGGTGGTGAAGAACGGGTTGCCGGTGCCGGCGGCGCAGATGACCACGCGTCCCTTTTCGAGATGGCGCACTGCGCGGCGGCGGAGGAACGGCTCGGCCACCTCGGCCATGGTGATGGCGGTGGTCACGCGGGTGGGGATGTTCCTGCGCTCGAGTGCATCCTGCAACGCGAGCGCATTGATGACGGTGGCCAGCATGCCCATGTGATCGCCGGCCACGCGGTCGATGCCCTGCGTCGCGCCGGTGACGCCGCGGAAGATGTTCCCGCCGCCGATGACGATCGCGACCTGCACGCCCATCTGCTGCACTTCCACCAGCTCGTCGGCGATGGTCGCGAGGACGTCCGCGTCGATCCCGGAGCGTCGTCCGCCCATGAGTGCTTCGCCGGAGAGCTTGAGGAGGATGCGCTTGAATTTGGGTTGGGCGGCGTCTGTCATGCGGAGCGGTTTATAGCAAAAAAGGCGACCCGGAGGTCGCCTTTCTGGAAATCGCTGGAAATCGATTGGCTGTGACCGTTACTGCTTCATGTAGGACGCCACTTCCGCCGCAAAGTCCTCGCTCTTCTTCTCGATGCCTTCACCGAGCTTGTAGCGGGTGTAGCGGGTGACGACGAACTCGCAGCCGGATTCCTTGCCGCGGCGCTGCAGGTACTGCGTGACCGTGGCCTTGTCGTCCTTGATGTACGGCTGCTCGAGGAGGCAGGCCTCGCCGTAGAACTTCTCCATCTTGCCGGACACCATCTTCTCGACGATGTTCTCGGGCTTGCCGGACTTGGCGGCCGCGTCGCGGGCGATCTCGCGTTCGGTCTCGAGGTCCTTCTCGGTCACGTCCTCGCGGCGGAGGAAGCGCGGCTCGGCCGCGGCGATGTGCATCGCGATGTCACGCGCGATCTCACCCGCTTCCGCACCCTTGCCGCTCGCGGCGACCACTTCCACGAGGACGCCGATCTTGCCGCCGCCGTGGATGTACGCGCCGAACGTGCCGTTCTCCGGCGCTTCGTAGCGCGCGAAACGGCGGACGGAGATGTTCTCCTTGATCGAGCCGATCTGCTCGGCGACCTTCTGGCTCACCGGCTCGTCGCTGCCCGGCCAGTTCTCGTTGAGGAACTCCTCGACGGACGTGGACTTGCTCTGCGCGACCGCTTTGGCTATCTCGGTGGCGAAGTTGCGGAAGTTCTCGTTGCGGCCGACGAAGTCGGTCTCGCAGTTCACTTCGACGAGCACGCCGATGTTGCCCTGGACGTGCGCGACGATGGTGCCTTCGGCTGTGACACGGCCGGCCTTCTTGCCGGCGGCCGCGAGACCCTTCTTGCGAAGGATCACCACTGCCTGTTCCATGTCGCCCTGCGCCTCGGTGAGAGCGTTCTTCACGTCCATCATGCCGGCGCCGGTGGATTCACGCAGCTCCTTGACCATCGCTGCCGTAATCTGCGTCATTTCAAACCTCTGTCTGCTGGAGTGGAGGACGGGCATCGCTGCCGGTCCAAAGGGGAGATACGTGGAGGACAGGCAGAATTGCCCGTCCTCCACTCTGATCGTCGAGCGTTGGGATCAGACTGCCGGAGCAGCCTGCATCGGCTCGGGAGCGACGTCCGCCGGCATGATGTCGCCGGTGTGCTCGCCCTTGTCCTCGACGCCGATGAACTTCTCTTCGGCGAGGTTGTAGCCCTCGAGGCAGGCATCGGCGATCTTCGTCGTGAACAGACGGATCGCGCGGATCGCATCGTCGTTGCCCGGGATGACGTAATCGATGTCTTCCGGATCACAGTTGGTGTCGACGATCGCGACCACCGGGATGCCCAGCTTCTTCGCTTCCTTGACCGCGATGTACTCCTTCTTCGGATCGATCACGAAGAGCGCATCCGGAAGGCCGTCCATCTCGCGGATTCCGATGAGATTCTTCTGGAGTTTGTCGCGCTCGTTGTCCATCGTGGCGCGCTCCTTCTTCGACATCTCTTTCTCGGTGTCCCCAAGGATCGACTCGATCTCTTTCAGACGCTCGATCGACTTGCGGACGGTGGTGAAGTTGGTGAGGGTGCCGCCCAGCCAGCGGTTGTTCACGTAGAACATGCCGCAGCGGTTGGCCTCCTCGAGAATTGCGTCCTGTGCCTGGCGCTTGGTGCCGACAAACAGGATGCGCTTGCCCTGCGAGGCAAGTTCGGCAATGAACCCGGAAGCTTCCTTAAAGAGCTTCAGCGTCTTCTGCAGGTCAATGATGTAGATCCCATTGCGCTTGCCGAAGATGTACTTCTTCATCTTCGGGTTCCAGCGCTTGGTCTGATGACCGAAGTGGACGCCAGCCTCCAAAAGCTCTTTCATCGTAATAGAGACCGCCAAGTGAACCCTCCTTCTGCAATTGAGAATTGTTGAAAATTGAATCGCCGCCTGAAAAACAAAAGACAGGAGCAGGCGACGCTCCTGTCTTCAAAACGAGATCTAGAGAAACTGAAACATGATTAGCGCTTCGAGAACTGGAAGCGGGCGCGGGCGCCCTTCTGGCCGTACTTCTTGCGCTCCTTCATGCGCGGGTCGCGCGTGAGGAGGCCGGCCTTCTTGAGACGCTTCCGCAGCTCCATGTTGTAGACCTGGAGCGCGCGGGAGATGCCGTGGCGGATCGCACCGGCCTGGCCGCTGGGGCCGCCGCCGTCCACCGTGACGACGATGTCGAACTTGTCGACCGTCTCCGTCAGCGAGAGCGGCTGCTTGATGATCATCTTGAGCACTTCGTTGCCGAAGTAGTTGTCCAGCGTGCGGCGGTTGACCGTGATCGCGCCCGATCCCGGACGAATGTGCACGCGCGCCGTCGACGTCTTCCGTCTTCCCGTTCCGTAGTATTCGACCAAAGCCAAGGAATCCTCCTGTGATTACTCGCCGAGCTTCAGCGCCTCAGGCAACTGAGCCTGGTGCGGATGATTCGCGCCGCGGTACACCTTCAATTTTTTCAGCATCTTGCGGCCGATCTTGTTCTTCGGCAGCATGCCCCAGACCGCGGTTTCGATCATCGTCTCCGGCTTTTCAGCGCGGATGAAGCGCGCGGCGCGCTCCTTGAGCCCACCCGGATACAGCGAGTGATGCCGGTAGATCTTGTCCGTTTCCTTCTTGCCGGTCAGGCGGATCTTCTCCGCGTTGATCACGATCACGTGATCGCCGGTGTCGAGGAACGGGGTGTAGGTCGGCTTCGCCTTCCCCGAGATGATGTTGGCGATGGTCGTCGACAGACGCCCGAGGACCTGTCCTTCGGCGTCGATGACAAACCAGCGCGGCTCGATATCGCCCTGTTTGGGGAAATAGGTACGCATGACTCTCCCTGAAAAACTAAATGTCGGTCGTCACGTCGTCCGTTGTCCGCGGGGCTCGGGCCGGACATCGAGCAACTGACTTGAACTGCCTGGAAATCGCGCGGCGCTGGTGTGGACCGCTAACGCCACCGATCACTCAAAGACGAACACACACTTTCCCGTGAGGGAAAGGGCCAAAACGGTAACACTGCCGAACAGGGACAGTCAAGCTGTTCATTCCAGCACAGATCTCCCGGTCCGACCAACTGCTTCGGCTCGGGTGAGAAGCGCGGAAGCGGGAGAAGAATTTCGGCGGCGTTGAAAAATGATAGAACGCCCCGGTGACTGCCAACATCATCGACGGCAAAGCCGTCGCGCTCGCCACCGAATCCGAGGTCGCGAACGCGATTTCCTCCCTCCCCTGGCGGCCGGGACTGGTTGCCGTCCGCGTCGGCAACGACCCCGCCTCGGAGATCTACGTCCGCAACAAGGCGAAAAAAGCGCGCGCGCTGGGGCTGGAGGGGACGGAGCTGGTCTTCCCCGACACGATGTCCGAAGACGGGTTGCTGCGGGAAGTGGCCCGGCTGAACGCGGATGAGGCGGTCGACGGGATCCTCGTGCAACTGCCTCTGCCGAAGCACATCGACGCCCGCAAGGTCATCGACGCCATCGCCCCGGCGAAAGACGTGGACGGCTTCCATCCCATCAACGTCGGGCTGCTGCACCAGGGCCGCTCGACGCTCGCGCCCTGCACGCCGTCAGGGGTGATTCGGCTGATCGAGTCCACCGGGGAACGCATCGACGGGAAGCACGCGGTGGTGATCGGCCGCAGCGACATCGTCGGGAAACCGATGGGCGCGCTGCTCCTGCAGCGCAACGCGACCGTGACGATCTGCCATTCGAAGACGCGCGACCTCCCCGAAGTGGCGCGGCAGGCGGACATCCTGGTGGCCGCGATCGGGCGTCCGATCTTCGTGACCGCTGACTTCGTGAAGCCGGGGGCGATCGTCATCGACGTCGGGATGAACCGCGTCGAGCGCGATTTCGCGCCGCGGCTCGCCCACGATCCCGACAAGTCGCGCCTCCTCGAGAAGAACGGCAGCGTCCTCCTCGGCGACGTCGACTACGCCCGCGTCCGCGAGCTCGCCTCCTGGATCACGCCGGTGCCGGGCGGAGTTGGGCCGATGACCATCGCCATGCTCATGAAGAACACGGTGGACGCCGCGATCAGGAGACGCGCGTGATTCTCCGCGTCGGCCTGACCGGCGGCATCGCCAGCGGCAAGTCGACCGTGCGCGCCCTTCTGGGTGCGCTCGGCTGCTTCACCATGGACGCCGACCAGCTCGTCGCCAACCTCTATCAGCCCGGCCGCACCGGCCACACCGCCCTCGTCGAGACCTACGGCCGCGACATCCTCCGCGAGGACGAGACGGTGGACCGGGTGAAGCTCGCGAATATTGCCTTTGCGACGCCTGACGGCGCGAAGAAGCTGAACGCGCTCATTCATCCGCTCGTCCTGCAGTACACCATCGAGGTGCTCGACGAATACGAGCAGACGCACCCCGACGGCATCGCCGTCGTCGAAGCGACGCTGATGATCGAGTCCGGCAGCAGCAGGCTCTACGACAAGTTGGTGATCGTCGACGTGCCCCCCGAGGTCCAGATCGAGCGCGGCGTGGCCCGCGGCCTCCTCCGGGAAGAAGTAACCCGCCGCCTTGCGAACCAGCTCCCCCGCGAAGACCGCCTCCGCCACGCCGACTACATCATCGACAACAGCGGCGACGTAGCCAGGCTGGAGAGCGAGACCCGCAGCGTCTACGCGCACCTCCTCGCCGACCTGGAGCAGAAGAAAAGCCGCTGACAGGCCCGCCAAACAGTTTGGAGTGCGGTGACCGCAGTCACCGCTTTGACTGCGTGCGGGTGACGCGAACGCACGAGGCGGAAGCTGCGGCTGCCGAAGGAAAAGCGGTGACTGCGGTCACCGCACTCCAAACCATCGGCGAAGGTCGTGATTCATTGCAAGCGGCTGGCGTGCGATCGTAAGCGCCATTCGTTCGTGCGGGTTAGGCGTGGAGGTGCACGTCGAGCGCGGTGGCTTTTAATTCCACGATCTGGACTTTCACTTCCACGATCTGGCCTTTCACCTCCACGATCTGGCCTTTCACCTCCAACGGCGTGGCCTTTCACCTCCACGCGCTGGACGTTTAACTCCACCAGCGTGGCCTTTCACCTCCACGCGCTGGACTTTTAACTCCACCAGCCTGGCCTTTCACCTCCACGCCGTGGACTTTCACGTCAACGCCGGTGGACTTTCACGTCCACGCCGGGGACTTTTACGTAGACACCCGTGGACTTTCACCTCCACGCCGTGGTCATTCACCTGGACGGCGGAGGACTTTCACCTCCACGCCGTGGACTTTCACCTGGACAGCGGTGGGCTTTCACGTGGACACCCTTGGACAGGCACCTGAACCACGTTGCGGTACACCGTAACGCCGGTTTACGTGCATCCTGCCGCGGTCTACGTGCATCTTGTCGGGCGTCGCCGTGCACCGCATCCGCGTCGCCGTGCACCTCACGCCCAAACAAAAAGCCCCGGACGAGTCCGGGGCTTCAGGTGCTGCTCGGTACCGAGCGACGACTAGGTGGTGGTCGTCGAGGTGGTGCCGCTGGTGGTGCTGGTCGTGCCGGCGGTGCCGCTCGTGTCGGTGCCCGTGGTCGTGCCGGTGGTGTCGGTCGACATCGTGTCGGTCGCCATCGTGTCGGTGCTGGTCATGCCGGTGTCGGTGGTGGTGTAACCGGTATCGGTGGTGCCGGCCGTCATGGACGTGTCCGTCATGGCGGTGTCGGTGCCGGCGTCGATGTTCGTCTCTTCCTTCTTGCATGCGACGAACGTGACGAGCGTCAGGACCGTCAGGAGAACCAGTAGTTTCTTAGCCATTCTTTTCTCTTCCTTCTCTTGTTGTTTCGGATTCAACGGAGACAAGCCCCTCTCCGTGGGAGAGGAGAGACCCGGTGTAGGTGGAGCAACACGGATGCCACAAATGCGAACGCCCCGCTCGGGGCGAGGCGTTCAGGGTTCGTGCTCTGAAAACTAGGTCGTGGTCGTGGCCGTGGTGCCGGTGGCCGACGTGTCCGTCGAGGTGGTGGCCGACGTGTCGGTCGCCATCGTGTCGGTGGTCGACATGGTGGTGGTCGAGGTGTCGGTCATGCCGGTGTCGGTCATGGCGGTATCGCCCGTGGTCATCGAGGTGTCGGTCGCGGCGGTGTCGGTCGCGGCCTCTTCCTTCTTGCAGCCGACGGCGAACATCGAAACGACGACGAGGCAGACCAGGGTCAGGACGAGGGACTTCTTCATTATGTGATTCTCCTTACGTGTTTGTTCAGATCTCGGATCTGAATTCTTTTTTTACGGATTCTTTTTACGACCGAAGGGGCAACGTGCGCATCTCGCAGACTTACGGCCCAGCACAAGTTGTAGGGGGAAACCACCGGGGCACGGAAGGCGCACCGGCGCCCTCACGATTGGGGCATATGATAGAAGCAGGGCGTGTAATGTCAAGTCGAGTGCTGACAGCCGTTGAGCCGATCCAGGCGCCGAATCACCTGCGAGTTTCCTCGTTCGATGGAACGACGATCCACTACGACGTCTACGACGCCCCCTCGCCGTCGACCGTCCTGGTGGTCCCCGGTTTCTGGCGCGACCGCCAGCATCCGTCGATGATCCGGCTCGCCCACTTCCTGAATGCCGAGGGTTACCGCGCGGCGATCATCGACGTGCGGGGACACGGCGAGAGCGAGGGGACGTACGGCTTCAACATGCACGAGCATCACGACGTGGCGGCAGTGGCGAACGACCTCCTCCGCAACAACGCCACGATCTCGAACTTTACGCTCCTCGGCTTCTCCTACGGCGGAGCGATCGCGGTCTCGACCGCGGCACGGCACGAGCTCCCGGTCAACTCGCTTCTGCTGATCTCGGCCGTGGCGGACTTCGAGATGATCGCCCCGCGCCTCAACCCGTTCACGATGCACCGGCACATCGCGCTGTCGCAGGCGCTGCGGCGCCCGCGCTTCGCCTGGAGCATCCGCAAATCAGCGAAGCTGCGCGCGCTCGACGACATCCACGACGTGCACAAGCCGGTCTGCTTCATCCACGTGAAGAACGACTGGCTGATCAACCACCAGCACTCGGTCCGACTCTACGAAGCCGCGCACGAGCCGAAGGAGCTGCACCTGCTCGACATCGAGGGGAACTACCACGCCGACCGCATCTTCAACGTGGCCTCGGATTCGGTGGAGCCGATCGTGCGGGATTTCCTCGGTAGGAACTGCGAGAAGTAATCTCCGGAAAAGCAAAGGCCGCGTGCCCTCGCGACGCGGCCGGCTCGGTGTTGGTGGAGAGAGAACCCTACGGCATGGGCAGCGGCGGAACGTTCGTGTTCCGCGGCACGACCGGAACGATCTCGATGACCTGAAGCTCAGGCATCAGCTGGTCGTACCGCGGGCGCGTCGTCTCCGGCTGTTTCGCCTTCGGCTGATCGCTACCGTCGTCCTGCGTCCACTCTTCGCCGTCGAAAACCCACATAGGTCGTCCTTTCGTTGCGAGCAGGTACTTCAAGCGTCCTGCCAGCCGGCCCCACGCTCGCGCGCGCTGCCAACAACCTTTAATACGAACGACTTAGGCGAAGAGTTTGGAAAGTCGCGTTGCAGATCGGAAACGGGATGTGTCCGGAATTCGACGCAAAGCGTCCAAATGAATGGCCGTTCACCTGGATTTGGCGAGGTACTCGCCGAGCTTCCGGTACGCCCTGCCGCGATGCGACACGGCATCCTTTTCCTCGGGGGTCAGCTCGGCGAAGGTCTTCTCCGACCCGTCCGGCTGGAACCAGGCGTCCCACCCGAACGTCCGCTCGCCGCGCGGCTTGACCAGGATCTCCCCCTGCGTTTCGCCGAGGAAGATGCGCACCTGGCTGCCGTCCCAGTAGCCGACACAGCACTGCGCCCTGGCCGCACGGTTGTTGAGGGCGTAAGCGATCGCGGCGAGACCCTTGCCGCCGGCGGCCTCGAGCAGCCAGCGCACGTAGGGGCCCGGGAAGTTGCCGAGCTCGTCGAATCCGAGGGAGACGTCCTCGACGATGAGGCGCTTGTAGCCTTTGCTCTTGGCGGTCTCGAGCTTGTAGCGGGTGATCTCTTCGACCGTTGCGGCCTGGATCTCCGGCAGGTTGAGGGAGACGCGGAGCACCGACTGGCCGAGGATGCGCTCGGCTTCGATGCCTTTGTTGGGGTTCGTCGACACCAGGATCAACTGGTCGTCGGTCGACTGCGGCTCCGCTTTATTCGACTGCTTGGCCAAGAGCGGCGATTCTACTCGGCCGGCAGCGCTCGCAGCGACTGCGTCAGGCGAATCCGCAACGTTTCGGGCGCGGCGACCGGCGCGAGGCGCCTCCGGAAGAACGATCGAAGTTTACGTTGGACCACGACGCGGATTTCGCAGTCGGGGCAGTTGCTCAGATGAATCTCGATCGCGTGTTTCTTGTGGTCGGCAAGCGATCCATCGAGGAAGAAGTACACCACGCGTTTCACATCGTCACAGAGCATCACTGCTTTCCTTCCGGGGTTGAGGTGACGGCGGTACTGCACACGTCTCGATCCAACTACGTTGCAGTTTTGTGAATTCCGTAAATGCCGCCTCTCTTGCTGAAGTTCACTACGGCGGGGGCCTTTTGCAACCGGCCGGCCAGGAATGGTGGGTCGGCGAGGGAGTTGGTCGCTGCGCTCCTGGTATCACCCGACACCATTTCGGCAGAAACAAAAAGGGCGGCCTCACGGCCGCCCTCGGTTCGATTGAATGCTGGGATCGCTTACTCGATCTCGAAGCGCTCTTCTTCCTCGTCGTCGACGAGCTCGAAGTCTTCCTCGTCCTCGGCGAAGAGGACTGCCTCTTCGTTCTCTTCCGGCTCCACGACGTCGGTCTCTTCCGGCTTCGCTTCGTCCTTCTTCTTACGCCCCTTCGTCTCATCCTTGCGGGAGCGCATCTTGGCCGGCTCCGCTTCGCCGCGGATGTAGCCGTACTTGCGGGCGTAGTCGAGGAGCGTCCGCTCGAGCATCTTCCGGCCGCGGTAGAGACGCGACATGACGGTGCCGACCGGGCAGTCGAGGATCTCGGCGATCTCCTTGTAGGAGAAGCCTTCGATGTCCGCCAGGAGGACGACCATCTTGTAGTCATGCGGGAGCGAGTCGAGCGCACGCTTGACGTCGGCATCCATCATGTCCTGGAAGATCTCGCTCTCCGGGTCGCGGATGAGGTCCGGGGCGTTCTTCTGGATCACACGTTCGTACGACTCTTCAATCTCGGAGAAGTCGATCTTGTGCGGCGTGAGCTTCTTCTTCCGGTAGTTGTTGATGAACGTGTTCTTCATGATCTTGAAGAGCCACGCCTTGAAGTTCGTGCCTTCCTCGAACTTGTCGTAGTACTTGTACGCCTTGAGGTACGTCTCCTGAACGAGGTCTTCCGCGTCCTCGGAGTTCCGCGTCATCCGGTAGGCGGTGTTGTACAGGGAGTCGACGTACGGCATCGCTGCCGTCTCGAAGTCCCAACCCTGCTCATGAGTAATGGTTTCGGCGCTCTTCATGGTCTCTCCCTGCGACATCGACAAAACTTCAACCTTCATGCCGCCCGCATCGTTAGACGCGTAGGCTAATAAAATAGTTACGCATGCCGGGACACGATCATCCAAGTCGTACCCGCTGAGTGGTTTACATGAAAAGCCGCGGCCGCCTGCTGGCCCGGGGGTCGTTTCGAGACGTTGAGGCGTGTCCGTCACAATTGCCGGACACGTCCGTCCACGAAAGCGGCTTATCAATGAGATAACTACGGAATTCTAAGGTCTGCTGGCGGGAACTGCTGGCAAACTGGTTGTGAACGTAGCCGCGAGTTACTGCTATTCCCCAGCCGGCGGATGATACACCATGCGGCTGAAAAATTTCAATCCCGGCAAATGAGGAGCAATTCTTCGTAGGCCCGGGTGATCTCGATGAACCTCGCCGCGGCGCTGTTCCGCGCCTCCGCCGGCGCGCCGTGGAAGCGGTCGGGATGATGCTGCGTGACCAGCTTCCGGTAGGCCGCGCTGAGCTCCTGCCGCGTCGGGGTGGCGGTCATGCCGAGGATGGCCAGGAGCTCGTGAGGCGGAGTGCTGGTTTTCCGTTCGGCGATCCGGGCGTCCTTCGCGTGGTCGACGTATTCGAAGCCGTAACTCTCCCGCAGCCGCGCCAGGGCGTCGATGTGAAAGCCGAGGCCGAAGCTGAGATCGAGCAGCGCGGCGTACTGGCGCAGTGGGACGGGCCCCTCCCGCTTCGCGACGAGCTGTACCGCCAGCTCGAGGAGGGTGGCGCGCTGTTCGTGGGAGGAATGACGCGCGTAGCTCTCGGCCCAGTTGCCGACGTCGATCCCCTGGATGATCGGGGCCGCCAGTCCCGCCCCGCGCCGCACCTGGCGCATCGCTTCGTCGCGGGAGCCGCCGCCGGCGCTGACGACGTGGAACAGCAGCGAGGCGGCCACCGAGTCGCGCTGGGGTGGACGCGGGTCGTCTTCGCCGCGCGATGCGCGGTCGAGCTTCATCGCCGCCAGGACGAAGAGGGCCAGCGCGCTTCCCGCGCCGAGCATGAAGATGGCGGCGATCAGCTCCACGTTCCTCAGGAGACGGCTGCGCTCAGCAGCGCGTCGACTTCGCCGATCTTTGCCTGCAGCTCGCGCTCGCCGAGGACCGGGCGCGAGCCGGAGATGTCGATCTCTTCATCGATGCTGATCCAGCTCTTGCAGCCGCCGTAGATGTCACGGAACTCGACTTGCTCGGGGCGGGCCAGCTCCCACGTCCTGACGGCGATCACGTACACGGCCTGGTCGGGACGGAACCGGTAGCGCGCTTCCAGCGTCTCCTGCGGCAGGACCACCAGCGGCGCGAGCCGGTCGAACGATTCGCGATCGGTGAGCGTCCAGGTGCGCACGACCTCGCACCAGTGGGTGATCGCAACGCGCGGCCGCGCTTCCGATTCCCCCTGATGGAAGTAGGTCGGGTAGAGATAGAAACGCTCGTCGTCGACCCCGAAGGACGGATCGGCGATGCCGCCCTTGCGGATCAGCAGGATCTGCTCGCCGCGCGCCAGCGCGGCAACGACGTTCGACCATTCCTTGAGGGCGGTGTGATTCGGGAGCTTGTTCATGGGCGATAAGTTACTGAGTTGACCGGGCCTTCCCAGATCGTGACGCCGACCACGACCGCGTTCTCGTCGTCGACCGCGCTCTGCAGCTCGCGGGCGAACCATTCGGCGATGTTCTCCGCGCTCGGGTTGATCTCGGTGAAGGGCGGGATGTCGTTGATGCAGCCGTAGTCGAGCTGCTTCGCGAGCTGCTCGAGCTTCCGCTTCGCGCTGACGAAGTCGACCGCGATCGCGTCCTGGTCGACGCCACCGCCGCGCGCCGCGAGGTCCGCCTCGACCTTGTACGAATGGCCGTGCAGGGGCTCGGAGATGCCGCGGTATTCGCGCAGGTAGTGCGCGGATTCGAAGCGCGCTTCGACCCGGACGGTGAATTCAGCCGCCATGCTGCTCCGGGAAGACGAATTCGATGATGCCGGTGGTCGCGCCGAGCTCGCGCAGCTCGTCGGGGGTCGATTCGCGCCGCAGGAGCTCGATGGCGCGCTGGTCGTCCCAGCAGGCGTTCGGGTTGCTGTCCGACGCCAGCTCGATCAACGCCAGCAGGGTACGGCGCCGGGATTCATCCACAGGCCGAAGTGTACAATGCGCGCCGATTTACGATGCCGCTTCCGAAATCCATTCTGTGTACCGGCTGCAAGCGCACCTATCCCGAGGGATGGAGGCGCTGCCCGTACTGCGGTCACGACGAGCTGCGCTCCCGGCAGGACGCCCAGGCGCGCCGCTACATGGAGAAGAAGGTCCGCGAGTTCGAGCAGCGCACCGGCAAGGCCGGCGCGTCGCGCAAAGAGGAACGCGGCGGCGATCGCGACCAGCCGCGCGGCGGCCGTGGCGGACGCGAGCAGCAGCGTCAGCAGCAACGCGGGCGTGACGGAAAACGTCCGCAGCAACAGCAACAGCAGCGACCGCCGAAGCAACAGCAGGGACCTCGTCCCCCGCAGCAGCAGCGTCCTCCTCAGGAGGGTGCGGTCCTGAATCCGGAGCAGCAGCAGGCGAAGCGGCGCAGAAGACGCCGCGGACGCGGCGGCGCGGGTGCGGGCGCTCCGATGAACGCCGAGGCGGGCGCGCCGCAACAGATGCAGCAGCCGCAGGGCGAGCGTCCGCCGCAGGGGGAACGCCCGCCGAGAACGGATCGGCCGCCTCGTCCGGACCGCCCTCCGCGTCCGCCGCGGGCCGAACGCCTGGAACGTCCGCCACGTCCCGACAGGCCTCCCCGTCCCGAACGCCCGGCACCCGAGGGTGGCGCCGCTCCGCCCGCCGAGGGTGGCGCTGAAGGTGCGGCCCGCAAACGCCGCCGTTTCCGCCGCCGCCGTCGCGGGGGTGGAGGTGGTGAGGGTGGCGGCGGTGAGGGCGGCGGCGGCGAATAATTTGGAGTGCGGTGACCGCAGTCACCGCTTTCACTCGCAGAAACACGACCTGCGGCTCACGGCAGGAAAAGCGGTGACTGCGGTCACCGCACTCCAAATTACACCGCCGCGGGCCGGTTCAATCGCAGGTACCGCGCCGAGCACTCGGCGAAGCCTTCGCAGCGGATGCAGTAGCCGTCGGTGTTCTCCGGTTTGTAGTCGGCGGGAGGGCAGATGTTCACGTTGGCGACTGTATCGCGCTCGCACTGCTGCTGGAGGCGGTCGAGCTCTGCTTCGGCACCCTTGGCCAGGGCCTGACGCACCGCGGCGTAACGGGCCGCGTTCATGATGGCCGTGGTGTCGATCTTCACCCGGGGTGCTTCGGGCACGACCGCTGCGGGGACGACGAAACGGACGCGCACCCGCTGCGTCAGGTAGTAGCAGTAGCCGGCCACCGCGCCGCCGAGGGCGGCGGCGTTGGCGGCCCCGCCGCTCACGACGCCGTAGAGCAGCACCGCCAGCGAGAAGAACGCGAGTACCCGTACTCGCACCGGCATCATCCCGAAGAGATAGAACGTCTGCTGCGGGAACGCCGCCGCGTAGACGAAGAGCAGCGTGAAGTAGACAAAGTACGTCCCCAGGAGCGAGATCCCGAGAAAGGCGGCAACGGCGGCGGAGCCGAGCGTCGAGGCGGCGAAGAGGGTGAGGAAGTGGAGGCTCCCCCACTCTTCCTCCAGCGCCGAGCCCATCATGTAGAGCAGCAGCAGGGTGATGAAGAGGGAGAGCGCCTGCATGAACGCCGAGCCTGCCTGGGTGAACTGGTAGGTCACCAGGCGCCACACCTCGCCGGTCAGGACCGCGTCCCAGTCGAACGCGAAAAGGCGGGCGTACTTTTCCTTGTCCTGATACTCGAGCAGAAAGAACGCGACGTTCAGGAACAACAGTACGAAGACAAAGCGGAAGTTTTCCCCTCTGGACCGGAACATGGCTCGTCTCGCGGAACGCGCCCTCGAAACCAAAAATTCAGGCGTTCCTACAGGGTATTAACGTATGACGACGCCATCGGTTTGCTCGAATCGCAACTGATCGCCGGTTTTGATCCCGTGACGTTGAGCCTCGCCGCCCGCGACCTCGAGCACGTAGCGGGACATGACCCCGGTCGGATAGCTGGGGCAGTTCGCGACTTTGCACGGCGGGACGTTGTACTTCACGTGCACCACGCGCTGGCCCGCGTCCAGCCAGACCATGTCCAGCGGGATGAGGGTGTTCTTCATCCAGAACGCATGCTCGTCGTCCTCCTTGAACAGGAAGAGCATGCCGGTCCCGGGGTTGAGGTGGTCGCGGTACATGAGGCCCTGCGCGCGCAACTCGTCGTCGGCGGCGATCTCGACGTTCACCACGAAGCCGTCCGGGAAGATGACGCGCGGACCTGCCGCCACCGGTTGTGAGTCCGTCGGTGCAGCCGGCGCCGGCGGTGCGGGGGGCTGGGAACAGGCGGCGAAGAGCATCAGCATGACCACGAGAGACCTCATTTCTCTTCGACCTCCACGACGTCTTCCACTTCGCGGTCGCGCGGGAGGAGGTCGTACTTTTTCGCGTAGTAACGGAAGGAGCGGAACGACATCCGGAGCAGCTCGGCGGCCTGGGTCTGCACGCCGCCGGCGCGCTCGAGCGCCTTGAGCATGAAGATCTTGCCGATCGCT
This sequence comes from Thermoanaerobaculia bacterium, assembly GCA_035630815.1. Taxonomy (GTDB): domain Bacteria; phylum Acidobacteriota; class Thermoanaerobaculia; order Gp7-AA8; family Gp7-AA8; genus QHVT01. Next base: position 28,498 of record DASQJY010000083.1, read on the forward strand.
TCGAGCTGATCCTGCAGAGAAATGCCGTCCGCCGGCAACTCGAACGTGGCGTCCGGCAGGCGTCCGCCGAGGAGGACGTGCTCGGGGAGCGACTTCGTGGAGAGGAGGTCCGCCGCTTCGAGCGCGATCATCCGCTCGACGACGTTCTCCAGCTCGCGCACGTTGCCGGGCCAGTGGTACTTCTCGATCGCCCTCATGGCGTCGGACGAGATGCGCCTGCGCGGCACTTCCATCCGCGCGGAGAACTTCTCGATGAAGTGGTCGACCAGCAGCGGGATGTCTTCCTTGCGCGAGCGCAGCGGCGGCAGCTCGATGGGGATGACGTTGATGCGATAGAAGAGGTCTTCGCGGAACGTCCCTTCGCGGATGGATTCGGCGAGGTCGCGGTTGGTGGCGGCGATGACGCGCACGTCGACGGCCGCTTCGACGTTCGAGCCGACCTTGCGCACCATGCGCTCCTGCAGGACGCGCAGCAGCTTGATCTGCATGGCCAGGGAGGTCTCGCCGATCTCGTCGAGGAAGATGGTGCCGCGGTCGGCTTCCTGGAAGAGGCCGCGCTTTTCCCGGATCGCGCCGGTGAATGCGCCCCGCTCGTGTCCGAAGAGCTCGGACTCGAGCAGCGTCTCCGGCAGCGCGCCGCAGTTGATCGACACGAACTTCCCTCGCCTGTCGGAGTTGTAGTGGATGGCGCGCGCGATGAGCTCCTTGCCGGTGCCCGACTCGCCGGAGATCAGGACCGTGGACATGGTCTTGGCGATGCGCTGCACGATCGAGAAGATCTCCTGCATCTTCGCGCTCTTGCCGATGATGTTGGCGAACGTGAAGCGCTCTTCCAGGGCGGTGCGGAGGTGGATGTTCTCGTCTTCGAGCTCTTTCCGCTCGACCGCTTTGCGGACGATGATCTTGAGCTCTTCGATGTCGAAGGGCTTGGCGATGTAGTCCATCGCGCCGGCCTTCAATGCTTCGACGGCGGAGCGGGTGGAGGTGTGGGCGGTGATCATGACGAACGGCAGGGAGGGGCTGTTCGCTTTGACTTCGCGGATGAAGTCGATGCCGGAGCCGTCGGGAAGCATGAGGTCGCAGAGGACGACGTCGGGCTCTTTGCGCAACACGGAGGCATGCGCTTCTTCGAGCGAGGCGGCCGTTTCGACTCCCCACCCTTCTTCCTCGAACACGATCGAGAGGAAGTCGCGCAGGGAGGCCTCGTCGTCGACGATCAGCAGGTTCACGTGGGCGATTATATTGATCGGGGAGAGAGAACCGACCGGGGGGCTCCGGCGGACGTTCACGCTTCCAGCTGCACGAGCGCCAGCAGGTCAGTGAGTGGGAGCTCGGACATGAGTTGTTCGATGCCGGCTTTGTGGCGTTTCGCCAGGGCGTCGGGGACTGCTGCGAGGCGCGTGCAGGCCGAGGCGCGGGTGATTCGGGGGCGGAGGGTGTGGCTTCGGGCTTCGGGCGTCTGGGATTCGCTTTGTTTCAGCACCTTTCGTCTGGTGCGGTTCTTTCTGGCGATCGTTTCCACGATGCGCGTCTCTCTCGTCTCGGGAAAGAAGTAGATTGCGCGGACGAGGTCTCGCGTCTGGCCGATGCGGTGGGCGCGGCCGTTTCGCTGGTCGAGCTTTACCGGGTTCCAGGGGATGTCGTAGTGGACGATCACGGCCGCGCGCTGGAGGTTGAGGCCTTCGCTGGCGACGTCGGTCGAGACGAGGGTCTGGATCCTGCCATTCTCGAATGCGTGCAGTGCGGAGCGGTCGCGTGAGGTGACGAGGCCGCATTTCAGCGCCGCCTGCAGGTCGCGCGCGGTGGCAACGGAGCCGGTGAAGATGAGCGTCGGATCGCCGGTCAGCGTCTCCTGCAGCATGCTTCGTTTCGTCGCCGGGGCGGCGCGGGCCGCGGCCATCAGGGCTTCGAGCTTGCGCATTTCCACGAGGATCAGGTCCGGCTCGAGCTCTCCCGGCGGCGCAAAGAGCTCCCAGAACAGCACGTCCTGGTACTCGGCTTTGTCCTCTTCATGCGCGAACGAACGGCGGTATTCGTGTTTCGGCAGCGTCCGCCCGGCGGCGATGGCGCCGAGCGCGCGTTCGTAGAAGCGCAGCTGCCTGCGTACGGATTCGGTGAAGGCGGCTTCGCTCGATTCGAGCCGCCGCCGCAGGAAGCGGCGCAGGATGGCGTGGTCCTGCACGAGCGGGAACGTCAGGTCGTCGATGCCGCCGAGGTAGAGGACCGGATGGCGAATCACCCTGCGTTCGAGCGCGCCGAACTGCAGCGACTGCGGCAGCACGCTGCGGTCTCGCCGGATCACCAGCGCCGAGACGAGGCGTTCGACGTCCCTTCGTTCGAAGGCGACGTCGATCGAGGGGACGCCGAGGTCCGCCAGCAGGTCGTCGCGGGCGATCAGGCGGATCAAGGCCTCCAGGTCTTCGACGGAATTGCAAAGCGGCGTCGCAGTCACGAGCAGCACCCGTGCGCCGGCGGTGCGTCTGGCCAGCGAGGCGTAGCGTTGCGTGGCCGGATTGCGAAAGGCGTGCGCTTCGTCGACCACCACCAGCCGGCGCACCGGTTTTGGCAGCGCCGCATCGATCGAGTCGTGCGTGGAGATGCACGCATCGACGGCGAACTGCACGAGCGTCGCGCGCCACTGCGGGATGAGCGCATTCGGCACGATCAGCTCCGTCTCCACTGCATTGAAGCGGCGCATCACCTCGGCGGCCACGAACGACTTGCCGAGGCCGACATCATCGGCCAGGACGACGCCGCCCCGCGTTTCGAGCAGGTGCAATGCGCGCTCAACCGCCACCACCTGGTGATCGGCGAGCATTAGTTTCCCGCTAACACACCGAGCCTCCGGGCGAGAAACGCTTGCAGCAGCGACAGCTCGTCGGAGGTCACGCCATACAACGTCGCCACCGCCGCGTCGATCTCCTGCTGCACGTCACTCCCCCGATGCGCGCGGCGCGAGAGGCGCACCAGTTCGTCCCAACGCGGACGGACCTCGGGCCACGGCAGCGCGGCCACGGTGCGGCCGAAGTAACGAAAGTGCAGGTCCTTGGCTCGCTCGGCGACCGCGACGAGCAACGCGCCGGCGATCGAGGAGTTCAGGACCGCGGAGACGGCGTATGCCTCGTCGAGCGAGACCGCGTCGAGCGCGTAGAGCGTCTGGTTCGGCACCAGCGGGAACGGCTGTTCGTTGACGTGCACCACGTCCGGCAGCACCGCGGCCGCCAGTCCGCGCGAGAGGTCCTTCCAGACGACCTTGATCCCGACGTGTTCCGGCTTCACGAACGACAGGCGAAAGTCGCGCGGCTCGAGGCCGCGAGCGGCGGCGAGCTTCTCCAGCCAGCGCGGCGGGTTCCGCCAGCCGGCGGCGGGCGGCCAGAGCATCCATTGCGAGGCGGCGACGTTCCAGCGGCGGAGGTCGCGTCCGCGCACGCAGCGGCAGACGGCGGTGAGCGGGATGCGCAGGCCGTCGGTCGTGACGAGGTGCGCGCCGTCGATCCGCCTCGCTTCGAGGAAAAAGCTGCGGTTGTCGCCGGTCTTCACCCCCATGAACGGCTTGCGTCCGTGCGCGCTGCCGAGCGTCGCGAACGTCCCTCGCAGGCGGCGCAGGATCGCGGCGACGTCGGGCGGCGCGAGCGCCCATTCGGAGGCGGCGCCGTTCACGGAGAGCAGCTCGCGGCGCAGCTCGAACGATTCGCCGGAGGCGGTGACGCGCACGTGCTCCCGCGGCGCGGCGCAGGTGATGCCGAGAGGAAAGGTGTCGGCGTCGAACCAGCGGCGGCGGCGCGGATCGTCGCTCCAGTCGTCGAGCGCGATGACGCGCGACCCCGCCGCACGCCGCAACGGGCCCGCGTAGGTGGCGTTCACGATCTTCGACGGCATCAGCAGCGCCACGACACCGTCGCGTTTTGCGAGCGCCAGCGCGCGCTCGAAGAACGCGACCGAGAGATCGGGCTGATGGAACGCCGTGCCGTCGCGTTCGGCCCGGAAGAGCGCGTAGCGATCGGCCAGCATCCGCCTCCAGCGGCGGTCGATGCGGCTGCTGCGCACCCAGGGAGGATTGCCGAGCACCACGTCGAAGCCGCCGGAGGCGAGGACCGGCGCGAAATGGACGTCGAAGGAGAAGAAGTCGAGCCGCCCCTCTTCCGCCTGTTCGAGCAGTTGCTTCTGTTCGGCGACGCGGGCCTGCAGCTCGCGGCAGAGCTCCGCATCGACCGGGGCGGCGCGGCCGAAGAGATCGCGCTGCGGGGTGCAGGCGTGCTGCAGCTCGCGCTCCGCCTCGTCGATGCTGCGCGCGAGGAGCTCCGAGGCGAGCCTCTGGTCGTTGCCGCGGATGAGGCGATACAGCGCCGGCCTTTGCGAATGCGGTGCAGTCCGATAGCGCTCGAGCAGCTCCCGCTGCGCCCGCAGTGCGACCAGCCAGTCGTTGTAGATGTCGAGGCGCGCGTCGCCGAGAAAATCGGTCGGGCTGAGGAGCGCGTTCCCCTGCAGGATGTTGCGGTCGAGGTTCGGCAGCGGCTCCACCTCTTCGATCGGCGCGTCGCTGCCGGAGACGATGGCCAGCCAGAGCCGCAGCTCGCAGAGACGCACCGCCTCCGGCTTCAGGTCGACGCCGAAGAGGGAGTTGGCGACGATGCGCCGGCGCAGGTCGCGCGGCACGTCGTTCGTCCTGGCGCGCCACAGCTTCTCGATTGCGCCGAGGGCGGAGAGGAGGAACGCACCGGACCCGCAGGCGGGATCGAGGATGGTAATGGTGGAGAGCTTCTCCACCCCGGCGTCGCCGAGCCATTCCGCGATGGCGCACTCGGTGAGGATGTCGACGACCTCTTTCGGCGTGTAGAAGCTGCCGCTCGCGGCGCGTTCGCCGGCAGCCATGAGCGACTCGAAGACTTTGCCGAGCATCTCCGGATCGACGTGCGTGCTCGCGGCATCCGTCTCGTCGATTCGGAAATCGAACTTCTCGAACACGCCTTCGAGCACGCGCTGCATCAGCTCATTCGACAGATGCAGTTGCGGGTGGCGCAGCTCGAATGCAGACGGCTCGAAGAGCCCGCCGTTGAGGTACGGGATGCGGCCGAGCCTGCGCGCGGCCGGCGTCCGCTCGTGCAGCGGCGTGTTGAGCGCGCCGAAGAAGAGCGGGAGCAGCACGCCGGAGAAGAACTCCCGCCCCCGCTTCGTCTCCCGCTCCAGCCGATCCACCAGGAAGCGGCGCTCGCCGTTGAGCCAACCCTTCTCCTGCACGAACGACAGGAAGAGCAGCCGCGAGAGAATCAGCAGCGCCTCCGCGTCCGCGGCCTCCCGATCCTCGCCGGGCAACGCCGCGGCGACGTCGCGCACCGCGCCGCGGAAGCGCTGAAAGAACTCGCGTGTGACGCTCTCCCGGTCGAGGGCACGATCGTAGATGCGCGGGAGCGACGCCTCGTCGTCCCCCGGCGCGAGCAGGTTCAAACGGTCGATCGCATGTGCGCTCGGGGAGCGGAGGTCGACGTCGAGGCGGCGCAACGTCCGATCCTTTGATAGATCGAATACTGATATCGTCTTTTCATGCTGAAGAAGTAGTGCTGATTTCGTGAGTAAATTGTATTCACGGTAACTGCGCATGAATTGCAGCACTGCGTCCGCCGGCACGTCGCCGGTGAGGACGAAGAGGTCGAAGTGGCGCAGCCGGGCAGCGAGTTGCAGCCTGGTCGTGCCGTTCCACGGGATGGTCACGCCACCGCGCCGCCATTCCTCCGGATCGACGTCTATTGGCGCCACCGGATACCCGAGGTCGCGCAGCAGCGCGAGAGCGGCCTCGGCGCCGGTGTATCCTCGCACCCGGGCCGGCGTCAGCATGGGCCCTCCGCATGCCGATCCGCTGGGCTTATCTGAAGCGCGTTCTCGCCGGTGCCATCTTCGGGCTGTACATGGCTCACCTGCTGTACTTCATCAATCCGCAGGTCGAGATCACGCCCGGACGCCTGGCCACGGTGACACTGATCTACGGCCTGACCTGCGGCCTCCTCTTCGGCTCGGCGCTGTGGGCCCTGCGCGCGCTGCGGGTGCGGTTTTTCGGTCGACCAGAGACGTACCGCACGCACGGCTTTGGTTTCGTGGTCTGTGCGGCGTTCGTCTCCGCCTTCACCTACTGGATGCACCTGCAACTGCTGCGCGGCTACCTGCCGGTCGGCGCGATCCGCATCCTCTCGAAGGCGTCGAACGTCATCACCGCCACGGCGTTCGTCCTGCTGCTGCTGTGGGTGATCGAGCGCAACGCGCACCGCCACCTGTCGCGCGCGATCTTCATCGCCGGCGTGGTGCTGATCGGCGTCTCGGCGGTCTTTCTCTACCAGCGCCGTGAGAGCTACCGCACCGAGCGGCGCGACGCCGTCTTCGCGACCATCGGCGCGCCATCGACTCAGGCGCACGTGATCTTCGTGGCCATCCGGAACCTGCCTTACGACTGGATCGTGACCATGAAGGGGGAAGGGCTGTTGCCGTTCTTGGACACGGTGACGGAGCGCGCCTACTTCACCCGCGTCGAAGCGTTCCGCACGACGCACACGAAGTCGCTCTGGGCGTCGCTGGCCACCGGCAAGCTGCCGCACCGCCACGGCATCACCGGGCGCTTCTCCTACGAGACGCCGCTCAATCGCGACGAGCCGTTCCTGCTCCTGCCGTACGGCGTGGCGTTCCGCGCCTGGGGCCTGATCCCGCCGGTCGAACGGATCTCCGCCTCGCTGCTCACCGGCCGCGCGCTGCCGGTCTGGTCGCTGTTCGAGCGGCTGCAACTGCCAGCCCGGGTGGTGCGCTGGCCGTCGGTGCAGACGCCCGCGCTGCCCGCAGTGACGGCCGGCGATGCCGCGCAGCGTTTCGGCGGCGAGCAGCGCATCGTCGCTGCCCTGGCCGGCGATCTCGCGGCGGCGAATGCGGTCGACGGCAGCGCGGCGCTGACCGCGGTGGCGCTGGAAGGCTTCGAAAGCGCACAGCGAGCACTGCACGTCTTCCGCAACGAGCTCCCGCCGCGCGGCACGCCGAAGGGCGACGGCGTCCGCGCCTACGCGCAGCAGCTCGACCGGATGCTCGCGGAGATCGCGCGCCGCAATCCACGGCACCTGCTCGTGATCACGTCCCCCTCGGGGGTCGTCGCCCCGAAGATGCCGGCGAACGTCTGGGAGTTCCTGACCGGCAAGGTGCGCCGCGATACCACCGGCGCCGACGACGGTTTCATGATCCTCTCCGGCCCTTCCGCCGCGCATCGCGAGCACACCGCCCCCGCCTCGGTGATCGACGTGGTGCCGACGATGCTGTTCGGCGCCGGCCTCCCGATCGGCCGCGACATGGACGGCCGCATCCTCACCGAGGCGTTCACGGACGAGATGCTCCGCCGCAGCACTCTCTCCGCCATCCAGACCTACGAAGCCGAGCGGCTGGTGGTGCGGCGGTCGGGGTCGTAAGACGACGGAAGGACGACGAGGGGCCTCCGGCGGGCCGGCGTGGCCGGCAGCACTGGTTGGCCCAGCCCGAAAACGCGGTTCGTGGAGAAGGGATGCGTCCGGCCTATGGCTGCCAGTGCTGCCGGCCACGCCGGCCCGCCGGAGGCCTCCCGGTCGTTCTCCCTCTGTCGTACGAGTACGGCTCACCACGCCAGCCACCGCTTCTTGGCTATGTCGTAGCGGAGCGCGCGGAGCTTGGCGGTCGCGCCGTAGACGCGGACGCACCAGAGGTCACGGCCGTCGGTGATGTAGATCGAGCCGGGCGTCGATCCGCCGAGTGGCGAGAACGACGCGATCGTCGAGTTGTTGAACGCGACCGGCGACTTCGAGGCCGGGAGCGGATCACCGTCGGGGTCCTTGATGTTGAACGGCAGCAGGCCGATGGTCACGATGTTCGACTCGCGGAAGACGCTTCGCGGACGGTCGATCAGACGGTCCACGCCCTTGTTGATGTCGTCGTTGCGGATGCCGTCGTTGTCGCCGTCCTGGTACACGGCGAAATGCCACGTACCGGCGAGCTTCGTGAACTTGAGGCCGCAGTTCAGGTTGCGGGCGATGGCGCGCGCACGGGTATGGGCGAAGACGCCGCGAAGCTCCGCGACTGCCGCGCGCAACGCACGCTTGCGGCCGATGTTCGCGAAGGCCGGCAGGGCGATGGCGACGAACAGCAGGAGGATGGCGAGGACGGCCATGAGCTCGAGGAGGGAATGGCCGCGCTGGGATCTGGGCACACGTTCTCCTTTGTGAAGTGGTGGTGAAGTGGTTTCAGGAGGGGGCCGCCGTGCGCGTGCGCACACGGCGGCCTTGTCTGAGGATTTGAGGTGGGACGGCGCCGTTGCGGCGCCGTGGTGGTGGGCTGTTGGGGCGGGTGTTGCGTTACCGCTTGCGCGGCGTTACTTCGCGGCCTTCGGCTTGCGCGGGCTCGAGACCTTCGTGGCCAGCGTGGTCTTGCCGTCCACGGTCAGGTAGGGGGAGAGCAGCTCGAACGTTTTCGCGCCAACCCCTTTCACCTGCATCAGGTCGGAGGTCTTCTTGAAGGGGCCGTGCTGCGTGCGGTACTCGATGATCCGCTGTGCCGCCTTCTCGCCGATGCGCGGGAGGAGTGAGAGCTGCTCGGCGTTGGCGGTGTTGATGTTGACCACCCCCGCCGAGCTGGCCGGAGCCGCGTCGGCGAAAACGGTGGTCGAGAGCGAGAGGATGAGCAGGGTGAGAGCGACGATGGGGAGGGACTTCCGCATGGGTCTTTTCTCCTTTTGCCTGTTAGTGGTTTGTTGGATCGGCTTCCATGAGTTTTGGCTGTTTGTTCCACACTGAACCGTCTTGTCTGTTCCCGTTTCGCGTCGTGCTCTGTCTCGTGCACCACCTCCTTTCGCCGCCTATGGATTTCAAACGGGCAGCCACTGGCACACAGCGGCTAAAGCGCTGTTGCAGAATGGGTTACGCGAAACTCAGGATTGGCGGGATGTAAAAATCATTTGCCGGGGAGCAGGGAGGTGGGAGAAGTTGATCTTCAGATCAGAGCCAACCGCGGTTCAGGGCGTGCGGAACGGCCGTCACGGCAACGCCGGCCACCGACAACGCGAGCGCGTTGTCGATCAGGTAGGAGACCGCGAGCAGCAGCGCACCGCAGACGAGGTAGGCCGTACTGTAGGTGCGCTTGCCGTAGATCAGGTAGACGCCGCCGATGGAGCTGAACAGCAGGCTGACGAAGAGACTCATCTCAGCGCGTCGAGAGGCTCTGCACCTTGACCGTCTTCGCGGCCGGGTCGGTCCAGGCAAAGTACGCGGTCGTACCGGCGAGCGCGGCGCGCGGGAAGCCGGAGGCGCGGGCGGAGCTTGTGGCGGCGAGCTTCACCGGCTCGTCGAGCTTCCCGTCGGGTGACACACGGCGCGCGAAGATGCCGGCGTTGTCGGCCGCGCCTTCGATCCAGGTCACGAGGGCGCTGCCGTCGTTCAGCAGCAGCACGTCCACGCGGCCTGCCGCATTGCCGCGGTCGACGCGCACCGCACGACCGAACGTCGCGCCGGCGTCGCGGGAAAACGCGACCTGCACCTGCGGCTTCTCGTTCGCACCCGTGAACCACGCCAGCGCCGCGCGCTCGCCGCGGGCGTCGACCTGCGGCCCGTTCACCGGGCAGCCTGGGATCTTCCAGTTGTCGACGCGCACGCGTGCCGGATTGCTCCACTTGCCGTCGGTGCGGCGCGTGTACGCGATGTCGCGCACCTCGTCGCCCGAACGGTCGCGATACGCCACCAGCGGCCCGCGCGAGGTTATGGCCATCGCCGTCCCGCAGCATTCGCAGACGCGCGCGTCGAGCACCGATTCGTTGCGTACCTTCAGCGCGGCATCGATTTCCGCGTAGCGCAGCGTCATCGATCCTTCATGGCCGCCACCGTGGCCGCCGTGCCCTTCTTCCTTCATCTCCCTGCCGTCGAGCCACACCAGCGCCACGCCGCCCGCGGGCAAGGCCCCGAACGACACGAAGCCATGCTCGGCCTGTTTGCCGTCGCGGTTGACCAGCAACGGCTTGCGCCACGTCTTGCCATCGTCGCTCGACGAGGTCACCCAGACGTCGTACGCGTAGGTCCCTTTGCCGCTCTTCTGCAGCCAGTGCGCGAAGAGGACGCCGCGGCCGTCATCGACGATCGACGGAAAGTCGGCCCAGTTCACGAACAGCTCTTTCCCTTCGACAATCGTTCTCGGCGACGACCACCGTCCGTTCTTCAGCGACGCGAACTTCAGCACGCCCTGCTCCAGCCACGACATCACCACCGTTCCGTCCGCGCGCGCGGCGAGATGCGGCTCGGCCGCGCCGCTGCCCGCGGGCGACGGAAGCGAGAGCAAGGTGGCGAGGAGGGTGGCCAGGATCATCCTCCGAGTTATACTCGTTCGCAGGCGCCCGATGAAGGAAAAGCGTGAGACCTATCGCTTCCTCCACGTCACACCGCGCCGGATCTTCGACCAGCTCGATCAGTACGTAGTCGGGCAGCGCCACGCGAAGGAAGTGCTGGCCATCGCGGCGTACAACCACCTCAAGCGCATCGAGTACCTGAAGTTCGGCGGCGAGGTGTCGATCCGGAAGTCGAACATCCTGATGATCGGCCCCTCCGGCAGCGGCAAGACCTACCTGGCCCGCACGCTGGCGCGCATCCTGGACGTGCCGTTCGCGTACAACGACGCGACGTCGTTCACGGAGGCCGGATACTACGGGGAAGACGTCGAGGTGGCGATCGGCCGGCTGCTCTACGCGACGGACCAGAACGTGAAGCAGGCCGAGAACGGGATCGTGTTCATCGACGAGATCGACAAGATCGCGCGGCGATCCGGCGGCAACCGCACCGGCGCGAGCCAGCGCGATATCGGCGGCGAGGGGGTGCAGCAGTCGCTGCTGAAGATCCTGGAGGGGGACAAGCTGTTCGTGCCGATGAACGTCACCGCGCACTGGAACAAGCACGATTTCGTCGAGGTCGACATCTCGAACATCCTCTTCATCTGCGCCGGCGCGTTCACCGACCTCGAGGAAGCGCCCGCCGGCCGCGGCGTCGGTTTCTTCGAGAACGCCGCTCCCGCACAACACGAAGTCTCGACCGATGATCTCGTGAGATACGGACTCCTCCCCGAGCTCCTCGGGCGCCTCCCGCTGCGCGTCCAGCTGCACGAGCTGACGCCGGCCGATCTCGTCGCGATCCTGACCGAGCCGCGGGAAGCGATGATCCCCGAGTACCAGCGCCTCTGCGCCCTCGATTCAATCCAGCTCGAGTTCACGCGCGAGTCGCTCTACGAGATTGCCAACGCCGCCATCCGCCAGCGCCTCGGCGCCCGCGCGCTTCGCGCCATCATGGAGAAGGTGCTCCACCCGATCCTCTTCGTCGCCCCCGAACGCGCCGGCGAGCGCATCGTCGTCGAGCCCGACGACGTGCGCCGCGCTGTCGCGCTCTCCGCCTGAGGCACGAGGGAACGACGAGGGGCCTCCGGCGGGCCGGTGTGACCGGCGGCACTGGTCGCCCAAGGCTGAACGCACGTCACTCGCACAAAGCGCCGTCCGTGCGCAAACAAATGCTGCCGGTCACACCGGCCCGCCGGAGGCCTCCCGTCGTTCTCTCGTGCACGGGCGCAGGCACGGTAGACTGCGCGCACCTCATGCGCACGATTGGAATTGCCGCGAAGACCATCGCTCCGCAAGCTGTTGCGTACGCCGCACAGATCGCAGCCGACATCCGCGGGCGCGGACTCGACGTCATCTTCGACGACGACACCGCCGCCGCGATCGGCAACGAGAAGCGCTCGCTCTCCAAGCAGGAACTCGGACAGCAGACCGACCTCCTGATCACGTTCGGCGGCGACGGCACGCTCCTCTCCGTGGCGCGGCACGCGCCCGAGCACGTCCCGATCGTCGGCGTGAACATGGGGACGCTCGGCTTCCTCACCGAGATCCGCGTCGAAGAGTTCCCGGCCATCCTCGAGCGCGTCCTCGACGGCCGGTACGACGTCGAGCCGCGGGTCACGTTCACCGTCTCGGTCTCCGGCCCCGGACGTGATTCCAGCAAGCGCTACCGCGTACTCAACGACTGCGCGATCAACAAAAGCGCGGTCGCGCGGATCATCGAGATGAAGGTCAGCGTGGCCGGCCTCTTCGTCTCCACCTTCCGCGGCGACGGCCTGATCGTCGCGACGCCCACCGGCTCCACCGCCTACAACCTCTCCGCCGGCGGGCCGATCATCTATCCGACCATGAACGCGGTCGTGCTCACCCCGATCTGCCCGCACATGCTCACCAACCGCCCCCTCGTTCTCCCGGACGAGCTCGACATCGAGATCGCGCTCGCCACGCCCGACTCGAAAGACATCTACATCACGCTCGACGGCCAGGAAGGCTTCGAGATCAGCGACCGCGATCGTGTTTGCGTCCGGAAGTCCGAAGAACGGGTACTCTTAGTCCAGTCACCCGACAAGAATTACTTCGACGTTCTACGCAACAAGCTGAAGTGGGGCGAAGGATGAAGATCGCACTGGTCGTTTCGTTGTTGTTCGTGTCCGTCAGCAGCCGCGCCGCCGACCCTGTGTATCTCGATCAACTGATGGAGACGCCGCTGCCGGCGCTGCAGGCGCAGTTTCCCAACCTCAAACGCGATGGCTGCTACCGAGTCGCCGACGGCCGCTACCTGCTGATCGCCATCGACAAGAAAGACGGGAAACCGTCGCGCATCGCGTACACGTCCGAGGTGCCGTGCAAGCGGCCGATCGACACCACGGAAGCGATCGACGTGCGGATGCGCAAAGGCGTGGAGCTCGGCGACTCGCCGATGGCGGTGCGAGAGAAGATGGGACAGCCCGACGCCTCCACGACCCCCGAGCCGGCGCTCAAACGCCTCGGCGACGTCGAATACTTCTTCGTCTGCCGCGTCTCGGAGATGTGCGCGCGCCACACCAGCGTGTTCCTGAAAAACGGAACCGTGACAGCGATGGCGGAGTGGTACTCCGAGTAGCGTTACTGGGCGAGCAGCGACTGCTCGTAGCTTGCGCGGACCGCGGCCACGTATGCACGCGTCTCGCGGTACGGCGGCACGCCGCGATACTTCGCCACCGCGCCGGGGCCGGCGTTGTAGGCAGCGAGGGCGAGATCGAGATCGCCGTCGAACGTGTCGAGCAGCGTGCGGAGGTAGCGCGCGCCGCCGAAGATGTTCTCGCGCGCGTCGAAGGAGTTCTTTACGCCGAGAAAGCGGGCCGTTGAAGGCATGAGCTGCATGACGCCCTGCGCGCCGACGCGGGAGACCGCGTTCGGGTTGAACGCGGATTCGCGCCGCGCGATGGCCGTCACGAGGCGCGGATCGACACCATGGGTCCGCGCCGCGTCCTGGATCGCCGCGGCGAGATGCGCCGGAGCTTTCACCGCGGCGCGCGAGTCGTACACGGTGCGGCCGAACGGACGGAACGCGAGCGTACGCGTGCTGCGGAGCGAGACCAGCGCCTCGCGAATGTTGCCGAAGAAGTGGTACGCGGTGATGGCGCGGTCGGTGTTCGAGATCACGACCTTGCCCGGCTTCTTGAGCTTCGCGTTGGGCACCGCGGAGGCGGAAAACTTACGCTCGCCCGCGAGGGCGCTGGTTGCAACCAGCAACGTGACCACGATCACAAAGCGCGTTTTCATGCGGCAATCACGCAACCGACCTTCCCCGTGTAGCATTCCGATAAATGCGACATCTTGCCGCCTTTCTCCTGCTCACCATGCTTGGGTGTAGTAGCCAACCCACAGCGGATCGCGTGCCGGGCAGTCCCGACGGTACGCTCTTTATCGGCGGCACCGTTGTGACCGGCGCCACGCAGACGGCGCAAAAAGACTACGCCGTCTTCGTCAGCGGCGGCACGATCCGCGAGGTGGGTCCTGCTGAGACATTGCGCGCCGCGCACCCCAGCGCGCGCATCGTCGATGCGACCGGCGCCACCATCCTCCCCGGCCTCACTGACGCGCACGGCCATCTCTACGGACTCGGCGTGGCGCTCGAGACCGTCAACCTCGTCGGCACCACCTCTTATGAAGAGGTCATCGCGCGCGTGCAGCAGCGCGCCGGCACGGCCGCGCCCGGTGAATGGATCACCGGCCGCGGCTGGGACCAGAACGACTGGCCGGTGAAGGAGTTCCCGACCGCCGCGCTGCTCGACAGCGCCCTTGGCGACCGCCCGGTCGTCCTTGAGCGCGTCGACGGACATGCCACGCTCGCGAACAGCGCCGCCATGCGCGCCGCCGGAGTGACGGCGGCGACGCAGGACCCCGAGGGCGGGCGGATCGTGCGCGACGCGAACGGCAACCCGACCGGCATCTTCATCGACGCCGCGTCGAGCCTCATCGACCGCGCCGTCCCGGCGGCGAGCGCCGAGCAGCGCAAGGCGCGCGTGCTCGCCGCCGCACGGGCGATCGCCGCCACCGGCCTCACCGAGATGCACGACGCCGGCATCGACGCCGCGACCATCACGGCGGTCCAGGAGCTCATCGACGAGAAACGCTTTCCGATTCGCGTCTACGCGATGCTCGGCGACGACGACGCGCTGCTGCGCACCTGGTTCGACAGCGGACCGCTGGTCGCTTACGGCGGCCGGCTCACCGTCCGCGCCGTCAAGCTCTACGCCGACGGCGCCCTCGGCAGCCGCGGCGCCGCGCTCCTCGCGCCCTACAGCGACGATCCGGGCAATTCGGGCCTGATGGTCTCGCGCCCCGAGCATCTCCAGGACGTCGCGCGGCGCGGACGCGCGGCCGGGTTCCAGATCAACACGCATGCGATCGGCGACCGCGGTGTGCGCGAGTCGATCAACGCATACGCGAGCGCCGGCGTCACGGCGAAGGACCGCTTCCGCATCGAGCATCTGCAGGTGATCTCGCTCGACGACATCCCGCGACTGACGCGCCAAGGGATCATCGCCTCGATGCAGCCGACGCACGCGACGTCCGACATGTACTGGGCCGAGGCGCGGGTCGGCCCGGAGCGCGTGCGCGGCGCGTACGCATGGCGCACGATCCTCGACTCAGGCGGCCGGCTGGCCCTCGGCTCCGACTTTCCGGTCGAGGACGTGAACCCGTTCTTCGGTATCTACGCCGCCGTGACGCGCCAGGACCAGAAGCAATGGCCGGAAGGCGGCTGGCGCCCCTCCGAGCGCCTGACCCTCGCGGAAGCGATCCGCGGCTTCACCTCGGATGCAGCATTCGCTGCCTTCGAAGAAAAGTCGCGCGGCACCATCGAGGCCGGGAAGCTCGCCGACCTGACCATCATCGACGGCGACCTCTTCGTCATGCCGTCGTCGGAGTTGTACCGGGCAAAGGTGCGGTACACGGTGGTGGGAGGGGAGATCGTGTTCGGGGAGTGACACGCGCAAACGCGCGTGTCACTCCCCGAGCGTCGAGCGAGGGATCTGGCGGGTGGGGGTGTTACCGCTCCGCATCTTCAAAGTGCGTGAGTGCCCGAAAATCCTGGTACCGCTCGTACACGTCTCCGAGGGAGATCTCGCGCAGGCGGTCGAGGGAAAACTTTTCGACCGTGAACGAGGCCAGCACGCTACCGAAGATGATGGCGCGGCGCAGTTCGTGATCGGTGACCTCGCTGCGCGAGGCGAGGTAGCCGAGGAAACCGCCGGCGAAGGTGTCGCCGGCGCCGGTGGGATCGAAGACGTTCTCGAGGGGGTAGGCCGGGGCGGCGAAGATCGCGTCCTTACGGACCATCAGCACGCCGTACTCGCCGCGCTTGATGACCAGCGTCTGCGGGCCGAGGGCGAGGATCTGGCGCGCACCCTTTACCAGGTTCGCTTCCTTCGTGAACATCCGCACCTCGGCCTCGTTGATGATCACGAGGTCGACCTCGCGGATCACGCGCTCGAGCTCAGCGCGCTTGATGTCGATCCAGAGGTTCATGGTGTCGAGCGCGACCAAGCGGGGGCGCTTCGTCTGCTGCAACACGTCGAGCTGCAATTCGGGCTGGATGTTCGCGAGGAAAAGGACGTCCGGATTGCGCTGCGCTTCGTTGAGGTCAGGTTTGAAGTCGGCGAAGACGTTGAGCTGCGTGTCCAGCGTCCTGGCGACGTTGAGGTCATAGCCGTACTCGCCGCTCCAGAAGAACGTTTTCTGGCCCGGGATCCGCTTCAGGCCATCCGTGTTGATATTGCGGCCTTTGAAGATCGACGCATCTTCTTCCGTGAAGTCATCTCCGACCACGGCGACGAGATCGACCTGCGTGAAGAACGACGCCGCGACCGAGAAGTACGTTGCGGAGCCGCCGATGCAGCGATCGACCTTCCCAAACGGAGTCTGAAGAGCATCGAACGCAACACTACCGACTACAAGGATGGGCATGCTGATTTCCTTTTCCTTTCGGCGGCGGAGAGTACCACCGCCGATCAGCGCACGTACTTGCCGATCAGCGGCGCCAGCTGATCCCGCACGTTCGCCGGGATGGCGTCGCGGTCGGTGAGCATGGCGAACTGCAGCGCGTTGGCACAGGCGCAGTCGCGTTTGCGGGTGGCGGCGCGGACGATGGAGGTGCGCAGGATCGTCTGCGCCATGGCCGCGTTGGCGCGGAGGTAGCCGAGGATCTGCTCGATGTCGACGTCGTCGTGCTCCGGGTGCCAGCAGTCGTAGTCCGTCACCATGGCCATCGTGGCGTAGCAGAGCTCCGCTTCGCGCGCGAGCTTCGCCTCGGTCAGGTTCGTCATCCCGATCACGTCGGCGCCCCAGGAGCGGTACAGGTTCGACTCCGCGCGCGTCGAGAACTGCGGCCCTTCCATGCAGACATACGTGCCGCCCATGTGCACGGTGGCATTCGCCTCGCGCGCGGCGTCGCCCATCAGGAACGACACCCCCGCACACACCGGATCGGCGAAGGCCACGTGCGCGACGATGCCGTTCCCGAAGAACGTGTCGGCGCGATGGCGCGTCCGGTCGATGAACTGATGGGGAAAGACGATGTCGGTCGGCTTGTAATCGACCTTCAGCGATCCCACCGCGCTTGCGGCGAGGATCGTGTGCACGCCGAGAAGCTTGAGCCCGAAGATGTTCGCGCGGTAGTTCACCTCGGAAGGCGTGTAGCGGTGACCGCGTCCGTGGCGCGACAGGAACGCCACGGTGATGCCGTCGATCTCGCCGATCACGTAGGGATCCGAGGGCGCGCCGAACGGCGTCTCGACCGAGCGCTCGTACAGGACGTTCAAGCCTTCCATCGCGTATAAGCCGGAGCCTCCGATGATGCCGATCTGCACGTCGTTCATGCCCTGAACCTCTTCACCGCCGCGTCGATCGCCTCGCGGACGCGCGACGCGAGCTCCACCGCCTCCAGGCCGTCTTCAGCCGAGACGATGGGACGCGAGCGGTCGCGTACGCACTGGAGGAACGCATCGTTCTCCGCGCGCAGCGGCTCCTTCTTGATCACGCCGAGGTCGAACGGCTTCACCTGGCGGGTGCCGTTCTCCTCGACCAGGCGATATCCCTTCACTTCCTGTTCTTTGGTATCGACCGAGATGTAAAAGTCGCTGCCGAAGAAACGCTGCTTGCGGATGCGCTCCTGGGAAACGCGGCTGGCGGTGAGATTCGCGACCGCGCCGTTCTCGAGCTCCAGCCGCACGTTCGTGATGTCGACCTTGTCGGTCAGCACCGGGACGCCGACCGCGCGCACGTCGACCACCTTCTGTTTCAGCAGCGACAGCACGAGGTTGAGGTCGTGGATCATCAGGTCGAGCAGCACGTCGACGTCAAGGGAGCGCGGGACGAAGACACCGAGGCGCTCGGATTCGAAGTAGCGCGACGCGCTGACGAGCGAGGCCACGGCCGCAATGGCGGGGTTGTAGCGCTCGACGTGCCCGACCTGCACGATGCGATCGTGCTTCGCGGCGAGGTCGATCAGCCGCTGCGCTTCTTCGGCCGTAGCGGTGATCGGCTTCTCGACCATGACGTCGACGCCCGCTTCGAGCAGCTCGCGGGCAACGTCGAAATGCGAGGTGGTCGGCGTGGCCACGACGGCGCAGTCGACCTCTTTCGCGAGCGCGGCCACGCTGTCGAAGCGCTTCAGCTTCAGCGTCTCGACCACCTCCGCGGCGATCGCGTCGTTCGGCTCGACGAAGCCGGCCATCGTGACGTCGGAGATCTCGCTCAGCACGCGCGCGTGCAGGCGCCCGAGGTAGCCGGTGCCGATGACGCCGACGCGCACCGTCATCGGATCACGCCTCGCTGCGACGCGCGGATGAATTCCGTAAAGTAGCGCACCTCGGAGTGGAAGCTGAGCTCCGCCTCGATTTTGTCCAGCGCATCCTGCAGGCGCAGCTTCGAGCGCGTGAGGATGCGATAGGCGCGCTGCAGCGCTTCGATCGTTTCCTTCTGAAAGCCTTTGCGCTCGAGGCCGATGTTGTTGATGCCGTAGGTCTTCGCGGGGCGGTTGCCGACCGTCTTCACGTACGGCAGCACGTCCTGCGTGCAGATCGAGCCGCCGCCGATGAAGGCGTGATCGCCGACACGGCAGAACTGATGGACGGCCGAGAACGCGCCGACCGTCGTGTAGTCGCCCACTTCGACGTGGCCGGCGAGCGTGGCGTTGTTCGCAAAGATCGTGTGCGAGCCGATGATGCAGTCGTGCGCCACGTGCGAGTACGCCATGAAGAAGTTGTGCGAGCCGATCGTGGTGATCCCGCCGCCGCCGACGGTGCCGCGGTTGATGGTCACGAACTCGCGGATCACGTTGTCGCTGCCGATGCGCAGCTCCGTCCGTTCGCCTTTGAATTTGAGGTCCTGCGGCTCGGTGCCGATCGACGCTTGGCCCACGAAGCGGTTCCGCTCCCCGATCGTGGTCGGGCCGTCGATGCGCACGTGCGGGCCGATGATGCTGCCGGCACCGATGCTCACGTTCGCACCGATGATGGCGTACGGTCCCACCTCGACGTCCGGCGCGAGGACGGCGTCGTTGCTGATGATTGCTGTTTCTGCGATCGTCGCCATCCCGTTCATTCCGGCCGGTCCGTCATCACGCTGAGCATCTCGGCTTCCGCGACCACCACGTCGTTGACGCGGGCGGTCCCCTTCAGCTTCACCGTGCTCGCGCGCCGCTGCAGCACTTCGCATTCGAGGATCAGTTGATCGCCGGGGACGACCGGGCGGCGGAAGCGCGCCTTGTCGACGCCGCCGAAGAGGAAGAGCTTGTTGTGGCGGTCCGGCAGGTCGCGCAGGAAGAGCACCGCGCCGCACTGCGCCATGGCCTCCACGATCAGCACGCCCGGCATCACCGGGGCGCCGGGAAAATGGCCCTGAAAGAACTGCTCGTTGGCCGAGACGTTCTTGAGGCCGACGATGCGCTTGCCGTCCTCGATCTCCAGGATGCGGTCGATCAGCAGCATCGGATAGCGATGCGGCAGGAGTTTCATGATCTCGATGATGTTCAGGGTGGTCATTTCTTTCTTTCCCGTTGTTGGCGCACGTACTCGCGCTGGCTGACGGCAGGGATGCCGCGCACCCAGGTGCCGTCCGGCACATCCTCGAATACGGCGCTCTTGGAGTAGACGCGCACGCGGTCGCCGATCTTCAGATGCCCGGCAAAGCCGGACTGCCCGCCTACCTGCACGCTGTCGCCCAGCTCCGTCGAGCCGGCGAT
Source organism: Thermoanaerobaculia bacterium (assembly GCA_035630815.1). GTDB lineage: Bacteria > Acidobacteriota > Thermoanaerobaculia > Gp7-AA8 > Gp7-AA8 > QHVT01. The sequence continues at coordinate 48,084 of DASQJY010000083.1, forward strand.
ACCCACCTGCGCGACGAGCAGACAACGCCTGCCGATCTTCACGTTATGTCCGATCTGCACGAGGTTGTCGATCTTCGTTCCCTCGCCGATCACCGTCTCCCCGAGCGCCGCCCGGTCGATGGTGGTGCCGGCGCCGATCTCGACCTCGTCCTCGATGCGCACGATCCCGACTTGCGGGATCTTGTGATGGTAGCCCTTCTCGTCGGTAGCGAAGCCGTAGCCGTCCGACCCGATCACCACGCCGCTGTGGATGATGCAACGCTTCCCGACCTTGCAGCCGTAGTAGATCGACACCTGCGGATAGACGATCGTGCCGTCGCCGATCACCGCGTTCGCCTCGATGGTGACGTTGGGGTAGATGACCGCGTTGTCGCCGATCACGGCGCCGTCACCGATCGAAGTGAACGCCCCCACCGCGACGTTGGCGCCGAGCGTCGCCGACTCCGCGATCGCCGCGTGCGGCGAGACGCCTTTCGGCGCCGGCCGCTGCGCGAAGAAGCGCGCCACCACGGTGGCCATGGCGTAGTACGGATTCGCCACCCGGATCCAGCGCGGCGAGTCCCCCGCCAGATCGTTCGCCACGAGCACCGCCGCCGCCTTCGTCGTCTCCACCTGCGCGGCGTACTTCGGGTTCGAGAGGAAGCTGATATGCCGCTCCCCAGCCTCCGACAACGGCAGCACCCCATCGATCTGCACGTCCGGTCCCGCGTACTGCCCGGAGACGAATCGGACGATGTCGGAGAGAGGGACGGCCATGGCGGGGCGGATTGTAGTGGAGAGAAGGGGGAATCAGAATTGCGGGCGAAGAATGAGAGAGTTAGGGCGGAACACGCACCGGGTGTCGGTTGTTGACACCAGACGGAAGCCGTAGATAATTCCGTCATCAGCACCGGTCGGTCCCGCAAGGGGTCGCCGGCCCCCTCCGGGTTACGATCCGGAGGTTTTTTTTTGCCGAGTGGAACGCGTAACGTTTCTCATAGACGGCTTCAATCTCTACCACTCCGTCGAGTCCGCGAGTCAGGCACTGATGCTGAACGGAGCGGGCACGAAGTGGCTCGACATCGCCGCGCTCTGCCGGTCCTACCTGCACCTGTTCGGCAGATCAGCCGAACTTCATGAGATCCACTACTTCTCCGCTCTGGCAAAGCACCTCGAGGCCACCAAACCCGACGTGACGGCGCGTCACGCCATCTACCTCGACTGCCTGCAAGACTCTGGCGTCTTCGTTGAGCTCAGCCGCTTCAAGAAGAAGAGATTCAGATGCGAGAAGTGCAGAGCCAACCTGAAGCGGCACGAAGAGAAGGAGACCGACGTCGCTCTCGCCGCGAAGCTGCTGGAGCTGTTCGTGACCGATGCCGCTGACTGGATCGTACTGGTGACTGGCGACACCGATATCGCGCCGGCTGTTCGAACTGCGAAGCGTCTGTTCCCGGCTAAAAACATCAGCTTCGCCTTCCCGTACGACCGGAAGAACGAAGAGCTCGCGCAGCTGGTCTCGATGAGCTTTCATATGTCGAAGGATGCTTACGTCAAGCATCAGCTTGCGGATCCCTACGTCACACAGACTGGCCGAGTGATCCCAAAACCACCGAGGTGGTAAACCAGCGCTCCACAGACCCAACCAAAACGAAAAAGCCTCCCTTCCGGGAGGCTTTCTCGCGGCTGGCGTCCGAAGAAGGTTACTTCTTGGCGGCTGCAGCCGGAGCCGGCGCGGCGTTGAAGCGCTGGATCACGGTTTCGGTGATGTCGATCGCGTCCGAGGCGTAGACCAGGCCGGACTCGAACTTGTTGAAGATGGCGGCGAGGCCCATCTCTTTGCCGATGCCGTCGATGACCGGCTTGATGCGGGCTTCGAGGGCCTGCAGCTCGCGGTCGCGGGCTTCACCGATCTCGCGGTCGGCGTCCTGCGCGTAGCGCTGGATGGCGATGCGCTTGTCGGCGAGCTGCTTCTGCAGCTCCGCCAGCTTGTCCTCGCTCAGCGAAATGCGCTTGGTGTTGATCTCCGTATCGAGCTTGCGCGCGTCTTCGTCGAGCTGCTTCGCCTTGGCGACGCGCTCTTCCTGCATGGCCTTCAGCTTTTCGTAGGCGGCCTTGCCGGTCGTCGACTGCGTCAGCACCTTCTGCACGTCAATCACCGCGACGCGCGCCGGGGTGTTCTGCGCGAACATCGGCGTCGCAAGCGCGGCCACAGCCATCGTAACGAGGAACTTCTTCATGGGGTCTCTCCTTCTGTGATCCGTTGACAACGGTCGTTAAGCGGCCGCCGTTTAGAACGTATTCCCGATCGTGAACTGGAATCCTTCGAAATCGTCGTCCTCTTCCGGCGCCGGGTTGAACGCGTAGATGAACCGCAGCGGGAACTGGAAGACAGGGAGGAAGATGCGCAATTCCGCCCCGAAGCTGTACCGCAACTTCGCGAAGTCGAAGTTTTCCTTGTACCCGTATCCCCGGCCCGCGTCCGCGAACAGCACGAAGCGCAGCGGGTCGTTGATCCGGTACAGATACTCGAAGTTGTACGTGTGGTAACTGTAGCCGCCGGCCGGGCGGCGTTCCGTGACGCCGGGGAGCGTCTCGTACGGCGTCAGCGTGCCGAACTTGAAGCCGCGCACGGACGACTCACCGCCGACGAGGAAGCGTTCCGACAGCGGCACGCAGAGCTGGGTCGTTTCCTTCGACAGCTCGTCGTAGCTGTACGCGCAATCTTCGTCATTGCCGAACGGCTGGATGTAGCCGGCGTCGACGTTGACGCTGAACGAGCTCCGCCGCGACATCCGGAAGAACTTCGTCACGCCGATGGTCGGCTTGAACATGTCGATCGTGCCGCCGAGCGGGCCGCCCGAGTACGCGAGGCCGAACGTCATGCGCGCACCGCGCATCGTGTCGAACGGGTTGTCGCGCGAGTCGTAGCGGTACGTCGGCACGACGGACGAGGTGATGTAGCGGAGGTCCGAAACCGCCGGCACCGGGATGTTGCCGTTGTCGTCGGGAGACTCGACCGTCTCGTACACGTTGCGCGAGCGCTCGTAACCGTAGACGACGCCGAGGCTGTCGAAACGGCGCAGGCGGTAGCCGTACGCGATCGTGCCGCCGCGGCCGCGGCTCTCGAAGCCGAACGCCTCGGGGTAGACGGTGTTGCGGTTGTAGAGTGAGATGCCGAGGCTGTTCGGCGTGTCGAGGAACCAGGGGTCGGAGTACGCGATGCTGTAGTAATCGGTCCGGATGCCGCGCTGGTAGCCGATCGCGAAGCTCTCCCCTTCGCCGAGGAAGTTGCGCGTGGCGAAGTTCGCCTGCAGGAAGAACCCGCCACCCTCGGAGTAACCGCCGCCGAACTGGATGTCGTTCTTCCCTTCCTCGATCCCCTTCACCGTGATGTCGACCGTCTTCGAGTCCTGGTTCACCTTGAAATCAGGGTTCTCCGTGACCTTGAAGTAGCCGAGCTGGCCGAGCTTGTAGAGGCTCTGCTTGAAGGTCTCCATGTCCATGATCTGACCTTCTTCGATGAAGATCTCGCGGCGGAGCACCTTGTCCTTGGTGGTGGTGTTGCCTTCGAACTCCAGGCGCCCGAGGCGGAATTGCTCCCCCTCGAAGACGCGGAGGTTCACGTCGACAACGTTGTTCCCCTTGTCGATGTACTCCGGGTCGACGTACGCGTAGATGTAGCCGCGCATGCGGTACGCCTCGTCGAATGCGTCGATGCGCGCCTGGATCGGCTTGCGCGCCAGGGTCTGCCCCGACTCGAGCGGCCACTGGCCGATGATCTGCTCGTTCGTGAAGACGGTGTTGCCGGTCACCGAGACGTTGCCGAAGGTGTGGACTTCGCCTTCCTTGACCGGGATGGTGATGCGCACGCGCTTGCCGGCCGTCTTGATGATCGGGTCGCCGAACGAGACGTCTTGGTAGCCGTGGTCCTGGTAGTAATTGCGGATGGTCTCGAGATCCTCGTCGAGCTTCGACGGGATGTAGAGGTTCTTCTTCCGGATCCAGGTGTAGAGGTTGTGCTTCTTGACTTCCTTCATCTCGCCGCGGAGGCGGCGGTCGGAGAAGCGCTGGTTGCCGGTGAAGTCGATCGAGGCGACTTTCGCCTTCACCCCTTCATTGATGATGAAAACGATCTTTTTCTCGCCTGGCGTGCCGAGGTCCTCGGTGGAGGTGTCGACGGTGACGCCCTCGAAGCCGCCTTCGCTGTAGGTGCGGCGGACGGTCTCGGCGGCGCGGCGGATGAGCGTCTGCTCGATCGTGTTGCCGACGTGCAGGTCGATCTTCGCGGCCTCGAGGGCCTCGTTGATCTTCTGCTGGTTGAGGTTCTTGTTGCCGCGGAACTCGACGGAGCCGATGCGCGGGCGCTCCTGCACGACGGCCCGGACGACCACGCCGGTGTCGCCCGGCTCGGTCTCGATGCGGATGTCGTCGAAGAGACCGGTCTGCCAGAGGTTGACGAAGTTGCGCTGGATGGCTTCCGGGTCGTACGCGTCGCCCGGGCTGATGCCGAGGTAGACGCGGATGGTGTCGGCGGCGACGGTGGTGTTTCCGACCACCTCGAACCTCTCCACGATCTGGCCGGTCGCCGCGGGGCGTACCGGCTGCTGGGCGGCGGGCGCGTCGGTGATCCGGCCCGTGCCCGGCGTCTCGAGGATGGTCCCCGGGCGCGGCCGCGGCCGTTCGGGTGGCGGGGGGGTCGTCTGTGCCCGCGCGACCGTGCCGGCGAACAGCACGATGAGAAGCATCACTATGAGTCGAGTCATATGTTCGAAAGAAACGCTGTTTTGAGTGAGACGCGCGACCGGACAGGAAGGTTACGCGCTGGAACTGAACATCGGGGAAACGCGGCGCATTCTACACGTCAGTCCGTATCATCCCGGCGATGTTTACGTTACGCCTGCTCCTCCTGCTCCTCGCCCCCGTCGCCTGAGGCGCGGAGACGCTCACCCCTCAGGGGCCAGCGCTCCGGCTGGCCGTCACCGGCGACACGGGGGAGGGTGCAGAGGCGGTGGCGAAGGGGATCGCCCGCGTCCACGGCACTGGGCCGCTCGACGCTATCATACTGACAGGAGACAACTTCTACCCGTGCGGCGTGAGGTCGGTGAGTGACCCGCGCTGGAGCATCAACCGGCCGCTGACCCGCATCGGCATCCCCCTCTTCCCGGTCCTCGGCAACCACGACTTCTGCGGCAAAGCCGACCCCGCCGCCCAGATCCGCGCCACCGGCACCATCCCGAACTGGCGCTTTCCAGCCCGGCAGTACACCGTCCGGTCCCCTTTTGCAGATTTCGCGTTCGTTGACACGACGCCGTTCGTGAAAGGCGGCCCCAACAAAGTCGCGCCCGCCTTCCGGGAGGCCTTCGCCGGCTCGAAGAAGCCGTGGAGGATCGTGGTGACGCCGCTACTTTCCCTGCAGCCGCCGCAACGCCGCCTGCTTGAGCGCCATGTTCGTGCCGGCGCGCGCGATCGCGCGCACATCCGCCTCCGGCAGCGTGGGCAGGATACGCATCGCGAAGGCCGGCGGGGTCTTCGGGTTGTAGATCAGCGCCTGCCGCACCTCGACGCTCGACATCCACTGCGCGGTCTTCAGGATCACTTCCGCAATCTGGAACGTGAGGAACGACGATTTCGCCATGCGCACGACCTCGTCCACCGTGAGACGCGGGTTGCGCAGCAGCGACAGCAGCACGCGCGGATCGTTGTCCTGCAGGAGCAGCGCACGTTCCGCACGGTCTGCCTTCACCGCGAGCAGCAGTTTCTCCATCTGCGAGAGAGCGCGGATGCGATCCCACGTGTTCTGGTTCCTGTCACCGCCACCCGATTCTTCGGCAACGGGCGTCTCCTCCTGCTCGCGCGCCAGCAGTCGCTCCAGCATCTCGTCGCTATTGCCATCGACCGCCAGCGCAATGCCGTCCGGCAGCGCCGCCACCGCCGTAGCGCGTACGTGCGCCTCGCCGCCCCAGGGGCCGCGAAGCGTGACGAGGAGCGTCACGTGGAGCGCGACCTTCTCCCCGGTCGGGAGACGCAGCGCTCCCTGCGACAGATTGAGGCGGTGCTCCTCGCGAAGCTCCTCCTCGCTCTCGAACTCGGCCACGAAGACCGCGTCCGCCTTGCGCTCGACTTTCATCGTCCGGAAGCGGCTTGCCCCTGCATCAGCCCGAACGTGATGCCGTTCGGATCCGCAATGATCGCCATCGTGTCGCCGTCGGGCAAGGTCGTGGGCGGCACGATGACCCTGCCGCCCAGCTTGACCGCCTGCTCGACGGAGCGGGTGACATCTCCAACCGAGACGAACAACTGCACGAAGCTGTGAGCCTCGGGAGGTGCCGGCCAGATGCCGCCTTTCGTCCCGCCGTTGCCCGTCTCCACTTCGCGGTACGCCAGCGCATTGTTCGTCGTGATGGTCCACCCGAACAGCTTCTGGCAGAACGCCGCGACGGAATCGGGGCTCGTGGTCACGATCTGCCACTGCACCACCGGATCGCTCATTCGACTCCTCCCTCGAGCAGTTCCCACCGCTCCGTTGAACCCATCCGCAACGCTCCGACGCGGAGCAGTTTCTGCAGCACGATATTGACCCGGTCCACGGAGACTCCCGTGACGCTGGCGAGCCAGCGAGAGTCCGGCCTGAAGGCACGCCGCCCGATCGCCTCCACCACCGCGGCCGCCTCTTCCCGCGCCAGATACTCCGCGACCTGCGCCTGCGTCATCCGGAGCTGTTCCGCCACCTGCACGATCGTCCGCGCCGGCACAGGACGAGCCCCGCCCAGCAACCGCGAGAGCGTACTGTGATGAACTCCCAGCCCCCGGGCGAACCGCCGCAGCGAATACGCCGAATCGCGCTGTCTCCGAAGCGCGAGCTCTGCTGCCACGGCATCGCGAAATCTCACGGTTCGATGCTACCGCAGAGGGTTGAGACCGTGGCGGTCGCGCGTGAGAAAGTGGTGCAACCCCCGGGATCCGCCGCTAGTCGGCTCCGAAATAGCGCGCGACGGCGAAGCTCAATGCGAAGGCGTAGGCGTGGGTGAACTCCTCCATGCGCACCACCCGCTTCTCCTTGCGGCGGCGGGTGGCGCCGATCCAGGACATGAGGGCTGCGACGAGGAGCGGGGTCATGACCACGTTCGCGATCCTGAGATCCGGGTTGCGGATCAGGTGTGCCGGCATGAAGGTGATGGTGAGTGCGCCGAAGACGGCGCCGAGCAATGCGTAGCCGAGCAGCGTGAAGAGCCTTCGTGCACCCGTGCTCTCCGAAAAGGAATGGAGCAGGGCTTCGCCGAAGAGCTCGACCACGATCTGGAGCACCAGCTCGAACAGGATCTCGATGTGCCGCCTCCGGTCAAAAGCGTCGGTGACGACCTTCGCCGCCATCCTGACCTTGCGAAGGATCTCAGAATGCGACGACCGTCGCCACACGGCAACGGTTATGGAGTGCGGTAACGCGAGTTACCGCTCTGACTGCTTCTGTTCGTGCAGCAATCCGCGGCTGGTTCGATCGCGGCTCGTGGCACGAGCGAAGGATGGACCTGCTCGCGTTGCAGGACGAACAAAAACAGGAAGAGCGGTAACTCGCGTTACCGCACTCCATAGGCCGATGACGTCGCGGTTGGTCCGGTCGGTCAGCTCGCGAACGCGCCGACCACGACGACCGCGTTGTAGGCGAAGTGGAGCGCGACAGGGGGGACCAGGCTGCCGCTGCGGATGCGCACGATGAGCGCGGCAATCGCCAGCGTGACGATGGCCAGGGTGGCGGGCCAGTAGTTGATGGTCTCGAAGAGGTGGAGGAGGACGAAGAGGATCGTGACCATGGCGCCGCCTCCGACCACTCCCCAACTGGCGGAGAAGCCTTTGAACAGGAGACCGCGGAAGAGGAACTCTTCGACCAGCGGGGCGTAGGTCAGCGCGATGACGGTGAAGACGATGCGGGCGAGTACGCCGCTGGCGACGAATTGGGCCATCGGACCGAGAGGCGTCTTCGGGTCGAAGGGGACGAACCAGGTCGCGATGGCGAAGTAGCAGAACGCAACGGCCACGCCTGTGCCGGCGCCCACGAGCGTCCAGCGGCTCGACGTGCGGCGCAGACCGAGGCCCGCTTCGGTGCGGTCGCGGAAGAGGTCCCACGCCCAGATGCGCGTCGCGACCCAGGTCATGAGTGCGGTGACCAGCACCGTCGCGACGATGAGCGGCACTTCCCACCGCTTCATCAGCCCCTCGATGAACTTCGAATCGGCGAACGGTGCACCCGTGGCGGCCGCGACCAGCATTGCGATGACGATCACGGCGATCCCGGTGAAGAACTGGCCGGCGATCGTCAGCGCGAAGGTCGCAAACGCCTTCCCCGCTCGGAACGACGGACGCTTCGGCTGCGGCGGCTCCGGCTCCGGCTCCGGCTCGGTGACCGGAGGGAGCTCGGGGATGTCGGTTGGCGGCGGCTCGGTGACCTCGGAGGGAGGAAGCTCGGAAGGCGAGTCCGGCGGCAACTCGCTCATGCGTACGTCGCGAGGCCTTTGCCGAACGACCAGTCCACCTTCTGCACCTCGACCAGGTTCACCAGCACGTCGTCCGAGCGCACACCGAGCTCGCCGAGGCGGGCCGCGATGTCGGCGTAGAGGGCGCGCTTCACTTCCAGCGTGCGGCCGGCGTTGAGGGTGATCTCGACGAACAGCACGCCCTCGGAGCGTTGGCAGCCGGCGTAGGTCGGATTGGCGATGAGGTTCGCGGGCGGCACCTCGTCGATGACGTGGAAGAGATCGTCCGGCGGGACGCCGGCCTGCGTCACGAGGGCCTCGTGCACGGCGGCCGAGATGCCCCGGAGAAGCTCCGGGGCTTTTCCCTGTCGTAATGTAATGCGGACGAGCGGCATCAGTTCGCGATCGGCTCTTCCACGACGCGCGGCACGAGGATCACTTCGCCGCCCTGCAGCACGAAGTCGACGCGCTCGGGGACGGTGTCCTTGTTCCGGATCATGAACTCGGAGAGCTCGTCCTCGATGTGCCGCTGGATGGCGCGGCGTAGCGGGCGCGCTCCCGAGTTCGCCTCTTCGCGCGCCTTCGCCAGCAGCCAGGAGACGACCGTCTCGTCCACGCTGATCTGCACGTTCTTCGGCAGGATGGCGAGATTGACGTCGTCGATGAGCAGCTGGCAGATCGCACGCAGCTCGGCGTCGGTGAGCGGGTTGAAGATGATCACCTCGTCGATGCGGTTGATGAACTCGGGCGAGAACTCGCGCTTCAGCTCCGTGTGGATGAGCTGCTCGGCCGACTTCTGGTCGACCCCGTCGCCCTGCTCGCGGAAGCCCATGTGGCCGCGCGTGGCAAGGTGGCGGGTGCCGAGGTTGCTGGTCATGATGATCAGCGTGTTGCGGAAGTCGACCTGGTTGCCGAGCGAGTCGGTGAGGATGCCGTCCTCGAGGATCTGCAGCAGCAGGTTCGCGATGTCCGGATGCGCCTTTTCGATCTCGTCGAGCAGCACGACCGAGTACGGGTTGCGGCGAACGCGCTCGGTGAGCTGGCCGCCCTCTTCGTGGCCGACATAGCCGGGGGGCGAGCCGATCAGCTTCGAGACGGCGTGCTTCTCCATGTACTCCGACATGTCGAAGCGGATGAGGTGCTTCTGCGAGCCGAAGAGGAACTCCGCGAGACGGCGCGCCACTTCGGTCTTACCGACACCCGACGAGCCGAGGAAGATGAACGAGCCCATGGGGCGGTTCGGCGAAGCGACGCCGAGGCGGGAGCGGCGGATCGCACGGGAGATCGCGCGGATGGCCTTGTCCTGGCCGACGATGCGCCGCATCAGCAGGTCTTCCATGCTGATGAGCTTCGCGGCCTCGTCGGCTTCGATCGAAGTCACCGGGATGTCGGTCCAGGAGCTGATGATCTCCTCGACGTCGCGCTGGGTGACTTCCATCATCTCGTCGCCGACCATCTCGCGCTCCTGCTTGAAGCGCTCGATCTCTTCCTTCAGCTCGATCTCGCGCTCGCGCAGGAAGACGGCTTTCTCGAAGTCTTTGTCCGAGATCGCTTTCTTCATCTCCTTGACGATGGAGCGCGTCTCGGCCTCGAGGCGCCGCAGGTTCTGCGTGTCGGCGACCCGGCGCAGCTTCACCTTGGCGCCGGCCTCATCGAGGATGTCGATGGCCTTGTCGGGGAAGAAGCGATCGGTGATGTAGCGGTTGGATTGATAGACCGCGCTGCGGATGGCGGTATCGCTGTACTTGACCTTGTGGAAGGTCTCGTACCGCTCTTTCACCCCTTCCAGGATCTGCAGCGTCTCGTCCTCGGTGGGAGGATTGACGATGATGGCCTGGAAGCGGCGGAGCAGCGAGCGGTCCTTCTCGATGTAGCGGCGGTACTCGCGGATGGTGGTCGCGCCGATGCACGAGATCTCGCCGCGCGACAGCGCCGGCTTGAGGATGTTCGCCGCGTCGAGCGACCCCTCGGCCGACCCGGCCCCGATCAGCGAGTGGATCTCGTCGATGAAGATGATGATGTCCTGGTTCTCTTTGAGCTCTTTGATGATCCCCTTGAGGCGCTCTTCGAACTGGCCGCGATACTTCGTGCCGGCCACGATCAGGGAGAGATCGAGCGAGAGGATGCGCTTGTTGGCAATGAAGAGCGGCACGTTGCCGTCCACGATGCGCTGCGCGAGTCCTTCCACGATGGCGGTCTTGCCGACGCCGGGCTCGCCGAGGAGGATCGGGTTGTTCTTGGTGCGGCGGGAGAGGATCTGGATGATCCGCTCGACTTCCTTCTCACGCCCGATCAGCGGATCGAACTGCTGGCTGTGCGCCATGGCCGTGAGGTCGCGGGCGTACTCGGCCAGGAAAGGGAGCTCTTTTTTCTGCTTGTCGGCCTCGCGCTCCTTGAGGATGGAGATCGTCTCCTCGCGGACGCCGTAGACGTTGAGGCCCTTGGCGGTCAGGATGCGGGCGGCGGTGGACGACTCGACGCGCAGGATGCCGATCAGCAGGTGCTCGGTCCCGACATACGGGTGGAGCATCGACTCCGCTTCATGCGCGGCGTAGGCGAGGATTTTCTTCGATTCTTCGGAGAGCGGGAGCTCGGCGGAGGATGAGATCCGGTCGACGAAGAGGCGGTCCCCTTCGACCTCGCGGCGGATCTGCTCGGGTTTGACGTTGAAGCGGGAAAAGATCTCTTTGATGATCTCTTCCCCTTCGCGAAGCACACCGAGGAGGATGTGCTCGGACTCGATGACGCGCGAGCCGAGCTTCGATGCTTCGTAACGGGCGAAGAAGAGAGCGCGGCGTGCCTTCTCGTTGTATTTTTCGAACATTGGCCTGGTTAGCGTTGCGTCATCGGCTGTCGCTAAATCCGGTTATGCGCATCCGATTATAGACGTCAATGGCGCTGGCACCCTGAACGCCGTGCAGAAAGTCGTTCTTCCGGCACACGTGCCGACTCCCTCCGGGAGAGGGGAGAACACGAATCGTGCCGGGGAGACAACCTGTCATCCTGAGCGAGGGTGGGGGGAGGGTGTGAAGCGAAGGACCCCCTGCGGTGCACGACAAGCGCGCTGTCGGAAGGGGGTCCTTCGCTTCCCCCACCCACGCCCCCTCGCTCAGGATGACAGCGCGAAAATGACTCCGCAACCTCAGTTGTATCGCTGCTGCTTCATTTCGAACGTCCTGTCGCAGCGGGCGGCCAGCTCGGGATTGTGGGTGACGATGACCGAGGTCAGGCCGCGGCTGGAGTGGCAGGCGCGCATGAGGTCGAACACGCGCTCGCTCGTTTCGAGGTCGAGGTTGCCGGTCGGCTCGTCGGCGAGGAAGAGGACCGGGTCCGCCAGCAGCGCCCGGGCGATGGCGACGCGCTGCTGCTCGCCGCCGGAGAGCTGGTTCGGATAGTGGCGGGCGCGCTGGGCCAGTCCGAGCTCGCCGAGGAGCGCCGAGGCGCGCTGCAATGCGGCATCGCGGTCCATCCGGCCGATCCAGCCCGGCATGGCCACGTTCTCGACGGCGGTGAACTCCGGCAGCAGGTGGTGGAACTGGAAGACGAACCCGACGTTGCGGTTGCGGAACTTCGCCAGGTCGTCGGCGCTCATCGTGCCGAGGTCGTGGTCGGCCACGCGCACGCGGCCCGAGTCGGCGCGATCAAGGCCGCCGAGGAGGTGGAGGAGCGTCGACTTGCCGATACCCGACGGGCCGACGATGGCCACCATCTCCCCTTTCTCCACCTCGAGGTCGAGGCCGTCGAAGACGACCACCGGCACTTCGGCGTTGCGATAGGTCTTGGAAAGGTCGCGTCCTTCGAGGAAAGCCATCCGGGCGCGGATTATATGCAGGGGGGTGTTCACGACTCCGTCACAGGCGCGTACAATCGGGGCGTCCTCAACCGTTTCACTCTGTTTCATCCCGTTTCGCCTGCCCACCAGAAAATTCGGAGGTGTCAATGTCGATGATCCGCCGTTGTGCGGCCGTTTCTTTCCTCCTGCTCGCTGCACTCTCTTCCGCCTTCGCCCAGGGAACGACGGGAGCGCTCACCGGCACCGTCACCAGCAGCGGCAGTCCGCTGCCCGGTGTGAACATCACCGTGTCCTCGCCGGCGCTGCAAGGCGTTCGTACCGCCGTCACGAACGAAAGCGGCGGGTTTTCGTTCCCCTCGCTCCCACCCGGCAACTACACCGTCGCGTACGAGCTCGAGGGCATGCAGCGGGCCGAGAAGCGCGTCACGGTCGGTCTCGCGACGACCAACCGCGCGGACATGGAGCTGGCGATGTCGTCCCTCTCGGAGTCGCTGACCGTCACCGCGGTGGCGACGCCGGCCATGGAGACGACCGAGCTCGCGAACAACTTCCTGACCGAGCAGATCAACGAGCTGCCGACCGGCCGCACCATCGACGACATCACCCGCCTCTCCGCGGGCGTCAACGAGGCGGGGCCGAACAACCAGATCACGATCTCGGGCGCGAACTCGTACGACAACCTCTTCCTCGTGGACGGCGTGATCGTGAATGAGAACGTCCGCGGGCAGCCGAACCCGCTCTACATCGAGGACGCGATCAAGGAGACGACCGTCCTGACCGGCGGCATCTCCGCGGAGTTCGGCCGCTTCACCGGCGGCGTGGTCAGCACGATCACGAAGTCGGGCGGCAATGAGTTCAGCGGCTCCCTCCGGGATTCGCTCACCAACCCGGACTGGACGGAGCTGTCCGACTACGCTGCCCAGACCCCGCCGATCGACGAGATCAACAGCGCTTATGAGGCGACCCTCGGCGGACGCATCATCCGCGACCGCCTCTGGTTCTTCGGCGCGGGCCGTCTCAACGAGTCGGCGCTCTCGCGCCAGACCATGCTCACGAACATTCCGTACGTCTTCACCACCGAGGACACGCGCTACGAGGCGAAGCTCACCGGCCAGATCACGCAGCGGCACTCGCTGGTCGGCACGTACATCGACAGCAAGGAGACGCGGGAGAACAACGTCAGCGGCGGCCGCGTGGTCGACCTGCGCAGCCTCGCGCCGTATTCGCGTCCGAAGTCGCTGCTCTCGGTGAACTACAACGGCGTGCTCTCCGACAGCTGGCTCATCGAGGGTCAGTACAGCCGGATGAACGACGAATTCACCAACGGAGCCGAGGACCGGGACATCATCAACGGTACGCTCCTCGTCGACGACGACCAGGGCGTGCGCGGCTGGTCGCCGACGTTCTGCGGCTCCCCCTGCCCGCCGAAGGAGCGCAACAACAAGAGCTGGCTGGCGAAGGCCTCGTACTTCCTCGGCACGGGCTCGCTCGGCAGCCACTCGCTCGTCGGCGGCGTCGAAGAGTTCCGCCAGCTGCGCAACGAGAACAACTTCCAGTCGGGCAGCGACTTCCGTATCCACGGCAACTTCCTGTTCATCGGCGATCAGCAGTTCTTCAGCGTCGATCCCGATGCGTCGCAGATCGAATGGGATCCGGTGCCGGCGCTGTCGCAGACCTCCGACTTCGGCGTGCAGTCGGCCTTCATCAACGACCGCTGGGACCTGAACAAGCACTGGAACTTCAACGTCGGCGTCCGTTACGACACTGCCGACGGCACGGACCAGGCGGGCAACAAGACGGTCGATGACTCGGCGTTCAGCCCGCGTCTCGCGGCGAACTTCGACATCCGCGGCGACGGCTATCACCGCTTCAGCGCGACGTACGGCAAGTACGTCTCGAAGGTCGACCAGGGTCCCGCGGACAACACGGCCACCGCCGGCCGTTACGCGTCGTACTACTTCAACTACGGCGGCCCGGCCATCAACGGCCCGGGAACGCCGACCAATGAGCTCGTGCCGATCCCGGAGATGATCCGCCGGGTCTTCGCGTGGTTCGAGGAAGCGGGCGGCACGAGCAATCTCGACCTCCTCGCCGACCCGCCGAACATTCCGGGCACGACCACGCGCTTCGACCAGTCGCTGCGCGCGCCGAGCATGAACGAGATCACGCTGGGCTACGCGATGCAGCTCGGCCGTAACGGTTACGTGCGCATCGACGGCATCCATCGCGACTGGACCGACTTCTACGTCGTCCGCCGCACGACCGCGACCGGCAAGGCGGTCGGCCCGAACGGCGATACCTTCGATCAGGGAGTCATCGAGAACAGCGGGGACGGACTGGAGCGCGAGTATCAAGGCTTCCAGCTCCAGGGCAACTACCGCTTCCTCCCCGGACTGACGTTCGGCGGCAACTACACGTACGGCACCCTGCGCGGCAACGTGGAAGGTGAGTCGGCGAGCTTCGCGACGACGTTCGCCGATTACCACAACTTCCCGGAGTACACCGACTTCGAGCAGAACAAGCCGGTCGGCTATCTCTCGTCCGACATCCGCCACCGCGCGAACCTCTGGCTCGCCTACGACGTCAACCTCGGGCTGGGGCGCCTCAACCTGTCGCTGCTGGAGCGCTATCACTCGGCGCTGTCGCATTCGGCTTCCGCGACGATCGACGTCCGGGCCGGCGCTGCGAACGGTCCCGCCAACGGAGTGACCAACCCCGGCTACGAGACGCCGCCCTCCGCGGTGACCTACTTCTTCAGCGACCGCGGCGCGTTCCGGCTCGACGACATCACGTCGACGGACCTCGGCATCAACTTCTATCTCAACGCGATCCGCGGCACGCAGGTCTTCGTCGAAGGCGACGTCCTGAATCTCTTCGGCGAGCAGGGTCTCGAAGACCCGGATTTCGTGAACACGACCGTGGTCACGCGCCGCAACAACACCGCGGCCGCACGCTGCCTGAAGAGCAATTCCTCCGACCGCTGCGACGCGTTCAACCCGTTCACCCAGGCGCCGGTGGAAGGCGTGCACTGGCAGAAGGGCCCGCTCTTCGGCCAGCCGACGTCCAACCTCGCATACCAGACGCCGCGCACGTACCGCGTGTCGTTCGGAGTGCGGTTCTAAATCGTTTCCATGGGGACAGGCAGCAATGCCTGTCCCCTATAGGTTTGGAGTGCGGTGACCGCAGTCACCGCTTTGACTGTGTGCCCGCTACGCCGAACGCGCAAGGCGGCAGCTGCGGCTGCCGAAGGAAAAGCGGTGACTGCGGTCACCGCACTCCATATCAGCCCCTACCTCCCCCGCCACCGCGCCGCCCCCCTCTCGTCGCCGAACGCTTCCAGCGTCTTTGCCGCGAGGGCGTAGGCGCCGCGGTGGGGGTTCTTCTTCGCCATCTCGTCGAGCGTCTTCATCGCGGCGCTTCGGTTGCCGAGGATCATTTCGATGATGGCGAGGTTGGCGTAGGACTGCAGGTGGTCGGGGGAGTGGGCGATCTCTTGGCGGTAGGCGGTCATCGCTTCATCGGGGCGGTCGAGGCGGGCCAGGACGTCGCCGCGAAGGTAGGCGGCGCCGTAGAGGTGGGGGACTTCGAGCTCGCGCGCGCGGCGCTCGGCGGCATCGATGGTCTGCAACGCCTCGGCATACCGGCCGGCGGCGCGCTGCACCTCGGCCAGCAGAAGGATCGAGCGCGGCTGGCGGTCGCCGGCTTCGATGGCGGCGTGGACGTGCTGCTCCGCATCGACGCGCCTTCCCTGCGCGAGCAACGCGCGGGCGAGCAGTTCGTGCGCTTCGCGCGGGCTGGAGGCGAGTGCGAGTTGCGCGTGCTGCGCGGCCTCGGTCGGCTTGCCGCTTTCGAGCAGCGCGAACGCGAGTCCGAGGGCGAGGTCGGGGGAAAAACGCTCCGTCTGCGCGATCGCGGACTGGTACGCGTCCACCGCCTCCCCGGCGCGCCCGGAACCGACGAGCAGCTCGCCCAGTTTCGACCAGACGTCGGCCAGCCGCGGGTTGCGCGCGAGGAGCTTGCGGAGGGCGGCGATCGCCTCGTCGTTGCGCCGTTCGTCGGCGAGGCGGAACGCGGCCTTGATCTCGCCGAGGCCCGCGACCTCGTCGCGCGGATTCGGCAGCGGGCCTTCGCGGTTGCCGGCCTTGCCGACGTAGCCGAGGGCCGCGAGCTTCGCCGCCTCCTCGGGATCGATCGCGCCGATCTCCTCGATCTTTGACGGATACTTCGCCAGCTCGCCGCGCAGCGCCGCCGCGACGCGGCGCTCGGTCGATGCGAGGTCGCGCGTCTCGGCGGGATCGGCGGCGACGTCGTAGAGCTCGGGACGCGGGCCGTCGATGAAGTGATGCCTGGCGTCGATGAGCGACCTAAGCTCGCTCCACCCGAGGTGAATGCGGGGGTAGAGCGTCTCCGCGTAGATCGGCTTGTCAGGGAGCACGGCGTTCAGCAGCGAGCCCTCGCCGCCGGTGATCGTGGCAAAGACCGACGCGAGGGCGACCGGCTGCGCGACGCTGGTCCCCTTCCGATCGGCACGCGGCAGCTTCACCAGCAACGGCACCTGCAGTGCTTCGCGATAGAGCAGAATCCCGTGCTGGTCCTCGCCGTGGTCCCACAGCCCTTCGCCGTGATCGGAGAGGAAGACGATCAGCGCGCGGTCGTAGACGCCGGAGGCCTTCAACTGCGCGATGAGCTTCCCGACGATCGCATCGGCCGCCGCGATCTCGCCGTCGTACTGCGAGGCGGCGTACTGCGACCGGAACGGCTCCGGCGGAGCGTACGGCGCATGCGGCTCGTAGATGTGAAAGAAGAAGAAGAACGGCCGCTCCGGCTCCATCCCCAACCAGCTCCCCGCGGCCTTCAGCGTGTCGTAGCCGGAGCGCTGGTGCGCGCTGACCGCCCCCGCCGTCGCGACCGGGATCGCGTCATCGTAAAAGTCGAAGCCGTCCGCCACGCCGGTCTCGGAGCGCAGCACGTACGACGACACGGCGGCTCCGGTGCGATAGCCGCGCTCGCGCAGCACTTCGCCGAGGGTGCGGTACTTCTCCGCGTCGAACTGGTAGCCGATGTTGTTCCGCACGCCGTGCTCCGCCGGAAGCAGCCCGGTGAACATCGACAGGTGCGAGGGGAGCGTCATGGGACAGTGACTGTAGGCGCGCTCGAAAAGGATCGAGTCCTGGCGCAGCGCATCGAAGTTCGGCGTGGCCACGCCGCGGTATCCGTACATCGGCAGGTGGTCGGAGCGGAGGGTGTCGACGGAGATCAGGATCACCGGCGGGTTGCCGGCCAGCGTGCCGGAGCCCCGTTCGGGCTTCGTGCAGGCGGTCAGGAGGATCAGCAGGAGGGCGAAACGGCGCACGCGCGAATCATCGCACCCGTGACAACCGGTTCATCCATTTCTGCAGCGAGTCGACGGAGCCATCATCGAGCGCGACGTGCACCGCGTGCCACTCGCGCCCCTGCTTCTCCAGCAGCCCCGCGCTGACCGGATAGCTGAACCGCCGCGGCCCCGCGCTGGCGGGATTGAAGTAGCGGACGCCGTCCACGACCTCGTTGTGCGGCAGATGGCTGTGGCCGAACACGACCACGTCCGCCGGCTCCTGGCGCAGCGAGGCCACCACGCGCGGCGCGAGCTTGTGCGGCCGCGGGAGGATGTGCGTGAGCAGCAGCCGGAGCGTCCCGAGCTTCGTCCGGACGATCTCCTCACCGGTCGCGTGGTCGTTGTTCCCGTCGACCGAGGTCACCGGCGCGAGCGCGCGCAAGGCGGCCAGCACGTGCTCGCCGCCGATGTCGCCCGCATGCACGATGTGATCGACGCTCGCGAAGAGCTCCGCGAGCGCCGGGTGGATGCGTCCGTGCGTATCGGCAATGACGCCGATCCGGCGGACCGGTTTCATTTGCCCGGTTTTGCGGCCGGACTTGCAGCAGCAGGTTTCACGTCGGTCTCCAGGTCGATGCGCATCAGGCCGTAAGTCTTCCCGACCTCGTCGAACACGCCGACCGCGAGGTACTTCGACTTGTCGTTCACCTCGACGTCCAGGTCGTAGGTGAAGTGGCCGGTGCGCGCCTGCTCGAGCTCCGACGGTGCGACCTCGAAGGGCTGCGTCTTCTGCGTGACGTCGCTCAGCTCGTGCAGGTCGGTCGCCGCCGCGACGTAGATCGAGAACTTGCCGCCGTGCTTGCCGTTTGCCTGCTGCAGCATGGTCAGCGCGGCGATCGGGATGCGCACGCGCACTTCCATCATGGTCTTCTTGCGGCTGGTCTTCTTCGACGGCCGGGCCGCGGCGCGGATGCCGATCGTGGCGCCCGGCTGCTCGGCGCGGAAGAGCGTCCCGCGCAGGCGGTCGCGCATGCGCGTGTCGTCGGACTTTTCGACGAACGCCGTGCGCGCGCGCACCTTGTATTCGGGATTGCGCGTCGTCACCACGATCTTGCGCGAGTGGTCGGTGTTGGTGTTCGTGACGCGGTAGGCGAGCGAGTAGTAGTCGCTCGCGTCGGAGACGACGCGCGGGAGGAGGTCGACGATCTTCGCCGTCCCCACGGCCATGAGGCCGCCCGTCTGCTCGGCGATCTTCTCCATGGACACGGTCTCGTTGACGAGCGTCAACTGCTCGGCTACTCCACGCAACGCGACGTTCGACCCCAGTTCCATGTTGTAGCTCTCGGTGTCGGTGGCCGCGATGGCCGCTCCGGGAGGGTTGACCGGGTAGATCGTGACGCCGCTCGCGTTGGCGTTGTCGATGATCGACTTCCGCAGCTCGTCGGTGTTGAACCGCGTCCGGAGGTACGGCGAGATCCGGTCGGCCCCGGCCTGGAACGCGAACTCGGCTCCGGCGACCTCGCCGAGGCGGCGCGTGGCGAGGAGCAGGATCTTCTTCCCCTCCTGCCCGGCCATGCTGTTGATGGCCGAGTTGATCGCGGCGACGCGCACCACCATCTCGTTGTACGCCATGAGCATGAACAGGCCGACGTCGCCGCCCGGATCGGTCGACGGCTCCATCGCCGGGGCACCGCCACCCGGTCCTGCCTGGGCTGCCATGAGCTCGCGCATGTTGGCGGTCTCTTTCCGCTGGATCTCGATCATGTCGATGCGCGCGCCCTTGGCCGTGTCGTTCACGAGCTTGACGGCGTCCGCGATCTGCCGCGCGTCGTTCGTGAACTCGACGTGCCGGATGCGGTACTGGCTCCAGATGACCACCGAGACCGAATCGCCCGGCGCGATCAGCTGGCGGACGGCTTCGCTGATCCCCTTCGTGAACTGGTCGGCCGCGAAGTTCGGGAGCTGCATCTCTTCGAAGAAGATCAGCAGCGTCCGTTTCTCGCGCGGCGCTGCCGCCGGCGCGGCGGCCGGCGCCTGCCGCTCCGCAACCTCGATCCCGACCGTGCCCTGTTCGCGCGCGGATGCGTACTCCGCGAAGTTCGAGATCGGCTTTACCTTCCCGTTCTCGCGCAGCTCGAAGTCGTCCTGCTTCAGGCCGTGCACGCGATTGCCGGCACGGTCGGTGACGACGACGTCGACGTTCACGATCGAGACCTCGACCGTTTCGCCTATGCGAGGTGCTTCCTGTGCAACTGCCGCGAATGCAATGACAAAGGACAACACCAGCGCTTTTCGCATTATTTTTTCTGCTCCAGTTCTATTCGTTGCAACCCATATGTGCGTCCGACCTCGTCGAATACGCCCACCGCGAGATACTTCGACTTGCCTGTGACCTCGACGTCCATCTCGTACGTGAAGTGGCTCCCCAGTGCTCTTTTCAACTGCGCCGCAGTCACTTCGAACGGTTGTGTCTTTTGTGTGACGTCGCTCAGCTCATTTAGTTCTGTTGCCACGCCGATGTAGACCGAAAAACGTCCGGCGTGCTTCCGGACGTCGTCCCGCCGGAGCATCGTCAACTGGCGGATCGGGATCTTCACCTCGACCGGGACGGTGTACGCCCCGCGGCTACGTTTCGCCTTGCCGGCCTGGACCGAGATGCCGATCTGCGACTCGGGATTCGAGCGGAACAGCGCCGCCTTCAGCCGGTCGCGCATGCGCGTGTCGTCCGACTTCTCCACGAACTGCGTTCGCGCGCGCACCACGTATTCGGGATTGCGCGTCTTCACCGCGATGTCTCGCGCGCGGTCGGTGCCGTCGCTCCCCACCCGGTAAGCGAGCGAGTAATAGTTGCCGACGTCGGACGCCAGCCGCGGCAGGAGCTCGACCACGTCCTGCGAGCCCGCGGCCGAGATGCCGCCGGTTTTTTCCGCGATCTTCTGCAGCGTCACCTTCTCGTTGATCAGCGTCTGGTAATCGGAGCCAGCGCTGCCCTCGAGGCCCGCCGGGAAGACCGGGTAGATCGTGACGCCCGCCGCATTCGCGTTGTCGGTGATCGACTGGAGCAGCCTGCCGGTCCCGTACATGCTGCGGAGATGCGACGGCACCGTGTCGGCGCCGGCGGCGAAAACGAACTCGCCGCCCGCGACCTCGCCGAGGCGGTGGGTCGCGAGGAAGAAGACCTTCCTGCCGTCGATGCCGGCGATGCTGTTGATCGCGGCGTTGATCGCCGCGACCCGCAACGTCATCTCGCCATACGCCCGCTGGAGGTAGAAATTCGAGGTGAGGTGCGAGCCGGTCAGGCGGCCGACCTCGGAGTCCGGCTCCGACGCGAACGGCGCGTCCCTCAGCAGCTCGCCCCGCTCTCTCTCGTCCTGCATGAACTGCTCGCGCTCGTCGAGCCGGATCGTCTTCGCCTTCCGGTTCAGAAAGTCGATCGCGCTCGCGATCTTCACCGGGTCGTCGCCCACGTCGAAATGCTCGATCTCGTAGCGGCTCCAGTAGACGACCGACACGGTGTCGCCGGGGCGGACCACTTCCGCGACCGCTTTCTTCAGCGCCTCCGTGATGGCATCGGCCCCGAAGCCGGTGAGCTGCATCTTCTCGAAGAAGATGAGGAACGTGCGCTTCTCGCGCCCTGCCTCGGCAGAGCCCGCGACGCCCACGCGTGCGTCCGGGTCGTCCGCGGCGTACTCCGCGAAGTTCGAGACAGCCTGCAGCCGGCCGTTCTCCAGGACCTGGAAGTCGTCTTTCGTCAGGCCGCGCACGCGATTGCCCTTGCGGTCGGTGACGACCACGTCCACGTTCACGATCGAGACCTCCACGGTCTCGCCAACGCGGGGAGTCTGCTGCGCGGTGAGGGTGAATGCAGCAAGGAAGCAGACTGCCAATAGTTGTCGTCTCATTTTTTCGGCTCCAGCTCGATTCTCTGCAGGCCGTACGTGCGTCCGACTTCGTCGAATACACCCACGGCGAGATATTTCGAGTCCCCCTTGACCTCCACGTCCAGCTCGTACGTGAAATGAGTCGCAAGCGCCTGTTTCATCTGCGCGGCGGTGACTTCGTACGGTTGCGTCTTGCGGGTCACGTCACTCAGGTCATTCAACGCCGACGCGACCCCGATGTAGACGGAGAACTTGCCGGCGTGCTTGTTCGCCCCCTGCTTCAGCATCGTCAACTGGCGCACCGGGATCTTCACCGTGACCGGCACGGTATACGTCCGGCGGCCCTTTTTCGCCTGTCCGGCCTGGACGGCGATGGAGATCGCCGCGTCGTCCTGGGCGGAGCGGAACAGCGTCGCCTTGAGCCGGTCGCGCATCCGGGTGTCGTCCGACTTCTCGACGAACTGCGTCCGGCTGCGCACCACGTACTCGGGATTGCGGGCCTTGACGGCGATGTCGCGCTTGCGGTCCGTGCCGTCGCTCTGCACGCGGTACGCGAGCGAGTAGTAGTTGCTGGCATCGGATGCGATCTGCGGCAGGAGGTCCACGATGTTCTGCTGCCCCGCCGCCGACTTGCCGCCTGTTTTCTCCGCGATCTTCGTATGGGTGTGGGTCTCGTTCTGCAGCGTCAGGAAGTCTGCGCCGGTGCCGATGCCTTCCAGTCCGATCGGGTAGAGCGGGTAGACGGTGACGCCAGCGGCGTTGGCGTTGTCGATGATCGACTGCATCAGGTGCTCGGTCCCATACAGGTCCCGCAGGACCTGCGGCATCATCATGACCCCGTCGTGGTAGACGAATTCGGCGCCCGCCACCTCGCCGAGCCGCCGCGTCGCCAGGATGGCGATCTTCTTTCCTTCGATTCCCGCGATGCTGTTGATCGCGGAGTTGATCGCCCCGACGCGCGTCATCATCTTGTTGTACGCCATGAGCATCGCCAGGTTCGGGCCGCGGTCCGCCCCGGTCATCTGCGGAGCGGACGCTCCCTGCCGTCCGGCGGTGGACATCTCCAGCAGGTCGCGCCGGTTGGCCATGTCCTCCAGTGCATCCGCCCGTTCGTCGAGACGGGCCGACTTCGCCTTCTTGTTCAGGAAGTCGATCGTGGTGGCGATCTTCGCGCGGTCGCCGCCTGGATCGAAATGCTGGATCGAGTGAGGAGTCCAGTAAACGACGGACACCGCATCGCCCGGACCGATCACCGCGTCCACGGTCTTTTTCAACGCCGCGGCGATGGCGTCGGCGGCGAACCCGGTGAGCTGCATCTCCTCGAAGAAGATGAGCAGCGTCCGCTTCGCGCGCTGCGGCGGCGCTACAGGCTCTGCGCCGCCCGCCACCGAGACCCGAGCCTCGGGATCATCGGACGCGTACTCCGCAAAGTTCGAGACCGGCTGCGGCTTGCCGTTCTCGAAGATCTGGAAGTCGTCCTTCGTGAGGCCGCGCACGCGGTTCCCCTTAGCGTCGGTGACCACCACGTCCACGTTGACGATCGACACCTCGACCGTCTCCCCGAGACGCGGCGTTTCCTGTGCGAACAGCGTGAGCGAGCAGAGCAGCATCGCCGCTCCCCGCCTTATCCTGGTTCCATTCATTTGGTTGCCTCGAGCGCCACGGCCACGCGGCCGACGCCGAACTCCTTCGACACGTCGTCGAGGACGCCGACCGCGATGCGGTAGGAGTCGGGATCGATGCGCATCGTGACCTCATACGTAAAGTACCCGGTCCGCGCGCCGGCCGCCTTCGCCTCGACGGCCGTGAACGCCTGCCCGCGCCGCTCGACTTCGCTCAAGATGCCGAAGCCGCCGCCCGAGGCGAGGTAGACGGAGAACGAGCCGCTGCCATCCTCGCGCGCCGTGAGCGACTCGACCGGGACCCGGATGGTCAGCGGGACGAGATGGCGGTTGCCGGTGTCCGTGACTTTGCCGACCCGCACCTCGATCGGCAGCGACCCGCCCGGCGTCTCCTGCACGAGGTTCGCGGTGACGAGATCGCGCACGCGCGTCTCGTCCGACTTTTCGGTGTACTGCCGCCGCGAGCGGATGACGTAGTCGCGGTTCCTCGTGGTGACGCGGATGCTGCGCTGGTCGTCCCTGCCGGTCGCGGGGGCGCGGTAGGCGAGCGAGTAGTAGCTGTCGAGATCGTCGCCGACGCGCGGGAGGAGCCCGGCGATGTTGCGCGCGCCGGTGGCGGACATGCCGCCGGTGGCAACGGCCATCTCGTACAACGCCGCGCTCTCGTTGAGATGCGACAGGTCGTCCGCGGCGAAGCGGCGCAGGTCCGCCTCCTGGTCGACGAGGAAGATGTTCCCGCCGCTGTCCTCGGCGTTCGCCCGCGGCGTGGAGGTGATCCCGCGCGGGTAAACCGGATAGAGAGTGATGTTGTGCGCGTTGGCGGTGGCGATGACCGACTCGCGCTCGCGGCGCGTGTCGAGCAGCCCGCGGTCGCGGGTCGGCACCTCTCCCTGGAAGTACTGGGCGCCCGCGTACTCGCCGAAGCGGTGCATGGCCATGATCACGATCTTCTTCCCGTCGAACCCGGCGATGTTCTCCATGAACGACTTCAGGGCGATGGCCTTGCGGCGGATGTAAGTCAGCTCCGCCTGCGCGGCGGACATCGCACCGAGGGAGGTGATCCGCGCCAGGTTGACCGGGAAGCCTTCCTCCACGAGATCCTGGTGGAACTCGTCGAGGAACTCCTGCTGCCGCCGCAACGAGTCGGCCCCGCTCTCCTCCACCCCCGTCATCTCCGCTTCCAGCTCGTCCAGACTCTGCACGATGCTCTCGACGTCGTCGGTGAAGTCCTGGCGCACGAGCGCGG
This sequence comes from Thermoanaerobaculia bacterium, assembly GCA_035630815.1. GTDB lineage: Bacteria > Acidobacteriota > Thermoanaerobaculia > Gp7-AA8 > Gp7-AA8 > QHVT01. Next base: position 72,387 of record DASQJY010000083.1, read on the forward strand.
CCCGAAGCCACGACACGACCGCCACCGAATCGCCGGGACGGACATGCTCGCGCACGAGCTGGCGCAGGGAGTCGAAGAACGTCTTGCTGCGATGCGGCGCGAGCGTGGTCGACTCGACGAAGATGACGATGGTCCGCTTCTGCGGCGCCTCCGCCAGTGCCGCGATCGGGTTGTTTGCGGGGATGTCCCGCCGGTCGGCGCCGCTTCCGCGGCGCTGCTCCGGCGCGTACTCCGCAAAGTTCGAGATCGGCTGCGGCCGCCCGTTCTCGCGGATCTCGAAGTCGGCGGCGGTGAGGCCGCGCACGCGGTTGCCCTTGCGGTCGGTCACGAAGACGTCGACGTTCACGATCGAGACGTCGATGCTCTCGTTGGCGCGCGGCATGGCCTGTTGCGCCTGAAGCGAAGCGGTGGTGAGGAGGAGGACGAGAATCGGGGCAACGAAAGACGCACGTGCAGCAGCTGCAGGCATGAACCACCCCTTCTTGATGTTTCTCTCTGTTCTGGCGGTGTGTCGGCACCCCCCTGTGCAGCGGGAATGCCGAAGCGTTCCTCTCTATGCGCCCCGTTGCGGCGGCCCGGATTGTCCACCTGACGCTACACTACCGTCCCGTACTCATGACGCCCGACGCCACCGATCCCCGCGCCACGTTCGACTACTTCAGTGGCGAATATGCCCAGGCCCTCCAGGCCTTGCAGACCATCGAAGCGCAGGCCCCGACGCTGATGCTGATGGGCCACCACGACGAGCTCCGCCAGTTCGTCGACCAGTTCATCGAGATGGCCCGCCGCACCCAGGCCCAGGCGCTCGAGAAGAACGAGACCAACTTCGCGGAGTGGTTCGAGGAGCTGGTGGTGAAGGCGGAGAAGCTGCGCACCGGCGGGTTGACGACCTAGCGGCGCTGGGTTCACAATCTGACCGCGTCGTGTTCACAACCTGACCGCGTCGTGTTCACAACCTGGCCGCGTCGTGTTCACAACCTGACCGCGTCGGGTTCACAACCTGGCCGCGTCAGGTTCACAACCTGGCCGCGTTGGGTTCGCAACCTGGCCGCGTCGTGTTCACAACCCGGCCGCGTTGGGTTCGCAACCTGGCCGCGCCAGGTTCACAACCTGGGCGCGCGTGGTTCACTACCCAGACGCCCGCATACAATCCCTCCCATGCTCCGCCCCTTACTCCTCGCTCTCGCCCTGGAGGTCTCCGTCATGTCCGCACTCACCGCCGCGCCGGCGCTCGCGCCGCGCGTCGACGCTGCCGCGAAGCGCGTCGAGCAGAACGTCATCGCGGTCCGCCGCGACCTCCATCAGCATCCCGAGCTCGGCAACCGCGAGACGCGGACCGCGAAGATCGTCGCGGACAAGCTCCGCGCCCTCGGCATCGACGTGCAGGAGCAGGTCGCACATACCGGCGTGATCGGCATCCTCCGCGGCGGGAAGCCGGGCAAGGTCGTGGCGCTGCGCGCGGACATGGACGCGCTGCCGGTCACCGAGCAGGTCGACCTGCCGTTCGCCTCGAAGGTGCGCTCGACCTACAACGGCCAGGACGTCGGCGTGATGCACGCCTGCGGGCACGACGCCCACGTGGCCATCCTCCTCGGCGTGGCCGAGGTGCTGGCCGGCATGCGCCAGGAGCTGCCAGGGACCGTGAAGTTCATCTTCCAGCCGGCCGAGGAAGGGGCACCGCAGGGAGAGGAAGGGGGCGCCGCGCTGATGGTGAAGGAAGGGGCGCTGAAGAATCCGGACGTCGACGCGATCTTCGGCCTGCACGTCACCTCACGCTTCGCCGTCGGCGAAATCGCGTACCGGCCGGGCGGGATGATGGCCGCCGTGGATTCGTTCAAGATCACGGTGCGCGGCAAGCAGACCCACGGCGCGTACCCCTGGCTGGGCGTCGATCCGATCGTGGTCGCCTCGCAGATCGTGCTCGGGTTGCAGACCATCCCCAGCCGCCAGCTCGACGCGTCGCTGGCGCCGTCCATCGTCACCGTCGGCGCGATCCACGGCGGCGTGCGCAACAACATCATCCCGGACGAGGTGGAGATGATCGGCACGATTCGCTCCCTCGATGCCGGGATGCGCGACGAGATCCACACCCGCATCCGCCGCACCGCGGAGAGCATCGCCGCCTCCGGCGGCGCGACCGCAAACGTGACCATCACCACCGGCTACCCCATCACCTACAACGATCCCCCGCTCACCGAGCAGTCGCTCCCGTCCCTGCGCACCTCGGCCGGCTCGGACAACGTCAAGCTGGTGAACGCGGTCCTCGGCGCGGAAGACTTTTCGTTCTTCCAGAAAGAGGTGCCGGGGTTGTTCTTCTGGGTAGGCACGCGCCCCAGGGACCAGACGCCGGAGCAGGCGGCGTCGAACCATTCGCCGCTCTTCTACATCGATGAAAGCGGGCTTGGGCTGGGGGTAAGGGCGCTGGCGAATGTGGCGGTGGATTACCTGACGCAATAGCGTCAGGTAATCCACCCTGAGCCGCGCAGACGGCGAAGGGTCTGGGCGGGTGGGCGATGCCTGGGTGGGCGTTCCCCCCGCCCAGATCCTTCGCTCACGCCCGCCCTCGCCACCTCGCTCAGGATGACGCGTCTGCGCGCGTCACTTCGGCATCATCTGCTTCAACCTTGTGAAGTAATCCGACCCCGAGAGCCACTGGCCGCCGTCGATGACGAAGTTCTCGCCGGTCATGTAGGACGAATAGTCGGACAGCAGGTATGAGGCTGCCTGCGCGATCTCTTCCAGGTTAGCGAAGCGGCGCAGAGGGATGGTCTTGCGGATCCCCTCCATGATCATCGGATCGGGGAAGAGCCGCTCCGCCGCGCCCGGCGTGTCGACCGGTCCCGGTGCGATGGCGTTCAGGCGGATCTTGTGGCGCGCCCATTCGACCGCCAGCGTGCGCGTCAACGCGAGCACGCCCGCCTTGGCGCTCGCGGAGTGAATGACCCCAGCGCCGCCGGTCCAGGCGTAGTTGGCGATGACGTTCAGCATCACCCCGCCGGTCTTCTTCTCGATCATCCGCTTCCCGACCGCGCTCGTGCAGTAGAACGTGCCGTTGAGCACGATGTTGATGACCGTGTTCCAGCCGTTGACCGACAGCTCCTCGGCCGCCACGATGAAGTTCCCCGCGGCGTTGTTCATCAGGAAGTCGATGCGCCCGAAGTCGCTGTCGACCTTGCCGGCCATCGCGTCCACCGCCGCGGCGTCGCGGACGTCGAGCACGTGGTAATGCGCGGCATCCGCGCGTCCGGTCTCGGAGCGGATCTGTTCGACCGCCGGCCCGAGCTTCTCTTCCTTGCGGCTGGCGATGACGACGCGCCCGCCGAGCCGCGCCACCTCGCGCGCCACGGCAAACCCGATCCCGGTCGCCCCGCCCGTGATGATCCCCGTGCGGCCTTCAAACGTTTTCTCTGGAAGCATCGGACCGATTCCCCTCTCTACAGCAGACTGGAGCGATCATACGTGAAGGCCGGCGGTTTGGAGTGCGGTGACCGCAGTCACCGCTCTTCCTCGCGTGAGCCGCAGCTCACGCTTGTTCGCGCGGTCAGCGCAGATGGGACGCAGTGAAAGCGGTGACTGCGGTCACCGCACTCCAAACGCTGGCAGACGTAGTGGGTTTACCGAGCTCGGAGCGCCTGCCACGGAATCGACCACTTCACCGTTCCTTCGATTTCCAGCACGCGGTCGTACACGCCCGTACGGCGCGCTTCCGCGGCACGTTCCCCCGCCCGCTTCCGGGCGGCGGCCTTCTGCTCCGGGCTCAATTGGATCGCCTGGTAGGCGGTGAATACGTCTTCGGCGACTGCCTCATCGTCCATTACGGGCCGCGTCATGCGCTCATTCTCCCTCGGCGCTCCTATAATCGCTACCCCGATGAAACGTTGCGCCGCCCTGCTTTTCCTCCTCCTGCTCGTCGCCTGCGGCGGGGGCGATGGGCCGAAGCCGGCCAGTGAAGCGGGGGAGAAGCTGTATCCGGTGCGGGGCGTGCTCCTCAACAGGAACGAGACCGCGAACACGATCTTCATGGATCACGAGGCGATCCCCGGGTTCATGGAGGCGATGAAGATGGATTACATCGTGCGCGGGGCGCAGGTCGGGGCGCTGCCGCCGGACAAGAGCCGCATCGAGGCGCGCCTGCACGTCACCGAGAGCGCGTACTGGCTGACGGATGTGAAGAAGATCCCGTGAGCGACGAGCGCCGGCACTTCCAGCGTCTGACCCTGCTCGAGCCGATCGACGGCTGGTTCGGCGATTACGCGGTGCGCCTGATCGACGTCAGCGCGACCGGGGCGCTGATCGAGTACGACGAGCCGATCCCCGCCGATGCGCGCGCGCTGCTGCGCTTCTGGTGGCGCGACGAGGAGGTCGAGCTGATGGCGGAGACGGCGCGCACGCTGGAGTCGCGCTCAGGCCTCCATTTCCTGGAGGAGAACGAGGCGCTCTGCCGCCTGATCGCCGGCTCGGCCACCGAGATGCTGATCGCCCTCGAGGCAAATGCTCGCGGCGACCGGGAGGCGAACCTCATCGGCGACGAGACGCTTACCGCGGCCTGGCGGCGCCCGATGCAGGGTTTCGTGCGCTGGATCTTCGGCGACGGCGGCTGGAGGTCGGAGCAGAGCGCACACGCGGACCAGCCGGAGAACGGCTTCACGATCGCGGCCGCCGAGCCGGACGATCAGGTGGCGCTGCTCTGCCGTACGTACGAATCGGGCGGTACCGAGGCCCGCCAACTGACCCGCATGCTCGCGGAGCTCAGCGTGGCCGCGGCCGGCTGATATGGAGTGCGGTAACGACAGTTACCGCTTTGACTGATTCTGTGCGTCTGTCGCGGCAACAAGCATCCGCCGAGGCAGAGCGCTATTCGCGCAAACACGAACAGAGGCAGGCAAAGCGGTAACTGGCGTTACCGCACTCCATATCAAAGCAGGAGGACCGGCGCGTGTTCGCCGGCGGCGACGTTCGTCACGCCCTGCTCCACGATCGCCAGGCCATTTGCACCGACCATCGACGTCAGGGAGCCGGAGCCCTGCGACGTGAGCGGCGTGGCCACCAGCTCGCCGTCCCGCGCGGCGACGTGCACGCGCACGTAGACGCGGCGGTCGCCGAGGGAGCGTAGCGGCGCGGCGAGGCGCAGCGAGACGGCGGAAGGCAGCAGCGCTTCGGTTTCGCCGAGGGACTTGCGGAGGGCGGGGCGGACGAAGAGGTGGAAGGAGACGAAGCAGGAGACCGGATTGCCGGGCAGGCCGAAGATGAGGCAGTCGCGATGGCGGGAGAGGACCACCGGTTTGCCCGGCTTCATGGCCACGCGCCAGAACTTCGTCTCGGCGCCGACCGCCTCCAGCGCCTCCTTGACGAAATCGAACGCGCCGACGGAAACGCCGCCGGAGGTGAGCACGAAGTCGGAGTCCAGCGCGGACTGCAATGCGGCGATCGTCGCCTCGCGCGTGTCGCGCACGATGCCGAGGTTGCGCGGAATCGCGCCCGCGTCGCGCACGAGCGCCGCGAGCAGCGGCGCGTTCGTGTTCACGATCTTCCCCGGCGCGAGCACGCCGTCGATGTCGATCAGCTCATCGCCGGTCGAGAGGATCGCCACGGCCGGGCGGCGCGCCACGCTCACGGTCGTTTTCTGCACCGCCGCAAGCACTGCCAGCTCCGCCGGACCGATGCGCGCTCCGGCGCGGAGAATCACGTCGCCGGTGCGCATGTCCTCGCCGCGGCGGCGCAGGTGGGCTCCGCGCGCGAGCGCCTTGTTGATGGTGACGACGTCCGTGCCGCCATCGGTCAGCTCGACCTGCACCACGGTGTCCGCGCCGTCCGGCATGAAGGCGCCGGTCATGATGCGCATCGCGGTGCCCGGCTCCAGGGCGTGCGAGGCCGGATGTCCGGCCGGGATGTCGCCGGAGACGCGCAACCGCACCGGCGCGCCTGCAATGTCTTCCGCGCGCACCGCGTAGCCGTCCATGGCGCTGTTGTCGGCGGGCGGCAGGTCGTGCGTCGCGGCCACGTCTTCACGCAGGACGCGGCCGTGCGCCTCGGCGAACGGAACCTCCTCCACGGGCACGGCTACGACTTCGGCGAGCACACGGGCCTGCGCTTCTTCGACCTGCAGCATTGCTGGATCATAGCTAGATGAGGGTTGTGGCTCGCGATAAAGGGACTTCTTCACAGCCCCCCGGCTAGAATCAGTCTTGCAAGGGAGCACAGCCATGACTGCAACATTGCCCGCCGAGGCGGCGCCGCAACAACACCGGACCGGGCGCATCCCGGTCGCCATCCTCGGCGCGACGGGCTCCGTCGGACAACGATTCATCCAGCTGCTCGAGCGCCATCCCTGGTTCCGCGTCCACGAAGTGGTCGCCTCCGACCGCAGCGCCGGGAAGTCGTTCCAGGACGCGGCCGACTGGCGGCTGGAGACGCTCATCCCCGACGACGTCGCAGGGCTGACGGTGAAGTCGCTCGGCGCGGACCTCGAATCGACGGTGGTCTTCTCCGGCCTCGACTCCTCGGTGGCCGGCGAGGCCGAAGACACGTATGCGAACCGCGGCTGCGCCGTCATCTCGAACTCGAAGAACCACCGCATGGCGGCCGACGTCCCGCTGCTGATCCCGGAGATCAACGCGGAGCACCTCGACGCGATCGAGCAGCAGCGCGACCGCCGCGGCTCCCGCGGCTACATCGTCACGAATCCGAACTGCTCGGTGATGGGGCTGGCCATCGCGCTCGCCCCGATCCAACGCGCGTTCGGGCTCGATGCCGTACACGTCACCACCATGCAGGCCATCAGCGGCGCCGGCTACGCGGGCGTGGCGTCGTACGCGATCCTCGACAACGTCATCCCCTACATCGGCGGCGGCGAGGAGGAGAAGATCGAAGCGGAGCCGCGCAAGATCCTCGGCGAGTGGACGGACGGCAGGTTCACCGACGCCCCGATCACCATCTCCGCGCAGGTCAACCGCGTCCCCACCATCGACGGACATCTCATGACCGTCTCCGCGAAGCTGCACCACAAAGCGTCGCTCGACGCCATCCGCGAGGCGCTCGAGTCCTTCACCGGCGAGCCGCAACGCCTCGGGCTCCCGACCGCGCCGAAACGCCCGATCCACTACATCGACGCGCCCGACCGCCCCCAGCCCCGCCTCGACCGCGACCGCGAGCACGGCATGGCCGTCTCCGTCGGCCGCCTCCGCCCCTGCCCCATCCTCGACTTTCGCCTGGTGGCCCTGGTGCACAACACCATTCGCGGCGCGGCAGGAGCGGCGGTGTTGAATGCGGAGCTGTTGGAAGCGAGGGGGATGCTGTGATTGTGGCTGGTTGCTGGTTGTTAGTTGCTTGTGAGGCATCGCGCAGGCGATCCATCACCTCGAACCAGCAACCAGCAACCAGCAACGCTACTCGGGACGCACGAACATGATCATCATTAAATTCGGCGGCACCTCCGTCGGCGATGCCGATCGCGTGGCGAATGCGATCGAGATCGTTTCCGAGCGGCGTCATCTCAAGCCGGTGATCGTCGTCTCGGCGCTGGCCGGGGTCACGAACGAGCTGGTGGCGGCGAGCGAGGCGGCGTGCGCGCAGGATCCGCAGCGGGTGGCGGAGATCATCGCGCGCGTGCGGCAGCGGCATGAAGACGTCGCGTTGCAACTCGTGCAGCAGAAGTCCGACTTCCTCGAGTTGTTCATCCGGCAGCTCGACAAGCAGGTCGACGAGATCCAGACCATCCTCAAGGGCATCGCGCTGCTCGGCGAGATCACGCTGCGGGCGCGCGACAAGGTGATGTCGATCGGCGAGAAGCTCTCGTCCGTCCTCTTCGCCTACACGATGATGATGCGCGCGCTGCCGGGAGAGCACGTGCACTCCGAGGAGGTCATCTGGACCGATGACAACTTCTGTGGCGCCAGCCCGAAGATGGACCTCACGCGCGAGCACGCGCGGCGCGTGCTGCTCCCGCTGCTGGAGCGGAACCGCATCCCGGTCATGGGAGGCTTCATCGGCCGAACCGAGTCCGGCGCCACCACCACTCTCGGGCGCAACGGCTCCGACTACAGCGCCGCAATCGTCGGCGCCGCCATCGGCGCGGACGAAGTGCAGATCTGGACCGACGTCGACGGCCTGCTGACCTGCGATCCGCGCCTCGTGCCCGACGCGCGTGTGATCGACCTCCTCTCCTTCGAAGAAGCGGCCGAGCTGGCGCAGTTCGGCGCGAAGCTCCATCCAAAGACGCTCGAGCCGGCCGTGGCGGCGAACATCCCGGTGCGCGTGCTCAACACGCACAACCCCTCGTCTCCCGGGACGCTGATCACGCGCGAAGGGGCGGTGTCGTCCGCCGGACCGCGCTCCATCGCCCGCAAGAAGGGCATCACCATGGTGCACGTGAAATCGAACCTGATGCTCGGCACGCACGGCTTCCTGGCGCGCCTCTTCGACGTGTTCCAGGAGCTCGCCATCTCCGTCGACCTCATCGCCACGTCCGAGGTCTCGGTTACCGTGACGATCGACGAGAAGGTGCGCGTGCAGGAGCTGAAGAAGCGCCTGGAACAGATCGCCGAAGAGGTCGAGCTCACCGACAACCAGTGCATCGTGGCGGTGGTGGGCCAGAACCTGATGTCGGACTCGCGCGTGGGCGCGCGAATCCTGGAAGGATTGCGCGGCATGCCGGTGAAGATGATCTCCCTCGGCCGTTCCGGCCTCAATCTCAGCCTGGTGGTCGACGACGCGAACGCCGACACCGCGGTGAAGACCATCCATCACGCGCTCTTCGAGACGCCGGTGACCGTATGAAGATCGCGATCCACGGCTACGGCAAGATGGGGCAGACCATCGAGCGCGTCGCGCGCGAGGCGGGCCACGACGTGGTCTGCATCCTCGACGTCGACCGGAAGGAGCCGCTGAGCGGCGCGGAAGTGGTGATCGACTTCTCGCATGCCTCGGCGCTCGACGACACGCTCGCCATTGCATGCGAGAACAACGTCGCGCTGGTGATCGGCACGACCGGCTGGAACGAGCGGCTGGACGAGGTGCGCACGCGCGTCGAGCAGGCCGGCATCGCCTGCGTCTACGCCTCCAACTTCTCCCCCGGCGCGAACGTCATGTTCGCGCTCGCGCGCCGCGCCGGGGAGCTGTTCGCCCGCTTCCCGCAATACGCGGCGGGCATGGAAGAGCGCCACCACTCGCAGAAGAAAGACGCTCCGAGCGGCACCGCACTCAAGATCGCGGGGGAGGTGAAGGAAGGGAGCGGCGGCAAGCTCGACCCGCCGGTCGCCGCCTCCCGCGTCGGCGCGGAGTTCGGCCTGCACACGCTCTTCTTCGACTCTACCGACGACGTGATCGAGCTGTCGCACCGCGCCCGCGGCCGCGAGGGCTTCGCAAGAGGCGCGGTCTTTGCGGCGGAGCGGTTGCGCGGCCGGAAAGGCCTGCTGCGATTTGACGAGCTATTGGAGTGAACCGATGTTCCGTGGCGTAGGCACCGCCCTCATCACCCCTTTCAAAGACGACGGCTCCCTCGACGAGCTGGCCCTGCAGAAGTTCGTGCTCTGGCAGATCGAGGAAGGGATCAACTTTCTCGTCCCCTGCGGCACGACCGGCGAGAACCCGACGCTGACCGCCGAGGAGCATCGCCGCGTGGTGGAGCTGACCGTGAAGACGGCCAGGGGCATGGTGCCCGTGCTCGCCGGGGCCGGCAGCAACTCCACGCCGCGCGCGGTGGAGCTCGCGCAGCAGGCCATCGACCTCGGCGCGGACGGCATCCTCACCATCACCCCCTACTACAACAAGCCGACGCCCGACGGCCTGCTCCGCCACTTCGGCGCGCAGGCGGAAGCGGTCGAGCGGAAGAAGCCCGGCTTTCCCATGATCATGTACAACGTCCCCGGCCGCACGGGGCTGAACATGACCGCGGAGACGACGCTGCGCATGGCGCGGGAGCTCCCGAACGTGATCGGCGTCAAGGAAGCGTCGGCGAACATGGAGCAGATCCTCACGATCCTCCGCGAGCGCCGCGACGGCTTCCTCGTGCTCAGCGGGGACGACGCCTGGACGCTCCCGCTCCTCGGCGCCGGCGCGGACGGCGTGATCTCGGTCGCCTCGAACGAAGTGCCGCGCCTGATGCGGCGGCTCGTCGACGAGAAGAGCATCGCCGTCCAGAACCGCCTTCTGCCGCTGCTGCTCGGCAATTTCATCGAATCGAATCCCGGTCCCGCGAAGGCGGCCCTGAAGATGATGGGCATCCTCGAAAGTGATACGTTGCGGCCGCCGCTCGCGCCGATGTCCGAGGGGAACCGGGAGAAGCTGCGGGCGATCCTGAAGGAGTGCGGACTGCTGTGATCACGATTGAAGATCGCGTCAAGGCGCTGGCCAACAACCCCGATCGAACCGAGGCGGTGAAGACCGTCGGCCTGTTCCTCTCGGAGCTCGAGAAAGGGACGGTGCGGGCCGCGTCGCGCGACGCGGACGGCGTCTGGACGGCGCAGCCGTGGGTGAAGGAAGGGATCCTGGCCGCGTTCCGCTTCGGCATCCTCGCGGAGTTCGCCTCGGGCTCGCTCTCCTTCGTCGACAAGGACACGATCCCCGCGCGGCGGTTCAAGGTGCAGGACGCCATCCGCATCGTGCCCGGCGGCTCGTCCGTCCGCCGCGGCGCGTTCATCGCGAAGGGCGTGGTGATGATGCCGCCCGCGTTCGTGAACGTCGGCGCCTACGTCGATGAAGAGACGATGATCGACTCCCACGCGCTGGTCGGCTCCTGCGCGCAGATCGGCAAACGGGTGCATTTGTCGGCGGCCGCGCAGATCGGCGGCGTCCTCGAGCCGATCGGAAACGTGCCGGTGGTGATCGAAGACGACGTGGTCGTCGGCGGCAACTGCGGCATCTACGAAGGGACGATCGTCCGCTCCCGCGCCGTGATCGGCGCCGGCGTGGTCCTGACCGGCTCCACCCCCGTCTACGATCTCGTGCGCGGCCAGATCTACCGCAAGACTCCCGACCGTCCCCTCGAGATCCCCTACGGCGCGGTGGTCGTGCCGGGCGCCCGCCCGATCAAAGGCGCATTCGCGGAACAGCATGGCCTGCAGGTCACGACCCCGATGATCGTCAAGTACCGCGACGAGAAAACCGACTCGGGGACGGCGCTGGAAGAGGCGTTGCGGTAGGGGTCGAGTGAAACCGGCTGAACGAATCGCGGACATCGAGCTCTCGCTGATCCGCCAGATCAACGCGCTCGCCACCCCGCTCTCGGTTAACCTTGGCATCGGCGAGCCGAACGTCGAGCCCGACGCGCGTTTCCGAGAGCTCGCGCAGCGCGCCGCCACCACGTCCTGGCACTACTCGCCGAACGCCGGCACGCTGGCGCTGCGGAAGAAACTGTGCGAAGGGACGCCGTTCGATCCGAAGAGCGAAGTCTGCGTCACCGCCGGAACGCAGGAAGGACTCTTCTCCCTCTTCACCGCGTTCGTGAATCCGGGCGACGAAGTGCTCGTCCCGAATCCCGGCTTCCTCTCCTACGCCACGCTGGCGAGGATCTGCGGCGCGAGCGTCGCCACGTATGACCTCGAGCCACCCTCCTGGCAGATCGACGTGGACGCGCTGCGGCGGAAGATCACACCGAAGACGAAGCTGATCGTCGTCAACTCCCCGTCCAATCCGCTCGGCTCCGTCGCGCCGAAAGAGACGTTGCAGGCCATCGCCGCCCTCGGGCCGCTGGTCGTGAGCGACGAGGTCTATCGCGAGATCTGGTACGACGCGCCGCCCGCGTCGATGCTCGGCATGGGAGACAACGTGGTGGTGCTCGACGGCCTCTCGAAGAGCCACGCCATGACCGGCCTCCGCCTCGGCTGGATTCACGCTCACGCCTCCCTGATGAAGCCGATCGTCACCGCGCACCAGTACATCGCCACCTGCGCCTCGGTCTTCTCGCAATCGCTGGCGGAGCTGATCTTCGAGGACCCCGAATGGAACGCGGCCTGGCTGGCGAACGTGCGCGCACAGTTCGCCCAGCAGCGGGAGGCGGCGCTCTACGCCATCGGGCACGAGCTGGAATTCGAGATCGCCCCTCCGGCGGGCGCGTTCTACGCGTTCGCGGCCGTCCCGACCTGCGACACCATCGACTTTGCGAAAAGCCTGGCCATCGACGCGGCGGTGCTGGTGATCCCCGGCGTCGCCTTCGGCAGCGGCGGCAACGGCTTCATGCGCATCTCCTTCGCCGCGCCGGTCGAACAGATCACGTCTGGGATCGAACGGATTGGGCGGTATCTGCGCGCGCAGGGGCGGTAGCCCCCGTCATCCCGATAGCCGCCGTAGGCGGCGAGAGATCACTAGCCCCCGGCTTCAGCCGGGGGAAGGGCGGGGTCAGGATTGAGTCCGCGTAGCGGCCGAAAGTGTTCTGTCGACCGCTACGCGGGCTCGACCGGAGGGACCCCGATTCCCCCGGCTGAAGCCGGGGGCTATTGATCTGACGTCCGCTACGCGGGCGTAGAGACCCGAAAAAGGCTTCCCCGGGCGACGCTTCGGATGACAGCGTTGTGGACCGCGGTTCTAATGTAGACATGAGAAAGCTGCTCGCTGCCACCGTCGCACTTTTCCTCGTAGGCATCTCGAACGCCCAGCCGAAGCCGGCGGACCCGGTCGCGCAGTGGAACCGGCTGCTCGCCACCTACTACAACCCGGGCAAAGGCTTCGACTACAAGGCGCTGAAGGCGCGCGACGCCGCGGCATTGCAGGGCGTACGTCAGCAGCTCGGACGGGTGAACGTGGCGGCGCTGAACCCGAAGCAGCAGCTCGCGCACTGGATCAACGTCTACAACGTCAACACCGTCGCCACGATCGTCGAAGGCTATCCGACGGACTCGATCCGCGACCTCTCCACCGACCCGATCATCCGCCTGAACGTCTTCAAGAAAGAGCGCGTGCCGGTGGGCGACGCGAAACTCTCTCTGAACGACGTCGAGAACGAGAAGATCCGCGACGGGTTCAAGGACGCGCGCATCCACTTCGCGATCAACTGCGCCGCGAAGAGCTGTCCTCCGATCCGCCAGACCGCGTTCACCGGCGACACTCTCGACGCGCAGCTCGACCAGCAGGCGCACGCCTTCCTCAACGGGCCGCACGGGGCGCGCTTCAAGAAGGACGGCGACACGCTCGTCATCACCACCACCAGGATCATGGACTGGTTCGGCGACGACTTCGACAAGTGGGCGGGAGGAAAGGCGGCCTTCATCCGCAAATACGTCTCCGCCGACAAGCAGCGCATGATCGACCAGGCGAAGGACATCGACTTTGAATACGACGACTACGACTGGTCGCTGAACGACTGGAAGCGTTAGCCGCAGGAGCGAGCCAGCCGGGGCTGCACCGAACTTGCAGTCATCGCGCCTGGGAAGTTTCAGTAAGATTCGCGCGATGGCGTCCAAGGCACAGCACAGCGAAGAGCGACTCCCGATCCCGCCGGCCCAGGATTCGGTCGCGGCGTCGGAGGTCTCGCTCTATCGCAACGTACTCAAGATCAAGAAGGACCACCACCTGGTCGATCTCGGCATCTCGTTCTACGACGCCCAGACCACGATCCAGTGGTCGTACAACGCCGATCACTACTTCCACGCCGCTTCGACGATGAAGCTGGCGGTGCTGCTGGGGGTGTTCCGCCAGGTCGAGCGCGGCGAGCTCGCGCTCGATGCCCCGGTGCACGTCCGCAACCGCTTCACCAGCATCGTGAACCAGGAGCCGTTCATGCTGGACCTCGGCCGCGATGCCGATCCGGACGTCTACGGCCACCTCGGCAAGACCATGAGCGTGCGCGACCTGGCGTACTGGATGATCACCAAGTCCAGCAACCTGGCCACCAACCTCCTCGTGGACGTGATCAACATCAAGACCGTGCAGCTCGCGCTCGACGAGCTCGACATCGACGGCGTGCGCGTGCTCCGCGGCGTCGAGGACCAGCGCGCCTTCCACGCGGGCCTCAACAACGAGGTGACGGCGCACGGGCTCCTGAAAATGCTCCGCCTCATCGCCGACGGCAAGGCGTACTCGCCCAAGGTCTGCGACGAGATGCTCGACATCATGCTCGACCAGCAGTATCGCAGCGGCATCCCGGCCGGGCTGCCGAAAGCCGCCCGTGTCGCGCACAAGACCGGGAACATCTCGACCGTGCACCACGACGCCGGTATCGTGTACCTCGAAGACCGCAAGCCGTACGTGCTCGTCATCCTCACGCAGTTCGAGCCGGAACAGGGGCGCGGAACCGCGGTGGCCGACGTGTCGCGCGACATCTTCAATACGCTCGCTGGAAGTGTTTATGAGTAGTACGAGTGCAGTATCCGAGGAACAGGGACAGGGACTGAAGGTCGTCGACGCGTTCGACCTCGACGACGAGCTGCGGGGGATCCTCAAGCCCGGCGAGATGGTGCGCGACAGCCAGGGACGGCGCCACCGCCTCCCGCGCTACTTTTACGAAATCCCGGCGCACAACGATGCCATGAAGACCCGGCTGACGCCGCATTTCGGCATCAACGAGTTCATCCTCACCGACCTCAAGGAAGCGGGACGCCTCCAGCAGTTCCCGCGGTACATCCCCTGCGCGGTGCGCATCCTGGCGTTCTACCTCGAGCAATTCCGCACCGCCTGCGGTGCCTCGGTGCACATCGCCGTCAACGGCGCCTACCGCTCCCCCTCGCACAAGCTCTCGCTGCACGCCACGCCGCACATGTGGGGCACGGCCGCGGACGTCTACCGCATTGGCTCGAACATCCTCAAGTCGAAGGAAGCAATTGAAAAGTACAACCAGATCGCCGAGGACCTGAGCGACGAGGTGACGGTCCTGCCGTACGGCCACGTCACCGGACGGAATGCGGACGATCACGTCCACCTCGACCTCGGTTACGTGACCCTGGTCCCGCGCGAGATCAGCGAAGACCGGATGGAGCAGCCTCAGGAGAGCCGGCCCCGGTTCGCCTTCGAGGAACGCCGCCGCGTCGAGCGCCGCAACGCGCCGCCGCAGGACGAAGAATAGCTCCGCGGCCGCAACAATCCCGGCCTGCCCTTTGCTTAGGTTGAGGTCGCAGCAGTAATGCAGTCCACCCAATCCGGAGTTCACAGTTGCCACCTCTCAGTACAAAAAACGAGCTCGACCGCGAGATCGCTCGATTAGGGAAAACCCGTCTCGACATGCCGGTCATCGGTATGGAGTCGGAGTTCAACGTCTGGCTCGACGAGGTGGAGATCAACCCCGAGCCTTACTGGAAACACCCGAGCGCATTCATCGACCAGCCTCTGCTGAAGCGGGAGAAAACCTCGCTGCAACTGCCGACCGGTGGCGCGGTGTACTTCGACCGCGGCGTGATCGAGGTCGTCACCCCGGTCATCGAGCTCGCCCCTCACAGCACGGCCAGGATGGTGCGGAACCTCTGGGAGCAGATCGGCTTCGTCCGCGACCAGCTCACCAACTGGGGAAAGAAGACCGGCCACACCGTCCGCCTGAAGGCGTACAGCAGCCATTTCAACATCTCCTACGAGATCCCGAAATCGCAGCAGAACCCGAAGCGGAACGAGAAGCTCCTGGCGCTGCTGCTGGCGCACATCCTTCCGGTCCCGATGATGCTCGTGGCTTCGAACCGCCGTTCGACCGGCGTGGGCGTCCGCCCCCGCGGCGCGCGCATCGAGGTGACGGTCGACTTCACCCCCGATCCCGGCCTGATGATCGCGGCCGCGACGCTGGTGGTGGGGATCGTCCGCGAGATCATGACCTGGCCTTCGTACGAGCTGTCGCTCCTCGAGAAGCTCCCTATCCCGGTCATCGCGGGCGTGGTCCCGGGGAAGCACACCACGCGCAAAGGGTGGCTGACCAAGGACTTCCACTACGAGCAGAGCCCGTACACCTCGGACATCAACGCTCCGATCTGGACGACCCAGTTCGGCGACAAGCGCTCGCTGCGGCAGATCGGCAAGGAGACCGCCTGGTTCTTCCGCAAGTCGATCCGCAAGTACTCCGACCCGTTCAGCTTCCGCCTGCTCTTCGCCGTCCTCGATGGCCGCGCGCCGTCGATGCTGGAGCTGGTCGACCGCCCGAGCGCGTACGAGGACGTCGGCCGTCTCTGCCGCTGGGGGATGGTCATCCACGAGTTGAAGAACTACGAGTCCGAGATGCGGCTCCTCGCGCCGTGGCGCGAGTGGAACCACGAGTCGATCGACCAGTTCGTGATCGAGCGGCAGCAGGCGCGCGAGAAGCACCAGTCCGAGATGGCGAACGTCAGTGCACGCGAGCCACGGGCGCGTACGCGCTCCATCCAGGCCGCGAACGCCAAGTCGACTCCGGTGATCGCGCTCGATGAGCTCAGCGCTCAGCCGATCGCACAGGCTGCGCGCCGCACGCCTCGCGCGAAGTCGATCCTCTCCCGCCGCCGGAACGACCGCGTCGGCAAGCTGGTCCCGAAACGCCCGTCCCAGTACCTCGACCGCCGCGGCATCCTCCTCGGCGGCAACGGTGGCACGAAGTCGGAGACGGAGCGCCGCCGGATCGCCGATCGCCGCAAACGCAACTACGCCGTCCCCTTCCCCGACCGCCGCCTCACCCGGTCTGCGTACGAACAGGTCTTCCTCAAGCTCGTCTCCGGCGGCCGCCTGAAGATGGGCAACGACGTCTACACCCCGGTCGGGATGAAGGGCTGGTACCACGCCATCTTCCGCCGCGAGTCCGACGGCGCCGAGAAGTTGCTCTCCATCGACCAGCTCCTCAAGAAGATGGGCGACTGGACATAGGCGTCACTCCGACCTTCTCTCCCAATCCTCTTTGATGGCGCGGCCGGGCGAGCGGTCCTTGAGCCGCGGGCGCTCGAGGATGGTGGCCAGGAGGTCGGAGACTCCCCAGGCGCAGAAGGTGGTGGCGGCGATGGTGAAGAGCTGCGAGGAGGTTTGCAGGCCGAGCAAAAAGAAAAGCGTGACCGGGATGGCGATGCCCATCACGATCACGCCTACAGCCAGTCTGATTCCCGACACGGCGCGCTATTGAATCACATCAACGCGCGTACTCTGCCTCGGCGACCTGCGTGTCGGCCGCGGTCTCGGCGCTGTTGTCCGCGATCCGGTTCTCGACGCGATTCTTGTACTCCTGTTCGTACCCCCGCACCTTGGTCAGGTATTTGCGCGTTTCCTTGAACGGCGGCACGCCGCCGAAGCGCTTCACGTTGCCTTCGCCGGCGTTGTACGCGGCGATCATCTTCGTCTCGTTGCCGTCGAAGCGTTCGTGCAGGTACTTCAGGTACTTCGTCCCGGCGGCGATGTTCTGGACCGGGTTGGTCAGGTCGCGGGCTCCCATCCAGCGTCCCGTGCGCGGGACGAGCTGCATCAGGCCGACCGCGCCGGCGCCGGAACGGGCCGTCGGCTTGAACCGTGACTCCGCCTGCACGACCGCGGCGACGAGCTCCGGCCGGATGTTGTTCTTCTTCGCCTCCTGATAAATGACGGCACCGAACGGCACTTCCTTCCTGAAAAAGTCCTCGCGCACCTGCTCGGTGACGATGGTCAGCTTCCTCGGGGCTTCCGCGACGGCCGCGAGAGGAGACGAGGCCGCGGCCTCGACGCCGCCCACCACACCACCCGCGACCTGTTGGGCGATCGAGCGGGCCGCCTTCAGGTCCTTCGCCAGTTCAGTCTCCAGACCGGCGGTAGCGCTTCCGGTCCTGGCGCCTTTGGCGTTGCCGGCGGGAGCATCGTTCCGGGCCATCTTCAGCGGCGCACCAATCCCGCCGAGAGCGAGCGAGGCGCCGAGAGCCCAGGTGGCGTACTTCTTTTTCAGACCCTTCATGCGGCGCGGCGTTACAGACTCGACCTCACGCCGGAGCTGCGAGCGGTCGAAGTTGTCGAGAAAGCGTTCCTGATACGGTCTCTTCGTCTTCAGCTCCGGCATCGTTCAGTCTCCTTCGTCATTGCTTCGTAACACTTATTTGCAAGCGAAGGACCACTTCAAACTGCTGAGCGGACAATATTTAGTCGCGAATTTGGCATGCTTTCGATATCACCATAGAATCCGTACTGCGATGGCAAAAGGAGCTGCGATCTTTCTGGCCGGACTCCTCTGCGCCGCCCCTCTCGGCGCGGTCGAGCCCGATGCACTGACCTTTGGGCAGCCGCTTTCCGGCTGCTACGAGCTCGCGTCCACGACCGTTCCGGCGCCCGAGGACCAGGACCCGCTCTATCAGCGGATGCTGAAATACGCGCAGGTCGCGGTGAAGCACCGCGTGCACGGGCTGGCCAGTTATTACTCGTCGTTTTTCGACGGCCGGAAGACGGCCAATGGCGAGATCTTCCGTAACGGCAAGTTCTCCGCCGCGCACCTCACGCTGCCGCTGGGGACGTGGGTGGAAGTGAAGGCCCGCGCGACCGGCAAGAAACTGCGCCTGCGCGTGAACGACCGCGGCCCCTACGCGAAGAAGTTCTGCCTCGATCTCTCCCAGGCCGCCGCCCGCTTCCTCGGCGTCGACACGCACCCTGACCGCCACGTCGAAGTGCGCATCATCGCCCTCCCCGGCGAGGAGCCGCTGCCGGAAGGGGTGGATTTCGCGGAGGTGGAGGCGGGCTTCGTGGCGGGGACTGCGCTTACAGCGCAGTAGGTATCAGGTGTCAGGTGTCTGGGGATTCCTGTCGTCCGGGCAGCGATCCCCAGATACCTGACACCCGACACCAGCGCGAAGCGCTAGCTGGCAATCGTGAAACAGAACGTACTCCCCTCCCCCAGCTTCGACTCCACCGTCAACTCCCCGCCCTGGCTTTCCACCAGGCGCTTGGCGAGGTAGAGGCCGTAGCCGGGGCCTCCGCCGCGGGGCTTGTCGAGCTTGCTCATGCCGCCGAGCTCGAACACCTGGTTGATGTAGCGGGGGTCGATGCCGATGCCGTTGTCGCGGACGCAGAGGCGGAAGCCGTTCGCTTCGCCGCTGCAGTCGATCGCGATCTCGCGCTCCCCCTTGGGACGGTCGGTGAAGAAGAGCGCGTTCGCGATCAGGACGCCGATCGCTTCGCGCAGCTTCTCCGGATCGACGTTCACCACCGGGAGATCGGGCGGGACGTCGACGCGCACGCCTCCTTCTTCGATCTGGAAGTTGTACTTGAGGATGACTTCCTCGACCACCTCACGCAGCGGCGTCGGCTTGCGTGCGCTCGGACGCGCCAGCAGCTTGACCATGTGCGACATCTCGTCGAGGACGCGCTTCATGTACTGCGCGCTCGAGCGGATGCGGCGCAGGAAGTCCTGCCCCTCCTCATCGAGCTTGTCGAGGTAGTCGCTGAGAAGGAGGTCGCTGAATCCGTCCACCGCGAAGATCGGGGATTTCAGGTCGTGCGACAACACGCTGAAGAAGCGGACGAACTCCTCGTTCGTGACGGGTCTCTCTGCCGCGGGGATCTGCTCCAACGCTTCGATGACGACACCTCCAAATCGCGCAATCGGTGCAACGGCCGTACCGAGGTGAGCGCTACTTCTTGCGGAACGCCGCGATCTGTCCTTCCCCGATGATCTCACCGGTTCCGTCGGAAGTGATGACCAGTGCCGTTTTTGCCGGGATGCCCAGGCCGAGGTTCACGTCCGGGAGCGACATGAGCCGGCGGAGCGCGGTGTCGTTCGAGGGATCGAACGCGGTATCGATGGCGGTATTGGCCAGCCACCCCAGGGCGGGCAGGGCGCTCACGGCGCCGCGCATGTCGCGCGCGTACGTGCCGAAGCAGGAAGCAGCAGCACCGATGGCCGCGATGACCGCACCGCCCGCCGCCGCATCGCGGAGCGCGGTCTCCGCGGGCGACTCGCGCAGCGTCTCCAGCAGGTTGTTCGTCACGCCTCCGCCGAGGTAGACCAGGCCGGCGGTGGTGATCGTGTTGAGGCTCTTCTGGCGGCGGACGTCGCGGCCGCGGTAGATCGGCACGTTGACCATCTCGAACGACGGATCGATCCCGCGCACGTAGGTCCCGAAATGCGTCGCGTACTCCGCCGAGCCGGAGGCGGTCGGCAGGAAGGCGATGGTGCGGCGCTCCGCGTAGACGCGCCCGAGGAGCACCTCGTCGATCTCGTGCGTCTCGCCGAACGAAAACTCGCCGCCGCCGATGAGCACGAGCGTGGTGACAGGAGTAGCCAGAGGGACCGACAGCTTCATTTCTTCCTCTTCCCAGACGAGCGCGGCAGTACACTCCGTCTGTCCACCCACAGAATCCTGAAGGAGTGTCGCATGCGCCAGTTCGTGCTGCTCATCGTGCTGCTCTCATCGTCCCCTATCTTCGCTCAGACGCCGCACGACCTGTGGCTCCGGTTGAAGGGAGGGAACGATTTCTTCACACAGGCGCTCGTCACCGATGCCCAGCTTCGCCTCCAGCGCAGGACCATGGACCAGGCGCGCAAAGACTACGCGACCACGCAGAACCCGCCGGTGACGATCCTCTCCTGCTCCGACAGCCGCGTCCCGCCGGAGCTCGTGTTCTCGCAGACCATCGGCGAGCTGTTCGTGGTGCGCACCGCCGGAAACATCGCCAGCACGCTCGATATCGCCAGCATCGAATACGCGCTCCTTCCGCACACGAACTTCCCGAACGGCTGGACGAGGCTGATCGTCGTCCTCGCCCACCAGCACTGCGGCGCGGTGGCGGCGGCGCTCGACCTCAGCAAGGACGAGCAGCTCACGCCCGGTCTCCACGAGCTCGTGACGCAGATCCGCAGGTCGTTCACGCCGATCCCCGGCTGGCCGCTCGGCCTCGTCAGTCCCTACGACGCCGAGATCGCCAACGCCCGCTTCGCCGCGAACGACCTCCTCGCCCGGAGCGGCGTGATCCGGGACGCGGTCACAAACAAAGGGGTCAAGATCTACGTCGCGTACTACAAGACCGAGGGCGGCAAGGTGGAGCTGATCGATCCGTGACGGCTTTGGAGTGCGGTGACCGCAGTCACCGCTTTCCCTCGCAGAAACCCGAACCGCGGCTCTCGGGAGTAAAAGCGGTGACTGCGGTCACCGCACTCCACACTGACACTAGCGCGCCTTCCAGACCTTCTCGATCATGCTGCCCATGTCGGACGGCGCTTTCACGACGTGGATACCGGCGGCCTGCAGCGCCTTCATCTTCTCTTCGGCCGTGCCCTGGCCGCCGCTGATGATGGCGCCGGCGTGGCCCATGCGCCGTCCCGGAGGGGCGGTCTGGCCGGCGATGAACGCGACCACCGGCTTCGTCACGTTCGCCTTCACGAACGCCGCCGCATCCTCTTCCGCGCTGCCCCCGATCTCGCCGATCATGATGATCGCCTCGGTGGCCGGATCGGCTTCGAAGGCCGCCAGGCAGTCGATGAAGTTCGTCCCCGGCAGCGGATCGCCGCCGATGCCGACCGCGGTCGACTGGCCGATGTTGCGCGTCTGGCCGACGGCTTCGTACGTGAGCGTTCCTGAGCGCGACACGATCCCGATCGGACCCGGCTTGTGGATGTGTCCCGGCATGATGCCGATCTTCGCCTGTCCCGGCGTGATGATGCCGGGGCAGTTCGGACCGATCAGGCGCGACGGCGCCTCTCCTTCCGCCACCCGGCGCGCGTTGGTCTTCCTGAGGAAGTCATGCGCGCGGATCATGTCGATGACCGGGATGCCTTCCGTGATGCAGACGATCAGCTCGATCCCGGCATCGGCCGACTCCATGATCGCGTCCGCGGCGAACGGCGGCGGCACGAAGATGAGCGAGCAGTTCGCTCCTGCTTTCGCGCGTGCCTCGCTGACCGTGTTGAAGACCGGAAATCCCTCGTGCGTCGTACCACCCTTGCCCGGGGTCACGCCGCCCACGACCTGCGTACCGTAGTCACGGCAGCCGATCGCGTGGAATGTCCCCTCGCGGCCGGTGATGCCCTGAACGATGACCTTCGTGTTTTTATCGACCCAGATCGCCATTACGCCTGTCCCTTTGCCGCGGCCACGACTTTTTCGGCCGCATCCCACATCGCATCGGCGGTGATGAGAGGAAGACCCGAATCCGCCAGGATCTTCTTTCCGAGCTCGACGTTCGTCCCTTCGAGCCTCACCACCACCGGCACCGGCAGTCCGACTTCGCGCGAAGCGCTCACCACGCCTTCCGCGATGCGGTCGCCGCGCATGATGCCGCCGAAGATGTTGATCAGGATCGCCTTCACGTTCTTGTCGCTGAGGATGATGCGGAACGCGTTCTTGACCTGCTCCGCGCTCGCGCCGCCGCCGACGTCGAGGAAGTTCGCCGGCTCGCCGCCCGCCAGCTTGATGATGTCCATGGTGGCCATCGCCAGCCCGGCGCCGTTGACCATGCAGCCGACGTTGCCGTCCAGCTTGATGTAGTTGAGGCCGAACTTCGACGCCTCCACTTCCAGCGGATCCTCTTCGTGCAGGTCGCGCATCTCCGCGAAGTCCTTGTGGCGGAACATCGCGTTGTCGTCGAAGGTCATCTTCGCGTCGAGCGCCAGGACGTTCCCTTCCTTCGTCACCAGGAGCGGGTTGATCTCCGCCAGCGAGGCGTCGGTCTCGACGTACGCGCGGAAGAGCTTCTGCACGAACGAGAGGCACTGCTTGTACGCCTCGCCGGTGAGGCCGAACGCGTTTGCCACGTTGCGCGCCTGGAACGGCTGCACGCCGAGGACCGTGTCGATCGGCTCGCGGTGGATGGCGTTCGGATCGTGCGCGGCCACTTCCTCGATGTCCATGCCGCCCTGCGAGGACGCCATGATCACGTTCATGCCGCTGCGGCGGTCGAGGGTGATGCCGAGGTAGAGCTCCTTGTCGATGTTGAGCGCTTCCTCGATCAGCACCTTGCGCACCACCTGTCCGGCCGGGCCGGTCTGGTGCGTGACGAGGTTCATGCCGATGATCTGCTTGGCCAGCGCGACCGCCTCTTCGGGATCCTTGGCCAGCTTGACGCCGCCGCCCTTCCCGCGGCCGCCCGCATGGATCTGCGCCTTGACGACGACGCGGCCGCCGAGCTCCTTCGCCGCCTGCCGCGCCTCTTCCGGATTGTCGACTACGATGCCGCGCGGCGTCGGCACGCCGTAGCGCCGCAGGATCTCTTTGGCCTGATATTCGTGGACTTTCATAGCGGCGCGGGTTGTATCACAGGTGTCGGTTGGAGGGTGTCAGGTGTCTGCGGTGCATCGCATGGGCCGCAAGCCGTAGCACCCCAGACATCTGACACCCGACACCAGCGCCCGCTAGGGCGCTAACGCCTCCTCCAGCACCCTCCTCAACCGCAGCCCCCCACGCAGCAGCCGCTCGTAGACGATGCCGATGTTCTTCTTCGCGTACTCGCTGCCGATGCGGCCGTTGCCGATGTCGTAGGCATCGTGCACGGCCGCGTAGTGCGACTCCTCGATCCACTTCACCAGGTCGCCGGTCTGCAGTTCCGCGACGGGGCGGCCGCGCATCTCGTATTCGAGGAGGTAATCGGCGTACTCCTCGACCGTGTCCTCACCCCATTCGATGAGCATCGAGTCCCACATGCTGTGGAGGTTCGTATCCACGCCGAGGTAGCGGAGCTTCACGGAGTTGCCTCCGCGGTCGGGCTCCATCTGGCCCGTCTCCTCGTTCTTGATCATGCCGCCCGCCGCGTGCATCGGCTGGTGGAGGTCGCCGATGAAGTGGACGACGTAGACCAGCGCCTCGCGGCGCGCGTCGCGCTTCTGCTTCTTGTCGCGCAGGATGGCCAGGTTCTTCTCGATCGCCGCCACGATGCAGTCGCCGTCCTTGCAATCGCGCTCGCGCACGAACGTCGCCTGGTCGTTCGGGATGTTGCTGTAGTGCCACGCGCCGGTATTCGTGGTCCGCAGCTTGCGCGTCTCCTCGCCGCGCCAGTCATCGGGGAGCGACGCGACGTCGCGCAACGGCGCCGCGAAGTTCAGGTCGCGCACCGCGGCAGCGGCAGCGGGCGAGAGCCCGCGCTCCGCGATTTCAGCGACCACGGAATGACCTTTCGCCCCCCAGGCAAAGAGCGGCGTCGGCAGGAGCGTGAGCAGGACGAGCAGGCGGGCGATACGCATGGGCGAATACTATAGGGAGGCGAAGCGGATATGGATGACGGGTTCATGCGCGAGCACGACATCATCACCATCGAGCCCACGGAGCTCGTCGCCGGCGGCGACGCGCTGGCGCGCGTCGATGGCTTCCCGATCTTCGCCATGAACGTCTTTCCGGGCGATGTGGCGCGGGTCCGTCTCTACGAGGTGAAGAAAGGCTTTGCGAAAGGGGAGCTGGTGGAGTTGCTCAGACCCAGCCCCTCCCGGCGCGTGGAGCCCTGCCCGATCGCGAACGAGTGCGGCGGCTGCAACTGGACGGCGTACCGGCTCGACAAGCAGCTCGAGGCGAAGCGGCGCATCCTCACCGAGTCGCTGCGCCGCATCGGCAAGCTCGACCCGGGCACGCTCCCGGAGATCGCGCTCCATCCTTCGCCGCTCAATTACCGCCTGCGGTCGCGGCTCCATCGCGACGGCGACGCGGTCGGCTTCTACGCCATGCGCTCGAACCGGGTCGTGCCGCTCGTGCCGGAGTGCGAGGTGGTGGGCATCGAGACCGCGCGCCATCCGAGCGAAGGGGAGCAGTGGGAAGTGGGCGATGAGGTGATCCGCGATGAGCGCGAGCTCACGCTCACCGTCGATTCCTTCACGTGGCGCCTTCACACGCGCGCCTTCTTTCAGGTCAACCGCCACCTCCTCGGCACGATGCTGCGGCTCGTGACCGCGCACGCCGCACGCGTGCAGCACAGGCAGACGGCGGTCGACCTCTATGGCGGCGTCGGCTTCTTCACGCTCCCGATCGCGCAGCTCTTCGAGCGCGTGACCATGATCGAAGGCTCGCCGGTCTCGGCGCACTACGCGCGCAAGAACGTGCCGCGCAACGTGCAGGTGATCGAGGCGCCAGTGGAGCGGGAGGTCGGCCGTTTCGCCGGCGCGGACTTCGTCTTCCTCGACCCGCCGCGCGCCGGCGCCAAGCGGGAGGTGATCTCGGCCATCGCGGAGCGGGCGAAGGAAATGATTGCGTACCTCTCCTGCGATCCCGTAACCTTTTCCCGTGACGCGAGCCGGCTGATCGCGTCCGGCTGGAGTCTGTCCACGCTCGACCTCCTCGACCTGTTCCCAAATACCCATCACGTCGAAACGCTCTCCTCGTTCGAGCGTGCGCAATGACGTTCCTGCCGCGTTTCCACTACTCGCACTGATCGCCGGACTGGCCCTCGCGCCTGTCCTCACCAATCCACTGGCTGCCGTCCTCGGAATCACGCTGATCGCGTGTCTCCGCCGCAGTCCTTCTCTCTTCTTCGTGCCCCTCGGCCTCTGCCTCGCCTTGCACGTGCAGCAACGCACCGCGCGCGAGCAGGCGGCCTTCATCCGGATCGATCCCGGACGATTCACCACCATCGAAGTCCCGCTGGAGCGCGACTGGGCGGAGCGCGACGCCTCGTTCATGCTGCGTGCGTCGAACTTCTCCGCGAACGGCGCCGCGTTCGACACTCCCATCGCGGTCTACGCGCGCTTCGAGCCGCCGGAGATCTCCATGGAGGCAACGCTCCGCGCGGAAGGCTTCCTGCGGCTGAACGAGCGCGGCGAGTACAGCCTCGGCGTGAAGTCGCCGGCCCTGCTCTCCTACGCGGGCGCATTGCCGCGCTGGCATCCGCGGACCTGGAACCGCATCCTCGCCAACCGGCTCGAAGCGCACGCGCGCGACTACCCGGACGAGGTGGCGCTCGCGCAGGCACTGCTGCTCGGGCGCGGCGAGCGGTTGACGGAGGAGATGCGGGAGAGCTTCCGGCGCGGGGGGACGTATCACCTGCTGGTCTTCTCCGGCCTGCAGATCGCGCTGGCGGCGGCGTTGCTCGCGATGCTCCTCCGCCGGCTGCACGCGCCGCGCGCCTCGGACTGGCTGCTGCTCGCCTTCTCCACGCTCGCGCCGCTGTTCATCGGACCGACCGCCTCGGTCTCGCGCGCGAGCGTCGCCATCGGGCTCTACGCGCTCTCGCGCGTCCTGAAGCGTCCGACGTCGCTGGAGAACCTCTGGTGCGTCGCCGCGCTGCTGCGGCTGATCCTCGAGCCGCGCGACCTCGTCGATCCGTCGTTCCATCTCACCTACGCCGGCGCCGGGGCGCTGCTGTTCATCGGCAAGAGGAAATGGGTATGGCAGGCGCTGGCCGCCGAGATCACGATCGCCCCGCTCACGCTCTTCCACTTCCACCAGTACGCCCTCGGCGGGACGCTGCTCACGTTCGCCATGGCTCCGCTCATCTTCGCGATGCTGGCGGCGTCGCTCGTCGCCTGCGCGTTCCCGCTCGCGCTGGAGGCGATCCGCCTGCTGCACGCGCTCTGTACCGCGCTCAACGCGTTCGGCTTCTCCGGCTACTTTGCGTCGCCTCCGGTTGCCGCCATGATCGCTGCCGGCCTCGCGGCGCTCCTCGTGCTCGCGCTGCTGCGCGGGCGGAAGCGCGCCGTCGCGTTGTCGCTCGTGTTGCTCGTTCCGACCGCGGCCGCGGTCATGCGAAGCGTGTCGCAGCAGTCGGCCGCACGGCCGACGGTCACGTTCTTCGACGTCGGACAGGGGGATGCGATCGCCATCAGGTCGGGCGGCGAGACGATGCTCGTCGACGGCGGACGCGACCTGCGCCTCCTGCCGCTGCTCGCCGACCGCGGCATCCGCCGCATCGGAACAGTCCTGTTGACGCACGCCCATCCCGATCACTGCGCGTCACTCCCTTCGGTGATCGAGAACTTCGGCGTCGATCGCGTCCTGGTCACCTCGCGCAGGTTCCGCGGCGAGTGCGCGACGCGGATCCTGGCGGCCTGCAGCCGTTCCGCCACGCCGATCCGTGCCATCCGTGACGGCGAGCAGCTCCGGGTGGGCGCGTTTACGTTCGACGTTCACCTGGCCGACCGCACCTTCCGCCGCGCGCCGGAGAACAACGCCTCGGTGATCCTGCACGCCACGGTCGAAGGGCGTCGGTTTCTCTTCACCGGCGACTCCGAGAAGGAAGCGGAGCTGACGCTCGCCGATCGCGACCTGCGATCCGATGTGCTGAAGGTCGCGCATCACGGCAGCCGCGGATCGACTTCCCGGACGCTGCTCGACCAGGTCGCGCCGCGGATCGCCGTCATCTCCTGCGGCCGGCACAACCTCTTCGGCCACCCCCACCCGGCAGTGCTGGACGCGCTGCGGGAGCGCGGCGTCCGCACCTGGCGCACCGACCTCGACGGCTCCGTCGACGTCGAGGTGCGGGAGGGGCGGTTGTACGTCAACGGAGGAAGGGACTAGCATGTACGGCAATCGTCATGTCCACCACCCTGCTGCGCCTCGGACTCTGGACGCTGATTCTGGTGCTTACCCTGTACGTGCTCGCGACGACGTACGCCGAGCAGTCGTGGGCCGAGCTGATCCCGATGACGATGCTCCAGCAGGTGCTCGTCGTCGCCGCCGCCGTCCTCGTGCTCGGCATCGTGGTCCGCATCTTCGACAAGGGAAAGAAGGTGGTGACCAAAAACCGCTGCCGCACCTGCCGCACCCCGGTCGCGCCCGGAGCCCTGTTCTGCCGCGAGCACCTCCGGACGATCCTGCACGCGGAAGACGACAAGACGCACATGACGCGCGTACGGCGTTGAACAGGCCGCCGCTCGTCATCGCCGGCCCGACCGGCTCCGGAAAGTCCGAGCTCGCGCTCCGCCTGGCGCAACACCTCGGCGGCGAGATCGTCAACTACGACTCCGTCCAGATCTACCGCGGCTTCGACATCGGCAGCGCGAAGCCCTCCCGGGAACAGCGGGCGCTCGTACCGCATCACCTCTTCGACATCGTGGACGCGGACGAAGAATTCAATGCCGCCGATTACGGCCGGCTGGCGCGAGAGACCTGCGCCCGCATCGAAACGCCGGTCCTGGCGGGCGGCACTTTCTTCTATCTGCGCGCGCTCCTCTCCGGCCTCCCCGAGATGCCGGGCCGGGACGAGGCGGTGCGCGCGCGCATCCGCGCCATCTCGCACAAGCCGGGCGGAGCGGCACGGCTGCACCGCTGGCTGTCGAAAATCGATCCGGTAAGTGGTAGAAAGATCGCGTCCGCCGACCGGCATCGCGTCGAGCGGGCCCTGGAGGTGTGGATCACCAGCGGCAGCCCGATCTCGAGCTGGGAACGCGACGCGGCGGAAGAGCTGCCGTCGATCAAGCTCGCGCTGCAGGTCGACCGGCAGACGCTCCGCCCGTTGCTCGACGCCCGCGTCGAGGCGATGTTCCGCGCTGGCCTCGTGGAAGAGACGCGCGCGCTGCTCGAGCGCTTCCCGGCCACCGCCCGCCCGTTCGGGACCATCGGCTACCGGGAAGCGGCCGCGGTGGTGCGCGGCGACCTGAGCGAAGCGGAGGCGATGGCCGAAACGCGCCGCCGCACCCGCGCGTACGCAAAACGGCAGGTGACATGGTTGCGCTCGGAGCGGAATGTGCACTGGCTCGACGCAACGAACAGAGATCAAGCCTTCGCAGCGGCGCTGCGAATCATCGAGGTAGAACCCTGAGAGCATTCACGACATCGAAGACCCTGCTGTTGCTCGCCTGCGCGATCGCGGCCGCGAGCTGTACCCCGGCCGACAAGCCGGCGCCCGTCGTCACGCCGAGCGGGGGCGACCGTTTCCTGATCGACCCGCGCGTCGGCTACGACGTCCCGATCTCGCCGCTCGTCGCACCGAAGTTCGAGACCGCGTGGCGCTGGACGCTGGCGGGCGATGAGCTGGAAGCGCAACGCCGCCTCGCGGAGATCCTGACGCGCAACCCCGACTTCGTCCCGGCCACGCTGGCAGGCGCCGCGCTCGACATCCGCGCCGGCCGCCTGGCGCAGGCCGGTGCCACCGTGGCCGAGATGGTCCGGCTGTACCCGAACTGGACCGCCGCCCGCGTCTACCAGGCGGAGCTCGCCTACCGCGACAAGCAGACCCGCGTCGCATACGACCTCTATCGCGCCCTCGCGGATGACCCGAACGCGCCCGGCTTCGTCGACGAGCGCGTCGACGAGCTGCGCGGCGCCGTCTTCAACGACCTCTACGCCGCCGCGCAAAGCGCTCCCGACACGGAAGCGGTCCGCCTGCTCCGCGAGGCGCTCGCGCTGAACGCCGGCGCCATCGAGCCGCGCATCCTGCTCGCGCAGAAGCTCGTGGCCCAGAAGCAGTACGACACCGCCCGCACCGAGCTCGAGCCGCTCCTCAACACCGCTCCCGACCGCTCGGAAGTGCAGGAGATGCTCGCCGAGATCGACGCCGGCCGCGGCCGCTACCAGGAAGCGATCGTCCGCTACGAGCGCCTGGCCCGCCGTACGAACGAGGAGCGTTACGCGCGCCGCCTCGAGGAGATCAAGGTCGAATGGAGCGCGGCGAACATGCCGGCGCACTACCGCACCGCCCTCAACAGCGACTCCATCACCCGCGCCGAGCTGGCGACGCTCCTCTACTGGACCGTCCCCTCGGTCCGCTTCGCCCAGAACCTCGGCACTCCGCCGATCGCCACCGACATTGAGAACGTGCCCGGCCGCGAAGAGATCATCCGCGCCATCGCCCTCGGCCTCTTCGACGTGGATCCCGTCACCCGCCGCGTCAGCGCCTACCGCCAGGTGGGCGCCTCGCGCCTCGCCTCCCACCTCGCCCGCGTCCTCCAACTCCGCGGCGCCCCCTGCGCCCGCGGCCTGACCCAGGACCGCGTCCTCCCCGCCTGCGCCGTGACCCTCCCCGCGCACGCACCCGAAGACCCGATCTCCGGACGGGAGGCAGTGGCGGCACTACAACAGGTGGCCAAGGCGCTGCAGTAGGTTTGGAGTGCGGTGACCGCAGTCACCGCTTTTTCTCCGTGGCAGGACCAGCACCGCTCCGAATCAGTAAAAGCGGTGACTGCGGTCACCGCACTCCAAACTAAAACAGCGTCAGCCGCGGCAACGCGAACCTCTCCCGCACCAGCCGCCGCAAGTGCGCCTCCTCCGTCCTGGCGCGCGTCTTCTCATCGGCGCCGCTGGTGAGGGCACGCGCCTCGGCGCGGAGCTCCTCGGCCTGCGGCAGGAGCGACTCGATGAGCTCGTGCTCGAGCTCCATCAGGCGCTCCTCGATCCTTGGAACGCTCTTCTCCGAGACCAGCTCGCGCACCCGCACGGCGAACTCGGGCGCCACCGGCTGCAGGACGTCCGCGAGCGCGGCGAGCCGCGGCACGACCTCCTCCTCCGGCGAATTCTCCTGGCCGCCGATCAGGAGCTCGCGGCGCTCGTTCCACAGCTCCTTCACCGCGTGCTTGCAGTAGGCGAGGCCGTTCACTTTGCGCTGTTTCGCTTCCTGCTTGTCGAAAACCGAATCGATCGCCTCGATGACCACCGGGAGCGGGATTCCCGCCTCGCTCCAGCTCTTCATCAGGATCCAGTCTTTTGCGTTGAGCACAAACGGCGTTCCCCGCCTTTGTGCGAAATGCGCCTCGATTTCCAGGAAATAGTCGCCCGCCACGCCCTCACCGTACGATCAGCTACAATCTGCCGTCAACCACGGAGTCCCTGTTCATGGAATCACCCACGCCCCGCGCGGAAGTCACCGTCTACTCGCCGCTGTTTTCGCCCTTCCGCCAGCCGCTCATCGGTGAGGCCATCTCGATCGGGCGCGCGTCGGACTGCTCGATCCCTATCAAGGACCGTTACCTCTCCCGCAAACACGCCGAGATCATCGCCGCCGGGAACGCCTGGATCCTCAAGGACCTCGGCAGCGCGAACGGGACCTACCTCAACGGCTCCCGCGTGGAGCGCGACGAGCAGCTCAAGACCGGCGACAGGATCCGTCTTGGGGACACCGAGATCGTTTTCGAAACCTCGGACCGCAGCACCGACCGCTTCATCGCCGTCGCCGACAACACCAACGCCTCACCGACCATCGCCATCCCGGTCCACGACATCTCCGACGCCCCGGAATCGCAGGACGTGGCCCGCCTGCACACGCTGACGCAGCTCGCCCGCGAGCTGATCGAAGACCGCCCCATGGACGAGCTCTTCGGGTTCATCGTCGACCGGGTGATGGAGCACCTCCACCCCTCCCGCGCCGCGATCGCACTCCTCGGGCACGACGGCCGCTCGTTCACGAAGGTCGAAGTGCGCCGTCAGGACGAGAGCGACGCGAGCGAGCTGAAGATCAGCCACACCCTGCTGGCGGAGGTGGTCGAGGAGAAGAAAGCGCTCGCGTTCGTCGACGTCGGCGCGGACGAGAAGCTCCGCACCGCCCAGTCGATCATCATGCAGGGCATCCACTCGATCCTCTGCGCCCCGCTCATGATCGGCAACTCGGTCGTGGGTGTGCTCTACGTCGACTTCCTGTTCACGCAGCGCTCGATCGCCGAGGACGACGTGCGGCTCGTCGCGCAGATCGGCCGCTTCGCCGCGACGAAGCTCGAGACCACCCGCCTGCGCGAGGAAGCGATCCAGAAGCGGATCATGGACGAGGAGCTCAAGACCGCCTCCGGCATCCAGCGGCGGCTCCTCCCCGCGGCCCCCTCCGGCATCGACGGCTTCACCTTCGTCGGCCGCAACCAGCCCTGCCGCACGGTCAGCGGCGACTACTACGACTTCGCGATCCGTCCCGATGGGAAGGTCTACTTCGTCATCGGCGACGTGAGCGGCAAGGGCGTCACCGCGGGTCTGATGATGGCCGGCCTCCAGGTCGCATTTCGCATCTTCTCGAAGTCGGATCCCGACCCGGCCACGCTCGTGACGCAGCTCAACGTCGCGCTGAAAGAGAATCTCCCGCAGTCGAAATTCGTGACGCTCTTCCTCGGCCGGCTCGACACGACGAACGGCAGGATCGAATACGTCAACGCCGGCCACACCCCGCCGCTGCTGCTCTCGAAGACCGGCGCCGTGGAGCTGAACGAAAGCGACCTCCTCCTCGGAGTCATCGCCCGCGCCGAGTTCACCAACCGCGAGCTCCAGCTCGCCCCCGGCGACTCCCTCGTGCTCTTCACGGACGGCGTCACCGAGGCCCGCGACGCCGACGGCAACGACCTCGGCTCCACCGTGATCGGCAACGCGCTCGTCAAGCTGCACGGCGCCGACGCGGACTCCATCTCCCGCGCGGTGAACGAAACGGTGCTCAACCACGTCGGCGATGCGGAGAACCTGGATGACGACGTGACGTTGCTGATCGTCAGCAGGGCCGCGGCGAACTGACCAGCACCGTCACGACAACCCCTCCGCCTCCAGCCACTCCTCGATCGCCTTCGTGGCGCGGTCGTTCTTGAAATTGAAGAAGGAGCGTTCCACCAGGCGGTCCTCGTGCAGGATCTGGCGGAAGGTGTGCGGGTCGTCGACGGCGGCGGCGAGCTGCTCCCGCACGGCGTGAATCTTTACCAGTGGCAAGAACAGCCGGCGGTCCTCGGCTTCGGTCTCTTCCGTGCGCGCCGGAACGCGCAGGAAACGGGACTCCTCGCCGGGCGGCGGGTCGTCGAGCGGCTGGTCGATGATGTCGCCGGTCTCCAGGTCGAGGTAATGTGCCAGCGCTACGCCGAGGTAAGCGACTTGCAGTCCGTCGAGGTCGAGCATGAGAGAGCCAATGATAAGCTCGGTGACGGAGTGAGTCAGGACCGGCTCGAGGCAAGCCTCGACATCGACCGCCGCTCGACCCTCGAGGTCGTACGCATCATCCAGGAGCAGGACGCGCTCGTCGCGGGTGCGGTCGCGGCGCAGGCAGAACGGATCGCCCACGCCGTCGACGAGATCGCCGAGCGCCTGCGTCACGGCGGCCGCCTCTTCTACGCCGGCGCCGGCACCAGCGGCCGCATCGCCATGCTCGACGCCTCGGAGCTGCCGCCGACGTACGGCATCGATCCTTCCCTCGTGCGCGTCTTCATCGCCGGAGGAGAGCGCGCTTACTTCGAAGCGGTGGAAGGCGCCGAGGATGACGAAGAGGCTGCGATCGAGACCGTCGCGCGCGAAGTCACCTCGGAAGATGCGATCGTCGGCATCGCCGCTTCCGGGACCACGCCGTACACCGTGGCCGCGGTGCGCAAGGCGAACATGATCGGCGCGCTCACGGTCGGCGTCACCAACGTCGCCCTCTCGCCGCTCGCGCAGCACGTGGACATCCCGATCGTCATCGAGTCGGGTCCGGAAGTGGTCATGGGCTCGACGCGCATGAAGAGCGGCACCGCGCAGAAGATGGTTCTCAATACAATCTCCACCGGCGTCATGATCCGCCTCGGACATGTGTATTCGAACCTCATGATCGACATGCCGGCCACGAACGAGAAGCTGCGCAACCGCGCCGTGCGCATGGTCGAGCTCGCGGCCGGCGTGCTGCGCCCGACTGCCGTGCAGGCCATCCGGGATGCGAACGGCAACGTGAAACTGGCCACGGTGATCGCGAAGAAGCGAGTGAGTGCCGAGGACGCGCGACGACTGCTCAGCGAGCGGACCCTGCGCGAGGTGCTGGATCAATGAGCAAGCTCGAAAGGCTCATGCACGTCGCGACAAAGTACTCGCGGCGCATCATCGGCCTCATGTCCGGCACCTCCCTCGACGCCATCGACGTGGCGATGGTGCGCATCGAGAAACATGGCCTCACCGCGAAGGTGAAGCTCGAGCACTTTCGCGAGTACCCCTACCCGCCGAAGATCCGCGCCGTCGTGCGCGAGCTGTTCGACCCGAAACGGGCGCGCATCGACGACATCTGCCGCTACGACTTCATTCTGGGCGAGGTCTTTGCGGCAGCGGTGTTGCGCATGCTGAAGGAAACGAGAATCAAGGCCGAGAGCGTCGACCTCATCGCATCGGCCGGTCAGACGATCTGGCACGATCCGGAGCTGAGCATCATCCAGCCCGACGTCGACTGGATCGAGGGACCGATCCAGACGCGCTCCACGTTCGCCATCGGACAATCCGCGGTGATCGCCGAGCGCACGGGAATCATCACCGTCGGCGATCTCCGCGTGCGCGA
>DASQJY010000084.1:0-106244 GCA_035630815.1 Thermoanaerobaculia bacterium
AGAGAGGAAAGAGTACTGCGCGCTGGGGTCGGTGAAGAGCAATATCGGTCACTGCCTGACCGCGGCGGGAGTGGCCGGGGTGATCAAGATCCTCCTGGCGCTGCAGCACAGGAAACTGCCGCCGACGATCAACTTCGAACGGCTCAACGAGCACATCGACCTGGCGGACAGTCCGTTCTACGTCAACACCCGTCTGCAGGAGTGGGACCTGAGGGATGCGCCGCGGCGCCAGGCCGCCATCAGCTCCTTCGGCTTCAGCGGAACCAATGCGCATCTGGTGCTCGGCGAATATCCGGCGGCGGTCGAAAGCGCGCCGCCGGTGCCTCTCTCTACACCAAACGGCAAGATCATCATCCCTCTATCTGCCAGAACGGCTGAACAGCTGAGGCAAAAAGCCCGCGACCTGTTGGACTTCGTCCGCCGGCCGACACTGTCCGTTGACCTGATCAGGATGGCCTATACCCTCCAGGTGGGACGGGACGCGATGGACGAACGTCTGGGCCTCGTGGTGAGCTCGGTCGAGGACCTGGCCGGGAAGCTCGAGGCGTATGTCCATGGCGAGTCAAAGATCGCCGATCTCCATGAAGGTCAGGTAAAGCGCGGCAAAGAGAGCCTGAGCGTCATCAGCCGGGATCATGACGTGAGAGAGGCGATTACCGGCACGCTGATCGCCAACAGGAAGCTCTCCGGTCTGCTCGAATTGTGGGTCAGAGGCCTGGAGGTGGATTGGAACAAGTTGTATGGCGAAGCGAAACCGCTCCGCATGAGTCTACCCCTGTATCCATTTGCCAAAGAGCGCTACTGGATTGATCCAGCCGCGGGCCAGCCGGCTGCGACGCTGCATCTCCTACACCCCTTGCTGCACCGCAACACCTCTGATCTCTACGAGCAGCGCTATGTTTCAACGTTTACTGGCGAAGAGCCCTTCTTCCTCGACGCTCAGTTGCCGGGCGCCGTGTATCTGGAAATGGCGCGCGCGGCGATCGCGGACGCATTGCCAGCGCAGCCGGAATCGACAGTTCTGGAATTGCGCGACACCGTGTGGCTGCAACCGATCCTCGTTGCCGGGCCGACGGAGGTCAGCATCGCGTTGCTGTCGAGCGGCGACGACCAGATCGACTACGAGATTTATAGCGGTGAAGCAGGCCAGGAGACTGTTCATTGCCACGGTCGCGCGCTCTTCAGTAATGAGCCTGCGCCGGCCGCCCTCGATCTGGGGCGGCTTCAGGAGCAGCTGGGCTCGGGCCAGAAGGGGAAGGACCAGCTGCTGGTCAGCCTGCGGCTGCCGGCGGCGGTGGAGGACGTCCCGGGCGACTATGTCCTTCATCCGATGCTGGTGGGCGGCGCCCTGTCTGGCGCTGTGGAGCTCCTCGGCTCCGGGCAGTCGCGACTCCCGATTGCGCTGGAGACGTTGCGCGTCCTGGCGCCTTGCGCCCGGGCAATGGTGGCCTGGGCGCGCTTCTCGCCCGGCAGCCAGGCAGGTGATGGCACCGCCAGGTTGGACATCGATCTGTGTGACGAGCGAGGGAACATCTGTGCGCAGATATCAGGGGTGAGCTGGCAGCCGACGTCAACGCAACGCGTCGAACCGGTGATGCAGCAAGCAGCTGCCCTGTCCGAACAAGCCACGCCTGCCCAGCCGGTGCGCAAGGAAATCGCACTACTGCCGCTCTCGGAAGCCATCCCCGGTTCGGGGGCGCGGAGAACGCAGGCCATTGCTCTAGCCGAGCCGATTGCTTCGTCAGCGGCGGCATCTTCTGCAAACACCCCGCAGCCCTCTGCAGCAAGGCCATTGGTCGCTCTGGCAAACGTCGCAATCGGCATACCGACGGTTTCTCGTGTCCAGTTGTACGACGGCGGGAATGGCATATTTTCCATCGAGATTGGCGAGTCCACAAGCCACGACATGATTGGCGGGCTGGTGCGGGCGTTGGAGCGAGTGCAACAGGAAGCGTCGCTCAAGGTACTGACGCTCAGCGGCATCGAGCATTGTTTCGGACGCGGCGGCAGAGATGACTACAACGAAGCGATCGAGCAACAGCTCTATCATGCGCTCGCTACGTTCTCCTACCCCTCCATCGCGATTCTGCGGTACGACGCGATCGGTGCAGCCTTCATGGCTGCAGCGCTGTGCGACTTCATGGTGTGCAGCGAAGATGCGTACTATGGGTACACGGACGCCGAACGCCACATCTATCCGACGGCTGCCGAGATGGTGTTGTTCGATGAACGTTTTGGCGAGATCAGAGCGCGCGATCTGTTGTTCCTTTCCTCCGCGTCGACCGGGAGACAGCTTCTGGCAAAAGGATGGACCTGTCCCATCCTCCCCGAGGAGCAGGTAAAAGCGCACGCACAACAGCTGGCCTCCAGGTTGGCCGCGAAGTCACAGGACGCGCTCCGTCTGCTGAAACAGCATCTCGCCCGTCGCCTGGCCGGTCTGGTCGACGCGCTGACACACGTCGAAATAGATGCGGCGGCGAAAGAAGATTCCAATACGGCTGCAGATGCTGTGGGTTCGCCAGCCGAATATATTCATCTCGATAGCCCGGTAGAGCAGGTGCTCCTCATCAGGTTCGGTTTAGCCGGCACACAGGCAGACGTCAGGGAGCTGTTCGCGGCACTTGGAAGTGTCATTGAACAGTCTCAACAGATCCCTTGCTACAAGGCCATTGTGCTGGTCAGCGACGACGCCGACTTTCTCCCGGGAGAGGAGCACGCCATTCCCCCGGATGTCGTGCTCGACGTGCAGCGCCTCG
This sequence comes from Thermoanaerobaculia bacterium, assembly GCA_035630815.1. Classification (GTDB taxonomy): domain Bacteria; phylum Acidobacteriota; class Thermoanaerobaculia; order Gp7-AA8; family Gp7-AA8; genus QHVT01. The sequence continues at coordinate 2,757 of DASQJY010000084.1, forward strand.
TTGACCGGTCGGACATCCCAATCATTGCGGCGGTGACGGGCAACGCCAGAGGCCAGGCGTGGCTGATCGCTCAATGCTTTGATGCCGCGGTGTACAACCGCGAAGGCATCTACTCGGCTGAAAGCATCAGACACCACCCGGTGCTGGCGCGAACGACAGCGGCGATGTTCGCGCATCGATTCGGGTTCGAGGCAGCCGGCGAAATCCTGCTGAGCGGCGCTGACTATTCGGGACTCGATCTACAGCGACGCGCAGACACGATTACCGCGGTCGAGCACGATCAGGTGATCTCAGCGGCCATCGACGCGGCCACGTCCCTGGCCAGCCTGCCTCGGGCCACGCTGGTTGCGTGGAAGAAGCACACCGTCACGACCCTGCAGGAGAAGGTTCGCGGCATGGGGGCCTCCAGTGGATCGGAGGAGGAAGACGAAACGCCAGAGCAGTTGCCCGTTACGCCGACGCCTATCGCGTTCCAGTCCAGAGTGGTCACGGCAACGGCTCATCCCGACGGGATTGTGGTTGTGAAGATGGAAGACCGGGCAGCGAAGAACATGTTCTCCGACGCCTTCGTCGAGGGAGTCGCCGAGGCGTTCGCACATATCGCAAAGACATCGGCGTACAAGGTGGTGATCCTCACCGGCTACGAGAACTATTTCGTGTCCGGCGGCACCAAGGAAGGGCTGGTGGCCATTCAGCAGGGGAAAGCCAGATTCACCGACTCCGACATCTACCAAGTGGCGCTCGATTGCAAGCTGCCTGTGATCGCGGCCATGCAGGGACACGGCATCGGCGCAGGCTGGTCGCTGGGGATGTTCGCAGACATCGTGCTGCTGAGCGAAGAAAGCCGGTATGTGAGCCCGTATATGGATTACGGATTCACACCGGGTGCGGGCGCGACATACATCCTGGCGGAGAAGATCGGGCAGGACCTGGCAAGGGAGAGTTTGCTGGCGGCGCACTCCTTCGCCGGCAATGAATTGAAAAAGAGGGGGCTCAGGCTTCCCGTCGTGCCGCGGGACGAAGTGTACCCGGCGGCGATGGCGCTGGCCAAACAGATCGCCCGAGCTTCGCGAGCCCGCTTGACCACTCTCAAAGAGTTGCTGACGAGTCGTATTCACCAGGCGCTCGAGGAGATCTATCGGCTCGAAGTGGCCATGCATGAGGCGACCTTCGTGGGCCGGCCCGACACCCTGGAGCTCATTCAGGCCAGGTTTGCTCAGGAGATCGAGACGCCGCGAGCGACGCCGCAGCAGGTGCCTGCCGAACGCAGGACTCGATCCGCGGACGGCGATGGGCTGCACGCCGTCAGGACAACCCTCAGGGGCCTGCTGGCGAGTGAGCTGGGCTTGCGAGAGAGTGATATCGAGGATGATGTCGAGTTCGTCCACCTGGGTCTCGACTCGATCAGCGCCGCGACCTGGATGCGAAGGATCAACGGGGAGTACCAGACCTCGATCGAAGCGACCAAGTTCTATCAGTATCCAACGCTGGCGCAGCTCAGTGCTTTCGTCAAAGAGGAGGCCGAGAAACACGGCGTCCTGCGAGGCGCCGGCGCGATTGGGCCGACGGATGCGTACGCGGCCTCACCGGGTGCCGGCCTGTCGCTGCAAGAGACCGCCATCAGGCTTCCGGTGAGCAAACAAGGTGGCCGGCGCAACCGGTCGGTGCCGAGATTGACCGGCAGTGCCCGCCCAGTCCAAGCGCCGGACGCCATTGCCGTCATTGGCATGTCCGGCCGGTTCCCCCAGGCTCGCAACCTGGAGGAGTACTGGCAGAACTTAGCGCAAGGCAAGAACTGTATTGCCGAGGTGCCGCCTTCTCGTTGGAATGTGAAACCGTCCGGCTCGGAGCCGACGAGGAAAGACAAGCTCCACTCGCAGTGGTTGGGCATGCTGGACGACGTCGATGGCTTCGATCCGCTGTTCTTCCGCATTGCTCCTGAGGAAGCGGATTACATGGACCCGCAGCACCGTCTGTTCCTGCAGGAGAGCTACCGAGCGATCGAGGATGCCGGTTACGCCGGCAGCATCTCGAGCAGCAAATGCGGGGTCTATCTCGGGATCTCGAACAACGACTACGGAATGCTTCTCCTGAAGCATGGCATCCAGTCTCCACCGGTCACCAGCAACAGCTTCGCCATCGCCGCGGCAAGGATCGCGTACCACCTCAACCTGAAAGGCCCCGCGCTCTCGGTCGACACGGCTTGCTCGTCGTCGCTCGTTGCCATTCACCTGGCCTGTCAGGGTCTGCTCAGCGGCGAGACGGACATGGCGCTGGCCGGAGGGGTCGCTCTCTGGTTGACCCCGGAATCCCATTTCTCGATGAGTGAAGCGGGCATGCTGTCGCCGGTCGGCCAGTGCAAGGCATTCGACGATTCCGCCGATGGCATCGTGGTCGGCGAGGGAGTGGGCGCTCTGGTCCTCAAGCGTCTCAGGGACGCGGAAGCGGACGGCGACTTCATTCACGGAGTCATCCTGGGCTCGGGGATCAATCAGGACGGCAGGACGAACGGAATCACGGCTCCCAGCGTCGAGAGTCAGATCGAACTGGAGCGATCGATCTACCAGAAGTTCGACATCGATCCGTCGACCATCAGTTGTGTGGAGGCCCACGGTACGGGGACGAAACTCGGGGACCCGATCGAGTTGGAAGCACTCGCCGCCGCCTTTGGCGAGAATACGGGCAGGAAGAACTACTGTGCCCTGGGATCGGTCAAGAGCAATATCGGCCATACCGCGTCAGCCGCCGGTGTTGCCAGCGTCCTGAAGGTACTGTTGGCGCTGCGGCACCGTACGCTCGTTCCGACCCTGAACGTAACAAAGGAAAACTCGCACTTCGATTTCGGGAGCTCACCGTTCTACGTTTCCCGCGAGAGACAGCCGTGGGAGGTCGCTCCCGAGACCCGACGGCGCGCCGCCGTCAGCTCCTTCGGCTACAGCGGAACCAATGCTCACCTGGTCATGGAGGAGTACGTGCCACCGCTCGAGCAGGCTGCGCCGGCGGGCGAGCACGGCCTCTTCATCGTGCCTCTTTCGGCCAGAACCCAGGTGCAGTTACAGGACAAGGCGCGAGATCTCATGGAGTTCATTCGCGCGTCTCATGCTGGCTATCAAGCCGTGAGCTCCAGGCCCCTCGACATAGGGTCCATTGCCTATACGCTGCAACTTGGTCGAGAGGCCATGGAGGAGCGCGCCGGTTTCGTCGTGAGCTCGGTCGCGCAACTGGCCGCCGGCCTGGACGCGTATCTCGACGGCGAAAAGGGTCTTGTTCGCGTACGCGATGGGCGTTCGGAGCCCGATGCCAGCCCGGAAGCCGTCGACGATTGGATCGCGCGCAAGGAGTACTCGAAGCTGCTGCAGCTGTGGACCAGAGGCCTGGCCATCGACTGGAACAAACTCTATGGCGCGGTGCGTCCTCGCCGCGTCAGCCTGCCGACGTATCCGTTCTCAAAAGAGCGGTACTGGATCGACAAGGTGGCGGTCACTCAGCCTCACGATGAGGAATTCGCCGACATGATGGCCGCGAGCACGATCGAAGACATTCTGCGCAAGATCGGCGACGAGGCGATGGAAGCGGATCACGCCGTGCGTCTATTGAAGACGCTCGTTTGAGCTCTGCGGCCCGCTGCGAATCCCACCTCACAACGCACCAATCGCCCTCACAAGGGATCCATAGATGATCGATTTCGTCGAATACGTAGTCGCCGAGTTCAAGAGCCAGAGGCTCGCCATGACGGACGCTGCAGCGCTCCTGGCGCAGTTTTCCCGGCGCTCCTCCAATGGCTACAAGGGATCGGTCATCCATCCACTGTTGCATAGCAATGTCTCGGTGCTGAGCGAGCAGCGCTACCGCTCGATGTTCCAGGGTGACGAGTTCTTTCTGGCCGATCATCAAGTCAGGCTGGCGCGTGGAGCGAGCCGGAGAGTATTGCCGGGTGTGGCGTATCTGGAGATGGCCAGGGCGGCGATGGAGCAATCAGTCCCTCCAGGTACGGAATCCGCCGTCCTGGAATTGCGCAATGTCGTCTGGGCTCAGCCAATGGTCGTCGATCAACCCAAGGCTCAATCCAAGGCTCAGGCCAGGCAAGTGAGCATCGCTCTGGTGGCAGACGAAAGCGACGAAGTCGATTACGAGATCTGCAGCGGCGATGCAGAGGAGATCGTCCACTGCCAAGGGCACGCGGTGTGGAGTAGCTGTCCCGCGCCGGTCCGGCTCGAGATCGAGCAACTCAAGGTGCAGATGGGGGAGAGCCAGCTCGAGCCGGAGGCGGTTTACGCGGCGTTTGCCCGAATGGGGCTGTTCTATGGTCCGACCTTTCAGGGAATCACCGCGATCCATCGAGGGGTGGGCCAGGTGCTGGCGGAGATCCGGCTGCCGAAGACCCTGGAGGAGAGTTGGGGCGACTATGTACTCCATCCGAGCCTGATGGACAGCGCCCTGCAGGCGGCTGTGGGGTTGATCGGAGATTTGTCGGAGTTTTCGAACGAACCGCCGCTCCCCTTCGCACTCGAGCTGCTGCGGGTCGTATCGCCTTGCACGCGAGGGATGGTTGCCTGGGTGCGGTACTCGCCGGGCACCGCGGCCGGGGGACCGGTCGTCAAGCTGGACATCGATCTATGTGACGAGCGGGGGAATCTCTGCGTGCAGATGCAGGGATTTTCCACCCGTGTGCTACGTCAGGGCCAGAGTCTGGTCGCCGAGAGCCCGGTTGACGTACGTGGTGAAGAGCAGGATTCGGAACAGCCGGTCATCGCCACGGAGATCGATTCAGCGAATCTTGCCGACAAGGCGCAGGACTACTTCCGCCGGCAATTCTCGCGAATGCTGAGAGTGCCGTCCAACGAAATCGATCCCCAGGCCGCGCTGGAGAAATACGGGATCGACTCGATTCAAGCGATGAAGCTGACGAATCAGCTGGAGTCGACGTTCGGTTCGCTTCCCAAGACGTTGTTCTTCGAGTACCAGACCATTCGTGAGCTGACCGAATACTTCACCACGCATCACGCGGCGCAATTGACGGCCCTGTTGACTCCGGCGGCGCAGGACGCCGGCGAGGCACTGGCACCGGAGACACAGACGATGGTCATGCCGTCTCCGAAGCGACTATCGGGCCGGCGTTTGAACCGCCGGCAGAGCGGTGCACCGGCCGCAACCCCCGATGCCGAGCCGATTGCCATCGTCGGGTTGAGCGGACGGTATCCCGAGGCAATAAATCTCGAGGCATATTGGGACAATCTGCGGGAAGGAAGGGATTGCATCAAGGAAGTGCCCAGAGAGCGCTGGGACTGGCGGGAGCACTACAGCGCGGACCGCACCGTGCCCGGTCGCCATTACAGTAAATGGGGGGGATTCATCGAGGGGGTCGATGAGTTCGATCCGCTGTTCTTCAACATGTCTCCGTTCGAGGCGGAGATGACCGATCCGCAGGAGCGGCTGTTCCTGCAGCATGCGTGGATGGCGGTGGAGGATGCGGGATACACGCGCGCTACGCTCCAGGTGCCCTCCACGGACGATCTGCCCGGCCAGGTCGGCGTTTACGTGGGCTTGATGTGGATCGACTACCCGTTGTTCGGCGCCGAGGCTGCGGCACGGGGCAGACGCCTGGGACTCGTCGGCAGTGCGGCCAGCCTCGCCAACCGGGTTTCGTACGTGCTCAATCTGCATGGACCGAGCATGACGCTGGACACGATGTGCTCGTCTTCATTGACGGCCATTCATGCCGCCTGCCTGGATCTGAGACAGGGCCGGACCAGCATGGCCATTGCCGGCGGCGTCAACGTCACCATTCACCCCAATAAATACACGGTGCTGAGCGGCAGCCAGTTCATCTCCAGCGACGGGCACTGCCAGAGTTTCGGCGAGGGCGGCGACGGATATATCCCGGGTGAAGGGGTAGGCGTGGTCGTGCTCAAGAGGCTCTCCGACGCGACGCGGGACGGCGATCACATCTACGGCGTGATTCGCGGTAGTGCGCTCAATCATGGTGGCAAGACCAACGGCTACTCGGTCCCGAACCCGCAGGCGCAAGCCGGCGCGATCCGTCGTGCGCTCGCGGAATCGAATGTCGACGCACGGCACATCAGTTATGTGGAGGCGCATGGCACCGGCACCAGGCTGGGTGACCCGATCGAGATTGCGGCGCTACGCAAGGCGTTTCGGCAGTATACCGAGGAGAGGGAATTCTGCCTGATCGGTTCGGCGAAATCGAATATCGGCCATTGTGAGTCGGCCGCCGGGATCGCCGGTCTTACCAAAGTGCTGCTGCAGATGCAGCATCAGCAGATCGTACCGTCGCTGCATTCGACACAGTTGAACCCGAATATCGACTTCCATGGAAGCCCGTTCATCGTCAATCAGGCGTTGACTGCCTGGGAGCAGCCGGTGATCGATGGCCGAAAGCTGCCGCGAATCGCGGGCATTTCGTCATTCGGCGCCGGCGGATCGAACGTTCACATGATTGTGGAGGAATATCCGCAGCCGGTTTCCCGGCCGGCTGCGTCCACGGAGGTGGTGATCGTGCTCTCGGCGAGGACGCCCGAGCAACTGCGGCAGAAGGCCGGCGAGCTCCTGGATTTCGTTCGGCGCCGGCAGGACACCATCGAGCTCGTCTCGCTCGCCTACACCCTCCAGGCCGGCCGCGAGGCGATGGAGCAACGTCTCGGGTTTGTGGTCAGCTCGACTGCGCAGGTGGTGGAAACGCTCCAATCGTATGTGTCCGGTGAACCGCAGATTCGAGACCTGTATCACGGCCAGGTGAAGCGCAACAATGAAGCACTGTCATTGTTCGGCACCGACGCGGACCTCAAACAGGCTGTCGATAAATGGTTCGCCAGTAAACAGTTCTCGAAGCTGCTGGAGCTCTGGGTCAACGGGCTGGAAGTCGAGTGGAACAGGTACTACGGCGGCACCAGGCCGCGGCGCATCAGTCTGCCGACGTATCCCTTCGCCAGGGAGCGGTACTGGATCGACGTCGCGGATGCGCCGCTGGCAGCGACGAATGTTGCGACCGCCGTCCTGCATCCCCTGGTGCACAGCAATACATCCGATCTGGGCGCACAGCGTTATCGCTCGGTCTTTACGGGCGACGAGTTCTTCCTTGCCGATCATCAGGTGAGGACGGCGGATTCGCAAAACCAAAGGGTACTTCCGGGCGTTGCCTATCTGGAGATGGCACGGGCAGCCGTCGAACAGGCATGGCCAGCGTGGCCGGAAACGGGGGTTCTCGAGCTGCACGATACCGGCTGGGCGCAGCCGCTCGTCGTCACGCAGAACGCGCAGGTGAGCATTGGGCTGGCCCATGACGACGACCGCATCGTCTATGAGATTTACAGCGGCGACGGAGATCACGAGACCGTTCATTGCCAGGGCAGTGCGAGCTTCAGCAGCCAGGCGCCGCCGGCGCCCCTCGACCTCGAGCAACTCAGGACACGCATGATCCGCGGCACGCTGGAGGCCGAGGTTGTTTACGCCGAATTCGCCGAAAAAGGTCTGATCTATGGACCGGCGTTTCGTGGAATCACCGCAATCCATCGCGGGAACGGCGAGGTCCTGACGCAGTTGCGGCTGCCGTCTGCCGTGGTAAATCGTGCGGCAGACTACGTACTGCATCCGAGTCTGCTGGACGGGGCGCTGCAGGCGGCGGTCGGCTTGATCGAGACAGGGGCCGGGATCACGCAGTTGCGCCTCCCCTTTGCCTTGGAAACGCTACGCGTCGTAGCGCCGTGTACAGCGGAGATGCTGGCCTGGGTGCGTTACGCGCCGGGCAGCCAGCCCTCGGACGACATCGTGAAACTGGACGTCGACCTCTGCGACGGTGAGGGCAATGTGTGCGTGCAGATGCGCGGGTTTTCCTCGCGCGCCCTGCCGTCGCCGGTCAGTACGACGAAAGGGAGTCTGCTGGCGATTCCGGTATGGCAAACGTCGGCCGCTGAACCCGGCCGGCACGCGTACGCGGAGCAGCATGTCATTCTCTGTGAATTGCCGAACGTCGACGCCGCCGCTATATCGGCGCTGGTTCCGCGGAGTCAATGCCTCTCGTTGCCGCGAGCCGATGATAAGAACATTGCCGACCGCTATAACGAGCACGCACTGGCGTGCTTCGGGCGGATACGAGCCATCCTTCAGGGCAGACCAGCTGGGAAGGTGCTCCTCCAGATCGTCGCTGCCGGAAACGAGGAGCAGGCGTTGCTGGCCGGCCTGTCCGGATTGCTCAAAACCGCGAGACTGGAGAATCCCATCCTGGACAGTCAACTCATTCTCGTTCCGTCAGACCTGACGGACGAGGAACTGGCGCGGCTCCTGGAAGCGGAGAAGAGCGGCGGCGGTGAGACACCGATCCGATATCACGGAGGTGTACGGCAGGTCGTCCGTTGGCAGGAAACAGGATCCGATGCGGGTAAGCCGGCGGGGGCGTTCAAAGACGACGGTGTGTACCTGATTACCGGCGGCCTCGGCGCCCTGGGCCTGCTCTTCGCGAAAGAGATCCTGGAGCGAAGCGCCGCGGCGCGGGTGGTGCTGACGGGACGAGCGGCCTCGAGTGCTGAAACCCAACACCTTCTCGATGAATTGTCCGCTGACGGCCGGTTGCGCTACGAACAGGTGGATCTCGTCGAGCTCCATCAGGTCGAGCAACTCATCGCCGGTATCGAGGGCGAATACGGACGGCTGAGCGGCATCCTCCACTCGGCGGGCATGATCGCCGACAACTTCATCCTGAAGAAGACGGACGATGAGTTCGCGCAGGTGCTCGCGCCGAAAGTCACCGGTGCGTTCCATCTCGACCTTGCCAGCGCACATGCGGAGCTCGATTTCTTCGTGCTCTTTTCTTCGCTTGCCGGCGCGATGGGAAATCCGGGCCAGGCGGACTACGCGACCGCGAATGGCTTCATGGATCAATTTGCGGCGCATCGCAACCTGCAGGTGGCGGCTGGACAACGGCACGGACGCACCCGGTCAATCAATTGGCCATTGTGGGAGGCGGGCGGAATGGCGATCGGTCCCGCGGCCCGTGAGCTCATGACGCAAGCCACCGGCCTGCAGCCGATGCAGACTGCCACGGGTCTGCACGCCTTCCATCGCAGCCTGGAATTGCCTCATGACCAGATCCTGGTCGCGGAAGGTGATCTCACGCGCATTCGGAGGGCGTTGTTCACCGTCCCTTCCAAACCGTCCAACCCGGAACCGGAGTTACTGCCGGCCATCGTGGAGATCGATCCGGCAAGCCTCACCGCCCGGACGCAGGACTACCTGCGCCGGGAGTTCTCGGAAATTCTAAAACTGCCGGCCCACAAAATCGATCCGCATGCGCCGCTGGAAAACTACGGAATCGATTCCATCCTGGCGATGAGGCTGACAGGTCAGTTGGAAAAGATCTTCGGTTCGTTGTCGAAGACCCTGTTCTTCGAGTATCAGACGATCGCCGCGCTGGCCGCCTATTTTACTAAAGCGCATCCAGCCGTCGTGCGGGAGAAGTTAGGGTTGCTGGCTGAACGGCCGATCGTGCAAAAGGGCGGGCGGGCGTCCGCAGGCGAACGGCGCGCGGCTCCTGCATTGCGGGAGAAGAGTCGCCTCAGTGGCGTGAATGCGAAACATCGAACCGAGGTCGCCATCATCGGGCTGGCCGGCAGATACCCGCAGGCCGAGACGCTGGAGGAATTCTGGAGGAACCTGCAGGAGGGACGCGATTCCGTCACGGAGGTTCCGCTAGAGCGGTGGGATCACGCCCGGTATTTCGATCCTGTGCAGAACAAGGTCGGGAAAACATACAGCAAGTGGGGCGGGTTTCTTTCGGATGTCGATAAGTTCGACCCGTTGTTCTTCAACATCTCTCCGAGAGAAGCCGCGTTCGTCGATCCACAGGAGCGCCTGTTCCTCGAGACTGCGTGGGAAACGATCGAGGATGCCGGCTATACCAAACAGAGCATCGCCGGGGGCCGCGTCGGCGTGTACGTCGGGGTAATGTACGGACAGTACGAGCTTTTCGGCGCGGAAGCGATGTTGCGAGGCGCGGCTGCCGTCCCGGTCTCATCCCATGCCTCGGTCGCCAATCGCGTTTCGTATTTCTTCGACCTGCATGGTCCGAGCATCGCACTCGATACGATGTGCTCCTCTTCCCTGACCAGCATTCATCTCGCGTGCGAGGAGCTCCGCAGGGGAGAGATCGATGCCGCAATCGCAGGCGGGGTCAACGTCACGATCCATCCTCATAAATATGTCGGGCTGAGCCAGGGCAAATTCATGGCCAGCGACGGCCGGTGCCGGAGCTTTGGCGCGGGCGGCGACGGGTACGTGCCGGGCGAAGGAGTGGGAGCGGTTTTGCTCAAGCGCCTCGACGATGCTCTCCGCGACGGCGATCAGATCTATGCCGTGGTCAAGTCGAGCACGGTGAATCATGGCGGCAAGACGAACGGCTACACCGTTCCCAATCCCGTCGCGCAGGGCGACCTGATTCTCGATGCGGTTCGGAAAGCGGGCATCGATCCGAAGACTCTCGGCTATGTCGAGACTCACGGCACCGGCACGTCCCTCGGCGATCCCATCGAGATCACAGGGCTGGCGCGGGCGTTCGAGGATTCCGGAGCGGAGAAACAATTCTGTCCGATCGGCTCGGTCAAATCGAACATCGGGCATCTCGAGTCCGCCGCCGGGATCGCGGCCGTCACCAAGACGTTGTTGCAGCTCCGATATCAGCAACTGGTTCCGTCTTTACATGCCGATCCCCTCAACCCGAACATCGACTTCGCCGGCTCGCCGTTTTACGTGCAGACCGAACTGGCGGAATGGAAACGCGGCGCGTATCCGCGGCGTGCCGGGGTGAGCTCGTTCGGTGCCGGAGGCGCCAACGCGCATGTGATCCTGGAAGAATACGTGGATCCTCGGGAAGCAGCGGGCGCGTCCCAGTCGCCCGAAGTCTTTGTTCTGTCGGCAAGAAAGGCGGATGCGCTCTATCGCTATGCGGAACGGGTGGCCGCCTTCCTCGGAACCGCCGATCGCGTATCGCTGGCGGATGTGGCGTATACCTCACAAATCGGCCGAACGCCCATGGACGCGCGCCTCGCCATCATCGCCCGGAGCGTCGAAGATCTCAGAGACAAGCTGAATGCGTGGATCGAATTGAGAAAATCGGGAGACGACGCACTCGAGTCGGAGCACTGCTTCTACGGAGACATGAAGGAAGCTCCTTACGGTGCGGCCGATTTGATCGAGGGGGAGGCTGGACAGGCGTTTGTCCGCGACCTGCTGGCCCGCGGCGAGCTGGAGAAGATTGCCCGGCTCTGGACGCTGGGCGCCGGCGTCGATTGGTCTCTCATGGAGCGGCAGGGAAATCCGAGGAAGATCTCGCTGCCGACATACCCCTTTGCGCGGGAGCGGTGCTGGATCGACGTGGGATCTCCCTCGCTCGCCATCGCGAAGGGCCCTGCGATTCCGGCAGAGACGCCGGCGAGCGAACCCATCGAGGAAAAACAGCGGACCTATTACTCCGTCCGATGGATATCAAAGCCCGTTGCAGCGGCGGCGCAGGAACGCGCATCGGCCGGCCCGATCCTCATCCTGGATGCGTCGGAACACCTTTTTCTCACGATGAAGGTGCGCCAGGAGGATGGCCCGGTCATCTGGGTGCGGCCGGGCGAAACGTTCGAGGAGATCGAGCCGGAGATCTATTCGATCGATTGGCAACAGGAGGAACATTTCCGCCGCCTTCTGGCCAGCCTCGAGCAGAGAGAATTGTTCCCGACCGTGGTTGTGCACCACTTGCCGGAACCGTGCGATCTGGAAGCCAACGAAGAGGTCGCGCGGCAGCTCGATCGGGGACTGTACACGCTCTTCGCTCTTTGCAAGACGCTGGCGCAGGGGAAACACCAGGCTTCGCCGAAACTGATCTCGGTGTTCTCCTCCGGCGAGTCCGAGGCGACCGCGCCGCTGGCGTCTGCGATCGGCGGGTTCTTCAGAACGCTCACTCTCGAAAATCCCCGGTATCAGGCAAAGGTCATCGATATTCGAGACGCGGGCGCCTTATCGCTGTCGGAGAAATCCTCGCTCCTCCGAGACGAAATCAACGACACCGATTGGTCGGGGCAGGAGATCCGTTATCGGCTCACGGACGTCGATGGCAGGCAGGATCTCGCGCGATTCGTCAGCGCCCTGGTGCCGTGGCACGCGGAGGCCGATGAAACCCAGATACCGCTGCCGCTGAAGCAGAACGGCGTTTATCTGATTACCGGCGGATTGGGAGGGTTAGGTCTGATCTTCGCCGAGTATCTCGCGAAGAACTACCAGGCGAGGCTGGTCCTCGTTGGGCGTTCGGCGGTCGACGCCGCACGAGAGGAGAAACTGCGCGCACTCACGAGTCATGGTGCCGAGGTGTTGTGTCTGCAGGCCGACGTCTCGAAGCTCGAGGACATGGAGATGGTCGTGCGGGAGGCGAAAGCACGATTCTCGCAGATCGACGGATTGATTCATGCCGCGGGGGTGAACCGCGATGCCTTCATTCTGCGGAAGACGCGGGAGGAGATCGAGGAGGTGCTGGCGCCGAAGGTCTACGGTGTCCTGAACGCCGATTTCGCCACCCGTGAGGAGAATCTGGACGTATTCGTCCTCTTTTCTTCGGTCGCGGGCGTGCTGGGGAACGTCGGGCAGAGCGATTATGCGTACGCAAATCACTTCCTCGATTCCTTTGCCGAGCACCGCGACGGACTCGTGAAAATACAGCAGCGGTCGGGCCGGACCCTGTCGATCGACTGGCCGCTGTGGGCCGAGGGCGGCATGGGGATTCCGCAGGACGCTGTCGCTCTGCTGGAGCGGCGCACGGGAACCTCCCCGCTGCCGGTGCGTGACGGTATCCGGTACTGGGAAAACTTTCTGCGCTCCGATGAGGTGCAGGGTGTTGCCCTCTACGGAATCGCGTCGCGAATTGCAGCGTACATCAGCCAGTTCCCGCGGCAGTCGCGGCGGAACCTGTCCCCGGCCCGGGATTTCGATTCCACGGCGCTTCTCGCGAGGGCAGAAGCGTACTTGAAGGCGCTGATCGGGGAGGAGATCACCCTGGATCCGGACAGGATCGATTCGTCGGACCGCCTTGATTCGTTCGGAATCGACTCGGTCATGATCAATCACATCAACGCCCGTTTGGAGCAAGACCTCGGCGCGCTGCCGAAAACATTGCTCTATGAGCGCGAGACGGTTCGCGAGCTCGCGAGGTTCCTGGTACAGGAGGTGCCGGACGAGCTGGCCGCGTTGTCCGGTTCCGTCGACGAACCGCCGCTTGTGCCGGCGCGTGACGAGGAGCCCGCCGCTCGGGAAGCGGTGTCGACGACAGAGCAACCCGGCGACCTCGAGGAAATCGCGATCATCGGGATTCACGTGTCGTATCCGCACTCATCGAGTCTTGAGGAATACTGGGACAATCTAAAACAAGGCACGGACTTGATCGGACTGGTCCCGTCCAATCGATGGGACTACGAGGAGTTCTACCATCCCGATCCGGCGGCCGCCGTGGATGGGAAGATTTACTGCAAGTGGGGCGGCTTCCTGGACCACGCCGACAAGTTCGATCCGCATTTCTTCAAGATTTCCACGGCCGAGGCGAGCCTGATCGATCCGCAGGAACGCCTGTTCCTCGAGTCGGTGTGGTCCGCCATCGAGGACGCGGGTTACACGCGGGATACGTTGAGAGCACGCTTCCCCAAGGCGGGCAGCGCGGACGTCGGCGTCTATGTAGGGGTCACCACGAACTCGTATTCTCTGCTGGGGCCGGGGGAGTGGAGCCGCGGGAATCATGTGTCTCCAAGTGCCATGCCGTGGTCCATTGCAAACCGCGTTTCGTATTTCTTCGACTTCAAGGGCCCCAGCCTGCCAATCGACACGGCGTGCTCTTCGTCATTGGTCGCGATCCATCTGGCCTGCGAAAGCCTCAGGAGCCGCAAATGCCAGGTTGCCGTGGCCGGCGGCGTCAATTTGTATCTGCACCCGTCGAAATATCACGGTTTATGTCAGCGGCGCGCGCTTTCGGTCGACGGCAAATGCCGCAGCTACGGCGCCGGAGACGATGGATTCGTTCCCGGAGAGGGCGTGGGAACGCTGGTACTGAAACCGCTGCGACAGGCAGTCGAGGACAACGACCGCATTCATGCGGTGATCCGGGGTAGTGCGTTCGACCATAGCGGGCGTTCGAACGGCTATTCCGCGCCGAATCCTAATGCGCAGGCGACCCTGATCAGCCGGATGCTGGAGCAGGCGCAGATCGACCCGGAAAGCATCGGGTATGTCGAGGGTCATGGGACTGGCACCCAGCTGGGCGACAGCCTGGAGATCGCCGCGCTGACCCAGGCCTTCCAGAAGCGGACAGCAAAAAAACAGTTCTGCGCGGTCGGTTCCGTCAAGGCGAACCTCGGGCATTCAGAGTCGGCTGCGGGAATTGCCGGCGTCGCGAAGGTCGTGCTGCAGCTGCAGCACCGTCAACTGGCGCCTTCCATCCATTCCGACCGGACGAATCCCAACATCGAGTTCGAAGAAACACCGTTTTACCTGCAGCATGGGTTATCCGACTGGCCATCGTCGTCAGGCCGGCCGCGGCGGGCGCTCGTCAATGCATTCGGCGCCGGCGGCGTGAATGCGTGCGTGGTCCTGGAAGAATACCCTCAGCCCGAGGCCGCGGATCACGCCGAGGCAGCAGGGCCTCATCTGTTCGTGCTCTCCGCCCGGAATGAGGATCGCCTGCTCGACTACGCCGAGGGCGTGCTCAGCTCTCTGCAAAGCCAGCCAGACGTCGATCTGGCGCGCCTCTGTTACACGTTGCAGTCCGGCAGGGAAGCGATGGAGGAGAGGCTGGCGGCCGTCGTCTCGAACGCGGACGACCTCATAGCCCGCCTCGGCGACTGGACCGCGCGCCGCTCTGCGACCGGCGTCGAGCGTGGCAGTCCCGGCCCACCGCGCGGGTTGAGGCGGTCCGCGAAACTGGTGAGGACGTCCGCGGGAACAGACGGCCTGGCCGAGTTGGCGGTCCGGTGGGTTGCCGGAGAAGACGTCGACTGGGACAGTCTCTACTCCCGCCAACCTCGGACGATGACTATGCCGACGTACCCCTTTGCCCGCGAGCGGTACTGGGTGTCGGACTCTCCCGTCCCCGAAAAGGCCGAGCTCTCGGTTGTGCGGCCGCATCCGTTGATCGCCTACAACTCGTCGACTTTCAGGGAAGTCAGCTTCCGTTCCTGGCTATCAGACACTGCGTTCTACGCCGTCGATCACAAGGTGCGCGACGAAGGGATTTTCCCGGGGGCAGGATTCCTGGAGATGGCGTGCATTTCCGCGAACATCGCCAGCGAGCAGAAGGTTCGCAGGATCAAAGACGTCGTCTGGATCCAGCCACTGAGCTTCCGGACCGGCCCGCAGGCGCTTCGCACGGTGTTGCGGCCCCACGGAGAGACCGTCGAGTACGAGATATCGTCTTTCGACGACGAAAACGAGGCAGTCGTTCATTGCGAAGGACGAGTGACGTTCGCGAGCGGTATCGCGGATCCTGCCGACACGGACGAGCGAATGGATATTCACGAGCTGAAAGACCGATGCGTGCGATCGGAAGACAGCGCCGCTTATTACGAAGCGTTCAGGGCGTATGGCTTACGGTACGGTCCTTCGTTCCAGACCATTCACGAGCTTTACGTCAATGACTCGTTCTCATTATCAAAACTGAAGATCGCGGAGCATCTGAAGGACGACTTCGGTCAATTCATCCTCCACCCGAGCATCATCGACGGCGCCCTGCAGACCGTCGGCGGCCTAGTGGCGGCCGGAGCTGCTGCGACGCCCTACCTGCCATTCGCGCTCGACGAGATCGAGCTGATCAGGCCCGTCGCGCCGACGTGCTATGCGTATGCCGAACGTGTGGACGTGTCCGCGCAGAACCGGGCCGGCGTGATGAAGTTCAACATCCGGATCCTCAATGAAAGTGGAGACGTGTTGATCAGGATGAACAACCTCTACGTGAGGCCCCTGCCCGTGCCGCAGGTGGGAAGCCATACGCCGGCGATGCAGGCCGCCGGGGGGCAATTGCTTCGCCTGTCCTGAGGGGTCCGCCGACTGGGATGGGCTTCTGCTCCGAGCGATCCGGCGGGCGTAGTTGTGCTGGACGCATGCCGCGCCGCGAGTCTTCACGAACTGACACGCATTAACGAACCCCTTCCTAACTATTCAGGCGGTCCAAAACAATGGTTGATCAAGAACTCCTGCTAGACTCGACCGAATCCTATCTGAAGTCTCTCTTTTCAGAGGCCTCGGGGTCTCTGAATTCCGATTTCAATTCGTTTGCGGCGTTCGGCGAATTGGGGATCAACTCGTTCCAGGTCTTGAAAATCATCAAGGCGCTGGAGGCGGACTTCGGCACGTTGCCCAAGAGCCTGCTCTTCGAGAACTTCACGATCAATGACCTGGCGAATTACTTCGTCGCCGAGCACGCGGACACACTCTCCGCCAAGTTTGCAGGCACGCCCGGTGGAGCAGGATCATCGCTCCGCGCGAGCGACCGGCAGAAGCCGGAGGTGCCGACAAAGGCCAAACCGCCGGCGGCACGCCGGATCGGTCACCTGGTCTCGGAGCCGGCGCCCCTTCTGATCCTGGAACGGGACGCCTTCGGCGATGCTGAGCTGGCGGGCCTCCTCCGTACGCTCTTCGAGCGGCATAAGGTAGAGGGCTGTGTATCGCGCGGAACGCGAAAGATCGCGCCGAACCTGTTCATCGGCAGCGCCAGGCAGGGCTACTTCAACTATGGCCGCAGCAGAGAGATCGTGCTGGTTTATGGCTATACCGGCCCTCGCGACCAATTGCCGGTGCTTTTCGAGGAGATGTACCGATATTGCGCCGCCGGAAACCTGCAGCTCAATATTCTCGCCGCAGAAAAAGTGCCGTCGCTCGACGGGACCTCCTTCAGCGCCACGCCGTTCGGAGTCCTGCAGCGCATCAGCAAGCTCCGGGAGTTCACACTGGATGGCGGTTCGATGCGACGCTTGCGCTACCAGGTGTCGAAGTTCCAGAAATCCGGAGCGTGTAGAACAGAAGAGTATCGATGTGGCTCCAACCACGAGACGGATCTCGCCATCGCCGAGGTCATCGATCGCTGGTGTGGATCCAGGGCGATGGTCAACCCGTTGGTCCACGATGTCAGGGACGAGATTCTCGCTGGTGCATTAGGATCGGAGCACCGCGTCTTCCTGACCTATCTCGACGGCGTTCTGCAGAACGTCATCCTCATCACCGCGATGTGCTCGGAGGAAAACGGTTATCTGATGGATCTGGAATTCTATCTTCCCGATATGCCGCTGGGGGGGCTGGAATTCGCGATCGTCCAGATCATAGAGACTCTTGTCCGGGAAGGCTGCGACGTGCTGAGCCTGGGGGGGACCTACGGGTGCAAGGTGGAACCGTCAGCCACCGCGGATCCGGCCATCGACGCGATCCTGGACGACCTGCGTACCCAGAACATCTTCAACGACGCGGGCAATCTTCAGTTCAAGAACAAATTCCGTCCCGAAACAGAATCCATCTACCTCTGCCGTCCCGTGGGGAGCGGCAAACCCGAGAACGTCATCGACATCATCATGATGATTGCCGATCCCGAGAAGATGCAGACGCCGGTCGAGGAGCAACATGTCATGCCGCTCGTTGAAGCCGGCGAGGCGCTTGCGGTCGACGGCAACGATCGGGAGCGGCTCCTGGCGAAGTTCGGTTTCAACCCGCTCAACATTCCGGCGGAACATGTCGACTTCGATCTGAAGACCGATTCCTGGGCCCAGCTGGAGATGCCCGCGATCCAGGCACAGATGCGGTTTCTGCATGGACAGCTTCAGCAGCCCGTGAACGTGGAAGACAGTTTGAGAGCCGTCTTTCCCTTCGCCCATCTAATCCTCACCCGATCGGGACAGGCGGCCGAGCACATTTTCTTCAAGGCGTGGCCGAGGCAAGGCGTGGTGCTCCAGAACCTGTTGTTCCCCAGCACCATCTTTCATCAGATCGATAAAGGTTTCACGCCGAGAGAAGTGCCTCACGCCGAGATCTTTCGGCTGAACTCAGAGGAGCCGTACAAGGGCAACATGAGCTGGGATGCGCTGCAGACGCAAGTGGCGCAGGAGCCGGCGGCCATCGCCTGCGTGTGCATCGAGGTGAGCGACAACGCGTCCGGCGGGCACCCGGTTTCGATGCGACATCTGAAGGACGTCAAGGCCCTGCTCGCCGGACATTCGATTCCTCTGGTGGTCGACGCAACCCGGGTCTTGGAAAACGCTCAGTTCGTGATCGAGCACGACGAGGAGCAGGCCGGCAAGAGCGTATGGGCGGTGGTGCGGGAGATTCTCTCCTGCGCGGATGCGGTCATCGGCAGCCTGAGCAAGGATTTCGGCGTGAACAAGGGCGGAATCATCGCCACAAATGACGCCAAGCTCTTTCAGCGACTCCAGGAGCTCCTTCATGAAGAAGGAGCAGGGATCGATCTGATCGACGGGAAACTGATCGCACTTTCATTGAAGAACCGGAAATACATAGAAGCGAACGTGTTGCGCAGGATGGAAAGCGTTCGCCGGATCTGGTGCGCGTTGCGCGAGCGCGACGTGCCGGTTGTCCAGCCCGCCGGTGGGCACTGCGTTCTGGTCGACGTCAAACAGATTCCGGAATTTCAGGGGTTCGAGGATCCCGTCGCTTCGTTTCTGGCCTGGCTTTACCTGAACACCGGGATCCGGGGAGGCGCGCACAGCGCGGGGATGCAACAGCATACCGCCATCAACGATCTCGTTCGCCTGGCCATCCCCCTCGGCCTGAAGAGCGGGCAGATCGACAGCGTGATCGAGCGACTCGTCCAGGCATTCGACGAAAAGGTGAGCATTCCTGAAATCGTCAGGGAGAGCCGGGCGCCGCAGCCATTCGGTGGCGTTCATGCGAATTTCAAATTGATCAAATATCACAATGCGCCGACGAAGATCGTTGCCGCAACGGACATCCCGAGTGCTCCTCGATCCTTGACGGCGTCATCCCAGCCGGCACCAGGATTCTCGTCGAGGGAAATTGTCGCGGCAGCGACTTTGCCCGAGCCCGGAGGGTCGGCTCGCGCTGACGAGAACACAAGGCCGCGCCGCACGCAGGACGTCGCGATCGTCGGAATGGCCGGCCGTTATCCCAAAGCGAAAAACCTGCGGGAACTGTGGGACAACCTGGCCCAGGGCCGCGACTGTATCGAGGAGATGCCCGCGGACCGTTATGAACGGCGCCTGCAGTATGAGAGCCTCGAGAGGTACCGCGGTGGTTTCATCGACGACATCGATAAGTTCGACTCTCTGTTCTTCAACATTTCCCCCAGAGAGGCAGAAATGCTGGATCCCCAGGAGAGGCTCTTCCTGGAGGTGGCCTGGGAGGCGATCGAAGACGCCGGCTACTACCCCGAGGTGCTGGCACAGGAAGACGGAACCCGACAGATCGGCGTGTTCGTTGGCGCGGTGTGGGCGATGTACCAGCTGCTCGGTGTCGAGGAGAAGCACCTCGGCAATAAGACCGTTCCCAATTCATTCCTCTGGAGCATCGCCAACCGGGTTTCCTATGTACTGAATCTCTCCGGTCCCAGTCTGACGGTCGATACGGCGTGTTCCTCCAGCCTGACCGCCCTGTATCTCGCCTGTGAAGCGATCCAGGCCGGCCAGTGCTCGGCCGCTCTGGTCGGTGGCGTCAATCTGGACCTGCATCAGGCGAGATTCGACATCAATCATCAGGGTGGCGCGCTTTCGCCCGACGGAGTATGCCGCACCTTCGGAAAGGGTGCCAACGGGTATGTGATGGGAGAGGGTGTCGGGGCGCTCTTTCTCAAGCCGTTCGATCGGGCCGTACAGGACGGCGATCACATCTACGGTGTGATCAAAAGCGCCGTGGTCAACCACGGTGGGCGGACCGGCGGATATACCGTTCCCAATCCCAAAGCGCAAGCCAGCCTGATTTCGGCGGCGCTCGAGAAAGCCGATGTCGTGGCCCGGAGCATCGGGTACATCGAGGCGCACGGTACAGGCACCGCACTGGGCGATCCGGTCGAGATTACGGGTTTGAGCAGCGCCTTCAGCGCGGACAATGTGGAAAATCAAACCTGCGCCATCGGTTCGGTCAAGACCAATATCGGGCACCTGGAAGCGGCGGCAGGAATCGTCGGCGTGACCAAGGTGCTCTTGCAGATGAAGCACCGTCAGCTCGTGCCTTCGCTGCATTCCTCCGAACTGAGCGAATTCATCGACTTCGAGAAGTCGCCCTTCTACGTCGCACAGAAGCTTGAAGATTGGAAAGCCAGGGAATTGGATGGCGTCCGGTTTCCCCTTCGCGCGGGAATCAGCTCTTTCGGCGCGGGCGGCTCCAACGCACACATCATCCTGGAAGACTACGAGCCGCCACAGCCGGCGGGCGAAGAGCCGGCTCCGGCGCAGCTGCTGATCTTCCCTCTCTCTGCCAGGAGCGAGGATTCGTTGCGGGAGGCCGCGGTGCGACTGTCGCAATTCATCGAACAGAACGACGTCGATCTGAACGCAGCCGCCTACACCCTGCAGCGGGGACGAAAGTCCTTCGAGCATCGCGTGGTGATCATCGCGGCGACGAAGGAAGAATTGATCGAAAAGCTGACCTGCTTCGTCGATGGAAAGAAAAGTCAGGACGTCGCGAGCGGGCAGGCGAAGGGCAGCGAAGGAGTGTTGCGGCTGCTGAATCGCCGGGACAAGCAGGAGTTCGTTCGGTTGGTGTCGCAGGGAGCAGCCCCTCACAAGATGGCCGGGTTGTGGACCGAAGGCCTGTTCGACGATTGGCACGGATATCCGTCGAACGGAGCGGGACAGAGGATCTCCTTGCCAACCTATCCCTTCGCCGACAGGCGACATTGGGTCTCTGAGCGTTCGCTGGTACGCCGGGCATTGCAACCGGCGGGCGTGCATCCCATGGTCGACAGCAATGAATCGACCTTCGAGCGCCAGCTCTTCAAGAAGACGTTCAGCGAGCGCGATTTTTTCATGTACGACCACCACATATCGGACATCGCCACACTGCCCGGCGTCAGCTATCTCGAGCTGGCGCGGAAGGTCGGCGAGATCGCCGCGAACCGAAAAGTACGCAAAATCAGGAACATCATCTGGATCAGCCCGACCTCCATCCAGAAGGGGGCGACCAAAGAGGTGTTCATCGAGCTGAAGCCCAGCGGGACCACCGTCCAATTCGAGGCGTTCAGCGAGGGGCCGGCTGGCAACAAAGTCCCTCACTCGCAAGGCACGCTGGTGTACGCCACCGCGGAGGAAGAGGCCGCGGAGCCCGAATACATCGACTTGGAGGGCATTCGTGCAAGGTGCGCGAAGGTCATCGACGGCAAGACGGCCTATCCGATCTTCAAGACATTAGGCTTGAACCTGGGACCCAGCCTGCAAGTCGTCCAGGATGTCTACAAGAACGAAACCGAGACCCTGGGAGGTCTGAAGCTGCCGGAGTTCCGTCATGGCGACATGCAGAGCATGGTTCTGCATCCGTCGCTCATGGATGGTTCTTTACAGGCCGGAATGGCTGCGCAGCTCGGCGGACAGGGGGGCGAGATGCTCGTCCCCTTTTCCTTCGGCGAAGTCGAGATCATTCAGCCTCTGCAAACCACCTGCTACTGTTATGTGACGCAGCCGAAAGAGGATGACGCAAAAAAGGGTAAGACCTCGGTAGTCATGAAGTCCAACGTGGTCATCGTGGATGAGACAGGGAAAATCCTCGTCAAAATCCGCGATTCTGTCGGCGTGCCTCTTCGCGAGGTGCACAAGAAAGCGCCAACGGAGGAAGTCTTTTCCCCACTGTACTATTCGTACGACTGGGAGAACGCGCCGCTGGCCGCGGCGACGGAGAAGCAAACCAGGCCGCACTCCCTGGTGCTCTTCGATACGGACGAAGCCCTGCGCGATCTGGCCGATCAAGTGATTCTGGTTCGGCCAGGAGAAGCGTTCGCGGATGAGGACGGCCAGTCCTATACGGTCAATCCGCGAAACAAAGACGACTTCACGCGGCTCTTTGAATCCCTGATCGAAAAAGGAAGCCCGGTCGAGAACATCTGCTTCGCCTGGCCCCGCCATGAACAGGATCTGAACGAATCGCTGGAGAGAGGCGTCTACTCTTTCCTGTTTCTCTGCCAGGCTCTGATCAACCGGAAACTGGAGAGTGCAGTCCAGCTGTTCTATCTCTATTCAGGAAAAGAGGGGGAGGCCCAGCCGCACAACGAGGCGGTGGGTGGCTTCGTCAACACGCTGCGTCTGGAACACCCCAAGCTGCTCTGCAAGACGCTGGAGATCCGGCAGGAGGGTGATGCCCGCGAGCCGATCCTCGATGCCATTTCGACCGAGCTCCAGGCGCGCATGCAAGATGCGACCGCCGTTCGGTACGAGGCAGGAGAGCGCTTCATCAGAAAGCTCAAAGCGTTCGAGCTCGAAGAAGCGTCTCCCGAGAGCAAGGGGATCAGGGAAAACGGTGTCGTGCTGATTACGGGAGGGGCGGGTGGGCTGGGCCTCATTTTCGCCGAGTATCTGGCGAGAGAGCACAAGGCGAGAGTGGTCCTTACCGGCCGGTCGGCGCTGTCGCCCGAGCGGGAGGCCCGGCTGGACGAGCTCAGGAAGGGAGGCGCGGAGGTTCTTTACCTGCCGGCCGACGTCTCCAACGTCGAAGAGGTCAGGAATCTGGTCAATGAGACCAGGTCGCGCTTTGGCCGGATCAATGGAGTCATCCACGCGGCCGGGGTTCTCAGAGACTCGCTCATCAGGAACAAGACGCCCGAGGAAATGAGCGCGGTCCTTGCGCCGAAAGTCTACGGAACGGTTCACCTGGACGAACTGACCAAAGACGAGGATCTCGACTTCTTCGTGACGTTTTCCTCGCTTGCAGCCGTCAAGGGGAACGGTGGGCAATGCGACTACAGCTTCGCGAACCACTTCATGGACTCGTTCGCGTCCGAACGCGAACGTCGTCGAGCCGAAGGCGCACGATCGGGCCAGACGCTGAGCCTCAACTGGTCGATCTGGGCTGACGGCGGAATGAAGCTCGATGAGCAGACCGAGGTGTACTTCAAGAAGAACCTTGGGATTTCGCCACTCAGCACGGCAATGGGAACGGACGCGTTCGTACGAGGGCTCGCGTCTGGAAGATCGCAGTTTGCCGTGCTGGAAGGCATTCAGGAAAAGGTCGAGCTGGCGTGGGGTTTGAGAAAGAAACAGCCGTCCCCTGCCATGGCGGCCGTGATTGAGGGTGGAGGCGAAGATCTTCTCGCGCCATTGCTGAACGACCTGTCCGAGATCGTGATGAGCGATCTGAAGCTCGAGGCCGGCGACGTGGCGCACGACAAGGTATTGACAGATCTCGGCTATGACTCGATCGGCCTGACGGGGTTTGCGAACGCCGTCAACGAAAAGTACCAACTGGATATCACGCCTGTCCTGTTTTTCGATTATTCGACGCTCGATGACATTGCGGGGTATCTGATCGCCGAGCGGAGGGATGAGATCCTCCGTTTCTATCATGGCCCCGCTGCCGATGCCACAGCCGCCACCCCGCCAGCGGCAAGAGAGCAGCAGGCGCAGGCAGGTCACCAGTTCGCGATCAGGAAGGGCTGGGATCCTGCCGCCGGCGATCGCCCGGCAATGTCGCGATCTTCCGCCGGAGGGCCGTCCCCGGAGAACCGTTTCTTCGACGAGCCGATCGCGATTGTGGGGATGAGTGGCGTCATGCCGCTCTCCGAAGACGTGGACGAATTCTGGGACAACCTGCAGAACTCGCGAGACCTGATCTCGGTCGTCCCGCCCGATCGCTGGCGCTGGGAGGACTACGACGGAGATCCCCGCACAGAGGCAAACAAGTCGAACTCCAAGTGGGGCGGTTTCATGAAGGAGGTCGACAAATTCGACGCGCAGTTCTTCGGGATTTCCGCAAGAGAAGCGCAGATGATGGACCCGCAGCAGCGGATCTTCCTGCAAACCGTCTGGAAGGCAATCGAGGATTCCGGGCAAAGGGTTTCCGATCTCTCCGGCACGAGAACCGGCTTGTTCGTAGGCGTCACCACGAATGACTACGTCAGCGTAATGAGCAATCTCCATGTGGACCTGGACCTGTATACCGGGCCGGGGAATACCCATTCCATCCTGGCCAACCGAGTGTCGTTCCAGCTCAATCTGCACGGACCCAGCTCACCCATCGACACCGCGTGTTCCAGCTCATTGATCGCCCTCCACCGAGCCGTCCAATCGATCCGCACGGGAGCCTGTGATATGGCGATCGTGGGCGGTGTAAACGCCATGCTGAGTCCCGGCGGACATATCTCGTTTGCCATGGCCGGACTGATGAGCAGCGACGGGAAATGCAGGAGCTTTGATAAGCAGGGAAACGGCTACGCGAGAGGAGAGGGTTGCGGCGCAATTTTCGTGAAGCCGTTATCGGTCGCCGAGGCTGATGGGAATCATATCTATGCGGTCGTCAAAGCGACGGCCGAGAATCACGGCGGGCGCGTGGCGATGCTCACGGCGCCGAATGCGTCCGCTCAATCCGCTCTCCTGGTCGAGGCATATGAGAAGGCGCGCATCGATCCGGCCACCGTCGGATACATTGAATGCCACGCCACCGGAACGAGTCTGGGCGATCCCATCGAAGTGCAGGCCCTGAATAGAGCATTCGCCGAACTTTACAAAAGGCAGAACAAGCCTCCCGCGGCACGTCCTCACTGTGGCCTGAGCTGCGTCAAGAGCAATGTCGGCCACCTGGAGACCGCCTCCGGCATGGCGAGCCTGCTGAAGGTTCTGCTGGCCATCAAGCACAAACAGATTCCAGCGACCATCCACTTCCAGGAAATCAATCCCTACATCAAGCTCAATGGGACTCCTTTCTATGTCGTGGACAAGCTCACTGAATGGGAAGCCCCGATGGACGAGGATGGGGCGCCTCTTCCTCGCAGGGCGGGCGTGAGCGCTTTTGGCTTCGGCGGAGCCAATGGCCACATCGTGCTGGAGGAGTATGTCCCTCCGAAACGTACGTCTCCGTCCCGCGCGGGGGCGCCGGAATTGATCGTGCTGTCCGCAAAGAATGGCGAGCGGCTCGACGCATACATCCGGACGATGCTGGCGTATCTCGAAAAGGGTGAAGTGGAGCTGGAGGACTTTGCCTATACGTTGCAGGCCGGAAGAGACGAAATGCCGGAGAGAGTGGCATTGCTCGCGGCGAGCATCGACGACTTGAAGCAGAAGTTCGGGCAGATCCTCGCAGGCGAGAGACCGGCGGACAGTTACCGCGGTACCGTGAGCGGCAAGGCAGTGCCCCCTCCAGCGGCGGACGTCCAGGGCGTCATCGAGCAGAACGACCTTTCCAAACTGGCGGAATTGTGGATCGCCGGCGCCAAGATCGACTGGCGCCTGCTTCATACGTCGGGTGTCCCGCGGCGTCTCTCTGTCCCCACGTATCCTTTTGCGAAGGATCGCCATTGGCTCTCCATCCCGGAGACGCAAACCGGCCCGCAATCTTCTCCCGCGCAGAATGCGGTGTCCGTCGCGCGACTTCACCCCCTGCTCCACGTCAATGCGTCGACTCTCAGTCAGCAGAGCTATCGCTCCATCCTGACGGGGACGGAGCTCTACCTGAAGGACCACCAGGTGGCCATGAATGGTCACGGCGCGCAGAAAGTACTGCCTGGAGCCGCCTATCTGGAAATGGCGCGTGCGGCCATAGAAGCGGCTACCTCCATTCCTCACGCGTCCTCGGTCGTGGAACTGGAGGATACGATCTGGGGAGATCCGATGGTGGTGGACGGCAACACCCAGGCGACCATCGCCTTGCTTGCGAATGACAGCGGGCAAATCCACTATGAGATCTACAGCGGAGAGGGCGAGCAGGAAGTCGTTCACTGCCAGGGTCGAACCGTCCTGAGTGAACGACCCGCTGCCACCGTGTTGGATCTCGACGAGCTGCGCGCCCAAATGCGGCAGGGCCAACGAAACACGGATGACGTATATGCCGACTTTGCGATGATGGGACTTCATTACGGACCCGCTCATCGAACGATCACGGCTGTACATCACGGAGATCATCAGCTGCTCGCGCGGTTGTCGTTGCCGGCCGTTTTCGCGACGGCCGGATCGAACGGCAGCAACAGTGGTTATGTGCTGCACCCGAGCGTGATGACGGGGGCCGTGCAAGCGGGGATCCGCTTGATTGCCGACCCCGCTCCACGAAGTGAAACACCGCTGTTCCCGCACAGGCTGGGTCGTTTACGGGTCCTGTCGGCCTGCACGGACGAAATGTTCGTATGGGCGCGTCACGCACAGGGCGCCGGGCCCGAAGGCAGTCCGATCGATCTGGACATCGACCTGCTCGATATGGATGGACGCGTCTGCGTGGAGATGCGTGGTCTCTCTTTCCATGCGGCCGACGCGGCAACGGAGGCCGGCGTAGACGTGACGTGGTTGTTCGGTCCGCAGCCCCCGGCAGGCGAGGACGCTGCCGCGGGCACCGATTCGATGGGAGCTGCAGAGAAGATGGAGTTGTTCCTGAAACAGGAAATGGCACTCCAGCTGCACAAACCGATGGAGGACATCCCGGTTGACGAGAACTACTTCGATCTGGGGATGACGTCGCTGGTAGTTGCGCTTCTCGTCCAGAAAACGAGCCGGCTCCTCGATGAGGATCTATCCCCGAGCGCGCTGTTGGAGTACAGCGACATCCGCGGCCTGGCTTCGTATCTGGCGGCCACGTATCCGGCGAAGACCGATGCTCTGGCCGTTGTCAAACACGAGGGGCAGGTTCACTCCGGAAAACAACGGCAGATCCAGCATACGAATCTCACGCGCCTGCCGAGGAAACAATATTTGTCGGTCAGAGCGGCGGCTCCGGCGGAAGAGGAAGGGGCGCGCGCCGATATGAATCCTGAACAGATCCTGGCGACTGTCCTGTGGCAAGAAGCGTCGCCCGAGGACGGTTACGACACGATGACATTTTGACAGCGAGCTGACCATGCAAACCGTAACGGAGTTTCTCAGCAGCTTGGCAATCAAGGGCGTGAAGTTGTCGTCCGAGGCGGGGCAGCTGAAGTGCTACGCGCCGAAGGGATTGCTCACCCTCGACATCCAGGAAGGCATCGCCAGACATAAGCCGGCGATCATCGCGTTATTGGACGGCCGGGAGGGAAGACGGCAGGCGCTGACGGTTGACCGTTCCTCGGCAAAGGCGAAGGAGTTTCCGCTGTCTGTGGGGCAGAAGGGACTCTACGTTCTGCAAAGCCTGCACCCTGAGATGAGCGCCTACAACGTGCCCATCTGTTTCAAGATCAACGGTCCGGTCGACACGGAGATCCTGGCGAAAGCCTGGAGTTACGTCCTCGAACAATTTCCGATTCTCACGGCAAGGGTGATCGAGAAAGACGGGACGCTGTACCATCACCTCGACGACGCCTGCAAAACGACGATTCAGCAGCGGGATGTCGATTTCGCGGACGAAGAACAGTTTCTGGCGTTCGTGCGAAAGCAGGCGAAGCTGCCGTTCGATCTGGCTCAGGGTCCCCTGACGAGAATCGACTTGTTCGTCCGCGACAGGCAGGGCCCGGTCCTTCTACTCACTGTCCATCACATCGTCTACGATGGAGCTTCCGCCGCGTACGTAGTGAGATCGTTGCTCACCTTCTACCAGCAGTTGCGCGAGGGCAAGCCGGTTCATCTGTCGCACGAATTGCAGGGGTATCAGCAGTTTGTGGCATGGGAGGAAGCCATGCTGGCGTCGGCTGAGGGTGCCGCGCATGCCCGTTATTGGCGGCAGCAGCTCGAGGGCGAGCTGCCGGTGATCGAGCTGCTTCCCGATTTCCCACGCCCGGCGTCGACGAGTTTTGAAGGGGAAACGCTGGTCGAAGAGCTGCCGGAGGATTTGTCGCGAGCCATCGGAGATCTTTCCAAAGCCCATTCCATGCCGCTCTCCGTGATCTTCCTGGGCGTGTTCCAGCTCCTGTTACGTCGATACACGCGTCAGGACGACATCATCGTCGGCATGCCCGTGATGGGGCGCGCGGCACAGCAATTCGCAGAGGACGTCGGTTACTTCATCAATATGGTCCCGATTCGCGCGCGTTGTGATGGCCAAAACAAGATGATGGATTTTCTGCGGGCGGTGCGGGGCACCATGCTGGACGCTCTCTATCACTCCAGCTATCCATTTCCGCTGATGCTCAACAAGGTCACGCCCGGACGCCGCGAGGTGAATCCGATCTTCCGCGTGTTCTATGCTTATCAGAACTTCGTAAACCCGACCGAAGTCATGTCGTTGCTGCATCAGCAGGCGCTTCAGATCGAAAATGTTGCTGGAATCTGGCAGGAGGGAGAGTTCGATCTGGGCCTGGAGATATTCGAGAGCGGCACGTCGTCGTTCATCGTACATGTGAAATACAACCCGGATTTGTATGCGCAAGGCACGATCATGGGAGTGGTCGAGCAATATCGTGTACTGCTGCGGGCGGTGAGCGAGAACCCGAATCTGCTTCTGCACGAATACCGCCTCCTGACAGATCATGATGAAAAGCGGCTGCTGCATGAGTTCAACGATACTCGAGCAGAGTACCCGGGACCTCGGTGCATTCATGAGCTGGTGGCCGAACAAGTCGCGCTTCGTCAGGACGAAACTGCCATCGCATGCGGCGAGCAGGAGCTGACGTATCGCGAGCTCCATGATGCGAGCCGCGATCTGGCTCGGTATTTACAGTCACAGGGAGTGGGGCCGGATCGGCTGGTCGGTGTGTGCATGGAGCGCTCACCCCACATGGTCGTGGCCCTGCTCGGGATTCTGGAGGCGGGCGGAGCGTATGTTCCGCTGGATCCGGACTATCCGGATGAGCGGCTGACGTACATGCTCCGAGACAGCGGGGCAACGATCGTCCTGACGCAGGAATCGCTGGAAGAGAAGCTGCGGAGACTGGTGCCGGATGGAACGCAGCTCGTCGCCTGCGACCGCCAGGGGCCGGAGATTGCCGATCGCGTGGCGGCGCTGAAAGCGGCGAATGTCCAATTACAACGACAGGTCACGGAGCACGACCTGGCGTATGTGATCTATACCTCCGGCTCGACGGGGCAGCCGAAAGGCGTGGCCATCGAGCACCACAGCACCGTGACGCTGGTGCAATGGGCGCGGGAGGTTTACAGCGGCGAGGAATTGGCTGGGGTCCTGGCGTCGACCTCCATCTGTTTCGATCTGTCGGTCTATGAGATTTTCGTCACGCTCGCTGCCGGCGGAACGATCATCCTGGTCCGGAATGCCCTGGCCCTGGCCGATGACACGAGCCCGAAAGGGATCACGCTCATCAACACGGTGCCTTCGGCGATGGAAGAGTTGCTGAGGCTGGGAGCCGTTCCGAAGTCCGTACGAACGATCAATCTGGCCGGAGAGCCGCTGTCGTCGCGGCTGGTGGACACGATCTACGAGACCACCGCGGCGGCGAAGGTGTATGACCTGTACGGCCCGTCGGAAGACACCACCTACTCGACGTACGTCCTGAGAACGAAAAACGGTCCCGAGACGATCGGCCGGCCGGTCGCGAACACGAGCGTCTACATCCTCGACGAGCAGAATCGACTCCAGCCGGCCGGTGTGCCGGGAGAACTGCACATTGCCGGAGCCGGTCTGGCTCGCGGCTATCTCAACCGTCCCGAAATGACGGCTGAGAAATTCGTCGCCAATCCATTCGAGCCCGGCACGCGCATGTACAAGACGGGCGACCTCGCTCGCTGGCTGGACGACGGCACGCTGCAATACCTCGGCAGGATCGATACGCAGGTCAAGGTGCGCGGCTTCCGGATCGAGCTGGGAGAGATCGAAGCGCGGTTGATGGAACACGAAGGCGTGCGGGAGGCGGTGGCGGTAGCACGAGGAGACACGCCCGGCGGCAAACGTCTCGTGGCGTACTACATCCCGTCACCGGAGCATGCTTCGCGGGACATGATCCCGACCGACGATTTGCGTGCCTTCCTGAGCGAGCGTTTGCCGGATTACATGGTGCCGGCGGTGTATGTGCCGCTGGATGAGATACCCCGTACGCCCAACGGGAAGGTGGATCGAAAAGCGCTGCCGGATCGCGAGAGTGGAGCGGTTGCGACGCGCCCGTACGAGCCGCCGCAAGGGGAGATCGAGAAGACCCTGGCGGCGATCTGCGAGGAATTGCTGCACCTGGAACGAGTCGGCCGTCACGCCAACTTCTTCGAGATCGGCGGTCATTCGCTCCTGGCCACCCAGCTGGTCGCGAAGATCCGCAGCCAGCTGGACGTCGACCTGCCCCTCAGAACGCTGTTCGAGCGCACCAGCATCGCCGAATTGGCCGAGTTCATCGCCACCGCGGGAAAACGCAAGGTTCCGCCGATCCGACCAGTCGATCGTACGCAATGGCAACTGCGTCAATGATCGGTGACTGACGTGTTGCGACGACGATCAGGATCACTGGTCCTCTTAAAAGCATTGATCAATGTCCACCTGCGAGGGGGTTTGTACGCCTTATGTCGATAACAAAATCTTTTTCCGCAGAATCATCGGTAGAGAGCCGGCCGCTGGCCTTTGTCTCCGCCGGCGCGGTCTCGATTCCCTGGACCATTTGGTTCACGATCGTTGGCGTAATCGCCACCATGACCGGCTCCGTCCTGGATTTGTCCTGGCACATGTCGATCGGCCGGGACGAGTTCTGGACGCCGGGGCATACCACGATGGGCGTGGGGGGGGCGATGGCTGGATTGGCCGGTCTCTACGAGATCCTGGCAACGACGCGGGCCGGCGCCTTTCGAGGGCGCGACGCATCCGCGCGGATCCTGGGTGCTCATGGGCCGGGGGGCGCGTTCCTCGTGGCCTGGGGGGGCACTGCGATGCTCGCCTCCTCGCCTTTTGATGACTGGTGGCACAATGCTTACGGGCTGGACCTGAATTTCATCACCCCGCCGCACATGCTGCTGACCCTCGGCTACTTCGCCATCATGATCGGCGCGATGGTCTGGCTGGCCGGCATGATCGACCGCTCCAGGGAGGGATTGCGGGAACGGGTGGTGTGGCTGTTCCTGATCGTGAGTGGGGTCAGCCTGCTGTTCATGCCGCTGTTGAACTTCACGACGCGCAGAAGCATGCACACGGCGGCCTGCTATCTCGCCGTGGCCCTGGTGATACCTTCCCTGATGATCGCTACGGGCCGGGGCTCCAGGCACAAGTGGGGCTGCACGATCGTCGCTGCCGTTTACATGGGCATCGTACTGACGTCGGTATGGCTGTTGCCGTTATTTCCAGCACAGCCGAAAATCGGGCCGGTATATCAGAACGTGACCCACATGATTCCCGGGCAATTTCCGCTCCTGCTGATCGTTCCAGGCTTCATTGCCGACCTGTTGTTGCGGAGGCTGGAGTCGCGATCATCCTGGATCAAGGCCGTTGTGGTTGGGCCGGCCTTTGTACTCGGCCTTCTTGCCGTGCAGTGGCCTTTTGCCGATTTTCTGATGTCGCCGGCATCGCGAAACTGGATCTTCGGCACGGGCTACCTACCCTACTATTTCGATCTTGCGAGGTATGACCCCTATCAATTCAAAGCTCTGGAGAAAACGACCGGTGCATTCGTGCTGACCATGGCGGCGGCGCTGGTGGCCTCAATTCTGACCACCCGTTTTGGCCTGGCATGGGGAGATTGGATGCGGAAAGTCCGGCGATGACCTGCATGAGAAATCCATTGAAGATTCTTCTCCTTCTCGTCGCCGTTCTTCTCCCGGGCACCGCCTCTGCCCACGTCGGCAGTGCCGACATTTACTTCGAGGGGAATGCCGGACCTTACCCCCTTTTCGTGACCGTACGCCTGCCACAGGTGGTTCCCGGCGTTGCCGAGCTACAGGTGCGCAGCGGCTCGCCGGACGTGCATACCATCAAGGTCGTGCTGCTCCGCCTGACCGGGCCGGGCTCGAACCTTCCGTCCACTCCTGACGTTGCGCAGCGGTCGAAGCAGGACCCGCAGTTCTTCGTGAGCGACTTGTGGTTCCTGGAGTATGGGGCGCTGCAGGCCCGGATCGAGGCGGACGGCTCCAAAGGCAAGGCAGAACTTTCCGTTCCGATCGCCTCTTTCCCAAGGCAAGCGCCCACGATGAGCCCGTGGCTGCGCGGATTGGGACTCTTCGTCCTGATCGGTCTGACGCTGGGAGTGGTACCGGTCGCCGGCGGGATGGCCCGCGAATGCACGGTTCCTCCGGGCGAGGCTCCGCAGGCCTCTCACAGGCGATACGGGCGGATCGTCATGGCGGTCACGCTGATCGCGACGGCCGGGATCCTCTACGGGAACAAGGCATTGTGGAACGAGGAGGCGGCTGTATACGACCGCAACGTCGATCTCCTCAAGCCACGCCGGGTGGAAGCAACGCTTCAGGATGGAAACCGCCTGGTGCTGCGGCTCGCTTCGCCGCTCCTGCTGCCCCTCGCCGGCAAGGGTCGAGAGGCGGTTGAAATGAAGATGGAGGAAGTGATTCCGGACCATGGCCATCTCATGCACCTGTTTCTCGTCGGTATGCCGGGAATGGGCAGGGTCTGGCATCTCCATCCCGAGCGTTTGCAAGGGGGAGCATTTGCCAAGACACTTCCGTCGATGCCCGCCGGCCAATATCAGATCTTCGCGGACATCGTCGACAAGAACGGCTTCCCCTGGACGCTGGTAGGAGACGTGAAGCTGCCGCAGATCACCGGCACGGCCGTCGCGGGTGATGACTCGCAGTGGGAGGGCAGTGGAATGTCACCTCCTTTTTCCGAGGCTACGGTCGCGCAGCTTCCCGACGGGGGCCGCGTGGTGTGGGAGCGGGGTGGCGGCCCACTGAAGGCAAACGTGCCGACCAGCTTCAAGTTCCGGGTGGAGGAGCAGGACGGCTCGCCGGCTCGCGACCTCGAGCCGTACATGGGCATGGCGGCGCACATGGTGGTGGTGCGGTCCGACCTGAGCGTCTTTGCCCACGTTCATACGAACGGTTCCGTGCCGATGGCAGCCCTCGACCTGGCGCAGGCCGGGCTTGCGGCAGGATCGTCCGCGGGCACCTCCGGCGCGGCACCGGCGATGGCGCACCACCACCACGCGGCGCTCCCCCCGAGGTTCAGTATCCCGTATGGCGTTTCCCTCCCGGGCGACTATCGATTCTTCATCCAGATCAAGCGGTCCGGCCGGGTGCAGACCGCGGCTTTCGACACGCACGTCCAGTAGCTGGCGTGACCTCCAACTTCCGTGTACTCAATGATGAAAGGCGACACTATGACTCGACCGGGAAGACCATCTCGCAAGCTTGGTAAAATACTGTTGTTTGGAACCGCGCTGATCATGGCGACCCTTGCCGTCGCGCATTTCGCCTGGAAGTATTCCGGCTCGAACAAGTGGGAGCTGGTGCAGGACAAGAAGGGCGTGCAGTTTTACGAGTTGAAGGTGCCGGGCGAAACGCGGAAACAGTTCAAGGTCGTCGGGCGAGTCAAGACCACGTTGAATCGCATCGTCGCAACGATGACGGATACGAGCCCCAAAGCCTGCGCGCAGTTCGTCCCCGGCTGTGTGGGCGGCGAGATCCTGAAACAGTGGGATTCACAAAGTCTCAATTACGTTCAATCGTTCCGCATCAACTTCAAGCGCGTGTTCTCACCCCGGGAGATGGTGATCAAAACGCAGTTTTCGCAGGATCCCCAAACCAAGGCGCTCCTGATCGAATGCACGGCCGTGCCGGCTCCTCCGAATGACTGTTGTGTCCGCGTGTCCGACGTGAACAACACCTGGCGCTATACGCCTCTCGGAAATGGCCAGCTTCAGGTTGAATTCGTCTCCAACTACGATCCGGGCGTCCCTTACTTCATCTACAATCGCATCATCCCTCGCGGCCTCACCGGCATTCCGCGTCACGTGGAGCGGGTGTTCAACAAGGAGCAATACGGACAAACGGAATTCGCCTGGTTGAACGAAGGCTAGCCTGAAACCGTGCCTGGCCCGATCGGGCCCCATCTTTCGATGGAAGCCGTTCAATGGAGCCCGCCTTTCGGCGGGCTTCATTGTTTTTGGTCACATTCCAAACCGATCACGGCTTTTCAGCGGGTGGCGGGGCGGCGGTCTCCGCCGCCTTGCGGCGGCGGCGGCCGACGACGGGGCGAGCGTCGGCGATCGTGGACAGATGCGGCTGGATGGAGAGGCGTGCTTCACCGCTCATCTGTTTGCCGGCTTTGTAGGCCTCGCGCGATTTGTCGACGGCGAGGAAGTGGTAATAGCGCTGCGTGTATCTGAGGATATCGCCGTATGCGAGCACTTCCTCGGTCAACGGCCGGTTGTCGTCGCCGATGCTGCGGTATTGACGGAGCTCTTTCGGCGTGGTGGATGTGAACTCCTGCCACACCGCGGAGTTCTCGAGCGCGGTGACGGTGGAGTCGATGAATTTCGGGTCGATCCCCTGGGCCGCGCGGATGCGCCCGGTCAGGCGGGGGTCGACCGCCACGAGATCGGGAGTGGTGTCGCGCAAAGTGCGAACGATCGCGACCCGATCGGTCACGGGGAGCTCCGCCGTGCGGATCCATTCCAGGACGGCGGAAGTGGTGAGAGTCGTCTCGGCCATCGGTACCTCATCATTTGGTCAGGTGCTGCGTCGGCCGGGTCCGGGCTGCCGTCCATTCGACAGTTCCCCGGGTGTCCGGCGGGAATCGCGGGTTCCTGAACCTTAGAAGGATGAGCCCACCAAAAGGTTTCGCAGAGCGCGAAAAAAGTTGCAGTGGGTATGATTTGCAGTGCCGGGTGTCATTAAGAAATGACACTCGCGCATGTTTTTGCATGCGCGCCGCTCATTTCAGCGTGCAATCCGCATGGTTTTTCTTGCACGTCGCTCATTTCAGCGTGCAGGCGGCACGTCTGAATTGACGCGTCGCTCATTTTCGCGTGCGACTTGCAAGTTTTTATTTGCGCGCCGCATGTTTCAACTTGCGATCTGCAAGTTTTAATTTGCAGATCGCACGGATGAACGAACGCGCCGTCTATTTGAACACTAGTCGCGCTTGCCCGATTTACCGATGTGGTACCCGAGGGAGATGCCGATGATCCATTCTCCGCCGCTGTCCTTCGAGATCGTCTGCAGGCGGCTGAGCTCCACCCCTGCCTCGGGGCCCGACAGCTTGTCGCCGAAGCGCCACCTGGCGCCGACCCGCCCCAGCCCGCCCGGGGAGGGGTCGTCGGTCAGGCCGACCACTCCGATGCCGCCGACGGCGTCGAAGACGAGCGAGCCGTACTTGTTCGGCACGTTCAGGCGAATTCCGCTCGCCACTCCGGCATAACCCTTCGAGAGCACCTTGTTCGCGTCGTCCCCCTCGTCTCCCAGCACGCCGAACTGCGGCGTCCAGAGGAAGTCGGCGCCGAGGGTCCAGTCGACGACGCGCAGACCGGGACCGAGCGGGGTCATCTCGAGGCGCGCGCCGAACATGAAGCCGGATTCGGTTCCCGCGCCGGCGATGGCGCGGAAGTCCCACGGGATCACCCTGCACGGGCTCCAGTCCGCGCTACCGAGGGTATCGACCAGGCCCGCGTACGAGTCGGCGTTCTGCAGCGGATCGGCGCCGGGGTACACGCCGGTCTCGTGACGGTACGTCTCCGTCCCGACGATGCCGACGCGATGCATGACCTCGTGGAGCACGGTCGTCCACCTGGAGAAGGGTGCGGTCGTACCGACGCAGAGCGCGACGTTCGCGTCACCGCGCCGCACCGCGCCGCCGACATACGAGGCGTGATCGCCGGTGCAGTTGAGGAGCCCGGATGCCTTCGGGCGGCACTTCCAGCCGTGGCGGGAGAGGTATAGCTCGGTCTGGGCGATGCGCAGGGTTGCCACGATCTTCGCCAGCGTCGCGGCGGCCGAGGTCTTGAAGTGAGGACTGACGTTGCAGTCGATGAGGGCCGTCCCCTCGAGGCGCTCGATGGTCCGGGCGACCGCGGCACGCGCGGTGGCCAGATGACCTGCCACCTCCGCCAGCATGTCGGCCGTGCAGCAGCTGTTCCTGTCGTCCGCCTGCTCGGCCGCCGTGCAGGCGGACCCGGTTTTCGGGGGGCCCGACGCCGGCGCCGTGGCCTCGTCCGCGCCGGCCACGAACGTGACCACACGGCTGGCCAGGTAAGTGGCTCCGACGTACGAACCGAAGTCCATGGTCTCGTTCCCGGCAGGCATCAGCCGCGGATCGAGATAGGTGATCTTGACGCGGTCGCCGGTGATCTCCTGGCTGGTGCGGAAGGGCAGGTTGCTTTCCACGCCGCGCAGGATCTCGGTGAAGGGGACGCCGCGAGCGCGCACGCCAGCGAACTCGGCGAGCTTCTTCTGGGCGGCGGAAAGATGGGGAAGGGTGGAGATGAGCCCTTCCAGGCGGTCCTGCTTCTCCTGCATGTTGCGACCAGCGAGCGGCGTTGACAGGAGCTCGTCCTCGGTCTTCGGTGGCAGGGGAGCATCGGAAGGCTCGAGGGCCGGCGGAGGAGCCGGTTTGCCGCTGGGGTCGAACCGCGCCACCGCCTCCACGATCTTCTCGGCGATGATCTCGTCGGCGGTCCACGTCAGCTCGTCGAGATGCGAGCGGCGGATGTTGACCGCGACCTCGCCGCCCGCCATCTCCACGGTGCCGGGATCGGTGACCGGGGCCGCCGGTGCGCCCGCGGCCGCTGCAGCGG
Organism: Thermoanaerobaculia bacterium; assembly: GCA_035630815.1. Lineage (GTDB taxonomy): Bacteria > Acidobacteriota > Thermoanaerobaculia > Gp7-AA8 > Gp7-AA8 > QHVT01. The sequence goes on from DASQJY010000084.1 coordinate 39,445, forward strand.
GAGCGCCGGCCCAGCGGAGACGGTACGTCTGCTTCGAATCGATCGCGCGGCCGATGTAGCTGGCAATGGTCGGCGATCCGCCGGCCGGCGTCGCCTCGGAGAACTTCCATCCGCCGTCGCCGTCAGCGACCAGAGGCCGGCCGGCCAGGCGCTCGAGCGCGGGCCGGAGCACCGGCGGCGCCGGCGCCTGCTCGTCGTCGATCATGAGCTTGCGCTGCAGAAGCGGGCCGGCGGGAAGGACCTGCAGGCGCGAGAAGTCGTGATGCTGCCGCGCCACGGGCACGGGCGGCGCATGCGCCACGCCGCTGCCTGCTCCCCGGCCGCTTTTGGCCGGGAGTGCATTCGCCGCCGAGACGCCATGCCGCGAGGCGGCCTTCGTGTGCGTGCGCACAGGGATGATCCGAACGTAGGTCCGGAACGCGTGACGGTCAACCGCTTCAGGCATCCCATAATGATGGAACTTTCCAATTCCATGGGTAGGGACCGGGGTGACTTCGAACACTCCTTGTTTACCAGCTCTTCGTCGGTTCGTACCCGCGGCTTCGGATGAACGCGAGGCCGGTGTCGCGGAGATTTCCCTCGCGCCAGTGACAGGGGAGGCATCATGCCCGAGCTCCTTCACCCAGGTGTTTACGTCCAGGAACTTCCAGCCGCGGTCAAGCCCATCGAAGGAGTGAGCACGTCCACGGCGGCCTTCGTCGGGATTGCGGACAAGGGTCCGATCCCCGGAACGAACCTGCCGAACGGCAGGCCCGCGCAGGCGTTCATGGTCACCAGCTTCGCCGAGTACACGCGCAACTTCGGCGGCTTCCGCGCGGACAGCTATCTCTCCTACGCGGCGCGCGGCTTCTTCGACAACGGCGGGCGGCGGCTGTACATCGTCCGCGTGGCGAAGAACGCGGTGTCGTCGATCGCGACGATCGCCGAGAGCCCTTCCGTCCCGGCGAAAGAGCTCGCGATCTCGGCATCGAGCCAGGGGAAGTGGGGCGACAACCTGTGGGTGCAGGTCACCGACGCGTCCAACGGCGACGCGACGAACTTCCGGCTGCTGGTGATGCAGGGCGCGACGCTGGACGATGCGAAGGCGAACGTGCTCGAGTCCTTCGACGACCTCGCGCCGAAAAGCGGCGTGGCCACCGATCCCGTGCCGGTGAACTACGTGAAGAACGTGGTCAACACGCGATCGGAGTTCATCGTCGTCACCAACGACATCACCGCGCGGCCGACCACTGCCACGGGCCCGACGCGCCTTGGAGGCGGGGACGACGGCGCCGCTCTCGGCTCGTCCGACTACATCGGCACGGGCGCCGATCCGGCCTTCTCGTTCAGCGGCAGCGGAGTGCACGCGCTGGACAAGATCACGGACGTGAGCCTGCTGGCCATTCCGGGTCAGGGAGACAAGCAGACCATCAACGGTGCGATGGCGTACTGCAAGAACCAGCGTCCGCTGCAGGACGTCTTCTTCATCGGCGACATCGGCACGCTCGATCCCCCCCTGGCGCGAACCGTGGGCGCGCAGCCGGTCGATGCCGGCACGATCGCGGAGGCGAGGACCTTCATCCTCGACACGACCACGCCAATCGACAAGTCCGCGGGCGACTACGGCGCGCTCTACTACCCCTGGTTCCGCTCCGCCGATCCGCTGGGTCTGGGCCGCAACCCGCTGATCCTGTTGCCGCCTTCCGGAGCGATGGCAGGCGTGTACGCGCGCATCGACAACTCGCGCGGGGTGTTCAAGGCGCCGGCGGGGACGGAGGCGGGGGTGGCGGGGGCGGTGTCGGCGGCGACGACGGTCAGCGACACCGAGCAGGATCGTCTCAACCCGATCAACCTCAACGTCATCCGCGTCGTCCCGACGGCCGGGCTGGTCGCGTGGGGAACGCGCACGATCGGCAGCGACCCCGGCTGGCGCTACGTGCCGGTGCGCAGGATGGCCATCTTCCTCCGCACGAGCATCTACTACGGCATCCAGTGGGCCGTGTTCGAGCCGAACGACGCACCGCTCTGGTCGGGCCTCCGCCTGAACATCCGCGCTTTCATGCTCACCCAGTTCCGGGCCGGCGCGTTCCAGGGCAGCAAGCCCGACGACGCCTTCTTCGTCATCTGCGACGCCACAACTACCACCCAGCAGGACATCGACAACGGTGTTGTGAACATCCTGGTCGGCTTCGCGCCGCTCAAGCCGGCGGAGTTCGTCGTCCTGAAGCTCAGCCAGAAGGTCAACCAGTCGCCCGCCTAACGGGTAAGGAGAGCCGTCATGCCGCGATTGACTCCGCAGACCAATCGATTCGATCCGTACCGCACGTTCCGCTTCCGCGTGAAGTGGGACGGGATCTACGTGGCCGGCCTGACCAAGATGGGCGGCCTGAAGCGGACCACCGAGATGGTCGAGTTCCGCGAGGCAGGCGAGAACATCACCAGCCGCAAGCTGCCGGGGAAGACGTCGTTCGCGGACGTCACGCTGGAGGCGGGCGTCACCTACGACAGCACGTTCGAGGACTGGGCGAACCTGGTCAACGACTTCGCCAGCCACAGCCTCACCAGCCTGGTGAACTTCCGCAAGAACATCACCGTCGACGTCTTCAACGAGGGTGGCTCGCGGGTACTGTCGTACAACCTTTATCGCGCGTGGCCGACCGAGTATCAGGCCCTGCCCGACCTCGACTCCGGCGCGAACGCGGTCGCCATCACCACGCTGAAGCTGGCGTACGAGTGGTTCGAGCGCGATACCGGCGTGGTCGAGCCTGCGGCCGAGGGACCGGGGAGGCTCTAAGCCATGTTCGGCGGCGGCGCTCATGCAACGGTGGCGTTGCCGGGGGGCGTGTCCTCCGGTGAGGGACGCCTGCTGCGCGAAGTCGGCCTCCGGCCTCTCACCGGCTCCGAGGAGGACTGGCTTGCGCACAGCCGCTCCGCACCCGCGGCGCAGGCGGTGAGCCTCGTGCTGTCGCAGTGCGTCGTCGGTGATGGCGACGGTCCCGCGGGACCGGAGCTCGCGCGTTCGCTGCTCGTCGGTGATCGCGACTATCTCATGCTGCAGCTCCGTCGCATGACCCTCGGCTCGCACGTCCATCTCGTGGCCGGCTGCCCCGCGTGCTCCGCGCGCATGGACGTCGACTTCGAGCTCGACGAGGTCGCGGTCGATCGTCCCGAGCGCATCGAGCAGGCGTACGAGGTCGACGGCGTCCGCTTCCGGCTGCCGACCGGCGGCGATCAGGAAGCGGTGGCGGAGCTGCCGCTCGCGGAAGCCGTCGACGCGCTGCTGAGCCGATGCGTGCTCGACCGAAGCGATCGCGCATTGACGGCGGAAGAGCGGGAGCGAGTGATCGCGGCCATGGAGGCGGCCGCACCGCGCGTCGAGCCGGAGCTCGAGCTCACCTGTCCGGACTGCGGTCACGCCTTCGTGCTGCCGATGGACATGACCACGTTCTTCCTCGATGAGATGCGCGTGCGCAGCGATCAGCTCCTGCGCGAGATCCACGCGCTGGCTTTCTACTACCACTGGACCGAGGGAGAGATCCTGCGGCTGACGCGCGACCGGCGCCGGGCCTATCTGTCCCTGCTCAGCGACGAGCTTCGGAGCGATTGATGCCGGACTACCTCACGCGCGTCGCCATGGCGGGAGCCCGCACCGGGCTGGCGCGCGGGCGTCCCGTGAGCGTGCCGGCGGCGCTGCCGCCGACGATTCCCCACGCCGCGCACGCGGCCGGGCTCACTGTCTCCGCGCCGGCGCCGCCCGCGCCCGGAAGCGAATCGTTCGAGATGACGGTCGACCTTCCGCCGGCGGCACCGATGCCCGCGCGGCCGATGCCGCAGGCGCGTGCGGAGGCGGAGCCGGACGAGCCGGTCGCCCGTGCGGGAGTCGCGCCGGAGGTGAGCGCCGAGGCACCTGCTCCTGAATCGACGGCGACCGAGCGAAGCGACACCGAGGCGCCGGTGAGACCGCCGGCGGGCACGCGCCTGGTCGGCCCGAACACGGAAACACACGTGGTGGAGATGCCGCGCGCGCTCCGGCCGGTCTTTCCACGGATCGAGCTGACGCTGCCGCGGCCGAAGCCACAGACATCGGAGGAAGCACCACAGACCATCGAACCGGCGGCGTCTGCGTCGCCTGGCGCGGAAACGCCGGACCGTGCTGCCATCGCAGAGGTTCCGCGCGTCGAGCCGGCGGAACGGCCCGCGCCTCGTGCGGCTTCGATCGGAAGTGAGAATGCTTCGCGTCCCGCGCGCGTCGAGGCGACGGCAACGGTGGTGGAGCCGGCACCGGCAACACGGGCGCCAGCGATCCCCGTTCCGGAGGTCCGCCCTCCTCTCATCCCGCGCGTGCAGGCGGCCGACGCGACACGGGCGATGCCGGTTCCCGAGGCTGCGGTCCGCGGGCCGTCACCGCAACGCAACCGGATCACCATCGGCCGGCTCGAACTGCAGGTCCGCAACACACCGCCGGTGCCTCAGCCGCCGGTGATCGTTCGCGCCCGTCAGGTGCCGCGCGCGCCGTCCAGCGCCCTGGAAGGGCGTTTCCTCGAGCGGCTGCCGTGGAAGCTCTAGCGAGTCGAGCATGGAAGAGCGCAACTACGCCGCCGTCTTCGAGGTCACCCGCGGGCTCCGCATGCTGCTGCACAGCCAGCTCTCGAAGATCGTGTCGAACGCGGTCGTGACGCTCCTCCCGCCGGGCGACACGCTTCCGGAGTCGTCGGGCGTCAACCTCTATCTGTACAAGATTGACGAGAGCTCGATGTCCCGGAATACGCCGTGGCCCGGCGACAGGCGTACGCCTCCCGGCACGCGCCCGGCCCTCGGCCTGGTGCTTTCGTATCTGCTCACGCCCCTCGGCGCGCGGCCCACCGAATCGAACTTCGACACCGGCGACGACGCTCACACCATGCTCGGCGTGGCCATGATGACCCTCCACGAGAACCCGGTCGTCACGCGCACGCACATCGACGGCTTCGATGCCGACGTGGTGTTCAAGCCGTACATCCTGGAGAGCTACGAAAACATCACCGTCACCCTGCAGCACACGTCGCTCGAGGAGCTCTCCAAGATCTGGTCGACGATCAACAAGCCATACCGGATCTCGGTGGTTTATCAGGTGACGTTCGTCGAACTGACGCCGAGCGCGCCGCCGGAGGCGGGCGGAGGGATCGTCCTCTCCACCGGCCTGACCGTCGTGCCGATCATGAGCCCGGTCATCACCGAAGTGGTCCCGCCCGTGACGGCCGTGGCGCGCGTCCCCGGCGGGGCGATCACGGCGAACGAGATCGAGCTGCGCGGCTCGGCGTTCCTGGTGGAGGGACGGCAGCCGCAGGTCACCGTCGGCGGCACGCGCGCGACGGTCAAGAGCACGCCGCCGCCCACGAGCGACCGGCTCACGGTCGTGCTGCCGACGGTTCTCAAGGCCGGTCCCGACGTCGACGTCGTGGTCACCGCCGGCGGGCGCGACTCCGTCCCGGCGGTGCTGACGGTCACGCCGTGGCTGGCGCGCCTCCAGCCGGTGCGCACCGCCCTCGACGCAGCGCTCGGCGACGCCGACCGGAAGCTCGTCCTGACCGGCAACGGGTTCACCGCTCCGCTGCGCGAAGTGCTCTTCACGCGCGCCGGCACGACCGCGAGCTCGGCGACGTTCGACGGCGGGGCGACCGACACCCGCGCCGTCGTGACCATTCCGCCCGCGCTCGCGAACGGCGCGTACGAAGTACGGCTGGTGCTCGACGATGGACCGCGCACGGCCACGAACGCGCGCACGCTGCAGGTGGTGCCGCTGATCTCCAACGCCGCCGCGGCAGTCGTGGTCGGCGATCTCGGCACGAACGTGCATCGCCTGACCATCGACGGCGCGCGTCTGGACGGCACGGACCTCCGCGTGCTCATCGACGGCGTTTCCTACAGCGTCAAGCCGGCCAGTCCGGTCAGTCCGACGCAGGTGGTGCTCACGCTCGGACGGTTGCTCGACGCCGGCGCGCACCAGCTGTCGGTGGTCATCGACGGCAGCGTTTCCCGTCCGGTGCCGCTGGAGGTCGCGCCATGAACTGGATCGAGGCCAATCAGCGGCATCTGACGGCGGCGCTGCGCGAGGTGCGCGGCTACCTGGAGCGCTACGCCGAGCAGCCGGCGGAGCCGGTTGCGCTGGAGCCGCTGCCGGAGCTCGAGCCGCCGCTGGAGCCCGCGATCGACGTGCTGTGCCGGCGGTTCGGCCTCTCGTCGTTCGAGCGCCGGCTGCTGCTACTCTGCGCCGGCGTGGAGCTCGACTCGTCGGTGGCGGCGCTGTGCGCCGCAGCGCAGGCGAACAACGTGCGGCAGCCGACGTTCAGCCTGGCGCTGGCCGTGCTGCCGGATGCGCACTGGAGCGCGCTCACGCCCGACGCGCCGCTGCGGCGGTGGAAGCTCATCGAGTTGCGGGAGGCATCCGGAGCGACGCTCGTCACCGCGCCGCTCGCAATCGACGAGCGCATCCTGCACTTCCTCACCGGCATTCAGCATCGCGACACGCGCCTCGCCGGGGCCGTGCAGTCCATCGAGCCGGCGGCCACGCCGCTGGCGGCGTCGCACGCTGCTCTGGCGCAACGCATGACAGCGGCGTTCGCCGGCGGCGACGGTGTGCCGGTGGTCGAGCTCTGCGGCGGCGACGCGGCGGAGGTTCGCGCGGTGGCGCTCCATGCCGCGGAGTCGCTCCGTCTCGGCCTGCTGGCGCTGGACGGCGACGCCGTCCCGCAGAACGCCGCCGAGCTGGATGCATTCGCGACCCTCCTCGATCGCGAGGCTTCGCTCACCGCGAGCGCGATCTACATCGACGCGCTGGAGCTCGATCCCGGCGACGGGCGGGCCGTGCGGCACGTCGCACGCGTGGCCGAGCGTCTCTCCGCGCCGCTGTTCCTCGGCACGCGCGATCGCTGGCGCGCGATCCGCCGCCGCGTGCGCACGTTCGACGTCGGACGCCCGGCGCGCGATGAGCAGCTGGCCGCATGGCGTGCCGCGCTCGGCCCGGCCTCGGAGTCGATGAACGGCGAGCTCGATCGCATCGCGGCGCAGTTCGATCTGCCGATGACCTGGATTCGAGGGGCCGCCGAGGAGGCGCTGCAGTCGTGCCGCGAAGGAGTGGAGCTCGGGGCCGCGGTGTGGGACGCTGGCCGCGCCGCCGCGCGTCCGCAGCTCGAAGCGCTCGCACAGCGGATCGACGTCGTGGCCACGCGCGACGAGCTCGTGCTCCCGCGGCCGGAGCTGCGGCAGCTCGACGACGTCGCCTCGCACGTCGCGCATCGCACGCGCGTGTACGAGGGATGGGGGTTCAGCCGCACCTCGCGCCGCGGCCTCGGCATTTCCGCGCTGTTCGCCGGCGCGAGCGGCACCGGCAAGACGCTGGCGGCCGAGGTGCTCGCGGGCGAGCTGTGTCTCGACCTCTATCGCATCGACCTCTCCTCTGTGGTCAACAAGTACATCGGCGAGACCGAGAAGAACCTGCGGCGCGTCTTCGATGGGGCCGAGGGGGGAGGGGCGATCCTCTTCTTCGACGAGGCGGACGCGCTGTTCGGCAAGCGCGCGGAGGTGAGGGACAGCCACGACCGCTACGCGAACATCGAGATCAACTACCTGCTGCAGCGGATGGAGTCGTACCGCGGCCTGGCCATCCTGGCCACGAACCGGAAGGCCGACCTGGACCCCGCGTTCCTGCGGCGCATCCGCTTCATCGTCAACTTCCCGTTCCCCGACCAGGCCATGCGCTTCGAGATCTGGAAGCGGATCTTCCCGCGCGACGTGCCGCTCGAAGGTGTCGATTTCGCGCGCCTGGCGCGGATGAACCTGAGCGGCGGCAACATCCGCAACGTGGCCATGAGCGCGGCCTTCCTCGCCGCGGCGTCGGGCGAGAACGTGGCCATGCACCACGTGATCGCGGCCGCGGAGCGGGAGCACGCGAAGCTGGAGCGGCCGATGATGGAGGGTGTGTGAGACATCCGGAACGTCACATGAGAGAGCACAACGCATGAGAGAACACGCATCACGTCCCCCTGAAACGCCGGCGGTCATCACCCATCGACCGGCGAAGGTCGCGCGCAAGTGCGAGTGTCCGGGAGAGGGTCCGTGTGAATGCGAGGGGGGAGACGGCGCGATGCAGCGTGAGGCTGCCGGTGGCGCGCCGGCGAGGGTGCCATCGGTCGTCCACGACGTCCTGGCGTCGGGCGGCAGGCCGCTCGACGAAGGGACGCGTGCGGACATGGAGTCGCGCTTCGGCCACGACTTCGGCCGGGTACGCGTGCACGACGACACCCGCGCCGCCGAGTCGGCCGGCGCCGTCGCCGCGCGCGCGTACACGGTCGGCGATCACATGGTCTTCGCTCCCGGCATGTACGCGCCCGGGTCGCCGTCCGGGCAGCGGCTCCTCGCGCACGAGCTGACGCACGTGGTGCAGCAGAGCGGGGTCGTGCAGACCTCGCCGGCCATGGAGATCAGCAATCCCTCCGACGCCGGCGAGCTGGAGGCGGATCGCGTGGCGGATGAAGTCATGGGAGGCCATTCGTGAGAGCGAGACCATGACCGACCTGCACATCGACCACCTGCTGCTCCGCTACGACGCGAATCTCATGGCGGCCGATCGCCTCGAGGCGATCGTGCAGCGCGCGCTGGAGCTGGCCGCCGCGCGCGTCGACGCTCCGGCGCCGGCGCGGGGTATGGGCGAAGACGCGGTAACGATCGACTTCAGTACCGCCGGCGACGGCGCCATCGCCGAGCTGCTCGCGGACGCGCTCCTGCTGAAGCTGGAGCAGGGAGGCTGACATGGCTGTGCTCAAAGGCGCCTTCATCCGTCTCGACAACGACCTCCTCGGCGGCCTGCCGGTGGTGGTCGTGTTTCAGTTCAACCCGGAGAAGATCGGGCGGACACCGTCGCTGCAACCGCTCCCGATGCCGGAGGGATCGCCGACGCCGACGAACGCGCGCGAGGTGGCCACCCAGCCGATGGAGGCCATCAACTTCCAGTTGCGGCTCGACTGCACCGACCAGCTCGCGGCGGGGAACCCGCTCGCCGTCTCCAGCGGGATCCTGCCGACGCTCTCCGCGCTGGAGCTGCTGATGGTGCCGTCGTCGTCGTTCAGCATCGACCTCGCGGCGCTGAGCGGCGGCAAAGGGTCGCACCAGGCGCGTGCGAACCGTCTCCCGCTGGTCCTCTTCTTCTGGGGCGCATTCCGGATCCTGCCGGTGAAGGTGAAGACGCTGACGATCGACGAGCAGCGCTTCGACACGCGGCTGACTCCCGTGCGCGCGGACGTTACGGTCGGTCTCGAGGTCTTCACGCCGGAGATGCTGAAGGGAGAGAAGTTCGCCCAGGGGGTCTACGACTACACCAAGGGTGTCAAGGAAGTGATGGCCGCGCTCAACCTGGTGAACGCGGCGGAGATCGGGGTCAGCGCGTCGCTGTCGCTGTCGCTGTGAGGAGCCTCTGATGATCTTCAAAGGAAGCCGCTACGAGAACGTGCCGGTGCTCACCATCGAGGTCGAGCCGGGGCGGACCGAGAGCTACCTGGCCATGCGCACGGCACCGCCCACGCTGGCCGGCTACCACCACACCTTCCGCGCCGACGAGCGCCTCGACCTCCTCGCCTTCCGCTTCTACAGGAACGCCGAGAAGTTCTGGCGCATCGCCGACGCGAACGACGAGATGGACCCCGAGGAGCTGCTGGAGCCCGGACGGCAGATCCTCATTCCCCCGGACCAGACCTAGGAGACGCGGATGGCCGGCACTGCATACCAGCTCGAGCTCGACGAGGAAGCCGTGGACGAAACGTTCTACGGCGACATCGTCCTGCTCGAGGTCGAGGAGAGCGAGGCCACCGCCTCCACGGCGCACGTGCGCCTGCACCTGAACCTCGACGAGGACGGCGAGTGGACGTACGTCGAAGACGACCGGCTCGAGCTCTTCACGAAGATGACGGTGATGTTCGGCTTCACCGGCAGCACGCTGGAGCGCGTCTTCGACGGCTACATCACCGCCGTGGAGCTGGAGCTCGGCGAGCTCCCGGGCGAGGCCCATCTCGCCGTGCGCGCGGTCGACACCAGCGTGCTGATGTCGATGGAGGAGAAGGTGTCGATCTTCGCCAACCTCTCGGACAGCGACATCGTGCAGCAGATCATGACCGCCTACGGCGTGCGGGTCGATGCCGACTCCACGGCCACGGTGCACGCGGAGAACGACACCACCATCGTGCAGCGCGGCTCGGACATCCACTTCGTGCGCGAGCTGGCCCGCCGCAACGGCTACGACTTCTACTTCGCCAGCGACAACGTCACCGGAGAGGTCGTCGCGCACTTCAAGGAGCCGAAGCTCGACGGCACGCCCCAGGCCGACCTGGCGGTGCAGTTCGGCGACGAGTCGAACCTGCGCAGCTTCAACGTGTCGCTGAGCGGCCGGCGCCCGCTGAACGTCAACGTCCGCCAGCTCGACATCAAGACCGCCTCGACCAACAGCGCCGACGCCGCCGGCGTCTCCCTCGACCTCCTCGGCTCGAGCGACGACGCGTCGGTCATCGACGGCAATCTCAGCTCGGCCATCTCGCCGAAGGACCGCGCGGCGCAGATGCTGCTCCTCGGCCCGCCGGCCAGTGACACCGGCGAGCTGCAGGCGCTCGCGCAGGGAGTGCGCAATCAGGCGGGATGGCTGATCGGCGCGCGCGGCGAGATCAACAGCATCGCCTACCAGAACGTCCTGCGCGCGCACAAGCTGGTGCTGGTCAAAGGCGCGGGCGGACCGTACAGCGGCAAGTACTACGTGACGCGCGTGCGCCACGAGATCGACGCCCAAGGGGAGTACGCGCAGCACTTCGAGGCACGCCGCAACGCGCGCGATCTCGACGGCAGCGAGCAGTTCGGCGCCGCATCGGGAGGGCTCTTCTGATGCCGGCCGAGTCGCTGGAGGAGATCGTGAGCCGCCTGGTCGAGCGCGTCGAGTCGCGCTACTACGGGAAGTACCGCGGCACGGTCACGGACAACGCCGATCCGGACAACCTCGGCCGCATCAAGGCGAAGGTCCCGAAGCTGCTCGGCGAGGAGGAGCTCGGGTGGGCGCTGCCCGCGTTTCCGTACGGCGGCAAGGCCGAGCAGGGACTGTTCGCCGTGCCGGACGTGGAGGCGGGCGTGTGGATCGAGTTCGAGCACGGCGAGCTCAGTTACCCGATCTGGTCCGGCACCTGGTACTCGAGCGGCTCCGTGCCGGAAGGCGCGCAACCGGCGCAGAAAGTGTGGAAGACGGCCGCGGGACACAAGATCGTCTTCGACGACGACGCCGAGACCCTCGAGATCACGGACAGTAGCGGTAACACCATCAAGATGGACTCCGCGGGGATCGAGATCGAGGACGCCAACGGCAACACCATCAAGATGGGGTCGTCGAGCGTCACCATCAACGGCTCCAATCTGGAGGTGATGCAGTAATGGCGCACGTCCTCCAGTTCGGCTGCACGATCGCCTGCCCGCATCAGGGGCAGGCCAGCGTGCCCGCGCCGTCGAACTCCTCGACGAAAGTCGATGGCAAGTTCGCGCTGCTGGTGAGCGATGTCTTCGTCGTTGCCGGCTGCACATTCGTCAGCGGCTCGACTCCGAACCCCTGCCTGACGCTCCGCTGGAGCGGCCCGGCCACGAAGGTGAAGGTCAAGGGAACGGCGGTGCTCCTGGAGACGAGCGTCGCCGAGTGTCTCAACGCGGCCCAGGCGCCGCAGGGGGTCGCACAGATCTCCGGCGTGCAGACGAAAGTGAGCGGCATCTGATGGCGAACGGCAAGCCGATCGCGACGGATCTTCGCGAAGTCCGCTTCCTCGATTACCCGTACAGCGTGGGGACGGGCGGGCTGCCGACGCAGACCGGGCCGGCCGACCATCTCCGCGACCTGATCCTGCAGGTGCTCTTCACCATCCCCGGCGAGCGGGTGAACCTGCCGGAGTTCGGCGTCGGCGTGCAGCGGCTCGTCTTCGCGCCGAACAGCGACGCCCTCCGCTCGTCGACGCAGATGCTGATCACTACCGGCCTGCGGCGCTGGCTGGGCGAGCGGATCGACGTCGCGCAGGTCACGGTCACGAGCGAGCCGGGCGAGGAGGAGACGGTCACGATCGAGATCTTCTACACGCTCAAGGCTACGAGCGAACGGCAGTCGCTGCAGGTGCGGGTATGAGCGCGCAGCCGTCCATCCGCTGCCCGCGGGCATCCATCGCCGAGAACGCGCAGGGCATCCTGCGCGTCGAGGTGCACGACGACACGGCGCAGCTCGTGGTGCGCTTCGCCCAGGACGTCTCCGATCCGTCGCAGGCGTTTCTCTTCCAGCCGGGCAGCTACACGCTCACCGGCGGCGACCGGATCTTCCCGCGCGTCGTCAGCGTCGCTCCGGCGCCGTTCAACCCGCCCGGCACGCCGGCCGCGCTCATCGACCGGCGCGTGCTGCTGCAGCTCGACCGCATCGGCGACTTCTCGATCTACACGCTCACGGTGAGCGGGCCGGGACTGGATCCGTTCTTCTCGAGCATCAAGCTGCGCTTCCGCCTGGAGTGCGACGCCGCGTTCGACTGCCGTCCTCCCGGCGAGCGCGAAGAGGAGACGGTCGAGCCGGAAGTGGCGATCGACTACCTCTCGAAGGACTACGCCAGCTTCCGCCAGGCGCTGCTCGACTTCATCCCCACGCGCCTGCCGGCATGGACCGAGCGTAGCGAGGCGGACATCGGCGTCATGCTCCTCGAGCTGCTCGCCGCCACGGCGGACACGCTGAGCTACAACCAGGACCGCATCGCCAACGAGGCTTTCCTGGAGACGGCGCGGGAACGGCGGTCGGTGGCCGGCCACCTCGCGCTCATCGGCTACGAGCTCGACGAAGGCGCGTCGGCGCTCACATGGCTGAAGCTCGACGTCAACGCCGTCCAGACCGTGCAGGTGGGGCTGCGCGTGAGCACGCGCAAGGTGCGCGAGGCGGACGCGGTGATCGTGTTCGAAACCCTCGTGCCGATCACCGTCCGGCCGGACCACAACCGGCTCGCGCTGTTCGATTTCACGCCGCTGCAGAGCCCTCCGGTCGTGCGCGACTGCTGTCTGCCGAAAGGCTCGCTCTCGGCCGATCTCGCCGGCGCGTTGCCGGATCTCGAGGTCGGCGCGTGGCTGTTGTTCGAGGACAGTGAAGGACCGCGCCGCGAGGCCGTGCGCATCACCGCGAAGGAGATCGTCCAGCCTGAGCCGGGCGAGATCGTCCCCACCGGCCCGCGCACGGTCGTGCACTGGTCGGCCGCCACGCCGCTGCGCCACGAGTACTGCGTGCGGCGCACCACCGTCTACGCGAACGTCGTTCCGGCGACGCACGGCGAGACCGCGCGTGACCGCTTCGTCACGCCCACCGCGAGCAAGCCCGTGCGCCTGCGTTTCGAGCTCACCCATGCGCCGCTCGCGCATCTCGATCCGTCGGCCGTGGCACTGACGCTTCCTCCCGGCGAAGCACTGCAGACGGACGACGACATCCTGGCCGGGCCGGTGCCGCGAAGCGTCAGCACGCTGCGGCTGACCATCGGCGGCGAGAAGTGGACGCAGCAGTCGACGCTGCTCGACAGCGACGACAACGACGCCGTCTACCGCATCGAGATCGACAGCGACGGCGAGGCCACGATCGTCACGGGCAACGGCGTGTTCGGCCGCCGCCCGTCCGGCGGTTTGAACATGGAGGCCGAATATCGGGTTGGCGGCGGCGACGCCGGGAACGTCGCCGCGGAGACGCTCCTCACCGCGCATCCGTCCGAGACCGAGTCGCTGGCGTGGCTGAACGCGGACGGCGTCACCAATCCGCTGCCCGCCACCGGCGGCCGCGACCGCGAGTCGCTCGAGCGCGCGCGCCGCTTCGGTCCGGCCACGTTCGGCGACCCGCTCATGCTCGTCACCGCGCGCGACTACGAGCGCGCCGCCGAGTCGATCCGCGACGCCGCCGGCCAGTTGCTCGTGCAGCGCGCCCGCACGATCTTCCGCTGGACCGGCAGCTGGCTCACCGTGTTCACGGCCATCGACCCGACCGGCGAGGAAGACTCGTCGCGCGAGACCATCGCCGCCGTCCTGCGCGTGCTCGACGCGCGCCGCCTGGCCGGCTACGACCTCGAGATCGTCGCCGCGTCGTATCTCCCGCTCGACGTGATCGTCGGCTTCTGCGCCCAGCCCGCGTACAACACCGCCGACGTGCAGAAGCGCCTCGAGGAGGCGCTGGCCGCGTTCTTCGATCCCGACAACTTCAGCTTCGGCGACAGCGTCTTCGTCAGCCGCCTCTATAGCGCTGCCATGGCCGTGCAGGGTGTTGAGTCGGTGCGCATCGCCCGCCTCTCCACGCTGCACGCGGCCGATCCGGTGCGCGACACGGCCACGAACCTCGCCCAGGGCTTCCTCGCCGTCGGTGGCGATCAGGTAGTGCGTCTGGAGAACGACCGCAATCATCCGGGCCGCGGAACGCTGTCGGTCCGGCCGATGGGAGGACATGCATGAGCCGCCGCCTGTGCGATCTTCCGGACGCGCCGGCCGAGACGTGCTGCGGCACGCCGCCGGCGCCGCTCGCCGCGCCGCTGCCGATCGACAACCCGCCGGGCCTCTCCTCGATCGACTACCGCATCGGCACGTTCGCCACCTTCCGCCGGGCGATGCTGGAGCGCATCGCGGACAGCGATCTCTACGCCCCCGACGCCATTCCGAATCCGTTCGCCACCTGGTCCGAGGGCTCACCGGGCGACTACCAGACCATGTTCGTGGAGCTGTGGGCGTATCTGGCCGACGTGCTCACGTTCTACCAGGAGCGCATCGCCAATGAGGCCTTCCTCCCGACGGCCACGCAGCTCTCGTCGCTGATGCGGCTGGCCGAGGCGATCGGGTATGAGCCGCAGCCCGGCACGTCCGCCTCCGCGGTGGTCGCATTCATCGTGGAGAAGGGGAAGTCCGCAAGGATCGCCGCGCCGTTCCGCGTGAGTACGAAGGCCGCCGGCGGAAAGCCGGCCGCCGTGTTCGAGACGTCGAAGAGCATCGACGCCATCGGCACGTCGAGCAAGATGCCGGTCGCGCTCATCGCGCCGCGGAACCAGTTCGCGAAGCTCGCCGCCTTCGACGCCATCCTCCTCGCCGACGCCGTCGGTCGGGTGCAGGCGTTCTTCGACGTCTTCGGCGTCCTCGGTGGCGCCTTCTTCGAGGCGTTCGAGCTCGGGCCGTCGTCTGCTTCTTCGTCCGCCACGGTGCTGCCGGCGGGCGCGCTGGCGCAACGGACGGTCGTCCTGGCCGGCACGAAGAACCGCATCAACCCTGGCGACTGGCTGCTGGCTGTCGCGAATGAAGGCGATGCCACCAAGGAGTCGGCCGAGGTCGTTCGCGTCGTCTCCGCCGCCCCCGACGACGAGTCGAAGACCACCACGGTCGTGTGGGAGGAGAGCGAAGGCCGCGCGCAGAACGGCTACGACCAGAGCGTCAAGCCCGTGACCGTCTACGCGTTCCGCGTCGAGGCCACGCCGTTCGGCTCGAACGCCGCGAACGACACGCTGGCGTCTCCCCCCGTGAACAAGCCGTGGAACAACCCGTCGAGAGACGAGTTCTTCGTGCCGGCTCTCGACGAGAAGCCTCGGCTCCTCTCGCTCGATTCCGTCTACGACGCCATCGATGCCACGCCCTCGTCGATGGGATGGGTACTGGTGCACAAAGACTCCCCTGCTTTCCCGGAGGCGTTGCGCATCACCGAGGCGAAGACGGTCGGGCGCGCGCAGTACGAGCTCAGCGGAAAGGTGACGCGGATCCGCCTGGCGAATGATGTCCCGGCGAAGACGTATCCGCTGCGGGGCACTACCATCCACGCCGCGAACGAGGCCATCCCGGTGCAGGTGAAGCTGCCGCTCCCGGCGAAGATCGGCACGAGCATCATCCTCGATGGCGCGTTCCCCGAGCTTCGCTCGGGGCAACTGGTCCTGTTCGAGGGGAACGTCTGGAAGAACGGCGCCGCGACCTCCGAGCGGGCCGCGGAGCAGGCCACCATCGCCGATCCGCCTGTGATCGACGCCGCCAACGCCATCACCACCATCCGCCTCAAGCCGCCGCTGCAGCGCCAGTATGCGACCGCGGGCGCCGTCGTCTACGCCAACGTCGTCGAAGCCACGCATGGCGAAACCGTGAAAACCGAGATCCTCGGCAGCGGCGACGGCAGCGAGTTCCAGACCTTCGAGCTGAAGAAGAGTCCTCTCACGTACCTTCCGTCCACCAGTGCCGAAGGGCTGTCGGCGGTCGAGAGCACTCTCACCGTCACCGTGAACAACGTGCGGTGGAACGAGCGCGACACGCTGCTCGAGAGCAGCCCCGGCGCGCGCGAGTACACCACCAGGAACGACGACCAGGCGGTGACGACCGTCTCCTTCGGCGACGGCGTGAACGGCGCGCGCATCCCGACCGGAAAAGACAACGTCCGCGCGCAGTACCGCAAGGGCAGCGGCACGGGAGGGAACGTCGCCTCCGGCGCGATCCAGGTGCTGATCGACAACATCGCCGGCGTGCAGAAGGTCATGAACCCGATCGCGTCGACCGGCGGCGCCGACGCCGAGAACGTCGCCCAGATCCGCGGCAACGCGCCGGACAGCATCCGCACGTTCTCGCGTGCGGTGAGCGTGACCGACTACGCCGCGCTTGCGCTGACGTATCCCGGCGTGGCCAAGGCCAGCGCGTCGCTCATCACCATCGACCCGGCGGCGCACGTCGCGCTCGAGCAGCCGTACATCCGGCTCACCATCGCCACGGCCGACGGAGTGAAGCTCTCCGAACAGCGCGCGTTCGCGGCGGCGCTCCGTGCCTATCTCGACGTCCGCCGCGATCCGAACGTGCAGCTCCGCATCGTCGACCTCACCGAGATCTACGTGAACCTGACGGCGGAGGTGGACGTGCTCGACGACTTCCCGCGCGAGAACACGCGTGCGGCGGTCGAGGCGGCAGCGCTCGACTACTTCGACTTCGACCGCCTCGGCTTCGGGCAGTCGCTGCGCCTCAGCTCCGTCTACGCCGCGCTACAGGCCGTGCCCGGCGTCCGCAGCGTGACAATCACCGACTTCCGCAACGTGACCGCGCCGTCCGGCACGCTGCCGGGCGACGTGCTCGTCGCCGCGACCGAGCTGGCCATGATGAAGAACGATCCCACGGACACGGCGGGAGCTTTCGGGAAGCTCTCCGTGGCGGCCGAGGGTGGATTCGTGGAGCAATGATGAGGAACGACGCTCGCGACTTCGCCCTCCGCCTCTACGCGCGCATCCCGGCGCAGTACCGCGTGTACGACGAGGCCCAGCGCCTGCCGGACGATCTGCCGGACCAGCATCGCGGGCCGCTCTTCGCTCTGATCACCGTCATCGCCGAGCAGGTTGCGAACGTCCGCGAGAACCTCGACCAGCTCTGGGACGACTTCTTCATCGAGACCTGCGCCGACTGGGTCGTCCCGTACCTCGGCGCGCTCGTCGGTACGAACCTCGTGCAGCTTCCGGTCGGCCGGGGCAACCGCCTGGAAGTGCGCGACACCGTGCGCTGGCGGCGCAGCCGCGGGACGGTGCGCATGCTGCGCGAAGTGGTCAGCGCCACCACCGGCTGGCCGTGTGACGTCGCCGAGTTCTTCCAGCATCTCGGCTGGTCGCAGAACATGAACCACCGTCGCCTCGACGATCCGCTCACGCCGGACCTGCGCGACGTCTACCCGCTCAGCCTCCTCGGCCGCGCGAACGATCCGCTCTCGCACGCGGCGGACTTCCGGCCGGCCACGGACCTCGAACAGGCGCGCATCCGCGGGCCGCTCACGTCGCCCGGCGTGCTGGCCTGGGGCACGCCCGGCCGCTACGAGATCCCGAGCCTCGGCTTCTTCGTTCGCCGGCTGCAGCCGTTCCGCCTCCACGGCGTGACGCCCGCGGACGCCTCTCCGGCGAAGCCTCCCGCGCTGCCGGGCGCGTTCACGTTCGATCCGCTCTTCCACGACGTGCCGCTCTTCGAGGAACAGACGGCGGCGCCGATCACGCGCGAAGCGTTCGACCGCGATCCGTGGCAGACGTTCGGACCGGAGCTCGCCGTGCGCTGGCGCGGCCTGCTGCTCGCCGCGGATGCCGAGCCGCGACCGTCGCTGTCGGCGTCGCGGACCCTGTTCACGTTCGGCGGGCGCCCGAACGTGTCGCTGCAGGCGACGAACGGAATGCGCCTGATGGACACGCGCGACTTCGAGCCGGGCGGCGCGCACTTCCTGATCACGGCGGAGTGGAACGGCTCGCCGATGGGGATGCTCAGCACCTTGTATGCGGCGAGGCGGCGGCCGGAGGCGTATCAGCCGGGCAACGCCGCCGGCGGCCTGGGCGCGCTGGCGATTTCGGTGCAGCTCGGAGGCGAGGGAAGCTGGCCGACGTCCGTGACGCTGCCCGGCTCGATCGCGGCGCGATTCCCCGGGGCGGTGGTGGCGGTAGAGGCGCAGCCGGATGCGATGCTGCGTCAGAGCGACGCGCTCTACGTCTATCTGCCGCAGGTGTATCTGCGACCGGGCGACAAGCAGACGTTCTTCGTCGCGGCCGACGGCAGCACGTATACGACGCCCGCGCTCGACGCGACGGCGCTGGCGCGCGCGTCCGAGGGAAGCGTCTATCCGCCGCGCGCGACGACGACCGGCACGGCGCCGGCCTCCGCGTTCCTGCGGCTCGATCGAAAAGAGCACGGCATCTTCGTGCCGGACCAGGGGCGTCTCGGCGGCGCGCAGGCCGTGTTCACCGTGAGCCTCTGCACCGGTCTTCCATTCCAGCCCCTCGGCGGGATCGCATCGATCGCGCAGGCGGCGGCGGACTATCCCGATCTCGCCGCGCCCGAGCCGTGGCCGGCGTTCACGTACGCGCCGAGCACGAAAGCACTGAACGACGACCTGCCGGACGACGCGCTGCTCGCCGTCAACATCCGGCCGCTGGGCGGTACGACGCGCGTTCCGCCGACGGAGCTGGTGATTGCCAACCGGCGCGGCGAGTCGCTGCTGGTGTATCTCCCGGAGGTCGACAATCCGCCGCCCGAGGGGGTGGACCTCTTCGTGGCGAGCGACGGCGCAACCTGGTTCGCTCCCTCGGACGAGCCGGGAAGGCGCGCGGTGCTGGAGGCGCAGACTCTGGCCGGCCTTTCCTCCGCCCGCGCGAGCTCCGGACAGGTCGTCCCGGTGCGCGGCACCTGGCCGCTGCTGCAGCGCCGCCCCGTGGGCGTGAACCTCTGCGCGTTCGAGCGCCGCGACCTGCTGCGACCCGGCGAGCTGGGAATCGACCCGGAGCTCGGACGGTGGGCCCTGCCGCCCGGCGACCCGCTCATCGGCGAGGACGGCTTCACCGTCGACTACGTCGAGGCGTTCCCCGGACCGATCGGCGCGCGGACGTTCGACCGCCAGCTCGAGAGCGAGCGCGCAGCGACGCGCATCGTGTCGCGCAGCGGCGATGCCGGCACGACGCTGCCGGTGCACGCGACGCTCGCCGCGGCCGTGGCCGCGGCCGCGCCGGGCGACGTCATCGAGATCGCCGACAGCGCGACGTATGCGGAGCCGGCCACGATCGACATCTCCATCCCGCTGGTCATCCGCGCGGCGCAGCGGGAGCGCCCCTGCCTCACGTTCTACGACAGCGGCACGGCGGCGCCGCTCGCGGCGAGCCTGCGCGTCATCCAGCCCATCGACGAGCTGGAATGCAACGGCCTGCTCATGAGCGGCGGCCCGATCGCCGTCGACGGGAAGACGAAGCTGCTGGCCATTCTCGCCTGCACGCTCGATCCGCTCCCGCAGGAGCATGCGCTCGTCGTCGACGACGCCGACCCCGCGCCGGAGGCGGCGGTGCTGGTCTGCCGCAGCATCACCGGCGGGCTGCGCATCCACTCCGGACCGTCGCTGACCGTGGCCGACTCGATCGTCGACCGGCAGCGCGATCTGGCCATCGCCGGGCTGCCGATCGACGCGAGCGACGTTTCGAAGCCCCGCACCGCCGCCGGTGCGGGACGGGTGCAGCTCGAGCGCGTCACGCTCCTCGGCCGCCTGCGCTGCGACATCCTCAACGCCAGCGAGTGCATCCTGGACGAGGTGGCGGTCGTCGACGACCGCCAGGCTGGCTGCATCCGCTACAGCCGCTACGAGGCCGGGCCGCCGAACGACCTCTCCGTGCTGCCGCGGCGCTTCCAGTGTGTGCCCGACGAGGCCACGGCCAAGGCCACGCCTCCGCACCGCCGCGCCGTCGCCCCGTTGTTCAACTCGCGCCGGAGCGATCGCTGCGACTACGCGCAGCTCGCCTTCGCCTCGGCGCGCGCGATCGAGACCGCCAGCGAGGAGCGGTCGGAGGTGGGCGCGTTCGCCCGCGTCCGCAATCCGATCCGCCTCGCCAACGCCCGTACCAAGCTTCGCGAGTTCATGCCGGCCGGCCTCGCGGCGCTGTTCATCGCCGAGACCTGATTGGGGGAATGCCATGCGCGCTGATTTTTCCCGCCTCCGATTTCTTGTCCAGAGGCACTACCAGAAAGTGCTGCAGCAGCAGGGTAGGGTGTGGCTCGACTCGGATGGCAACGAAGAGGTGGCGATCCGCGCGTATCAGGACGAGGAGCGCATGCGCGACCTCGTCGGCCGGTGCGGCGTGCCGGCACCGTATACGGCGTTCCGCATCGAGTCGCTGAACAACGGCTCGCTCGACTTCATCATCAACGGCGGTCCGGGCTCCGAGGGTGACTTCTACGTCGACGGCATCCTGGCCCGCAACGAACAACTGACCACCTACAAGACCCAGCCCGACTATCCGGAGCCTCCTCCGCTCCCGGAGCCCGCCACGGGGCAGACCATCAACGCGCTGGCGTATCTCGAGGTCTGGGAGCGCCTCATCACCTATTTAGAGGATGAAGACCTGCGCGAGATCGCGCTCGACGGCCCCGATACCACGGTCCGCTCGCAGACCATCTCCCAGGTGAAGTTCCTCGTACTCGATCCGCCCGCGGTGACCTGCCCGGAGGCCGCCACCCAACTGCCGTCGCCGCTCGGCAACGGCACCCTGACCACCCTGCAGCCGACCCAGACGCCCGATCCGGCCGACATCTGCCGCCTGCCGCAGGAGATCACCTTCACCGGCCGGGAGAACCGTCTCTACCGCGTCGAGATCCACGAGCGCGGCGACGTGATCGGCGGTCCGCCGAGCGGCGTCCGGTTCGATATCGCCCTGGCGCAGGACGTCGCCGCGGGCGCGCTCACGGTCGTGCTGACCAGCGCGCTCACGCCCGCCGCCGCCACGCGCCTCGGCCAGGGCGGCAGCATCACCCTGCGCGACAACACCGGGCGGCGGGAGAGCGTCTTCGTCACGAGCGTCGGGCAGGACACCAAGACCCTCACTCTCGCCCGTCCACTGCGCACCCCCTTCACCACCGCCGCCGCGACTCAGGTCGCCGGAGGCGTGGCCCGCTTCAAGTGGTCGCGCTCCAACGCCGCGTTCGCCGTGGGAGTGACCGACGTTTCCAACGACCGCCTGACGCTCACCGTCTCCAGCCTCGGACGCGACGACGCGACCGCCCTCCGCCAGGGTGACCTGGTCGAGATCACCGACGATAAGTTCGAGCTCGGAATCGGTTGCGGCCACCTCACCCGCCTGGCCGCCGATCCCAATCCCGACGAGCTCACCGTATTGCTCGAGGACGCGCTGCCGTCGGGCCTCGGCAATCTGCAGATGCACGTCACCCTCCGGCGCTGGGATGGGGAAGGGTTCGCCAGCACCACCTTCGACGAGATCAACACGCCGGACATGAACCTCGGCGACGGCGTGCACATCCAGTTCGGCGGCTTCGACCTTCGCATCGCCGAGTACTGGAATTTCGCCTCACGCGTCATCGACGGCAGCGTGGAGGACCTCTTCGAGGCGCCGCCGAAAGGGATCGTGCGCCACCGCTGCCCGCTGGCACTCGTCAGCTGGAAGCATCCCTTCCTGTTCGACCCGAACGCCGCGGCGGTCGCGGCGCCTGAGCCGGTCGACCGTGCGGCGTTGTTACCCGGCGGCGCGGCGGGAGGCGGCGTCTTCCGGCCGGGAGGTCTCGACGGGACGGGCATCGACATCGTGCCGGGCGGAATCGACATCCTGCCTGACTTCGACTTCGACCTGATCGTCGATACGGTGGTGCTCACCGACTGCCGTCCGAAGATCCCGCTGCTCACGCGGATGATCCAGATGCACTACGTGGCCGGCGACGGGCAGGAATGCGACGCCGGCGAGACCCTGGAAGTGCAGCTCGAAGTCGGCGTGACGAACGGTCCGTTTGCGATGCCGGGGATATTCGTGCGCTTCCAGTCGGCCGATCCGGCCGGCGTGCTGACCTCGACCGCGTCCGTCGGAAACGACATCTCCGTCGAGACCGGCGGGAACGGCGTGGCCGTCTGCGTCTGGAAACCGCCGGCGGTTGCCGGCGTGTACACGGTCCTCGCCCAGCTTCTGCTCACCGCCGCAGATCAGGTGCTCTGCGTCCCGTTGCATCTCACGTTCAACTGCAGGGTGAACCCGGTCGCCGAGCCGGTGTTCACGATCGAGGCCGTCACCGACGGCAATGACAACCAGCTGGAGAACGATACCGACCTGTCGTTCAACACCTTCATGACCGGATTCACGGCCCGCCTGAAGGCGCCGGTCGACCCCGCGTCGATCGCCCGGCCGACCGCGTACGTCTCCCTCGAATTGCCGGAGCTCATCAGCGATGGAGGCGACTTCGGTTTCGAGACCATTCACCTCCGCGGCGAGGTGAACGGAGTCGGGGACCGGATCGTCTGGAAACCGGACGGCCGGCTGAACAAGCTCGGCCAGTTCCTGGGGAACCGCTTCAGCAAGGAGGAGAGGTTCCTGCTCCACCTGACCCTCCGTGGGAACTTCATCTGGTCGAATGTCTTCGACCAGCGGCTCCTCGACGGCGACTCCTTCGCCACCCGCAAAGCTCCGCCGATCGGCCTGAAGTTCGACAGCGGCGACGGGAGGCCGGGCGGCGACTTCCGGATGTGGTTCTGGCTGCGGCCGGCGATCACGATCCGAAATGTGATCCTTAATGTCATCAACGCGCAGTTGATCGAGCCCGTCAGCCAGGCCATTGCGCGGGATGAGGTACGGAAAGTTCTGCCGCCCGACTTCAGCGTCGACCTCGACGCAAAGTTCGATCAGAACCCGGCCAGAGCCGTCTTCAGCCCGTTCAGAGGCACCGGCATCAGGCTGATCTCGACGCCCGACCTCGACACCCTGGCGAATGTGGTCGCGACGAGCCTCCGCAATGTCGGGGCGCGCGTGGAACTGGAGTTCCTAGGGCGCGAGGCGCTCCCCAACGCCGTCGACGTGAGACAGGCTGCGTTCTTCCTGCTTTTGGAAGAGGACCACGATGCACTCCAGCCGGCCCTGCCGCCCGACCGGAGAGAAGCCTTCTTCCCCTTGTGACATGAGCGAGCGGATCGTGATCGGTGTTCGCAGCGACGCGTGGCCCTCACGTCTCGCTGCGACTCTGGCCGGCATCGCCCGGAACACCACCGTTCCGCACCAGGTCGTGGAGCTCTCCGACCGCAACGGCGCTGCGTGCCTGAACCGGCTGCTCACGACGACCGATGCGGACATCGTGGTCCTCCTCGAGAGCGGCGCGCTGGTGGCGCCGCGCTGGCTCGATCACCTCCTCGTCGCGCTGCGCCAGCCGCGAGCCGGCCTGGCCGGCCCGTCGACGAACCATGCCTGGAACGAGCAGCGCGCGTTCCCCGCGGCATCCGAGGAGGAGCTGACGCGGATCGCGGTGGAGGCGGAGCGGCGGTTCGGCCCGGCCCGGCGCACCCTCGCTCCTCTCTACAGCCTCGGCGACTTCTGCTACGCCGTGAAGCGCCAGGTGTACCAGGCCATCGGCCCCGCCGACGAAGGGTACGAATCCGGTCCCTGCTGGGAGCTGGACTACAACATCCGCGCGGCGCGCGCCGGCTTCGAGGGACTCTGGGCTTGTGCTGCCTTCGTGTGGCGCGCGCCGGTCGGTTCCCAGCGCGCGGCCGATGAGCGCGCGGCATTCGACGCCAGCCGCCGGCGCTATCAGGACAAATTCTGCGGCGCGCGCCTGCGCGGAGAAAAGAAGGAGTACAGCGCGCACTGCCGCGGCGACGAGTGTTCGAACTTCGCCCCGCGCACCCTCTCTCCGGGGGCGGATCCTCCGCTCGTCAGCTGCATCATGCCCACGTGCGACCGGCGGCGGTTCGTCCCCGGCGCCGTTCGGGCGTTCCTGGCCCAGGACTACCCGAACCTCGAGCTGATCGTCGTCGACGACGGCATGGATCCGATCCGCGATCTCCTGCCGCCCGGCGATCGCTTCGTCTACGTGCGCGTGCAGCCCAGGAAGAACGTCGGCGCGAAACGGAACATCGCCTGCGAACGTGCCCGGGGGGAGGTGATCGCGCACTGGGACGATGACGACTGGTATCCGGCCGACCGCATTCGCACGCAGGTGAAGGCGCTGCTCGAGAAGGGCGCCGACATCTGCGGCACCGCGGCGCTGCACTTCATCGACCGCGGCCGCGATCGCGCCTGGATCTATCGCTATCCCGCCGGACTCCGGCCGTGGGTGGCCGGCAATACGCTGATGTACCGCCGTGCATTCTGGAGGAACAACCCCTTTCCCGATCTCCAGGTCGGCGAAGACGCGCAGTTCATCTGGCGCGATCCGCGCGCGAAGGTGCTCGATCTCGATGCCCCCGATCTTTGCGTCGCGACCGTCCACGCCGGCAACGTCAGCCCGAAGGACACGACCGGCGAGTGCTGGACGCAAGTGGATGTCGCGCGTGTCCGCGAGGCGATCGCCAGGGGCTCGCCGATGCCGCTCGTCTCCTGCGTCATGGCCACGTACAACCGGCGTCCGTTCATCCCGCTCGCCCTGGAGACGTTCCGCGCGCAGACGCACGAGAGGCGCGAGCTGATCGTCGTCGACGACGGAGCCGACGCGATCGGCGATCTCTGCACGGGCGTGCCGGGCGTGCGTTACGTGCGCCTGCGCGGCCGCGCCACCATTGGCGCGAAGCGAAACGCCGGTGCCGCCGCCGCGACCGGCGAGATTCTCGTGCTGTGGGATGACGACGACTGGTACGCGCCGTCGCGCATCGAGCGCCAGATCGCGCCCATCGTCGCCGGCGACGCGGAGCTGACCGGTCTCACCGGCAAGTTCGTGCTCGAGCTGCCGCAGCGGCGGTGGTGGGCGATCGACGCTTCCCTCCACCGGTCGATGTTCGAAGGGAACGTGGTCGGAGGGACGATCGCCTTCCACCGCCGCGTCTGGACCGACGGTGTCCGTTTCCCGGAGATCAGCCTCGGCGAGGATGCCGGCTTCCTCCGCGAGGCGGCGCGGCGCGGCCTGCGCCTGCGGCGCATCGAAGACGACGACCTGTTTCTCTACGTCCGCCACTGCGCCAACACCTGGCAGTTCCACGCCGGTGCGTTTCTCGATGCCGGCGGATGGCGCCAGTCGCCCGCTCTGGCGGCATTCTCCGACGAGTCCCTCGAAGCCTATGCCGCCGCGGCCGCGGCCCATGCGAGGCAGGGATGAGGCTCGTCTCCTGCCTGCTGCCCACGCGCGACCGGCCGCACTTCCTGCGGCAGGCGCTGCGCTGCTACGCACGCCAGACCTACCCGAACCGCGAGCTGCTGGTGCTCGACGGCGGCGAGCACGACGTGGCGGACCTCTGCCGCGGGATCGACGGTGTCCGGCATCTGCGGCTGTCGCCGGACATGACCTACGGTGCGTGCATGAACGTAGGCGCCGAGCACGCGCGCGGCGAGATCCTGCAGAAGCTGGACGACGACGATCACTACGCTCCGTCGTTCATCGCCCGCGCCGTCGAGGCGCTGGAGAACCACGGCCTGCACGACCTGGTGGTGGGATGGGACTGCTTTCACGTCCTCGTGCGGGGCGATCCCGAGCTCCGTTTCTCCGGCCATGGCTGGGCCGCGGACGGCACGCTCTGCATCGCCCGCTCGCTCTGGGAGCGCGTGCGCTTCCGGGAGACCCCCGGTGAGTTCGAGTCCGTGCTCAAGGATCGCAGCGGCGCGAAGCTCATCCAGGTGTGCGCCCCGGAGCTCTACATCCTCTTTCGCCACGGCCGGAACAGCTGGCAGAGCCTGCGCGGCGTCGGCGTCGACGACTACTTCCTTTCCCTTCCGCCGACCGGCCTGACCGCCGAGCACCTGCTCGATCCGGACGACGCCCATTTCTACGCGAGCTTCGATGGAGGCAACGGTGCGACTTGACCGCCGGCCAGCCAGAAGGATCTCTCCGCCGTCGTCCATGAAAACTGCGGGCGGAAAAGCAGCCGCGCACAACGTGGAAGGCGTTGCCGGGCCGCCGTCGCCGTGGAGCGTGAGCGGGATTCCGATCCTGCAGCGGAAGCTCCGCGTCGGCGCGGTCGACGACCCGATGGAGCAGGAAGCCGACCACATCGCCGAACGGGTGATGCGCGCGCCGCTCGGCGCGACCATCCAGCGCGACATCGGCAAGGACGAGATTCAGGAGCAGCTCATCCGGTCGCTCATGGGCGAGAACGAGCTGCTGCAGCGCCAGGCCCTGACACCGGAAGATCTCCGCGAGCAGGAGCGCGGCGAGGAGATCCTGATGCAGGCGAAGGCCGCCGGGCCGGGGGGCGCGCGGGAAGCAGGCACGTTGGAGGACGACGTGCACGCGCTGGAAGGACGCGGCGATCCGCTTCCGGACTCCGTCCGCGCCGCGGTCGAACCGCGGTTCGGCCACGCCTTCGGCAACGTCCGCGTCCATGCCGACGCTCACGCGGCAGACCTGGCCCGGACGGCCAACGCGCGTGCGTTCACGGTCGGACGGAACGTCGTGTTCGGAGCGGGGGAGTATGCGCCGACTACCTCCGAGGGCGGCCGGCTGCTCGCGCACGAGCTGACGCACGTCGTCCAGCAGGGACGGGCCGGCCCCGCCGTGCAGAGGAAGATCGTCGTCGGCGGGCTGGACTACACACCCACGACGAAATACCAGGCCTGGCTCACGGCGAACTTCGGCGCGGCCATGAAGGAATTCGTCGTCACCATGCACAACGGCGGCAGCCCACCCGAGTACAAGTTCACCAGCTTCGAACAGCTCGGCTTCGAGATCCGGACGCGCGCAGCGGCGATCCAGGGACTGGAGGAGATCCACAAGACCTGCTGCGAATACTTCTCCACCGCTGATCCGCCGTATCTCGACAGTACCTACTGGGACCAGATCGGCAGCGGCGTGAACTTCGTGGTCAAGTCGTCGCTGCCGGCCGGCAAGGGCGCATCCGACGCGATCGAGGCGGTCTTCGCGCCCGGCGCGAAAACGCGGGTCGAATGCATGGCCATGACCCAGGCCGTCCAGTATCGATCGATGCTGAAGGCGATCGGAAAAGCGAAATTCAACGCCATGTTTCCCGGGGGAGCGGGCATCAGGCTCATCATGTCCGGGACCTATCCGTTGATTGCCGGCGCCTCCAGGACCCATGACGTCGTCGCCGTCGGAAGCAAGAGCGAGATCCTTCCCGGTGACTGGGTCTATTTCAAGAATTTCAGCGACTACTCCACGCGCGTGCCGGGAGGCTACTGGCAGGGCGAGAACGCGGTCTATCTCGGCGGCGGCATGTATCGCGGGTTCGGGGTCGCTGCGCTGTCCGAGACTGATCTCAATAAGGAATTGGTCAAAAAGTACAACACCGAAGGTGTGCCGGTGCTCTCCAAGACCGTCGCCGATCTCCTCGCCGAAGGCGGCGGCCTCCTGTTGAATCCGGTCGTCCGTCCCATCATGTCGAAGATCGCCCCCTGAGAGATGCCAGTGACGATCGACGCCGCGCTCTTTGTCGAAGAAGCTGTCCCCGTCGACGACCGCACTACGGGGCCCCTCGACGTGCAGTCGATCGCCGGCTTCGCGCCGGACCACGCACGCTCCTTCCTGCTCGTCTACGATCGCAACGGGCGCCGCGCCACGCATCAGCAGTTCGACGGCCGCGGCGCGGTCGTGCACCAGTGGGACTACGACGCCGGCGGGCTGCTGCTCCGCGAGCTTGCCTATGAGGCCGCCTCAGGCGCCGTCCGCTCGACGCTCGACGTCCTCTACGACGGCGACCTCTGGACCGAGAAGCGGATGCACTATGCGCCGCACGTGCTCTCCTACAGGATCGTGGCCGAGCGCGACGGCGAGGGACGGTTGGCGCGAGCGGTCCACCTCGATCCCGCCGGAGCGCCGATGCGCTCGGATCGCTACGTGTTCGAAGGTCGCGTCCTGAATCGCGTGGACATGGGCCCGATGGGACAGCGCCTCTACGACTACGACGCGCGCGGGAATCTCGGCCGGAAATCGATCGAGATGCCGGGGGCGAGCGCACATGGCGAGGTCTACGAGTTCAAGTACGACGAGCGCGGCCTGCTCACCGCGATGCACCACCTGCACGGTCGCTCCACGACGTTCCGCCATGAGTTTTTCAATCGCTGAGCATGCGCGCGTTTACGCCGAAACAGAGCCAGCGGCAGGAGCAGGCGCCTTCGGTGCCGAGCCGGGGCTCGCTCGTGCCGGAGAGCGCGAACGCACTCGGCATCTCCCACCTCGTCGACCTGGCCCGGATCTCCATCCTGCCGCCGCGCCTGATGCGGGCGGCCACACCCAACCCTCTCGCCGACCGCATCACGCACGTTACGCAGCAGGCGCAAATGGGGCGGCAGTTTGTACAGAGGGAAAAAAAGCCGGGCGTGACGCCACACGTAACGGTGCCGAGGCTGGTTCACTTCAAGATTGCGTTGTCGCGCGAGGAATTCATCGCGTACGTAAATAGGGAATTGCAGCTCGATCCCAACACCAAATGGTCCTACGTCAAAGAACACTATGCCCGCAGCGAAAGCCCGGTCAGGGTGTGGGTGTCCGCCTCGAAACTAATCAAACAGCGATCCACTGCGACCGCGGCTGAGGTAGGTATAGACGTTGACGAATCGGATCGTCTGGAGGGCGCCGCCGAGCGCGTCGAGGAGCTCTCCGGACTCTCGAGCGACACAAAGCGCGACCTGTACGCGGAAGTCGATCGCCGTTACTGGGAGGATCAGGGCCTTCCGCGCAATACGAAGATCATCGATCCGATCAAACAAGCGGGCCAGGTTGCTTTGTGGAACCAAATCCGTGACGAGGTCCTCGCGCAGCGCGAATTTGTCATGAACCTCCCGCCGAAAGTGCAGACCATTCTGCACTACGGCGAAGGCGGCATCATCGTCGCCGCGTCTGATTACGAACAGATCGTTCGCATCGCGGCGAAGATCCAGGCGCTCGGCGACGCCGACATCGAGAACTACCAGCGCCAAGCAAAACCGGGCTGGAGTCTCGACCAGTTGGAGAGCGGGCTCAATCAGTTCAAAGCGGTCAAGGAAGCCGCCGCCGCGAAAATCGCCGCGCTGATGGGAATGACCGCGGTCGGTCATGACGACACCGACACCGCCGCAGCCAAGGTCGACGAAACGACGCTCTTCTACCTGAGCGTCGCCGACCGCATTGCGCTCATCGACGAGATCGTCCATGGCAGTACTGTCTACGACGAAGATGAAGAAACGCTCATCCGCCTCCTCCGCACCACCCCGTCCGCAGACTGCAAGGCTCTCATCGAACAGCTCAAGAGCAACGGCGCCGAGCTTCTGGATGCCCTGCACGACAAGATCAACTTCGCAGACAACAAAGACCTTCACGACGCGTTCAGGATCGTTCTTCTGCAGTCGATCGGCGAGGTCGAGGCATCGGCGAAAATGGAGAACGCAACGATCCTTCCATGGTCCGATCCGGGACTGATCAAAGGGATCTACACCAAACGCTATACATATGTCGCCCAACTCACTCCCGAAGGCAAAGTGGCAGTCGCCTACGCCTCGTTGTTCGAGTCCAGGACCTTCCTCTTCGAGGCCGACGAAATCGTCGGCCTCGAATTTCAAACCGACGACGAGCTCGGTGCCGAGGGCAAGACCGCCTACATGCCCGCCTACAACCTCCTGTTCATGGATAGCGAGCAATTCAAGCGCGACCTCGGCCGCGCGCTCGACGTCGCGCTGCTGGCAGCGGGTGGGGTTGGGCTCGTGGCCAAAGGCGCCCGGCTGGCAAAAGCGCTCGCGGCGCTCGATCTGCTCGTCGGCACCACGGCGCTGGTCATCGACTCGTACCGCGCGGAGATCGCCTCCACGCCGGCCGGAAAAGAATTTCTCAGGGTCTGGGACATCACCCAGACGTTGATCGGCGTCTACGGCATCACTCGCGTCGTCCTCAAGCTCCCCTCGGCGTTCAGAAACCTCAAGGAGACGTATCAGAAGTTTTCCCGCACCAAGAGCATTGATCCGGCGCACGAGAAGGAAATCAGCGAGTCTGTCGATGCTCTCATCGAGCAGGCGGACAACGCGGCGACCGACCCAAAGCTCGGGAAGGCGGGCGCAGAACTCTCACCCCAAGAGGCCGCAGGCGAGAGAGCTCCACAATCGCATATCGAGCCGCCGAAGGACATCGAATCGCCGGTCGTCGCGCAGGAAGGAACGAAACCGTTGCCGGCGGCGGAAAGCAGTGTCGAAATGCTCCCGGTCTTCGGGCAGGACGTCGAGCGCTTTCGTCGTTTCGCCGCCTTCTTCGGCGAAGATCTCTTCCGTCTCCGCAGAGTCATCGACCCGAAGCGTTTCCACAACGTCAAGGACATCGTCGGCGAGATCGAAAAGCTGATGGCGGAGTTCGGATCGGCAAAGAAGGTCGAGCGGGTCCTGGAGCTCTCGGAGGACGTGGCTCACAACAACCAAATTTCACTCGCCTCGATTCAGGAGGCACGTGTCGGCCTCGACCTTGAGACGCGTGGTCTGCTTGCGCCACCGATCACTCGATATCCTGGCACCGCCGCCGAATTTTTCGACGGCAAGGGGCAGATGTGGGACGTTAAGGGCTTCTGGTCGGGAGAGGGCAAAGGTGGATATAAACTCCTCCCGAGCATGGGTAAGATTGAAGAGGAGCTGAAAGCGACGGAAAACGTCATCATCGATACGACCAAGATGAACGCAGACGATATCGCGGAGCTGCGTAAAGCCGTCCGTGCTCGCGGTTTGGATGTCGGGCCGGAGCCGCAGGTCATTTGGTATCCATAAGCGATCGATGCCTATGAGCGATCACGCACAAGACTTCATCGACCAAAGGCTGGATAGCCATCTCGAATGGCTGAACTCGGAGCACGCCTCCGGACGCCGATTCGATGTCGATGATCCTGATCTGGCGAGCTTCAATTGGTCGCAGGTCAGTCTCAGCGAAGCGGACTTGCGCGAAGCGCGGCTGTGCGGCGCGAGACTCGCCGGCGTGGATTTCTATGCAAGCCGGCTGGCCGGAGCACAACTCGACGGCGCAGTGCTCGACGGCGCTAATCTCGCCAAAGCAAACCTCGACGAAGCAAGCTTGGTCGCCGCTTCTTTGCGCGGCACTCGAGCGCCGCGTGCGACCTTTGCTGCTTCTGATTTGCGCGGTGCGGATCTCCGCGATGCAGACCTGCTCAAGGGATATTTTCACGACGCGGATTTACGAGGTGCCGACTTCCGGGGAGCCAGTCTCGCCTTCGTCTCGTTGACCGGCACGCGCGTAGCCGGTGCGCAGCTTCAAGGAGTCATTGATCTGAACGCAGCGCTCACGGCGTGGATCGACATCGGCTTCACGAATCCGCAGCGCCTCGATGGCCCCGCGGCGATCGTTTGGCTGCGCGAGCTCGCGAAAGGATAAGACGCGCCCGCCGTGAATGCCCCGGCGCCCGCGCCCGGCACGCCGCGCTTTGCCGGGAATCGTGTCTATTGGGGACCCGGATTCGTCGATCTCGCGTCGGGGTCGTACCAGCTCCTGGAGGATGCGGTGCCGGAGGCCGTGCCCGATGGCGGCGACTTTCCCAACGACTACGCCTGGTCGCCGGGCGGCGAGCGGCTGCTGGCCTGCTTCAGCAGCGGGACGCGGCTTTACGACGGCCGCACCGGAGCGTGCGTCGCTACGATCGCGACAGAACCGGGTCTCGCGCCGCAGGGCGCGTGGAGCGGAGAACGGGCGGCCGTGCTCGCGACGGGCAATCCGCGCGTCGTCGACGTGTCGGGACGATTGATCGCCGATATCCCTCTTCACGGCGGAGTGATCGCCGCGATCGCTGCCGACGACGCGGAACGCCGGCTGATCATCGTCGACGTCAACCGCGCGGTCGCCTGGATCGACACCTCCACGTGGACCGTCCTCGATCTCTGGCCGGGCCCCTGGATGCACGGCGCACTCTCGCCCGACGGCCGGCTGGTCGCAGCGCTCGCCCACGACGGCATCATCCATTTCGCCCACCTGGACGGCGATCGCTTCGCCCCCGCCGGCCAGGTACACGCGCACCCCAGCACGATCGCAATCACCCTCTGCCGCGACGAGATCGTGACCGTCGGTGGCGGCGAGCTGCGTCGAGCCATGTTCTTAAACCTGTCGTCTTGAGTGGCTGGAAGAAATCGCTGAAAGTCGCGCTCCTCGCCTGAGACGCGACCCAACTTCCCGTCTCGC
Organism: Thermoanaerobaculia bacterium; assembly: GCA_035630815.1. Classification (GTDB taxonomy): domain Bacteria; phylum Acidobacteriota; class Thermoanaerobaculia; order Gp7-AA8; family Gp7-AA8; genus QHVT01. The sequence continues at coordinate 71,980 of DASQJY010000084.1, forward strand.
GAGAGTGAAAGTTAGTAGCCCCTCTCCCCGCGTCGAGCGGGGAGAGGGTGGCCAACGGCCGGGTGAGGGGCCCTGCCACGGGCGATTCGTGTGCCTCACGGCGATTTTTACACAGCAGCCACGAATTGCTGCACGAACAGAAGCAGTCAGAGCGGTAACTGGCGTCACCGCACTCCCTACCGGTGTGCACCGACCCCTACTTGCGAACGCTGCGGCGCCGCGGCAACGTCTCCGGCCCGATTGAGAACGCCGATTCGAGCTCGTAGGTGGCGGTGTTGCCGGTGGTGTCGGCGAGCTCGATCTTCAGGTCGACGAACCGCTGTCCAGCCGCGGCGGCGATCGGCGAGACGTCGGCGCGATAGAGGATGCCCTCGCCGAGGCGGAGCGGCGTGCCGGTGTCTTCGAGCAGCTGCGTGAGCGTCAGCGGCGACCAGCCGTCCGTGCCGCGAACGCGGTACCAGAGCTTCGTCGCCTCTCCGGGGAACGGCCGGTACTCCGTCGCCAGGAACTCGTACTCGTAGTCGGCCGCCGAGAACTGCAGCGATCCGCGCGCGCCGGTGTCGAGCCGCGCCGCGAGCCGCTCGTCGCTGCCGAGGAGCCGCAGCGAGGTGAGCACCGGCGGGATGAAGTCGCCGCGCGACGCGTCGAGCGTGAACGTCGCCTTCGATTGCCGGGGGATGGACGGGGTGAGGCCGCCGCTGGAGATGACCTCGAAACTATGCAGGCCGGGAGTGCGCAGGTTCACCTCGGTCTGACCGGAGATCGCGTCCGTGTGACGCGTCTCTCCCGCGGCCCCGACGGAATTCGTATGCGCGACGAGCTTCGAGAGCGCCGGCTGCAGGTTGAAGCGCACCCGCGGGAACGCCACACCGCGTCCGACGACGAGATGGTCTCCCGAGTAGAGCGCCGGCGAGCCGGGGCCGGCTACGATCCTCCCGTCGATCACGCGCAGCGCCGGTACGCGGATCGTCTCCCTCGTCGTCAAGGCGGAGAGCTGCACGATGGAACGGTACCCGGGATGAGGATCGGGAGACATGAACACGCTCATCGTTGCCCGCTCGGCGTCGCCGCCAAGCTGGAAGAAGCGTGCGATCGGAAGGCTGGTCTCGGAACCGAACGTGTCGTGCGGTCCGGGCTCGCGCAGGACGGAGCTCACCTCGAGCAGGAGATGCTGGCGTTGCACGGCAGTCGAGTAGATGGTGGCGTCGACGCGCGCGAGCTCCGCCCCGCCGGCCGGAAGCGTGGCGTCTGCCTGCACGCCCGCGAGCGGTCCGTACGTCATGGCGTACAGCTTCTTCGCGACCCGGTCGTACCAGCTCTCGTGCAGCAGGAGCGTGAAGCCCGCGGGGAGTGGGTCGACCTCGATGGTGCGCGCGCTGATGCTCGGCAGGATCAGCACGCGAGGCTCGTTTCCCTCGGGACGCACGAGCCGTCCGGCGACCGCGCTCAGCGGCGGCGCCTGGCCGTGCTCGTCCCGACCGTCGAGCACCAGCGTGTGCGCGGCGGCGGCGCTGACCGTCATCGTGCGATCGCCTTCGACCCGCTCCTGCGGCCGGTACACGAGGCGTGCGGTGCCCGGGATGACCTCGTCTTCTCCCCACCCGTAGAAGTCGTACTGCCCCGGCGCGATCAGGAGCTCGTTGTTGAACGCGCTGAGGAGCCATGGCTCGATCTGATTCCCATGCTCGTCGATCCACCGCACCGTCCAGATCGGCCGGTCGGAGACCACGGTCACGCGGGCCGCCTTCACCGCCGCCCACGGCACGTGCAGCGACGGATGGGCGGACGTGCTGGTGAACTGAACGTAGCCGCCCACTCCGAACGTGAGCGGTGCCGGCGTCGCGGCCGCGGTGATGGTCATCGTGACCGTGACGTCGGTCGCGGCTCCGGCGGGGAGGGAGAGCGATGCCGGCGCCACCGTCACGGTCGCACCGGCGATGTCCGGCGCGGTGACGTCGAACGTGGCCACGGCGTTGCCGCGGTTGGTGACGCGGATGGTGCGCGTCTGCGTCCATGCGGATTGCTCGAGCGGGTAAAGGCCGAGGGAGAGGGCAGGCGGGTCGAGCGTGACGTCGGCGGCTGTCGCGCGATCGACGGCGATCATCCCGGAGCCCTGCGAGAGCACGTCGTCGTTCGGAAGCGTGGCGGCGGTGTTCATCAGCGCGTACTTCACGCGCTCGGGCGTCCAGTCGGGATGCAGCACCAGCAGCAGCGCCGCGGCACCGGCAACATGGGGCGTCGCGGCCGAGGTCCCGCCGAACTCGATGAGCCCTCGACGCTGGACCGCCCACACCGGCATGCCGGGCGAGATCACCTCCGGCTTGATGGCCAGTTCCTGCGCTCCCGGTCCGCGCCCGCTGCTGCCGTGGACCCCCGTCGTCTCGCCAAGACCCACGGCGATGGCGGTGCGTGCGAGCGCGTAACCGGAGATCCAGTGCCCTCTCTCTTCGTTGCCGACCGCGGCGACGACGACCATGCCCGCCCGCGAGGCGTTGTCCACGGCCCTCGAAAAGATGTCCGTGGGATTGCCGACGATGGTGTCGGGCATGTTGCCGGCGATGCCGATGGAGAGGTTCACGACGTCGGCGCGATCGGAGAAATCGCCGTCGCCGTTGGGATCGACGGCGTGCTCCATGGCCGCCAGGACGTGCGCGTTGTATAGCGTCCGGTAGGCGAGGAACGAGACCTCGGGCGCGACGCCGGTGTAGCGATCCGAGCTCCCGCCCATGATGCTGGCCACCGCGGTGCCGTGCTGCTCGGCGTCCGTCGGATCGGCGTCGTCGTTCTCGAAGTCATACCCGCCGATGACGCGGCACCCCGTCCCGAGGCGGCCGCCGAGCTCAGGCAGCGTGTACTCGATGCCGGAGTCGATCACCGCCACGACGATCCCTTGCCCGCGCGATCCCATCGCCCACAGCTTGTCCGCACCGATGGTGGTGACTGCCGCGCTGCGCGGCTCATCGGCGTGAGGCTTCGCCGGCAGGTCGAAGAACCGCACCGGCGCGTCGCGATACACCGCCTTCACGTAGGGGAGCCGCCGGATCTCCGCGATCGACCGCGACGGCACGGTCAGCGCGGCGCCGGCCACGAGGTTGCGGTACTCGCGCGCGATCGTTGGCGCCTGCGCCTGGGTCTTCCTCGCGCTGCGCGCGTTCACGATCGCGTCGAGGTCCCGGCGAAACCGCGCCATCGTCTCCGTGGCCGCGTCACTCCGCACGAGCACCCGCGGCGGATCGCGGAACTCGACGATCACTCCCACGCTCTCCTCCGCCGCCGCGGACACGGAGACCGCAAGAAACAGCACGAGCAGAATCGCAGTGCCGCGAGCCGGATGGTGCATGCGGCGATGTTCGCACAAACGAATAACGAGGATGATGTCCGTTAAAACGAGAGTTTGCCGAGGCCTGGCCATTGCTGCACGAGGGCGAGGACGCCGGCGGCGTCGTCGCGGACGTGGGCGTAGCCCCGCAACGAAGCTCTGAACGCGCCCGCCGGACCCAGAGTATCCTTTCAGGTCCAGGAGGCTTGCATGCTAGGCACCGCACCTGTAACGACAATTCTTCCGGTCATCGAAGCTGAACGCGCTCGGGACTTCTACCAGCATACCCTCGGGTTACGTTACATTGGAAAGAGCGGGGACGGAAAGCATCTGTTTTCAATAGCCAGTGGAACGCTTGCCTTGTTAGCGAAGCCGGAAGGAACGAGAGCTGAGCACACCGCTTTGAGCTTCGAAGTGCCAGACACAGCCGAGGCGGTTGACAAGCTCAGTCATCGAGGCGTCGTCTTCGAGGACTATGACTATCCTGGTCTAAAGACTATTAATAAGGTTTGTGTTCTTGGATCTGAAAAGGCCGCGTGGTTCAAGGACACGGAAGGCAATATCTTGTGCGTGCACCAAGTGCTTAGCTGATCGCCCCATGCGAAGTGAGTGGGCGAGCCCCGATCCGGTTGGCGTGCTACGCACGCGTGTCACCACACGCGAGGCACGAAACGCTTGGTCCTTGCGACGTACTGTTCGTACCGATCACCGAACTGTCGCAGCATCATTCGCTCCTCCGCTCCCAGACGGAATGCAACGAGCGATATGACGGCGACGAGGTAAGAAGGCCCGACCAACCAGTTCGTAAGAAGAAATGTCTGGCCCAAAGCGTAAACCAGGAGTGCCGCGTACATCGGATGACGTACCGACCGGTAGATCCCCTCTGTTATGAGTCCGTGTTCCTTCCGAACCTCCAGCGTGATTGACCAGTTGTCGCCAAGATCGGCATGAGAGCGGTACAACAGCCACAGACCGGACGCCAGGCCGACGAGGCCGATCAGGAAGGACACCGGGCGCAATCGGTAGTCCGCGAACGACAATATGGGGAAGACACTCCAGGCAATCGTCAGCAGGAACGCTGTCGAGACAAGGGCTAGAAGCGCCCGTTCCAAGAGTCCCTTCCGGCTGGTCGCAGGAGCTTTCGGCACATCGCGGTGATGTACAAATGCCGGGATCACCACTAGCAGAATACTGCTTAGCAGCATCGTCGCCTTCGCAAGCCAGAGGACCATTCAGGAACAAGCATACGCCGATCTCTCACGAGGGGGCTTGATCCCTCGGTTCTGGTCGGTCCGCCCAACGTATCTCTCGCTCAGCTGCTCGTTACTACAGTACCCCAACGATGTACACCGCGTCGCCCTGTCGCCTCAGGAGTACTTCGCATGGTCCGGCTCGCCGCTCCACGATCAAATCCTCGATGAGGATAGTCTGCTCGCCGTCGTATTTGGTGAACGTCAGCCGCCGGCCTTCCTGCTGAACGACGAGTAACGTGACTTCACCTGCATTCACATGGGAAAGATCTCTAAATATCTGATCAGCGACTGAGGCAGGCATGCCACGCCCGACCAGGTCCGCGGGGACGACGTGACGCTTAGGGAAGAAGACCATCCAGTAAGGGACAGAGGGAGCCGCGGACGGGCTATAAGTGACGCGGTCTTCGGCACGATCTGGCGCTCCCTCGAGCCGCTTCGCCGCCGCTTCGATCCCGAACCGCAGACGCACTGCGTTGTCAGAGCAACCCATCAGGCACAGCATGAGAATCAGGGCGGCGATCCGACGGCCGGCTTCGGCGTGCGTGGGTCTCAGCTGCTCATCAAGCCTCATCAGGTGTTAGATCTTACTCCCCTCTGGCGTGGAGCGACTCCGGGTGATCTCGCGTCCGCTCGGGGTACTGTTCGATGCGGTCGATCTTCGTCTTCAATGGCGGCAAATAGCCCGTTTCATTCTCGCGGGCGACCTGCTGCACAGTCGCGTTGTAGTCAGCCGGATAAGGTCGTTGCAATTCGAGTGCGACGAGCGTCCCGCCGAGCTTTTGGTGGATGAATTCAGTGATCGCCCTGGTGTTGTTGGTCCGGGGGAGAGGGCGGATGAGGGCTGGCGCATCTCACCGGAATCCCGTGATCACCACCGCATCCCGCGAGAACTCGCCGCGCGCCACCACCCATCCGTTCCGGCCGCGCAGTGGAGCGAACGACAGGATCGTGTTCTCGTCGAAGTTCGTGATGCGGGTCGGCTTCGAGCCGTCGAGCGGGAGACGCCAGAGGTTCGCGCGCTCGCCCGGCATCGCGTTGACCACGAGCGCGGTGCCGTCGGGGGTCCAGGCGATCTGCGAAGTCGCGGACGGCGCGGCGCGCAGCAGGCGCGTCGGCTTGCCGCCGCTCGCGGGGATCACGCCGATGGCCGGATCGTCGGCATCCGCATCCGGGAAGTGGAACGCGATCTCCGAGCCGTCCGGCGAGAAGGAGGGCGTCGACGCGCGGAAGTCGGTCAGAGGAACCGCCTGCCCGCCGTCGATCGGCACGCGCGAGAGCACGGCCATCCCTTTGCGCTCCGGCGAGTCGAGATCGATTCCCTGGAACACGACCCACCTCGAGTCCGGAGACACGGTGGGCGTGACGCTCAGCGTGGCGTGGCGTGACAGCACGCGGCGGTCCGAGCCGTCGAGGTTCATCCGGCAGAGCTCCACGTCCTTCCCCGTATTCGCGAGATAGACGATGTACCGCTCGTCCGGCGTCACCACCGGTGCGCGGTTCCGTTGCCCGTCGCGCGTCAGCAGCGTGCGGCCGCTCCCGTCGCCGTTCATGATCCAGAGATCGGGATTGCCGCTCTCGAGCGACGTGAGCACGATTCGTCCGTCGGCGAGCGCGGCCACTCCGTGCGAGCCCTCGGTCTTCTCCGCCGTCAGCCGCCGCGGTGCTTCTCCCTCGGCGACCACCCACACGTCGGACATCCGTTCCCCGGCCACGGTGACCAGCCTCTTGCCGTCCGCCGTGATGCTCACCGACCGGTAGTCGAACAGGTCGTTCGTCAGGCGATACGGCTCGCCCTGCGGGTACGGCACGAGCCACACTTGGGAGCGATCCTCCTGTTCGACGGTCGCAATGGCGGCGAGCGCCGAGGCATCGGGCAGCCACGCCGACTGCGCGACGACACGCCATCCCGGGTCGGCGATCGTGGTGATCGTCCCCGTCGCGACGTCGATGGACACGAGACGCGCCTTCTCCGGACCGCGAATGGCCGCCGCGATGGACCTCCCGTCCGGCGACCACGACGCGCCCGCGAAGAAGAGCGGAACGAAGACCTCCGGCGCCTCGACCGTGGCCAGCGCACGCCGGTTCGAGCCGTCCGTACTCGCGACGAACAGCGTGCTTTTCGTGAGGCTCGGCCAGCGCGCGCGCATGAACGCCAGCTGCCGTCCGTCGGGCGAGAACGCCGGCGGCGCGTCGGCCCCGTCGGTCACGACCGGCCGCGGCGTTCCGCCGAGGGGGGAGATCCGAAAGATCGCACCGGCCGGGTTGGCGGAGCTCTTCTCGGCGAGGTAGATCGTGCCGTCGGCCCCGAACGCCACGCCCCAGTACGCGACCTGGCGCGGCGCGATGAGCTGCCGGCTCTGGCCGGACTCCATCTGCTTGACCCAGAGTGACTGCGTGCCCTGATCGGAGATCACGTAGGCGACGTAGGTCCCGTCGCGGGAGATCGCCGCCGCGATGACCTTCCCGCTTGCCGTGATCCGCGAGACGTGCATCGACGACGGGGCCGCCGGCGGCAGGTGCACGGCGGATTGCTTCCGGAGGAACGCGAAGGCGATCGCGATGGCCACAGCCACGAGCACCGCCGCGATCGGAATCCATCGCCGCCGCGGCCCCGGCGGGACTCTCCTGGTCGCCGCGCTCGGATGCGCGTCGAGCTCGCGAAGGAGCTCGCGCAGATCGGTGGCCAGGTCCTTCATCATCTGATAGCGATCGTCCGGGTCCTTCGCCAGCGCCTTGCGAACGATGCGGACCAGGTCGCGCGGCACGCCGGTGCGGTGCGCCGCAAGCGGCTCCGGATCGCTGTAGATGATCCGGTGCAGCGTGTCGATGAGGGAGTGTCCCGAGAAGGGCCGCTGTCCGGTCACCAGCTCGTGCAGGATCGAGCCGAAGGAGAAGATGTCGGCGCGGTGGTCGACCGGCTTGCCGAGGGCCTGCTCCGGCGCCATGTACGACGACGTTCCGATGATCGTTCCGGGATCGGTGTCCTGGATCTCGGTCTTGACCGTCTCCGAGACCTCGCTCTCGGGATGCGCGCGGAGCTTGGCCAGGCCGAAGTCGAGCACCTTCGCGTAGCCCGACGGCAGGACCATGATGTTCTCCGGCTTGAGGTCGCGGTGGACGATCCCGGCCGCATGCGCCGCCGTCAGCGCCTCGGCCACCTGCAGCATGATGCCCAGCGCCTTCCCGATCTCGATCGCGCCGCCGTCGATGACCTCGCGCAGCGTCGCGCCGTCGATCAACTCCATGGCGATGAAGTGGATCGAGTCCGACCGCCCGGCCACGCGCTCTTCCCCGATGTCGTGTACGACGATGACGTTCGGATGATTGAGCGCCGAGGCCGCGCGCGCCTCCTGGATGAATCGCGAGACGCGCGTGGCGTCCGTCAGGAGCTCCGCGGGGAGGATCTTGACGGCCACATGGCGCCCGAGCGCCGCGTCGTAAGCCTTGTAGACCTGCCCCATCCCACCCTCGCCGAGGAGCGAGACGAGACGATACCGCCCGAGGCTCTGGAAGGGTGCAGACATGCAGGGTGCGCCGCCGATCCTACAACGACGTCACGCCGCGGTGTACGCACCATTTCCGGCCTGACGGTTGGACGTGGGACGTTCCGAACCTCTGGATCTGCGACGGCTCGCTCGTTCCCACCTCCGGCGGCGTCAATCCATCGGAGACCGGGCCCTGGCGTGGAGAGCTGTAAGCCCGCTCTAAGCCGACACTGCAAGCAGCGCTGGTCGCCCATTCCCAACTGGCGTGCCAACGGTGGTAGGTGACGCGATATAATTCCGCGATTGGGTTCTAGACTTCGTTATTTCGTTGCACCTGGAGGGATGATTCTCGCCGGCGTTGTGGCCGTGATCGGCGCAACGTGGTTTCCGGACGCGAAATACTTTTGGGTAGCGCTCTTCGGCGCAATCGTCGGCGCGAGCGAGCTTGTGTCGCGGTATCGCGATGCACCGGAACGCGCGTTGAAATCTATTCCGGCCGCCATCTACATCCTGTTTAACCTCGTGACCTCAGTCGCCGCACTTCGGCTCATCGAGATCTTCGATTGGCTGCGTCCAACAGACACTGCGAAGTTGACGGGAATCGCCTTGGAAATCGCGGAGCGACGGCTGATCACCATGCGGGTACTGGTAGCTGGCTTCGGCGCCATGACGTTCTTTCGCAGTTCACTGTTTCTCACGCGTGTAGGCAACCAGGACGTGCAGGTTGGACCAGTGACCTTTCTGCAGATCGTGTTGGCGGCGGCGGACCGCGCCGTCGACCGCATCCGCGGTCGCGCCCGCGCGGAAATCGCCCAGCGTTGCATGGCGGGCGTGAATTTCGACAAGGCGCTGCTCGCGCTGCCGACGTTGTCGCTCGCTCTCACCGAGCGATACGCCTAAGACCGCAACGGTCGATGTTCTGGGCAACGTGCATGCCGTCGCGGAGGGCACTGCGACGATCACGGCGCAAGACGGGACGGTGCGCGCAACAGCGACGGTGACGGTTATCAGCTCTTGAAGAGCCCGATGAGGTTAAGACCCTTGGGCGTGATCTCGACCTCCTGATCGAAGCCTGTTCCGGTCACGTCGATGGCGTCTAGCTTCTGAAGTTTCTCGAGCGTCGGGAAGAGGACTGTGGTGTTGATGTGCGTCGTATCGATGAGATCGGCCAGCTTCATCTTGCCGTGCTCGACGAGGATGTCGCACACCACCACCGCCGAATCCCGCGGTGTCTCTGGGGACGGGGACGTGAGCCGGTTGTAAGTGTCGAGAAATGTTCCGTATGCCAGAGAATCCTTGAGAGGGGTGCCCATTGCAATATCCTCGTTCTCAGCGTAGCACATCTCATGCAACGAGCCCCGCGCCGGCGGCTGCGCAGGCGATCGCAGATCAGCCGGGCCGTGGCCACGTCGGCGTACGTGTAGCCGATGCCCTGCTTGCCGCCGCCTTCCCATCGCCGCGGTGGCCCGAATCGCGCACCGCCCTCGCCGGAGAATCCGAGTGTGAATCGCCGTCAGCCGTCGACCGCCGCGTTGCTCGCAGCCACGATCGTCGTGGTTGCTTCGCTCATCGCGCTCGTCCTGCTTCCGCTCGTCGTGCAACGGCAGACCGAAAGCTACCGGGTCGAGAACGAACGGCACGCCGATCCGGCCCGCGCGGCACTGAACGAGCTCAACTACCGCCTCAGCCAGCAAATCGCGGCGCTGACGCGGGCCGCGGCGTCACGCGACGAGCGGCACCTCGAACGGTACAGCCGGCTGATACCGCCTCAGGATGCGGCGGTGAAGTCGCTTGGTACACATGTCGGCGCGATCAGTCCGGAGTTCGACTCGGCCTTCCGGGAACTGCAGCAGCGCCTCGCGACGTGGCACTCGGCCGTAGAGCGCAGGGTCGACCTGCAGCGACTGCCGTTCGATGCGAACTACCCCACCGTCATCGAGACGGTTCATCGCCTCGACGAGGCCATCACCGCGTACCAGGGAACGCGCCGCGAACGGGTGCGGGCCCTCGCGCGAATGCAGGTATGGGTGACGTTCGGGCTCGTCCTGCTGGCGTCAGTCGCCGCCTCGCTCTTCCTCTGGATGGTGCGGCGCCTGCGAACGTTCGCTGAAATGCTCGCCGACGAGTCGGCGGCGCGGCAGGCGGCACTCGAGCGTCAGCAGGAGCTCGTCCGCATCCGCGACGAGATCCTCGGCGTCGTCTCCCACGACCTGCGCAGCCCGCTCACGACGATCGCGCTGAGCGCGCAGCTGATCCCGGGCGGTTCGTCCGACGAACAGACCGAGCACGTGCAGACGATCGTGGCCGCGACCCGGCGCATGGAACGGCTCATTCACGACCTGCTCGATGTCACGAAAGCCGAGCAAGGGAAGCTTTCCATCAGGCGCGATGCAGTCGATCCGACAGCAGTTGCACGTGACGTCGTCGCCAGTCACGAGCCGATCGCCGCCTCGAAGCAGATCGATTTCAAGACGTCCGTGGCCGACGGCCTGCCGCAGGTCTGCGGAGACGGAGATCGCCTGGCACAGGCGCTGACGAACCTGATCGGCAACGCCTTCAAATTCACGCCCGCCGGCGGGGTCGTGCGGCTGTCGGTGGCGCAACGAGACGGCAAGGTGCGCTTCGAGGTAGCGGACAGCGGACCGGGAATCGCACCCAGCGACCTCCCGCATCTGTTCGAGCCGTTCTGGCAGGCCAAGAAGACCGCTCACCTCGGCGCAGGCCTCGGCCTGAAGATCACGCGTGCAATCGTGGAGGCTCACGACGGCTCGATCGAGGTGACCAACCTCGCGGGGCGCGGCGCGTGCTTCCGTATTGAATTACCGGCAATGGAGAGGTGACGCATGAAGATCGCAATCATTGGGGACGGCAACGTCGGAAGCGCGCCATCGATGTCGCGGCGTTTCATCTGCCCGGCCCCCTTGGCCCAGGATCGCTCCGGCGTATTACGATGATGCGGTGAGCGGAACGATTGTCTACCTCGACCTCTGCGCCCTCGAGCGACTATTTGATGACGCAAGGAGCGAGAGGATCCGGAGAGCATGAGCGCGCCGGTGGAAGGCAGCCTCGCTACGGGCCTGTCGGACGACGCCGGGTATCTGCGCGTCTGCCGCGAGGCGAGCGCGGACGACCGCCGCTTCGGCGAGTTCCGCCGCGACCCGGAGTACACCAAGGTGCTGGAGCACGTGTCGGAGGAGCAGGGCGCTGCGTATCTCGAGATCATCGGGAGGGATGCGGAGCTCCCGGCCATGATGCCGGAGCTCTGCCGGAATGACCGGGTCGGCAACCCGCGCACGTCCATCTACGAGGGACTCGGCGAGGTCTCGCCGACGACCTTGCGCTACGTCAAGGTGCTCGCCGATCTGAAGCGCCACTTCGGCACGCTCGAAGGCCTCAGCATCTGCGAGATCGGCCCCGGCTACGGCGGCCAATGCCGCCTGATCTGCGCCTGCTTCGCCCCCGCGAGCTACCAGCTCGTCGATCTCGAGCCCCCTCTCGGGCTGGCCAGGCGGTACCTTTCGAGTTTCGAGATCGCGACGGAGGTCACCTTCCGCACCATGGCGGATCTCGAACCGCGCCGGTTCGACCTGGTCATCAGCAACTACGCATTCAGCGAGTTGCGCAGGCCGGTCCAGGACGTCTATCTCGACAAAGTCGTCCTCGGGGCGGAGCGCGGCTACATCACCTGTAACCAGATCACCCCGCCGGAGTTCGAGAGCTACCGGCCGGCCGACCTCGCCGCCCTCCTCCCTGCTGCCCGCCTTGTCGCCGAAGAGCCGTTGACCTATCCGGGGAACTGCATCCTGGTGTGGGGCAGCTCAGCGCCGTGAACGTCATCACCATCGGCTCGCTGGGAAACTTCGGACGGTTCGGCAACCAACTGTTTCAGTACGCGTTCGCGCGAGCGATGGCCGATCGCTTCGACGCCGTCCTGCAGACCCCGCCGTGGGTCGGGCAGCGCCTCTTCGGCCTCGACGATCCGGCCATCGACGTCACCCTGCCCACGCTTGCCGTCGACGAAATCCCGGACGGACCGAACGTCGACCTGCACGGCTACTTTCAGCACGCCCGGCACCTGCAGTTCCTCTCCGAAGCGCGCCTGAAATCGATGTACTCGCTCTTGCCTGTGTGGAAGGACCACCCGCGGTGCAGGCCTCACGTCGCCGCCCACCTGCGTCGCGGTGACTACGCCAGCCGCTTCGCCGATATCTACTGCATCGTGTCGCGCCAGTCCTACCTCCGAGCCTGCGAACGCTACGGACTCGACGTGGAGAAGATGGTCTGGTACTCCGAGGAGTCCCAAGCGTGTGGCGATCCCGCTCCCGAAGGCCTCGGCTTCCTCCCGGACTTCCTCGAAATGATGGACGCGGAAGTCCTCCTGCGGGCCAACTCCACCTTCAGTTGGTGGGCCGGTCTGCTGGGCAACGCCCGCGTCTATTCACCGTTGGTCGGCTCCCTGTCCGGCCCCCACGATGTCGACTTCGTCGAAGGCAACTGGCCGCGGATGGTCTGGCATCAGGACGACCTGATCCTGCCGCCTTAGCGGCTCTGCTCTTTCGGCGGGTGCCGGCACGACAAAGTCCGGCCTCTCGGTCCCGGATCGTTCCGGCGTATTACGATGATGCGGTGAGCGGGACCATTGTCTACCTCGACCCGTGCGCCCTCAAGCGCCCGTTTGACGACGCAAGGAGCGAGAGGATCCGGTGTGAGGCCGAAGATGCAGCTCGAGGTGGTGCTGCCGGATCAGCTGCTGGTCAGGAATGAGGAGGACGAGAAATGAGCAAGTCGGCTTCGTTGTCCGCGTATCAGATCCGGCTGGAGGGATGGAAAGCGCTGACCGAGCGGCTCGGCCCCGCCGGCGCGATGCGGTTCATGATGCAGTACGACCCCGGTCACGGCGACTACACGAACGAGAGACAGGAGATCTTTGCGGATCTCGACCTCGAGGAGCTGCTCGCATCCGTCCGAGGGCAGGAATAAGCGATCGGCCAGTGACGACCGATAGCTGCCAGGCGTCGCTTCCACAACTCGTAGAGAAAAGAAGCGGTCGGTGCCCGCGGCGACTCAGTCGCGGAGTCTCCTTCCGGCAACATGGCGCCCACCGCTCCACACGGTACTGCCGCCGCCGCGGTTCCTGGTTCGGGAGAACTCCAACCGAAGATCGAAGGTGTAGCCCCCCAACTGCGCTGGCTCTCCGCGCGCCAGTTGGCACAGCGTGCGAGTGCGCCTCCCGAAGATCAAAGGTGTGACCCCCAACCACCAGTCGGTGGCCACAAAACCAGGAGCGTCTTCGACCGGTACAACATCACCGACGAACGCGACCTACGCGACGCCATGAAGAAGACGCAAGAATACCTTGCGTCGTCGAGGTAGGTCGCTGAGCGCGATCCTCGGTTGTCCATGCGTTAGTCGCCCAGCGAGCGGTTGCGCGAGCGGCAGCCATCGCTTTCCGACTACCATTTCAGGTACGCGGACTGATCGCAATCACGCTCCGCTTCGAAACACACAAAAAGCTTGACGCACGAGCGACCCGATATGCAGCACGTGATCTTCTACTCCTGGCAAGCAGACCGGCCCAACAACACCAACCGCAGTTTCATCAAAACGGCCCTCGAAGAGGCCGCGGCGGTACTCGCGACTGACCTCACCGTCGAGCCACGCATCGACCACGACACGCAAAACGTGCCGGGCAGCCCCGACATCGCCCGAACGATCCTCAAGAAAATCGAGACGAGCCACGTGTTCGTCGCCGACGTCACCATTATTACCGACGCCAACGCACCACGCCCCACGCCGAACCCGAACGTCCTCATCGAACTTGGGTACGCCATGCACGCTCTCGGCGAGGACCGCGTCATCCTCGTCATGAACGATCACTACGGCCCGGTCGAACAACTCCCGTTCGACCTGCGCGCACGACGCACCATCATCTACACCATCAGCCAGGAAGCAGAAGAGAAGGCCAACGAACGACACCGCCTCGCCGCCATCCTTAAAGCGGCAATCAAGGCAGCAATCGAGAGCATCCCGCCACCGCCACCAACCCCCAACGCGACCGACAGCGCGATCACGGCGATCGAGCACGCCGCACCCAACCACACCCCACTCTTGCGCACCTCAATGCAAGAGATCACCAGCCAGCTCGAACGGCTCGCCCCACCACCGTTCGGGGCCGACGGCACGGTCGACACGCTTATCGACGCGATCACGGCAACCGCGCCGGTGGTACGGGAGTTCACGCTACTGTCCCGCGCGATCGCGACCATGAACGACAACGACGCTGCACGAGCACTCTGGAAAGCGTTCCGTCCACTCCTTGAGCACTACGACAACCTCCGCGGTTTCACTGGCCGCTTCGACGAGCGCGACTTCGACTACTGGCGATTCCTCGGCCACGAGCTCCTCACGACGCTCATCGCCGCACTCCTCACCGAAGAACGCTACCCGATCATCAAAGACCTCATGGACGACCCGATCACACTTGCGAACCACAACGGCCCCATCACCTACGAGTACGCCAGCGAGTACCTCCGATCACTCGAACAACTCAACGAGCAACGACGCCGCCTCTCAGTGCACGCCGACCTCCTCCACGAACGCCACGCACGAGCCGGCAGCAACGGCCTCACGGCCGACGGCCCACTCGCAGACGTGCTCACGTTGGACGACCTGCTCGCCGCCGACTACCTACTCTGGTTGCGCGGCGAACTCTCGCCCGACGAACCACCCACCGACTTCTTCGCATGGATTCCCTGGAGCAGCGTGTATTTACGCGACGCGCCAACCTTCCTGCACAACGCCGTCCGCGCCACGACCGCCGCAGCACTCGCGAGTGCGCTCAACACCCCCGGCGTGCCAGTACTCAAGCAACGACTCGGGGAGCGAGCGGCGCGATTGCAGCGTCTGTGGCGAAGTGGCATGTGGCGACAACCCGTGCGCAACGAGCACATCGAAAACATCGGGTCACGACCGTAAACGAACAGCGATGGTAAGCAAGACAAAGCGCAAGGAACGCAAGCGTCGAACCCCATCACGGTCAACGACCGCGCCGTACTTCCCGCTCATCCTGCCCATTTCTCCAGCCGAAGTCATCGCAGAATTCAAGAATCACGCGTCACCAGGAACGCTGGGCGTTCACGGACTCATGGCCTGGGGCACCACCACAGAACGGCAGACATCAGCATACGTCGGGTTACACGAGACCTTCCACGAATACGTGCTCGGTGGCTCACCATTTGGCTTCTTGCAACGATACTTCAGAAGCTTCCGACAGCCGTGGGTGACACCCCGCCATCGCGCATGGGCGGACGACTGGACGAGCCTCCTAATGGCCGAGTCGCGAACCGCTCATGAGGCAGCGGCCACGTACCTATCAGTTGCAACGCTGCGAACGCATGAACAAGCGGCTGTGATCCGCGATCTCAGTCCTGAATATCGACGCTACTACGACATCTTCGCGATACCACTCGATGGAATAGCACGGTCGTCCTTCGTGCGCTATGCAATCGGCCAGAAGATCGCGGCATTGGCATTCCACTCGCCCC
This sequence comes from Thermoanaerobaculia bacterium, assembly GCA_035630815.1. GTDB lineage: Bacteria > Acidobacteriota > Thermoanaerobaculia > Gp7-AA8 > Gp7-AA8 > QHVT01. The sequence goes on from DASQJY010000084.1 coordinate 87,581, forward strand.
TGCTGCGACGTGTTGCCGCACGACTGACGACCGCGCCGCGTGCACTCGCTGCGGACGACTCACCCAATGCGCGGCTGACGCGACTGCTCGCGTTATTCCGGCCGATCGCACTCCAATCCCTGATCGAAACGGTAGTGACTGATCTTGCAGTCGTCGCCGCAGCCGAAGGGAGCGACGGGTTTGACGCAAACGATGAAGCCGCGTGGCTCAGCGCGTCACCAAAGTTGCGTATCCGTCTCGACGCCGCACTCGAAGAATGCATTCACACTTGGCTCAACAACCAGGAGTGTGACTTGTCAGTCATTGACCCCGAGGAGGCGCGCGCGCTCGTGCCACGACTTCTCGCCCGAGCCAAGCGACTAGGAGCCTTCGTGGGGGTGGTGGACGGGCAGTTCTTGCGTAAGTTCTGGCCGCGATCCGATGGACGATTCGCACACATGGAACTCATGAATGCCGAAAGCGTGCTGTTTAACGAGCCGACAATGAACAACAAGACGGTCGAAGAATTGCCGGACAAGGGGTGGCCAGTACCACGCAAGCCGTCCGTACGGACAGTGGTTGTCGGCGCGCACGAACTCTACGTCCCGGACACGCCCAATGACTGGTATGTGTGTTTGGCAGGCAATGGTGGGTGCGGTCCGCTGTGGTCGCTCTCGCAAGCGAGGCTCGATGCGTTCTGTAAGGACCGTCGCCAGGCATGGCGCGAGCTTGGCGGCGCGGCACGTGACAATGACCTTTACGTGCTCGGTTTGCCGGCACCAATCACCGTAGAACCAGAAAACTGGACTTCGATGGCGCTCTATGCCGCGATGCAGATGTTTCGCATACAAGAGGACGCCGCGGACCCAAACGATACCGACTTCATGGGTTACTACGGGAATCTTGAGCGGCTCGTCGTCTACATGCACGGCAACATGATGTCCTGGGTCAATTGGTTCGACACCCTACCCGGGCCGCGATACTGCGGGCACTTCTTTGGCGAAGAGCCGGGCAAGCCGGAGTTCCCGCGGGGCGACACGACGCTCGGTATCAGTTTGGAAGGGCTGCCAATGGGCATCGGCGCGCATCTACTCCGTTGCGACTTGTTCCCCATCACGTTCATGCGCCTGGGCAACCCCTGGGCCTTCCGGTCAACGAACGGCGCGATCGCAACGTTTGCAACCCGCACGAAAGACTGGAAGCTCGGCTGTCCAGAACACGACGAAGACCGAATTCACCAACTGGTCGAAACGACCGTAGCAGTTGTAGAGACAACGTGGCGCGTCTTCTAACGAACCAGGTGATCGATGGCCATTAGAAGACCGAGACCCACTTCTTCAGCTCCGACAGCAGCTTGTAACCATCACGCACGCGCTGCCAATTGCGGCGCACCGTAAGCGCCGACTTCACCGACCTGAAGATCAGGCGACTATCAGTGGATCGCTCACGTGCTCCCTTGCTGAGTGCACTCGCGATCGCAATCATCGCGTCCTTCAGCGACGTGTAACACGACTCAATACTGGAGTCATCAATAAGGAGACTCGTACTGTAATGCTCGTCCCCGTCGAGGGCGAACACGACGAGAGCAGGCAGATCTCGGGTATCATCAAGAGCGAACGCCCCTACCAACTCGGCGTTGGCTGGCGGCTCGCGCCACACTTCGTGCATGGTAGCGAGCGAACCGGGACGGCCGGATGGCGCAACCCACCCCCCCGCGTAAGCACGAATCGAGTACACCGCGAACCGTGGTCCCGACGAGGCATCGAACGACGCCCAATAGTCCGCATCCCGAAGAACCTTCTTCAAATGAGCATGAGCGTCGGTATAGACGATCACCCCAAAGAGCTGAACACTGTCGTCGGTCGCGGCCCGATGCCGCGCAAGATCCAGGATCCAAGTCATCGCGGCGATCGTAACACCGCACCAGGGACGCTTCGCCTCAAATGCTACTCCGCCGCCTTGATCGCCCGTCCCGGATGGAGTCGCAAGCGCGCGTGCACCCCGCGACTCGGGGACCAACGGGAGTTCGCGCGGAAGGGGACGGATCGGCGCGCGCATCGCCGAGAGGCTACGAATCAGTGTCGCTGAGCGGCGACGCATATGCAAGGTCGATCACCTGCCGTAGATACGTACGCCACTTTCCTGATCCACGGAAGATGCACGCCTGACCGTACCGGCAAGGACCGTAGTTGCCGGTCGACAGAGCCCGGTAATTGTCGCAGGCACCGAACAGAATCTCCTTCTGAACGGCCCATCCTAACTGATTGTAAACGCGATGATCGCCGCCGTTTGTGGGCACCTCCCAACTGTCTCTCCACTTTATGACGGGCCTCGGTAGTCTTCCGAACCGACTCGACTGTGGAGGCAGGAGAAGGAATGTCGCTGGTGCTTCACGGCAGCGCCGAACGATCTCGTATCCATCGACGGCAACCCACGCGATCGGCGGACCGAAAGGAATTACATTCTGCAGCAACTCGCAGAACTGCTCGATAAGCGCTGAAAATGGCGTGATACCCGCACTCGCGCATAACTCGTCCGACATGCTGATCGGATTGAAAGCAGGTCTGCCAGATTTCAGCGCCAACATTTCACGGCGATAGAGATCTGGTCCGACACTCTCAAAAAGATTCATGAGCTCCAGGAAGCGCCTGCCAAAGGCAAGTGAACCTGTCGTGTACAACTGTGCGTCATAGAGCGTAATCCATCCGCAAAGAATGACGTAGATAGCAACGACATTCATGGGCGATATGCCGCATTGAATCGCGTGCATCAGCGGCCATTCGTAGAGCAATCCTGGCGCGTGAAAGAGCTCGTTGGTTCCGTCGCCAGGACGAAATGATTGTTGAAGCAGTTTGTCGATGTCCTCGCCCCACCTGCGGCCTACGCCAAGCTGGTCCTTGGCAAGCAAGAAGCGATTGTGGTACTCAATAGCTTGAGCCATCACTTCGAAGATTGCGTGCAACCCCATTGTGCAGCTATAAAGCTCGCCAACTCGCACTGTCGCAGTCGCAACGTCCCATGTAACGCGTGCTTGTGGTGCATGAATGTGAACTGACTCTCGCAGGACGGGCCAATCGGCAAACCGCCATAGATCAGCTAGGTGCAGCAGTATTTCTCCAGGTGTGTTCGGCCGAGCATCGCTTGCTGATTCACCTTCGCGAGGCAGCAGGTCAGCGAGGTCAACGGCGGAATCGGGAAAGCCACGTTCACGCAACACGCGGAACACCCTGTAATGAAGATCATTTACTGCGGCATATTGAAGGAGGCCGGCTGGCGTCGCCGCGACTTGTACGTAGTGTGTGAGTTCGTGCGCTAAGACGGTGTAGATGCGTTCGACGGACGAATACATTTGCTCGTCGATGCGGATGATCAGGTCGAATGGATCGAGCTCACCAAGTGCATGGGCGAAATGTTGCGCCAATCTGCCGTCTGCGCTGCTACCAGCGGTGCGCGCATGCTGGTTAGGGTGTGAGACCATTGCGGAGCGACTCACTGATCTGCGCGTGGGCGCAGGTTCTCGGCAGGTTTATATCGTGTATTCGGATATCTGGCGTTGGTCGTGTGCATCCATTGCCTCGCAGTCGTCGGCGCGGCGCGATGTCTCGCAAGATCGACGATTCGACGGTTGTGATAGTACACCGGCGGCGCATCGGCATTTAGCTGAGCTGTGATAGCGGTGACGGAATCGCACTTGCACGACAAGTTGATGCGATGAGCGCGTTCGTTCTCGTCCACGGCGCATGGCATGGTGCTTGGTGCTGGCAGGCAGTCGCCGATCTGCTGCGCACGCAAGGTCACCAAGTCTTCACGCCGACGCTCGCTGGACTCGGGGAACGATCCCACCTCCTGAGCTTCAACATCACCTTGGAGACGCACATCGCGGACATCGTCGATGTCTTCACCACCGAACAGCTCGACGATGTCATCCTCTGCGCGCACTCCTACGGCCCTTGGCCCACGTCCGGCGCGCTCGAACACATCCATCGACAGGTGGGAGCACTCGTGTTCCTCGACGCCCATCTGCCGCAAGATGGACAATGCGGCATCGACACGTCGAACCATCCGGAGAAGGTCAAAGAAGCGCTGGCAACTGGTCAACCAGGCACGGAGCATCCCCATGCATCGGAGTTCGCCAGCGCGGAGAACAGCGCGTGGGTCAACGAGCTCTTGACCAAGCAACCCGTCGGCGTCGCGCTGCAACCGATCAGACTCACCGGCTGTCGCGAGGCGATCAAGAAGAAGCTCTACATCCGCACGACAAAGTACGCGAGTGACCGCTTCGACCAGTGTCGGGAGGACGCGAGAGCAACCGGGTGGCAAGTGCTCGAAACACCAAGCACGCACGACATGATGATCGACGAACCAGAACTCCTCGCGCACATCCTCGCCAAGTTCGCCACGACGCCGGTGCAGCCTGACTTTCGAGAAGTCGGACAGTTCTCGGACAGTTGACGATTTCGCGCAACGGAGGAGCGGTCGGCCAGAAACGAATAAAGCCGCTGTTTCCAGCGGCTTAGATCGAATTAAGGTTGGTTGCGGGGACAGGATTTGAACCTGCGACCTTTGGGTTATGAGCCCAACGAGCTACCAGACTGCTCCACCCCGCGACACTGCTCTTTCCGGAGAAGCGGCGGCGATTATCGCGGCCGGCTCACTTCCCGTCAAGGAACCTGCACAACTCATCGGACCCGGGTTCTATTTCCGGAGGGGGATCAGGGCGCCGGTGATGTTCGCGGCTGCCTCGGAGAGGAGGAAGGCGATGGTTTCGGCGACGCGTTCGGTCGGGACCAGCTTCGAGGCGTCGGTCTCCCGGAGCATGGCTGGCGTGGCCATCGAGTCGGGGAGGACGGCGTTGGCGGTGAGGCCGGTGCCGCGGTGCTCGGCGGCGACGGTCTGGATGAGGGTGTTCAGGGCGGACTTGGCGACGGTGTAGGCGGCTGAGCCGGGCGCCGGGTTCAGGGAGGCGATGGAGCTGACGGCGACGATGCGGCCGGGGCGGGTGAGCTGCGTCAGCGCTTCGCGGATGGCCAGGAAGGCGCCGGTGAGGTTGAGGGCGAGCATGCGGGACCAGGTCTCGAGCGAGGTGTCGGCGACTTTGCCGCCGGTCCAGCCGCCCACGAGGTGGACCAGGGCGTAGTGCTCGCCGAGGTCGGCGAAGGCTTTGCGGACGGAGGTCTCGCTGGTGACGTCGTCGAGACGGCTGCGGTCGAGCACGACGACGTCATACGTCCGCGAGAGGTGCTCGACGACGGCCGTGCCGAGGCCGCCGGTGCCGCCGGTGATGGCTACTTTTCGCATCGCGTGTGAGCTTACTCCACCAGCGGCAGGAGGAGAGACGACGAGAGGCGTGCGTTCAGCCTTGGGCGACCAGTGCCGCCGGTCACACCGGCCCGCCGGAGGCCCCCGTCGTCTCCCTTTCGCCCTATGCTGGCGCGGATCTTTCTTGAGGCCGCCTCTGGATGACTCTTCTCAGGGTATTGCTCGTCACGTTGTTTATCGCCGGGGCCGCGGGTGCGGCCACGTTGCCGGGGTTCCGCGTGGAGACGCTCGCGCGGGCGGAGGGCTTTGTCAGCTCGGTCGTCACGGACTCGAAGGGGACGATCTACTTCACGACCACGGAGGGGTGGATTCACCGCGTGGAGGGGAACGCGTCGACGAAGGTGGCTTCGCTGCCGACGCACGCCGGTGGCAACGGCGGTTTGCTGGGGATGGCGCTGCTCGACGACGACACCGCGGTGGTGCATTACACGACCTGGAACGGCGACACGGGGGAGTTCGCGAAGGTGCTCGATGACGTGATCTCGCGTGTCGACCTGCGGGATGGGGCGGAGACGGTGTTGCACACGTTCGTCTGCGACATCGGGAACCGGGACCATGGGGCGTCGTCGGAGCATCACGGCGGCAACCTGACCGTCGCGCCGGACGGGTCGATCTTCGTCGGGATCGGTGAGTATGGCGGCTACATCATCGCGCAGAAGCCGGAGTGGAACGGGGGGAAGATCTGGAAGATCGATTCGCGGGGAAACGCCACGCAGTGGGCGCGGGGGATGCGCAATCCGTACGACCTGGCGTGGGACCCGGAGCATGGGCGGATCGTGGTCGCGGACAACGGCGCCGAGGGTGGGGATGAGATCCATGTGGTCGCGGAGGGGGACAACTGCGGGTGGCCGCACACGTACGGCAACCACCCTCCGCTCCCGGGAGCGGTCGCGCCGGCGTACGTGTTCCCGGAGACGGTCGCTCCGACCGGCGTGCAGCGCCTCAGCGGCACGAATCCGATGCTGCGCGACGGGTATCTCGTCGGCGCCTTCGTGACGCGTGCGATCTACTACCTGCCGGCCACGTTCGCGGAGGTCATCCCGATCGTGGAGGGCTTCGACGAGTTCGTCATCGACGTGACGCAGGGGCCGAGTGGCGAGATCATCTTTGCCACGGCGATGAGTGGGATGTCGTCCATTCACCGGCTGCACGTGCCGTCGAGCGGCGACTGCAACGGAGACGGGTTCACCGACAGCCGCGACGTCATGCCCCTCACGCATGAGCTCGAAGACGGCGATCCGCACGAGCGGGTCCGGGCCCAGGAGGGCGAATACCTCGGGTCGTGGGGCTGCGACGCGAACGTCGACGGGCTGATCGACCGCCGCGACGTCGAAGCGCTGCGCGGCATCGTCGGGCCGGCACGGCGGAGGTCGGTGAGACGTTAACGTAGAGCACGGAACGCAAGAACGGAACGAGTGGCGGAGCTCGTTCTCCGTTCCGTGTTCAGTGTTCTACGTTCTACGTTCGCAACACTCCGTCCCCTCCTGAGGTCACCTAACCTCCACCAACCCAGCGATTTAGGTGGGCCGTCCCGGCATCATCGGTGCAATGTCCGTTATTGCTTATTTGAAGGAGGCATCGATGAATCGATCAGCGCATTACGCTGCGCGCCCGGTGATCGCGCTCATGATCGCCCTGTCGCTGGCGGCCGGAGTGGCCGAGGCACAGACGAAAGTGAATCCGGGCTGGAACATGTTCAGCCCGCAGCAGGACGTCGAGATCGGACAGCAGTCGGCGGTCGAGGCGGAACGGCAAATGCCGATCCTGAACGACTCCAACGTCCAGAACTACATCAACACCATCGGCCAGAAGCTCGCGGCGAACGCGGGCGGCCCGCAGTTCCAGTACCGCTTCCGCGTCGTGAACGCCTCGGACATCAACGCGTTCGCGCTCCCGGGCGGCTACATCTACATCAACCGCGGCATCATCGAGAATGCCCGCAACGAAGGTGAGATCGCGGGCGTCGTCGCTCACGAGATCGCGCACTCCGCACTCCGCCACGGGACGCACCAGGCCTCGAAGGCCTACGCGGCCCAGGCGGGCCTGCAGATCCTCGGCGGGCTCCTCGGCGGCAAGGTGGGCAGCAACACGGCCCAGATCCTCAACGCGGTCGGCGGTATCGGCCTGAACGCGCTCTTCCTGAAGTTCAGCCGCGAGCTCGAGACGCAGGCCGACGTGCGCGGGGCGCAGATCCTCGCCGCGAGCGGTTACGCGCCGTCGGACATGGTCAGCTTCTTCGACCAGCTCGCCAAGGTCGACACGGCGAAAAAGACCACGTGGCTTTCCCATCACCCCGCGCCGCCGGATCGCCAGGCGCGCATCCGTAAGGAAGCGCAACTGCTTCGCGTGACGTCGAACCCGACGCAGAACACGCAGCAGCTCGCGAGCATCAAGACCCGCCTCCGCGGTTTCGGCGCGGCCCCGACGATGCAGCAGATCGCGCAGGGCGTCCGCCCGTCGAGCGGTTCTTCGAACCCGACCATGACCAGCAGCGGTACGGGCAACGCGACGACCGGCGGTGTGCCGGCGCCGTCGAGCTCGTGGCGCAAGTTCTCGAATCGCACCAGTGCATATGAGATCGCGTACCCGTCGAACTGGCGCGTGTACGACAACGGCGGCTTCGGCGTGACGATCGCCCCCGAGGGGGGTGTCGGAAACGTCGGCAACAAGACGGAGATCGTGTACGGCCTGATGGTCAATCACTACGATCCGTTCGGGAACACGCCGCGCTCGTACCTGCGCGACGGCAACACCAGCCGCTCGGTGACGCTGCAGGATGCGACGAACGACCTGATCGCGCAGGTGCGCCAGGGAAGTCCGCACCTGAAGGTGATCAGCGGTTCGGGGCAGCAGTTCAAGCTCGACGGCAAGACGGCGATGTCGGCCAGTCTGCGCGGGACGAATCCGAACACGCGCCTCAACGAGCGCGTGACGCTCGTGACGCGTGCGCTGCCGGACGGTCACCTGATCTACGTGGTCTTCGTGACGCCCGAGCAGGAAGCTCAGCGCTACGCGGGCGTCCTGAACAAGGTGGTGCAGTCGATCAATGTGAACGACACGCACGCTCATTGATAACGTAGAACGTAGAACACGGAACGTAGAACGCGTTCCGTGTTCCGCGGCCCCGGAATGAGCCGCAAACCGCTGCGTTATCATCCCTGATTGGGAGGACTCTCAGATGTACGATGAAATGATCGTCGAGCCGATGCGGAAGGAACTGACGCGGCTCGGGATTGAGGAAACGCGGACGGCCGAGGCTGTCGACGCGGTGCTCGGCGAAAAGAAGGGGACGGTGCTGGTGGTCGTCAACTCCGTTTGCGGCTGCGCGGCCGGCATGGCCCGTCCCGCCGTGGCGATGGCGCTCGATCACGAGGTGAAGCCGGATCGCATGATCACGGTGTTCGCCGGCAACGACCGCGACGCCACGCAGCGTGCGCGCGAGTACTTCGTCGGCTTCCGTCCGTCGTCGCCGTCGATCGCGCTGATGAAGGACGGTCAGGTCGTGAAGATGTTCGAGCGGTGGCAGATCGAGGGTCGTCAGGCCCACGACATCGCCGCGGAGCTCACGGCCGCGTTCGACCAGCACTGCGCGCCGGTGGCCGTGTCGTAAGGATTCATGCAAGGTCTTTGGAAAACGGCGGGCTTCGGCCCGCCGTTTCTGTTTTGAGGCACAGCACTCGCAGACGCGGTCGCCATGACCACATTCGAGGACCGCATTCGCCGAATGGCCCGTGAGGCGATGAAGGAAGTCGGACGCGACGAGAACGAGATCGACGACGTGATCGAACCGCCCGGCGCAGATTACTGCGTCATCACCTTCGTGAACCCGGAGCACAAACCGATCGAGATCCCGAAGCCCCTCGGCGCCGGCGATTCCCAGGAGCTGGACGAGATCCGGAGGGCGCTGCAGTACCGGTTCGGGACGTAGTCCAAGCCACGTGGCAGGCTCCGTGCTCATGTTTGCGCAGCATGACTGAGTTCGCTGTCATCACGACCGACATCGAGGTGCGGGCGGAGCTGAAGCCGGAGTGGGAGGAGATCCTCTCCGACGAAGCGTTCGGCTTCGTGGCCGCGCTGCACAAGGAGTTCAACCCGAGACGCCTCGAGCTGCTCGCCGCGCGCGAAGAACGGAAGCAGCGGCTGGACGCGGGGGAGTTGCCCGACTTCCTGCCGGAGACGAAAGAGATCCGCGAGAGCGACTGGACGGTCGCATCCATCCCCGCGGACCTGCTCGACCGGCGCGTCGAGATCACGGGGCCGGTGGACCGGAAGATGATCATCAACGCGCTGAACTCCGGCGCGAACGTCTTCATGGCCGACTTCGAGGACGCGAACTCGCCGACCTGGGCGAACTGCGTCGAAGGGCAGCTCAACCTGCGCGACGCGGTGCGCCGCACCATCTCCTTCGACAGCGGTGCGAAGCAGTACGAGCTGAACGACAAGACCGCGACGCTGCTGGTGCGTCCGCGGGGCTGGCACCTGGTCGAAGAGCATGTCCACGTCGACGGCCAGCCGGTCAGCGCGAGCATCTTCGACTTTGCGGTGTACTTCTTCCACAACGCAGAGGAAGCGCTGGCGCGAGGTACCGGGCCGTACTTTTACCTGCCGAAGATGGAGTCGCATCTCGAGGCGCGGCTCTGGAACGACATCTTCGTGCGCGCGCAGGAGGAGCTCGGCGTGCCGCACGGCAGCATCCGGGCCACGGTGCTGGTCGAGACCATCCTGGCCTCGTTCGAGATGCACGAGATCCTCTGGGAGCTGCGCGATCACAGCGCGGGGCTCAACTGCGGGCGGTGGGATTACATCTTCTCGTTCATCAAGAAATTCAGGGCCCGGCGCGACTTCATCACGCCCGACCGCGTTTCGATCTCGATGGACAAGGCGTTCCTCGCGGCGTACGTCGACCTGCTGATCCAGACCTGCCATCGCCGCGGCATCCACGCCATGGGCGGGATGGCCGCGCAGATCCCGATCAAGGACGATCCGGCCGCGAACGAGGCGGCCACGAAGAAGGTCGAAGCCGACAAGCTGCGCGAAGTGCGCGCGGGGCACGACGGCACCTGGGTCGCGCATCCGGGCCTCGTCGGCACGGCGAAGAAGATCTTCGACGAGCACATGCCGCAACCCAATCAGCTCGACAGGAAGCGCGAGGACGTGAAAATCACGCGCGACGACCTGCTGCGGCTGCCCGAGGGTGTGGTCACCGAGAAGGGGCTGCGCCAGAACGTGAACGTCGGGCTCCTCTACGTTGCCGCCTGGCTCGGCGGCAGCGGCGCGGTGCCGCTCTACAACCTGATGGAAGACGCCGCGACCGCCGAGATCTCGCGCACGCAGCTCTGGCAGTGGGTGCATCACGGCGCGAAGCTCGACGACGGACGCACCATCGACGCGGAGCTCTACCGCCGCATCCGCGACGAGGAAGTCGCTTCGATGGAAAAGAGCGACCGCGTTACGCGCGCCGCGCGCATCTTCGATGAATTGATTCTTGCCGATGAACTGGCCGACTTCCTCACGCTGCCGGCCTATGACGAATTGCTGCAACTGGAACAGGAGTAACCGCATGTCGAAGTTGAAGGAAGCACGCGACCCGCAGACCCTCGAGAAGGATTGGGAGAGCAACCCGCGCTGGAACGGCATCACGCGCGAGTACACCGCGGCGGACGTGCTGCGCCTGCGCGGCTCGATCGACATCAAGTACACGCTGGCGGAGATGGGGGCGGAGCGCCTCTGGCAACTGCTCACCACCGAGCCGTTCGTCAACTCGCTCGGCGCCTTGACCGGCAACCAGGCCGTGCAGCAGGTGCGCGCGGGGCTGAAGGCGATCTACCTCTCCGGCTGGCAGGTGGCCGCCGACGCGAACCTCGCGGGCCACATGTATCCCGACCAGTCGCTCTACCCGTCGAACTCGGTCCCGCAGGTGGTGAAGCGCATCAACCAGGCCCTCCAGCGAGCCGACCAGATCGACCACATGGAAGGGCGCTCCGGGACGCACTGGTTCGCGCCGATCATCGCCGACGCCGAGGCGGGCTTCGGCGGGGCGCTGAACGCGTTCGAGCTGATGAAGATGATGATCGAGGCCGGCGCGGCTGCCGTCCATTACGAGGACCAGCTGGCGTCCGAGAAAAAGTGCGGCCACCTCGGCGGCAAGGTGCTGGTGCCGACCTCGCAGTTCATCCGCACCCTGAACGCTGCGCGGCTCGCGGCGGACGTGACCGGAGTGGGGACGCTGGTCATCGCGCGCACCGACGCGCACAGCGCGACCCTCATCACCAGCGACGTCGACGAGCGCGATCATCCGTTCATCACCGGCGAGCGGACCGCGGAAGGCTTCTACCGGATCAAAAACGGCCTGGAGATGGCCATCTCCCGCGCCGTCTCGTATGCGCCGTATGCCGACGTGCTGTGGTGCGAGACCTCGACGCCGGACATCGACGAGGCGCGCGAGTTCGCCGAGGGAGTGCACGCGAAGTATCCCGGGAAGCTGCTCGCGTACAACTGCTCGCCGTCGTTCAACTGGGCGAAGAAGCTCGACGCGCAGCAGATCGCGACCTTCCAGCGCGAGCTCGGCGCGATGGGCTACAAGTTCCAGTTCGTCACCCTGGCCGGCTTCCACGCGCTGAACTTCTCGATGTTCGAGCTGGCGCGCCAGTACAAGGACGAAGGGATGGCCGCCTACTCGCGCCTGCAGCAGGCGGAGTTCGCCTCCGAGCAGCACGGCTACACCGCCACCCGCCACCAGCGCGAGGTCGGCACCGGCTATTTCGACGAGGTGGCCAAGGCAGTCAGCGCCGGTGAGTCGTCGACCACCGCGCTCGAAGGCTCCACCGAGGCCGCGCAGTTCTAGGTTCAGAGGAGAAGCTACATGGAAGACGTTCGCAATTACCGGATCGAAGAAGACGAGCAGTTCCGCACCGAGGATGACCGCGTGGAATGCAACGCGTCGTCGCAGGACGACGAGGTTCCGTTTCACATCCCGCGGGATTAGCGTGACGAACGTGATGCGCGGCGTCGCACGCCCGGAATGAGCTGCGAGGGTGGTCCGTTCCCTCCGGCGCATGCGCAAACTCGCACTCGCTTTTGCACTTTTCGCCCTCCCCCTCATTGCCGCTGAGAAGCCGGAGCCGCCGGCTGATCTCGCGAATCCGCCCGCGGATGCGGAGCGGTTCGACGATGGCCTGGTGACGAAGGTGCTGGTCCCGGGGACCGGCAGCGATCATCTGGCGGACGACGGGCTGGCGCGCGTCCGGTACACGGTCTGGAAGTCGGACGGGACGCTCGTGCAGCATGTGCCGGCACCGCGCTCGGCGGTGCTCGGCAAGTCGAAAATGCTGCCCGGCTGGGGAACCGCCGTGCAGAAGATGGTGGTTGGAGAGCAGCGCCGCGCCTGGATTCCTGCGTCGCTCGGCGCGGGAAAGATCAAGGAAGGGGAGACGTTCGTCTTCGACACGGAGCTCCTCGAGATCCTCGAGTCGCCGAAGACGCCCGCCGATGTCGCGGCCGTGCCGGACGACGCGTCGCGCACCGCCTCGGGGCTCGCATACAAGGTGCTGCGCGCCGGAGACGGCAACGTGCATCCCAAGCGCAGCAGCGTCGTGGTCGTGCACTACAGCGGCTGGACGACGGACGGGAAGATGTTCGACAGCTCCGTCCTGCGCGGCGAGCCGGCCGAGTTCCTGCTGACCGGCGTCATCAAGGGGTGGACCGAAGGCGTGCAGCTCATGACCGAAGGGGAGAAGACCCGTTTCTGGATCCCTTCCCGCCTCGCCTACGGCAACGACCGCACGAAGCCGCAGGGGATGCTGGTCTTCGACATCGAGCTCGTAGACATCAAGTAGCAAGCATCCGGGGTGCGGCGGCACCGCCTTCATCCGCCGTTTGTGAAAGCGGCACTCGCCGCCGCACCCCGAGCCTCAATTCAGGTTCTTCGCGGCCTCCGCGATCTGCAGGAACTCCTGCCGCGTGCCGTCGAGATCGGCTCCCGCCGACACGCGTGCGAGTTGCAGCACGTCGTCCCACGACGCGCTCCCCTTGTGCGGCGAGCCGCGGAGCAGCATCCCGAGCTCCGCCACCGCCGCCGCGAACTGCAGGTCGGGGGAGGCGTCGTATGCGCTCTTGCCGTCGTCGATCAGTGCCGCTTCCAGCGGCGTGCTGACCGCGCCGCGCGGATCCTTGTAGCGGAGGCGGAGCGTGCCGAGGTTGCCGCCATCCGGGCTCGCGGGGACGATTTCGAAGAGCGCGGTGACGGAGTGTCCCGCTCCGAGCTCGCCTGCGTCCTTTTTGTCATCGTCGAAGTCCTTCGCCTGCAGGGCGCGGTTTTCGTAGCCGATCTGGCGGTACGACTTCACGGCGGCGGGATCGAAGTCGATCTGCACCTTCACGTCTTTGGCGATGGTCACGAGCGTGCCGGTCAGCTCGTCGCGGAAGACCTTCTCCGCCTCCTGCAGCGAGTCGAGGTACGCGTAGTTCCCGTTGCCCTTGTCGGCGAGCGTCTCCATGATCGCGTCCTGCAGGTTGTCACTGCCGACGCCGAGGACGGAGAGGAAGATGTCGGAGGCGCGCTTCTTCTCGATGAACGCCTCCAACTCGGGAACCGTGCTGATGCCGACGTTGAAATCGCCGTCGGTGGCGAGGATGACGCGGTTGTTCCCCTTCTCGAGGAAGTTCTCCTGCGCGATCTTGTACGCGAGCTCGATCCCGGCGCCACCCGCAGTGGAGCCGCCTGCGTTCAGCATGGTCAGCGTGTCCAGGATGCGACCCTTGTCCGCACCCGACACCGGCGGCAGCACCAGGCCCGCGGCGCCGGCGTAGACCACGATCGAGATCCGGTCTTCCGCGCGCAACTGATCGACCAGGACGCCGAACGCCTGCTTGATCAGCGGCAGTTTGCGCGGCTCGTTCATCGAGCCGGAGACGTCGATCAGGAACACGAGGTTGTTCGGCGCCATCCGCCACTGGTCGAGATTGCGTCCCTGCACGCCGACGCGCAACAGGCGGCGCTCCGGATTCCAGGGGCACCCCGCCACTTCCGTCGTGATCGAGAACGGTGCGTCGTCGGATGGTTGCGGATAGGAGTACGTGAAGTAGTTCACCATCTCCTCGATCCGCACCGCATCCGCCGGTGGCACGAGGCCGTCGCGCAGGTAGCGGCGGACGTTCGCGTACGAGGCGCGATCGACGTCGATCGCGAACGTGGCCACACGCTCTTTCTTCGTCTCCACGAACCCGTGCTCTTCGATGCGCGCATACTCGATCTCCGGGACCGCCGGCGTGGAAACCGGCAGCGGGACGGATACCTCGGTGACGAAATCCGCGGCATACGTGTCGGACGGCGCCGTCTGCGCAGCCGAGGTCCTGAGCGGGCGCCGTGTCTTCGGCAGGGCGGCGAATCCGTTCACCGGTGCGGCCGCCGTCACGGTGATGCTCTCCGCCACGGCCGACATCCGCATCACCGTCGTCAGCGTCACCCCCTGGTCCCGCGTGACGGCAACCTGCACGGTAGTGCGGGTGAGGCTCTCCAGGTGAGCATCGACGGTGTACGTGCCGGGCATGAGCCCCATGAACGAGTAGCGGCCGTTGACGTCGCTGATGGCGACGCGGCTCGGCTGGCCGGGAGCGGACAATGTCACGGTCACACCCGGCAGCGGCGCGCCGTCCATCATGGCGACGCCGTGAATCGCGCCGCCGGGACCCGGGCGCACGGCCGGACCCGTGCCGGTGTGACAGGCGAGCGAGAGGAGCACGAGGAAGACGACGATGTTGCGTTTCATCCGGAACCTCCTGCGCCGCGTCGCTGCAGCGGTGCTGCCGCCCATGCCCGGTCCGTAACTCGCGTGAAACGAACGGTCTGACGAAGTTCACGACTGCGAAACATCGACAAATCCGGAGAATCGCGACAAAAGTTTGGAGTGCGGCGACCGCAGTCGCCGCTTTTACTGCGGCGGAGCCGCCGGTCTCGCGACGAGCGCTGGCGCTCCGTAGCGAGTAAAAGCGGTGACTGCGGTCACCGCACTCCAAACAGGTCTGGTCAATACGCCATGTCTTCGTCGTGCAGCCCGAAGTAGTGCCCGAGCTCGTGGATCACGGTCTCGCGGATCTGGTCGATCGCTTCGCCGCGGGAGCGGGTGATGCGGTTGATCGGGCCGCGGAAGATGGCGATCTGGTCGGGGAGGGTGGGGAGCATGTCGTGGTGGCGGCGGGTGAGGGCGACGCCGCGGTAGATGCCGAGCAGCTCGCCGTTGGGGTCTTCGAGCAGGTCGAGGTCCTCGGGGCCCGGCTCTTCCTCGACGGCTACCGCCACGTTGTCGAGCAGCTTCGCGAACTCAGGCGGCAGCGTCGTCAGCGCTTCTTCGACGAGGCGTTCGAACTCTCTTGGTGGGATCCAGGCCATGGGTTCAGATCCTTCGGCGCTGCGCGCCTCAGGATGCACGGTGGCGGCGAGCAGAGCTCGCCGCCACCGGCACTCTACCAGCCCGGGATGATGTTGAAGCCGTAAACCATTTCCTCGTCGGGGCGCTGGAACGGTTTGGCGGCGTAGACCTCGATCGGGATGTAGCTGAGCAGGATGCGCAGCCCGATCCCGGCGCTGAACACCGGCACGCGCTCTGTGGTGTCGGTCTCGAACGTCCAGTTGACGTCCTCGTTCTCGCTCCAGGCCGCGCCGACGTCGCCGAAGGCGAAGATCTCGGTGGGGAGGAACGGGTTGTTGATCAGGCCGAACTCGCGCGTGCCGAAAAGCGGGGCGCGCACTTCGACGCTGCCGGCGGCGATGCGCGTGCCGACCAGGCGGTCGAACACGGGACAGGCGTTGCCGTTGCCGGTGCCGCATTCGATCGGATCGATCGAGTACGGATCGTAGCCGCGCACGAGCGAGCCGCGTCCGAGGTAGAGCGGCGTCAGGCGGAAGTCATCGGAGCCGCCGCCGTACCGGCCGTAGTGCAGCCCGCGGACGGCGAACGTCACCGGTCGCGCGAAGACGTACTTGCGCCAGTCGGCGAGCGCGGTCGTGAAATTGAGGTCGCCGCGCAGCGCCTCCACCTCGTAGCGGTAGCGCGTGCCGTTGATCGGCGAGATGAAGCCGTAGACCGAGCTGTCGCCGACGAAGGCGGTGGAGGCCTTCGCGAAGTTCAGCACGAACGAGCCCGGAAGCTCCACGCGCTCGCGATCGATGATCTGTCCGCCGACGACGTAGAACCTCTCCACGTCCTCGCTGTACGAGTAGCGCTGCCCGCCGACGGCGGCCTCGATGCGGCGGGTCTGGCTGAGCGGATACTGCGCCAGGCCGCTCAGGTCGGTGATGAGCTGCACCTGGCGGAACTGGTCGTAGATGTCGGCCGGGAAGGTGTTCCCCTGGTCGTCGGTGTAGGTGCCGGGCGTGTAGCCCACGGTCCCGTACACCTGCGGGACGTGCACGAGGTTGGCGCCCCAGTTCAGGCGGTTGGTCTGGTTGAGATAGATGATCTCGCCGCCGAGCTGCTCGGCGAGGCTGGCGGTACCGGAGCCGCCGCCGCCCTGGAACGTGAAGCCGACGTTGTGCTCGCCGAGGATGTCGCTCCAGTAGGCGGTGACGCTGCCGCCCGCGCCGAAGCCGAACTCGTTCGTGCCGATGCCGAGCGTCGGAGGTCCGAGGTAGGCGAGATGGAGGTCAGGGCTGTAGTTGCGCTCCGCGAACGTGGCTGAAGCGGGCGGCAGTCCCTCCTCGGGGCGCTGCAGGTAGCCGGTGATCTCCGAGCCGGCGCTGCGCAGCGGCGGCAGCAATGCCGCGCGCGCGGCCTGGTTCTCCGCCAGCGCGGGAGGCGCCGTGACCGACTGCCCGGCCGAGTTCGCGGGCAGCGTGTAGATGTTGTAGTTGTCGTCCTCGAAGACCGAGAACGCGATGTCGCCGGTGGACGCTGCGACCGACAGCGCAGGGGACATGTCGGTGATGCCGGCGATGCCGGTGTCGAGCGTCGTCACGCGATACAGGCCGCCGTCCGGGAAGCCGACGCGATAGAGGTCGGGGATGCCTTCCGGATTGGCGATGAAGTAGATCGAGCGCCCGTCCGGCGCCCACTGCGGATTGATGTGCTTCGAGCCGCGGAACGCCTCGATCTCGCGGACCTGGCCGGTGGCGACGTCGATCGTGGCCAGGCGCATCTGCGAGAAGCGCAGCTGCTCGAGCAGCGTGTCGGTGCCGCGGTCGGTGACGAAGGCGATGGTCTTGCCGTCCGGCGACCAGACCGGCTGCAGGTCGGCGAACCGGTCGCTGGTCAGACGGCGCACCTGCTTCGATTCCAGCTCATAGAGGAACAGGTCGCTGACGCCGGTCGACTGCCCGGCGAGGGCGATGGTCCGGCCGTCCGGCGACCAGGCGACGTTCATGATCGCCTCGAGCCCGGGGACGCGGATGTGCTCGACGTCGCGCGACTCGACGTTGATGGTCGAGAGGAAGTTGTCGCCGCGCGAGAAGGTGATGAACGCGAGATGCTTGCTGTCCGGCGACCAGGCGCCGGCCGATTCGATGAAGCGCAGGGACTCGAAGTGCGGATCGCGATCCGACGAGATGAGTCGGCGGATGACCTGTCCGGTCTTGGCGTCGGCGAGGAAGAGATCGATGGAGAAGAGCTCGCGTGCGGAGAGGAACGCGATGTAGCGGCCGTCGGGGCTGAGGGCCGGACCGACGTTCAACTCGCTCGAGCCGCGGCGGCGGCGCGGTTTCTTTTCACCCTCGGCGCGCGGTACCGGAGGGGCCGGCTTGCGTCCGATGACCGGATCGCCGAGGGCCATCGTGCGCTGGGTGACGACCGGGTTGTACAGCTCGCGCGCGGCCTCGTTCCAGTCGGCGAAGAGCTGGCGGTGCGAGATGCCCAGGGCGCGCTCGACGCCGTCCTCGATGCCCACCGTGCCGGCGGCCATGAAGTAGCGGACCACCGCTTCATCGCCGAAGCGCGCGCCGATGTACGCCATCACGGCCTGGCCGTAGCGGTAGGGGAAGTAGCGCGGATCGCGGGTCAGCTCGCGCAGGTCGGGCAGGCGGTCGTGGATGGTGGCATCGCGGATCCACATCGACGTCAGCGGATCGACGCGCCCTTTCGAGAAGTACTCCGCCATGCCTTCCACGATCCAGAGCGGCAGCTGCTCGAGCGCGAAACGGCGGCGCTGGTTGTTGGCCGTGGCGGCGATGTCGTACTGGAAGACGTGCACGATCTCGTGGCCGAGGACGTGATCGTTCTGCGAGTAGTCGCCGGTCAGCGGGAGCACGACGCGGTTCATGAACGCGTCGGTGAAGCCGCCGGTGCCTTCGCCGATCATCCCGCCGGTCGTGGTGGTCTGATGGAAGTCGGCCGCGTTCGCGTAGAGCACGATCGGCTTCTTGCGGAAGGAGTGGTTG
>DASQJY010000085.1:0-13625 GCA_035630815.1 Thermoanaerobaculia bacterium
AGGAAGTAGTAGAGAGGCGGGCCCGAGTCGAGCAAGAGGGCGGGCAGAATTCCTGACAGGGGACGTCCGGCCATCCAGACCGTGAACAGCTCGTCCACAAATGGGTCGCGCGCCCAGGCGGTGGCCGCGCGAACGGCGAGAAAGATGAGCGCGATGGCGGCCGCGCGCATTACACCGACAGCAGTTCGCTGATCGTCTTGATCAAATGCGACGACTGGATCGGCTTGCTGATGTAGGCGTTCGCGCCGAGGGCCGGGCCGCGTTCGCGGTCTTCTTCGGCGCCTTCGGTGGTGATGATGATGGGGATGTTTTGAGCTGGGCGTTCTGGCGCACCAGCGACACCAGCTTCAGCCCGTCCATGACCGGCATGTTGATGTCGGTGAGGATCAGGTCGATGCGGTCGGGGCCGGACAGCTTTTTGAGCGCGTCCACGCCGTCCACGGCTTCGATGATCTTGGCGTTCTTGAACCGTTTCAACGAAAACGAGATCAATTGACGCATGGTCGGCGAGTCTTCGACGACCAGAAAGTTCGCGTTCTCCATCCCCACTGGTGTTCAGACCTCTTTTTTCAACTGGTGGTGGTGAGCAGGTCGAGGAAGCTCTGAATGGTGTTCAGCTTCCGTTCGGACTGCGAGTAGAGCTTCGATGAGAAGATCGCCGTGGCGGCGTGCGCGGCGAGGAGCGAGAAGAGCTCGTAGTCGACGGCCGAGAAGGCGTCCTTCTGCTGCAGGAGCTTGTAGATCACGATCAGCCCGATCACATGCTCCTTGATCTTGAGCGGCACCGCGGCGAGCGGCTTCTCGAGCGTGATCGCCCCCCCCTCCACGTCCTGGTTGATGTAGTAGCTCTCGCCGGTCTTGGCGACCGTGCCCATCACCCCTTCGCCGAGGCGGGTGGAGATCGTGGCGACGCCCGGCATCACGTCTTCGCCTTCGTAGGCGATGGCCTTGAGCTCGTTCGTCTTCTCGTCGAGCAGCAGGATCGCGAACGCTTCCGCGCCGACGAGGTTGATGATGATCTCCTGCACGATCTGGATGACTTCCCGGAAGTCGAGCGTGGAGTGGAGCTGGTAGCTCGCCACGTAGAGGTTGGCGAGGTTGTTGTTCTGCTCTTCGATCTCGATGTAGCGGTGCGCGAAGTCCTTGTTCTCTTCTTCGACTTCGCGGAAGCGCTGGGCGATGCGCCGGTTCTCCTCGGTGAGCTGCGTGATCTGGTCACGCATCCGGCGCACTTCATCCGACGAAGCCCCGGCTGCCGCCTCGGTCTCCATGGACGCGAGCCGGTAGCGCAGCCGCTGGTTCTCGCGGAGGAGCTCCTCGGTGAATTCCTTGCCCTTGTTGAAAATCTCGAGGAACTTTTCTGCTTTGGATTCTTCGCTCATCTCTCTCGGACCGCCGACGGTCGCGGAAATGTAGCACAGTTGCCGGGGCGGGTTGCGAGCAACGCGGAACCGGTTACCTATCCGGTGCAGAGGCGCCGGATTTTGTCCGGAATTCCATGCAGCGCCACGACCTCGTCCACGGCCCCCGTTTTGATCGCTTCCGCGGGCATGCCGAAGATGATCGCGCTCTCGCTCGATTCCGCGATGGTCGTGCCGCCGCGCTCGCGCACTTCGCGGATCGCTTCCGCGCCGTCATCTCCCATGCCGGTCATGATCACCGCCACGAGGCGCTCGCGCACGGCTTCGCTCGCGGTCCGAAAGAGGCGGTCGACCGACGGCGCGTACAGGTCGCTCAACCCCGCCGGAAAGACGCGCAACTGCAACCCTTCCGGGATGCGGCGCACTTCGCTCTGCATCCCCCCGGGCGCGATGTAGACGCAGCCGGGCAGCAGCAGCTCGCCGTCGCGCCCTTCCCGCACCTCGAACGGTGTGAGCTTGTTCACCCGTTCCGCGAAGAGACGGGTGAACGTCGACGGCATGTGCTGCGCCACGACGAACGGCACCGGCAGCCGCGGCAGCGCCTGAAAGAGATGCTGCAGCGCGGGCGGCCCGCCGGTGGAGCAGCCGATCGCGACCAGCTCGATCCCCCGCGGACAGGTGTCGCTGACCGGCATCGGCTCCGCGACGTCCGGATGTTCCTGCACGCGCCGGCTGAGGTTGTCGAGCCGCACCTGCGCGAACTGCACGACCTTCCCGACCAAGTCCTTCTGGATCTCCTCCAGCCGCGGCGAAACGCGTCCGCCCGGCTTGGCGATGAAGTCGAGCGCGCCGAGCTCGAGCGCCTTGAACACGCTCCGGTCGCTCGCCCGCGACGAGACGGCGATCACCGCCGTCGGCAGGTTGACCATCAGCCAGCGCAGGAACGCGAAGCCGTCCATGATCGGCATCTCGAGATCGAGCGTGATGACATCCGGCCGATGCTTCATCACCTGCTTGATCCCATCCTCCCCGTTCACGGCCGTCGCCACGACGGTGATGCGCGGCTCCGTCTCCAGCATCCGCGTGAGCGTCACACGGTTGTATGCCGAGTCGTCGATGACCAGCGCACGGATCTGAGGGAAAGGGGACGACACGAGGGGGCATTCTAACGGCTGGTGGGCAGCAGTTTGGAGTGCGGTGACCGCAGTCACCGCTTTTCCTTCGGCAGCCGCAGCTGCCGCCTTGTGCACTCCAAACTACTTCTGATAAACCATGTCGTTCTTCAGATGCCGCAGCTTGAACTGCGTCGACAGGGAGATCAGCGACTCGCTGTGGCCGAGGAGGAGGTAGCCGCCTTCGACGAGGCGGTTGTAGAAGTTCTTCACCACCACCTTCTTCGAGGAGTCGTCGAAGTAGATGATCACGTTGCGGCAGAAGACGACGTCGAGGTGGCCCAGCAGGGAGACGCGGGCTTCGTCGTAGAGGTTGAGGCGGCCGAAGGAGACGCGGTTGCGGATCTCGTCTTTCACGCGCCAGGTCGACTCCGTGTCGCGCGTGAAGTACTTCTCGCGCAGCACCGGGCTGGTCGCGCGGAAGGCGTTCTCGCGGTACTGCCCCTTGCGCGCCTTGCTCAGCACCTGCTGGTTGATGTCGCTGGCGAAGATCTCGAACGCGGCGTGGTCGTACCAGCCCGCCTCCTGCAGCAGCATGGCCAGCGAGTACGGCTCCTCCCCCGACGAACAGCCGGCCGACCAGATCCGGATCTTCTTCAGCGCCTTGCGCGAGAGGAGGTCGGGGACGATCTCGTCGATGAAGGCGGTGAGCTGCGCCGGCTCGCGGAAAAAGTAGGTCTCGTTCGTGGTGACGAGGTCGAAGATCTGGTCGAACTCCGCGTCCGCGCGCGGGTCGTACTGCAGGAAGTAGAAGTACTTCTGGAACGAGTCGAAGTTCAGCTCCCGCGCCCGCGGCGAGAGCCGCTTCTGCAGCAGGTACTTCGACGAGTCGTTGAACCACATCCCGGACTTTTTGTAGATCTGGTCCCGCAGCAGCCGGAAGACGTCGTCCGGCAGCTCCAGGTGATGGTTCAACGAGAAGTTAAAAGTCGACATTAGTCGCTACGTTTCATCGCCTGCAGGATCGCCGCAATGACGACCTCTCTCCTGCTGTCCGCGGTCCGCCACGCCTGCTCCAGCTCGTCCCTGTAAAGATCCCGGTGCTTCACCAGCACCTCGGAGACGTCATCGAGAATGGCGGAGCTCTCGAGCGCCCTGAAGAGGTACGGGAACGACGAGCGATCCGCGACTTTGTCGAGCGCGTGAATCGCCGATTGCTGCACGTACGTGTCCGGATCCTCCAGCGCGCGATGCAGCGACGGCAGCGCGGCCCGGTCGCCTCGCGTCCCGAGAGCCGCCGCGGCCGCGGCGCGCAGGCGCCAGTCGGTGTGCTGGAGCGCCGTGACCAGCCGCTCGAAGACGTCCTGCCCCGGGATGCGGGCGAGCGCGAGCATCGCTGCGCGCTGGATCTCGGGATCCGTTTCGTCCAGGCAGCGGAACAGCACGTCCTTGACGCGCGGCTCTTCCGACTTGCCGAGCGCCTCGATCACCGCGATGCGCACCGGCGGCGGGTCGTGCATCAGGTGGCGCAGCAGCGGTTCGATGGCCGCGGGGTGCCGGTACTCGCCGAGCGCCTGCGCGGCCGCGGTGCGGATCCAGAGGTCCTGGTCGTCGAGGGAGCTGATGAGCGGATCGAGTCCCCGCTCCGGCCGGTGGCGCACGATGGCGTTGATCGCCGCGAGCCGCACCGCCGTCGATTCGTCGGTGAGCGAGAGCACGAGCTGGTCGGCGAACCGCTCCTCGCCGAACTTGCCCATGAGCGAGATCGCCTTCTGCCGGATCATCGGGTCGCTGTCTTTCGACGCGAGCAGAAGCCCGTCGTGATACCCCTCCCCCTGGATGTTGACGTAGACCGAGAGCGAGTTGAGCTTGATCGGCACGGACGTCGATTGCAGCAGCCGGCGGATCTTCGCCAGGACGGCGCCCTGCACCTGCGTGAACGCGGTGACGAGCGCGGAGATCGCATTGACCGCCGCCTGCTGAGAGGCGATGTCGGAATCGTCGAGCTTTGCGAGCAGGTAGTCGACCGATTGCGGGTCCGGGATCTCGCCGAGGGTCTCGATGGCCAGCCGGCGGATCATCGGATTCGGATGATCGAGGAACGGCAGGATGCTCGGAATGGTCTCGCGCCCGCCGATGACGTTCGCGACGCGCAGCAGCAGCGCGACCACTTCATCCTCTTCCTCGTTCTGCAGCGCGCTGAGCACCGCCGGGATCGCGTCCTTGCCGAAGTCGATGAGCGCCTGCGCCGCGACTTCCGCGGTCTCGGGCTGGGCGAGATTCGTCAGCAGGACCGGCAGCGCGCGCTCGGCGCCGGACCACCCGAGGAACTTGAGGATGAACGCACGCACCTCACGCTTCGGAGTGGTGTGCAGGTGCTCGATGAGCGGCTCGATCTTCTCGCGCGGGAACGACTCGCGGAAGCGCGCCTGGATCAGTTGCCGCTCCGCCTCCTCGACGATGCGCGGCTTCGACGCTTCGGCGATGCGCACCAGCGCCCGCAGCGCGGTGAGGTTCAGCTTCTCTTCGTCCGAGATGATGCGCAGGAGGAAGTTGACCGTGCCGACGTCGGCGATCTTGCCGACCGACTCGAGCACCGGCTTGCGCAGCGATTTCTCCGCGTAGAGCGGCAGGATCGCCGGCAGGGCCGCGCGGTCGCCGATCTCCCCGAGCGCTTCGACGACGTGGAACTTGAGCCAGAGGTCGTCGCGCGTGCGCAGCGCGCGCATGAGGTGCGGCAGCGCGCTCGCGTCCCTGAACTTGCCGAGCGACGACACGATGGATGAGGCGACGTTGATGTCGGTCTCCTTCTCCAGCAGCTCGATCAGCATCTCGAAGCCTTCGCGGCTGCGGAGGTCCCCGATCAGGTTGACGAGCGAGAGCCGCACGTCGATGTCGTGCTCGTTGCGCAGCCGTTTGACGATCGGCTGGATCGCGGCCTCCCCGATCCTGATCAGCGCCTCGGTGGCGGAGTTGCGCTTGCCGGCGTTCTCCGGATCGGCGAGCGCGTCGATGAGCCCCCGCACGATGTCCGCGCGCGCGTCGCGCACGAAGCCGTCCACGACGGTCTTGCGCACGCGCCAGTCCTTGTCGCCGAGGAGCTCGAACATGAGCGGCAGGTTGCGCTCGTCGGTCGATTGCGCCACCAGCGAGGCGGCCTTCTGGCGCGCGTCGGGATCGGCCGAGCGTGCCTGTTCGATGATGTGCGGATCGGCCGTCATTTTCGTTCCTGAGGGCTGAGGCACGTCGAGTCATCTCCCTCGGCCCTCGCCCCTCTGCCCTCTGCCCTGCCTCTCATACCGTTCCAGTCCTGAGCCGCGCCAGCTCTTCCCGTTTCATGTCCACGAACTGCTGCAGCGTCTCGAGATAGATCTCGCTGTCCTGGCGCACGCGGAGCGGCACGCGCGAGTCGTAGTACGCGCGTCCCTCCTCGATCTCGCTCTTCAGCACTTCGAAGAAGGTGTTGTCGCGGATGCCCTGCTCCACCTTCGCCACGTGATAGATGATGATGTCCGAGAGGATCAGCCGCGCCAGGCGGCGCGCTTCGTCGTACTCCCGCGACTCGATCGGCGTCTCGGCAGTCCGGCCGAGCTCCGGAAAGAGCTTGCGGAGGATCTGGCGGAACTCTTTCTCCGGGATCTGCTCTTCGATGTATTCGTCGGCGCCGTAGAGGTTGGTCGGATTGGCGCGGAAGCGGTTCGCGCGGAAGAGCGCGCCGATGAGGATGACCCGGGTGTCGTCGAGCGCGCGATCGGCCTTGATCTCCTCCGTCACCTCGACGCCCAGCTTCCCTTTCAGGTAGACGTTGACGATGGCCAGGTCCGCGCGGGTGCGGCGGACGAAGTCGAGGATCGGGTCTCCGGTCTCGAAGAAGGCCACCTCGAAGCCGAGGCGGTTCAGTTGCTCGCCGAGGAACGCGCGGAAGGGGCGCGGCTCATCGGCGATCGCGGCCATGCGGCGGCGCGGGATGCGCACCGGGGGCGGCTCGGGAGCCTCAACCTCGGGCACGGGATGCATGCCGCTCTGCGTCTTCGGCCTCAGCACCATCTGGTACTGGCAGCGCGGACAGGCGAGACGCACCGCTGCCGTGAGAGGCAGGGTGATCGCGGCACGAAACGTCGAGCCGCAGTTTTTGCAGGTCAGATCCATTGATTTATCCGGTGGGCGGCGTCACGCCGTGCTCGTCGCGAGCGCCCTGTGGTCGAGCAGTTTGTCCAGATCGAGCAGGATCGTCAACGCACCGCCCGTGCGAAAGACCCCACGGATCGAATCGTCGAGCTCCGCGGCATGGACGACCGGGTGCGGCTCGATGGCGGCGCGGGTGGTCTTGACCACGCGCAGGACGCGGTCGACGAGGAAGCCGACCAGTTCGTGATGAAAGTCGATGACCACGATGCGCGTGTCCGGCGTGGCCTCCCCGGCCACGTCGTGCCGGAGTTTCCGCCGCACGTCGACGAGCGTGACGATGGTGCCCCGCAACGAGATGATCCCGACCACGGAGGAGTCGGCGTTGGGGATGCGGGTGACGGAGCGCGGGGTGACGATCTCGATGATCCGCTCGATGTCCACCGCGTACTGCTCGCGCGCCATCACGAACGTGAGCAGCTCGAGGTGGTCTTCTTGCGTTTCCTCGGTTTTCACCGAGGCGATGTCGCGGCGTTTGCCCGCTTGTTGTTTGAAGGCCTCGAGCTTGTTCGCTGACGCGGTTGTCGGTGGTCGGTTGTCGGTTGTCTGTGGGGCAGCGGCTTTCGGCGTTGGGCGTTCGGCGTTGGGCGGTTGGGGTTCCTGGACCGGCGGCGCACTTGTCGCCGGCCGTGCAGCTTCGTCCGCTGCCGCCGCCTCTTCCTTCTCCTTCGCCTTTTTCTTTCTGATCTTGACCAGATCAACCATGCGTGGCGGTCTCCATGTGGTGTTCGCGGGCGGCGGATGTGACGCGGGTCGGGTCGATGGTCTCGGCGTCCTCGCCGAAGGCGTCGAGGAGCGCGGTCGTGGCGAGGGTATTGATCAGGCGCGGGATGCCGCCGCTGACGGTGTGGATCTCTGCCATCGCCTCGCGGCTGAACGGATTGCGCGTGCCGCCGGCCGTCCGGATGCGGTGCTCGATGTATTCGATCGTCTCGTCGAGCGTGAGCGGTCCGAGCGAGTAGCGCATGCCGATGCGTTGCCGCAGCGGCGCGTACGCCGCGCGGTCGAGCCGGTCCTCTAATTCAGGCTGGCCGATCAGCACCACGCTGAGCAGGTTCTGGTCGTCGAGCTGGAAGTTGGTCAGGAGGCGAATCTCGTCGAACGTCGCTTTCGAGGGGATGAGCTGCGCTTCGTCGATCATCAGCACCGGCTCGCGCTTCTCTTCATACAGCTCGTAGAGCTTCGTATGGATCTGGTCCAGCATCTCGTGCCGATAGCGCGCCGGCTCCAGCCCCAGCCCTTTGGCCACCGCGCGCAGGAGCTGGGTCGGCGTGAGGCGCGGATTGATCAGCAGGATGATCGGACGAGTCTCGCCGACGCGATCGATCAGCGCCCGGCTGAGCGTGGTCTTGCCCGAGCCGATGTCGCCCACCAGCAGGGCGAGATCTTTCTCTTCCACGGCGTACTCGAGCCGCGCCAGCGCCTCGCGATGCTGCCGCGACTCGTACAGAAACGCCGGGTCTGGCGTTTTGCCGAAAGGTTTCGCTGTCAGGCCAAAGTAGTCTTCAAACATGCGGAAATTGAAAATTGAAAATTGAAAATTGAAAGATCGAACCGCTTTGCTCTTGCGCTCGACTCTCTCCGATTTTTCAATTTTCAATTTTCAATTTTCAATTCCTTACTGCACTGTCGCAGCAGCTCGCACATCACGTGCACGCCCGCCAAAGTGATCGATCAGCGACCCCACGTCCACCACCAGCACGATCTCCGACTCGCCGATCTCCGTCGCACCGGCGATGCCCGGGATGGTCTTCAGCCGCTCGCCGATCGACTTGATCACCACTTCCTGCTGCCGCACCAGCGCGTTCACCAGCAGGCCGACCGTCTTCTCCCCCGCCCGCGTCACCACGATGAACCATTTCGTGTCGGCGCCGTGGTCGTGATCGTCGTCGAGGCCGAACGCGTCCGCCAGCCGCAGGAGCGGCAGCGTGAAGTCGCGCAGGGTGAAGACTTCCTTCCGTTCCACGGTCTTGATGTCGCGCGTGTAGATGCGCAGCGATTCCTCGACCGAGGTCAGCGGGATGGCGAACTTCTCCCCTCCCGCCTCGACGATCAGCGCCTGGATGATGGCCAGCGTGATCGGCAGCGAGATCCGGAACGTCGTCCCCTCGCCGGCGCGCGTGATGACGTCGATGGTCCCCTTCAGGTCCTGGATGTTCTTCTTCACCACGTCCAGCCCCACGCCGCGCCCCGAGATCTCGCTCACCTCGGTCGCCGTGGAAAAGCCGGCCGTGAACATCAGCTCGTGCGCGCGCTGCTGGTCGACCACTTCCTTCTCGCCGACCAGGCCACGTTTGACCGCCACCTTGCGGATTCGCTCCGTGTCGATGCCCCGGCCGTCGTCCGTGACGTCGAGCACGACCGAGTTTCCCTGCTGATACGCGTTCAGCACCACGCGGCCGACCGGGTTCTTCCCCGCGGCGCGGCGCTCGTCCGCCGGCTCGATGCCGTGATCGAGCGCGTTGCGGATGATGTGCATCAGCGGGTCGGTCAGCTCCTCGACCATCATCTTGTCGAGCTCCGTGTCCTCGCCGCGCAGCACCAGCTCGATCTCCTTGTGCAGCTCGCGCGCGGTCTTGCGCACCGTACGGGAGAGCTTCGAGTAGATCTGCCCCACCGGCACCATCCGGATCTCGATGACCGACTTCTGCAGCTCGTTGAGCTTCCGGTCGAGGTTGCGCGAGATCTTCCCGAGCTCGTGCGAAGTCATGCGCGCCTGCTGTGGACCGGTACCCAGCGCGACGGCGCGCGTCAGAGCTTCGAGCTGCGTCTTCTCGATGATCAACTCACCGACGATGTTCATGACGTGGTCGAGCTTGGAGATGTCGACGCGTACTGTCTGCGAGAGCGACCGCAGCGACAGCTCTTCTTCCGGCGCCACCGGCGCTTCGAGCACCGGTGCGGCCACCGCCGCCGCCACCGCAACCGCGGCGCCTTCCTTGCGCAGCGAAGAGACCGCGGCGCCGGGAGCGAGGATCTGCACCGCCGCCACGTCCAGCACCGAGCCGTAGAGCAGGCGGAAGGCGATCCCGTTCATGTTGCCGCTCGGGATCGCGGGCAGCGTCGAGATCACTTCCCCCGAATCGATCAGGCTCGCGGTCAGCGCGCGCAGCCGCTCGTCGAAGTCGGAAAAGTCGAACGTCACCTCCAGCGAGAGGATGTGCTTCCCGGCGCGCACGTTCTCGAGGAGGCGGTGCTCCTCGTACTCGGTGAGCGACTTCTTGGTCTGCTCCTCGAGGGTCAATTCGGCGAACGGATCGTCGTGCACGCGCGCCGGCTGCTTGGTGATGACCTGGTGGATCCGGCTCGTGAGGCCGTTCATGTCCACGAGGCCCGAGAGCGAGGGGTCGTTGATCGAGATCACCAGCCGGTTCAGCGAGTCGATGGCGTCGTAGAGCAGGTCGATGAGGTCCTTCGAGAACTCGATCTTCCCCATGCGCAGCTTGTCGAGCATGTCCTCGAGGCTGTGCGACAGCTCCGAGATGTCGCCGAAGCCGAGCATCCCCGCGAGCCCCTTGAGCGAGTGCACCTCGCGGAAGATCTTGTTGACCAGCTCCGGCCGGACGCTCGTCCCCTGCGACTCGAACTCCACCAGGTCGCGCGAGAGCGTATCGAGCAGCTCTTCGGCTTCGCTGGTGAACTCTTCCCGTGCGCGATCGTCTTCTCTGGCCATGGACCTCGGGCGATTCTAACGGAACGCGTTGTATCGTTTCGTGCAATGAAGGACCTGGCCACATTCCTCGACTACTTCGACAAGGTGCGCGGCCGCACCCTCCGCGTCGCCGCCGTGATCCCCGAGGAGGTCTTCGAAACCTCCCCCATCGGCAAAGGCTTCACCTTCGGAGAGCTCCTCCGCCACCTCGCAGGCATCGAGCGCTTCATGTACGCCGAAAACGCCCACGGCCGCACCAGCACCTACGCCGGCACCGACGCCGTCTCCGGCAAGGAAGCCACCCTCACCTGGATCGCCGACCGCCACGCCGAAGCCATGGCCCTCTTCCGCACCCTCGGCGACGAAGGAATGCTCCGCCCCTGCACCACCCCCGGCGGAGCCACCATGCCCACCTGGAAATGGCTCCGCCTGATGGTGGAGCACGAAGCGCATCACCGCGGGCAGATCTACCTCTACCTGTCGATCCTCGGGATTCCGACGCCGCCACTGTATGGGTTGACCTCGGAAGAGGTGATCGAGCGCTCGGCGCGATAACCGCGCCCGCGTAGCTGGCTTCAGGAAATAGCCACCGGCTTCAGCCGGTGGAAGGGGTCGATCATTCATCGAGCCCGCGTAGCGGGCGACAGTCATGCCCCCGTTTCCTTCCTAAGGTCAGGGTCAGCCCCGCTTCTGAGCCTCAAAGTAAGGCCTCGCCGCGTCGTCCGCGGCTTTGCGGTACTCGGGGACGCGGCTGCGATCGGCTGCGGCGAGCGCCTCCTGCAACCGCGGCGCGTCGAGGTCCTGGGTGTAACACGGGCTGCCCGGCTGCTGCCGCCACGACTCGTCCAGGCTTCCCGCGTCGACCGGGTCGAACCTGAGCTCGTCGACCAGGCGCAAGACTTTCGCTCGCGCCTCGGGCGAATCGCCCGCGACCGGAAGCGCGATGCGCCCCGCCGTCCCCTTCGGCGTGCCCTTCTCGAGCAGGCTCTGGAAGTAGATGTTGTTGAACGCCTTGACCACCGGCCGCCCGAGTTGCCCCGCGACCCACGCGCTCTCAGGCTGCCCCTCTTCGAGCGCCGGGATGCTGCCGTCACGGCTCGGGTAGTAGTTGCCGGTATCGATGACGACCACGTCGTCCGGCACGCCGGCGAAGAGATCCTTCGGCAGGTCCGCGACCGCGCGCTGGGGAATCGTGACGATCACAATCTCGCCACGGCGCGCAGCCTCCGCGGCCGTGACGGCGGTGGCTCCGGCATCGGCAGCGAGCTCGCGAATCGTGTCCGGCCCGCGCGAGTTCGCGATCGCGACCTCGTGACCGAGGTTGACCAATCTCCTCGCCAGCGTTCCGCCGATCATGCCGGCACCGATGATTCCAATCTTCACGCGTTGCTCCTTCGAGCCTGGCCGTCAAGGGCCGCTCGGCTGCCTGGCAGTTCAGCGTGACTATGTCACGCGGAGTAGCGATCGTCGAGCCGTTCGGTCCGAGCAGGGTCGTCCCCCCTGACAACTCGCCGCCGCTCACACGGCAGCGAACGCGGGATGGTAGCGTGCAACGCCCGCAAGTGACGCGGCACCGCCGTCCACCAGCTCCTTGATCATGAAGACCGGCTCCGGGACGTCGTACTCCGACGTGATCCCGACACGGGCTGCAGGGACAAAGCCGAAGCGCGGGTAGTATTCAGGATGTCCGAGCACGACCACGGCGCGGAAGCCAGCCAGGCGACACTCCTCCAGGCCGGTCACAACGAGCATCGATCCTACGCCTTCCCGCTGACGGCCCGGCACAACGGACATGGGTGCCAACCCCAGGATCTTCGCTACGCCACCCGCCCGCAGCTCCACATTGACAGGCGTGAACAGGATATGTCCGATCACCTCGCCATCCTCTTCTGCCACGAATGACAGGAACGGATCTGCCTCACGACGGAGCACGTCCACCAGATCCGCCTCGCTCGAACGCCCGAACGCCAGCTCGTTGACGCGACGGACGCCAGTGGCGTCGGAGCGGGTCTCCTTTCGAACTCTCATTCGTCTCCATGCATACCGTTTGTACAGGTCACGTGCGATCCCGTCGTGGAAGCGGTGAATCGCATTGGTCAGCAATGGCCTGTCGATCGGATTCCTGCTTGTGGTCCGACCCGTCTTTCCGGAACTCGACGACCTCTGATTTAAGATCGCATCGTGGGCATTCTACGCCGTCCGGGTGGGTAACATGGACGGATCTCCTCACCTCGGGTCGATGACGTAGCGAAAGAATGTGACCTCGATGCCGCTCGGATCTACGGTCTTGAAGTTGCGGTGACCGTAGTCCGTGTCCCCAAGCTCCTTCGTAATCACAGCACCCGCCGCTCGCACGTCGTCATACCACCGCTCGACGTCAGGCACTTCGATATAGAAGCCGCCGGAGATCGCCGGGAGCTGCGATCCCGCCTCGATCTCGATCAGGCCAGGACCGTTCGGCGCGACGAAGATGGTCCCCCGATCACCACCGACACGATCCCACGACCTGTAAACCGGAAACCGCAGCACGTCCCGGTAGAAGGCGACCGTCTCGTCGTACGCGGGCGTGAAGTAGTAGAAACGAAACTCGGCAGGCATGCGCACCCTCATTCGTCTCGAAACGGCGAATCCGGGCCGGTCAGCCGAGCAAGACGCTCGCGAGCCACTTCGGGGATCTCGGCCGCGGAGATCGTGCCGCGGATGATCGCGCCGGCAACAGCTGCTTCCAGGATCCCCCCCGATGCATACTGTTTGTACAGGTCACGTGCGATCCCGTTGTGGAAGCGGTGAATCGCATCGGTCAGCTCGAACGGGTCGAGCTCCCCATTCCGCCACGAACTGAACTGTTGGTGGAGCGCCTCGAGGGCCGACGCCAACTCGCGCTCGTACGCAATGTCGGCAAGCTGGCGGATCGCTCGTTTCAGAGCTTTCGACGGCTCGTGCATACTCGACGAATCGTAACCGATCGCTCGCCTGCGGCGGGAGCATGCTCGGAAGGCGCGCATCTCGCCTGTGGCACGACCCCCACCCTTTCCCCGTGCGTGAGGGAAGCTCGAAGCTATGACCCCAAACCGCACGAAATGCACTGCAACGAGCTAGCACAAGTCGAGACGGCAGGCATCGTACTCCGCCTGTCTCGCGCAAAGCTCGCCAACAGTTTGGAGTGCGGTGACCGCGGGAGGCTGTCTCAAAACTATTGGCACGTGGTTCGCGCATCCACTGCAAGGCGAATAAGCCGGCGTAAATTGATGGCATTGACCACTGCGAGTGTAAAAAACATCGTGTAACGCAGCGCTTCGCCCACTTGAATTTCGC
>DASQJY010000086.1:0-245329 GCA_035630815.1 Thermoanaerobaculia bacterium
GCGAAATTCAAGTGGGCGAAGCGCTGCGTTACACGATGTTTTTTACACTCGCAGTGGTCAATGCCATCAATTTACGCCGGCTTATTCGCCTTGCAGTGGATGCGCGAACCACGTGCCAATAGTTTTGAGACAGCCTCCCGCAGTCACCGCTTTGACTGGGTGCGGGAGACGCGAACGCACAAGGCGGCAGCTGCGGCTGCCGGAGGAAAAGCGGTGACTGCGGTCACCGCACTCCATACTTCGCGCAGGGGCACCAGCACAAACTCGCGTTCGTGCGCGCGCGGATGCGGCAGGGTCAGGCGTCGCGTGCGCATGCGGGTGGCGCCGTGGAGGATCAGGTCGAGATCGATGACGCGCGGCCCGTTGCGCGTGCCTCGGCGGACGCGGCCGAGGCGTTGCTCGAGCGCGAGCAGCTCGTCGAGCAACGCCAGCGGCTCGAGAGACGTGTAGCCGGTGAGGACGGTGTTGAGGAACGGCGGCGAGCCTTCCGGCGCGTCGACAGGCGCGGTCTCGTGGATCGAGCTGACGCGCACGACCCGGACTACGAACCGCAGTTCATGGATCGCGCGGAGCAGGTGATAGCGCCGGTCGCCGAGGTTCGAGCCGAGCGCGATCACGACCGTCACCATGACGATTCAATGCTCGATGTTGATATCGTTCGTGAGCTCGTTGACGTCGGATTCGGATCGCGGGAAGTAGTGGCGCAGCTCGTCGCCCGCGCTGTGGATCGCGTCGACGATGCCGTCGGTGAGCTCCCCTGCCTTGAACTGGATGGTCAGTTTCGCGGCGATCTCGTCCCAGAAGCCGGCCGGAACTTTCTCGTCGATGCCGCGGTCGCCGAGGATGGTGAAGCGCTGCTCCTCGCACGCGATGAAGAGCAGCACGCCGTTGCGCAGGTCCGTCTTGGTCATGCCCAGACGCTCGAACGTACGCTCCGCGACGGTGCGGATGTCGCCGTGTGCCTTCGGCTGGATGTGCACGCGGATCTCGCCCGAGGTCATCGCTTCGGCGGTCGCGATCGCCTCGACGATGCGCTCCTGATCGAGCTGCGCGATGAAGTCCTTCTGATGCATCACCAGCCTCCTGATGCGCCGCCGCCGCCGAAGCCGCCGCCGCCACCTGAGAATCCGCCCCCTCCGCCGAACCCGCCTCCCCCGAAGCCGCCGCCACCGAACGTGATCCCGCCTCGGCCCCCGCCGCCCATGAGCATGAGCGGCAACCAGCACCCGCCGCAACCGCTGCTGCTGCGGCCGTAACCGCGCCGGCGTCCGGCGAACATCGGCGCGAGCACGAAGAAGACGATGAACAGGATGAAAAGCACCGGGATGATGCCGAGGTCTTCACCACCCCGCGCCTGCTGTCCCTGTTGCCCCTGTCCACGTGGCTGCAGCGGCTCGACCGGCGCTTCCCCCTTGCGGATGCGCGTCATCAGCTCGTTCGCCGCCAGGTTCAGGCCGGTGGAGTACTGCTGCTGCTGAAACGCGGGAGCGAGTTGCTCGCGGATGACGCGCGACGACACGGCGTCGGTGATCGTCCCCTCCAGCCCGTAGCCGACCTCGACGCGGATCTTCTGCTCCTTCACGAAGACGAAGAGCACCAGGCCGTTGTCGTACTTTTTCTGCCCCACCTTCCAGCGTCCGACCGTCCGGATCGTGAAGTCCTCGAGCGACTCGTTCTCGAGCGAGGGGAAGATGTAGACGATGAACTGCGCGCCCGTCTCCTGCTCGAAGTCGGAGAGCTTCTTGTTGAGCAGGTCGGCTTCGGTGCCGCCGAGAATCCCGGCGCGGTCCGTCACCCACTGCGTCGGCGGCGGGGGGACTTCGAGCGCTCCAAGAGAAAAGGAGAGGAGAAGAGCGCAGAAGAACAGCGCTCTTCTCATGTCAGCGCGTGCCGGTGGTAGCAGTAGTCGTCCCGAAATTGAAGTCGACCTGAGGTGCCTGGCTGCTGCCCGCCGCACCGCGGAAGTACGCCTTCTGCTTGAAGCCGCTCATGCTCGCGACCATGCTGGCCGGAAAGCGCCGCACCGCGGTGTTGTACCCCTGCGCGGCTACGTTATAGCGGCCGCGCTCGACGGCGATGCGGTTCTCCGTCCCTTCGAGCTGGGACTGCAGCTCGAGGAAGTTCCGGTTCGACTTGAGGTCGGGATACTGCTCGACCACGACCAGCAACCGTGAGAGCGCGTTCGAGAGGCCCTGCTGCGCCGCCTCGAACTGCGCCAGCTGATTGGGGTCGCTGGTGATCGCCGCGCCGGCGGCGCCGGGAGGTCCGCCCGCGGGAGCGGCGACCTGTCCGACGCGCGCACGTGCGTTGACGACCGCTTCGAGCGTCGACTTTTCGAAGTTCGCCGCTCCCTGCACCGTCCGCACGAGGTTCGGGATCAGGTCGTAGCGCCGCTGGTACTGGCTCTCGACCTGCGCCCACTGCTGGTTGACCTGTTCGTCGAGACCGACCAGGTTGTTGCGAACGCTGACGAAGTATCCGCCGCCGATCAGCAACGCGAGAACGAGTGCACCGACACAGCCCAGCAGTCCGACGTTACGCATTAGTACTCTTCTTCTTCCTCGTCCACTTCCTCTTCGCGTTCATCCGCGGCAGGAGCGAACCCTTCTTCTTCATCACCTTCGACCGGCTCGGCGGCCGCCGGCGTGAATTCTTCGTCTTCCGCCGGTTCCTCGACCACGCGCGCGCCGCGGCGCGGAGCGGTATAAACCGGTGCCTCGTCGGCGTCGCGCTGGTCGGCGCCGCACTTCGGACAGAGCGGCACAGGCTTGCCCAGATCGTAGAACTTCGTGTGGCAGCTATAGCAGGTGTACTTTTTTCCCAGCTCAGGCATTGGTGGTACGGATCCCCTTCCCGAAAAGCGGCGAAA
Source organism: Thermoanaerobaculia bacterium (assembly GCA_035630815.1). Lineage (GTDB taxonomy): Bacteria > Acidobacteriota > Thermoanaerobaculia > Gp7-AA8 > Gp7-AA8 > QHVT01. Next base: position 2,870 of record DASQJY010000086.1, read on the forward strand.
CGTTAACACAAAAAAGTCGAGGACAGGCAACAGCGCCTGTCCTCGGAACGACCGCGTACAGATTACTTCAGTTCGTCTTCGGATTCGCGTGCGCCGCGCGGGTTCCCGCGCTGTTCTCGCGAACGTCACCGCCGCCGCGCTGGTTGGCTGCCATCGTGGCGAGCTTCTGCGCCTCGGGGAACAGCTCGAGAGCCTTCTCCACCTGCGCATCGCCTTCCAGGCGGAACGGATACGAAGCGTCGAAGCCGAACTTGGCCGCGACGATCTCCGCCTTCAGGGCCCGCTCGATGAACTTCCGGTCGACCTCGTTCTGCAGCGCGGCGCGGATGTCGGCCTCGGGCGCAACGTCGTTCTGCGCCGCATGCTGCACCAGCTCCTCGATCATGGCTGGCGTGACTTTCACGTCGGTCTTCAGGTCGGGATGCCTGGCCGCGTACTCGACCGCGTAGTTGAAGATGCCGCTGCGGACCTCGAGGATCTGCGTGGTGCGCTCGAGCTTCGGCTGCTTGATGATGACGTCCGGCGTGATGCCGCCGCCGCCGTAGACGAGACGGCCGGTGTCGGTCTTGAACTGTTCGCGCTGCGCGAGCGGAACCTCGGGACCGTTCTCCGTCTCGTCGGCCATGTAGTAGTCGTACATCGAGGTGTAGTCGCGCTGGATGTTGCGTCCCGCGGGGGTGTAGTACTTCGACGTGGTGAGTGCGAGGCCGGCGCCGTACTGGAGCGTGTAGACGCTCTGCACGAGGCCTTTGCCCCAGCTCGTCTCGCCGACGACGAGACCGCGGTCGTGGTCCTGCACCGCACCGGCCACGATCTCGGAAGCCGAGGCGCTGCCGCGGTTGACCAGGACCACCAGCGGCTGGTCGTACTTCACATGCTTGCCGGGGGCAACGTACTCCTGCGCCGAGTCGGGCGTGCGGCCCTTCGTGTAGACGACCATCTGCCCTTTCTCGAGGAAGTGATCGGAGACGCCGACTGCCGCGTCGAGCAGGCCGCCCGGGTTCATGCGCAGGTCGAGGACGAGCTTCTGCATCCCCTCCGCCTTGAGCTTGGTGATGGCGTCATCGAGCTCGCGCACGGTGGTGGAGGTGAAGTCCTTGATGCGCACGTAGCCGACGCCCGGACGGATCATCAGCACGTTGGAGATCGAGTTGGTGGGGATCGCCGCGCGCACGATCGAGAGCGGAATCGGCTCTTTCATCCCGACGCGCTTGATGGTGATGTTGACGGTCGTCCCTTTCGGACCCTTGAGGCGCTTGACCACTTCGTCGAGCGCGAGGTCTTCGGTGGCGACGCCTTCGACCTCGGAGATCACGTCACCGGCGCGGATGCCGAGGCGCGCCGCGGGCGTGCCTTCGAGCGGCGTGATGACCGTGACCTGGTCGTTGCGCTTGGTCACCAGGATGCCGAGGCCGTAGAACGTGCCTTTCTGGCGATCCTGCATGTCCGAGTATTCCTTCGGCTCGAGGAAGGAGGTGTGCGGGTCGAGGGCGCGGAGCATGCCGTCGATCGACGCGTACACGAACTTGTCCGAGGAGATGTCCTCGGGCGACCAGGTCGTCACCGCGGACAACAGGTCGGTGTATTCCTTCATCCTCTTCTGCAGCTCGACGTTCTGCATCGGCGCGCCGAAGAGGCGGTTCCCGTAAAAACCTCCGAACAGGGTCGCGCCGGTGATGGCCACCAGCAACGTCAGCGAGAAGGTCCACTTTTCGTTCTTCTTGAGTTTGGCCATATGTCTTTCGCGTTCTCTCGGATGAATGCCCGCGTTACACTGTGTGAAGGTTCGTAACTGCATTATAGGGAGGAGTATTCGATTCCCGACTGCCGTTCACGAGCCTGTCACGTCCGCGATCGAGGCCCTCACAAGCAATGTTCGGTTCACTCGGAGTCCCTGAGCTCCTGCTCATCTTTGTCGTCATCCTGATCGTGTTCGGTCCGCGGCGCATTCCGGAGATCGGCCGCACGCTCGGAAAGGCTCTCGGCGAGTTCCGCAAGGCGACGGACGACCTCAAAAGCACGATCGAGCGCGAAGTGCGCCTGGAAGAGCTCAAAAAGATCGCACCGCCGACGCTCGATTCGTTCATGACGCCGTCGGAAGCCGTATCAAGGACTGAGCCATACGCGGAGGAGACGTTCCCTCCGGCGCCCACGACCGTGCCGGAGCCGGACGCAACGGCAGTCGACGTCGCACCAGCTGACGTCACGCCCCAGGACGCGGCCCCCGCCGCGGTCGAAGTAGAGCCGGGCAAGTAAAGCGATGTCTGCCGAGTCGACTCCCACCGAAGACGAACTGCCGAAGATGACGTTCCTCGATCATCTCGAGGAGTTGCGGAAGAGGCTGGTCGTGTCGCTGATCGCGGTCGCGGTCGGTTTTTTCGCCTGCTGGTCGTTTGCCGAGCAGATCTTCGGGGTGCTGCAGGCGCCGCTGGCCGAGTTCCTCCCGCCGGGCGACACGCTGGCGTACACGCGCCTGACCGCGCCGTTCTTCCTCTACATGAAGGTGGCGTTCTTCGCCGGCCTCTTCGTCTCCTCACCGGTGGTGCTGCTGCAGCTGTGGCTGTTCATCGCACCCGGGCTGTACAAGAAGGAGCGCCGCCTGGCGGTGCCGTTCATCATCTTCGGCACCCTCTTCTTCACTCTCGGCGGCTACTTCGGCTACCGCTATCTCCTCCCGGCGACCTGCAGCTTCTTCGTCGAGACCGGCAAGGAGTTCAAGCAGATGGTGACGGTGGACGACTACTTCTCGTTCGCCAGCACGATCATCCTCGCGGCGGGCGTGGTCTTCGAGACCCCGATCCTGATCTTCTTCCTCGCCCGCATCGGCCTGGTCACCCCCGCCTTCCTGCTCCAGAAGTTCAAGTACGCGGTCGTGCTCTCCTTCGTGATCGCGGCCGTGGTCACGCCGACGCCGGACATAGTTACGCAGGCGGCGCTGGCCATCCCCATGATCCTGCTGTACCTGATCGGGGTGGCGGTGGCGTTCATGTTCGCGAAGAAAGTCTGACGGCGCAGCCGTCAGATCCCGAGCGGGAGCGAGGGATCTGGGTGGGGGCGCGACGCCTGGGCCTCACTCCCCCGCCCAGATCCTTCGCTGTCGCTCAGGATGACCGCGCCTGCGGCCCGGTCACCGCTCCACTTCAAAGTCCGCGCTGATTGCCGGGAGCGCCTCGTTGAAGATCAGCACGGTCTCGGCGATCGGGAACAGGACCGTGTGATTGCGGGACTGCACCTCGAGCACGACTTCGTAGTAGCCGCCGTCCTCGTTGATCGCGATCAGCGTTGCGGCCTTCCCCTTGATCTCCAGCGTCCGGTTGAAGATCGATACTTTCGACGGAATCTCCATGCGGGCGGCACGATAGCAAAGAAAAAGGGCGGGCCATAGCCCGCCCTTCACGACTCGCGTCGAACTGCTCTTACTGGTTGGAGGCCGGGGGTGCCGGCTGCGCCGGCGGGGCAGGCGGGGTGGCCGGGCCGAAGTAGGCGTCGTTGAACGTCGCCTTGGCGTTGGTCTTCATTTGCTCGAGAGTGGCCTGCACGCGGGTCTGCTTCTCGGTGCGCTCGAGGGTCGGGCGGACCTCTTCGAACGCGGTGGAGCCGTGCTCGTCGACCTTGATGATGTGGTAGCCGAACTGCGTGCGGACGACCGGCGTCACTTCACCGACCTTCGCCTCGAACGCGGCCTTCTCGAACTCCGGGACCATCTGGCCGCGGCCGAACTCGCCGAGGTCGCCGCCGCGCGAGCCGGAGCCGACGTCGTCGGATTCCTTCTTCGCGAGCTCCTCGAACGAAGCGCCGCCGGCGAGCTGCTTGCGGATGTCTTCCGCCTTCGCCTTGGCCTGCTCCTCGGTCAGCTCGGGCTTCCCCTCCACGGCGGCAGGGCTGCCCTTGAAGGCGATCAGGATGTGGCGCGCCTTGACCTGCTCGTACTGCGCCTTCTGGGCGTCGTACGTCTTCTTGAGGTCGGCTTCGCTCACCGTGATGCCGGTCTCGATCTTCTCGAGCTGGGCCTGGGCGATGAGGTTCTCGCGCATGAGGGCGAGCTGGCGCAGGACGTTCGGGTCCTTGTCGAGGCCGGCTTTGGTGCCTTCCGCCGCGAGCATCTTCATGCGGAGGTAGTCCTCGGCGAACTGGCGCTTGCCGGGGCCGGCAGCGTACTGCTGGTACTCCGCCGGAAGAGTCTGGAGCGCGCTCTCGAACTCCGACTGGCGGATGGCGATGTTACCCGCCGCGATGACGACAGGGTCGGCCTGGGCCGTAGCGGGCGCTGCAGGCTTGGCTGCCGGCGCAGGAGCCGGCGTCTGGGCCACCGCAAGCGACGCAACCAGCGTCAGCGCAATAGTGGTCGAAATGGTTTTCTTCACGAAGATCTCCTTCATATTTGGGACGCGTGTCGGAACGGACCGAGGGTCCGTGTCATTCCGTCTGTATGGAGCGAGTTGCGCGTCACACCAGCTTGGCGACCGCGGCCTCGATCCTTCGGATCCCTTCCTTCAGCCGCTCCATCGACGTGGCGTAGCTGATGCGGACGAAGTCGTTGAGGCCGAAGGCGCCGCCGGGGACGACCGCGACGCGGGCTTCGTCGAGGAGGAAGTTCGCGAAGGACTGGGAGTCGGTGATACCGGCCTTGCCAAAGTACGCGCTGATGTCCGGGAAGACGTAGAACGCGCCGTCGGGGTCGGTGCAGCAGATACCGTCGACCGAGTTCAGCGCCCCGACCAGCCACGCGCGGCGCTCGCAGTAGGCGTCGTACATCCGCTGCACGTCCTCGTCGACGCCCTTCAGCGCCGCGAGCGCGGCGTGCTGCGCGATCGTGCTCGGGTTCGAGGTCGAATGGCTCTGGATCTTGCCGAGGGCGGTGACGATCTCCGGGTGCGCGACGGCGTAGCCGAGACGCCAGCCGGTCATGGCGAACGTCTTCGACATCGAGTTCACGACGATCACGGTCTCAGGGAACTGGTTGAACCAGCGCACCGCGGAGACGTGCTCGTTCCCCTCGTACACGAACAGCTCATACGTCTCGTCGAACACGAGGAACGCGCCGCGCGCGGCGCACCACTCGATGATCTGCTCGATCTCCTCGCCGCGGATCACGGCGCCGCTCGGATTGCACGGAGAGTTGATGATCACGCCGCGGGTCCGCTCCGTAGCCACCGCCGCGATGTCGCGCATGGTCGGGCGGAAATGGTCGTCGGGATCGGTGCGCGCGAACACCGCCTTGCCGCCCGCGAACTCGACCTGGTCGGGGAAGCTCACCCAGTACGGCGCCGGGATGATCACTTCGTCGCCCGAGCCGACAAGGGCGAGCATGATGTTGAAGAGCTCCTGCTTGCCGCCGTTGCCGGCGATCACGTTCTCCAGCGTCAGCCCGACGTGATAGCGGCGGTTGTAGCGGTCGGCGATCGCCTCGCGGAGCTGCTTGACGCCGCTCGCATTGGTGTACTTCGTGAAGCCGCGGTCGATGGCGCTCTTCCCCGCCTCGGCGATCAGTCGCGGTGTCGCGAAATCGGGCTCGCCCGGACCGAAGTCCACCACGTCGACGCCTTGCGCCACCAGGGCAGTCGCGCGGTTCAGAACCGCCAGCGTCGGCGACTCCTGCATCGCGGTGACGCGATCGGAGAAGCGGATCGGAGGGCGCATGGTGGTCGTCATCAGGTGGTACGGTCTTTTATCATCACTCGCGCGTCAATGAAAACGATGGGGAAAACGACGGGGAAAACGATCACGAGCCGGCACAACCCGCTCATCAAACGCATGCGCGAAGCAATTCGCGAGCACAAAGAGGAGATCGTGATCGAGGGCCCCAAGCCGGTGGCCGACGCGATCGCAAACGGCTGGAAGGCCATCGCGGTGCTCGAGCGCGACGGGAACATCTCCGCCGAGGCCTTCGACAGCATCACCGAGACGAAGAACCCGCAGCACGTGATCGGGCTCTTCGAGCGTCCGCACGCGAGTGCGAAAAGCATCCTCGCGCGCCGCGACACGATCGCGGTGGCGCTCGACGGCGTGCAGGACCCCGGCAACGTCGGGACGATCGTCCGGCTGGCGGCGGCATTCGACGCGGCCGGCGTGCTGCTCCTCCCCGGCTGCGCCGACGCGTTCGGTCCGAAAGCGATCCGCTCCTCGGCCGGCGCGATCCTGACCGTGCCGGTCGCACGCCTCACGCTGCAGGAGCTGTTCGACGCGGACGTGCCGCTCTTCGCCACTGCGATGGACGGCGCGGCCGGCGATCCGCCCGCCAGGAACGGGGTGGTCATCTTCGGCAACGAAGGCGCAGGCGTGTCCGCCGAAGTCCAGCGCCAGGCGGCGAAGCTCGCCGTGACGATGTCGCAGCGGGTGGAATCGCTGAACGTCGCCGCCACCGCGGCGATTCTCCTCGCGCGCAGCTATGCGCTCCGGTATGGAGTGCGGTAACGCCAGTTACCGCTTTGACTGCTTCTGTTCGTGCCTCAGGCGCGTTGTGTCCCCCGCCCGGTGAGAAGCGCGGTCAATCGCCTGCGCACGAACAGAAGCAAGTCAAAGCGGTACCTGGCGTTACAGCACTCCATAATGGCCCGAACAATGAGCAAGCTCCTCATCGTCGGCACTCCCCTCGGCAATCTCGCCGACATGACCCCGCGCGCGGTGGCGGCGCTCAAGTCGGCGGACCTGATCCTCTGCGAGGACACCCGCCACACGCGCAAGCTGCTCACGCATTTCGGCATCGAGCGGCCGACCGACAGCTATCACGACCACAACGAGGATCAGAAGGCGGCCACGCTCGTCGCGCGCATCGAAGCGGGAGAGACCCTCGCGCTGGTCAGCGACGCCGGCATGCCGGTGATCTCCGATCCCGGCTACCGCATCGTGCGCCTGGCGCGCGAGCGGGGTGTCACCGTCGAGCCGATCCCCGGCCCGTTCGCCGGCGTGCTCGCGCTCGTGGCGAGCGGGATCGCCCCACTCCCCTTCACGTTCCTCGGTTTCACGCCGCACCGGCAGGGGGAGCGCCGCGATTTCTACCGCACCGCCGCCGCTCTCGCGCACACGGCGGTGATGTACGAGTCGCCGGAGCGCGTGGTCGCGTCGCTCGAAGACGCGCTGGAGATCCTCGGCGACACGGAAGTGACGGTGGCGCGCGAGATGACCAAGATGCACGAGGAGTTCGTCAGCGGCCGGATCTCCGAGGTGCTGGCCACGCTGCGTACGAGGGACCGGGTGCACGGCGAGATCACCCTCGTCTTCGCCGCCCCCGCCGCCGAAGCGGCCGAAGTATCGACCGAGGAGCTCCGCGCGGAGTTCGTCCGCCTCCGCGAGACCGGCATGCGCCGCAACGACGCCGTGAAAGCGGTGGCCGAAAAGTTCGGCATGCGGAAGAACGACGTGTACAAGGTGCTGCTGGAGTAGCCCTGCTACAGCCGCATCATCCCGCCCTTGAGCTGCGCTTCCGGGTTGGCCATGAAGTTGCGCCGGTTCTCCTCGGAGGAGAAGTAGTAGATCTTCCCCTTGTACTCGCAGGTCGGGGTCGTGGCGCGGATCGAGATCTTGTCGCCGTCGATCGGGTCCATGGCGATGGCGGGGCTGAACGGGAGGCTGGAGCGCAGCTTTTCATCCTCGGGCGAGAAGATGATCGGGTCGGGGATGTGCCACTGGTTGAGCGGCTTCGGCTTCGGCGGCGGCGCCTCGTCGAGCAGCATCGGCGGCTGCTGCAACTGGGCCGGCTGGGCCGCGACGTTGTGGATGGTCTGGATCTGCGCGCCGGGCGACTGCGCCGGGCGCTGCGGCCCGCCGGAATCGCACGCGGCGAGGAAAAGGATGCCGGAAACGAGAAAACGCCTCATCTGGATGAGCTTTTCTGCGAAGCGCGCGCCAAAAACAAAGGCGGCGAGGTCATCGCCGCCGGAGATCTTAACTCGTTGGTGCCCGGGACTGGAATCGAACCAGCACCCGCTAATGCGGACAGGCTTCTGAGACCTGCGCGTCTACCAATTCCGCCACCCGGGCAGGGACCGCGATTTTAGTCGCGAGTGGAGGAATGTCAATTGCGTGAGTGATATTCCGCGCCATGCTTCCCACTCCCGAGCGAAACGACTATCCTGCCGAACGAGATCGGATGTCGTCCCCTTCTGAAGCACTCCACGCCGTGCCGCGCGAAGACCTGTCGAAGCAAATCTTCAACCTGCCGAACACGCTCACGCTGTTCCGCATCTTCCTCGTCCCCTTCCTGGTGGTCGTGCTGCTGACCAAGTTCTCCGGGCGCGAGTTCGTCGGCCTGGGGATCTTTCTCGTGGCCGCGATCACCGACTTCTTCGATGGCTGGATCGCCCGCCGCCGGAACCAGACCACGCGCATGGGCGCGCTCCTCGACCCCATCGCCGACAAGCTGTTGACATCCGCGGCCTTCATCTCCCTGGTGGAGATGGACCCTCACCACGTCCCCGCCTGGATGGTCGTGATCATCGTCGGCCGCGAGTTCGCCGTCTCCGGCCTCCGCTCCATCGCCGCGCAGCAGGGGGTGACGATCGCCGCCTCTCCTCTCGGCAAGGGGAAGATGGTCTCCCAGGTCGTGGCCATCTCGCTCCTCATCCTCGGGTACGAGCTCGGCACGTTCCGCATCGTCGGCACGGTCGCGCTCTGGGCCGTGATGCTGTTCGCGCTCGCCTCCGGCGTCGATTACTTCGTGAAGTTCTCGCGCGCCATCCTGCGCGAGCGCTAGCTTTCATCCCGCCCACGGGAGAGAGACCCGACGAGAGGCCTCCGGCGGGCCGGCGTGGCCGGCAGCACTTGTTGCCCAAGGCTGAACGCACGCCTCTCGCGTCAGGCGCCGTCCGTGCGCAAACAAGTGCCGCCGGCCACGCCGGCCCGCCGGAGGCCCCCGGTCGGTCTCTCTCCCGTGGGCGAGTGAAAGTCCTGCTCACGGCAGGAACGGCGCGAAGCCGCGCATCACTTCTGCGTCCGCCCGCACCGGTTTCCGGGTCTCACGATCGAGCCACAAGTGCGACGTGAAACCGTTCGCGCGGAGCTCTTCGCCGTGGTACAGGTCGTACGCGAACTTCAGGGACCGGCTTCCCACCTCGGCGACATGCGTCCGGATCAGCACCTCGTCGTCGTACCGGAACGAGGTGCGATACCGGCAACCGATCTCCGTCACGACGAGCAGGTAGCCGCGCGCCTCGATCTCGGAGTACGAGAACCCGGTCTCCCGGCAGAGATCGGTCCGGCCGATCTCGAACCAGACCAGGTAATTCGCATGATGCGCGATCCCCATCTGGTCGGTCTCGGCATAACGAACGCGGACACGGGATTCGGTGTGGCGCAAGGGAGGAACGATAGCAGAGGCGTTGGGCTTAGGGCGTTAGGCGTTTGGGGTGTTACGGCTGGCGGCACACGTCTCGTCAGCCGTAACACCCCAAACGCCTAACGCCTATCGCCTACCGCCCCCACCGGCAGCACTCTTGCTGCGTGTCATCCTCATGCGTGCGCGCACGAAATATCTCCTCGGCGCCCTGGCCGGGTTCACCGGCGCCGCGTTCGCGTTGCGCAGCTTCCGCCACTCGCGCATCTTCGAGCCGGCGCGGGAGCCGACCGTCAGTTGGGACCCCGCCGACTACGGCATCCCGCCGGACGCGGTCGAGGAGCACTGGATCGAGACCCCCGACGGCGAGACGTTGCACGCCTGGTACTGCCGCGCCGGGAAACCGATTGCGAGCGGCCTTTTCTGTCACGGCAACAAAGGCAACCTGACCGTCAGCGCGCACATCATTCCGCACCTCCTCGCCTCCGGGCTGAACATCCTCTTCTTCGACTACCGCGGCTACGGCAGGAGCAGCGGCAGCGCGACGTACGCCGGTGTGATCGCCGACGGCATCACCGCCGCGCGCTTCCACGACACCATCCGTCCGCGGCACCTTCCCTCCATTCTCTACGGCTTCTCCCTCGGCGGTGCGGTCGCGGCGCAGGTGATCCGGCGTCACGACTTCGACGCGCTGATCCTGCAATCGACCTTCACCTCGCTCCCCAACCTCACACGCTTGATGCATCCGCGCGTCCCGATGCATCTCTTCGCGCACAAGCTCTTCGACACGCTCCGCGTCATCCGCAGGCTGGACGTCCCGCTGCTCGTGCTGCACGGCACCGAGGATGAAGTGATTCCCGTCTGGATGGCGCGCGAGATCTTCGCGTCCTGCAACGCGCCGAAACGAATCCATTGCATTGAAGGCGGACTCCATAAAGACCTCTATCTCCGCGATCCCGACACGCTCATCTGGGCGCTGTCCCAATTCCTCGCCGACGTGCGCCGGCACCCGCATTCCCACTCCGTCGAACCGACGCCGCGATTCGAATACTGGATCGCCGTCGCATTACGCACGCTGCGCCGCGCCTGCCGCCGCGGAAGCAGCGTGATAGCATCCGCCGCCCGATGATCGCAGTCGTCAAATCCGCTCCTGTCGACGGTCCGGATGGGACCGAAATCCGTGATTGTCCGGTCCCCAAACCCGGACCGGGCGAAGTGCTGATCCGCGTCGCCGCCGCCGCCATCTGCGGCACCGACAAGCACATCTACCACTGGGATCCGTCGATCCAGTCGAAGGTCCAGGTCCCCCGCATCTACGGCCACGAGTTCTGCGGCTTCGTCGAAGAGCTCGGCCCGAACGCCGCGCGTTCCTATGAAGGGACGCTCGCGGTCGGCGACTACGTCTCAGCCGAGATGCACGTGATCTGCGGCGAGTGCTACCAGTGCCGCCGCGGCGACGGCCACATCTGCGTCCGCACCAAAATCTACGGCCTCGACGAGGACGGCGCGTTCGCGGAGTTCGTGAAGGTCCCGGCGTCCAACGTCATCAAGCTCCCCTCCTTCGTGCCCCCGCGCGTCGGCGCCTTCCTCGACGCCCTCGGCAACGCGGTGCACACCACGCAGGTCGTCGACCTGGCCGGCAAGTCCGTGGCCATCACCGGCTTCGGCCCCATCGGCGCGATGTCCGCTGCCATCGCCGAGCACAGCGGCGCGTCGATCGTGATCGTCACCGACGTTTCGGATCACGCGCTCGAGACCGCGCGTCGCTGGGCCGCCGCGCACAACTTCGCGAACCTCCACGCCTTCAACGTCCGCACGACCGATCCGGCCGAGGTGAAGAGAGCGGTGAATGCGCTCACCAGTGGCGTCGGCGTGGACGTGGTCTGCGAGATGTCCGGCTCGAGCGCCGCGATCAACTTCGGGCTCGAGATCGTGCGCATGGGTGGCACGCTCTCCCTCCTCGGCCTCCCGGCCGGTCATTCCGTCACCATCGACGACTACACCCGCAACGTCATCTTCAAAGGGGTGACGATGCACGGCATCATCGGCCGGCGCATGTACACGACCTGGCAGCGGATGCTCGGGATGCTGCGCTCGGGACTGGACGTCGAATGGGTGGTGCAGGCGACGTTCGAGTCGCTGCGCGACTTCCATGAAGGCATTGCGAAGTTCGACCGGCAGGAAGCGCTGAAAGTGGTTCTCTTCCCCGAGGGGGAGCAAGCGGCGCGAGCGCGACTCCGGTGAAACGCATCGGCATCCTGACCGGCGGCGGCGACGTCCCCGGACTCAACGCCGCGATCAAGGCCTTCGTCTGGCGCATGCTCGACGAGCCGTGCGAGATCGTCGGCCTGCGCCGCGGCTGGGCCTCGCTCGTCAACATCGTGCCCGACGCCTCCGCCGACAACTCCGCCTGGCTCCTGCCGCTCTCCCGCGTCCTGACGCGCGCCATCGACCGCACCGGCGGCACGATCCTGCACACCTCGCGCATGAACCCGTCGATCAGCAAGCCGGACCAGGTGCCGCCGCATCTGCTCTCCGAGATGGGCGATCCCGACGATCGCGGCCGCTACGACCTCACCAAAGCCGCGCTGCGCGTGATCGAGTTCCTCCGCCTCGATGCGCTGGTGGCCCTCGGCGGCGACGGCACGCTCACCTTCGCCCGGCGGCTGCACGAGGAAGGTGTCCCACTCATCGCCATGCCGAAGACGATGGACAACGACGTCTACGGCACCGACTACTGCCTCGGCTTCTCCACGGCCGTGACCCGCGCCGTGATGCACATCAACGACCTCCGCACCAGCGCCGGCTCGCACGAGCGCTTCCTCGTGGTCGAGCTCTTCGGCCGCAACTCGGGCGAGACGTGCCTGCTGGCGGCGTATCTCTCCGGCGTCGACCGGGCATTGATCGCCGAGGTGCCGTTCGATCCCGAAACCGTCTTCGAGATGCTCGCGCGCGACAAAGCCGAGAACCCGAGCAACTACGCCGTCGTAGCCATCTCCGAAGGCGCCCGCACCACCACCGGAGTGCGCGTCGAAAGCGGCCCCGCCGACGCAGCCGGCCAGCGCACGCTGGGCGGCATCGGCGGCGTCCTCTCCGGCCACCTCGAAAAGCGCGGCGGCGACAAGGTGATCTACCAGCGCCTCGCCTACCTCATGCGCTCCGGCGCCCCCGATTCGCTCGACCTGATCGTCGCCAAGAACTTCGGCTCCCTCACCGCGGACCTCCTCCGCCGAGGCGACTCCGGCCTCATGGTCGGCGTCGTCGGCGGCCGCTACACCGCCATCCCCCTCATGCTCACCGGCGAAGGCCAGAAACGCGTCGACGTCCCCCGCTTCTACGACGCCGAGGAGTACCGGCCGAAGGTGGCGGAAGTGATGGGGATGCCGATGTTCCTGCACTGAATCGGAACGTAGAACGTAGAACACGGAACACGGAACGGCAGGAAGCAGGCGCGTTCAAGCCGGAACACGGTGCGTCGCGGGCCTGAACACGGTGCGTCACGGGCGGAACACAGTGCGTCACCGGCAGGAACACAGTGCGTCACCGGCAGTAACGCAGTGCGTCACCGGCAGAACGCAGTGCGTCACCGGCAGAACGCAGTGCGTCACCGGCAGTAACGCAGTGCGTCACCGGCAGTAACGCAGTGCGTCACCGGCAGTAACGCACTGCGTCACTGGCAGTAACGCAGTGCGTCACCGGCGGAACGCAGCGCGTCACCGGCAGGAACGCACTGCGTCACTGGCAGTAACGCAGTGCGTCACCGGCGGAACGCAGCGCGTCACCGGCACGAACACAGTGCGTCACGGGCGGAACGCAGTGCGTCACCGACCTGAACACGGTGCGTCACGGGTGGAACGCACCGTGTTCAGCCCCGGACAGCATCGGCGGAGCCTGATTTGGAGTGCGGTAACCGCAGTTACCGCTTTTACTCCCGAGAGCCGCAGGTCGTGCTTCTGCGAGTGAAAGCGGTGACTGCGGTCACCGCACTCCAAACGATTCCGTGTTCTACGTTCTGCGTTCCCCTACACCGGCTCGACCAGCTCGATCCCCGGCACCGTCAATCTCTCCAGCTCCCCCTTGCGGAACGTCAGCAGCGACTTCGCCCCTGCCTCCTGGGCGATCTCGACGACGGCCAGGTCGAAGACGTCGTTGCCGCCGATGGCGGCGACGGACCAGCGGCGGAGGGCGGTCCAGGCGTCGCGGGTTTTGGAGGCGGCGATGCGGGCGGTGGCGAAGCTGCTGCGCAACAGGTGGAAGGCGTCGGCGTGAGTGAGGCGGTGTTGGGCGGGGAGGCGCGTGAGGAGAGAGTAGCTCTCCGTGAGCACCGGTGCGGGGATCACGAGCGCCTTGCGGGCCAGGGCGGCTTCGAGGGCGGCAGCGGCGGGCTCGTGGCGCTCGTGCCAGGCGATCAGCGCGGCGACGATGACGGTGGCGTCGGCGGCGATGAGGGTCGGCACGCCTTACTCATCTCCCTTGCCGCGCGTGCGGCGCTGCGTCTCCGTGACCGCGTTGCGGGTCAGCGGCTTGACGGCATCCACGGAGACCGCGACCTGCAGCCTCCCCTTCTTCTCGATGCGCACCGGACGGCGGCGGGGGGCGATCTCGATCCGTCCCTCGCGGCAGGTCACTTCGAGCGGCATCCCGGCCTCGATGCCGGCCGCTTCGCGGATCTCCTTCGGGATGACCAGGCGTCCGACGCGGTCGATGGAGACGATCATGGGCTCGTGCATGGCAGCAGCGATGGTAGCCTGAAACCCATGAGACGCATCCTCTTCGTTTTGCTGATCGCCATCACCGCAACCGCGCAGCAGCAGCCCGACCTGACCAAGGCGCTGGAGAGCCAGCGCACGCGCACCGACCGCCAGTCCGAGGACACCCAGCGCGCCATCGACGACGTGCTCTGGTACCACCGGCTCGGCGACGTCGCGACGATCGAAAAGTACGAGATCACGTCGAGCAAACCGCGCCGCGAGAAGATCGCCACCGACATCAATGCCGGCAACGCCATCATCTTCCCGGTCTACGTCTTCGCGCCGAAGAAGCTGCAGGGGAAGGCGCCCACGCTGATCTTCGCTCACGGCGGCGTGCACGGGCGGCTCACCTCGAACTACGCGCACATCTTCCGCGAGGCGCTGGAGCGCGGCTTCGTGATCGTCTCGCCGGAGTACCGCGGCTCGATCGGCCACGGCTCGGACCTCTACAACCAGATCGATTACGGCGGCGCGGAGATCGACGACACGCACGACACGCGCAACTGGGCGGTCGAGAACCTGCCGTTCGTCGACGCGAACCGCGTCGGCATCTTCGGCTGGAGCCACGGCGGCTACCACGCGCTGATGAACATCTTCCTCTGGCCGGACGACTACAAGGTCGCGTACGCGGGCGTGCCGGTGAGCGATCTCGTGGCGCGCATGGGCTACACCGGCCAGGGCTACCGCGACATCTTCGAGGAGTTCATCGGCCAGCAGCCGGAGAACAACGTCATGGAGTACCGCCGCCGCTCGCCGGTCTACCACGCCGACAAGCTGAAGACGCCGCTCCTCATCCACACCACCACGAACGACGAGGACGTGCACGTCCTCGAGGTCGAGCACATGATCGCGGCGCTCAAGGCGGCCGGGAAAAAGTTCGAGTACAAGGTCTACCAGAACGCCCCCGGCGCGCACCGCTTCAACCGCATCGACACGAAGCTGGCGAAGGAATCGCGGGCGGAGATGTGGGACTTTCTGGCGCGGCATCTGAAGTAGGCGCGGGAGTGGTGTCAGGTATCGGGTGTCAGGTATCTGGGGCTTGTCGCCCGGGCGAAACACCGCAGACACCTGACACCTGACACCTGACACCTGACACCAACCGATATAGTTCGCCGCGATGAAAAAGCTCCTCCCCCTCCTCTTCCTCACCACCTCGTTGCTTGCCGGCGAAGGCAAGTGGACGCCGCAGCAGGTGCTCGAGCTCGACCCGAAGTGGCTGGCGCAGCAGGGGCTCGAGCTGCCCCCGTCCCGTCTGTGGGACGCGCAGCGCGGCACCGGACTGCTGGCGGCGACCATCGGTCTGCCTGGCTGCTCTGGCGGCTGGATCTCGGCGGACGGGCTGTTCATCACGAACCACCACTGCCTCTTCGGCGTCCTGCAGGAGCATTCGACGCCGCAGAACGACGTCATCACCAACGGCTTCCTGGCCCGCACGCGCGACGCGGAGCTGCGCAGCAAGACCCTGCGCGTGACCATCCCCCGCCGCTTCGTCGACGTGACGAACGACGTGCTGGCGGCGGTGCCGAAGAACGCCTCCGACCTCGAACGCTTCCGGATCATCGAGCGGAAGACGAACGAGCTGGTGGCCAGCTGCGAGAAGCAGCCCGGCTATCGCTGCAAGGTCGCGGCGCACGACGGCGGCATCCAGTACGTGCTGCAGGAGACCAGCGAGCTGGGTGACGTCCGCCTGGTCTACGCGCCGCCGCGCGCGGTCGGCGAGTACGGCGGCGAGGTGGACAACTGGATGTGGCCGCGCCACACCGGCGACTTCGCAATCGGCCGCGCCTACGTCGACGGCAAGCCGTTCCGCCCGGAGTTCTTCTTCCCGATCGCGAAGGAAGGCGTGAAGCCCGACGACTTCATCATGGTCCTCGGATATCCGGGGACCACCTACCGCGCCCTCACCGCCGACGAGATGGAAGAGCGCCACATCTGGTTCACGGCCCGGGCGAACGTCTACCGCGACTGGATCCGCCTCCTCGAGGAAGCGGCCAAGGGCAACCCGGCCGGCGAGATCGCGATCTCTGACACAGTGAAGACGCTCGCCAACCGGCAGAAGAACGGCGAAGGGCAGCTGGCCGGCTTCCGCCGCGGCAGCATCCTCGAGACGCAGCGCGCCGCCGACCGGACCGTGCTCACCGCCTATCCCCCCGCCCGCGGCGCGTACGAAGGGCTGGCGAAGCTGACGAACGAGAAGAAGACGACGTTCGACCGCGATTTCCTGGTCGACCACATCCGGATGACGCCCGCGTCGCTGACGCCGATCGGTCCGCGCTCGCTGATCTGGGCGGTGGCCATCGCCAAGTCGGCGCTCGAACGGCAGAAGCCGGACGCGCAGCGCGATCCGGTCTTCATGGAGCGGTCGATCGCCCGCGTGCGCGAGCGCCTGGAGCGCGAGGAGAAGAGCTTCTTCGCGCCGGCCGACAAGGCCCTCCTCGGCGACTTTCTCCGCCGCGCGCGTGCGCTCTCGCAGCAGCAGCGCATCGCCGCGCTCGACCGCATCACGAACATCGACCAGCTGTACGCGCAGACGAAGATGCTCGACCTCGCCGAGCGGCTGAAGATGTTCGGCGAGACTGCGGAGCAGCTGCACGCGCGCCGCGATCCGCTGGTCGAGCTCGGGTTCGCGCTCGCCGCCGAGGTGGATGCGCGCCGCGAGCGCTCCGACGCCGCCGAGGGGACCGTGCTTCGCCTCCGTCCCGAATGGCGCCGCGCCGTGATCGCCCAGGCCGGACGTCCGGTCGCGCCGGACGCCAACTCCACCCTCCGCGTCTCCTTCGGCCACGTGAAGGGCTACGCGCCGCGCGACGGGGTCTGGTTCGTGCCGCAGACGACCCTCTCCGGCGTGGTCGAGAAGCACACGAACGAGGAGCCGTTCGACGTCCCGGACCGCATCCTCGCGGCGGCGCGCAAAGGGGGTGCGAACGTGCCGGTGGCGTTCCTCGCCGACGCCGACACCACCGGCGGGAACTCCGGCAGCCCGGCCGTGAACGGCCGCGGCGAGCTGGTGGGCGTCAACTTCGACCGGGTCTGGGAAAATGTTGCAAACGATTTCGCCTTCTACCCCCCGTTCGCGCGCAACGTGAGCGCCGATATGCGGTATATGTTGTGGCTGCTGGAAGAAGTGGAAAAGGCGACGGAATTGCTCGAAGAGTTGGGGTTCCGGTGACCTTTTTGCAGTGATTTCCGTCGGAGGAATGTGATGAGAACGAATGCTTTGCTTCTCGCCTTTCTTCTCGTGGCAGGCAGCGCCGCGGCGCAGGAGTCGTCGCCGCGAGCCGATTATTCGCGAGATACCCTGATGCGCCTCTTCGTGGCCGCATCGCCCGACGAGCCGGCCGTCCGCTACCGGGACGGCGGCCTCGAGCTTCGTGCGCTCGGTGCGACGTGGCGCGCGCAGTACCTTGCCCCGCTCTCGGGAAGCACCCCCGGCAGCGGCTGGCCCGACCCGTTCTCGCTCACCGGGACCCAGATCGCCACCAGCCAGCGTGCGTGGCGCACGCGCCGCGAGATGAATCGCGAGCTGCGCCGCATCGAGCTGACCGAGCGGGCCCGGGTCAGCGTCACCACGAGATAGAAGCCAGGCGTTAGGCGTTGGGCGTCAGGCTCTTGGGGTGTGTTGCCGGACGGCGGCGAGCCCCAAGCGCCCAACGCCTGAAGCCCAACGCCGGTGTCGGGAGGACGTCATGGCACCTCTGATCGTGCAGGTGGTCGCCACCCTGCTCGCCCGCATCCGGTTCCCCTGGCGCGACGCGGCGCGCATCGGCATGGCGGTGCTGTTCTTCTTCACCGCCACCTCCCACTTCACCTCCATCGGCGACGACATGGCCGCCATGATCCCGCCCCCGTTCACCGGCGCGATGTGGATCGTCTACGTGACCGGCGTCCTCGAGGCCCTCGGCGCGACCGGCCTGCTCACGGTGCGCTTCCGCCGCGCCGCCGCCATCTGCCTGATCGCCCTGCTGATCGCGATGTTTCCGGCCAACGCCTACGCGGCGATGAACGGCGTGCTGCTGCGCGGCGAGCCGGCGTCGGCTCTCTGGTGGCGTGCTCCGCTGCAACTGTGGTGGATCGCGGTGCTGTGGTGGTCGACGGTGGCGATACGGCGAGAAGTTCACGCCGCGCGGTAGCTGCCCAGCACCTTCACGAACTCGCACATCTCGCGCAGATGGCCGAGGGCGTTCGCCAGCTCGGCGGGACCGCCGGAGAGGTCCACGTAGAACGAGTACTCCCACGGCCGTCCTTCGATCGGGCGCGACTCCAGCTTCGACATGTTGATGTCGCGAAGCGCGAACGCCGCCAGCGCGCGCCACAGCGAGCCGGGCGTGTTCGGTGTCCGGAACAGCACCGTGGTCTTCATCGCCCCGTCAGTCACCTCGGCCGGAGCCGTCGAAAGGAGCAGAAAGCGGGTGTAGTTCTCCCGGTGATCCTCGACGTTCGGCACCAGGATCTCGCCACCGTACAGTTCCGCGGCGGCCGCGCCCGCGATCGCGGCGACGTCGTCGCTCTCCCCTCCCATGATCAGCTTCACACTGCCGGCCGTATCGTCCGTGGCCACCGCCACGGCCGTCACCGACGCGAGAAAGCGCTGGCACTGCGCGAGCGCCACCGGGTGCGAGAGGATGCGCGCGATGCGGTCGGTGGTCGTGCCGGGGCGGGCGATCAGGTGATGCTCGATGCGCAGCAGCGTCTCGCCGGCGATGTGCAACTCCGACGCGCCGAGGAGCTCGTAGTTGCGGTGAATGGAGCCGGCGAGCGTGTTCTCGATCGGAACGACCGCCGCACCGGCCGCGCCGGATGTCATCGCCGCAAAGACGTCGTCGAACGTCCGGCACGCGAGGATGTCCACGTCCTGCCGCAACATCCGACGCGCCGCGACATGGCTGAAGGAACCCGCCTCCCCCTGAATGGCAATCTTCATCCTGTCAGATTAGTGCGTTCCATGCCCCACGACGTCTGCTTCAGCCACTCCAACAGCTCGTTCGCAGGTTTCGGTCGGGAGATCCAGTAACCCTGTGCGAGGTCGCAGCCCATCCCGGCGAGCATGTCCCACATCGCTTCGTCCTCGACCCCCTCGGCGCACACCTGCTTGCCGAGGTTGTGGCCGAGGTCGATCATCGTCCGGACGATGGCCGCGTCGGCCTCGCTGGTGGTCATCCCCATCACGAACGACTTGTCGATCTTGATCTCGTCGATCGGCAGCTCGCGCAGGTGCGTCAGCGAGGAGTAGCCGGTGCCGAAGTCGTCGATCGAGAGGCGCACGCCCATCGACTGCAGCATCGACAGGATCGCCAGCGCGTGCGCCGGGTCGGCCATGATGCTGCTCTCCGTGATCTCGATCTTCAGGAAGCGCGGATCGATCTCCCAGCGGTCGAGCGCCGCCTGCACTTTCCCCGGCAGCGCCTGGTCGAGGAGGCTCTTGGCCGAGACGTTCAGGGCGAGGTGAATCGGCGCACCCGCGTCCTGCCACTTCCGGCATTGCGACAGCGCGCGGTCGAGCAGCCAGTCGGTCATCTGGCGGATGAGTCCCGTCCGCTCTGCCGCCGGGATGAACGCCGACGGCGCCAGCAGGCCGCGCTGCGGGTGGTTCCAGCGCATCAGCACCTCGCAGCGGGTCACGAGGCCGCTGCGCATGTGCAGCTTCGGCTGGTAGTACAGCTCCAGCTCCTCGCGCTCCAGCGCGCGGCGGAGCTCGACCACCAGCGCCATCTGGTCGCCGGTGCGGGTATCGACGTCCTCGCGATGGAAGCTGTACCCGCTCTGCTTCTGCTTCGCGTCGTACATCGCCACGTCGGCGCGGCGGAGCAGCGTGCGCGCGTCGGTGCCGTGCTCGGGATAGAGCGCGATGCCGATGCTGGCGCCGACCTCCAGCACCTGTGCCTCGACCACGAACGGCTGCTCGAGCGTGTTCAGGATGCGGCGTGCGGTGATGGCGGTGGAGTGCGCGTCGGCGGTCGACGGCAGCACGACCGCGAACTCGTCGCCGCCGAGGCGCGCCACGACGTCGCCGGTGCGCATCTGGTTCTGCAGGCGGAAGGCGACCTGCTTCAGCAGCGCGTCGCCGAACTGATGGCCGAACGTGTCGTTCACTTCCTTGAAACGGTCGAGGTCCATCAGCATGAGCGCGGTCATGGTCCCCTTCGCTTGCGCGTTCACGACCGCCGATTCCAGCGCGTCGAAGAGGAGCGTGCGATTCGGGAGCCCGGTCAGCGCGTCGTGCATCGCCTGGTGGCGCAGCGACGAGACCTGGTGCTTGGTGGCCGTGACGTCGCGCAGGAACGCGACCCAGTGCGTGAGCTGGCCGGCGTCTTCGATCGGCACGAGCTGCAGGTCGAGCTCGAACTCCGACCCGTTCGCGCGCCGCGCGGTCGCCTCCGCCTCGAACGGGCGGTGATCGAAGACGTGCTCCAGGAGCGACTCGACGATCGCCTGCTGCCGCTCCACGATCCCGAAGATCTGCGGCGTCTGCCCGATGATGTCTTCCGCCCGCCGCCCGTAGATCGCGCAGAAGCCGTCGTTGACGAACGCGATGCGCGGCCCGACCGCTTCCACCGCCGGCGTGAGGATCGCGATTCCCTCCGCGGTAACGCGAATCGCGGAGCCGAGGAGGCGCAGTTGCTCCCCCTGAATCCGCTGCTCCGTCAACTGCCGCTGGTAGTCCACCTCGGACATGAGGGAGGGATGATAGCGTGGAGGGGAGCTTCGTGCCCGCCCTCCCTCTCTCCGTCACTGCGACTCCCACGCGCCAGCGGTTTGGAGTGCGGTGGCCGCAGTCACCGCTTTCACTCGCCGTGGAGCGGCGTGGTTCTCGCGAGATCGGCGGCTTCGCCGCAAGGAAAAGCGGTGACTGCGGTCACCGCACTCCAAACCCCGGCGCAGACGCTCCCTCAATCCGGGTTCGTGGCCCAGACCGAGGTCTCGGTGATGAAGCCGCGGTCCGGGAGCTCGAGCATGGCCACGATGGTCTGGGCGATGTCGCCGGCCTGCAGCTTGCGCTCGCTCGGCGCGCGGGCGGGGCGGCCGGAGCTGACGACGAATTCGGTCTGCACTTCGCTCGGGTTGACCTGCATGACGCGGATGTTGTGCTTGCGGAGCTCCGCACGCCAGCATTCGGTCATGCTGGAGAGGGCGAACTTGCTGGCGGAATAGGCGGTGCCGCCGGCGAAGCCGCGGACGCCGGCGCTGGATGAGATGTTGACGATGTTGCCGCGGTTCCGGGCGATGAAGTGCTTCGCCGACTCGCGGGCCACGAGCATGGCGCCGAAGACGTTCGTCGCGAAGACGCGCTGCATCTCCGCGACCGACGTCTCGACGAGCGGCGCAAACGAGCCGAAGCCGGCGTTGTTGATCAGGACGTCGTAATCGCCGAAGGCCTCGATCACCTCCCGCACCAGCCGCACCACGTCTTCTTCCACGCTGACGTCGGCGCGGATGCCGAGCGCGCCGAGCGCAGCCGCCGCTTCGCGGACGCGCGCTTCGTGGCGGCCGCAAATCGCGACCTGCGCGCCGCGGGCCCGCAGCTGGCGTGCGGTCTCCAGGCCGATGCCGGCGGTGCCGCCGGTCACGAGGATTTTCGCGGTCGACAGCTCCATTACTTCTTCTCCAGCGTCACGCCGCCGCGCGAGCCGCCTGCCTCCAGCGCCGTCCGCCCTTCCGTGCTCTCACGCAGGTAGGTATCCCAGAACGCGAGCGACAGCGCCTTGACGGTGCTGAAGGCGCCGCGGGTGCGGAGACCGGTCTGCCCTTCGCGCGGCACCGTTCGTGCCGGCTCCGTGATCACGGGACGCTGACCCGGGATGCGCTTCGGGTCGGTGCCCGGATCGTTCGACGGCTCGCTGATGGTCTGGCGAATGCCGGGCGTGACGGGGCTCATGCGGCCGGTGTACGCGCTGTAGCCGCCGCCGTCGAGCACGACCAGCCACTTGTCGCCGGCCGGCGAGAGCTCGTACGCACGGCGGCGCCACTCCGGCGTCTCGGTCTCATCGGCCCCGTTCTCGGCCGTGCCGACGATGAAGAGCGCCGGCTTCGTCAACTGCGCCCACGACTGCTCCGTCAGGCCTCGGGACGCCCCCGGACCCGGAGGTCCCATGGCCACGACGGCCTTGATGCGCGGATCGGCGGGACGTGCGGTGCCGGGCTGCGTCTGCGCGCCGCCGAGGAGCATCGCCGTCATGGCGCCGTAGGAATGTCCGCCCACGCCGATCTTCGCGCGGTCGATCTTTCCCTGCAGCTCCGGGTAGCGTTGCTCGAGCTGGTCGAGCTGGTCGATGACCAGCAGCATGTCGTCCACTCGGGCGTTCCAGTCGCCGGCGGGGCGGTTCTCCCACGCCTCGCGGCCGCCGGAGGGGGTGCTTCCCTTGCCCGCGTCGGCGTGGGCGGGGCGGATGACCACGTACCCCTGGCTCGCCCAGAACGAGCTGAGCGCGGCGTACTCCCGCGCCTGCGAGCCGAAGCCGTGCGAGAAGACGATCAGCGGGTGCGGTCCCGGCCGTGTCGGATATTCGATGGCCATCCCGAGCTCGCGGTTGCGCGCGTTGTCGCGCAGTGACGCCTCCGGGATGACGCCGACCGGCGACTCACCGACGTCGCCGGTATAGCGCGAGCGGGGAGTCTGGTCCGTATCGAGCGCGGCGTCCTTCGACGCACACGAGATCAAAGAGAGAGCGAGCAGGAGGGGAAGAAGAATCCGGCGCATCATGAATCCTCCCAAAGCAATGGACGTGCACGGCAACATAGCACGGCTGTTCCGGTATGCCGGCGAGTCGCCGCGTCGTTGCAGTTCCACCACATGTAGAGGAATGCAGATGGCAACCGGACGGGTGGAAGAATTTGCGTCGATGGAACTGCCGTCGAGCGTTGCCGCGTTGCTCATCGCCGCATTCGCGATTCTCCCCGGGGTACCTGGGGAACGCATCTACACGATGCTCGTTGGTTGGGATTGGCGGGAAGACAAGTGGTGGCGGACCCTCCGGCTGCTCGCCTTCAGCCTCGCCGGTCTGTCGACGTACGCGATCGTCGCTCCTCTGCTGTCGGCGCCCGTGCCGGTCTACATTTCGCCGCAGGCGATGGAGCTTCTCCGGCCGGATCAGATCGGGCGACTCGGGATCGCGTTCCTCGGCCACAGTGCGGGTGCAGCAACGTGCGGGATCGCAGCCGGTTACGCCGTTCGCCTCCTTGCGCGGCTGACATCGCGGTCAGCGTACTCCAGCGCATGGGATCACTTCATCAAGTCGTGCGCCCGAAGCCGCTGGGTCACGGTCGGCTTGACGAATGGTCAAGCGTACGCAGGGTACATCGACACAGCGGATGTATCGGTGGCGGCGACCGAGCGCGACATAATCCTGCGCGAGCCGGCGTTGTACGATGAGACAGCGAACACGTATCGCGCTACGCTGTATCAGACGATGTTTCTGCTCGGAAGCACGATCGCTTCTATCGCGGCCGTGAGCGATCTGCCCGGAGACCAACGAATTACGTCGGCTGGTGAGGACCTCTTCCGTAAGGAGATGAGCAATGGCGAGCAATAACGATAGACACGACAGCCAGCCGTTTCCACCCCATCAGGGGGGGTTCGGTGACTTCGGAAGGCGCGTTGTGAGTCCGGCACCGCCTGTCGGCAAGCCTCAGGGAACGACTCCTCCTCCGCCTCCGACGCCGCGCAAATAGCACGGCCGACTGCGATACGCTCGCCATGGAATGACCGAGACCAAAGTCCGCCGCTACACGCTCAAATCCGCGGCGAAAACTCCGAAGCAGTACAAGGTTCGCTATGACGAGGAGCTGAACCAGGAACAGCTCGAGGTGGTCATGGCCGGCGAGGGGCCGATGCTCGTGATCGCCGGCGCGGGGAGTGGAAAAACCCGCACCCTCACCTATCGCGTGTCGCGGCTCATCGAGGATGGACTCGACCCCACGGAGATCCTGATCGTCACGTTCACGAACAAGGCTTCGCGCGAGATGCTGTCGCGCGTCGAGCAGCTCGTCACCATCGATACCCGCCGGATCTGGGGCGGGACGTTCCATTCGATCGGCAACCGGTTGTTGCGCCGTCATGCGGAGGCGATCGGCTACCGCTCGAACTTCGCCATCCTCGACGACGAGGACTCCAAGGAGATGATGGAGTCCGCCATCTCCTCCCTCGGCATCAAGACGCTGGAGAAGCGATTCCCCAAGGGCGACGTGCTGCTCGACATCTACTCGTTCCTCATCAACACCCGCACGCCGCTGGAGCTGCACCTCGAGCAGAACTACCCGCACTTCATGATGTACGGCGATGAGATCGTGAACGTGTTCCGCCGCTACAAGGAGCGCAAGCGCGACGCGAACTCGATGGATTTCGACGACCTGCTGGTGTTCTGGAAGGTGCTGCTCGACGACCACGCCGACGTGGCGGAGTCGCTCAAGCGCCGCTTCCGCGCGATCCTGGTCGATGAGTACCAGGACACGAACAAGCTCCAGGCCGACATCATCGACTCCATGGCGTCGGTGCGCCGGAACCTGATGGTGGTGGGCGACGACGCGCAGTCGATCTATTCGTTCCGCGGCGCGTCGTTCGAGAACATCCTCACGTTTCCGCTCCGGTTCCCCGAGGCGAAGATCTACAAGCTGGAGACAAACTACCGCTCTACCCGGCAGATCCTGCAGCTCGCGAACGCTTCCATCGCGGCCAACCGCTTCCAGTTCCGGAAGGAGTTGCAGGCGGTGCGCGGCGATGGTCCCGATCCCGCCGTAGTAGGCGTGGACGATGTGTTCGAGCAGGCGAACTTCGTCGCGCAGCGCATTCTCGAGCTGCGCGACGAGGGGGAGCACCTCGGCGACATTGCGGTGCTTTACCGCTCACACTACCAATCGCTCGAGCTGCAGATGGAGCTTTCGCGCCGCAACATCCCGTACGAGATCCGCAGCGGCGTGCGCTTCTTCGAGCAGGCGCACATCAAGGATGTGCTGGCGTACCTGAAGATCGTGACGAACCCGCGCGACGAGCTGTCGTGGAAGCGGATGCTGAAGCTGTATCCGAAGGTCGGCGAGAAGACCGCGGCCGAGGTATGGGGACGGATCTCGCAGGCGCCGAACCCGCTCGATGCGTTCCTGCGAGGCTTCGAGACATCCGGGCGCGGCGTGTCGGGGTCGATGAAGTCGGTGCGCGAGGTCCTGGGGCTCATCTCGTCCGATTCGATGAAGCGCAATCCGTCGGAGACGATCCGGCTGGTGGTGGAGCGCGGCTACGCGGACTACGCGCGCTCGAAGTTCGCGAACTCGCAGGCGCGTCTGGACGACCTCGAACAGCTCTCGCAGTACGCGCTGCGCTACGAAGACGTCGATACGTTCCTCGGCGAGGTGGCCCTCGCGAATCCGATCGCCGGAGAGGACGTGGCGGTGGTCGGCCCGGAGGACGAGAAGATCGTGCTGACCTCGGTGCACCAGGCGAAGGGGCTGGAGTGGCGAGTCGTCTTCGTGATCTGGCTGGCGGACGGCCGCTTCCCGTCGCAGCGCGCGCTGCGCGTTCCCGGCGGCATCATCCGCATCGCGCCGAACCGCGTGCACGAGGCGCTGCCGCTGCTCGAGGGAGCCACACAGGATGCGCCGGTGGTCGATGAGGAAGGGACGCGCGAGCTGGTGATCCCGGGTGAGGAGGAGGAACGCCGCCTCTTCTACGTGGCGGTGACCCGCGCGAAGCAGGAGCTCTACCTGGTCTTTCCGGTCATGTCCCGCGACCGCAGCGGCATGGACATCCTGATGGAGCCCTCCCGCTTCGTCCGCGAGCTGCCCGGCGATTCGTACGAGAAGTGGGTGATTGGGTCGGATTGAGGATTGAGGATGAAGGATTGAGGAGAAAGCATGTCCGCCCGTTCTCCTCAATCCTCAATCCACAATCCTCAATCCCGTAGAATCACGCTCACATGCGTCGCATCCTCGCTGCACTGGCTCTCGCGCTCTCGTTTGCATGCACGCGCGAGACGCCGACGCCGCCGCCCCCGCCGAAGAACGTACCGGCCGCGCCTCGGGATGGCGGGCGGCTCGTGCTGCGGCTCGAAGGGCCGGTCACGACGCTCAACTATCTCCTGCACACCACCGAGGATGAGCGGCAGGTGCTGTCGTTCCTCTATGACCCGCTGGTTGCGTTCGACCAGAACCTCGCCCCCATTTCCGCGACCGCCGTACGGTGGGAAGTGCTCGACGGAGGGCTCACCTACGTCTTTCACCTCGACCCGCGCGCGACGTGGAGCGACGGCCAGCCGGTGCGTGCGAGCGACGTCGTCTTCACCGTCAACAAGATCCTCGACGCCGAGTCGACGCAATACGCGGCCGCGTTCGAGCTGCTGGACCGCGAGCAGACCAAAGCCGTCGACGAGCGGACGGTGCGCGTCGCGTTCAAGGAAGTGCGCGCCGGGCAGCTGCTCTCGTTCAACGTCGGCATCCTCCCCGAGCACATCTACGGCAAAGGCGACTTCAAGAAGAACGCGGCGGTGGTCGGCAACGGCCCGTACGTGCTGAAGCAGCGCACGCGCGATCGCGGCGCGCTGCTGGAACGGCGCGAGAATTACTGGCGCACCAGGCCGCGCATCCAGTCGGTGCTCTTCCGCCCCATCGCCGAAGACGCGGTGTCCTGGAAGTCGCTCGTGCGCGGCGACGTCGACGTGTCGCGCGTGACCAACGACACCTGGTTCCGTTACAAAGACGATCCGGCGGTGAACGCGAAGCTCGCCTTCCACAACATCTACCGCCTCGCGTACACCGCCATCGCCTGGAACCTCGCCGACCCTCTGCTCGCCGACGCGCGCGTACGCCGTGCGCTGGCCATGACCTTCGACCGGCAGTCGATCATCGACCGGCTGTACCACGGCCAGGCGCGCGCGGTGACCGGTCCCTTCACTCCCGACCAGACCGCGAACAACGCCGAGATCTCGGCGATCGACTTCAATCCGGCAGCCGCCGCGGGGCTCCTATCCTCGGCAGGCTGGAGCGACACCGACCAGGACGGCGTGCTCGATCGCGAGGGGAAGCCGTTCCACCTCACGCTGCTCATCCCCGCCGGCAGCAAGATCGCGAATGACATGGCCCAGGTGTTCCAGGACGCGCTCCGCCGCATCGGCGTGCGCCTCGAGATGAAGCCGGTCGAGGAAGCGGCGTTCTACGACTTCGTGCTCAAGCACAACTACCAGGCCGCCTTCCTGTCCTGGGTCAACGAGCCCGATCCCGATCCGTACGGCCTCTTTCACTCGTCGCAGATCGAGAACGGCCTGAACGTCGTCGGCTACAGGAACGCCGAAGCCGATCAGCTCATGCTACAGGCGCGCGCCGAGCTCGACGCCGGGCGCCGCGTCTACCTCTACCACCAGCTGCACGACGTGCTGGCCCGCGACCAGCCGTATCTCTGGACCGTCCAGGTCGCCGAAAAGTGGGCGGTGAACAAGCGCGTTCAGAACGTCGCCGCCGCGCGCGGAGCGGGGCTGTATCACTGGGAGCCGGGGCCGAGGGCGTGGTGGATCAAGTAGGTGTGATCAGGTGTCCGGTGTCTGGGGTGTTTCGCCCGGGCGATGCTCCGCAGATACCTGACACCCGACACCCGACACCATCGCTATACTCCCCTCCCGATGCGCCTCCTCCTCATCTCCAGCTCCGTGGTCCACGGCTACGGGTTCCTCGACCATTCCGAGGACGACATTCGCGCGTTGCTCGGGGAGCGCGGGAAGGTCGCGTTCGTGCCGTTCGCGCAGCACGACGTCGGCGCGTACACCACGCGTGTGCGTGAGCGGCTGGGGCGGATGGGCTTCGACGTCACGCAGGTGCGCGGTCCCGCGGATCTCGAAGGCGCGGACGCCATCTTCATCGGCGGCGGCAACACCTTCCGCCTCCTGAAGCAGCTCTATGAGACCGGTCTCTTCGAGGCGATCCGGGAACGCGTGCGCGGCGGTCTCCCGTACATCGGCTCATCCGCGGGGACGAACGTCGCCACGCCCAGCATCCGCACCACGAACGACATGCCGATCGTCTATCCCCCCTCCTTCGACGCGATGGGGCTGGTCTCCTTTCAGATCAATCCGCACTACCTCGATCCCGACCCCGGCTCGACGCATCACGGCGAAACGCGCGAAGACCGCATCCGCGAGTTCCACGAAGAGAACACCACTCCCGTGGTCGGCCTGCGCGAAGGCTCCGCACTGCGGGTCGAGGGGGACGCCGTGACACTCCTCGGCGAGAAGCCGGCGCGCATCTTCAGGCGCGGGGAAACGCCGGTCGAGCTGCCGCCGGGGTCGCGGCTGGCGCTGTAGCGCCTCCCTACAACCGCACCGTCTTCAACTCCCCCGCCTCCCCTGCCACCACCTCGAACATCACGATCCCGATCGCGGCGCCGCTTTCCGACTCCGCGGTCACGCGCCATTTGCCGGGGACGACATTCTGCTTGTAGGTGAAGCCGCGGTAGCCGGTCTGGCGGCCGCCGGCGATGCGGATGGGGACGATGCTGGTGGTCGTCCATTCATCGTCCTGCAGGACCTCCCAGCGGTGGCGGATGGTCGTGGTGATCCCTTGCGGCACGAAGACCGAGGTGAAGCAGTAGACGCGCTCGTTGCCGGCGCGGTGGAACGTCGCGGAGGAGCGGCGCCAGAAGCGGTGGCCGGGCGACTCGACCCGCGCCACGTAACCGCCGTCGCTCCGGCGGACGTCGTGCGCGATGAGCATGTCCTTCTTCACCAGCGGCACGGGCGGGATCAGGTTGAAGACGTGCAGCACCAGCATCAACGCGGCGACACCGGTCGACGGGAGGGCGCTCGCCGACTCGTGGCGCGACAGGCGGCGCAGTGCGAGCACGAGCAGCAGCGCGAAGAGCGTGCCGAGGTAGAACCAGAACGTGCTGATGCTGCGGAAGAGGTGCGCGAGCGCGAAGTTGAAGAACATCGTCGCACTGAGCGTGAAGAACACCCACGACAGCGTCAGCTCGCTGTAGGCGCTCTCCAGGAACTCGTTGCCGATCAGCAGCACCGCCAGCCCGAGGACGAAGAGCATGCCGGCCAGGCCGCTGGAGCTGAGGAAGTAGAAGATGAAGAGCGCGCTGAAGATGCCGCCGAAGAAGAACTGCAGCACCGCGTTCAGGTACTCCGAGCCGCGGAACGTCACTCCCCGGCCGATGGTCAGCAGGATCGCCCCGGCACCGATGAGGTAGCCGAGGAGGATGAAAAGGTCGATGGTGGTGATGGTGCGCCCGAGGGTCAGGGCATCCCAGACGAAACCGGCGAGAAAGAACGTGGCGGGTGCGTAACGGCGGACGGCATCGAACTGCGGCATTTTCGCGCACGCATTCTGCGTTAAAACAGCGTTGATGTTGCCACCAGAGACGCAATACGAAGACTCCGCGGTCGCCGAAGCCGAGTCGCGGGAAAAAGTCGAAGAGCCGCCGCTGTACAAAGTCCTGCTCCACAACGACGACTTCACCACCATGGAGTTCGTGGTCTGGGTGCTGGAGTCCATCTTCAACATGCCGGAAGAGCAGGCCATCCAGGTCATGCTCAACGTCCACCTCCGAGGCACAGGGGTGGCCGGCATCTACACGTACGAAGTCGCCGAGACGAAGGTCGAGAAGACCACCGCGCTCGCGCACGAGCACGAATTTCCGTTGCTCGCTACCATGGAAGAAGTCTCATGATCGCCAAACCCCTCCAGGCCAGTTTCGAGTTCGCGGTGAATGAGGCCATTCGCCGCCGTCACGAGTACGTCACGCTCGAGCATCT
This sequence comes from Thermoanaerobaculia bacterium, assembly GCA_035630815.1. Taxonomy (GTDB): domain Bacteria; phylum Acidobacteriota; class Thermoanaerobaculia; order Gp7-AA8; family Gp7-AA8; genus QHVT01. The sequence continues at coordinate 32,620 of DASQJY010000086.1, forward strand.
CCTCTTCGCCCTGCTGCACGACCGCACCGTCAACGACGTTGTGCGCGCCTGCGGCGGCAACGTCGAAGCGCTCAAGAAGCAGCTCGACGAGTTCATCGACAGGACCTACGAACAACTCGAGGAGGACGACCTCCAGCCGACGCTCACCACCATGCTCCAGCGCGTCATCCAGTATGCGCAGCTGCACGCGCAGAGCTCGGGGCGCAAGGAAGTCGATACCGGCGAGATGCTGGCCGCGCTGTACCAGGCCGAGAAGTCGCAGGCCGTCTTTCTCCTGCGCAGCCAGGGCGTCGAGAAGCTCGACGTCCTCACCTACCTCTCCCACGGCATCCCGAAGGAGAAGCAGGGCGACGGCCCGTTCCCCACGCCGGGCGAAGAAGAGCCGGCGCCGAAGGATCCGCTGCAGACGTACGCGGTGAACCTGCTCGAGCGGGCCAAGGCGGGCGAGATCGATCCGGTCATCGGCCGCGCGAACGAGCTGGAGCGGACCATCCAGATCCTCTGCAGGCGGCGGAAGAACAACCCGCTGTACGTCGGCGAGCCGGGAGTGGGCAAGACCGCGATCGCCGAGGGGCTCGCGCTGAAGATCCAGCTGGGCGACGTGCCGGCGGTGCTGAAGAACGCCGAAGTGTGGTCGCTGGAGATGGGCTCGCTGCTGGCGGGCACGAAGTACCGCGGCGAGTTCGAGCAGCGCCTCAAGGCGGTCATCGCCGCGCTGACGGAGAAGAAAGACGCCATCCTGTTCATCGACGAGATTCACACCATCGTCGGCGCGGGAGCGGTCAGCGGCGGGACGATGGACGCCTCGAACATGCTCAAGCCGGCCATTGCCTCCGGCAAGCTGCGCGTGATCGGCTCGACCACGTACGGCGAGTACAAGGCCTCCTTCGAGCGCGACCGCGCGCTCGCAAGGAGATTCCAGAAGATTGAAGTCGGCGAGCCGACGGTCGAGGAGACGGTCGAGATCCTGCGCGGCCTCAAGAGCTACTACGAACAGCACCACGGCGTGACCTTCACCGACGAGGCGCTGCGCCTGGCGGCCGAGCTGTCCGCCAAGTACATCCACGACCGGCACCTGCCGGACAAAGCGATCGACGTGCTGGATGAAGCGGGTGCGCGCGTGCGGATGCTCCGGCCGGCTGCGCCGGAGGGCCAAGGGCCGAGGGCCGAGGGCCGAGGGGTTCCTTCGGCCAGCGCCTCGCCTGAGGCTTCGTCCGCCGCAACCGCGCCACTCGGCGAAGCCCCCTCGGCCCTCGGCCCTCAGCCCTCGGCCCTCCTCCCCGAGGTCATCGACATCCACGAAGTCGAAGCCGTGGTCTCGCTCATGGCCAAGATCCCGCCGCGGACGATCGCGGTGTCGGAGAAAGACCGCCTCCAGCAGCTCGAAGCCGATCTGCGGCGCGTGATCTACGGGCAGGACCACGCCATCAGGCAGGTCGTCAGCGCGATCAAGCTCTCGCGCTCGGGGCTCGGCAATCCGGACAAACCGATCGGGTCGTTCCTCTTCAGCGGGCCGACCGGCGTCGGGAAGACCGAGCTCGCCAAGCAGCTCGCGCAGTCGCTCGGGGTCGAGTTCATCCGCTTCGACATGAGCGAGTACATGGAGCCGCACACCGTCTCGCGCCTCATCGGCGCCCCTCCCGGCTACGTCGGCTTCGATCAGGGCGGCCTGCTCACCGACGCGGTCACGAAAACCCCGTACGCGGTGCTCGTGCTCGACGAGATCGAGAAAGCACATCCGAACCTCTTCTCGATCCTGCTGCAGGTGATGGATCACGCCACGCTGACGGACAACAACGGCAAGAAGGCCGACTTCCGCAACGTGATCATGATCATGACCACGAACGCCGGCGGCCGCGAGATGACGGAGGCCTCCCCCGGCTTCAGGAACAATCCCTCCAGCGGCCACGGCCGCGGCATCATCGAGCGGACGTTCGCCCCGGAGTTCCGCAACCGCCTCGACGCCTGGATCGCCTTCGAACCGCTCAGCTTCGAGGTGATCGAGCAGGTCGTCGACAAGTTCATCGCCGAGCTGCAGAAGCAACTTACCGCCAAGAACGTCACCCTCGAGCTCCGCGAACCCGGCCGCGCCTGGCTCGCCCGCAACGGCTATGACCGCTCCTTCGGCGCCAGGCCCATGGGCCGACTGATCTCCACGAAGATCAAGGAGCCGCTGGTGGACGAGATCCTGTTCGGGAAGCTCGTTTCGGGTGGACACGTGGTGGTGGATGGGGACGAGAAGGAGTTGAAGCTGAAGTACTAAGGGATTGGTGTCGGGTATCAGGTGTCGGGTGTCTGGGGTGTTCCGCCCGGGCGACATACCCCGGATACCTGACACCCGACACCAGACACCGCCTCACTGACATGTCCACCTTCCCCGATCCCCGGTACGCGCCGAGCGACGTCGTTGCGATGGGGGAAGACCTGCGTGTGGCGACGTTGCGGGAGGCGTATCACAAGGGGATTTTTCCGTGGCCGCATGAAGGGTTGCCGCTGCCGTGGTTTTCGCCGCGGCGGCGGGCGGTGATCTTGTTCGACGAGGTGCATGTCGGGAGGTCGCTGCGGAAGTCGCAGAAGAAGTCGGGGTTCACGTACACCATCGACCGCGATTTCCGGGCCGTGATTCGCGCCTGTTCGCAGGCGGACCGGCCGGAGCAGGATGGGACCTGGATCGCGCCGAACATCATCGCGGCGTTCCTGCGCTTTCACGCCGCGGGGGATGCGCACAGCGTGGAAGTGTGGGACGGCGACGAGCTGGTCGGCGGGCTGTACGGCGTCGACTCCGGCGGGATCTTCACCGGCGAGAGCATGTTCCATCGCCGTCCGGATGCGTCGAAGCTCGCGCTGCTGTTCCTCATCGACCACCTGCGCGAGCGGGGCTCGACGCTGATCGACTGCCAGGTCATGACGCCGCACATGGAGGCGCTGGGGGGACGCGAGATCTCCCGCGCGCGCTTCCTGGATGCGCTGGCCGCGGCGCAGGCTAAGGGGATCCGGCTGTTCTGAGCCACTGCACCGCGTCGCGCACGTGACCGCGCCGCAGGGCGCGTGCGGCGGTGTAGAGCACGCGCCGCCGGAGCAGGCGGCGCATGTCGCCCGCTCCGCGGCTGAGCCGGACCGCGAGCGATACGAGTCCCGCGTGATACGCCCCTCGCCAGAGCGTCGCGATGGCCTTCGCTTCTTCGTCACTGATGGCGCGACCGAGCGTGTCGCCGACGGCGAGGCGCATGACCTGACCGGAGAGGGCGCGTTGTTGCGTGCGCTGCGCGAACGAGACGCCGGATGAGTGATGCCGCCGCAGCAGTCCGATACGCGGCAGGATCACGATGCGCCCGAGGCGGCGGAGGCGGCGCCAGAGGTCGTAATCCTCGACCGTCGAGAACTCTTCCGCGTAGCGGCCGGCACGCAGGGCGGCTTCGCGGCGGAACATCACCTGCGCGTGGCCGCCGAGGACGTTGTAGAAGTTGAGGAGGTAATCGATCTCCTCCGGTGAATACGAGGGACGATACGTGCCGGTGCGGCGTCCCTGCTCGTCGATGATGTCGAACCAGGTCGAGACCAGTACCACGTCACGCTCGCGGTCGAGCATCTCCACCTGCGCGGCGATGCGTCCGCGAACGTAGACCTCGTCCGCGTCATGCCGCGCCACGTACTCGCCGCGCGCCGTTTCCAGCCCGCGATTGAGGGCGTGAGCGAGACCGCGATTGCGTTCCAGCGTCACGATGACGATGCGCGGCTCGCGCGCCGCCCACGCTCCGAGGAGGGCCGGCGTTGCATCGGTGGAGCCATCGTCGACGATCACCAGCTCGTCGAACGCGTCGCCGACGATGCTGGCGAGCGACTCTTCGAGAAAGCGCGCGCCGTTGTGCACCGGCATGACCACCGAGACCTTCATGCCCGGAGCGCCGCGGAAACGTGCTGCACCACGTCACGCGGCCGCATGCGCGACGCGTGAAGAGCGGCGGAGCGGGCGAAGCGGCGGGCGGCGATGCGCCTCACGATGGCACGCTCCCGGCGCGTCAACGGGAAGTGTGACAAGGCCTCGCGCCAAAGACGCGCAGCAGCAGGAGCGGCTCCCTTCCGCGGATGCAGAAACCAGACGCTCGCGCTCGCGGCAGCCTCGTCGAACGTCACGTCGCGCCCGATCAGCTCGGAGAGCATCCGCTGCGAGATGCGCGTCGCGTTCGCGACCTGCTCGTCGCGGAACTGCACGCTCACCCGCCCGTCATGCACGCGGTACTGCATCCCGAGCTCCGGCAGGGAGAGGAACGCTCCCTGCTTCGACAGCCGCGACGCGAATTCCCACCCCTGCGCCAGGCGGTACGTGTCATCCCACCCGCCGGCCGCGCGCGCCGCCGCGGTGCGGAACATCGACTGCCCAGGCACGCCGATGGCGGCGTGAGTGAAGTGCAGCAGGAAGCGGACGACCTCCGGCGGCTGCACGAGGTTCGGCGCGGCGCCGAGGTGCTTTCCCTGCTCGTCGATCCGGATGCGTCCGACCGTCACCAGCACCGCGGACGGATTCTCGTCCAGCGCCGCGACCTGCCGGGCAAGACGGCCCGGCAGCGAGAGGTCGTCCGCGTCCTGGCGCGCGATGTACTCGCCGCGCGCGATGGCCAGCCCCGCGTTCAGGGCACGGGCCGTTCCGCCGTTCTCGTTCAGCCGCAGCACCACGATCCGCGGATCGCGGGCTGCCCACTTCGCGAGGAGCTCCGGCGTCGCATCGGTCGACGCGTCGTCCACGATCACGAATTCGAAGTCGGCGAGCTCCTGCGCGGCGATGCTGGCGATCGCTTCGTCGAGATACCGCTCCCCGTTGTACACGGGCATCAGCACGGTCAAACGCACAATCACATCCGCGCGCCCGGGATCATGCCGAGAGGACGCCCCACCAGCCGGTCTGCATATTCGCCATGGCCCGCCTCGGCGAGCAGCGTCAGCTGGAACAGCCGCGCCAGCCGGTCGATCCAGCCGCGCGCGTCGTGCTCGTCGAGCGAGGCGAGCGTGTACGCCAGCGCATCCGTCTCGCGGGGGAACTGCTTGCGGATGCGGGAGAGCAGCAACTCGTGCGCCCCTTCCTTGTTCATGACCCGCAGCGCGTCGAGCACGAGGATGTTGGTGGTCCCTTCCCAGATCGGCAGCACCTGCGCGTCGCGCAGCAGCCGCGGCATCGGGCTCTCTTCGATGTAGCCGTTCCCGCCGATCAACTCCATCGCCTCGGAGACGCACGGCACGGCGAGCTTCGCGGTAACCGCTTTCACGATCGGCGTGAGGATGCGCAGCATGCGCGCGCAGTCGTCGTCGCCGCCGTCGGCGCGGCAGAGGATCTCGACCGTCTCGAAGGTGAGCAGCAGCGCCGCCACGTGCTCAGCTTCCAGGTCGAAGAACGTCTCCTGCGCGAGCGGCCATTCGATGACCGGACGCCCGAAGGCCTGCCTCCGCTCGATGTAGTACCGCGCTTCGTAAACCGCGCGCCCGATCACCCCGACCGAGGCCACGGCGTTGTAGAGCCGGGAGAGGTTGAGCATGTCCGTCATCGCCGCGAACCCGCCGACCTCCTCGGCCGGCGCATCCGTGAGCGTCACTTCTCCCGTGGCCATCGAGCGCACGCCGAGCTTCTCCTTCAGGCGCTCGATCGTGAATCCGGGGTTGTCGCGCGTGAGCAGCAGGAACGTGCGCAGTCCCTTCGTCCCGGTTCCATCGGCCGAGCCTTCGACGCGCGCCGTGACCAGCACCGCCTCGGCGTCGACGTTCGAGCAGAACCACTTGTGCCCCGAGAGCCGCCACGTGCCGTCGGCATCCTTGCGCGCGATGGTCTCGTTCGCACCGACGTCCGAGCCGCCGGCCCGCTCGGTGAGGAACATGCCGCCCGTCCAGAGCGTCGCCGGATCGCTCGACGTGAGATGCGGGACGACCTGCATCACCTGCTCGTGCGATCCATGACGCGTCAACACGCGCGCCACGCCGTCGGTCATGCAGAGCGGGCAGTAGAGGCCCGATTCCGCCATGGCGAAGAGATAGCCGAGCGCGAAACCGACGAACGGCGCGGAGCGGGAATGATCGTGGGTCTGGTACTTCATCGAGATCATCCCGGAGCCGTACGCGATGCGCTGCATGTCGCGGTACGACTGGTGATACTCGACACGCGAGACGCGCTCCCCCCGTGCGTCGTGGGTGATGAGGCGCGGCTGTTCGCGGTCGGCGATCATCGCCAGCGGCGCCACTTCCTTCGCGGCGCGCTCCCCCATCGCTTCGAGCTGCGGCTCGGCCCACTCGAACGCTTCGGGGCTCAGTTTGCGCTGGCAGAGGGCACGGAAATCGGGGGAGGCGGTCCAGTACGACTCGGAAGGTGGCTCAGGGATCGGGGATTCAGACATCGACCACTCATAGTAAGCTGAGCCGGCAAGATGGCAATCGCCGAACTCGCGTTCCGCGTGCACACGCCGTCGGGTACGACGGAGGTTCACGGCAGTGGGACGCCCGACTTCGAGCTCTACATCCGGAACGCGGCTGGACTGCAGGCGTTCCGGTCGCGGTCGGAGCTGCGCATCGCGGACGCGTACGTCCGCGGCGATCTCGACATCGGCGGCGACGCGGTCAAGGCGATGTGGCTGCGCGACGCGCTCTCCGATCGCAACGTCGCGCTCAAGGTCTGGCGGCGCGTGCAGCCGCTCCTCTTCGGGCGCGAGCGCCTGAATCCCGCCTGGATCGCGAAGCATTACGACTCCAACAACATCCAGCTGCTGGCGCTCGACCGCGACTACCACGCCTACACGCCCGGCATCTATCTCACGGACGAAGACACGCTCGAGGAGAGCTCGCGCCGCAAATTCGAATTCGCATTCGAGTCCCTCGGGTTGCGCGAAGGCTCGGAGCTACTGGAAGTCGGGTGCGGCTGGGGCGGCATGACGCGCTACTGCGCGCGCCGCGGCGTGCGCGTCACCGGCGTGACGCTGTCGCGCGACCAGCTGGCGTTCGCCCGCGAGGCGGTCGCGCGCGATGGCCTCGAGGCCACGCTGCTGTACCACGACTTCTTCACCTTCGAGCCCGGCCGGCGGTTCGACGCGATCTCGTGCATGGGGGTGATGGAGGATCTCTCCGACTACCCGCGTGCGCTGGCGCACTTCGCACACTTGCTGAAGCCGGGCGCGCGTGCGTATCTCGATTTCGCCGCCGGCAAGGAGCCGTTCGGGACGTCGAGCTTCATCACGAAGTACGTCTGGCCGGGGACGTTCCGGATGGTCTACATGCCGCAACTGCTCGCGGCGCTCGACCGCTCGACGCTCGAGCTCCTCGCGGTCTGGAACGATCGGCAGAACTACTACCTCTGGGCGCGCAACGGTGCGCGCCGCTGGAACGAGAACCGCGAGCGCATCGTCGAGGAAGCAGGCGAAGAGCTGTACCGCCTCTTCCACCTGCTGTTCCTCGGCACTGCCGGCGTGATGAGCAACCCCTCGCGGAGCGTGACCGCTTACCGGATGCTCCTCAGCGGTTGACCGCGGGCTGGGCCACGCGCATGTTGTACGAGGCGAGGTGCACGTCCACCCAGGCCCCGTTGACCTTCGCAACGAGTGTCCCGACCACCCGTCCGTCGTGCCTCCCCTCGATACGCAGCCCGAGGTCCTCACTGATCCGCATCGGCTCCGCCTGCGGGAGCTGCACCTTCATCGCCTCGTCCTGCTGCACCTGCTCCGGCGACAAGGGGAACACGCGGAAGGTCCGTGGCTCTTCTTTTGCCGTCGACACCTGCGCGAGCACAAATCCAGCAACCAGGAACGTGAGAGCAATGACCGCCACCGTCACTTTACGCATGAGCACTTCCTCCTCTGTCGTGTGTTGAAGATTAGACGGAAGAAGTGCCCGCGCGGTTACGAAACGGGGGCAAGGGGTGCGTAAGCCGCCGTAGGCGGCAAGAGATCAATAGCCCCCGGCTTCAGCCGCAATGGCGTCAACTTAAGGGCGAAACGGCCCCGGCACGCGGTGAGGCACAGCCCCTCACCCGGCCCGGCACCTGGTCTTCTAACGCCACTCGCGAGGATCGCGTCGGCAGTGCACGTTGGCGCGCGCAGGTGCCGAGCATCCCTCTCCCCGCTCGCCGCGGGGCGAGGGGCTACATCCCGACCTCTTTGATATGAATGACGTTACCCGCCCCCGTGGCCCCTCGCCCCTTCCAGGGGAGAGGGAGATGGGCGCCTGCGCGCGGCAGTTTCGAACGATGTCTGAGTCGAGAGGAACGGATGTCAGAAGTCCAGGCGCCCAGCGGGGTGAGGGGTCGTTCCATCGGCCTTAAGTTGACGCCATTGCGGCTTCAGCCGGGGGAGAAGACGTCAAGGAATTGAGTCCGCGTAGCGGCCGACAGAATTCTGCCGGCCGCTACGCGGACTCGAATGACGGAGACCCGATAACCCCCGGCTGAAGCCGGGGGCTATTGATCTTTCGCCGCCTACCGCGGCTTAGGAATGCGATACCCCGCTACAGCTCCACCTGCGCGCCCAGCTCGATCACCTGGTTCGCGGGCAGGCTGAAGAACGTGGACGCGCTGGAGGAGTTGCGCATCATCCAGGCGAAGAGGTGCTCGCGCCAGATGGCCATGCCGGGGCGTTTGGTGGGGATGAGCGTTTCGCGTCCGAGGAAGTAGCTGGTGGTCATGGGGCCGAACGTGACCGGGCCGCTTTCGATCTTCTGCAGCGTCTCCGGGATGTCGGGGTCTTCCATGTAGCCGAAGCGGAGCAGGAGGCGGTAGACGCCGTGGCCGAGCTCCTTCCACTCGTACCGCTCGTCATCACCGAGGTGCGACGTCTCCTCGGTCTCGACGGTCAGGAGCACGACCTTGTTGTGCACCACCTTGTTGTGCTTGATGTTGTGCAGCAGCGTGGTCGGCACGCCGTCCGAGCTGCGCGACATGAAGATCGCGGTCCCCGGGACGCGGTGCACGCGCCCGTTCCCAAGCTCGTTCACGAACGCCTCGATCGACAGCACTCCCTCCGCCAGGCGCTTGTTGAGGATGCGCCGCCCCTGCCGCCACGTCGACATCAGCGTGAAGATCGACAGGCCGACCACCAGCGGGAACCAGCCCCCCTCCCGCACTTTCACGATGTTCGCGCCGAAGAACGAGAGGTCGAAGCAGAGGAAGAAGAGCGCGAACGCAATCGCTCCGAAGAACGGCCAGCGCCAGCGGTCGCGCGCGTAGACGGCGGTGAGGGTGGTGGTGATGCCCATCGTGGCCGTCACGGCCACGCCGTACGCGGCCGCCAGACGCCCCGACTCCTGGAACGCGAAGACGAGCGCGATCGCGGAGAGCATCAGGAACCAGTTCACCGAGGGAATGTAGATCTGGCCGATCTCACGCACCGACGTATGGCGGATGCGGATGCGCGGCAGATATCCGAGCTGCACCGCCTGGCGCGTCAGCGAGAACGCGCCGGAGATCACCGCCTGCGAGGCGATACTCGCCGCAGCGGTGGCCAGGACGACGAGCGGAATCAGCGCCCACTGCGGCGCCATCCGGAAGAACGGATTCTCCACACCGGACGGCGTGTGCAGCAGGAACGCGCCCTGCCCGAAGTAGTTGAGCAGCAGCGACGGCAGCACGAACGAGAACCAGACCCACCGGATGGGGCGGATGCCGAAGTGCCCCATGTCGGCGTACAACGCCTCGCCGCCGGTGATCACGAGGAACACCGACCCGAGCACCAGGAATCCGGTGCCTTGGTTGCGGATGAAGAAGTCGATGGCGTGCGTCGGCAGCACCGCCTGCAGCACGGCCGGCTCGTGAACGATGTGGGAGATGCCCATCAGCGCCAGGACCGTGAACCAGGCCAGCATGACCGGCCCGAAGATCGCCCCGACTTTCGCGGTGCCGTACTTCTGCACGGTGAACAGGCCGATCAGCACGGCCACGGTGATGTAGACGACGTAGTCCTTGAAGATCGGCGTGGCGACGTTGAGGCCTTCGATGGCGGAGAGCACGGAGATCGCGGGGGTGATCATCCCGTCGCCGTACAGCAGCGCGGCACCGAACAGGCCGAGGCCGACCAGGATCGTGCGCCTTCGCGACGGCGTCTGCTTCGAGCCGACCAGCGACATCAGCGCCACGATCCCCCCTTCGCCGCGGTTGTCCGCGCGCATGACGAAGACGAGGTATTCGATGGAGATGATGAGGATGAGCGCCCAGAAGATGAGCGAGAGGACGCCGAGGATGTTCGCCGGGGACGGCGCCAGATGGTGCTCGGGCGCAAAGCACTCCCGGAACGCGTAGAGCGGGCTGGTCCCGATGTCGCCGTACACGACTCCGAGCGCGCCGAGCGAGAGTGTGAGGAGGTAGCGCTTGCTGTGCTGCTGCTCTGGCGACGACATGCAGTCCGGCCGTGAAAGGTAGCACAAGACGGGCCGGGTGGCCGGGGAAGCGTTATCGGTTGTCAGGTGTCAGTTGTCTGCGGCTTCTCGCCTGAACAGGACTCTTTTCCGGTCCGCGCACAGGCAAGACCGACGAGAGGCCTGCGGCGGGCCGGAGGCCCCCGGTCGGACTTCTCTCGTGTGCGAACTGAAAGAGCCCCGCCCAGGCGAGAAGCCGCAGACACCCGACACCCGATAACGCCTCTCACAGCTGCTCGTTGAACAGAAACGCGCCGAGATCGATCGTCTTGTGCAGCGCGCCGCGCTTCTTCCAGGGACCGAGCTCGACCTTCGTGCAGTGTTGCAGGTCGTCCTCGAAGATCTGCTCCAGCTCCTTTGCGACCCCCTCGTCGTAGACCACGAGCGACACCTCGTCGTTCACCTCGAACGAGCGGTCGTCGAAGTTCGTCGAGCCGATGGCGGCCCAGCAGGAGTCGATCACGATCACCTTCTGGTGCAGGAGCGTACGCTCGTAGTCGAACAGCTTCACCCCTCCCTTGAGCAGCGTCCCGTAGTGGTGATGGCTGGCGTGCTGGACGAATTTCGAGTCGCTCGCGGTCGTGGCCGGGATCATGATCCGCACGTCGACGCCCCGTTTCACCGCCTCCAGCAGCGCCTTGCGAGCGTCGGGATCGGGGAGAAAATAGGGGTTCTGGATGGTGATGCTCTTCTGCGCCGCGCGAATGACCATGTAGTGGAGCAGCTTGAGCGTCGAGGGGCTTCCGGCGGGTGACGTCCAGACCACGTGCGCCTTGGACTCGCCGCGGGGCTCGAGCTTCGGGAAGAACTTCTCGCCGCCGAACACCTCTCCCCGCTCCTCCACCCAGTTCTCCGCGAACGTCGACTGCAACTGCGCCACGACCGGCCCTTCCACGCGCGCCGAGATGTCCCGGAAGTGCTGCTTGTCCTCCGCGTCCCCCAGCCAGTTGTCCACCAGGCAGTGGCCGCCGACATAGCCGATGCGGCCGTCGATGACGAAGATCTTCCGGTGATCGCGGTTGTTGAGGATGCCGAGGTTGCGGAGCTCGATGGGGTGGTACTTCTGTACCTTCACCCCCGCCTCCTTCATCTGCTTCACCGCTTTCTTCCCGAACTTCTTGCCGCCGCTGCCGTCGAGCATCAGCCGCACTTCCACCCCCGCGGCGGCCTTGCGGCAGAACACCTCCGCCATCCGGTGCGTCAGCTCCCCTTCCTTGGAGAGGAACGTCTCGTAGTTGATGGTCTCGCGCGCCGCCTCGATGTCGGCGATGACGCGGTCCCAGAACGCGCCGTTCTGGATCAGCTCGACCAGGTTGTCGTGGACGATGGTCCCCTGGGTCATACCGGCCACCGAGCGAATGAGGTCGTGGATGTCGCCGTCGCCGTCGAGCGCGAGATGCGGCCGGCGGCGCCGCTTCACCGACCAGACCACGATCAGCAGCGCGATGACGAAGAGCGCGATGGCGACGAGAGCCCAGACCGGGACCGCGACCTTCACGCCTGATCCCGCAGGTTCAGCTCGACGACGATGCCCCAGTGGTCGGACGGGCCGCGGCGGATGACGTCGGAGCTGAGGAACTCCCAACGGGGATCGCAGAAGATGTAGTCGAGCCGTTGTCTCGTCATCGGGAACGTCGCCTCCTTTACGTCGCCGCAGTTGCGGAGATGGCCATGCGAGAGCAGGGTCTGGATCTCGTCCGCGGCCGGCGGGACGTTGAAGTCGCCGACCAGGACGTGGGGCAGCATGCCGCGGGCCGTGATGTCGCCGAGCTCCGCGATCTGGCGCATGCGCGCCACCTTCAGCAGCCGCCCCCACGCCGCGAGGTGCGTGGCGAAGAAGGTGAAGTCGCAGCCGTCCAGGGCGATGTCGGTCTGCAGCACCGAGCGCGGCTCGCCCGATCCGGGGAGCGGATAGGTGTACGCCGCCTTGATGGTGCCGCGCGTGAGGACGGCGTTCCCGTATTCGCCGCCGTCCATGATCGTGCTGCGGCCGAAATGGAGGTTCATCCCGGTCAGCGACGCCAACACCTCCCCCTGATGCACGGGGCCGACACGGGTGTGGTTGTGCACTTCCTGCAGGCCGACGACGTCGGGCCGCACCGCGGCGATCACCTCCGCGAGCTTCGGCAAATGATCCTCACGTCGGATCGCGGCGTGTCCCTGGATGTTGTACGACATCACTTTCAGACTGCTCATCCCGGGTGGGAGAGGACGAAGCGAGAATGGTGCCGTGGTCGAGTTGTCGGTTGTCGGTTGTCAGTTATCTGTGACTCCTCGCCCGGGCGAAACGTCGCAGACAACCGACAACTGACAACCGATAACATTCTCCCGATGCTCTCCGACCTCGACTTCCTCATGCGCTCCCGTGGCATCGACGTCGTGATCGTGCCGATGCACCAGGCGATGCATGCCTCGTTTCGGTGGCTCTCCCGCGGCGCGAAAGTGACGCACGGCTACGCGGTCAAGGCGGCCGGCCGGGCGCCGCTGCTCGTCGCCTATCCGATGGAGCGCGAAGAGGCGAAGGCCACCGGGCTCGAGGTGCGGCTGGCCCACGACTTCGATTTCGACCGCATCTTCCGCACCGCGCCGAATCCCACCGAGGCGTACGCGGAGCTGTTCGCGAACATCGTGCGGGAGGTGAACGCCGGCCGGTCGATCGCGTTCTTCGGGAACGTCCCGGTGCAGCTCTATCACGGGATGTTCGACGCGCTGGAGCGCCGCGGGCTGCGCGTCCATCGCTCGAACGGCGAGGACCTGATCCAGCTCGCGCGCAAACGGAAGGAGCCGTGGGAGGTGGAGGCGATCCGCTCGGTCGGCAGGCGCACCGAGGAGGTGGTCGACGGGGTCAGGGGCATGCTGCGCGAGGCGACACCGTCGCTGACCCTCGGTGACCTGAAACGCTTCGTCTCCTCCGAGATCGCACGCCTCGGCATGGTCGAGGACCACGAGACCATCCTCTCGCAGGGCCGCGATGCGGGCGTCCCCCACTCCCGCGGCGACGCCTCGGCGCGCGTTGTCCCCTCGGTGCCGATCGTCCTAGACATCTTTCCGGCTGACCGAAGCACCGGCTACTTCTTCGACCTCACCCGCACGTTCTGCATCGGCCCGATCCCGGACGAGCTGCAACGGATCCACGCCCACGTGCTCGAAGCCTTTACCGTCGCCCGCGATGCCGTCCGCCCGGGCACCCCCGCCTCGGACTACCAGGCGCTGGTCTGCGACTACTTCGAAGCACGAGGCTACGCCACCACCCGCTCCGACCCCAGGACCCTGAACGGCTACGCCCATTCTCTCGGCCATGGAGTAGGCCTGGACATCCACGAGAAACCGTCGTTCACCCTGAACCCCACGAACCACGACCTGATCGAGGAAGGCGACATCATCACCATCGAGCCGGGACTCTACTTTCCGGAGCGGGAGCTCGGCGTGAGGATCGAGGATACGTTCGTCGTGACAACGGAGGGGGCGGAGACGTTGTGCAGAGGGGATTACGGCCTGCGGCCGTAGGTGTCTGGGGTCTGGGGTGTGGGGTGTTGCGGCTCGCGGGACGTTCGCCGGAAGCCGCAACACCCCAGACACCTGACACCTGATACCAAAACGCCGGCCCTCGCGGGCCGGCGTTCTCACCTCATCGCGTCACACGCGACTTACAGGTTCCGGTCAATGAACTGCTGCAACGCGTTCTTCGGGGCGGCGCCGACCATGCGGTCGACCAGCTTGCCGTCCTTGAACATCATCAGGGTCGGGATCGAGGTCACGCCGTAACGCTGCGCGACGCTGGGGTTGTCATCGACGTTCATCTTCGTGATCACGGCCTTCCCCTGGTAGGACGGCGCGAGCTCCTCGACGATCGGTCCGATGAGGCGGCAGGGGCCGCACCACGGTGCCCAGAAGTCGACGAAAACCGGCTTCCCGCCGTTCAGAACGTTGTCGAAATCACTGTCGGTGACAGCTTGTACTGCGTTCGAATCTGCCATTGCGAGATCTCCTAACGTGCACACAAAGTCGGGCCCGGCGGCGCATATTCCAGCCGGTCACCGGACTGTTACTGCGCGTTCGGTGCCGACGCTACCACCACCTGTCGAGATTGGCACGAGGCTCGCGAAGCCTTCCATCAGCAATGCCCGAACGGCGCACACACGACAGGCCCGACGCGCCGGACCGGAGGTCGTTTCCCAGACCACCGCTCTGGTTGAACCTTCTTCTCCTCATCCTCGGAATCGGAGGACTCCTCTACGCGCGCTACCACGAGAAAGAGGTCTCGCGGGAGTTCGCCGGGGTCATCGCGGAGCAGCAGCGCACCCCCGCCGACGTCAAGAAGATGAAGGAAGAGCTCGCGGAGATGGATCTCACCCGCGACGCCCTCCAGCGCGAGCTCGAGTCGCGGATGAAGTTCGTCGGCAGCCTCAAATCCGAGAACTTCTACCTCTCCGTCGACACCCGCAACCGGAAGCTCCGCTTCTACTACGGCGATACCGTCCTGCGGGAGGCCGACCTCACCCTCGGTGAGTCGCGCACCATCACCGCGAACGGGAAGACCTGGACGTTCGTGCCGCTCAAGGGCGCCTTCGTCATCGATTCGAAGATCGTCAAGCACGACTGGCACGTGCCCGAATGGGTGTACGCAATGAACAGCCAGCCGCAGCCGGCAGAGCGTCCGACCATCCCGAACGGCCTCGGCCAGTACGTGTTCTTCCTCCCCGACGGCTACGCGATCCACACGCCGCCGAGCGAGGACAGCCCGCTCAAAGCCGCCAAACCGGGCTCGTACATGGTTCCGGAGGATTTCATGCGCGCCGTCTGGCCGCGCATTACTCCGGGCAAGACTCAGGTTTACATCTACTAGGGAGACTCTTCTTCATGCCTCGTTGGGTTGGATTACTCGGTTCATGGGCGCTGCTGGTCCTCGGCCTCTGCGTGCTCGGCTACGCCGTGGCCGCGGAAGCGATCACGATGACGGATGCTCGCAAGCTGAAGCGCGTGCAGACGATCGACCGGATGATCGAGAACCAGGTCAAGGCGCAGCTCGCGGCCATGCAGAAGACGATGTCGCAGGCGTCGACGCGGGTGACGAACCTCCAGTCCGAGGTGTCGTCGACGCAGAAGCAGATCGAGGACCTCCACGACAGCAACTTCGTGATCACGGTCTCCACCACCGAGAACCGCGTTTACGCCCGCCGCAATGGCCAGCTCGTCTTCGACGCGGTCTGCTCCACCGGCAGCAACTCCACATTGGTCACCGGCGGCTCGACGAAAGTCTTCCGCACGCCGATCGGCCGCTTCCGCATCAAGTCGAAGGAAGAAGACCCGAAGTGGGTTCCGCCCGACTGGCATTACGTGGAGGAAGCGCAGAAGAACGGCCTCGGCGTCATCCGTCTCGAGCGGGGGCAGAACATCGGCGGCGTCTTCGCGAGCGGCAATGAGGTCTACGCCGACGGAGCGCCCGTGGATCCGGGACGGATGATCGTCCGCGGCGGCGCGGTCGTCATCCCGCCGATCGGCACGCGCGCCCGCCAGTTCCCCGACGTCCTCGGCACGCACCGCCTCAACCTCGGCGACGGCTACGCGCTGCACGGCACGCAGGCCGTCGACAAGCTCGGACAGAGCGTCTCGCACGGCTGCGTGAGATTGCACAACGACGACATCTCCAGGCTGTATCAGATGGCGAGCGTGGGGGACGAGGTCATCATCTACTGAGGCGTTGGGCGTTGGGCATTAGGCGTTTGGGGTGTTCGGGCTTGCGGTAACGTGTCGTCAGCCGTAGCACTCCAAACGCCTAATGCCCAACGCCTAACGCCCAGTTACAATCGCCCTCGCATGAACGTGTGGCGCGACCGCCTCTCCCGCTGGTTCGAGCCACTCGCGCGGCGCACACCCCTCTCGCCCAACACGATCACCATGATCGCGCTGCTGCTGAATGTCACCGCGGCGATCCTGCTCTACCGGCGCCAGTTCCTCGTAGCCATCGTCTTCCTCTCCATCGGCGGACTGGCCGATGCCTTCGACGGCATCGTGGCCCGCGTGCAGCAGAAGACGTCCGCGTACGGCGACTTCCTCGATCATTTCGCCGATCGCGTGAGCGACGTGCTAGTCGTCACCGGCTGGCTCCTCGGCAATCGCGTGCGCATCGAGATCACGATCCTGGCCGTGATCGCGGTCCTGCTCAACGGCTACATCGGGACGCAGATCGAGGCGACCTGGCACGAGCGGGACTACGACGCCGTCGGCCGCGGCGAGTTCGTCCTCGGCATGGTCGTCTATCCGATCGTCTCCCACTTGCTTCATCAGCAGGGCTGGGAGTCGGCCGCCGCGGGCGGACTGAGAGTCGCGGAATGGATGACGGTCCTGCTGGTCACGGCAGCGGTCGCAGGAATCCTGCAGCGACTGCGGCTGGCGTGGCGACTGGACCGGCGCGGATGATCCGGTACAACCCGCTCACCGGCGACCCGATCCTCTTCGCTCCCGGCCGCGCCGAGCGCCCGCGCGCGTTCGACCAGCAGGAGCTCGCACGCTGCCCGTTCTGTCCCGGTCACGAGAGCGACACTCCTCCCGAGATCACCCGCACCGGCGATCCATGGTGCGTGCGCGTCTTTCCGAACAAATATCCCTCGGTCGACGGCGCCGAGGTGATTGTTGAGTCGCCGCGGCACAACGACACGTTCGACCGCATCGAGCTGGTCGAAGACGCCGTGCGCATGTACATAGAGCGCTACGACGCGCATCGCGACGCCGCTTACACCGCAATCTTCAAGAACGAAGGACCGCACGCGGGCGCCTCGATTCCGCACGTGCACTCGCAGGTGATGCCGCTGCCGTTCGTGCCGCCTCGCATCGCGCGCGAGCTCAAATCGTTCGGCAGTGAATGCCCGCTTTGTGCCCCCGAGGGGCACGTGATCCGCGAAGGGGACGCGTTCCAGTGGATCGCGCCGGCCGGCTCGTCATTCGCGTACCAACAATGGCTCGTGCCGAAGCGGCATGTGGCGGAGATCAGCGAGTTTCGCGACAGCGAGATCGGCGAGCTCGCGTCGCTGCTGCGGTCGGCCTCCCGCGCGATGCTGAACCTCGGACACTCGTACAACTGGACGTTCATGAACTTTCCGCGCTCCCCCGCCGCGCACTGCTACGTCGACCTGGTCCCGCGCCTCTCCTCGATCGCCGGATTCGAGCTCGGCACCGGCACGTTTGTTGAGATCATCGACCCTGCCGCCGCCGCACGGCGGCTGCGTGAGACGGAATGATCCCTCTTCGAGACGACAACCCCCGCCGTACGTTTCCGTTCGTGACGTACATCCTGGTGGGCGTGAACGTGCTGGCGTTCCTGTGGGAGCTTTCCCTCGGGCAAAGCCTGCAGGACGCGCTCTTTCAGATCGCCTTCATCCCTGCCCGCTTCTGGCTGCCCGGCAACTGGGTCCCCGACGTCCTGACCATCATCATCTCGATGTTCCTGCACGGCGGCCTGCTGCACATCGGCAGCAACATGCTCTATCTCTGGATCTTCGGGGACAACATCGAAGACCGCCTCGGGCACGGCAAGTACCTGGTCTTCTATCTCGCCTGCGGCTTCCTGGCGACGTACGCCCACGCGTTCTTCAGCCCCGGCTCGCGCATCCCCGCCATCGGCGCCTCCGGCGCGATCGCCGGCGTGCTGGGCGCGTACCTCGTGCTCTACCCGCACGCGCGCGTGTTGACCATCATCCCGATCATCATCTTCATCACCATTCGCGAGATCCCGGCGATCTTCGTCCTCGGGATCTGGTTCGTCCTCCAGCTCTTCAGCGGCGTCGGCTCCCTGGGCGTGACGGACGCACAGGACATGGGTGGCGTCGCCTACTTCGCCCACATCGGAGGGTTCGTCGCCGGAATGGTGCTGATCGTTCTGTTCGGAGGGTTCCGAAGACCGCGCAGGCCGCAACCTCCACCGCCCTGGTGGGCGCAGCGCTGACACCGTTTGGAGTGCGGTGACCGCAGTCACCGCTTTGACTCTGTGCCGCAGGCGACACATGTACAGCTGCGAGGCACGGAGTAAAAGCGGTGACTGCGGTCACCGCACTCCATAGTGTCACCGCCAGTGCTTCACCTTCGGCCACAGCTCCGGCAGCGGCGCTTTCAACCCTCGCCCGTGAAAGATCGGCGAGTTCTCCGACGGCATCGCGTACGGGTGGAAGCGCTGGTCGACCTTCGTGAGCGACGTCCAGTACTCGCGGTCGGGATCGGGGTCGTCGTCGAGCAGGATCACCGACTCGCCGGTGTAGCCGCGGTGGCCCCAGAGGAAATAGTTCTGGTGGCCGCTGATCGCCGGCGGCAGTCCGTACTTCGGGCCGTAGAAGTCGATCGCTCCTGCTTCACCGTAATTGCCGCAGAAGATGGCGGTCTTCCTCCGCTCCGCTTCCGGGAGCGAATGGTAGTAGCGGGCGACCTTCACGACCGTCTCCTCCCACCCGAACTGGTCCGCGAAGAGCTGCGGCATCGCCGAAGTGTGCGAGACCTCCGTCGCCTGCGGCTTAACGCCGAGCGCGCTCTGATACGCGAGGTAACGAGGTGGCGAGAGGATCGGCGTCGCGAGCGGCAGCGAGATCAGGCAGCCGGCGATGACGATCGTGAACGCGCCCGCATACAGCGCACGCCGCCTCTCGGAGAACCACACCGCACCGGCCGCAAAGAGCACGGGATACATCCCCGCGAGATAGTAGTCCTTCGCTTCGAGGCGGATGAAGAGCACGAGGATCACCACGTACGTCCACGCGAGCACGCGATGCTGCCGGTTGCGGAAGAGCGCGACGAGGCCGGCGATCCAGAGCGGCGCGGTGAACGGGTTGAGCATCATCAGCTGCTGCACCATGAAGGGCAGCGGCGCGAGCACGACGTTCTTGCCGGTCTCTTTCACGTTGCGCAGCAGCTCGAGCGTCGGATAGCCGTGCTGCACCTGCCAGATCAGGTTCGGCGCGAAGAGCAGCAGCGCGACGGCGCCGCCGAGCCAGATCCAGGGACGCGCGAGCGAGCGGCGCACCGGCGTGAGCAGCATCGCGATCACGATCGCAGCGCCGATGAACAGCATCGAATGCTTGTTCTGCAGGCCGAGGCCGGCGAGCGCGCCGAAGGCCAGCCACCATTTCTCGCTCGCGCCGTTCGCAATCTCGAGCACGATCAGCAGGCATCCGAGCCAGAAGAGATGCTCGAACGTGTTCATGCTCAGGAAGGAGTCGAGGCCGAGGAAGATCGGCGCGGCGAGGACGGCAGTGCAGGCCAGCGCCTGGGCCACGCGGTTGCCGCCGAGCCGCGCGGCGATGACGCCGGTCAGCACGATGCGCAACGCGCCGGAGATGGTCGCGAGCAGGCGGAAGCCGCGCAGCGAGGGGCCGAACAGCTCGCCGATCCTCGCGTAAAGCGCGACGAGCGGCGGATGGTCGACGAAGCCCCAGTCGAGATGGCGTCCGCAGGCGATGTAGTACAGCTCATCGCGGAAGTAGTGATACGACCCGGACGCGTAGAGATGGAAGAGGAACTTGACCGCGGCAATGCCGAGAATGACGGGCCAGTACGGACGCCGCTGCATCTAAAACATCAAGACTGCTTCGCGAAGTAGCTCTCGAGATGCGACTGCGCCTGCCGCAGCGCGTCGCTCGGCGTGCGCACTTCCGCGAACGCATCGCGCCACACCATCGACACACGCTGCACGTTCCGCTCGCGCAGGCTGAACAGCACCTCGCGCAGCGCCTCGGTCTCCGCGGGCTCCAGGTCGGGGCGCGCGATCTCGCGCTCGAGCTGCGACTGCGCCGCGCGCAGCTCGTCGTCGTTGTGCTGCGTGAGGGCCGGGATCTTCATCGTGGTCGGCCGCTCGCTGCTGCCGCCGCCGGAGAGGTCGACCGCGCCGGGAAGCTCTTTCAGCTGCGGGCTGAACTTGCCCATCATGAAGAAGAGCTCTTTCTCGTTCTGGAAGTTGCCGACCAGGCGCGCGCTCTTCGCGAGCTCGAGATGCTCCGACTCCTGGAGCATGATGAAGGCGCGGGCGCGGTCCTCGAGCGAGATGCGCTTCGCGTGGACCTTCCACGCCGTGAGCGTCCCCTGGATGAAGCAGGCCTGCCCGGCCCGGATGCTCACCGCCTCGACCGTAACGTTCTCCTCGATGCGGATCGACCCGTTGGTCGACTCGATCTCGGAGTAGACGCCCGAGTTCTGGATCACGAGGTTTCCGGGGGTTTTGATGGAGAGTTGTCCGTGCGCGTTGACCCTGATCTCGGTCCCGCGCGGAATGATCATCGTCGGGAAATTCGCCTGATCGGCGGCTGCACTCATCACGACCTCCTCTTCCCACCTCTCGCAGCAGCAGGGGCATAGCCGACGAACGCCGACGGCAACGGATCGAAGTTCTTGTAGTCCTTGCTCGTGCGGGCGCGCATCAGCACGACCGCTTCGTTGCTCCATTGATGGTTGAGGATGTAGATGCGCGGATCGACGGGGATATACGTCCCCGGCTGTTCGAGGTCGCTCCGGACCTCGTAGTGCAGGTGCGAGTTCGTGCTCCACCCGGTCGAACCGACCGTGGCGATCAGCTCACCCTGCTTTACGGCCTGCCCGGTCTTCACGGTCACGCTGTCGCAGTGCGCGTAGATGGTGATGAAGCGCTCGGCATGTTTGATGGTGACGACGTTGCCGAAGCGCCACCAGGCCACGCTCTGCGAGATCGGGTAGCGTCCCGCGAACGTGACCACGCCGTCCGCGGCGGCGTAGATCGGGGTGCCGGTCGGCGCGGAAAGGTCCAGCCCTTTGTGAAAGTCGGCCGCGCGGGTGAACGGAGAGACGCGGTTGCCGAACGGCGACGTCAGGACGAACTGGTCGGTCGGCACCGGGAGGATGGACGGTGTGTGGCGGACGATCTCCGCGTTGGCCTGCTCGTAGCGCGTCAGGAGGTCGATCTGCTCCTGCAGCCGCAGCATCGCGTGGACCAGCGACGTCTCGCGGCGGCGCGCATCGTCGAGCGGCTCGTCGGCCGGCTTGCCGGTCTTCGGCGTGGAGAACCCGCCCTGGCCGAGGGTACGGTCGAGACCGTAGACCGTGATCAGCTTCTCGACCCGGATGCGCTGCTCCTCGAGGCTGCGCTCGATGGAGCTCATCTGCACGACGTTCTCGCGGAGGCGCTCGTGCTGGATCTCCCGCTCCTCGCGCTGCTCGAAGAGGAAGTTCGTCTTGTACACGCGCCGGATGACGGTCGGCGCCGCCGCCATCGAGCCGATCAGCCCCGCCAGCACGATCGAGAGCAATACGATCCCGATGACCACCCGGCGGCGATCGAAGAAAAAGTACCGGACGCGCCGGCGGATATCGCTCGGATGAACCTGAATCTCGATCATGGGCCTTCAACCCCGCTGGACAACGCGCGGGTCGAGCAGTTTAGCACAGGGAAGTTGCACAAGGAGGAGTGCAAATCCTTACTGCGCCCCCACCTCCTCCAGGAACCGCTGGTACTCCTCCGACCCAGCCAGCAGCTCCTTCGCGGCGCGCTCGAGCAGCTCGAGCTGGCCCGGTTTCAGCGCGAAGTTCGTTCCGATCGCGTTGAGGTCGTCGCGGAACTTCTGCTCCGGGATCGACGTGAAGCCAAGGACGACCGGGTAGAACGACACCGGGGTCAGGCCCGAGCCGGGGATGCGGGCGTCGGGGCAGGTGCCGCTCACGGCCTGCTGGCAGTCGATCGGCTGGCGCTGGCGGAGCTCCAGCTCGTTCATGGTGTTGCGCAGCATCTGCAACGAGTCGAAGGAGACGTTCGCCATCGGCGTGAAGGAGATGTTCCCCAGGATCGCCGGCAACTTCGGATTCGCTTGCACCGCGTCGAGCTTCACGTCGCCGTGCGTGGCGGCGTTCACGGTGATCACCAGCAGGCGCTTGATCTCGCGCCGGTTGAGCTCCCCCTGGATCGTGAAACCGTTGCGCCGCCGCGCCGGATCGTCCATCTGCCACGTATCGCTCGAGGTGATCGCGTGCAGCGGTCCTCGCAGGCCGATGTTGTCGGCGATGCCGCCGTCCATGAGATGCAGCCACTGGCGCCGTGGCTCGAGATACGCCAGCAGCTCCATGGCATTGCGATGGCGCGTCGGGTTCAGCTCGATGTCCTCGCGCGCATTCGCGACCCACGACGGCGGCGTGAACCCGCAGTTCGTCTCGTGCGAGTAGTCCCGCAGGACCATCGGGGTGAGCAGGACCGGAAAGGCGGACGACGCCGCCACTCCCCGTGCGAGCAGCGTGGTCGAGAGATCGGAACAGAGCGGATCGAACTGGTCCTGCGTCCATTCGAAGCGGGAACCGAGATCGAGCTCCGTCGAGTTGATGATGATGAACGGGCGGCGGCCCGGCCCCTGTGCGGCGAACAGGTCGGAGAACTTCTTCCCCTCGAACAGCGTCTTGTCATACACCTCGCTGGCGAGGTCGATCCGGCTGAAGTTCGGCGAAAGCAGTCGCACCACGTTCACCGGGCTGACCGCGGCGCGGAAGAGCATCCCCTCGACGTCCCGCTCGAGGAACTTCGTCTTGAACTGGTCGAGTCCCTCCGGCCCGTAAAGGCCAAAGTAGGTGGAGATGAAACTGCCGCCGGAAACCGAGGAGATGACGTCGATGCGATCGATCAGGCGAGTGCCGTCCGGCAGTTTCGTCCGCTCCATCTCCCGCAGCACGCCGTACGCGAACCCTGCCGCGCGCGAGCCGCCGCCGGAGAACGTGAGGATCACGTACAGCCCGTCCTCGCGCGGCAGGGTCGTGTTCGCGTAGCGGTAGCCGGTGGTGATATCCGCGCGCGCCAGCTTGTCGTTCAACGGATAGTGCGCGCAGGCGGATGCGAGCGCGGCGAGCAGGACAGCCGTCACGAAGCGCTTCATTCGGAGCTCCCTTCGACGGGCGTGAACGTCACCCGCAGCGGCGCCAGCGGCGAGTGCACCGCTCGCACGATGATCTTCCGGGTCGGCGGCATGTAGTCCGCCGGCCCGCCGAGGTCGATGTCATGGCGGCCGATCTCGACGTCGAACGGCGCGTTCGTCGTTCCGCACCGCTTGTTGTCGATGAACACGTCGCGCTCCGTGGGCCAGGAAACGAGAACCGATCCAGGCATACCTTTTCTCCTCTGCCTGTCGATTGTAGGAGCGCGCGGCTGCGGCCGCTACTGCGGGGTGCCGGCGGGATGATCATCGCCATGGCTCCGATACGATCACGGCGACGGGAAATCGGCGATTCGCGACTCTCCAAAGATCAAAACCTGCACGGAGGAGAGCCCGATGCGATTCACGTTTGCGGCTACAGCAGTATCTGCAATGTTTACCTTGACGGCGTTCGGTCAGGCACCCGCTCCCCCGCCACCTAAACCCCTCACGCTTGCCAGAATGGAGTCCGCGAAGATTCAGCTCGGCCACGAAGCGCGGCTGCGGGTGACGGGGCTCTCCAAGCGGATCGAGAACGAAAAGCTCGATCTTCAGTCCCTGGTGCTCGTGATCGATGGCCGAGCGTTTCCCGGTTTATCTCGCCGCATGGTGTCGACGGACATTGTCGCTTTCGACTTGAAGAGGACGACCGAAACACGTGACGCGTGGGCCGCGCTGCTCGGCCGTCCATCGGCGCCGGAGCGGCGCAACGTCGGCATCCGGCTGTCTGCCGGCGCGGTTCCCGTCGAAGTACCCTCTCCGAAGGACGCAACCGCCACCCTAGTCGTCTACAACGAAACCGCCCTCCGCTGCGCGCTGATCGGTATGCTCGCGCTGCTCGCGCTCTTCATCTGGCTCGCGCGTACGAGCAACATCATTCGCGACTCCGCACCGCCGAAGCCTCCGGCGGGGAAGAAGAAGCCGTACAGCCTCGCGCGATTGCAGATGGCGTTCTGGTTTTTCCTCGTCATCGCGGCCTTCATTTTTCTCTGGGTCATCACGCTGACGCACGACACGCTGACGCCGCAGGCCCTCACGCTCATCGGCATCGGCTCCGGGACAGCGCTCGGGGCGGCCGTGATCGAGACGAACAAGAGAGCGGCCGCCGATACCGCGCTCGTCACGCTCCTCCCGCAGCATGCGAAGATGACCGCGGAGCTGGCCGGCCTCACCACCGTCGCCTCCAACCTCCACGCGGTTGCGCAGGCATCGAAAGTCCCGGCGGATATCGCTGCCGCGACCGAGGCAGCGGCGAGCCGCGATGAAAAGGCGGCACAATTGGCAATCGTCGTCGCGGAGATCGCCGACGCACAGAAGGGGCTTTCCGAGCCCGTCTCGACGTCCTTTCTCATGGACATCCTTACCGACACCAACGGCATCAGCTTCCACCGCTTTCAGATGTTCGTCTGGACGATCGTCCTCGGGGCGGTTTTCATCGTGAGCGTTTGGAACGCGCTGGCCATGCCACCGTTCAACGAAACCCTTCTGGCCCTGCTTGGAATCAGTGCCGGTACCTACCTGGGCTTCAAAGTGCCGGAACGACAACAATGAGAAACCCAATGCTCTGCACGGGCCGGGCGCCGCTCGCGTTCTCGTAACTGCTTCACGCAACGCCGGCCTGAGGAGGTCGCATGACTCCTAACGAACTTCGCGCTCTGATCCAGAGCTCCACCTCCGGCGGCGTGCTGCGGCTCAATGTCGCAGCCCTCGGCGATCCCCGGTTCACGACCCAGATTGATGCGGTGTTCGGCACGAACGTGCTCGAGATCCGTCTCACCCGCACGCCTGCCGTGCTCGGTGCGGTCGTCCGCATCCGCGGCTCGCTCTCGATCTTCGGCCTGACGCGCGGCGAGTACGACATCACGCTCAACGCTCTCACACCGGCCGTACAGTTGTCGTTCGACGGAGAAGTGCCACCGAGCTCGCTCGCCGACGTGATCGTCGCCTTGACCGACGCCCGCTTTCCGGCGCCCGAAGTGGTCCGCTTCACCACCGAGCGGGTAAACGTCAGGCTGAGCGTCTCCGGACGCGAAGCGGTCTTCTCCGTCACCTCCCGAGGCGGCGTCTTCGATCGCATCGAAATTGAAGCCCGCCGCGGCAGCGAATTGCTCGAGTACGTTGCTGTCCTCCACGTTGGACCGGCCGGCCGATTCTCCTCCTTCCTGCCGGTGCTGGCGCCGCTCGATGCGTTCGTTCCCCGCGACCTCACGGTCGTGCTGGCGAGCATTCCGTCGGCAATCGACCGGATGCGGAACATCCGCCTGCCTCGAGGAGTGGGCACGCTCGAGATGGGGGCACTTCTCATTGGAGAGTTGCCCTTGGAAGGCGAGTTGCTCGCTCTCCTGCGCCGGTTACTGGCGATCGAGACGATGCCGGTGCGACTCTCCCTCGGGCCGGTGGTCGTTCCCGACGTCGAGCTCCAGTCGCGCGAGTTGCCTGATATCGAGCTGCTTCCCGGCCTGATGACGATCTCCCGCGCGATGATCGTCATCAGGCCGCTCACACCACCCGGGGTGGCCGTCGAAGGCATCGTTCGCGTACACGGTCTGAACCTCCCACTGCTGCGTGGCAGCTTCGCCATCGCTGCCGGCCGCGTCACCGTCGAGGTTGCGACCGCGGAGCCGTGGCCGAATCCGTTCGGCATTCCTCGGCTGGTCGTACGCAATCTGGCGGTGCAAGGCGAGATCATCCCGTCTGCCGCGATCACCATCGCCGGCTCGATCGCGCTCTCCACCCGCGACGCGAACAAGCAGATGAGCGCAGCCGTCCGCTTTCAAGGTGGCGTCCCGACGATGCTGGCCGGGGCGTTCGACGAGGCCATCACGATCCTCGACGTGATCGAGACGTTCTTCGGCTCCACCGGTGTACCCGACGTCTTCAGCATCGTGCAGTTCCGTGATGTAGCGCTCTCCGTCGTTCCGCCGCCGCTGCCGGTCACGATCGGCGGCGAGACCTTCGACGTCGGCTTCTTTCTCAAGGGGACAGTCGTCGTTGCCGGACTCTCGGGACGCTGCTCGATCCGCGTCGACCCGATTACGGGGTTCGAAGCTCATGCAGAGCTCTCGCGCATCGATCTGCTCGGCCTCATCGTCATATCCGGACCATCCGCGGGGGGAGGTCCGACTCTCACGCTGCGCGACCGGCGTTCGCCTTTTCTCGAGCTCGCCGCCGACGTAGATGTGCTGGGCCTTCGCCAGGCGGTAGTCGCGGAAGTACGCGCCGACGGCTTCCGCTTCGACCTGCGCAACAACCTCGGCATCGTCGATGCGGCGCTCTCCTGCACCTTTGAGAACGGAGCCGGCAGCGCCGAGGGTTCGGTGCATTTCGGATTCAGCGCCGACGTCGGGCCGATCCACGTGCCTGGAACGAACATCTCGATGGGTACGATCCACATCGGCGAGACCGGCTTCGAAGGACGGCTGCGCATCGCGATCCGCGGCGGCGCGGTCGAGGCAATGCTCGGCGGCAGCTTCTCGCTGCTCGGCCTCACCTTCACCGTGCCTGAATTCGGGCTCGACGGCGACCTGCGGACGCTCGAAGATCTGCTGCGGCTGCTCATCGCCGAGATCCAGCGCAACGCGGCGCAGATTTTCGCCGCGATCCTGAGTAATGCCGATCGCTGGATCGAGTTTCTCGTGGCCGGCGTGGTTGCGATCGCCGAAGGCGTGGCGAAGGTGCTGTTCGAGGTCTTTCACAAATCCGCCGAGATCGTCGCGGTAACGCTCAAGGAACTCGGCAAAACCGCCGAGGACATCGTGCGGGAGCTGTCGACCATCGGCGTACGGCCGGAAGGAGCGGTGATGGTGCTGGTACAGATCGGCGAGCTGCCGATCGACATCGCCCGCGGCATCGTGGAAAACGTGCTCGGCGTGCAAATCCCGCACGTCGACTTTCATGCCGACCATCACTTCGACATCCACGCCGACGAACACCTCGACATCCCCATCCACATCGACGTTCCGCATGTCGACTTCGGGCACGCTGACATCCATTTCGACTTCTGAGGACGATCATGACAGTGGAAGTGCGACCGCTCGGAGTGCAGTGCAACCTCGGATGCCATTATTGCTACCAGAACCCACAGCGGCAGGCGGGCAACACCGGCGCGCGCTACGACCTCGAAGCGATCAAGGCCGCGGTCGAGTCGGAGGGGGGGCCGTTCGCGCTGTTCGGCGGCGAGCCGCTGCTCGTTCCACTCGAAGATCTCGAGACGCTGTGGGCCTGGGGTCTCGATAGGTTCGGCAGCAACAGCATCCAGACCAACGGCGTGCTCATTACTTCGGAGCACGTGGAGCTGTTTCGCCGCTATCGCGTGCACGTCGGCATCTCTGTCGACGGACCCGGAGAGCTGAACGACCTGCGTTGGCAAGGAACGCTCGAACGGACACGCGAGGGGACGCGCCGCACTACGTCCGCCATCGAGCTGCTCTGCGCAAACGGCATCGTTCCCAGCATCATTGCAACGCTGCATCGCCGCAACGCGGCGGCCGAGCATCTTCCGCGGCTCGCCGCCTGGTTCCGGGAGCTCGACAACCTTGGCATCACGACTGCCCGGCTGCACGCGCTCGAATCGGAGAGCGAGAACGTTCGCGCTCTCTATGCGTTATCCGAGCGGGAGAACATCGAGGCGATGCTGTTCTTCGCGCGACTGGAAGCGGAGCTGCCGCGCCTGCACTTCGACGTCTTCCGCGAAGCAGAGGCGCTGCTCATGGGGGATGACCGCACCGTCTCCTGCGTTTGGCGGGCCTGCGATCCTTACACCACGTCCGCGGTCCGCGGCATCGAAGGCCACGGACAACGAAGCAACTGTGGAAGGACGAACAAAGAAGGGATCGACTTCGTCAAGAGTGACACACCGGGCCACGAGCGCGCACTAGTTCTGCAGCGAACGCCCTTCGAAGCGGGCGGTTGCCGCGGTTGCCGCTTTTTCATCTTCTGCAAAGGCCAGTGTCCCGGGACGGCCATGAACGGCGACTGGCGTAATCGTAGCGAGCATTGCGGCCTCTGGTACGCCCTCTTCGAATACATCGAGCAAACGCTGCTTGCGCGCGGCGAGGTACCGCTCTCGCGGCTCGAGGTTCGCTTCACGGCGGAAGAACGGCTCGTCGAAGGATGGCTGCGCGGCGAGAACCGCTCGCTCCATGAGGTGCTTGCGTGACCGCCGCCGTTGCTGCAACGCCGCTGCCCGAGTTCATCCGTCTCGCATGGACGTCATCCGCCGCCCGCGCAGTCTGGGAGCCACGCCTTAGGCGCATCAGCGCCGCGTGGCAGCGGCTCGAGATCGAGAGCGTACGGTGCGGCCTCCGTCGCTGCGCGCTGACGGTCGTTCCGGCGTGGCGCGTCTTCGAGCTCGGCGCCGCCCTGGCTCCCGATTACGACGTCGCGACGGTGCAGACGCTCGAGGCGAATACGGCGATGTACACAGCGTTCGAGACTCGACCCTGGCAGCCGGGCGCGCGCCTGAATCTCCGAGTCGCGATCGGCCGCCGCGATGACACGCGGCAGTTCCGCGATGCATTCGCGCGTCGCGACAACGCCACCATCGGCGCGTTGCTCGGTTATCCGTCCTGTTGTATCGCATTTTTTAGCCGCGTCTGCATCGATGACGGCTGCCGCGACACGACGTGGCACGCCGCACTCGAGGCCGGCGCACTTGGTTCGACGATCGACATCTCACCCGCGCCTGGCGCCAGCCTCCTCCTCCGTTGGCTCGGCGTCCGGCTCGTGCCTCACCTGGCATGCGCATTCGATTGCGCCGCCACCGCTGCGCACGCCGCCGAGTTCGCGGCGCTCGGACGCGCCACCGGCGCCGCTACCGAGGTCGGCTGGATCGAGGAAATGCTGTCGTGGCCCATTGAATGGTCGGCTCTGCACGGCGTCGCCGAAGTGCGCACGCCGGTCGTGAAGATTATGACCTCGACCGACGAGACCGCGGAGAAGCGGATCGTGCGCTCGCACGGCAGCCGCTATCCTGGCGAGGGGGCGCGCGGAATTGCTTTTCCCTACCCGCGCACCGCAGCGACCCACGTCGACAACGGCTTCTCCACCTCCGCGGCGATGGAGGCTGCCCATGGGCCGCTGGTTGAGCTGGCGGCGGCGGCGCTTTCAGCTACACCGGGCGCCGTCCTCGACCTCGGCTGCGGCAACGGGGTACTCCTCGCAAAAATCGCCGCTCGCGTGCCGGTTGCCGCCTACGGCATCGAGGCGGACGCCGCGAAAGTCGTGCGCGCGCGGGCGCTGCATCGCAACGTAGCATTCACGACCGGCGACCTGTTTTCGAACGACGGGATCTGGGACCGTCCATACGGTCTTGTGGTCGTTTCCTCGGCCCGGCTTAGCGAGGCGGACGACCTTCCCATCACTCGGCTCGCAGCACACCTCGGTCGATGTGCGGCAAAGGTTCTCGTCTACGCATACGGCACGACGCCGTTCGACGAACAGGAGATCACAGAGAGCTGTCGCCTCCGTGTAATCGATCGTTCCGCAAGGGCGCGCGCGATCCTCTGCGAGCCGCTCCCGCTCATGTGAAGCACGATCGCGCTGGTCAGCCCGCTGCTATACGTGCGCGGCCGCTTCGGGCTGGAAGAGCACCGCGTCGATCCGAAGCCGGCGCACGCCGCGCGGCACTTCCCATTCGAGCTCGTCGCCGACGCGGTATCCGAGGAGCGCCGTCCCGAGTGGTGCCAGCACGGAGATCTTCCCGGCGTCGTAGTTCGCCTCGCCGGGCATCACGATCGTGTAGTCCATCGACGTTCCGCTTTCGAGATCGGTCACGCGCACGGTCGAGCTCAGCGTCACGACGTCCGCCGGCACGTCGTCCGGGTCCACTTCGACCGCGCGCGCCACCTCTTCGCCGAGGAGCGCAACATCCTCGCGGTCGGCGTACTCCGTCCCCAGCCGCGGCAGGACGCGCAGCAGCCGCTTCTTGTCTTCGCGCGTAATCAGGATCTGCTCTCTCGTCATTTGTTTTCTCCTTCAGGTTCGATCGTTCCGCTGTGCAGCGGCAGGTGGACGGAAAACGTCGAGAATGCAGCGGCGCGTCAGAGGTGGAAGTCGCCGGCCGCCTCGGGCTGGTAGACGAGCTCCTCGATGCGAAGCCGCCGCGTGCCCCGGGGCATCTCCCACGTCACCACGTCCCCGGCGCGATACCCGAGCAGCGCCGTGCCGAGCGGCGAAAGAATGGAGATGCGGCCTTTGTCGAAGTCCGCGTCGGACGGGAACACGATCGTGTACTGATGGGTCGTATCCGCGTCGAGATCCGTCACGCGCACGGTCGAGTTCATGGTTACGACATCCGGCTCCACCTCGGTCGATTCGACCTCGGTGCCGCGCTCCAGCTCCCGCTCCAGGTCCCCGATCTCGTCGCGGTTTTCGTGCGCCGCGTCGAGGCTGCGCAGGAGGCGCATCAGGCGCGTCTTGTCGAAACGCGTGATGTGGATCGCCGGCACCTTCTTCTTCATGTCGTCCTGATTCTCTCCGGGTTCGTCATGCCGAAGAAAGGGGCGGAGCTGTACCAGTACCTCCTGCGGCAGCTCCCCTGCCGCTTCGATACCCCAGCACTCGTCGTGGTCCATGGCGTTCATCAGGTGGCAGCCTCCTTCGCCTGCACTTACTGAGAGCAACGAACGGCCCACCCGAACGCGTGGCGTAAGCCACGCGTAATCAGCGTGTTGCGTTTCACGGCCAATCCGTCACCCTCTCAGAATGAGAGCGCCGCGATCACTTTGATAGAGTGTCCGCACATGAAAGCGTCGGACCTGCATCACGACGAAGTGCTGACCTTCGACGCCGACGGTGGCATCGTCCGGTTCGGGGCGTCGCGCATCATCCTGCTGGACGCCACCGCGCTCGGTCTCCTGCGGAAAGAGCTGATCGAGGACCTGGGATGGAACGGCGCGCGGATGGTCCTCACCCGCTTCGGCTTCGCGCACGGCTGGCGAACGGCCGAGAACCTCAGGCGCGACTTTCCCTGGGACTCGGACGCGGAGTGGGAGCATGCCGGCGCGGCGCTGCTGACGCTCCTCGGGCATGCGGTGGTCGAGCGGATCGCCGGCGACGCGTCGGCCGGGCGGCCGCTGCTCGAGGCGATCTGGAAGGACAGTTACGAAGCGGAGCAGCACCTGCTGCACATCGGGCGCTCCGAGAGCCCGGTCTGCTGGAGCCTGAGCGGCTTTGCGAGCGGCTATCTCAGCTTCTGCCGCGAAGGGGAGGTCTATGCGCGCGAAACGCGTTGCCGCGGCAAGGGAGATGCGGTCTGTCACGTGGTCGCACAGCCGCGCGGGGCGTGGGGCGACGCGATCGCCGAGGACGCCGCGTTCTACCGGCGTGAGTCGCTCGACGCCGCGCTCTCGACGATCGCCGAGACGTTGAAGTCGGCCGAGCAGAAGCTGCAGCGCCACGTGCGGACGCTGCACGGCGCCGCGAGCGATGCCAACGATCCCTCGGGGATCGTGGCCGCGAGCGAGCCGATGAAGCGGACGCTCGACCTGGCGCGCCGCTTCGCACGCGTCGACTCCAGCGTCCTGGTGACCGGCGAGAGCGGCGTCGGCAAGGAGCGGCTCGGGCGCCTGATCCACGACGAATCGGAGCGCGCAGCGGGGCCGTTCGTGGCCGTGAACTGCGCCGCAGTCACCGAGAGCCTCCTGGAGAGCGAATTGTTCGGCCACGCCCGCGGCTCCTTCACCGGCGCGACCCAGGATCGCCCCGGCCTGTTCGAAGCCGCGAACCGCGGCACGATCTTCCTCGACGAGATCGGCGAGATCGCGGGGTCGATGCAGGTCAAGCTGCTGCGCGTCCTGCAGGAACAGGAGATCCGCCGCGTGGGCGAGAACCGCAACCGCAAGGTGAACGTCCGCGTCATCGCCGCCACGAACCGCGACCTGGTGCAGGAGGTGGCGGCCGGGCGTTTCCGCGACGATCTCTATTACCGTCTCCGCGTCGTCGAGCTGAAGATCCCGCCGCTGCGCGAACGCCGCCCCGACATCCTGCCGATCGCGCGCCGCACCCTCGCCCAGGTGTCGCGAAAACTCGGCCGGCCGATGCACGGTTTCACCCCCGAGGCCGCGGACCAGCTGCTGCGGTACTCGTGGCCCGGCAACGTCCGCGAGCTGCAGAACGCGATCGAGCACGCCATCGTGCTCGCCGACGGCCCGCGCGTCGACGCGGGCGACCTGCCGGAAGAGGTGCGCCTCTCGGTCCCGCGTCCCTCATCGGCCGAGCTCACGCTGCCGCTCGAGGAAGTCGAGCGGCGCTACATCCTGGCCGTGCTGGAGGTGAACGACGGCAATCGCAAGAAAACCGCCGACCAGCTCGGGATCGGCGAAGCGACGCTGTACCGGAAGCTGAAGTCGTACGCGAAATGACGGGCAGCTATTTGTGCACGCCAGCTCGCGGCGGAGTTCCTTCATAATGTCGCCATGCTCCGGATATCCCTGCTGCTCTGCCTCGTGGTCACTACTGCCGCCGCCGACGAGCTCCGGTTCGGCAACGAGCGCTTCGTAGCCCCGCCGCGGCCCGGTTACGGCACAGAGCTCTCCGCCTGGAACCTCCAGGTCACCGTGACCGAAGGGGACGGGCAGTTCCTCATCACGTGGGTCGACGAACGGGCCGACAATCCGGCGTTCCCCCCGCGAGGCGGAGGGTCGGCAGCACTGGCGTTCCGCGTCGACGCCTCGGGACGTGTGCTCGACCCGCATCCGTTCGCCCTTCCCTTCTACTCCCCCACGACCGTCTGGACGGGCACGGACTGGATCATCGTCGGCGAGCGCGCGGCGCGCATCAGCCGTGAAGGGCAGGTCACCGCCATCTCCGACGTGCAGTTCCCGTCGCCGTACGCGCCGCCGATCGGCGGCGCCGCGTGGACCGGCGAGGCGCTGGTCGTGGCCCGGGTGCTGCTGGGCGTGGACGGACCGGGCATCGTCGTCCGCACCGTCGATGCGCGGCTCCAGTTGGTCGAGGAACGCAGATTTCTGACCGACGCCGAAGGCAGCACGGTCATCGGCGTCGCCAGCGACGGCATCTCCGCCGTGGTCGCGTACCGCCGCGAGCACTACGGCAACGAGCCGACCCGACTGGCCGTCTTCGGCCGCGACGGCCGCCTGATCAGCGAAGCGACGCTTCCCGCCGGACCGGCATACGAGACGATCGCGGCGGGACGGAACGGCTACATGGCCATCGGCGCGAACCCCGCCACGGGGCGCTTCGAGGGCACGATCCTCGACCTGCACGGCGACGTCCGCTCGACGGAGCCGGTCGTGCTCACGTCCGACCTGAGCATCCAGTTCGGCCGCCACCTGTTGTGGGACGGCACCGGGTTCACCTTCCTGCGTTACGCGTCGGCCAGCAGCGCCGCGCGACTCATGTCGATGCGATTCGATTCCGAGGGGACGGTCATCGAACAGCCGGTGGACCTGTCGGGCTCGATTCCGCAGCTCCCGGTGCTGGCTTTCATGGGCAACACCGTGGCCATGGCAGGACGCATCCCGCTGCCCGGCCACTCGCCGGCACACAGGCTGGACATCCGCGTCGCGCCCGGCCTTCGCTCCCTGTTTGCGCACCAGGCGATCGACCTGCCGCGGGCGGCCGTTCCGCGCGAGACGCCGGCCGCGGCCGCGAACGGCACGAACATGCTGGTTGCCTGGCGGGAGCGCCTCAGCCCGCGCGGTGAACTGAACGTCGCGGCCACGCTCCTGCACCGCGACGGCACTCCGGTCGACGGCAGCGTGCTCGCGCTCGGCTCCGGCTCGTGTCACGGCGTCGCGCCCGCCGTCACCACCAACGGCCGCGATTACCTCGTGGCCTGGACCTCGGCGCACGCCGTCCTCGGCGCAATCGTCCGCGCCGACGGCACAGTCGGCCTCCCCTTCCGCATCGGCGCCTTCGGCCCGTGCAGCGACGCGCAGGTCAGCCTCGCCTCGAACGGCTCGCAATACCTCGCCATCTGGTCCAGCCCCGACCCGAACGGCCGCCTGCAGGTGCATGGCGTCCGGATCTCCAACGACGGCGCGATCCTCGACGTCCCCCAGCTTCGCATCGGCTCCGCGGCCGTGGAAACGGCAACCAGCACCTCCACCGCCGTGGTCTCGAATGGCACGGACTTCCTCGTAGCCTGGGACAACCTGGCCGCCCGCGTCACCGCCTCCGGCCAGCTCCTCGACACTCCGCTCTCCCTCGGCACCGGCAACGTGCACGGAGCCTGGCTCAACGGGCGCACGTACGTCGTGGCCGTCTACGAGCCCGGCTTCTACCGCTTCCACCGCATCGCCTCCGACGGCAGCGGCGGAGACGAATGGCCGAACCCGGCCCCAGCCAGACACTACGCCGCCCATCAGACCGGCCCCCTCCTCCCCGTCTGCGACGCAAACGGCTGCCTGGCAACCGGCTATGCGGGCCTGCTGCGCATCGAAGACCGCGGCAACGAGTTCGCCCTGACCCACCTCCAGTCGAACCTCGACTTCCGGACGATGGTGCGCCCGGTCCTCGTCCGAGGCGATCGCCTGATGGCCGTCTACGCGCGCAGCGTCATGGAGACGCCGTACTCCCACGCCCCGGCGATCCTGCTGCGCGCGCTGCAGGCAGCGGGAAGGCAGCGCAGCGTCCGGCACTGACCGCGGCTTCCCACGGATTCGAGGCACGATTTGTCCCTCGGTTGGCACCGGGAACTGCTGCTCCCCGGCACGTCGCCCGCAGGTCATCGACGCCGGGATGTACTCCACGTGGCAGCTGTGCTCCCTCAGCTGCGGTTGTGGCTGGACGTCGAGTGGATCGTGCAGGCGACCTACGACTCGTTACAGGATTTTCACGACGGGAATGGGGAAGTTCGACAGACACAAGGCGCAGAAAGTGATGTTCTTTCCGGGGGAAAGCGTCGCGCTCGGGCGCTCAGGCCATGAGGCTTGCCTCGGACTTGTCGAGCGCGGAACTGCCGGCCACCTGCATCGCACGTTCGAACGCGGCATCCAAGCCGACGACGACATTGTCGCGCGTCCAGCCGTGAGTCCAATAGTCGCTGAGATGCAGGCGCACATCGTTCTTCGTCGGCGCCGGCAGGAACGCCGCGCCGACGACTGGCGTCCCGAGACCGTCGGCGAATCCGACCTCCCACGACGAGTTCATCGCCAGATCGATGGCGTCGACAACAACTGCGTTCGCCGCTCGCAATGCCTCGACGCAGCGATCGCGCAGCACTGGTGGATATTCGGCGCGGGAGAGCTTCTCGAATCCGTGGATCACGTCGCGAGAAGTCACGACGCGCCGAGGCGGCTCGAGGCCGGCCAGAACGGACATCACCGAGTCAGCTCGCGACAGTTCCTTCGTCGAACTGCTGACGTAGAGGCTCGCGAATCGCGACTCGCTGCAGATCCGGAGCAAGTCGTCGGGCCTGTGCGCAACCGGTTTCCGTGCCCAGTCGTGCATCCAGTGATTGGCGATCTCGCCGCCACGCACCTGGCGCTCAGCCTGACGTCTTTCGACGTCCTCGAACACGCCGACGGTGGGGATCTCGCGCGCGGCCGCGAACCCGATCTCCCAGGCGGTGTCCATCCCGTAGCAATCGAGAGACACGATCACGACATCCACTGACGACAAGGCGCCGATACACGCGTCGCGCACGGCCAAAGAGGTGTTGTCGGGGTCGATGTCTCCGGGAACAAAGACCTCGACGCCGGCGCGAAGCGCGGCCTTCTTCACGCGCTCGTTCAGCGGCGTGAAGCGGTGGGGCGCACTCCAGTAGACGCGGATCATGGTGTTATGTTCTACGATACAGCTCTTCCGAGGTTTTTTCAGCAGCCCCCTCTTTGATCAGCTCGTCTAGCAGCCGTCCGACCGCCTCCCGATCGCTGGGTAAACCAAGGATTTCCTGCAAGTCATCGTCCAGTCGCTCAAGGGTCTTAGGTTCCGTGCCGAGAAGGTGTGTCAGCGCTTGCACCACCTGGTTCCGCGGCCCAACCCGTCTGCCGAATTCGATGACCACGTTGCGTTTCTTGCAATCCTCAACGCAGTTGCGGATCGGGGTCGATGAACGGATGCCAAGCTGCTGCCGCATGAACTCGAGTTGGTCGGTGTGGATGAAGTTGTTCGTGAGTATACGCTCCAGAACGCTGGTCAGCAGATCCTGCAGCTTGCTACCGCTGCCCCATAGATTGGCGAACGTCTTCTCCAGAACGGCCGCCAGATCGGTGCTCTTGATAAGAAAACCGAGGTTCGTCGGAAGACCCGGCCGCCCGATCCCGAACACCACCGACTCGCCGTCGACGATCTGAAAGCGATAGTCGTAGCTGATCACGCTGGGATGGAGGCGGACTTCTCCGCCCGTTTCTTCACGGTCGAGCATCCCGCCGATCTTCGCCTCAAGTTCGGGGCCGATGAATTTGACGTCAAGGCCGGGCGTTCTCTCCTTTGCGGCTTTGACCGCGTCCAGAAACCGCACGGCGCGCTCGCGCTCCGCCGGATCGGTGTCGTCGGCGTTGCTGAAGGCGTAGGACAGATGGTGCAGGCTGCGTCTAGCCCCAGAGGCGCTGTCGGTCAGGTAGTGATACAACTGGTCGCGCTCAAGGATTTGAACCCCTCCAAGAACCGCGCGCTGTGCGTCGTCGATGGTGTTGACTGCGTTTTTGACCGTTACCAGCAGACCTTCATTCGTCTTGCCGACCTTGGTCAGCGTGTCGATCTCTTTAACGATGTAAAACAGGACGACGAGGTCCAGCAGACCGATGATGACCGTGAGCGGCTCGCGCAACAGCTCTTCGAACAACAACTTGAAAAATTCAATCATTGTTATAGGGAGTTGCATGACACGACCGTTTCCCTACCCCGGCATAGCCGAACCGAGAAGTAAGTGCGAGCAGGAAAATCGCCTAGAGGGGATCCAGCGTTCACGCTACGCATGCTGCGTGCTTGCCATCGTGTTCCCGAGCGGTGGCCTGACCCGATAGAGCAGCACCGCCAGTGCAATCACACACACCAGACCGGGAACACTCGCCTCGAGGCCGAACGCGCCGCCGGTCAGCCACGGCGGTGCATCTGTGAAAGCCACCCGCGACGCGCTCGGATCGGCATGACCGCTCACGCCGAAGCCGAGGAGCGGGCCTTGCGTGACGTTCGCGGCGAAGTGGAGGCCGAGAGGCATCGCCAAACCGCGCGTGCGAAGGTAGGCCAGGCCGAACGCGAGCGAAGCGATGAAGATGTTGACGGCGGCGAGCGTCTTCAGCGGACCGGCGTCCCGCAACGCCGCGGAGTGAGTGAGGACGAAGTAGGCAGCGAGGACGAGCTGCGCCGGCCATTCGCCGAAGCCGTCGAGCAAACGCTGAAAAATGAATCCGCGAAAGATCAACTCCTCGGCGATCACGATCGCCGCGGCCGGCGGCAACGCGGCGACGACGATGGCAAAGCCACCGCCGACCATTTGCCAGTGAATGGCGCCAATCGCACGAAGGAACAGCGCCGGAAGCAGCATCAACGACGCGCCGAGCCCACATCCGGCGAGCAGTTGCCGCAGCCAGCGGCCATTCAGCGCGCCGGTCAGCTCCGCGAGCGGCCGCCTGCGCAGCAGCTGGCAGATGACCGACGTCAACGCGACGACGCCAGCCTGCACGGCAAACGAGAGCTGCCGCTCTTCCGGCGCAGCCATGAGCAGCAGCGGAAAGAGCATCGCCGCGAGCAGGGCGAAGAAGACGATGATCCACAGCACGGCACGCTTCATTCGCCCTGGTCTCGAGACAAGCTGGCTAGCCGGCCATGCCGGACTCCGGTCAGCCCCGCCGCGCTGCCTCGATCTTGGCGACGTCGATCTTTTGCATCGTCATCATCGCTTCGAATGCACGCCTTGCCTCGTCGCCCCCGGCCGCCATCGCATCCGTCAGTACGCGCGGGGTGATCTGCCAGGAGAGGCCCCAGCGGTCCTTGCACCAGCCGCATTCGCTTTCCTGGCCACCATTGTTGACGATCGCGTTCCAGTAGCGATCCGTCTCTTCCTGATCGTCGGTCGCGATCTGGAACGAAAAGGCCTCGCTCTGCTTGAACGCCGGGCCACCGTTGAGGCCGAGGCAGGGAATGCCGAAGACGGTGAAATCCACTGTCAGCACATCGCCCTTCTTGCCGCCCGGAAAGTCACCCGGGGCCTCATGGACGGCGGTCACTTCGCTATCCGGGAAGGTGGCGGCGTAGAAGCGCGCCGCGTCGAGCGCGTCTTTGTCGAACCAGAGACAGATCGTGTTCTTTGGCGTCATGTTCCGGAGTGTACCAAGCGACCTGGCCGACCGGAACTGCCGGATCGACACGATGCAAACCGCTCCGTCGCTTTCGAAACGCCAGTGCAGGAAAACCATCGGCACATCATTGTTTCATTGTGAACGTCCTCCCTTCCGGATCGCTGATAGCATTTTCCACATCAAGGTCAACCGATCAGAAAGGAAGGTTCTATGTCCAAAGCCAGATCCGTGCTCGTTCTTTGTGTCAGTGTCGCGCTTTTCAGTCTTGCCTCTTCAGCGGTCGCACAGGATTCAGGTGTAGCGGCATTGGCGGCACTCGGGAATGCGGCCAACGCGCAACTGGAAGCGGGGGGTTACGACTTCCGGCTCGAGTACGCCGAATTCATGACGGACGCCGACTCCGCCAACGTCGGCCAGACCATCTTCTTCAACAACCGGGGCAACAAGCAGCTCACGGCGCATTTCGTGCCCGGCGACCCGCGGCGCGGAGGCGGTACGAACATCACGTACACCATCGACCAGACCGAGGGAAGCGTCGACGGGCTGACCCAGGCGCAGACGAATGCCGCCATCGGGCGGGCGATGTCGACCTGGGACAACGTGAACTGTTCCACCCTTCCGATCGACGCCGTGGGCAACCCCGGCACCGACATCGGGGTCGTCGAATTCCTCAACGGTCTCGGCGGCTCGCCGTTCTTCTTCGCCGATCTCACCCATGCCGGGTGGCTGCCGCCGGGCATCCTGGCGCCGAATGTCATCGCCGTGACGTTCACGTTCGTCTGGATCGACGGCCTCGGGAATCCAACCGACATCGACAACAACGGCAAGCAGGACGTCGCCTTCCGCGAGATCCTCTACAACGACCTGTTCACGTGGCAGATCGACGCGAACATCGACGTCGAGACCGTGGCCCTGCATGAGGCCGGGCACGGACTCAGCCAGGGTCACTTCGGCAAGGGCTTCGTGACCTCGTCCAACGGCAAGCTGCACTTCGCTCCCCGCGCAGTGATGAACGCCGCCTACACGGGCGTGCAGCAGACCATCGACCAGTCGGACAGCGCCGGCCACTGCAGCATCTGGGCACAATGGCCCAACAACTAGCTCGATGATTCAGCGACGGGCGCCGGTCTCCCGGCGCCCGTCACACGTCGTTCCCCGCGCGTGACACGCTGAACGCACCGGTTGAACCTTTGCCGCGCGCGCTCCCCGAACGAAACTTCGCCTTTCCTCGCCGTTCTTCCTCTCATCCGAACTTTCGTTCGGCGTGATCTCCATAAAAGTCAACGACTTACGGTGGGCTCGGGCTTGCTCTGGAGTCGGCCCGGAGAGAACGTGATGCGCGAGATGGACGAAACCGACTACGAAGACGAGCTGCTGTCGTTCGAAGAGGAGAGCGGCGATTTCGAGGGCGAATTCGATTCGCGCGAAAGCACCGGCACCGCGCGCGACGATCGTGAGATCGAGCTCGCCGCGGAGCTGCTGAGCATTTCGGACGAACGGGAGCTCGACGAGTTTTTCGGGAGAATGGTGCGTCGCGGGCGAGGGCGCCGCCGGTCGCCGGCAGGGCGAAAACTGAAAAACCTGCTGCGCAACGGCACGCGCCGAGTGTTGCCGTTCGCCAGGCCCGCAGTGGGAGGGTTTCTCGTCGACGACAGCGCAACGGCGGACGCCGATCAGGACACACCGGACGACGGCGCGACCCCGAACTTCGATCCGCAGCAGATGTTCGGGATCGAGACGGAGGGTCTCAGCCCCGAGGATCGCGACCTGGAGATTGCGCGGCGCGTCGTGCGTCTCGCAGGCGAGGCCGCGCAACGTTTGAGCGATGCCCCGTCCACGGATGCCACCCAAGCCGCGCGACGCGCCCTCATCGATGCGGCGCAGCGCCATGCACCCGGCCTCGCCTCGTACATGCGCGGAGGCGACGGCAAATCATCCATCACCTCGTCCAGCAGGTCGAACGATTCGGCCGGCCATTGGATTCGCCGCCAAGGAACGATCGTGCTCCTCGGCGCCCGCACCTCAACCTCGAACCGCAAAAAAGGAGAAGGACCCATGCATGACCTCGACCGCACCCTCCGCAGCCAGGAATCCGAAGGCGAGAGCTACGACTTCGAAACCGATGTCTTCGGCGAAGCCGAAAGCGATTACGAAGACCCGTCGTATGAGATGTCCGAGGAGGACGAGCTCGATCTCGCCGCCGAGCTCCTCGCCGTCTCCGACGAGGGGGAGCTCGACGAGTTTTTCCGCAATCTCTTGAAACGGGCGAAAGGCGCCGTCGGCTCGGCGGTGAAGACGTATCTCAAGCCAATGGCAAAAAGGCTGATCCCCTCCGCGGCCCGCGCCCTCGGCGGTTTCATCGGCGGACCGGCCGGCGCGGCCATCGGCGGGAAGCTCGGTTCCTACGCCAGTACGCTCTTCGAAGTCGACTTCGAGTCGATGGAAAGCGAAGCGCAGGACCTCGAAGTGGCGCGGCGCTTCGTCCGCTTCGCTTCGGAGGCCGCGAACAACGCCGCCGCGAGTGGTGCCACCGGCAATCCGACGGCGGTCGCCCGCGCCGCGGTCGTCAATGCCGCGAAAACGCACGCGCCGGGCCTCATTCGTCCGCGCGGCCCACGCGTGAACGACCGTCGCGGCAACGGCGGAACCGTCTCTTCGCCGGCGGCGGGGAACAGCGGCCGCTGGATCCGCCGCGACGGCCGCATCGTCCTGCTGGGAGTCTGACCGATGACGCTCTCACCCTTTGCCGCCTCGACGATCGCGCTGGAAACGCGCGCGCTCCTCACCCGCCTTGCGCGCCTGCAGCCGTTCGCGCTCGTGATGCCGATGGTCGGTGCCGCGCGCGTGTCGGCCGCGGCCTCGGCCGCGATCGAGCGCTACCTGCGCCGCCGCCGTCGCGAGCTGCGCACGCAGGTCCGCGCCTTCCACGCCTGGCTGCAGTCGCCGCAGGGGCGCGGCTCGACGGCGGTGGAGGCGCAACGCCGCTTCTCGTTCCTGAAGCTGCGCTTCAACGCCACCATCACGCAGTTCGACATCTTCTCCGATGCACTCGCGGGACGCGCCGAGATCGGCAACGGCGTGTGGCTCGGCGGACTCGACGCCGCCGCGGAAGACGCGCTGGCGCTCGAGCCGCGGCGCTACGCGATGCCGCCGGTTGTGACCTATCTCGACCGCGGACATGGAGCCGCCATCCGGCGTGCGCGCACGCGCCTGCCGGGCGGCGGCGACAATCCGGTGGCCGTGGTCCGCCTGCCGCGCGAGCGGATGATCGGCAGCGGCATCGCCGCATCGCTGGTGCACGAGACCGGGCACCAGGCCGCCGCGCTGCTCGACCTCCTGCCGTCGCTGCGCCTGGAGCTTTCGGCGCGCCGGCGCTGGAGCAGCGGCGAAGACGTCATCGCGTGGCAACTGTGGGAGCGGTGGATCTCGGAGATCGCCGCCGACTTCTGGGCGGTGGCGAAAGTGGGCGTGGCCGCGACGCAGGGACTGATGAACGTCGTCAGCCTGCCGCGCGCGTTCGTCTTCCGCATCGACCGGGAGGACCCGCATCCATTCCCCTGGATCCGCGTAAAGCTCTCCGCCGCTGCCGGCGACCTGTTGTATGCCGATCCGCAGTGGAAGCTGCTGTCGGCCCTATGGGACTCGTTCTATCCAAGGACGCCGCTCGACCCCGCCCGCACGCAGATCGTGCAGGCACTCGAGCGCACCATGCCCGAGTTCGTGCGCCTGCTCGCCGGACACCGCGTGGCGTCCCTCGGCGGCCTTCCGCTGGCGCAGGCGTTCAACCTGGCCGAACGCCGGCCGGAGCGCCTGCGGCGGATCTGGCGGACGTCGGGCAGCGGCGTGACCACGTTGCAGACCCTGGCGCCGACGCTCGCCTTCGCCGTCCTCGGCCAGGCCAAGCAGGATCGCAGGCTTTCGCCCGAACGGGAGAGCCGCCTGCTCGCCGAACTGCTCACGCGCTGGGGCCTGCGTCGCGCGATGGCCGACCAGCCGGCGCGATCGACGCCGCGCGCACTCGCGGCCTGACCACACAACGATTTTCGCAAGGAGACACACCATGCCTGAGAACGACGAGAAAAAAAGGAAACCCACGGGAAGATCGCCGGGGGAGGAGGATCGACTGGCTGACGTGATCTCCACTGGCTTCGCACAATTGAGCGAGCAGCCAATGGAGGTCGTCACGCCTCCGGACAAAGCCCTCAACGTGAGCCTCTCCGGAAACTCGCTGGACGTCACGCTGCACGGCACGCCGACGAACACCACGAACGTGCAGGGATTCTGGGAGTACCTGCGCCGTCGCACTGACGCGGTCTCCTTCTCGGAGTATGAGACGTTCATCGAAAGAGTTCTGAGTGCCGGCGATGAAACTCAGAAGACAGAGGCGGAGCTGAACGGAGCGGTCAACCGCTTCCACGCCGCCACGACGAAGCGTCTCGGTGGCATCGACACCTACCAGCTTCTCCGCGCCGCCACCGAGGCGTTCTTGCTGCTGCGTTGCGGTTCGTTCGCAGATCCGTTCGTCAAACCCGATGCACCAGAGTCACGGTTCGGCGGAACGGTGTTCACGCGCGAGGAGCTGCACCAGAAACTCTCGGACTACGTCGTAAACTCGCTTCCGTACATCAAGAGCATCATCGGCGGCCTTGACGTGCGGCAGAGCTTCGACATTGCGAAAGGGAACCTGGGCAACCCGGTCTTCGCCGACGACATCGATGCCAAAGTCCTGCAGCCCTGCTTCATCGAGTTGATCTGGTCGTACTGGCACGAAGAAGCCGCG
Organism: Thermoanaerobaculia bacterium; assembly: GCA_035630815.1. GTDB lineage: Bacteria > Acidobacteriota > Thermoanaerobaculia > Gp7-AA8 > Gp7-AA8 > QHVT01. Next base: position 75,879 of record DASQJY010000086.1, read on the forward strand.
CTGGTGCAGACCATCAATGCGATCAGCCTCCGTTTCCAGAACAAGCGCGGCCCCGGCGACAACGATCCACTGGCAAACCTCGAGACTCACCCGCTTCGTCCGCTGGCCAACCTGCTGTGGGGCTATGTCCAGGACGAGGATCATCGCCTCACTGTCGCCCGCCGTTCGTACGAATACGAGCACCAGTACGGATTGTCGCTCGTGGGAAAGGCCGTGCCGAAACACGCGCCGGCGGACCGGCGCTCCCAGTTCCTGGTAGCGTTCCACACGCTGCTGCACCAGGCGGCGATCTTCTACGACCGCTCGGCAAATCTCACCGTGCGCGCCGACGCCTTCCCTCTGCTCAACGCGCTGCGCGAGGTCCATCTCGTGCTCGCCGAGGGAGCGCACAACCAGTTCCGCGAGCTGCCGTGGACCGCGCGCGTGGAGATGCTCATGCAGCAGTGGCTGCTCTCGCGCCGCGAAGTGCGCGAGTTCGTCGGCGGCCGCCCGGCCGTTCCGTACGCCGAAGAGTGGATGCGCACCGTCGACGCCATGCGCCGCCTCATGGGTTGGGGCGACACCTCCATCAGCAACTTCCACGACCTCGCCATCACGGGTGAAAAGATCGTGCTCTCGATCCGTTTCGGCGACTGGAGCGACACGACCGTCGTTACGGAATCCGATGCCACCGGCTGGGTCGTCTTCTGGCGCCCGGAGATCCAGCGCTACATCCACGCGTACCAGGCCGTGACCGGCGTCGACCTCTCGGCCGCCACGCAGACCACGAATCGTCAGATCGACGCAACACTGCCGTCCGTGCTGCTCCAGCAGCGCATGGCGCGGCAACGGAGGTGAGAGATGACAACGCTGCTTGAAGAACTCGACGAAATAGTGGAGTACGAGCTGGACTCGGAAGTGATCGGAACCGACACGCGCGTCCGAGTGAAGGACACCACGGTCGGACCGTATCGGTACATTTGTCATCTCGAATACAGCGGACCAGGTTACGTCGCAATGGGCACCGGCACGCTGATCGGTCCCCGTACAGTATTGACCGCTGGTCATTGCATTCGTGATGAAAACGGCCGGGTGCGTGACCGGCCGGAGCAAATGATCGTGATACCGGGACGGAACGGCACTGGCAAACCGCCGTTCGGCAGCGCGCGCGCGGTGAAATTTGTTCCGTTCACCAAGGTAGCTGGCCGAATGGCGACGGATGTCGGCATCATTCAGCTCGCCACGCCGATCGGGACAACCTCAGGATACTGGACCCGGTATTGGGCGAAGAGCAAAGCCGATCCGATCGGCAGAAGCATTCTGCCCGGCAATCTGCCTCTTCCGGCAGGAACACTGAAAGTTAACCTGTCTGGCTATCCTGGCGATAAACCGCGTGGCACTCCATTCCGTGCATACGACGCAACGGTCAAGCTGACAGACGGTGTGCTCAGCTATGTGAATGACACGTTTGCAGGACACAGCGGTAGTCCCGTGTGGGTTCGCCGCCACCCGACGAAGGGCGGGCGCGTGATGGTGGCGATCCACGTTGCAGGTAATAGTGCCGAATCGCAGAACTACGGTGTTCTCATCGACGCCGCTGTCCGCAAGTTCATCATCGAAAACACTCTCCCATGATCATCGACGCCCATTGCCACGCCGGACATGGCGACGGACTGACGGGGCCGTGGGACACCGCGGCTCCGCTCGGCCGTTATCTCCGCCGCGCGAGCGCGGCGGGGATCGAGCGCACGGTGCTCTTCGCGGCGTTTCATTCCGACTATCGCGCGGCCAACCGCGAGGTCGCGCGGATCGTGCGGGGCAAGCCGCAACGATTCATCGGCTTTGCCTTCATCAACGCGGAGCGCGATCGCGGCCGCGTCGGCGAGATGATCGCCGAGGCGGTCGAGGAGCACGGATTCCGCGGCATCAAAGTCCATCGTCATGACGCGCGGATCACGCGCGAGATCTGCGATGCCGCGCGCGCCTGGTCGCTGCCCGTGCTGTACGACGTGATGGGAGAGATCGCCCCGATCGAGCTCCTGGCCACCGAGTATCGCGACGTCGACTTCATCATCCCGCACCTCGGTGCGTTCGGCGACAAGTGGGACGCGCAGCGCGCGCTGCTGGACCTGCTGGTGCGGCACCCGAACGTCTACGCCGATACGTCGAGCGTGCAGCGCTTCGATCTGCTCGTGGAGGCGGTCCGGCGCGCCGGCGCAGGCAAGATCCTCTTCGGCTCCGACGGCCCCTGGTTCCATCCCGGCCTCGAGCTGCATAAGATCCGCCTCCTCGGATTACCGCCGCGCGACGAAGCGAAGATCCTGGGCGGCAACCTGCTGCGGCTCATCGGTGAGGCCAGAGCGCACGGCGTTTCTGCAGACCGCGATCGGTGATGCCGAGGCGTTCGGCGGCGCGGCCGACGTTTCCTTCTTCGAGCTGCAGCGCCAGGCGCACCGAGGCGTCGGCGGCCGCGTTCGCGATCTGCTTCAGCCCCATTCCGCAGAGCATCCCCGCGCGAGCGGCTTCATCGAAGAGACTTCCGGTCACGGGCAATACCTCCGCGCGCCGCTCCTCCTCCGGCACTTCGCCGAGCGTGATCGGGCCATCGCCGACATGGCGGTAATCGATGCGGTCGCACAGGTGCCGGAGATCGCGGATGTTGCCCGGATAGTCGCGCGAGATGAGCAGCTCCAGGACGGACGGATCGGGTGGCGCGTGGAGGAAGTGACGCGCCAGCGCGGGGATGTCCTCGCGCCGCTCGCGCAGCGGCGGCAGCGTGCAGCTCCACGCGGCGATGCGATAGTAGAAGTCGCGGCGGAAGCGGCCGTCGCTCATCTCCTCCTCCAGGTCGCGATGCGTTGCCGAGACCAGCCGGAACTTCGTCCTCTGCCAGGTATTGCCCCCGACGCGCTTGTACGTCCCTTCCTGCACGACGCGCAGCAACTCGGCCTGCAAGCGCAGCGGCAGCTCGCCGACTTCATCGAGGAACAGCGTGCCCCCGTCGGCGAGCGCGAATGCGCCGTCGCGTGCGCCCGCGGCGCCGGTGTACGCGCCGCGCTCGTGGCCGAAAAACTCGCTGCCCGAAAGCTCCGGAACGATGGTCGTGCAGTCGAGGACGACCAGGTCCTTCTTCTCCTTCCGCGCATCGAGCGTGTGAATGAGCCGCGCCACCAGCTCTTTTCCCGTCCCGCTCTCGCCGCGGATGAGCACCGGCAGGCTGCTGAAGCGCGCGACGTCCACGACGCGGCGCAGGAACGACCGCCAGCGTGTGTGATCGCCAATGAGGTTCCTGCGCACGACGGCCGAGTCGATGAGGCGATCGACGGCCGCCCAGCGCCGGAAACGGGCGGCGATCGAACGCGCAACAGCCATGGGGTCACCGAGTTGCACGACGTCCGACGCGCCGGCGCTCAAGAGCTCGAGAGCCGTGCCGCGCGGCAGTGGGCCGGCAGACATCCCGACGGCGATGACCTGCGCGTCGCGCGTCCGCTCGGCGAGACGGTTGCGAACTTCCGGCGTTATGGTGTCGAAGAAAAGCAGCCCTCGTCCTGCGTCATCGTCGAACCGGCTGCAATCGACTCCCTGCACCGACAGCTGCGCGAGCAGGCGATCGGCCTCCGCGGAGCCGGCTCCCGCGAGCTCAGCCCAGGCAGAGACGCGATCGCCGTTGCGCCCATCCGAGGCGGCCGACTCAGAGCTCCGAGCCGTCATCGGCCATTGCAATGCGGGAGCTGCGGATCGGCGTCGTCGTGTCCTTCGTTGAGCGGCCCCCAGTGCAGCAACTCGTTCGGCGAACAGGCGCCCCGATTGAGGATGCCCGGCCAGTTGGGTGTGGTCGAGACGTTGTTGTTCTGATGGATCTTCTCCCAGACCTCGGAGGGTGTTGCGTGCGGATCGAGCTGCAGATACAGGGCGGCCACACCGGCGACGTGCGCCGCGGCCATCGACGTGCCGCTTAGGCAGGACTTGGGCGTGTCGTTCGCGATGCCGGCGGAGAGGATGGCGGTCCCGGGCGCGAACAGGTCGACGCAAGATCCATGATTGGACGTTACGTAGCGCATGTCGCTCAGCGCATTGACCGCGCCGACCGTAATCGCGCCCGCGATGCGCGCAGGCGAATAATGGCAGGCGTCCCTCGCGCGATTGTGGGCGGCGACGACATAGGTCACCCCCGACTCGATCGAGCGTGTGACCGCCTTATCGAGCCCCGGCAACCCGTTTTCTCCGGAGATGCTCATGATGGCGACGGCGGGACGGTGCTTTTCAGCGGGACGTTGCCTTCTCGCGGTGATCCACTCGACCCCCAGGATGACGCCCGACTCCGCTCCCTCGCCTTTGCAGTCCATGACGCGTACCGAATGGAGCCGGACCCGCTTAGCGACGCCGTAGTTTGTTCCACCCAGGGTCCCGGCGACGTGAGTCCCATGGCCGGAGCAATCGTCCTGTCCGTGGTCGTCGGTGATTGCCGAGAAATCACCGGAAGCGCGATCGCCGAACTCCGGATGGGCAGTGCGAATGCCGCTGTCGAGGAGATACACGTGTACGCCTTCGCCGGTCTCTGTGAATTGAGCTGTGCCGTCCAGCGGAAGAAGCCGTCGATCGATGCGATCGATGCCCGTGGGCAGAGCCGCATTGAGGCACGCACCGGCAATCACCGGCTCCGTCACGGAGCTCGTTCTCATTCTCTGGTCCGCTTCCACCCACTGAACGTCCGGGTTTGCAAGCACCAGCTTCAGAGCCTTCGGCCCGAGATGAGCCGCAAAGCCGAGGACCGCCGTCCGATATCTGAGCAAGACCTTCCCGTCAAGCCGATCGACCGCGTCTTCAAGCGCCTCCACCTGATCCTCTTTCGTGCCGCGTTCGAAAATCACGATGTACTGGTCGGGAATCGCACTCGACGTCTTCGCATTGATCAGCGGCGCCGGCTCCCCGGAGCGGCGCGTGGCCAGCGTGACGGAAACGTTGTCCACTTCCACCCAGGAAGGCTTCGCGCGGTCGGTGACCGCCAGATCGTTGTTCGTGGTGATCGTCAGGTACGCGTAGTCGCGTGACGGCGTGAACTGGAAGTGATGTGCCGTCCAGTCAGACTTGACGATGTTCCACACGCCGGCCATCGCCTCGCACGTCCCCGCCGGACATGCAGGGCTGTCGAGCGGTGTCGTGGAGGCGCGCAGCTCGACGTGGGCATTCGAAGATTCGCCTTTGCGTTTCCGGGCACAGAACGAGACGTCGTAGCGCACCCCCTTCGTCAGCGCGACGGGCTGACGGATCGCCTCGCCGGCACCCTGCTTGCCCCTCATTGCAACGTAGTCCGGATCGTCGCAGCCCTCCCCTGCGATGACCTGTGGCGTCCCGTACGCCGCCTGCCAGTCGCCCAGCTGATTGGACAGGAGCGAACCATCGCCGCTCCGCGTAGCGGTGAGCTGGAACCCGCCGTTCCTGACGAGTGTTTGCGCTGGTAGCGGAGCAGCCGCGGCGACCGCCGCAAGAACGAGCACGAATCGCTGAATGAACACGTTGTCTCCTTTTCTCTGCAATGGGCCTAGACGGACGCCCATGACGACTTCCGGAGCCGCGGCTGCCGAGGGTGTGGATTGCCGTTCTGCACTACTCTCCTAAGTGCAAGGAGAGGAGCCTGGTCCTGGACGCCCGTCAGCTGCTGGTCGACAATCTCGATGTTGTCGAGCGTGCGATTGGCTTCGCTGCACGGCGCTACCGGCTCGACCGGTCCGACGCCGAGGAGCTCGACGGCGAAGTCAAGCTGCGGCTGGTCGAGAACGACTACGCCATCGTGCGCGCATACGAAGGCCGCAGCAGCTTCCAAACGTTCATCGGCGTGGTCGTGCAGCGGATGGCGCTCGACTACCGCATTCGCGCGTGGGGGAAGTGGCATCCATCCGCCGAAGCGAAGCGCCTCGGCGCGGTGGCGATCGCTCTCGAAGAGCTGCTGTATCGTCGTGGGCGCACGCTGGAGGAAACGCTCCCGATTCTCCAGGCGATGCACGAGGGCGTGAGTCTCGCGTCCCTCAAGACGCTCGAGGCGAAGCTTCGCAAGCCACCGCCGCGGCCGCAGGACGTCGATCTGGATAGCGTCGCGGAGCGCTGGCTTGCACGGCCCCCGGATGCGGATGCGGCAATGCTGGCGGACGAGCGGCGCCGGGAGTCGCAGGAGGTCTCGCGATTGGTCTCGGCATTCCTGGTCGGGCTTCCCGAACAGGATCGGCTGATCTTTCAGCTGCGGTTCGAACACGGAACGTCCGTCGCGCAGATCGCCCGCGCCCTCAAGCTCGAGCAGAAGCGCACGTATCACCACATCGACCGGCTCCTGCGCGAGATCAAACGCGAGCTCGAGGAGGCCGGTTTCACGTGGCGCGGCGACATCGCCGAGCTCGTCGGGCGCGATCAGGAATTCGTGCACTTCGATTTCGGAAGTCGGATTGCGCGTCCGTCCATGCCTGATGATGAGAGGCCGGGGCCAGATACGGAGGAGCCATGAACGAAGACGCCCCGCGCCATCTGGGAGCACAGACCATGGCGGCCTTTCTTGATGGCACGTTGGCGGGCGACGAGATCGCGGCCGTGAGCGAGCACCTCGGCGGGTGCGACGAATGCCGCACAGTGGTCGCGGAGACGGCGCGGTTCGAGCGGGAAGAAGAATCGCGGGATCGCTCGCGGCGCACATGGTGGCTCGCGGCGGCTGCGGTTTTCGCCGCGGCCGTGCTGATCATTCCCCGGACGCGCGATCCCATCGGGCGGCTCATCGACGCGGCGCCGGCCGATCACCGGCTGCTCGCACCACGTCTCGCGGGCTTCCCGTGGGCGCCGCTCCAGCCGCCCTCGCGCGGCGCGAGCGCACCGGATCCGGCCGATCTCAGATTGACGGGGGCGGCCGGCGACGTTCTGCAGGAGACGCGCGACAAGACGGACGCGGAGGCGCGGCACGCGACCGGCGTCGCCTGGCTCCTGATCGGCCGCGCGAACGAGAGCGTGGAGGCGCTCGAACATGCAGCGCAGACCTCGAGCGACTGGCAACCGTGGAACGATCTCGCCGCGGCGCGCTACGCGACAGCGACGACCGGACAACGCCCGTCGCAACTTCCGCAGGCGCTGGCCGATGCCGATCAGGCGCTTCGCCTCTCGCCGAAGGCGGCGGCGGCGCACTTCAATCGGGCGCTGATCCTCGAGACGATGGGGCTGCAGGATGCGGCGCGCGATGCGTGGCAGCGATACCTCACGCTCGACCCGTCGAGCGAATGGAGCACCGAGGCGCGCGAGCATCTGCGGCGCCTGCAGCCGCGCTCCTCGTCTTTCGACCCGCGACTTCTCGACACGATGCCGCCGGACGCGCTGGTGCGGCGGTTCCCGCAGGACGCGCGCCGCGGGGCGGAAGGGATTCTGCTCGCGCAATGGGCGGATGCGGAAGCGGCGCACGACGAGACGCGCGCGACGGTGCTGCTCGCACGTGCACGCTCGATCGGCGACGCGCTGACACGCTTCAACTCGGAAGGCCTGCTGGCCGATGCCGTGACCGCGGTCGAGCGCGCGGATCCCGCGACGCGTGCGGCGCTCGCCGCCGCCCATCGCACGTATCGCGACGCCCGAATCGACTACAGCAAGCGCCTCCTCGGCGTCGCCGAGAAACAATTCCGCCGCGCCGCGGCCTCGTTCGCGCGCGGCGGAAGTCCGATGGCGGACGTGGCGTCGTACTACGCCGCGAGCGCCGCGTTCGATCAGAGCCGCGGCGATGAGGGAAGACGGCAGCTCACCGAGCTTCTCCTGCGCGTCGATGCGCGGCGCCATCGGGCACTGCGCGCGCAGATCGGATGGCAGCTCGCTGTCTGCTCCAATGCGGCAGGCGACTGGGGCAGCGCTGCGCGCTACGCCACCGATTCCGCAAAGCTCTTCCGTTCCCTCGGCGAGCAGGCCCACGCCCTCTACATGGACGGGCTCGCGGCGATGGCGATCGAGATGATCGGCGAGCGCGATCTCGCCTGGCAGTCCCGGGTACAGACCTTCGCCGGACTCAGTGCCGCGGGCCGCCAGCAGTGGCTGTCAACGATCATCGAGACGTCGGCGATGACGCTGGCCGCCACCGGGCACCCCGCCGCCGCCGCTTCGGTCGTCGAGCTCCTGGCGGCGAACGACCTCGACGCCGCGCAAGGGTCTTTCACCTCGGCGAACAGCGCGCGCTACGCCGTCAGCAGCGGCGATTTCCGCCACGCGCAACAGGTGCTGGCCCGCGCGCGCGCCGGCGTGCAGTTCGTCGCCGATCCCGCGCTGCGGGAGTCTGTTCGCGCGCAGATCGCTCTCGCCGGCGCGACGGGCCGCCACCGCGGCGACGCGCAGCTTGCCATTGCCGCGCTCGACCGGAGCATCGAGGTTTTCGCCCGTGGCGAGGCGCGCATCGATCTGCCCGACGCCTATCTGCAGCGGGCGCGGGCGCGGCGAGCGGCCGGCGATGAAGCGGAGGCTCTCGCCGACTATGCCGCCGCGCTCGATGAAGTGGAGAAGCAGCGCACGACGCTGCGCGATGTGGAATCGCGACTGCGATTCCTGGACATCGCCGCACAGATCATCGAAGACACGGTGGACCTGCGGCTCACGCGGGGCGACGTGGCGGGTGCGTTCGCGGTCGCGGATCGCGCGCGCACCTTGATCGATCAGCAGCCGGTAAATGCCCACGCCTCGTCGATGGCCGCGCTGCCGGCCGGGGTGCTGGTGGTGGAATACGCGGTGCTGCCGCGAAGGACCGTGGTGTTCTGCGTTTCGCGCAACGGCATCGTGGCGAAGTCGATCGAGATCGAGCGGCGCGAGCTGGAGACGCAGGTAGCGGCGTTCGCCGAACGGATGCGGCGGCGCGTACCCGTCGAAGAGATCCGGGAAGAGGCATCCGCGCTTCGCCGCATGCTGATCGATCCGCTAGGATCGCAGCTCGCCGGCCTGCGCGACCTGATCATCGTCCCCGACCGCCAGCTGCACGCGCTGCCGTTCGCCGCGCTGTGGAACGAGGAGACGAAGCAGTATCTCGTCGAGGAATTCACACTCCGTTTCGCGCCCTCGGCGGCCTTTTCCCGCCGTCTCGCGATGGGACCGACGCAGCAAGCCGCTCTCGTGATCGCGGATCCGCCAGCCGCGGCGTATCCACAGCTTCCCGCGAGCCGGGAGGAAGCGGTGGCAATCGCAGCGATGTACGGCGGCGCGACGTTGCTCGCGGGCCAGGCAGCAACGCGCACCGCCTTCCTCGAGCGTGCACGCGGCAGCGATGTCATTCATTTCGCCGGCCATGCAAACAGCGACGCGACCACCTCGCACGGCGCGCTGCTGTTCGCCGGCGCAGGCGATGACTCCGGAATTCTCGGCTCGAGCGAAATTGCGCAGCTTCGCCTCGAGCGTAATCCCCTGGTCGTGCTCGCGGCGTGCGGAACGCTCCGCGGCAGTGCGTTGCACGTGGCAGGGATGTCGAGTCTGTCACGGGCGTTCCTCATCGCCGGCGCGCGCGGTGTGGTGGGAACGCTCTGGGAAGTCGACGACGACGTGTCCGCCGCTCTCTTCCGCCGCTTCCACGCGCACCTGCGCGCGGGAACGCCGCCCGCGGAAGCGCTGCGCGCCGCGCAGGTCGACACTCTGCGCTCATCGGCCCCGAGGCTGGGACATCCGGCCACGTGGTCTCCGGTCGAGCTGCTCACCGATGTTTGAAACGATGACGGAGGATCTTCATGGCAGCAGCAACGGATGTGCTCATTTTCTTCGTGGGATTGACGGTGTGGTCGGAACAGATCCCGAGCGATTGCGGCGTGAAAGCGATCCTGCCGCGCGTCGTCCATGAGAAACAGCGCTCACAGGAACCCACCCCGCATGTCCAGAACCACGCGGCCGGGATCGTTTTTCGTGCGGACAGCTTCGTTTCGCTGGAGGGATGGGAATGCCCCCGGATACTCGGAACAGACCAGAGTGTCCCCTGCGACGCCGCGACCGCCCCGACCGAAGCCTTCTGGTATGTCCTGCTCGACGGGGATCCCGTGCGCTTCCTCACCAACGGCGCCACCAACGTTCCCGCCAGTCTGCAGGGCGTAACGCTGCCGCGGCTCCAACAAGACCTGTGCCCGTTGAGGCCTGCGCTCACCGGCCCCTATCAGCCGCCATACAGCGGCGCGGCTGCCGTGGTCACATTACCCGTGGGTACGCTGCAAGCCTGCATCAGTGTCCCCCCGGACTCGGACGGGCGCCTCGACACGCGGCTGCAGTTGAAGACGGACGGGAACCTCGTCATCGACGGCAGCACGATGCGGGAAACCAAACAACTGCAACTGAAATCTCGTCCAGCGGGCGGGCCCATCGAGGTCATGATCGCGAACGTGCCCGAGACTTACTACCTCGGCGACGTTATGAAGCCGACAGGCAACCAGATCAATGGCATCTCTCACGAGAATGCGTACCGCGCGATGGTGAGCGCGGGCAACACCAGCTGCACGATGAGCCTCACCGACTGGTGGAATCAGTTGGTGGACCCGGATCCGATCCGCCTGTGCGAGGCAGGCGCGTCGGCTTTTGAACCTATTGCCCCGATCATCGCCACCTCGTTATCGACCTCAGGAGGAAACTTCGCCTGCTCGAATACGACATGGCCGTAACAAACATAGTGCGATGACAGGTTTTGCAGCCCCGTCGTGTACACGAAACCATGGTTGGCGTTCCGTCACTCGACGGAAGGAGGGAATGGAGCAAACTATGGAACCGGAGGTGGTCATCTGGCGCAGTACCCTGACTAGCTCACCTGTGATCGTCTCAGGGCGATGTTCAGCGGTGGCCCTGCGCTGCGTCCCCCTCCACGCTGAACGAAGAAGCCACTCCTTGCGGAGTGGCTTCGCTCGAAACTGCGATGGTGGATCGTTACCAGAGCGTGATGTTCTTCGCGCGGGTATACGGGTCGCTTCCTCCGCCGCGCCAGCCGTACGGGTCGACCGGCACGCCGTTGTAGCGGACCTCGAAGTGGAGATGCGGGCTGCCGGCGGCGCCGCGCTCGCCGGCGATGCCGATGACGTCGCCGGCCGTGACCTGGGCTCCGGCCTTGACGTTGTACGAGTCGAGATGCATGTACCAGGTCTCGTACGAGTTGCCGTGATCGATCTCGATGCGACCGTACGCCGTATTGATCGCCTTGACCTTTCCGGTGGCAGCGGCGCGGACCTTCACGCGGCCGCGAACACCGGTCGGGCAGATGTCGCTCACCCGTCCGACCGGGCAGAGATCGACCGTGCGGTAGTCGTAGCCCGGATGGCCGTCGTAGAACAGGAACGTCGGCGTGCCGGCGCCGTTGTACTGGCCGCCGACGGAGAAGCGGGTCTTCGTGGCGTTGGCGAAGCCCGAGACGATGCCGCAGCCGCTGATGTTGCCGACCGCGTTCGAGCCGTAGCGGCTCAGGCCTTCCTCGCCGGTGTACGCCACCACCCGGCCGTCGGGGCAGTACTGCTGCGACGCGGCGTGGTCGAAGACGGAGTTGATCTGCGCCGTGGAGTAGGTCTGCGTCGGCAGCGGGAAGACGCTCAGCCGGAACTGCGTGGACTGCGTGGACGCGGTGTAGGTGACGTCGCGGTACTGCGAGGAGCTGCCGAACTGCGAGGTCAGACGGACGTAGATGCGGCGGCCGTCGGTGGGGATGGCGCTGACCGTACCGGAGGTGGTCAGCCCGAGGCAGCGGGAGTAGAGGTCGGTGCCACCGGGGGCAGAGCCGGCCGAGAGGCAGTAGCCGGTGATGCCGCTGCCGCCGCTCCACGCGAACGTGGTCGACGAGCCCACCAGCGTCGTGCCCGGCGACGGGTAGTAGATCTGCGCCGGGACACCGGCCGCGCGCGTCGTGTAGGTCACGTCCTGGTACAGCCAGGTGCCGGCCGCATAGGTCCAGAGCCGCACGTAGATCCTCGAGCCGTCGAGCGGGAGCCCCGACACCGTGGCGTCCGTCGCGGTGGTCCCAATCGCGGCGATGTCGCTGGCGGCGAACGTACGGCCGACGTACAGGAAGTACGACCAGGCGCCGCTGCCGGTGCTCCAGTTGAAGCGAACCGTGTCCGTGGTCAGGGTCGACCCGGGTGCGGGCCCGCGGATCTCGCCACGCGTGTAGCCGCCACCACCCGAGCCGTTGCCGCCGCGGTACGAGTAGTCATTGAAGCGCCAGCCGTACAGGTAGCTGTACCACCAGAGCCGGATGTAGATCGTGCGGCCGTCGGTCGGCAGGTTCGAGAGCCGGAGCGAGGTGTTGCGGCCGGCGTCGGCGGAGCCGTAATTGTCGGCCCCCGGATACGAGCCGGCGTAAAGCCAGTACTGCAGCGCGTCCCAGTCCGAGGTCCACGAGAACGTCATCGCCGACCCGGACAGCGTGCTTCCGGGCGTGGGCGAAACGAGGGTCGCTCCGTGGGCGGCAACCGTGAACAGAGAGCACAATAAAGCGACGATGAGAAAACCGATGTACCTATTCATGACGTCTCCCTTTTATTCGTATCGAGCTGTGACTGCGCCCGAGCGGAGACCTCATGAATGGAAGGGGTGTGCCGTCATGCGATTCAATGGATTCAACGAGTTAGCGAGTGGTGCGGCGTAGATCTACGGAACCGGTCCGGGTGCGGCGTAGATCTACGCGCCCCAGCGCATCTTCCAGCGGTATTTGCACTCCGGGCAGATCTTGAGGTGGTTTCCCCAGCCGTCGCTGATCATTTTCCGGGCATCATTCGGCGTATCGCTGAAAAAGATCGCGTGCGATGCGTACACCGAGTTCTCAATGGCGCGGTTCGCCTCTTCGATCGTGCGCGCGGAAGCAATCGCCTGCTGCGCGGCGGGTAAATAGATGACGTGGTATTGCCGTGCTGTGAATCCTTTCAAGTCGCGCAGGCCGGGAACGTACAGCGGCTGCGACTTGCCGAACGTCTCGATGGTCGTGCGCGTGACTTCGCCGGGCGGCGCGTACACCTTCAACCGGTCGATGAACCCTTCCAGCTGGCGCACGTTTCCTGCCCAGTCGCGCTCCAGGAGCGCCAGGAAAGCGCCTTCGTCCCACGGGTCGTCACGCGCCGGAACCTCAGTGTCGTGCTTCCAGAAAAACTCAGCGTACAACCGGATGTCCTCACGGCGCTCCGACAGCGGCGGCAGCGTGATTTCACCACCGCGGTTGATGCGGTAGTACAGGTCCTCGCGAAACTGTCCGGTCTCGATCATCTTCTTCAGATCGCGATTGGTCGCGCTGACGAGCCTGAAGTCCACCAGAACGCCCTTGCCGCTGCCGCCGACGGGAAGCACGTGCTTGTCCTGGAGAACCCGGAGCAGTTTCGCCTGGACCTCGAGCGGTATTTCGCCGATCTCGTCAAGGAACAATGTCGAGCCGTCGGCTTCGCGAATCTTTCCCGTCCGCGAACCGACGGCTCCGGTGAATGCTCCGCGCTCATGGCCGAACAACTCTCCCTCGACGAGCTCGGCGCTGAAGGAAGCGATGTGCACCGGCATCATCGGCGGCTTCCGGCCCGACGCGCGATGGATCGCCTTTGCAAGCACCTCCTTCCCGGTCCCGTTCTCTCCAAGGATCAGGATCGGCAACGTCTGCGGTGCCATCTTCTCCAGCAGCGTCTGTACGCGCTGCTGCAGCTCGCGATTGTTTGTCCGGAACCACGACGCGAATCGCGACGGCTCCGCGTCGTCGAGGGGCTCGTCGTCCACCCGCACGACCGGCCGCACCAGTTCGTCCATGCGCTCCCACAACTGCATGTACAACGCGCGCAGGAACTCCTCGTCCGCGAACTCGGAGTCCTTGAACAGCGTCGTGATTCCGCGCGGGTGGTCCTGCCGCCAATCGCGCTCGGCGGCCGCGATCTGCTCGGCGCGGGCGGTCACCTCCGCCCTGCGCGAGACGAGAATCACCTCCAGGTTCGCGGGCGTGAAGCCCATGGGCCGCAGTTGCGAGATCAGGTCGAGCGCCGTGTCGTTTCCCTTCGGATCGAAGAAGAAATCGGTCACCAGCACGTCGAACGGCACGCCCGTCGCGGCGGCGCGGCCGAGTCGGCGGAGCGCTTCCTCGACGGTGAGCGCGATGGCTACTTCCGTCTGCACCCGCTCCGGGCCTTGGGGTGACCTGTGCGCACGGCGCAGGGCTAGGCGCGCGTAGTCCTGCGCCGCATCCTGCTGATCATCGGCGATGAGGATTCGCAGCGTGAGCATCGTTCCCTCCCAGCGGGATGCGCAGTCGCGCCGTCATCCCCGTCCCCCGTCCTGCCGACTCAAATCGCAGGGTCCCGCGGTGCAGGGCTGCCACGCGGTGACACAGCCGCGTACCGTAGCCGGTGCTGCCGCTGGCCGAATAGCCGGCGATCTCCGCGTCGTTGAGCCGCGCCACCACCGCCGGCGTCGCGCCCGCACCGTTGTCGCGCACTTCGAACGTCACCGCGTCCGCCTCGCGTTTCACGCTGCACCAGATCCAGTCGGCGTCGGACTCATTTCCGGAATGTTTGTGCGCGTTCTCCGCCAACGCGAAGACCGCCTGCGCCAGCAGTTCCGGATCGCCGATCACTTCGACCGGCTCGGCTGTCGTGGAGACGTAGACCAGCGGAAACCACGATCCCTTCGATCGCCTCGCCAGCGGAGGGCGGAAGACGCCTTCCCGCACGATCGCGTTGATATCCACGGGCCGCAGCTCGGCAGCGCGGTTCCAGCGGATGAACGTCCGGATGTGGTCGATGATCGCGGTGAAGTGATCGATCTCTGCCGCCGTCACTTCCCCCTTCCGTTTCATCAGCTCTCCTTTGAATGCATGCAGGCGGCTCGCGGCCGGATCGATCACCTTCTTCAGAAGGGCCTTTCCGACGCCGGCGTACATGGCGTTCCAGAGATCGATCATCGCCTGGGGAAGCGCCTCCGGGGGGACGGTTTTCGTGAACGCCGCGACCAGGCCGCGCAATGTGTTCCAGTACGACGGACTCGGCCGCGCGGGATCGAACTGCTCGGTCGAGCGCACGCAGAACTCGACCAGCCGGCGAAACTCCTCCCCCTTCTCCTTCGCGACCTCCTCGAAAGGCCGGATGACCTCTTCGAGAGCCTGGGTCCAGCGCTCGCGATCGCTCTCACGCCCGGCGACCAGCGCCGTGTAGAGGGTCTCCACGGCCCGTGCGGCGTACGACATCGCGAAGGTCACCAGCACGCCGCGCTCGCCTCCGAGCCAGTCCGCCCATCGGGTCGACTGCCCCATCCGCGCAGGAAGAGCGGCGATGCATCGCGCGGCGGTCCGGATGTACGTCATCTGGCGCACACGGTCGCGGCCCGCCGCCATCTGCGCGCGGCTGAAGCCCTGGATGAGGCAACGCTCCAGCGCCTGCCCCAGACCCGGACTCTCCTCGGCCCAGGCCACCATGTTCGCGATCGTCTCGGGTTGCATGAAGAAATCGCCGCGAAAATCATCGAACACGTCCGAGATCCAGCGGGTGTCGCTTTCGAAGAGCTGCTCGTTCCGCAGGGCAAAGATGGTCGGAATCGCGTCGCTCCGAAACGTTCGCCATAAAAGCGCGGGCAGCCGTTTGAGCGCTGCGTTATCGGGAAACGCCCTGCCTGCGTGGAGGAGCCGCACCCACCATCGCCCGCCGCCGCCAAGCGACAGCGCCTGCCAGCGCAACGCGTAGTAGATGTCGATCGGATTCAGAACCGGCGAGGCTGTCGCCGTCGCCCACACTTCATCGGGGTCGAGCGACCGAAGGTGCGGAGCGCGGCCGAGGATCTCAAGATAGACGCCACGCAGATAGTCGTCGCGGCGAAGCCCGGGAGCGCTTCGGAACACATCGTTAAACTCCTCGAGAACGGATTCGGGCGCGCGCCCTTCGTCGATCTCCGCAACGCCGATGCGCGCGGAGAGATGCGCCACTTTCGGATCGGGAGGCCCTTTCTCGACGTAGCGGACCACGTCGAGACTTCGTTTGGCCTTGACGATCTCGCCGTGCTCGATCGCGACCGAGGCAGCGCGCACGAACCATCCGAGGAGCGGCCGCAGTGTCTCGATCGCACGGTCGCGCAGTTTGTCCGGAATACGCGCCTTTTCTTCAGTCTCGGTCAGGTACTGCACCAGGAGATTGCCGAATCCCGTGGTCTCCCGGCTCGTCTCGCCACCGAGGCATTCGATGAGGTGTTTGACCGCCTCCTTGCGGCGCTGCCCGCGGAACATGCACATGGCCGCGAGGACCTCGTGCTCGTCGGCCAGCGGCGCGATCTCCGCCGCCTCCGCGTATTTCTCGAACTCGAGGAGGAACTCTGCGAGGAGGCGGTACAGGGTGGGATGTTTGCCCGGCCGCTCGATCGCGATCTGTGCCTTGAAACTGTCCACCGCGCGCGCCACCCAGTGCTCGATTTCCTCGGGCGGATCCTGCCCCCGCCGCGCACGCCGCGCCGCGCCTGTGTAGATCATGGTCAGGTTCCGCTCCGCCATCGCCTCCCGCGTAGAGAAGAAAAGCTTCATCCCTTCGATCGTTCGCACCGCGTCGTGGAGCATCTCGCGGTACTTGCCGTCGTCGAGCCGGGAATCGCTGCGCCGCAGCACCTGGGCATAGGTTTCCGCGAGGTGAATGACCGCGTACGCACGCTCGCTGCTCGTGCCTTCGCGCCCGGTCTCGCTGGCCAGCGACCGCTTGAAGAAATCGATGGCCGCCTCGTTCCAGGACACGAAGTCGTGCTCGTCGGACCGACCCTTGGCGTGGACGATGTTCACGACCTGGCAGATGGACCCGGCGCACGAGAGCTGGTCGTACTTCTCCGAGACATCCCAATTCCGCGGATCGCGACCGTGGATGGTGAAGAACCGCTCCACAGCGGCGGCCGCGCCGTCGAAATCGCCGGCCAGCGAAAGGTAGTCGAGCAAGCGCGAATAGTTGCGAACCGTGGGTCTGTGCCGCGCGAGCATCCCGGCCGCGGCGATGCGAACCCCGATCATGGTCCGCGCGTCGCGTGTTTCGTACGCGGCCCGGTGTCGCGGCAACGCCTTCAGGTAATCCTCCGCACATTTGCGCAGCCGGTCGGCAACGTGAAGAACGCCGGGATCCGCGACCGGAACGAAGCGCTCGGCGCGCAGGAGCAGTTCGAGCACACCGGTAGTCGCGTCCGGCCGAATGCCGCCGCCGGACAGCGCGTAGCGGCTCGCCAGCAGCCATGGAGTCCCCCACTCCGGCCAGCGCCGTTCAATCTCCCGGAGCGTTTCCTCCCATGGCCAGCGCGCCGGGTCGAGCTCCGAACGAAGGGCTGCCACGAGCGCGGTGATGTGATCGCCGTAAACGGCGGTCGGCATCTCCGCCGCCGCCGCATCCAGCAGCGCCCCGAGATCCTCCGGCTCGCGCTCCCGGATCTTCGTGACCACTTGATCGATCTGATGCAGCAGCGGCGGCGGGAAGCGGTCGTAGAACGGATCGAGATCGTCCCGAACCTCCTGCGCTGCAGCCGACAAAGTGCTTGTCACGCTCACGAGTGTGGGGTCGTGCGGAATCGAACGCGCTGCCCGAGCGCGTAAATCCGCGAAGCAAGCAAGGTAATTTTCTTGGTGATGATGGAATGATAGCAAACGCCCACCGCGCGCTCGGCACGCGCCGTGACCACCACCGTTCCCCGCTCCGCACGATCACGCGGGCGGTTCCGGTTCCGTCACCTCGCGCACCAGGTCCGCCGGGGAGACCCCGAGGACGGACGCCAGCTCGACGAGGACGGTGATCGTGGGGACGTTGTCGCCGAGCTCGAGGAGGCGGATGTACGTGTCGCTGATGCCGGCGCGGCGCGCGAGGGTCGCGCGCGTCCAGCCTTTCGCCTGGCGCAGGCGGACGATGATTGCGCCGAGGCGTCTTCCGATCTTGCTGCGGTGCGTTCTTAGCGTCATGTGAAGTGTACGGGCGAGGCGCGGTGGCGGTTACGCGTGACGCATCGCTGCGCGAGGGCGGGACAGAACCATGGTTGCGGTTTCCGCGCGTGCGCAGGGTGTGCGCAAAACCATACTTGCTGTGCCGGACTCGCGCAGGCGTGTGCATGGAACCATGGTTGCCGTCACGCGTGCCGCACAGGCAGGTTCGCAAAACCATACTTGCCGTCCCGGCGCGCGCAGCCCCGTCCCACAAACCATGGTTGCCGTTTCACGACGCGCGCAAGGCTGTTCACGATGTGCGCAAGCGTGTGCACCAAACCATATTTACTGTGCGTCACGGCGCACGGCGTGTGCACAGAACCATGGTTGCGATTCCGCGCGTTGCGCGGGCTTGCCCGCCAAACCATGGTTGCGATCCCGCAGCGTGCAGAGCCTCGCCACCAAACCATGGTTGCTGTTTCGCGTGCGCGCAGACCCGTCCGCCAAACCATGGTGGCTGTTCCCGGATGCGCGCAGGCGTGTCCCCGGCCCGCGCGGCCGTGTGCACAAAACCATGGTGGCTGTTCCCACTGTGCGCGGGCGTGTACACCAAACCATGGTTGGCGTTCCGTCACTTGACGGAAGGACGGAATGGGGCAAACTACGGAATCACGGCAACCCGCACATGATCGACTCTCTTCGCAGGCTCGCAGCGCGCATCGACCGCGAGTGGAAGTCCGCCGGATCGAGGGTCTCGTCGTTCTCGGCCATCGCCGCGCGCGTGCTCGAGGACGCGCGGCCCGATCGCGAATACGACCTGGCGTCGCTCGCGGAGTGGACGCTCTCCCGCCGCACGTTCCCGCGACCGTGTAACCCGTTCGGGCCCCTGGGACCGCCGGCGTTCACGATCTGGTCGGACGGGCGCTTCTTCGCCAACGTCTACGTGTACACGACGCCGGAGGTAGTCATCCACGACCACGACTTCGCCGGCGCGTTCATCAACCTGTCCGGCACCACCATCCACGCGACGTACGAGTTTCCGGACGCGGAGCGCATCACCCCGGAGGTCCACATCGGGGAACTGGCGCTGCACGAGGTCGAAGTCGTCCGGGCGGGCGACGTGCGGCGCATCGATCCGGGGCGCCGCTTCATCCATCAGGTGTGGCACGTCGACCAGCCGACGGTCGTGCTGGTGATCCGCACCGGTCCCCTCCCCGCCCCCGCCCGCCGCCAGTTCCGCTATCTCCACGCCGGCTTCGCCACGGAGGTCTTCCGCGACGACGCACTGTCGGTCGGCGCGCCGGAGCGCTTCCTGTACACGCAGAAGATGCTCGAGTGCCTGCGCACGTCCGGCGATGGAGTCGATTACCTGAAACGGCTGCTGCAGCACGGGACGCCGTGGGACGCCACCTGGCACCTGCTGGACAACTGGCGCCATCTCCGCGCCGCCGGCGCGCTCGACGACCTGGTCCGCCTCGGCGTCCGCCACCAGGGCGCGTGGTTCGCCGGGCTCTCCGACGCCGGCAGCGAGGTCGATCTCTTCGCGTCGATCCAGTGGTCGAGCGTGCGGTCGTTCGAGGACCGGATCGCGCTCGCGCTGCTCATGACCTTCCGCGGCTGGAGCCCGATGCGCGAGTGGCTGGCGAAACTGCTCCCCGGCGCCGAGCCGGAGGATCGCTTCGCCGAATCGCTGCGCCGCCTCGGCGACGAGGGAACGATCCCGCTGCAGCTCGGCCCCGCGGGGCAGGCCATGCTCTCCATCACCCTGAAGAGCGGCGGAGACCGCGCCACGTGGCGGCGCTCCGTGCGCGAGTCGTTCGAGGTCGCGAAACGAGGAGACTGGGCCGTCGCGAACGCGCTCGAGCGGACGCTGCGTGACCACCGCCTGTTGCAGCCGCTCTTCAACGGTTGAACGAGCCGTTACAGCACCTTCTTCTTCGACGGCACGGCCAGGAACACGCTGCGCATGGCCGTGAGCTGCTGTTCCTTCTGGAACTGGTCGCGGATGTAGACGATCTTCCACGGATCGAGCTCGAAGGGGTTGATGTCGTACAGCGCCAGGTGCACGTCCTCGTTCCACATCCCTTCGCCGTTCTTGTCCACTGGAACGCCGAGGTAGGCCAGCCTGGGGTTCTTGACTTCCTGCGTGAGGAACTGGTCGTTGAGCTTGACCGTCTTGTCCACAGTCGGCCCCTGGATCACCTGATAGCAGAGGAAGTGCGGCCCTTTCGGCTTGTCGTCTGGCAGCTTGCCGGGTTCATGACTCTTGAACGCCGGCATGAGCAGGAACACCGGCTTCCCGAGCTGACACTCCTTCTCGCCAAACTGGTTGGAGACCAGGACGTTCGCCTGGAACGGCGGGGAGACGGCGAGCTCGTACCCGGAGAGATGCAGATCTTTGTACTCGGGATCGACCGGCTCGCCGTTCTTCTCCGCGGGATTGCCGATCATGTGGATCACGGTGGAACGGACGTCCATCCCGCCGAACTGCCCTTTCACCACCGCCTTGATGACATCGATCGGCTGGACCGTTTTCCAGAATACGAAGTGACCGACATACCCATCTGCCATGATGATTTCCTCCTTACGGAAGGAGTGCCGCTCCTCCACCCCTTCCCTACCATCAAGACTGGAACGGGATCAGTCGAGACCGGGCCCAGCATCCTGCCGTACTCTCATGACCACGGCCCGCATCGACATCGCCTTTCAGACCGCCGGCCAGGGTTGCGACCAGATCGCCGGATCGCTCGTGGTCCGCACGTTCGAGGACGGCGAGGATCCGCTCGATCCCGCGACCGACACCGGCGACCCCATCGCCGCCGACACCTTCACCGGACGCCGCGTGCAGGCACGGCCATGATTCGTGGAGCCGCCCCTCATCGTCTATGGCGGATAGACGAACGACGCGGTGAACGGGACCGGCCTGTTCACGCCGGTTCAGTCAAACGCGGATCAAAGCGTGCATAGCACGCCAAAAGACAATGGCCCCCGGCCTTCAGCCGGGGGGACGCGAGGCCCACGTCTCCAGCCCGCGTAGCGGGCGGCAGATCACGTCCAGCTGTCGCCCGCTACACGGGCTGGTAACCAAGGGCACGCTGCTTCCCCCGGCTGGAAGCCGGGGGCTATTTTCTTTCAGCGTGCTACGCACGCGAGCGAGTTCTCCCGGCGGGCGGCTAGGGTCAGGGTCAACGGTCTTCAATCAAGCGCGGATCAACGCGTGCGTAGCACGCCAAAAGACAATAGCCCCCGGCTTTCAGCCGGGGGGAACGCGCGGCCCACGTCTCCAGCCCGCGTAGCGGGCGGCAGATCACGTCCAGCTGTCGCCCGCTACACGGGCTGGTACCAAGGGCACGCTGGTTCCCCCGGCTGGAAGCCGGGGGCTATTTTCTTTCAGCGTGCTACGCACGCCATCGAGTTCACTGGGTTACTGCCAGGTGACCACGAGTTGCGGCCGGTTGGCCGCGGTGCTGTTTTCGCCGGAGTAGTAGCCGAGGTAGTCGTTCCCCGTGTCGTCGTTGTCGTCGAGGTTGAAGGAGATGCGCAATTGCGTCGTCCCGCTCTTGTTCACGGCTGCGAGGCCGGCGGCGTTCAGACTGGCTGTCGACCAGATGCCGTTCGATGCGGCGTTGCTCAAGGTCGCCGCATGGACGGCAGTCGCCGCGGCCTGGAAGTCCCCGTTCTGAAGCGTCGTCGAGCCGGAGAAGCCGCTGCCGTTCTGCACGTCGACCCAGCAGGTGCCGTGCGTGGTGAAGGGGTTGGTGCCGGTGAGCGAGCCGCGCAGCAGGCGCAGGGTCACCGACACGATCGTGGCGCCGTCGGGGATGGACGAGGTGTTGAAGGAGACCACCGTCCTGTACTGGCGATCCTGATTGTTGTCGCCCACCCGTAACGCGCTGCTGGTGCTGCTGGTGGCGCTGAGGGAGCCGCCCGCGCTGGTGGTCTCGCCCGACTCCAGCACCCAGCCGTCCTGCGTGCCCCCGGAGGTGAAGGTCACGGTGATCGGCGCCGCATTCACGACTTGCGGCGCGCCGCCGTTCGTGCCGCTGCTGCCCAACCAGCCGCTGGCGCCGGTGAAGGTGGCGGTGAGGGTATGGCTGCCCACGGCGAGGGCCGTGGTGCTGAACGCGGCCTGGCCGGCGCCGTTGACGGCGACGTTCGAGGCCCACACAGTAGCCCCTTCGGTGAAGGTGACAGCGCCCGTGGGTACACCGCTGCCCGAGGTGACGGTGGCCGTGAAGGTGACGGATTGTCCGAACGCCGAAGGGTTGGGCGCGGAGGCGAGCGCGGTGCTGGTCGCGACGGACGCGAACGGCGTGGCCGAGGCCTCGCTCGAAGCCGGCCCCTCGCCTGCTGCGTTGGTGGCGGTCACCACGTAGGAGTACGTGGTTCCGTTGGTGACGCCGGTGTCCGTGAAGCTCGTGCCGGGCCAGTCGCTCTGGATCGTCGTGTACGGACCGCCGCTCGCGGCGCCGCGGTGGATGTTGTAGAGAGTCGCGCCGCTCGCGGCGGTCCAGGCGAGGCCGATCTGTCCGTCGCCCGCCGTGGCCGAGAGCGCACCCGGCGCGCCCGGAGGCACGTTGCAGTACTGACCCTGCTTGCCGATCACGGCATACGGGCAGGCGGACTGCTCGAGCAGATAAAGGATCGCGGCGCGGTTGCGGGTGGTCTGGGCCGGGATCACCTCGTCCGGCGGATAGAAGCCCCCCTGCCCGGAGGTCACCGGGTACATCTCGAAGGTGTAGCTGAAGACGCGGTGCACGCCGTACAGCCAGTCCTTGATCGTTCCGTCGGCGATATACAGCTCGCTGGCCTGCTGCGGTGTGTAACCGTTGGTGGCGGCCATGGCCTGGCCCATGACCACGAACGTGTCGTGGTCGTCCTGGGTCATGTCGGCAGGTACGTCAGTGAAGGTATAGCCGTAAGGCCACATGACCAGCTCACCGAAGGTGTGAAAGTCGATGTGGGTCGCGATCTGCTGCGTCCCGCCGATGACGCGGCCGTTGACGAAGTCGCGCACGACCTGGGTCTCGGGCGCCGAGAATCCCGAGGCGCCGCGGTAGGTCGAACTGCTCGGCGTGCCGCTGCTGCCGCCGCAGCAGCCCCACTGGTAGTCCCAGTTGCGATTCAGGTCGGTGCCGATCGCGCTCGTACCGGTGTTGGGCTGGCGGTTCTTGCGCCAGGAGACGTAGCTGCCGGTGGCGATGTCGTACTCGCCGCCGTCCGGATTCACGTCGAAGACCATCCAGATCTCGCGGCTGTCGACCAGATTGGTGATCTGGGGAGTGGTGCCGTATTCGTCCGTCAGCATGCGCAGCGTGTACAGACCCATCTCCACCGTGAGGTGCTCGCGCGCATGTTGATGGTGCGTAAACAACACCTCGGGCTCGTCCTCGTCGGTGGCGACGTTGTCGGAGATCTTCCCGGCCCAGATCGTGCGCCCCTGATACGAGATGCCGAGGCTGAACAGCGAGAAGATTGCCGGATGGTCGAGCGCGGCCTGCTGCAGCTCCGTCACCATCTCGGCATAGTCGTGATAGTTCGAGTCGGCCGGCGGAAAGACTTCCTCGAACTGGTCCTGCGTCTGGAACTTCACGAGCGTGAAGCCCAACTGCTTCAAGGCCGCGGCTTCCTCCGCCGTGGCCTCGATGAGGACGTAGTCGTGGCCGGCTTCGAAGATGTCCGCACCGGTGGCGGCGATCGCCGAACGGGAGCCGGCACCGACGACGTTGGTGACCTGATAGGTGACGGTGTCCTTTGCGTACTGGGCGGTGGCGGGGGCCGCAACCACGAGCCCGAACAGCAGGGCGAACGTCAGCCCGAGCGCGGGCAGCCGGAGGTGGCTTCTCTGGTGTCTCATGGAACTCCTTCTGTTGTTGACAGGGCCCGTTGTCGCCGGAGCCGTCGTCGAGGTGAAGAAGCGAATGGAGCACTTAGTTCGAGTTCGGCTGGGAAATCGTCCCCGTATACGTCCCCGTGGCAGTACCGGCGCACAGGTCGGTCACCGTGCTGATGTGCCCGCTCCCCGTGGCGTTGAGGAAGGAGCCGGTGCCGCCGGTGACGGTGTAAGTGCCCGTGGAAGTGAGCACGCACTTGCCGCCGCCGCCGCCGCTCCCACTCTCGAATTGTCCAGTGATGGTCAGGAACACACTGTCCGTCCCGTTGGCGCCGACCAAGACGACGGTGGTGACGAAGTTCCCCTGATGGTTCTGGACGCGCGTGATCGGCCCGGTGGTGTTCCCCAGATGGGTCGCGGTGCCCGAAACGTTCCCGTCCAACTGGGTCAGCCCTCCCGGCAGGTGCGTCACCCCCGTGATCACGGCCGTGCCGGTGGCGGTGAACGGCACCTGGTGGGCGGCGGCGGGCGCCGCCAGAGCAAAGGTGAGGACGACCATCACCAGACTGCTACCGATCCAGCGGGAGGTCGTGTCCCGTACAGAGTTCTTCATGGCTGCATACTCCTTCTACGTTCAATGCGTGAGGGGTGGGGGACAGGCAGGATTGCCTGTCCTCCACGGGTCTTTGTTACGGACCCGTTTCGTGAAGCGCATTCATCTCTCCTTATTGCTGCCGGACCGGGGAAGCGCGGCTGGTCCCTGATCAAAGGCGAGGCCAGCGGTACGGAATGCCGTAACACGGCAAGGAATGAGGGACTTACGCACAGCGGTGTGGAACCGGCACCACCCCGAAGTGCATACCGGCGTATGCGCACCGCCTCTCGTGAAAGGAAGGAACTGTCGTGTTTGCCACGCGTTAGCCGCTGCATACCGGCATATGCACCTTCGGTCGTTCGCCGAGCACGCTTCCGCCGCGTGCCGGGGGTCGGCAATTTCCTATTGCTGTGAGGGATCGCGGTCCAGACGCCGCATCAGCCGCTGGAACGCCGCGCGGGTGAGTCCGCACATCGCGGCGGCGCGGGTGATGTTGCCGTTGCTGGCTCTCAATGCGCGGTCGATGACTTGCCTCTGGTAGGTCTCGAGCACCTTCTGCTTGCCCGCCTCGTACGAGAGGTCCTCCGGCACGCCGCCCTCGCGGCTTTCCCCCTCGTCGCCGAGGCTCAGGTGATCGACGCTGATGTCGCCGGAGCGGCAATGCACGAGCGCCCTCTGCATGGCGTTCTCGAGCTCGCGCACGTTGCCTGGCCAGCGATGGCGCACGAGGGCCGAGCGCGCGGTGGCCGACAGCGACGGCGTGCGGCCGAGCCGCATCTCGCGGGAGTACGTGGCCAGAAAATGCAGCGCCAGCGGCAGGATGTCCGCCGGCCGTTCCCGCAGCGGCGGGACGTCGATGGCGGCCACGCAGATGCGGTAATAGAGATCCTCGCGGAACGTGCCTTCGGCAATGCACTCGCGCAGGCTGCGGTTCGTGGCCACGATCAGGCGGAACTTCACCGCCCGCGCCGTGGCCGAGCCGAGCGGCGTCACGGTGCGTTCCTGCAGCACCCGCATCAGCTTCCCCTGAAACGACAGGGGCATGAGCGCGATCTCGTCGAGGAACACCGTGCCGCCCCTGGCCTCGGCGAAGATCCCTTCCCGGTCGCGATCCGCACCGGTGAAGGCCCCTTTCTTGTGGCCGAACAGCTCCGCTTCGAGCAGCGAATCGGGCAGCGCCGCCGAGTTGACCGCCAGGAACGGCAACGCGGAATTCAGGCTCTGTTGATGGAGCGCGCGGGCCACGAGCTCCTTCCCGGTGCCGCTCTCGCCGCGGATGAGCACCGGCACCTGCGTGGGCGCCAGGTGCTGGATCAGCTCGAGCACCGTGGCCATCTGTGGATCTTCGGCGATCAGGCGCGGCCCGGTTCCGGGGCGCAGCTTGTGCACCCGCTCGGCCACCAGCGCTTCCTCACCCACCCGTGCGACCTCTTCCAGGATCTCGGCATGGTCGAAGGGCTTGGTCAGAAAGTTCGCCGCGCCGTGCCGCATCGCCTCCACGGCCCGCTCGATGGTGCCGAATCCCGTGACCACCAGCGTGCGGACCCGCGGGTGGTGCTCGCGGACGCTCACCAGCAGCGCCAGGCCGGAGACCGCGCCCATCTCGATGTCGACGATCAGGACGTGAGGCACCCACTGCGCCAGCACGCCGAGGGCACGTTCGGCGCTCTCGGCCTCGCGCACTTCCGCGCCGAAGGTCTCGACCAGCGTGCGCAGGACCGCACGGACCTCCGGCTGATCCTCGACCACCAGGACGCGAAGACGGCTCGTTCCACGCCCGGCCGCGGTCACGAGACCGGCTCCCGCGTTGCCTCCGCGATCAGCGAGACATCAGGCAAGAGCCGGAAACCAATCCGAATTCTCACGAGCGCGCAGCCCCAGCCAGGGCGTCGTGAATGGCCGCCGCCTCCATTATGGGAGTGACGATCGGCGGCCAATCCTTACCTGGGGAATCGCAACTTTCCGCTCGTGCGTACACTTCTCCTGCATGGCTTTCTCCCTGTTGTGGCGCACATGCCGTGCAGCCGGCGATGACACTCGCCCTTGTTGTTCGGGGTGCGCGTGGACCACGCGCATCAGGAGAGTAACAGAGGGACGGATGGCCGGAATGGCGTGTCGGTGAAATTTCCGTCAGGGCGGCCGCACTGAAGAAAACCCTTACACTCTATTTGGAACAACCGCAGGCGTCGCTTTGATGGACGAGCTCTGGAGGCGTTCGCGCAGTTCGTCCGCCACAGCGTCACCGCCGCGGGCGAACGATGGGGTTAGGCGTCGAGGCTCAGCGGCCGCATCAACGTTCTTTCGCCCGCTCCGCCTCTACGGTGGCGATCAGATGGCCGGCGATGTCTTCGAGAACGAGGATCTCGTTCTCCGCAAAAGGCAATGCCGCGTAGTCGAAGTGGCAGATCGTCCCGAACAACTCGCCCGTGGACGTCTGCAGCGGCAGGCCGCAGTAGGACTTGATGAGCTCCTGCTTCGGATGGCCTTCCACCCGGCCGTCGGCATCCGCATCTTCCGTCATGAAGCGGGAGGCCAGATCGCGGACGAAAACGCAGTAGGACTCCTCGACCGGCATATCGGGGCATCGCACGACCTCCGCGTCGAGGTGATCGATGAGATGCACGTTGTGCAGAGTCGGGCCGTCGAAACGAAACAGGGCGGTGAATCGATGGGCGCTGTATCCGTTCAAACGGGCGAGCGCCGCTCGAACCCCGCCGTTCGTCAGTTCCTGACGAACTTCGGTTGCAACCTGATGGGGTGTGGGCATGGACGCTTCGTTCAACAGCAAGCGGCGAGCCACGAGTTTCCGGGCTTCGCCCCGCGATCAGTGTGCTTCACCGTGTGAATCAGCATCATCGTCACTTCTGGCCGAGGGGACGCATCGATCCACGGCATACTCTCCGTCCGTCAACCGAACCAGAGACCCTCAAATGCTCGCTCTCCGCTGCTTCCTGCTCGCTCTCATCACGTCACTGCTGCTCGCCGCGGCGAGTGTGGACGCGCAGGGCCGCCGCCGCGCGGCGCGGGTTCCTGAAACTGGTCTGGAGATTTACGCGCTCGCCGGTTACGACCCGGCACTCGCCACCAGCGGCGATCTCGAGCCGTTTCGTACGGCCACCAGACCCTGCTCGCCCGCCCCCGTGGCGGCGGGCGCCAGTATCCGATCCTGCCGATGGGGTTCTTCACGTACCGCCCGTTCGCCGATTTCGACGGGATCTTCTTTCTCGCACATTCCCCGTCGATGCATCCGCTGTTCTGGCCGCATTGCCGGTGAGCGCCGTGTGACGCGTCGCTCGCGCTATTGCACGGCGCCGAGTTGCCGCAGCAGCGCGAGCTGATCCGCGACGACGCGATGTTCGCGAATCTTGCCGTCGCGCACGGTCAGGATGTCGATGACTTCGAAGCGGACCGCGTTGCCCGTTGCGTCGATGCCGAGGAAGGGCGCGCGGTGCGTGCCGACGAAGGTCTTGCGCGTGGCCACCTTCTCCCCGTCCGCGATCTGCTCTTCGATGATGACCCGCAGGTCGGGAAACGCCTGCTTCATCCCGGCGAAGAGCATGACCACGCCGTCGCGCGTGGGCGGCAACCCGGGCAGCGGTGAATGATCGATAAAGTCGTCCGCGACCAACTCCTCGACGACCGCGAGATTCCCACCCTCCTGCGCCTCCTCGACGAGCTTCCGCACCAACAGCTTATTGGCCTCGGTCATGTCCGTACCTCCTGGTCGAGAATACGGACCGGAAGAGAAGATGGATTGAACGACGGCCCCGCCAATGGCAACATCCCTGCGATAATCGTCGTACTTCAGCAAAAGAATCCAATGGCCATCGCACGGGGAATGTCGCTCGGGCCCTATGAGATCCTCTCGCAAATCGGCGCGGGAGGCATGGGCGACGTCTGGCGCGCGCGCGACAAGCGCATCGGCCGCGATGTCGCCGTCAAGGTCCTCCCCGACGCCTACGGCGCGGACGACGAGCGCGTGCAGCGCTTCGAGCAGGAGGCGCGCGCCGCCGGAGCGTTGAACCATCCCGGGCTGGTCACCATCTTCGACGTCGGTACCACCGAGGGCGCTCCGTACCTGGTCATGGAGCTACTCGAGGGAGAAACGCTGCGCGACGTCCTCGGCCACACCACGGCGACGCCGCTGCCGCAGCGCAGAGCCATCGATTACGCGATCCAGATCGCCTCCGCGCTGGCCACCGCGCACGAGAAGGGCATCATCCACCGGGACCTCAAGCCCGAGAACCTCTTCATCGTGTCCGACGGCCGGGTCAAGATCCTCGACTTCGGCCTGGCCAAGCTGGCCGGGGACGCGACCGACGTAGACGGCCGTCGGCGCACGGCGCGCCATCTCACCGCGTCCGGCATGGTGGTGGGCACGCCAGGATACATGTCGCCCGAGCAGGTGCGTGCACATCCACTCGATCCGCGCACCGACATCTTCGCGCTGGGGACGGTCCTCTACGAGATGCTCATCGGCCATTCACCGTTCGAGCGCGAGACGGCGGTCGAAACGATGCACACGATCCTGACCGCGGAGCAGCCGTCGCTCTCGGCGCTCGATCCGCGGATTCCGCCGGCGCTCGAAGCCGTCGTGGCGCACTGCCTGGAGAAGAACCCCCGCGACCGGTTCCAGTCCGCCCGCGACCTCGCATTCCAGCTGCGGATGCTGCCGGACCCGCACGCCGGCGGCACGGACGGGCGCAACGCGGCCATGCCCCACAAGAGCCGGCGCCTGCCTCATCGCGCCGCGATCGCCGTCCTGCTGCTGCTCGCGGCCGCCGCGGCGGGCGGGCTGGCGATGCAGCGCATCCGGGCCGGCGAGGAACCTGCGGAACGGCGGACGTTCCGGCAACTCACGTTCGCGGACGGCCTGGAGCTCCTGCCCACGCTCGCGCCGGACGGGAAATCGTTCGCGTTCGTATCGTCGCAGTCGGGAAATCGCGACATCTACGTGCAGCGCGTCGATGGCCGGACGGCCGTCAACGTCACCAGCGACTCGCCGGAGGACGACTCCGAGCCGGCCTTCTCGCCGGACGGATCGAAGATCGCCTTCCGCTCCGAGCGCGACGGCGGCGGCATCTTCGTCATGAGCATCACCGGAGAGTCGCCGCGGCGGCTCACGGACTTCGGGCATAACCCATCGTGGGCGCCGGACGGAACACGGCTGGTCGCGGCTACGGCGGGCATGGAGCTGATGCCGCAGTCGCGGCCGACCATGAGCGAGCTGTGGATCGTCGATGCGAGCACCGGAGCGCGGCGGCCACTGGTGCAGGCGCGCGTGGGAGGTCCCGACTTCGGACGCGAGAGCGACGCGTTGCAGCCGAGCTGGTCGCCCAACGGAAAGCGCATCGCCTTCTGGGGGATCTCGACGTGGTTCGGGCAGCGCGATATCTGGACCATCGATCCCGATGCACCGCAGCCGAAGCGCACCGTCGTGCGCGTCACCTCCGACCCCGCGCTGCACTGGAACCCGGTCTGGTCGCCCGACGGGAAACATCTCTACTACGGCAGCAACGCCGGAGGGACGCTGAACCTGTGGCGCGTGCGCATGGACCAGACCAGCGGCACGCCGGCCGGAAGTCCGGAGCCCCTCACGCTGCCCGCGTCCGTCAGCGGCAACTTCGCCTTCTCCCGGCAGGGAGAGATGACCTACGTCACGACCACGCGCTCGTACCGGCTGGTCGCCGTCCCGTTCGACGCGAAGAGCGTCCGGACGGGAGCTCCGCGGACGCTCTTCGGAGGCTCGGAAGAGATCCTCACCTTCCAGCCCTCGCCGGACGGACGCATGATGGCGTACACGACCGGCGGCGTGGTCCAGGAAGACCTGTTCGTCATCCACTGCGACGGAACGCGCATGCTGCAGCTGACGAACGACGCGGCCAAGGACCGCGGGCCGATCTGGTCCCCCGACGGCAAGACGCTGTACTTCTACTCGAACCGCGACGGCGACTATCAGCACTGGAGCATCCGCGTGGACGGCAGCGGCCTCGCGCGCATCACCGACGAGCGCGGCCTCGCGCGCATCGGCGCCCGGAACATCTATACGCCCGTGGTCTCGCCCGACGGGCGTACGCTCGCAGCGCAGACCGAGCGTTCCAGCGCGCTCGTTCATCTCGATCGCCCGCCGGACCGGCGCGTGGAGAAGATTCCGGTGGACCTGAACGTCCCCCAATGGTCGCCGGACGGTCGCTACCTCGTCGGCGCATACGACTCGGTGACGTTCAGCGGTCCGGGCGCGGGTCTCACGCTCTACACGGTCGCATCCCGCAAGTCCGAGAAAATCCTCGATCGCGGTCTGGCGCCGTACTGGCTGCCCGACGGCCGGAGGGTGCTGTTCTTCGACGAGGAGGAGCTGGGCATCATCGACATCGTCACCCGCCAGGTCCGGACGGCGCGGTTCGATCCGTTGCCCGGCGTGGCGGTGGACGTGACCGCGGCCATGCCCACGCTGTCGCCCGATGGCTCGACCCTGTACATGCTGCAGACGGTGGAACAGGGCGACATCTGGCTCGTGCATCCCGGCCGCGCGAATTCGTGACCGCCGGGTAGGGGCTTCCATGCGCGCGGACACTCCTCTTAACGGAGGCTTCCGGTTCCGTCACCGCAGAGAGAGGAGGAACGATGCCGAAGATCAGAGACCTGGGGATCAATGGCCTTCACGAACCACACCGTGGCGACCGAGGTGCGCCGGACGGACTTTACGCGGCGGATTGCCATCCCACGCCGCCGACGCCGGATTGCCTGCCGACACCGGACTGTCTACCCACGCCCGACTGCCGACCCACGCCGCCGGGACCGGATTGCCTGCCGACGCCGGACTGTCTACCCACACCGGACTGCCGGCCCACGCCGCCGCACAAGCCGCGGAACGCCTCCGGGCTTCCGAATGTTGCGATCGTGCAGCTGAAGCAACAGCTCCAGCAGCGGATCGGCCGGTAGATGCAGTCCTGAACTGACAGGACCGGAAGCCTGCCTCAGGCGATGCCATGAACGTTACCGAACGGTTCCTTCTCGGAAGCGACGTGCTGCTGATTCCATGCGGCGAGTTGACCGACGACGTGCGCGAGCGGATGTCGTTCGACGAAGGCGACTTCACGCTCGCGCGTGGACATGGCCGCGCCCTCGCGCAAGTGATCGACGGCGAGACCGCGGCGCTGCTGGCGCTCTTCCGCGAGCCGCGCACGATCGCCGACGCGGTCGTCGAGAACAGCCGCTCGCTCGGGAAGGATCCCCAGTCGTCGCTCGACGAGCTGCTGCCGCATCTCGGAACGCTTCTGGACGACCAGGTGCTCGTGCCGGCCGGCGCCGGGGACAGCCGCGGGATCCGCCCCCGCTGCGAAGGCGGCGTTGATTTCCATGGCTGGAAGATCGTCCGCTGCGCGAGCCTCGCTGCGCATTGCGAGGTCCACCAGTTGCGCAGAGGCAGCGAGGTGGCCGCGCTGAAGATCGCCCGTTCGTCGGACGCGGTGTTCCGGGCGCGATTCGAGCGCGAGGCGGCGATCCTCCGTCACCTCGACGGCAGCGGCATCGCGCCGCGCCTCATCGACGCCGGGACGGACGATCGGCGGCCGTATCTGATCGTCGAATGGCTGGCGGGCGCAGACGCGAGCGTGGCCGCGGCGCAGTGCCGCCACGATCGGGTCTCGCTCATCGGCATCTGCGCATCCGTCGCCGCGGCGTATGCCGCGCTGCACGCGCGCGGCGTGTTGCACGGCAATGTTCGTCCGAACCGTGTCGTGCTCGCCGGCGCGATCGCGAAACTCATCGGCTTCGAGGGCGGCGCTCTCGATGCATCGACGGCAGACGAGCAGCCGGCGGTCGCGGCGATGCTCGCACTGCTGATCGCGCCCATGCCCGAAGTCGAGCAGATCCTCATGCACCGGCACGGCTCGATGCCGGAGCTGGCGGCGCGGCTCGCGGAAGTACGCGATGCCGTGGAGCGGGAGCTGGTGGAGACACCGGTGAGCGTGCAGGCGGCGGAGTTGCTCGAGCGCACGCTGCAGTCGTTCGGCCGCGGCGGGGCGATGTTCGCGACCGGCTACCCGGAAGCACCGACGGCCTCGATCACGACCGGCTGCGCGGGCGCCGCGGTCGGGTTGCTGTGCATCGCCGGGACCCGCGGCGACGCGGCGCTGCTCGAGCTGGCCGACGTCTGGCGGGCGCGCGCGGCCGCCCGCATCGGCCACGACGACGCCTACTACAACCCGGACTGGGAGCTCCCCCACGAGCTCCTTGGCGACGTGACGCCGTATCACACCGAGGCAGGCATTCATGCGGCCGCGGCGATGATCGCCGAGGCCATGGGAAAGAGGCGCGAGCAGGCACTCGCCGTCGAGGCGTTCCTCGGAGCATCGCGACGTCCATGCGCGGAGCTCGATTTGACGCTCGGCCGCTCCGGGAGCTTGCTGGCCGCGGCGCTGCTGCTGCCCGGACTCGACGCCGGCGCGCCCGTGGCGGCGGCGCTACACTCGTTCGGCGCGGAGACGATGAAGGAAATCTGGGAGCAGCTCGACGAGCGCCCCCGCATCGACACCTCCACCGACTCCCTCGGCATGGCGCATGGGTGGACGGGCTATCTCTATGTGGCCCTGCAATGGTGTGGCGCGTCAGGCGACGTGCTGCCGGCGCGGCTGCTCGAGCGCCTCGACGAGCTGGCAGCGCTGAAGACGATGAAGGGACGTGGCGCGTATTGGCCCTGCAGCGCCGACCGCCCCGGTTCGATCATGCCCGGCTGGTGCAACGGCAGCGCGGGACAGGTGTTCCTCTTCACGCTCGCTCACCGGCTGCTGGGCGACGAACGGTGGCTGCGCCTGGCCGAGCTCGCGGCCTGGAACAACTGGGACGAGCCACGCCGCGCGACCACGCTCTGCTGCGGCACCGCCGGCCGCGCATACGCGCTGCTGCGCCTCTACGAATCCACCGGTGCACCCCACTGGCTGGGCCGCGCGCGACAACTCGCCAACCACGCCGCCGCGCACGCGGCCACGACCGCACTGCGCACCAACGCGCTGTGGAAGGGAGAGCTGGGAGTAGCCGTGCTCATCGCCGATCTGGCTTCGCCGGCAAAGGCATGCATGCCCTTCTTCGAATTGTGGATCGACGGACCGTGGCGCGAGAAAGATGCGTTCCTCGATTCGCTGCTGTGCTAGCCGCGATAGCGTCCCCAATACCGGTCGATTGCGGTTTGCAGTTCTCCGAAGGGAAAGTCGTCGCCGTGAGCCGCCTGGAAAGCCTCGAAGAACGCCAGAATGGCCGCACCTTCGGCAGGTGTGAGGCTGTTGACGCGTTCGTTGAACATCGCCGCCGGCACGCCGGAATCGAACCATTCGAGCTGCTGCTTGCGGAGCAGCTCCGCGGTGTCGGGAGGCAAACCGACGCCGGACGGAAGGCGGGCCAATCGGTCGAGCGATTCCACGACGTCCGCGCGCGAGGGCTCGGTGAGTGCGCCGACGAGCTCGGAGGCAAAAACGCTGAGAGATTCATACGACTCCAGGGCCGCGTGCAAGAACGCTGGGAGGAAGTACCGGAACGCGTCCGGAGAGAGCGCCCAGAGGCTGCCTTCGACCTCGGTTCTCAGGTCGTTCGCCGAAAGTTCGGCCGGCGTCCTCGCACGCAGGAGCTCGTGCACGCGCTCGCCGTCGTGAGTCACGGATGGTCGCAGGAGCTGGTCCGCCGGAGGACGCGGCCGCGCGGCGAACGCATCGAAGAAACGCGCTTTCGATTGTGTCACGCGCTCGGCCGTTCCGGGCGTTGAGGCGCGAGCTGCGCGAGCATCAGCACGAGCAACGCCGCTAATGCGCCAAGAGCTGCTTCCGCGACGACTGCCGCTGCCGCGGCGACCGCGGCGATGATGGCCTCCACGAGTGCGATGAGCGCGACCACGAGAGCGTACACCGCGGCGACGATCAGGGCCGCCGCGGCGACCATGGCCAGTGCCTCGATGGCCGCTCGCGTGGCTGCAACGACGACCGCCATCGCCCCAATCAGCCCTTGCGGACAGTTGGAGCGCGTGAAGCGCTCGTAGCACCGGTTCAACATGTTGACCTTGTCGTTGATCTGGGTGCGATGGTCTCCGTCTCCGCCCTTGAAGCAGGCGGTGGCGATGGTCACGCGTGCGGCGACCTCCGCGCCGATGGCGGCGATCTTGGTCGCGAGAAGCACACAGGAGTCGCCGACGTTGCAGCGGCCAAGGCCGCTCACGATGACCTTCGCGCTTTCAACGGATAGCCGCAGAGGGATATAGGTGGCCCAGCTGCAGTCTCCCGGTTTCGTCATCCCGTCACCAGGCCAACACTGCAAGACGTCGCCTTCCGCGCCGCCTTGCTGCACGACGTGGGTCAGCTCGTGCGCGAGCAACCGATCGCCGGCTGACGTGTGAGGGCGATACTGACCATCGCGGAAGACGATGTTGCTCCCTCGAGTGAAGGCCAGCGCGCCGACGGAGCGAGCCGCATCATCCGCCGGGCCATCGGCATGGATGCGCACGCGGCTGAAGTCGACGCCGAAGCGAGGCTCGAAGAGGGCCCGCTGCTCGCGCGTCAATGGCTGGCCGCCGCCGACGGCATCGACACTCGCTTCGGCCTGGCTGCTTGCAGTCGCGCCCCCGGGTACGACTGCGCGATGAACCTTCTTCTCATCGCAATCGGTGCAGAGACGCTGCGCGACGCCCGGCTCCATCCTCATCACCTGCTCGGAGACGCGGTCGGCCTCCTGCTCATACCGATCGCCCGGTTGATTGACGACGTACTTCGCCTGGATCGGTCCCACTCCAAACCGGCTGAAGTTGTGGCCCAAGCGATCCCCAAGGCTCAGGGCAGGGCTTTGAACGCGCCGGGGTATCGAAGCTTTGGCAGGCCAAGTCTGACGCCCGGCCTTCGGCTGTGCGTAAGTGAACACCACTTCTAGGTTACACCTTTTGGGCGATTCCCGGCGTGAACGCCGGGCCTACGGATGGTGCTCCAACTCCGCGCTCTCCGGACGATCGACGCCGGCCACGAAGGTGAGGATTTTCTAAACCTCGCGCAGATGTCTACGTCCCCGGTCGCAACAGTCGTTCGAGAAAGCCGTCGATCCGTCCCCACGCGTCCTGCGCCGCGTCGGGGTCGTAGCCCTGCTTGTTGTTCGGGTTCATGAACGCGTGGCCGGCGCGGTCGTAGATCTTGATGTCGGCGAGTTTGCCGTATTGGGTCAGGGCCGCCGCGAACTTCTGCACGTCCGCGGCGGGGATTCCGCGATCGGCACCGCCGAAGCTGCCGAGAATCTGGCTGTTGATGCGAACGATCGCATCACGATCGGTGATGACGCTGCCGTAGTTGACGGCCGTCGCGCGCAAACGCCGATCGGCTGTGGCGAGCTTCAAGGCGTATCCGCCGCCCATGCACCAGCCGATGACGCCGATCCGGTTCGGATCGACGTCGGGGCGTGCGGCGAGATAGTCGATGGCCGCTTTGAGGTCCGCCATCGCGCGATCCTCCGGCATTCCCCGCATCAGCTCGTGCGCCTCGTCGGGTGACTTTGCCGTGCGGCCGCGATAGAGGTCGGGTGCGAGCGCAACGTAGCCCCGCGAGGCGAAGCGAACGCCCTGTTCCTTGATCCACTCGTCGACGCCCCACCATTCCTGAATCACGATGAGCGCGGGCTTCTTCGCCTCGACGGCCGTGCCGGCGGCGGGAAGAGCGAGATAGCCGCTGGCGTCGCCGTACGCGACGAGCTCCGTGAGGCCACCCGCGTGCGGAGCGGCCGCCGTCGGACTCGTGCCCACCACTTCCGGCGGCGCGGCAGTTTCGCGGCTACCGTGCTCGTGTTCGTCGCGGTGACACGATGCGGCGACAAGTGCGAGAGCGAGAATCGTGACCAGACCGATTCGACGCATGATCGCGAGACCATATCACCGTTCGGGACGTGTGGCAGGCATGTCGATCGCGGCGGCGATGGAGCCAGTTCGCTTGGCGGTCCGACGGGCCGAAACCCGCGACCACCGGCGTGACAGGCCGGAGGGCTCACCTGTAGGGCTAATCGACAGAATTACGCATGCCGTCGAGCGCGCGGGTGCGACTTACACGTTGTGTGTCGTCGAGTCGACCACTCGATCCGGCACCTCTTAAGATTCGTCTGCGTTCCGTGGTTGCGCACCGCTCAGCGGACCTATCACATGGTCCAGCGCGATGAGACACCCCGTTTCTGGCGGTGGTGGACACGGGTGTTCGGAATGCCGCGGGGGTAACGCCGACACGCCGTCATAACTATACGACCAGCGAGCGCCGATAGTGACGATATTCCGCTCGGGCCGCGTCCACGATCGTGGCGAGGCTCGCATCGATGTCCATGCGCATCCAGTGCAGCTCACGGAACTCGTGCGGAACAGAATCGCTGTCAAAAGACAGATCGTCCAATACCACAGGTATGATGAATCGGGCAGAAGGTCGCATTTCGCGAGCAATCTCCAGCGCGTGGCTCCATTCCCGCCGGAACGATCGAGGGGTGTACGTGTCAACACTCCGCGAGAGAATGGGGATAAAAACGGAGCAACTTCGGATGTTCTGTCGCAGCATACGATCCTCGTCTCCCGTACCGCCGAGGCAGACATCGAGGTGCGCCGCCTGCAACGTTCCGGCGAGTCGCTCGGCTGAAGCGCGATCCTCCGATGCGAAGCTGATGAAGATGGATCCTTGCGGGTTCCGTTCGGGCACGGCTTGCGTTGTCGACTGACGTTCGCTCCAGCGGTGGAACAACTCACGGACGAACGCAACGGCGCCCTCAGGATGCGTCCGCACCCGGACGTCCGGGTTCATGAGATATTGGAGAAAATATTCGCTGGCTTGGAGGTATGAGTCGGCGATCGTAATCAGTCGGCGATCAGTCGATCGCTTCAGATCCGAAACCAGCCGCAGAAAAGCCGGTGCGATTGAGTCCGACAGATTCGTGCCGAGAAGCAAAATGTCGCGATTCTCAAGTTCGTCCAGAAGTTTCACTGGACTTTTCGTCGAAGCGATTGAGCGAATCACTTCCCGCATGTCGTCTGCCGCCCTGGGATGGCTTCCCATTGCGGCAAGCCCGTCGAGGTGGAACACCACTGGTTCCTGGCTGCTCGTCGGTTGTTCGGGGGGGTCGGCCGCGTGGTCTGGTGCCTGACAAACGACTCGCGTTCCAGGTTCCCCGCCGAATCGCTCCTGATTCAGCGCAAGCTCCATCAGCGGGTCGAACGTCGTGGTGATGAAGAGCGTTAGTGGACGAATCCGCGCGAGTTGCTGGAGAGGCTCCGGTGGCTCGAGCTGATCGCACGGTGGGAGCGCGCGTTTAAGCGCCCGGTGGAGTTCAACCGGATCGTAACCGTGAGCAAGCCAGCGATCTGCCAAATCGGCGAGCACACCGGCAGAAGCAATGTCCTGGATCGGAATTTCGAAATCTTCCGCGACATGTTGGGCCGTGTACGAGTAGAGCTGCGTGCGTTTGCCGCCGAGAGTCACCTCCAGAAGCTCGGGGCCGATGATCGGGATCACTTGGCGCTCCTCGATCGCATAAAGGAGCCGCTCCCAATCATCTTCCCGCCACCGCGAAGTATTCGCGGGTGGAACGTTGGGTAGCGAAGGGGGCATTCTCACCGGCGCCGGCGAGTAACGGGCGAGGTCCTCCTGCAGCCTCTTCAGAGCCTCGTTCTCGCTCATTCGATGCGCGTTGATCTTTTGAATATTGACCAAGTGATAAGCGAACTCAGGTGCGAAATCGAACTCTTCTACGACGAACGGAAGGACCGGAACCTTGTAATTTCTGGCGAGCAATATCTCCCGCTCAACTTCCGTCGACACATTGGCACTCCGGGAGAAGATGAGTAGGAGCGTCTCACTTTGCTGGATGGCCTTGCCGATGCTCTTGGCCCAGACCTCGCCGGAAGGGATGTCGTCGGGCGCTATCCAGCAGTCCCACCCCTCATCTTGGAGCCGATCGTGGATTGCCTTCGCTCGCACGCGGTCCTCCTCTGCATACGAAATGAAGATGGTCGGCATACGATGATTCTAGCGAGCGGCGGGATGCTGCAGCGGGAAAAATTGAACTGAAGTGAAGCCCCAGAGGCTCGAACGCCCGACCTTGGCGTGAGCGTCGCCGGGCAGCCATCAATCGAATCGGAGCAATCGCGCTCGAACCCGCGACCTCCGGTGCTGCGGTCGAGACCTCGAGACCGTCGATCACAAGGCCTACCAGGCGGTGCTAAGCGAGGTTGAGAACCTACCCTGAGACGCGGCGGCACTACGCCTCGATGGCTTGCCATCCTCCACAACGCAAAGCTCGTGCGGCTCATAGCGTTGCACCAGCTCGAATGTGGCACGGAGCGGGTCAGAGCTTCGTTTTTCGCGAGAAAAAGAAAGCTCTCACCCCGTGCCGACTCGGATCACGCCGGACATCATCTCCGACCCCCGGGTCACGTACAGCACCCCGCTGGGGTGCAAATCGTTGTCGCACGATTACCGGTGGTGGCGCGCCTGCGGGCGCTTACCACCGGCTACCGTACGGCACGCCTCCGGCGCGACAAACACGCAGACGGTTTTGAGACACCCTCCCCCGCCGTCACCGCTTCCCACCTGCAGGAGTGGGCTACGCGCGTCACCAGTAGAAACGGGCCATGATTTGTCCGTTTCGCGAGGGGTACGTCGAGCGAGAGAAATGGCTTCAGGGGTCAGGGACTTGTCGCCCGGGCGAAAACTCCCAGAGGCCTGACGCCCGATGCCTACGGCAGACGCCGAGATCCTGGACGCGCTTGCGAGTATGAATGACCACTCTTCAACGCCTGACGGCGCGCGTCTCCAACTCCTCGAACAGCTCCTGCAGCGTGTTGCCCAGTGGATGCTGCCGCAATTCCGCGCGGTCGGGACGATCTACGCCGGCCGGGACGAACTCCGCGCTCACGCGGTCGCGATCGAACGGGAGAGACAGCATCCCGCACAGCGCCTCGATCTGCCTGACGAAGCGGTCTTTCTGTCCGTCGTAGACGACGATCAGCGGCTCCTCCCCTGCATCGAGCAGGTACTTCACCTCGGTGTAGTAGCGGAGCCACTGATCCAGGGCGCTGCGGAGGGTCGAGCAGAAGCCGCGTTTGAGGAGCGCGTGCGCGCTGGTCACGGGGTGGCGGAGCGTCACGACCGGGCGGGCAATGATCGGCTGACGGCAGGCGCGGGCGATCTCCTTCCATTGCGGGTACTGGAAGGTCAGGAGCGGGTCTTTGATCGCGAAGGGGAAGCGGGGGATGGATTCGAGGAGGGCGCGGATGGCCAGGGTGTCGGTGGCGGTGAGCGCGATCTCGTCGGTGAGGACGGGCTTGTTCTGGTCGCCGCCGTGGCGGGCTGTGATCTCGCGGACCAGCATCAGGACCGGGAGGATCTCGTAGCTTTCGTAGCCGCCGTCGGCGCGGCTCGTGTCGGGTTTGAAGAGGCCGAGGGGGAGCGCGGGATGGTCGAAGTCGAGGGCGACGCCGCAGGCGGCGAGCGCCTTCGTCAAAGCAGATGTGCCGCTGCGATTGAGGCCGAGGACGAGGTAGAGGTCTCGCTGCGGCGCGGGAGCGGGCCTCAGGAGATTGGCGTGCAGCAGCGCGTCGACGAGAGTCTCGAAGCCGGGTTCGTCGAGCTCCCAGCTCTCCTGCAGTTTTGCCAGCACCGCGCGCGGTGTCGACGGAGTCGCGAACGAGGTGAGAACAGGCAGCGCGTCCTCCGTCAGCTCGTGTCCGTCCTGCGACACTAGCCTGCCCGACGAGGAGATCCGCAACGCGAGCGAATCGGAAACGACGTAAAGCGCGTCCCAGTTCATACGAGATCGATGTGGAGCGTCTGCGCTCCGAGGTTGGTGCGCAGCTCGCTGACCAACGGGATCTCCTGACCCGGTTCCACCGCGACGAGCCTGCTCAGCGGACGCGCGTCCCATCCCCAGGACGTTCGCGGCGCGTCGGGTGAATTGCCGAGGACCGTGTCGTCATCGAGATGCGCGCGGAAGTAGACCAGCACGCCGCCCAGAGCTCCGGCCTGGACGACGTGGAGGCGGAGATCGATGCGAGGCTCGACGGCCAGCGAGGAGCCGGGCCGGAAGTCGAGGCGGCAGAGTTGCGTCTCCGTTTTGTCACGGCAGTGGCGGAAGATGGCGCGGCGATAGGCGGACACGCGGACCTTGTCCCGCACCATGCGGAAGTGCTCGAACGCCGAGGCGAAGCCGGCGGTCGCGAGCGCGGCATCGTTGCCCGCGGATGGCGTGAGGAGGTTCTGCGCGACGAGCGCGTCGACCACTCCGGTGAAGCCGGCGTCGTCGATCTCCCACTCGTCCCGCAGCCGCTCCAGCGCTTTGGCCGGCGTGCGGCCGCCGGCGAAGGCGAGCAGCACGGGCAGCCCGTCCTCAGCCAGCGCCTGGGGCATGCGCGACACGGAGTTGCCCGCCAGCAGTTCCCCGCCGTCGCCGATCTGGAGAACGATCGAGCGCGAAACGGTATACGACTCGCTCCAATTCACGATCGACCGAGCATAACCGCAATGCCGTAAATACGGACGGTCGTACAATCCGGCCATGGCGACCTGGAAGCGATTGTTGGAAGACCGTGACGCCGAGCGCGCGTGGAAGGTGATCGACGACATCGCCCACACGCTGCGGCCGAAGGCGGAGAATCCGGATCCCGAGGCCAATCCCGCCGTCGCCGGCGGCACCGCCGGATTGGCGCTCTTCTACGCGTATCTGGGCGCCGAAACGGGCAGCGAGGAGTGGACCGGACTCGCCGAGCGATTGATGGACCACGCCATCGACTTCCTTGCGGAGCGTCCGATCCACGCCGACCTGTACGAAGGGTTCACCGGAATCGGGTGGGCGGTCGGTCATCTGCAGGGAATGCTGTTCGAAGAGGACTCGGATGGCGTCGGCGACG
Organism: Thermoanaerobaculia bacterium; assembly: GCA_035630815.1. Taxonomy (GTDB): domain Bacteria; phylum Acidobacteriota; class Thermoanaerobaculia; order Gp7-AA8; family Gp7-AA8; genus QHVT01. Next base: position 117,019 of record DASQJY010000086.1, read on the forward strand.
ATGTGATCGGCGAGTCGCTGGTCGAGGTGCTGGAGCGATCGCCGGTTTCGCGCGGAGACTTCGACGTGGTCGGGGGCCACGCCGGCTACGCCATCTACGCGTTCCACGCGCTTCCGCGGCCTGCCGCACGCCGCGCTCTCGAGCTGCTGGTCGAGCGGCTCCTCGCGATTGGCGAGCCGGTCGACGGCGGCTTCTCCTGGTTCACGCCGCCGGAGGTGCTCCCGGACTGGCTTCGCGAAAGGGAGCCCGACGGCCAATACAACCTCGGCGTGTCTCATGGCGTCGCGGGGGTCATCTCGGTCCTCGGCATGTGCGCCGCTGCCGGGATCATGTCGGCCGACCAGCGGGCGACCCTCGATCGCGCCGTCGACTGGCTGCTCGCGCAGAAGCAGCGCGGCAAGGGCTGGTGCTTCGCCAATTCCGTCGTCAAAGGCAGGCCCGCCCGGCGAGACCGGCTGGCCTGGTGCTACGGAGATCCGGGAATCGCCGCGGCGTTGTTCACGGCCGCGCGGCTCTGCGGCCAGGCCGGGTGGGAGGCCGAGGCGCTCGACGTCGCGCGGACCGCGGCCAGGCGCCCGATGGATCCGGAAGACTCCGAGATCGTCGACGCCGGTCTGTGTCACGGGTCGGTCGGCCTCGCCCATCTCTTCAATCGGATGCACCAGGCCAGCGGCGATCCCCTCCTGGCCGAGGCGACGCGCGCGTGGTACCGGTACACGGTCGACATGCAGCGGCCGGGCGTCGGCATCGCGGGATACGAGTTCTTCGCGGAGCCGGGCTGGCAGCCGCTGACCGGATTCCTCTCCGGATTGTCCGGCGTCGGGCTCGGGCTCCTCGCCGGCGTCAGCTCGATCGAGCCGGGGTGGGATCAGTTTCTCGCGGTGTCGGTTCCGCTGGAGAAGCGTCCGCTCGCGCCAGCCGCGACAGCGTGAGCCGGTGCAGCAGATCGTACAGGACCAGCTCGTGCCGGCGCGCATCCGAGCGGATCAGCCGGTTGACGAACATGTGGATGTAGATAGTAATTGACATCCACAAAGGAAGGACCGACATTACTATTCAAGTATGACAAAGAGCGTCCGGTCAATCATGACCGGAGGTCAGCGCCGGGGTAGCCCGGCGTTTTTTTTCATTTTTGTTTGCTGGAGGTAAGCCCATGAAGAAGAAGGTCAAGAAACTCGAGCTCAACAAGGAAACCGTCCGCAATCTGACGACCGATGATCTCAAGAAGGTCGCCGGCGGTACGGGAAACACCTGGCCCAAGAGCGTCTGTTACAGCTGCCAGCCGACCCTCTGCCCGTAGCACTGCAGACCTTCTCCTTGTTTTTCGATGCGCCGGCCGGAATGGCCGGCGCATCACGCTTCAGGTCGTACAATCGATCGGATGGCAGCCTGGCAGCGATTGTTGGAAGATCATGACGCCGAGCGCGCGTGGAAGGTGATCGACGACATCGCCCAAGCGCTCCGGCCGAAGACGGAGAACATCGACCCCACGGACGATCCCGGCGTGGCCGTCGGCACCGCCGGACTGGCGCTCTTCTACGCCTATCTGGGCGCCGAGACGGGCAACGAGGAGTGGACCGGGCTCGCGCATCGATTCATGGAGCACTCCATCGATGCCCTCTCGGACCGCCCGCTGCTTCCCGATTTATACGAAGGCTTCACCGGAATCGGGTGGGCGCTCGGTCAGCTGCAGGGCATGCTCTTCGAAGAGCCGGACGACGACGAGGATCCGGATGCCGATCCGATCGGGGAGTCGCTGGTCGAGGTGCTGAGGGGGCGAACGTTCGCGCGCGGGGACTTCGACCTGATCGGCGGTCTCGCCGGCTACGGGATCTACGCGTTCCATGCTCTACCGCGGCCTGCAGCACGGCGCTCGCTCGAGCTGCTGGTCCAGCGGCTCGTCGAAATCGGCGAGCCGGTCGACGGCGGGTTCTCCTGGTTCACGCCGCCGGAGGTGCTCCCGGACTGGCTGCGCGAGAAGCAGCCCGACGGTAGATACAACCTCGGCGTGTCTCACGGCGTCGCGGCGGTCATCTCGGTGCTCTCGATGTGCGCCGCTGCCGGCGTGATGTCCGGCGAGCAGCGGGCGACTCTCGATCGCGCCGTCGATTGGCTGCTCGCGCAGAAGCAGAACGGAAAGAAATGGTGCTTCGCTAATTCCGTCGTCAAAGGCAGGCCCGCCGGGCGAGACCGGTTGGCCTGGTGCTACGGAGATCCGGGAATCGCCGCGGCGTTGTTCACCGCTGCGCGGCACTGCGGGCATGCAGGGTGGGAAGCGGTGGCGCTCGAGATTGCACAAACCGCGGCCCGGCGCGACATGGAAACCTCCGAGATCGTCGATGCCGCTCTCTGTCATGGGTCGGTCGGCTTGGCCCATCTCTTCAATCGAATGCACCAGGCGAGCGGCGATCCGCTCCTGGCCGAGACGGCGCGCGCGTGGTACCGGCACACGGTCGACATGCAGCGGCCGGGCGTCGGCATTGCGGGATATGAATTCTTCGCGGCGCCCGGCTGGCTGCCGCTGACCGGTTACCTCCCGGGATTGGCCGGTGTCGGGCTCGGGCTGCTCGCGGGGGTCAGCTCGCGGGAGCCGGCGTGGGATCAGTTTCTTGCGGTGTCGGTTCCGCTGGAGCAGCGCTTGTCCGCGCCAGCCGCGACACCGTCAGCCGGTGCAGCAGATCGTAGAGAACCAGCTCGTGCCGGCGCGCATCCGAGCGGATCAGCCGGTTGACGAACATGTGGATGTAGCTGGTCACCAGCTGGTCGAGCTGCGCCGTGAGCTCGCCTCGTGACTCGAGCGCGCGGAGCTCCGCGACGAGCGGCGCCAGATTCGCCGACCGCCGGTCCAGTGCGGCCATGCCGGCGGCGAGCGGGTGGTCGGGCGCGACGCCGGCGGTCACGAGGTCGTACAGCTCGTTGCCGGTCTCGCGCAGCCGCTGCGCAAGCTGCTGGGTGAGCTCCGGACCGATGTCAAACTCGATCCCGAACGAGCGGCGCAAGCGGGAAAGCACGTCGCGCCGCCCGGGGAGATCGAAGCCGAAGTCGGCGAGCAGCCGGTCGATGCCCACCAGGGCCAGACGCCACCGCCACTCAACACCGCTGTCCCCGGCCAGATCGTCGAGCGCGGCCAGCACGGCCTCGCTGTCGGCGTGGAAGATCCGTTCGGCGATCTCCATGGCCTCCGGGCCGCCGTAGCGCTCCACCTCGCGCTCGTAGGTGTCGAGCTGCCACCGCGAGATGCGCCCCTCGGCAAGGAGGGGATCGAGGAGCTCGGGGAGCCAAACGATGATTTCCTGCAGCCGGACCGGCGCGCCGCCAAAACGCACGCGCAGGTGGTTCTGCGGATCGCCGTAGCGGATGAAGAACCAGCGCTCGGCGGCGCCGCTCTCCATGGCCCGCGAGACCAGCGGAGCGATGACGTCCCGCAGCACGAGGTCGGCGGTGGCGGTGCCGGTATACAGCTTGAGATACAGCCAGCGCGAGGTCGGCGGGAAGGTGCGCTCCACCTCCCCGCGGAACGACGGCGCGGGACCCCGCTTCGTCGGCGCGCGGTGCCGCGTGAACGGAATGGTCAGCTCGTGGACGAATCGCCCCTCCGGCCCGCGGACCGGCAGCTCGTCGAAGCCGGGCCAGAATTCGGTCAGCTTGAACGCGCCTTGCTGCCGGACGGCGGCCACGAACGCATCGACCGAGAGCACGTGATCGAAATCGACCAGCAGTTCGTTGTCCTCATCGGAGACCAGCACGCGGCGGGGGATGCCGCGCTGCTCGCGCCATCGCTGGACGGCTGCGTAGCGGTCCGCGTCGCGGCGCGCCGCGATGTCCTTGATCTCCTCGGGGGTGACGTTCCAGTACGCGCGCGAGAGAACAGCCCGGCCGTAGCGCACCCGCGGCAGAAACGGCTGCTTGTCGAACGGCCGCCACGTCCACTGCAGGCCGCCGCGCAGGCCTTGCATCTGCAGGCTGCAGAGAATGCGATACGCCGCCAGATTGCCGAGGGTGTAATTGTGCGCGCTGGTGAGACGCGGCAGCACGCGGCGGCGCAGGCGCGCGGAGTAGAGCACGACGTCCGGCCCTTCGACCGTGACCAGCAGGTCGTCGAGCGGAATCTGGCGCTCGCGGGGCGCGCCGCTGACGCCCAGGTAGGGAATCTCCCAATCGCGCAGTACGGGGCGCGAGTTGACGTTGCCGAGCCGTCCCCGACCGACGTGCACCACCTCGGCGAACACCACCTCGGGATCGAGCGCCTCTTCCGCTCGTAGCTGTTCGGAGACCAGGCGCGCAATCTCCGCGTCTCCGTGGCAGAAGCGCCCGGCCAGGCGTGCCCCCGACGGGCCGAAGGCGGTCCTCACCCAGACCCGAAAATCACCGGCGGCAAGCGCCTCCTCGTCCGCGGCGCCGACCATGGCCACCGCTTGAAACGAATCCGGCAGAGGAGGACGGCGCTTGCGTGTTTCGAGGCCTGCGAGGTCGTCGTCGTCGATCACGACCTCGAACGCGCCCGCGGCCTGCGCCCGCATCAGTTTGCCCAGGAGGAGCTCCTCGCGCGCACCCCAACGGACCTTCTCGAAATCGTCGGCGGAAGAGAAGTCGAGCCCTTCGAGGAGTGGCGAGCCGTCGCCTCCCATCCCCGACAGCGGCTGTCCCGCTCCTGCCTCGACGTCGAGGGCTTCCAGCAACGGGACGAGACGGTCCGTTCCGTAACGGTCGATGAAGCGGTCGCGGAATCCATCGAGCGGGTCTCCGAGGATTGCCGCCTCGAGACGGTGCACTGCTTCGAGACCGCGGGCAACCTCGTCGAGCACCGCCGGATTGAGAGACACCTCGCCGGGCTTGAAGAGGTCGACCTGGAAGAGATGGTCTCGCTCGGCGTGCTGCGGCAGAGGCTCGACTTTTCGCGTGATCTCGCTGTAGCAACCGGGATCATTGCCCAGCCCTTGCCGGTCGAGCTCCTCAAGAGCCTCGTGCGCGTCGTGCAGTGTCGCGGCTGCCCTGAGCGAAGTCGGATGGCCCACACGCTCGAGGGTCTCGATCAGGCCGTGCACGGCCTCTGGGCCGGTGAGCGCCGGCCACAGCTCGGAAACCAGGAGCTGGCTGTCGATCAGCTCCGCGACGTAACCGGCGGCGTCGTCGACCGAGATCTCTCCATCCGGATCGCTCGCCGCGACCGCCGCGGCGATCTCGTCCGGCGTTGCGCCTTCAGCCGCACGGGCCAGGGCAGCATCGAGAAATTCGTCGGGCTCCACGGCAACGAGGTGGTAATTGATCTTCAACCCGTTGAACCGCGATTCGGCGTACCGCAACCTGCCGGCCGCGCGGTAGATGCTGGTATTGGGGCGATAGCGCAGCGATCGGCGCAGCTCGCGATCCTGATTGAGCTCGTGAGCGAGTGCGAACAGGTAGCCCATGTCCAGACGCGAGTGGCGCCGGTAGGAGTGCTGTGGCTCCAGAATCAGCCGGTTCTGTGTATCTACACGACCAACGGTACAGGCGGCGAACATTCCGAAGGGAGTCGCTCGCGAGGCCATCCGGAACGCATACCGCACCAGCGCTTCCTCCGCGCGCCGTCCTTTCTTGCTGTCGGGATCGCGACGCCACTCCTCGAGCGCTTCGAGCAGAGTCGGCGTGGCTATGTGAAGCGCTTCGAGCACGGCCGGGCGCGTCAGCAGGCCGCCCAGCCACTCGCGCTGTGCCTTCCTGTCCGCCTCTATCGCAGCCGTAAGTGCTGTTGTATCAGCAATACTGGCTGGTGCCTGCAAACCCGCGCTCCAGGTCTCCAGCTCGTGGACCGGCAATAACGGAGTGCGTAACAGGAAAAACCCCTGAGGCTCGAAGTCCGCGCCGTCAAGACGCCGGCGTGGGCGGTCGTAACGGATTGCTTTCCAGACGGTTGCAGGGATCTCCATAGTAAATGCTTACCATACAGTATGACAAAAGGCGGGCCGGTCATAGTGGCTGGCGGCTAGCTGCCGGGCGTTTTCGACAGCACGTTTTCAACAATGTTTGTTGGAGGGTAAGTCATGAAGAAACTGGTCAAGAAGCTCGAGCTCAACAAGGAAACGCTCCGCAACCTCAGCACCGACGATCTCAAGAAAATCGCCGGCGGTACGGTGGTGACGAAGCCCATCTCCATCTGTGGTAGCTGTCGTCCGACCCTCTGCCCGTAGTCCCCGGCTGCTGTTGCCCGTTGCGCCGGCCGGATGGCCGGCGCAACGCGTTAGGCGCGTATCTGCACGGCAACCAGCTCTTCGTATCGGCCGCGCCGGCGCATCAAGTCGTCGTGGCTCCCCCTTCCACCACCGTCCCGTGCTCCATGACCAGAATCAGGTCCGCAGCGCGAACGGTGCTGAGCCGGTGGACGATGACGATCCGGGTGCAGCGGAGCGCGGCCAGATGATCCTGAATCCGCCGCTCGGTCGCGGTGTCGAGACTCGCGGCGACGGAGGTTTTTCAGTGTCCGGCGGCCAGTACCAGCGTCTGACGCTGGCGCGCGCGCTGGTACACCGGCCGGCCATCCTGCTGCTCGACGCGAGGATCACGAACGGCGAGGCCATGGTCAGCGCCGCCAGCACCGAGTCAAAGATCGCGGGCTCCTCGGCGGCGTCAGCTCTCGGGAGCCCGCGTGGGATCAGTTGCTCGGGGTGTCAGTTCCTCTGGAACGTTCGACGCAAGTTTCGGTGCCCCTGCCGCAGCCTTCGCCCGCGCAATCCGCGACACGGTGACCCGGTGCAGCAGGTCGTAGAGCACCAGCTCGTGCCGGCGCGCATCGGAGCGGATCAGGCGGTTCACGAACATGTGGACGTAGCTGCCCACCAGATTGTCGAGCCGCACGGTGAGACCGCCGCGTGACTCGAGCGCACGCAGCTCCGCGACGAGCGGCACCAGACACGCCGACCGCCGGTCGAATGCGGCGACACTGCCGGCCAGCGGGTGATCTGGCGCGATGTTCCTGGAGCCGGCAAGCCGGCTCACTGGCCGTGATCAATTCGTACATTTCGCCGCCGTGCTCGCGCAGCCGCTGCGCGTGGTTCTGCGGATCGTTGTAGCGGATGAAGAACCATCCATCCGCGGCGCCGTTCTCCATGGCCCGCGCGACCAGCGGAGCAATGGTGTTCCGCAGCACGGTCACCGAACCGGTGTAGAGCTTGAGATACAACCAGCGCGACGTCGGCGGGAGGATGCGCTCCACCTCCCGGTGATCGGCGGCGTGGGAGCCCGCCTCGTCGGCGCGCGGTGCCGCGTGAACGGAATGGTCAGCTCGTGGACGAACCGTCCTTCCGGACCGCGGACCGGCAGGTCGTCGAAGCCAGGCCAGAATTCGGCCAGCTCGAACATGGTATTCAACTGCCGGGCGGCGCCCAGGAACGCATCGACCGACACCACGTGATCGAAGTAATCGACGGCTAGAATGACGAAATGCACTCGCGTCGCCACTTCCGCCCCAGACTCGGAAGACGTGTTCATCGTCCGTCCGGGGCCTGGGCCTTCCTGAACAGCAGTTTTGGGATCTGGCTTCTCTCCGCGGTATTCCTTTACGGAACCGGTGCCTCGTATGCTCTTTGGAAGTCTCATCAGGTGCAGGCGGAATCGCGCCGCCGCGCAGTCGAGCATTTGGACACCGAGATTGCTTATCGAATCGCTGTCATTCTGCTCAGTGTTTTGTTGTCTCTGGGGAACGATCGGCCGGAGGTCAACGCCCGACGTCTCAAAGACCAGATTCTCATTCCGCGCTGGTGCCAGAGATTTCGCCAGTACCTCGAATGCTCGGCGAATGACCCTCTGTGTGTCGCACGGGACAACCTGTACGGACTGGAATCATTTTCTTCAGATGCCGAAATGAACACGATCGTCGGAAAGGATTGACCATCATTCTTGGGGCTGAAGACATCGTTCAGGAGCTCGAAGGGGTTTGACAGGGAAACGCTACTCCCGAGGAAGCTGATGGAAAATCTGACGTTTGCCCTGGGAGTCATCAAGCAGCACGATGCCAGTCCGCTCGAAGGGCATACGGTGGTTGTGCTGGAACGGGTCAGCGAGAGCGGCGAAGAGTTCCGCTGCGAGCTGCGCCCGGGGCAGGCGCTGCCGAGGGCGCCTTTCCGCCTCCGCGACATGTTTCTCATCGGGCGGCGCGTGCCGAGTGTTTTCGCATTCGCGGTCAGCAACAACAGCGAATTGCGGGTACTCGGCACCGTCGACGTGAGAACGCAGGATCAGACGTATGCGTTCGCCGCCGACATCCACATCGAGTTTCGAGTCGCTGATCCCCGCCTGGTGGTTACCCGGCGTCAGGACGATCCTGTTGCGCGGATCAGGGACGAAGCCCGAGCACTCGCAGCCCGGGAACTGGCGTGGCGGGACTGGCCGGACATTCGCCATCGATTCCGCGAAGTCGGGCGCGAGATCGTCGACTCCATCCTGACGCGGCTTCGTGGACACTCGGCCAACTATGGCCTGTGGGTCTCGACCGTCTCTCTTGGCATCCACGCGGGAGACCGGGAAAGAGCTGCGATTCATGAGGAGATCGAAAGCGAGCGCAGGGCGGAGCAGCGGGAAGCTGAACTGCGCAACGCGATCAAGGTCCAGGAGGAACAGGCGGTCATCGACGCGTACGAGCGACAGAAAATGGTGTTCGATGCTGCAGCTGAAGCTGCGGCCTCTGCGCTCCGGAACATCGGCAGTCAGATCAGCAACGTTGATGAACTGGCTCAGGTCATCGAGCTGTCCCGGCGGGCGCTCGGTCAACTGGCCGCTGATGAGCGTCCCAACCTCCTCTCCGCATGCTCGTCTTCGTACGGGAATGGCGATCCCGGGAGCATGGAGGTCGCGTTTCGGGCGGTCTGGCCGTCCGCGATTGAAGAAGCATCCTCCAGTCTGCTGACGGTTTATGCGTCCGTCGGGAGCGAGGGTGCGGCGGCGGTCGCATTCGATATTCGTCAGGGGGTTCACGACGCTGCGTCACTATCCGGAACGGCGGCCACGCATCGCGTTTCTCTGGGGGCGCGCATCCGCATCGTGCCGGCGGCTCCCGGCCTTGTCTTCAGCCCGCCGAGCATCACCCTTCCCGATCTGAGCTCGTGGTTGCGGGCAACGTTTGCGATGCGTCTTCGCGAGGAGCCGATCGATCCTGGTGAGCCGATCACCGGAACAATTCAATTCTTCGTCGGGCCGCTCATCGTGGGGCACCTCGCGTTCTCGATCACCGTTCGTTCCTCCCCACTGAGCCATGAGCAAGGTGACAAAGAGATGCTGGAAGCACACGGCCACCCGCATCGAAGGATCTTCCTGTCGTACTCCCACAGAGACACGGCCATCGTCACGCAGGTGGAGCGCGTGTATAAGCTGCTCGGCGACTCCTGTCTGCGGGATGTCGACATCCTGCACAGCGGGGATGACTGGAGGCGAGTGTTGCTGAATCGGATCGGTGAGGCAGACGTTTTTCAATTGTTCTGGTCCAGGGCGGCAAGAGCATCGCGAAATGTCGAGGAGGAATGGCGTCATGCGCTGCGTCGCAACCTCCCCGGCTTCATTTGTCCGGTTTACTGGCAGAAACCTCGGCCTCACGCACCTGTCGAGCTGGCGCACCTTCATTTCGAGTTCTACGAAATCCCGCGGAGAAGCGTGCAACGAAAACAGCGTACCCACGGCGCAGGCTCGGCGTGATGATCCGATCGCACCACGATCTACCTCGTCCGGTATTCGTCGGATTCTTTCCGAAGCTGACGATGCAGGCGCCGACTGAGCTCGCGGCTGCGGGGGTGGTTTTACCTGAACGGCTGGTGGATCACATCATCACGCCGCTGGTTTACTTCGTGAGCTGAGCGCGTCTGCCCATAACGTCCCGACCCTGCCCATAAAGTCGTTCAGAATCGGGACTTTTGTGGGCAAAGCCGGTCAGACCTAGAACTCTACTTAACCCGGCCAGATCCCCGGCCAGATCCCGAGCCTGCACAGGCGTGGGGGCGTTAGGTAGAGTTTCCAGGTCTGACCCTACTTAACTCAACCCCGCCCTGCATCAGGCGCGGATCTGCACGGCAACCAGTTTTTCATATCGGCCGCGCCGGCGCATCAATTCGTCGTGGCTTCCCCGTTCCACCACCGATCCATGCTCCAGGACCAGAATCAGATCTGCCGCGCGAACGGTGCTGAGCCGGTGCGCGATGACGATCCTGGTGCAGCGAAGCGCGGCCAGATGCTCCTGAATCCGCCGCTCGGTCTCCGTGTCGAGGCTCGAGGTTGCCTCGTCGAGCAGCAGGATGGCCGGCCGGTGCACCAGCGCGCGCGCCAGCGTCAGACGCTGGTACTGGCCGCCCGACACCGAAAAACCTCCGTCGCCGAGCAGGGTGTCGTAGCCGAGCGGCATCTCCATGATGTCGTCGTGAATCTGCGCCAGGCGCGCCGCTTCGATCAGGCGGTTGCGCGACAGCGACGGGTCGGCAAGAGAGAGATTGCCGGCGATCGAGCCGCCGAACAGATACGGCTGCTGATTGACGATCCCGAGCTGACTGCGCACCGCGCGCAGATCGAGTCCGGCCAGATCGAGCCCGTCGTACAGAATCCGTCCGGCCGTCGGCCGGTACAGTCCGACCAGCAGATGCGCCAGCGTGCTCTTGCCGGCGCCCGAGGGGCCGACCAGCGCGACGAAGCTGCCGGCCGGGATGTCGACCGACACGTCGTCGACCACCAGCGGCGCGGCCGGGTTGTAACGAAAGCTGACGGCGTCGAGCGTGATCCGCCCGGCCAGCCGCGGCCTCGCCAGGGCGGTGCCGCGCGGCTGCTCGGGCGGAGCGTCCAGCACGTCGTCGATGCGCTCGAAGTAGCTGCCCAGCATCTGCATCTGCAGCGCGGTGGAGACGAGCGCCGAAAGCGGCGCGAAGAAACCCGCCGCCAGCGCGCTGACGGAGAGCATCGTGCCGAGGGTCAGGTCGCCACGGACCACCTCCATCGTGCCGTAGACGAGGATCACGAACGGCGAGGCCATGGTCAGCGCCGCCAGCACCGAGTCGAAGGTGGCGTTCAGCCGGCCGCGCTGCAGCGCGACGTTCAACTCGTCGGCGAAGAGGTTCGACCAGTGCTCCACCGCTCGCCGCTCCGCCCCCAACGACTTCAGGGTCTCGATGCCCGCGAGCATTGCCACCTGGTAGCTGCGCGACGCCGCCTCGACCTGCAATGAGCGGGAGGTCAATTCCTGATGCCGCCGGCGCAGGGCCAGGAACAGCAGCACGCGCAACGCGCCCAGGGCCAGCACGATCGCTCCGAGGATCGGGTGCAGGACGAGCACGATGATCAGGTAGAGGCTGACCAGCATCCCGTCGAGCGCGCCTGATAGCGCACCCGAGGTGAGGATCTCGCGCACCGTGGTATTGCTGTTCAGCCGCTCCATCAGATCGCCGGCCGACCGCTGCTGGAAGAACGAGTACGGCAGGTCCACGAGGTGGTCGAGAAAGTCGAGCGTCATCCGCGAGTCGAGTTGCACCCGCAGGCGCACCAGCAACCGCGCGCGGGCGAGAGTGGAGAGGAAGTGGAACGCCACCACGCCCGGCAGGCCCAGCGCGAGCATCGACAGCAGTCCGATGTCGCCGCGCGGCACCACGCGGTCGACGATCATCCCGGTGAGAAGCGGCAGTGCCAGCGCCAGCGCCTGCAGCAGGACCGACGTTCCGAGCACCCTGCCCAGGGTCGACGACTCCCGCAGGAGCTGACGAAGATACCGTCCCAGTCCTCCACTGCGGCGCCGCTCTTCCGAGATGAAGCCCGCCGCCGGCTCGAGCGTGATGGCGATGCCGGTGAATGCGGTGCGCAACTCGCTCCAGGTGACCAGCCGCCGTCCGAAGCCGGGATCGACCACCCACACCCCCTCGGCGGTCGTGTGATCGAGGACCACGAAGTGATGGAACTGCCAGTGGAGGATCGATCGCGACGGGAGGCTTTCGAGGTTCTCGACCTCCGGCACCCGTACCGCTCGCGTCCGCAGGCCGTACCAGTCCGCGGCGGCGAGGATCTGGCTGGCGTTCGCGCCGTCGCGGGCGACGCCCATGACGTCCCGCACCTCGCGCATCGGCACCTCTTTGCCGTACGACGCCAGGACCATGGTCATGCAGGCCGCGCCGCAGTCGGCGTTCGTGGTCTGCTGGAAGAACGGAATCGAGTCTTTGCCGCGGCGCAATCGCGGAGGCCGCGCGCCGCCGCGCGGACCCTTGCGCGCGCGGCGGCTTTGCGTCAGTTCCAGCACCCGGCCCGGCTCCCCCGCGCCTTTCCGGTGCGAGCGCAGCGCTTCATGCCGGTAGAGCGGTTTGCCGTCCGTCGCCAGGGGATCGTCCGCCGTGGCGAGCGCCTCTTCCAACTGCTTCTCGAAGATCCGGTGGCGCACGATCGGGGCGATCTGCAGCGCCAGATCCTCGAGGCGCCGGCGCTCCGCCTCGCCGAACGGTTCGCGGTCCGGCTCCCGCGTCGCCACCAGCACGCCGAGGGTGTCGACGTGCGCCTCCCCGGGTGCGAGGACCGGCACCGCCAGGAAACGCTCCTGCGGCGACCGGCCGCCGTTGTCCGCTTCGGCGTCGTATCGTGGATCGTCGCCCGCACGGTCCGCCACGAGCGCTTTCCCGGTCCGCGCGGCGAAGCCCACCAGTCCCGACGCCGCGCTGTTGCGAACCGTGTCGGCGGCCTCGAGACTGCGGGACCAGAGCGTCTCGTGCAGCACGTCAGCGATGGCGAAACGCCCCTCGTCGGCGTCCGTCATACCGGTGGCCGCGCTTCCGAGCAGTCCCGAGATCCGGTCGAGGTCCGTCTCGGTAGCGATGCGATCGACCATGCGCGCGATCGCCTTGGCCACCACCACCGCGCCGCCCTCCGCGCCGGCCACCCGGTCGAGCCGCTTCCGCCGCTCGTCGTGCGCGAGCGCGCTCCGCAGCAGCGCCGCCACCTCGCCGAGCGGCGGCGGACGGCGGCTGAGGAAGAAGATTCTGTCGTCGTCGATGAAGTCCTGAAAGAGCTCCGGCTCGCGGCCGGCGGCCAGGACGACGGAACGGGCATCCGGATGCTGCTCGAGAAAGGCCACGGCGTCGCCACCGCTCACCCCGGGCCCGAGGCAGACGAGATCCGCGCGGTCTCCGCTCGTGAGAGAAACCTCAACACCGCTCCCGAGCAGTTCCGCGAGCCGTGCCGAATCGGCGGCATCGAACCCGAGCAGGAGGATCCGCATCGATCGATGTTAAGTGGGATTGGGGTCAGACCCCAATCCCATTAAGCGCCTCATTGACCCGAAACGAAGAGGTGTCCTGCGTTCTGTGAGTAGACCCGGCCGGCGCTGTCCATCGCCGTCGATGTGTATGCCGCGCCGAGGGTGAGCTGCTGGAAGATCTTGCCGCCGCAGCCGAAGATCGTCGTGCCGCAGCCGGGGGCGGCGTTCACGATGCCTCCCTGCTGGATCTTGTACAACCACCCGTCTTCGGAGGTCCCGTAGACGGTGCCGTTCGCGTCGACCGTGAAGCCGTTGACGCAGAACTCGAAGCTGTTCGGGTGATCGGGGTCTTCGACGCACGTGATGTTGCCGCTGGCGTCGCGCGAGCAGGCCTTGGTGTTCGTGTTCTTGTACCACCAGTCCCTGTTCAGCTGCTTGTCGCCGCGGTCCGCCAGCGCGTCGGCGCGCAGCGTCGGGTTGATCTGGGTCACGTAGTACGCCACGGGATAGATGCGCCCGCTGGCGTCGGTCGGACAGAACGCCGGGTTGTTGCAATAGGAGCCGATGTCGCCGTAGCGGTTCTCTTTGATGACGACCGAGTACGTACCGTCATGGGGCCAGATGCCGGGAGTGACGTCCCAGCCGGCCCTGTACGAGCCGAGGTACGAGCCGTCGGCGCCGAAGCGCATCGTGTGCCCCTCGGCATAGTTGTAGCGCGTGAACGCGCCGTACCAGATCGTGCCGTCGGGGGCGACGACCGGCGAGGACGTGCTGTTGTCCTCCACGATCGCACCTCCCGGGCGGTTGGTGGCCGGGTCGACGCCGTAGGCCGCGCCGGCTTTGCATCCGCCCGGCGCGCCGTTCGGCGGCAGCGTGCCGCCGAGCGCGTACGGAACGTTGCAGCCATCGTTGAAGCGATCCCTCAGGGATGCCATCCACTTCTGCGTCAGGTCCGGATTGACGGCGACGAGGTAGCTTTCGCGGGCGTTGAAGTGCCCGCGAGACATCAGATAGATCGTGCCGTCCGGGGCAACGGCGGGCGCGGCGTTCAAGCCGGAGCGCTGCGTCCCGCAGATGTTCGTCGGCGCGACCGCGTCGGGGCTGGGAGGCCACGGGAGATCCACATTGCGGAACTGACCCGAGCACAGCGCCGTTCCCGCCGGCGCTCCCGCGGTGAGCGTGGCCCAGTCCACCACCGTGATCGCATTCGAAGGCGTGATCTTCACCAGCCACGAGCCCTGGATGTCGTAATCGCGGATGTTTACGTCGTCTCTGAACTTCGCCACCGCGTAATAGAGGTTGCCCGCGCCGTCGACGGTGATCGGCGTGATCACGTGGACCTTCGACGGCGTGTCATTCCCCTCGTCGACAAAGGGGGCGAGCCGCGTGCCTACGCCGGTGGTCTTGTTCACGCGCCACACCGAGCCCCCTTTGCCCGGAACGTAGAGCGAGCCGTTCGCCAGCGCCGGATGAAACACGCCTTCCCAGTTCCAGAAAATCATGCCCACCGCGTTCCAGTCGCTCTCGAACTTCCAGACCTCCTCGAGCGCGGTGTGCGTAGCGTTCCAGGTGTACTTCGTCTCGCCCCATCTCTGGGTCTTGTATCTCAGGATGTCGAAGTGGCCGGCCTTGAACATCATGTAGACGTCGTCGCCGTCGATGAGCGGCGTCTGGAAGTGCGCCAGCAGGAGCGGCTCATCGCCAAACTCCAGCGTCCCCGCCATCTCATCCTCGATGAGCGGGTCGTAGAGGATGTTGACGATGTTCTGGTCGAGCGACTGCCCGACGTACGGAACATTGCTTCCGTGTTGAGGGTGGGCGCCCCACTGCGGCCACTCCTGGGCCATGGCCGGTGAGACAAAGAGGAAAGCTGCCAAGACAAGGGACACGTGTGACCTCATACGTCTTTCTTCCTTTCCGCCGTTCGGGTTCGTGAGTAGAGATGGAACTAAGCCAATGTTACGGGCGATGGAAGAGGAAAGGCGCCCCGTTAGCAGTAATGTCACGTCGAGTTCGCGCGTTCATTGCGTCCGGACGGTTCGGAGTGCGGCGACCGCAGTCGCCGCTTTTCCTTGCGCGCAGATCGCGGTGCGAGTGAAAGCGGTGACTGCGGTCACCGCACTCCAAATCAATGATGCTGCGCCGCCAAAGCAACGCGCCGCTGTAACGTTTTGGCTCCTTTCGTCACTACTGAGTATTGAGGTTGACGCGCGGAAGCGAGGCCTGAATGCGACCAGTGACGCTGCTGATTCTGACTACCTGGCTGGCTGCTGCAGGTGTAGAAGCGCAGACGTACAACGAGACGATCGTGGTCACCGCCGATCGTACGGAAGTCCGCAAGGACGAATCCGCCGCCGCGATCGTGGTGCTCACCCGACGCGACCTCGACCGCCTGCCGGTACGGAATCTCGCCGAGGCGCTGCGGTACGCGGCCGGCATCGACGTGCTCTTCGCCTCGGGCAGCGGGTCGAAGCCGATCGTCGCCAGCCATGGCTACTTCGGCGGCGGCGAGGTCGAGACGGTGAAGCTCATCGTCGATGGAGTGCCGGCCGGCGATGCGGAAACGACGCTCGTGGACTGGCGCGGCGTCGCCGCGAGCGAGATCGAGCGCATCGAGATCGTTCGCGGTGCCGGGTCGCCGGTGTGGGGCGACGCCGCGATTGGCGGTGTCGTCCAGGTCTTCACGCGCAGGCCGGAGAGTCGAAACGAAGGGGAGGTCGCCGCGACGCTGGGAACGTCTTCGGAGCGCGGCATCTCGGCGTCGTACCGCGGACCGTTTGCACGGTTCGGGCTCGCGCCGGCGTTGCGCGTGGATGACGCCGGCGGCTGGCGCGATCACAGCAACGAAACGAGACGGGCCGGGTCGCTTTCAGCGACGTCCGAGCATTGGCGCGTGACCCTCGGCGGCAATGCCGTCGAACGCGACGATCCCGGTCCGCTGCCGCTCGCGGTCGCGGATCGTGATTCGCGTCTCTCCGATGATCTCTACCGTTTCGACCACGAGTCGACGACGCGCCAACGCGCCGCCGCGACAGTCGTCCATTTCACCGGCGGACTGCTGTTCAACGGAACGTTCTCCGCCGAACGGCGCTCGACCGAGCTCCTTCGCTCTCTCCTGCTCGCGCCAGGGTTCGGCGACTCCGCCCTGCGAAGCGTGGATTCGACGGCGGGCTCCGCATCCGGTGTCGTCTCCGCACCATGGCAGCTTGCCGGGAAAGCAGCGGAAAGCCGCGCCGGCATCGACGTCGCCCGCGCCGTTCTGACCAGCGATTACTTCGCGGTGACCGCCGACGGGGACCGTGGCACGCGCCAGTCATCGACGGACGCAGCGCGAACCACCGCCGGCCTGTTCGTGAGCCAGGACTGGCATCCGCTGGCGGGACTTCGGATCTCCGTGGCACTGCGGCGCGATGCGATTCGCGACCGCGGCCAGGAAGAGCGGTCCGCCTGGTCACCCCGTCTCGGCGTCAGCGCGGCGCGGGGCAGCTGGTCCGCCTGGGCGCATGTGGCTCGCGCGTTTCGCACCGCCACCCTCGACCAGCTCTTCGATGCACGTGCGTTCCCCGACTTCGGCGGAGGGTCGCTGACGATCTCCAATCCCGCGCTGGAGCCGGAGCGCTCGCGCGGGATCGAAGGCGGCGTCTCCCGCGCGGCTTCGTCGTGGCGGCTCGACGCCGCTGCCTATCAGACGCGCGTCACCAACGAGATCGATTTCGATCCGGCGACGTTCCGCTACCGGAACATCGGCAGCAGCCGGCATCGCGGTGCCGATGTCGCGCTGAGCGGCACCGGCAGACATCTCGACTGGAGCTTCGCGTGGTCGTGGATCCAGGCCGAGTCGCTGGCACCCGGCGAGGAAGGGCGGCAGCTCAAGAACATTCCCCGGCATTCCGCCCGCGCCAGCGTTTCGGCGTCGTTGCCGTTCGACGTCCGCGGCACGCTCGCAGCCTCTCTCCGGCGCGGGCGCTGGCTCGACGACGACAACCGCGTTCCGCTCGATGACGTGCTCACCGCGGATCTCGGGCTCCGGCGCGACGCCGGTCCCGTTCGCGTCGACCTCGACGTGCTGAATCTCTTTGACGCCCGTTTCCACGAGCTCGGCTTCGTGCTGCCCGATTTTCGCGGCGGCTCGGCGCCGTATGTCTACCCGGCCGGAGGACGGCTTGCTCGCCTCGTCCTCGGCTGGAACTTCTGACGCGAGCGACTGCAGAAGGAGCTGGTCATGGCCATCATCATCCGCGTCAACGGCAACAGCAGTAGCGGCCAGGGGTTTCTCGTCGTGTCCGCCGGCGGAGAAGATTTCCCCGTCCCGGTCGGACTGAGAACCGATGACGGCACGACCGTGAATGCGACGCTGCACATTGCCGCGGGGGGTGTCGCGGCCCTCGTCTTCAGCCAGACGAACGTCACCATCTCGCCGGTCGAAACGTTCGTGCAGGTCCATGCGACCTCGCCGAGCACGACACGCAACGACACGAGCCTGGAAGTGCGCGTCGGCGGTGTTCCCCAAGCCACCTTTCAGCTGACGGCGGTCTCGAACCCGAAGATCGTCTTCCTCGGACGGTTCCAGGCCCGTTTCGCCACTGCCGGCGACCCTTACAACCATCCGACCGGCACCGCCGCGGGGTGGACGTGGAGTCTCCCCGGCGAGCCGAACTTCGTTCCCGCGGACAGCGTGGCCGACTCGCCGACGAAACCGGTCGGCCGGGTCATCCGCTTCAACAATCCGGTGTTCCTCCGTTCCCAGTGTCCGCCCGTCACCACCGCCGTCACGGCGATCCGCGCCCAGGTCGGCGCCGCGACCGAGGACTTCACCGCCGGCGACTCCATCCTGGGCCTGCCGGTGAACCTCGGCCCGAACACCTACTTTGCGGGCAATCAGCCCGTCACCGCGGGCGATCCGGCGCCGTTCGAACAGAATGGGGACGCAGCGGAACCGATGGCGATCTTCGAGGTGCGTGTCGGCAACCTGTTTTCCGGCGGATCGGACACGCTGCTCAACCGGCCGAAGCCGATCTCGGGTCCGGCAGGTTCCGGCAGCCTCACGGCGGCCGATTTCGCGGCGTACGGACTGCCCGGGACCTTTACCGCATACCGCAACATCCGCCGTCCTGCACTGCAGACCGAGTTCGGTAATCTCACGGCCGCGCAGCAGGCCGCACAGATCGGGTTGAATCTCCAGACGCGCATCGACAAGATCACTACCCCGACCGCAATCGAACAGTCGCTCTTTTCCTTCTGGCTGCTATTCAGCGGGAAGGTCAATGACTCGATCACCTTCGCGCCCACTGACTCTCCGACGCTGCGTTACTTCGCGCGCTTCTCGTCGTTCACGTTCCGGTCGAAGCTCCTCAACTTCCGCGTCGACGATCTCGGCGGCGTCGTCGATGGAAGTATCGAGGCGGACGTCGCGCAGCTGCTCCCGCCTCTGCCGCTCGGCATCTACAACATCACCACGACCGATTCCGCGGCGTTCAATGCCCTGAACGCGCCGGGCATGACAGAGGCGAACATCGATGCCGCGCTCGGAGGCGCGCCCGCCAATGACCGCGTCGTGATCACGGTCGGCAGCGACTACGACCGCCTGGTCGTCTCGCGCGTGGTGGTCGCGAATCCGGCGGATCCGCCGAACCTCTGGACGATCACCAGCCGCGGCGCGAGCTATGTCTTCGACTTTCAGCCCGTGGCGAGCGTCTTTCCTCGCGATCTGACCTATCTCGTCCTGCCTCCCGGCCACGAGCGCAACCAGCTGGGAAACTGCGAAGGCACGTTCCCGGTGCCCGCGCCGGCGGTCGGCTTTGCGCGGCTCTTTTACGACGGAAATGAGTGGAAGCTGCTGCTGCACGTGGGGACCGTCGGAGGAGCGGGGACAACGATGAAGGGAACCTGGTCCGGGTCCCCCGCGACCATCGCACCGGCGTGCACGCCGGCGGACCTCGAGCTGCTCACGCCGCTGATCGACTTCGGCTCGATCGAGCAGGGGTTGATCGCCCATCGCCAGATCGCGTTGCTCAACCGTTCGGCCAACCCGATCGACGTGACGCTGCCGGCGCTGGCCGCCCCCTTCGGTGCGGTGGGTGCGTCGACCGTGCAAATCCAGCCGGGTGAGATCGGCACGATCGGAGTGTCGTTCACGGCCGGTGCACCGGGTGCGTCCGGACCGGTCGCGGCGACGCTGACCTCGATCCCGGTCGTGCCCGGGACGCTGACCGTCAACTTCGTCGGCACGTCGCTGGTGCTGGCGGCGGTGGACACGGTGCTGGTCCTGGATCGCTCCGGCAGCATGGCCGAGCCGGCCCTGTCGGGCGGCGGCCGGGTCATCAGCAAGACCGATCTCCGCAACTCCGCGGTTCAGGTCTTCATCGACCTGCTCCGCGACGGCGACCGCGTCGGAATGGTTCGCTTCGACAACGCCGCCCAGCCGCACATGCCGCTCGAAGCCGCGGGAGTGCCTGTCACGGGTTCGGGCCGCGTCAACGCGACGACCGCGCTCGCGAGCCCCGACCTTCTGCCGGGCGGCGCCACCGCGGTGGGCGACGGGCTGGTCAAGGGAGACCTCATGCTCGCCGGCCCGACGGCCTCGCTCCGCAAAGCGCTGGTCGTCCTCACCGACGGCGTCGAGAACCGGCCGCCGTTCATCAACACCGTCACGCTCGCCGCCGGCGTCCGTGCATACGCCATCGGCCTCGGACAGCCTCAAAACGTCAACGTCGACAAGCTGAGCGCCATCACCGGCAACACGGGCGGGTACCTGCTCGTCACCGGCGAGCTCGATGCCGCGAACGAGTTCCGGCTGCACAAGTACTTCACCCAGATCCTGGCCGGCATCGACGGCGGCAGCATCGTCGTCGATCCACGCTCGGTCATCCAGCCCGGCGAGGCGCAACGCACGCCGTTCTACGTCACGGAAGCCGACGCCGAATGGGATGCCGTGCTGCTGGATCGTTTCCCGATGCTGGAGTTCCGGCTGGAGATGCCCGACGGAACGGCGATCGACCCGGCCGGCGCAGCCGCGTTCGGAGGACTGTTCGTCCAGGGGCGCGCCTGCCGCTATTACCGCATGCGCACGGGGTTGTTCCCCGATCCCGCACGAGCGCGCGGGAAGTGGCACATGGTGGTCGAATATCCCGGCGAGAAAATCTATCGCGGGCAATTCGCGGCCAAACCGGTCGCCACGCATAACGTCGACGACAAGCGCCCGAGACCGGCTCCTCCGCGTCTGGACGTCAGCTACAACGTCATCGTACGAGCCCGTTCGGCGATCCGGCTGGACTCGCGCATCGATCAGCGCTCCGTCGACCCCGGCTCACCGCGTACGATCGTGGCGCACCTCAGCGCGTTCCAGCAGCCGTTCGACGCCGGTGTGTCGCTCGTTGCACAGGTCACGCGGCCGGACGGCGTGGTCGTCTTCGTTCCGCTCCAGCGGAAAGCGGCGGGGCGTTTCGAAGCACCGCTCGAGGAGAAGCAGCTCGGCCACTACGACGTCGTGGTCCGCGCGGCCGGCACGACTCCCGGCGGGTTCACGCTCCAGCGGGAGCAGACGATGAGCGCGGCCATCATCGATCCGGCGGTACTGCCGACGGTCGACTCCGATGCCGAGCAGACCAAAGCCACGCTCGAGGAGCAGCGGGAGCTCATCGAGCAACTGGTCGATGCGCTGCAGAAGCTGCCGTCGCAGCTGAAATGGTGGCTCATCGCCCTTCTCATCCTGCTGTTCATCATTGCCCTCGCCCTCATCTTCTGAACGAGACGCCATGCGATCGCGACTCGCATCGATCTTCATCCTTCTGGCCGCTGCCGGCTCCTGGCCGGCGGCGGCTCAGGATCTCAACCTCAACGGCATCCAGGACCGCTTCGACCTGCCGGGCACGCAGGCGCGGACGATGCCGATCCAGGATTTTCAGCTTGCGACGGTCCTTCCGCCGGCGTCGGCGTGCAGCGGGTGTCACAACACGATGGACCACCGCGGACCGCTCCGCCCCTGGGCGGGAAGCATGATGGGAAATGCCGCGCGCGACCCGGTCTTCTGGGCGCAGCTCGACGTGGCGGAGACCGACGAAGCGGAGATTCCGTCGCTCGCCGGCGGCCGCGATCTCTGTCTCCGCTGCCACATCGCGAAAGGATGGACCGAAGGGCGGTCTTCCGGTCCGGACCTGGCGACGGCGCTACGCGGAATGGCCATGCAACCCGATGATCTCTTCGGCGTGCAGTGCGAAGTCTGCCATCGCCTCGTCGACCGCAACAATGGCGCGGATCCGGTCGACGCGCAGGTGCTGGCCGGGCTGGCCTCCAATCCCGATCCGGAGCTCCGCATTCCGCCGAGCTTCGGCAACGGCATGTACGTCCTCGACCGCCACGACGTCCGGCGCGGACCGTTCAGTTCCGCGCAGATTGCCTGGCCCGGGCTGACCACGCCGACGACACAGTTCATCCCGCCCGCGGCCTATCCGCCCGACGGCTCGCTCTTTCACCCGATCAAACACTCCCCGTTTCATCGCCACGGCAATCTCTGCGGCACGTGCCACGACGTCTCGAATCCGGCCTGGACGCCCGCCGAGCCCAAAGGAAACACGCAGGCGAACTTCCCCATCGAACGGACGTGGACGGAGTGGACTCACAGCCAGTACTCGACGATGGGAGAGAACGGCAACTGCCAGAGCTGCCACATGAACGCGGCCTTCAGCGGCCTCGCCGGCGGCGGCGCCTCGACGGCGAGCAATCTCAATCCGGTGCCGCACACGAACGATCTGCACGTGCACGACCTGACCGGCGGCAATGTCGCCATCCCGATCGTCATCCGCACGATGATCGACAAGTATCAGGCCACCAAATTGAACGATCCGGGAGCCGCGCCGGTCATCGGCGCGACCGAGGCGGCGCGCGATGCATTTCTCGACACGTATTATGCGAAAGTCGTCGACGCGCTCTATCCGGCCGGTACCTTCGCGGACGCGGCAGGCGACTTCCCGCCGTTCTACGATCCCGCGAACTACGACAGCGCGTCGAATCGTGCCAAGGCCACGCTCGGGCGCGCCGCGCAACTGGCGTTCAACCATACGCCGGGCGGAGATCTCGAGCTCCGCATCTACAACATGACCGGCCACAAACTGCCCACCGGCTATCCGGAAGGGCGGCGCATGTGGCTCAACGTGAAATTCTCCGGCATCGACTCCGGCACCGCGGCGGAGACGCTGCTGGGCGAGTCAGGCCGCTATGACCAGACCACGGGCACTCTGTTTCACGACTTCGATCTCGAAAACGACGTCGGCTCGAAGCCATACGACGGGATCACCTATACGAATGCCGCCGGCGGGTTCACCGGCTTCGGACGGCGCACGCAGGTCTATGAAGCGCGGCTGCATCACGCACCGTCCGGCGTCGAGTTCCACTTCATCCGCAACAACGAAGTTCGCAGCGACAACCGCATCCCGCCGCTCGGCTGGAACAAAGCTCAGTACATAGCCAACAACGCCGGGCAGACCATTCCGGCGGCCTACGGCTCGCAGATGACGTATCACGACGCCGTCACGGGACCCCTGGCCCTGCCCCCGGTCGTCGAGCCCACGTACAACTTCGATGAGGTGCCGTACCCGGTGCCGGCCGGGGCCGACGTCGCGGAAGTACGGCTGATGTATCAGTCCGTCAGCCGCGAGTACCTCGAGGAGCTCGTCGCCGCGAGTCCGGCCACGCTCACCTTTCCGCCGGCAACACCGACCGGCTTCACGCGCGCCTTGCTCCTCGAGCACGCATGGCGCACCGTCGCGGTCGACGGACAGACGCGCTTCCCGCCGACGGAGATGACGCGGCTGCGCATTGCCCTCGTCGACGCCGACGGCGACGGTCTGCCCGACCGGTGGGAACAGGCCTACGGTCTCGATCCGGTGAACGGCGACGGCGTGAACGGACGCAACGGAGATCTCGACGGCGACGGCCGCAGCAACTTCCGCGAGTTTCAGGATGGCACCGCGCCGAACGCCGTCGATGGCGTGACCCACCCGCCCGTCGATCTCGTCCTCGTGCTCGACTACTCCGGCAGCATGCTCGATTCCGCGCCGGAAGGCGGCGGAGGCGCGAAAATCGAGGTGCTCCGGGACGCGGTCGAGATCTTCCTGCGCACCTGGCAGCAGTACGCCACCGCCAATGGACGACTCGGCGTCGTCTACTTCTCGGACGGCGCGACGGTCGAGGGCGGCGGCATCGTCGACTTCGCCGCCCTCCCGCCCGGATCGACCATCGAGTCACGCATCGACACCCTCATCGCCGCCATCCGCGCCCGCCCTGCCGGAGGCTCCACCGCCCTGGGTGCCGGCATCGAGACCGCGCTGCAGTTGCTGCTCACCGGCGGCGCCGGACACCGCAAGCAGATCATCGTCTTCACGAACGGGATGCAGAACATCAGTCCCATGCTGCGCCTGAACGGCACCGGGCAGTACACGATCCATCCCGAGCCGGTCTCCGTCGCGAACGGCGTGTTCGGCGACTCCGGCGTCACGGCAACGGCGGCCACTCCATTCGATACCGCCCTTTCGTCGTTCGGCGTGAACATCCACACCATCGGCATCGGCGTGGCGCAAACCCCGGATGACCGCTGGCTCAACCTGATCCTCGACGTCGCGACTCAGACTTCGGGGCAGCACCAGTTCATCTCCCGGGCCTTCGAGCTGGAGGGAGCGTTCCTCAACAATCTCGTGCAGAGCCTGCGCGGATTCACGCCGCAGCGGCTCGGCCAGTACGAAGCGCGGCTCGAAAGCGGTGCCGCGTCGGTCTCGAAGACGTTCCTCGTCGATGCCGCCGCGACGCAGGTCACCTTCCTCCTCTCCTGGTCCGGAGACGACGCGGCGCCGCCGCTCGACTTCGACCTGCGCGGACCGCAGGGAGAGATGGTGACGCCGCTCGGCCGCATCATCCGCGGGCCGAAGTACGTCATGGCGCAACTGTATTTCCCGCTCCAGGCGATGAACGGCCGCCCGGTCGCTCACGGCGGGACGTGGACGATGATCGTCCGCCGCGCCCAGGTGCGCGGGGACCAGCAGACGATCGGGAAGCGCGGCGCCGCGTCGTTCCGCGCGTATGCCATCGCGGACGTTCCGCGGCTCGACTTCCTCGCCACATTCGACAGGAGCACCCTCAAAGCCGGCCAGCGGCCGGTGCTTCGCGTCGCGGTGCTCGACCAGGCGGAGCCAATCCGTGGCGTTCGCCGTGTGACCGCGGTCGTGCGGCGTCCGCGGGTTGCGATCGGAACGCTGCTGGCCACGGCGCGCGTCGATGACCGTGCGCTGCGGAACGCGCTCGCATCCGGCGCCGACCGTCCCGCCGATGCCGCCGCGGCGAAGTCGAGCCTCGTCCTCGGCGATCCTTCGCGCAGGGACGATCTCGTGCCGATCGAGGAAACGATCGAGCTCTTCGACGACGGCGCGCCGCAGCACGGTGACGCCACCGCCGGCGACGGCATCTTCTCCGCGCGTCTCCACACGCTGCTCCACCCGGGCCTGCTCGTCGCCGACATCACCGCGGAAGGCTCGTCCCCGCGCCTCGGCACCTTCAGCCGCCGCCTGCGCGCGACGGCCAAAATCGCTCACGGCGACTGGTCCCTCGCCGCCTCGACCCTCCGTGCCTCCATCCTCGGACGTGGACGTAGCGGATGGCAGATCCGCGTTCACACGCGCCCGCGCGACGTCCTGCGCAACGACCTGGGCATCGGCATGCACGACCGGATTCGCTTCGTCATCCCCGGCGCCACCCCGCTCTCTCCGATCGCCGACAACCTCGACGGGACCTACTCCCAGACGTTCGATGTCCCCTCGCTCGATGTCCCGGTGACCGTCAGCATCGATCGTGCTCCCGCGTTCCACCGGAGCGTGACGACCGCCGCCGGCGCGAATTACGTTCGCTGGCTCCTCCTCGTCCTGCTCCTGCTCCTGATCCTGCTCGTGCTCTTCCTCGCCTGGCGCGCGCACCGGCGCAGGCTGATTCCATGACGGTCGATCACACGCTCTTTTCGTCTCTATTGACACGTCGACCCGCCAAACTAACGCAGTCATGCCCGCGACTTCGCGGCGCTGTGTGCTTTCAGAGGGTTGATAGAAAGTCGTAACTCGCAAGCTCGCGATTCTGGACAGCGAAAACCCTGCTTCCGGTAGTATGTCCAGACTCACACGACATGCCCCGCGCTCGCATTTTCATCAGCCACAGCGCCGCCGATGATCCGGCGCTGCTCTGGGAAGTGCACCACGCACTCGAAGCCGCCGGATTCGAGGTGCTGATGGATGCCGCGCGCCTGCAGCCCGGCGCGAAATGGCGCGACGAGATCTACACCTGGGTCGCTCGCGCGCACGGCGCGGTCGTTCTTCTCTCGACGCCCGCGACGACGTCGGACTGGGTGAAATTCGAGCTCGCAGCATTGGCCAGCCGCCGCCTGCTCGAGAAAGTGAAGCTCGTCCCGGTTCTCGTTCCGCCCATCACCGACGCGGTGCTGCGCGAAAAGCGGTTCGATCCGTACGACCTCGCCTCGCTGCAGGCTGCAACAGTCGACTCCACCGCCACCGACGCCATCGCGCGCGTCATCGCCGTCTTCCAGGCGATCGCCAAAGCGGGCGACACTCCGCTCGATCGTTTGGAGACGCGTCTCTCGCGCGAGCTGCCCGGCGAACCGGACGTCCTGGAGCGCACCGCGCTCGCGCTCGATCCCGCGGCGCAGAACGCCGTCGTCGACGCGACGTTCGTCGCGTGCGCGCTCTTCCAAGCGCCCGCCGAGAAACTGCGCGACGCGCTGTGGGAGCTGGCCCAGGATCCGGACGTCTCCCGCTCGCGGCTCGAGAAGATCCTTCACATCGTGACGCCGTTCTGGATCGAGCCCGCGGCGATCATCGAGATCGCGCGCGAGGCCGCGTCGCCCGCCGGCCCGCACCGCATCCTCCTGCTCAACACGAACAACGACCACATCGCGGTCATGTACGTCCGCCGCGCCGCGCTCGAATATCCGATGCGCTGGGCATTGGTTCCGGTCACAGCGAGCGGCGGCGACGATCCCGTCGGCAGCGTGCGCGGCGAGATCCGCGACTGGTTCCGCCGCAAAGTGCCGACCCTCGCCTTCGCCTCCGATCCCGACATCGACGCGCACATCAAATCGAGCCGTTCGCCGGTGCTCGTCGTCGCGCCGCCGTCGCTGAAGCTCGAGCGCATCGCCGAGCTCCGCGACCTCTATCCGAACTGCATCTTCATCGGCCTCGCCGGCGGCGCCCTTCCCGACGCGGCCACGCTCACCACGCTCAACGCGATCGTCATCGAGCCGCGCCTCGAGACGGCGCGCGAACAAACCATCAAACAGGAGTACGGCGAGTGCAGCGTCGTCGTGAACGACACCGCCGAGTGAGGAGCCCGCATGACTTACAACTACGACCGTTCGATGTTCGAAGCACCGCCGCCGCCGACGACGTTGGTCGAGCGATCGCGGCGCGACCGCCGCGACGGCGCGGTGTACGTCTGGAATCCCGACCTCGAGCTCGCGGTCAATATCGCCCTGGCCACCGAACGGCCGCTGCTCGTGCGTGGACCGTCCGGCACCGGCAAGTCCTCGCTCGCAGCGAGCCTCGCGCGCGCGAAACGCTGGCGATACTACGAGGAAGTCGTTTCTTCGACCACCGAGGCGCGGCACTTTCTGTGGAAGTTCGAAACGCTGAAGCGGCTCAGCGACTCGCAGGCCGGCGGCGCGAAGACGCCCGTGCACTACGTCGAGCCCGGCGTGTTGTGGTGGGCCTTCGATCCCGACAGCGCGCGACGACGCGGTATGGACGCCGGGGCGCTGCCCACGCTCGATGATCCGAATCGCTTCCCGGCCGGCCCCGACGCGCGCGCGGTCGTCCTGATTGATGAGATCGACAAAGCCGATCCGGACGTCCCCAACAATCTCCTGGTCCCCCTCGGCTCGCTCGAATTCAAAGTCACCGACGCCGACGACGCCGTCGTGAAGTCGAGCATGCCGCCGGTGGTCGTGATCACGACGAACGACGAGCGCGAGCTGCCCGGCGCGTTCCTCCGCCGCTGCGTCGTGATCAAGCTCGATCCGCCCGGCCGCGAGGCGCTGCTCGGCATCGCGGCCGCGCATTTCGGCGCCGATGCCGATGGTCTGTATGGAAAAGTCGCAGACGCGATGGATGCCGTCGCGGCCGCG
Organism: Thermoanaerobaculia bacterium; assembly: GCA_035630815.1. GTDB lineage: Bacteria > Acidobacteriota > Thermoanaerobaculia > Gp7-AA8 > Gp7-AA8 > QHVT01. Next base: position 144,366 of record DASQJY010000086.1, read on the forward strand.
AAGAAGGCGCGCGCCCTGCCGCCGCCGAGCACGGCAGAGTTCCTCGACGCCATCGGCACGTGCCGCGATCTCAACGTCACGCCCGGCGATCATCCGACGTGGACCGCGATCGAGCGCGCGGTCTTCTCGAAACCGAGCATGCAGGATGAGACGACCAAATCCTGATGCCGAGATCGGTCTGGCCGATCTGATCGAGGCCGTGGAGCGCCTCCGCGTTCGTGATCTCGCGCTCGTGCGCAAGATCGCCGAGGTGCTGCAGGTCGAGGCGCTCGTGCGGAAGGCCGCGCCTTCGAAACAGGAAACCATCCGTCGCGAGAGGAACCCACCACCTCCTCCGCCGCCACCGCCGCCGCCCGTCCACACGCCGCAAACGGAATACCGGCCAAGCACCATCTCGCGTTTGCAGGACGACACGGCGCCCGCGTTTGCCGCGCCCGTGCCTGCGCTGCCGCCACCGATCGACGAAGCCAGTGAGCCGCTGCCTCCATTCGAGGCGTTGTTCCTGCGCTCGTGGACGCGCGCGATTCTGAGCATGTCGCTGGCGACGCCCGGCGAACATGGTCCGCCCGACTTGCACCGCATCGTCGAGCGGATCTCGCGCGGGCAGGCCCTCACGCGCATTCCGCGGCGAGTCGTGCCGACGCTGCGCAAAGGTGTGCAACTCCTCGTCGATCGCGGCTCGGGGATGGTCCCGTTCACACGTGACGCGGATGCGCTGGTGCGTGAGATCGTTCTGGTCGCCGGAGTGGAGACGCCCGTGCTGCACTTCCGCGGTCTTCCGTCCGACGGCGTGACCGATCTGCAGCGAAAAGTCGTCCTGCCCTACGAAGTGCCGCCGGCGGGCGTGCCGGTCGCGCTGATCACAGACTTCGGCATCGGCATCGATCCGTTCGAGAGCGATCGGCCGGGCGCGCGTGAATGGGTGGCGTTCCTCCGCTCCGTCCGCCGGACCGACAGCCGGCTGATCGCGTTCGTCCCGTATCCGCGGCAGCGCTGCGCGCGAAGCATCGCATCGCTGGTCACGATCGTCGAATGGGATCGCCGCACGAGCCTGACGCGCATCCGCGCGGCGCTGCGCCGGGGATGGAGCGGCCGATGATCGCAGAACCGGTCAGGAAACTGGCGACAGTGGTCTCGCTGGCGGCGCGCATCGAGCCCGAGCTGCTGCGCGCGGCGCGACTGCGGCTTCTGCCGGAAGTCGACGTGTCCGCCGAGGCCGATCTCTGGTTCAGCGCACTCGTCGCGGCCCGAAGCACGCGGCGCGTCGTTCTCGATGCGGAAATCGCCGCGTCGCTGCGCGAGTCGCTCGCCAGCGATCCGGCGCTGCTCAACGCGGCGCGCGCCGTCGTCGTCGAGCTCCATCGAAACGCCCCGCCTGCGATTCAACTCGAGGAAGAGATCCTCTACCTCGCGCTGACCGGCGCCGACGTCGCCGACGCCGTCAACACGAAGCTCACCTCGGTGCTCAACGCGATCGCGAACGAAGGCCGCCGCGGTCTCATCGACTGGGCCGCGCGCGCCCTGCCGTCAATGCCTGACGTCGTACAGAACACGACCGCCGCCGCCGCGCTGCGCCTCGTGGCCGGCGGTGAGCGCGCCACCGCGATGCACGTGCGCCGCGCGGTGATCGACGACCCCGCGATCGCGGCGCTGATCGAGAAAGCTCTGCCGAGAACAAAGGTGTTCGCGCGCCTCGTACCGCGTGAAGACACCCTCTGCGTCGAGATCGGCCGCACCGAGCTCCCCGCAGCGCACGAGATCGAGCTGCCGAAGACCGAGCCACTCGTGCTCGAGCTGACCACAGCGAATCAGTCGGAGATCGTCGACGTCCCGCGCGAAGGAACGCTCGTGCGAACGATCGTCGAGTCGGTCTCGATCCGCACCATCGCGCGCGAAGTGTTCCGAATCGAGGAGGCGCGCGAGGAGGAGCGGGCAACCGTGCGGTTGCTCGGTCTGAAACGGCTGCGAATGAGCGAGCTGGGGTTGCCCAAAGAGCCGGATATCGATGCGGTATTGATTGCGGGGAACGTCACGCGCTACGGGAACGACGAGGAATACGAGCGGGTCGCGGATCGGCTCCGCGATCACTACGGCACCACGCCGATTCTCACGGTGCCGGCGTCGAATGACAAAGATCGCGGGTTTGCCAGCTTCCGCGCGCGGCTCGGCTTCACTTCCGGCCAGATCGACTTTGCGAAGAGCCTTCAGATCGGCAAGTGGCGTGTCGGCATCGTGGGGATTGAAACCAGCATGTTGATGCTTTTCCGGGGCTCTCAGATCTTCAACGTCTGCAACGGTGACCCGCTCGCGTGGGCGAGCTCGCACGATGTGGCGATTCTCCTCATGTATGAACCAGCCTCGGATTTCGCACCCGAATCGAAGGAACGCTGGCTCGCATTCGGCGCTGATGGGGTGTTCGATCTCTTCCTGGACGAAAGCATGGCGTACGCCGACCATCGGAAGGATCCTGAATACGTCGTGATCGAGATCGATCCCACGGCGAAGATCGCGGAGTCGACCATTTATTCAGGAGTCGGGCAAAAAATCACGACGCGTCGCACCGTTATTCGCGCCCGCCCGTCTTCGCCACCATCCACCTCCCAACCCCGCCGCGTCCTCGTGGCCGGCATCTCGGAAAAACTGTCCATTCCGCTTCAGGAGCTCTGCCATGCGATCGGCTCGCTGCTTGCGCTGCAGGGTCACGACCTGCTGACGGGCGGCTGGCCGGGCGTCGACTATCTCGCCGCGGAAGGCTTCGAGAACGCCGCGCCGAACCGAGTCGAATCAATCAGCCACTACGTCGGCGGGGAACGCAAGATCTCCGACTACCCGCGCGGCCGGCAGATCGTTTCCGAGCGGGACGAAGAGGCGCTCGCCCGCGCCGTGCGCGAGGCCGACGTGGTGATCCTCGTCGAAGGCGTGAGCGGCACGCGCGCCGTCGGACGCGAGGCGCTGTACCAGGGAAAACCGGTCATCCCTGTAGGTAGCGGAGCGGCCGCAGAACTCCGCGCGGACGTGCTGAAGACGTGGCCCGAGGAGATGCACGAGCGTCTGCAGCGACTCGGCAACCGCTCGAGCGTTGCGGTGACGGTGCACGAGGTCAACGAGTTGCTTCGCGTCGCTCCGGCCGCGGTAGCGAAACAGGAGCAGGCGGCGCCGCGAAGAAAAGCGCTCCTCATGTATGGGGACGACGACAACACTCGCGCTCTGGCCAACGAGTTCCGATCGCTGGCGACGGCGCTCGTTCCCGACGCCTTCGTGAGTCCTGAGCGGCTCACGGAAGAAGCCATCGACGCCGAGGCGAATACCGCAATCGTGTTCGTGGACGACACTTACCTGATCTCCGCGGGGAATAGCGGAGAGCTCGCTGATCTCTTCACGCAAGCACGGAACGGCGAGCTGACGCTCTACTGGTTCCTGGCCAGTCGATCCGACTATGCGGCGACACGCATCACCGAATTCCAGGCCGGCCATGACATCTCGAAACCACTGGACGAGCTCGCCCCGCCGCTCCGCCGCGCGATCTTCCGGTCATTCGCGGCGCAGTACCTCGCCACCGAGGGCGACGAGGCCACGCGCACATTCGCGGCGATCAACGCCGCGCTTTCGGAGATCGACCAGGAAGAATTTCCGTTGGAGTGGGCGACGCTCATGCGAAACCTCGGCGTGACCCATTACCAACGAGGAGACCTGGAGTCCGCGGTCGCGGCTTACCAGAACGCCCTTGGCGTTTTCACGAGACGAGACGCGCCGGCCGACTACGCGCTCGCGACGTCCAGTCTCGCGTTCACCCTCTGGCGCATGGGCCGGCTGGAAGACGCCACGAACGCATTCGAGCAGGTGTTGGAGGTCTTCACCGAACTGCGCAACGACCGCGATGCCGCGGTGACCCTCATGAACCTCGGTGCGCTGCACACCGCCCGAGGCGCCACCGAGACGGCGATCGCGTCCTACGAACACGCCAGAGAGATTCTTCGCGCTCACGCGCTGCCGGACGACGAAGCGCGAGTCACCTATCAACTCGCATACCTCTACGAGCAGACCGGCAACATGGATGCCGCGCTGGCTGCATTCCAAATCGCGGCAGAGCGCTTCAAGACTCTCGGCATCGAAGCAGACCTCCTGCGGGAAGCCGTGAAGAAAACGGAGAAATTGGTGGATGCCCGTCAACGCGCGCAGTCGACGATCGACCGCAAGCGCCAGAGGAAGGAATACGACGTCTTCCTCGCTTTCCACTCCGCGGACAAGGCTGCCGTCATCCAAATCGCCACGAAGCTGCGCGAACACGGCATTCTGCCGTGGTTCGACGAGTGGGATCCCCAGCCCGGCGTTCCCTGGTGGGATGCGTTGGAGAAGTCCGATACGAGCATCAAGTCGGTTGCCGTGTTCATCGGCCCCTCGCAGAAAACCCCATGGCCGGGGACGCAGATCGAAGCGCTCCTGCAGGAATTCGCCAAGCGTCAGGTTCCCATCATCCCCGTTCTTCTGCCGGGCACGATCGACCCGCAACTCCCGCTGTTGCTCGCGAGCCTAGTGTCGGTCGACTTCAACAAAACCGGCAACGATCCCTTCGCCGAGCTCGTTGAAGGAATTACCCGCGAACGCCCATCACCGGAGAAGAGCCCTGAATGAATGATACTTCGGGCCCTTCCGTCATCCTGAACGAGGTGGGCGCCCGGTGGGAGTGAAGGAACGCGGAAGCGCGCAGAGTCCGCGCGTCTCTAATTAATCTCAGCGACGCGAGGCACCGTTGACGGAGCGCTGAACGTGTCGCGCAGTTGTTCGGCGAGCGCTTGCACGACCTGAGAGGCAAGCCGCGAAACGACGCGCGCTCCCGATCCGCGGCAGCGCGAGACACCCAAACGCGAATGTTCCACGGACCGAACGTGCCAGCTTGTGCGACTCAGAATCCGCACAAGGTCATCCCGAGACCTGCAAATCGCCACATCTAGAGGACTTAATCCACCGGATGTAGAATGATTTCTCTCTAGAGCCCCGTCGGCCCGGCCAAATTACGATCGCTGATTCGCCGCCGAAAGGCGGCGGGTTTCATGATCGCTTCGCGTGATCGTCGGCGTTTCTGCGGCGACCCTGGGCAGGCCTTAGAATCATCGTCTCGGAGGACATCGATGAATCGTCAGGCGATCGCGTTCGCTCTCGCAGTAGCACTCTTCTCGCTCCCGCTTTCCGCGGACCAGGCACGGATCCGTGTCAGCGATCCTGCTGGCGACATCACGCCAGACGAGGGCGACGCGCATCCGATCGACATCGTCGATGTCGACCTCTCCAGCGACGGCGAGTTCGTGGTCGTCGCAGTCACGCTGGCCGAGCCACCCAGGCCAACGTCACTGTTCCAGGCTCTCGTCGCGGGCGTCGCATTCGACGTCGACAACAACCGGAAGAGCGGCGGGCAGGGCTTCGGCGGCATGCACGGCGACGTTCCGGGGATCGACTTCGAGTCCGAGATCATCTCCTCGGTCGAAGATGGCGCCGTCTCAACCTCTTCGGCTGCCTCCGTCATCGGCGTCGACGCGCGAGGAAATCAATCCAACGTGCTGTCCTCGAGCGACGCGCCGTCGACGCCGGCGAACGGGAAGGTGTATACCGGCAAGATCGCGTACACATCTCTCGGCGTCAAATCGGGTCAGACGATCCGCGTCATCGCGCGCGAGCTCAATGACCGCGGGGAAGGACAGGGGATGTTTCCGGAGGCGTTCTTGAAGTTGAAGTGAGCGGCAAGCTCGACGCCCTCATGCGCCGCGACTTCGCGGCGTTTCGTATTGCTTCCTCCGGTTACGCTCGCAGTTTGATCGCGGCCGCTGCAGCCAACACGGCGGCAAGGGTCATCAACATCCACACGGACAAGGCGGGAACACTATCGCCTCCGACGGTGAGCGTCGCTGACGCGGCGACACCGGGTGGCGCGTTGTCGGAGGTGACCTGCGAGGTCGTGTTGAGATGGACGCCGATGACTGTTCCCGTCACGCGGACGGTGATCGTGCAGGACTGGCCGCCGGCAAGCACACTCGACGTGCTGGAAAAGGTCTCCGTTCCGGGATTGATGGAGAACATGCCTCCCCCGGTTGCCAGCGTGCTGCACGTGCCGCCGGTCTGGGTGATGAGATCGATCCCCGCCGGCATGGTGTCGCTGAACTGAACGTTCGTGAGCGGCACGGCCGCGTTGGGATTCGTCACCGTGATCGTGGCGATGGAGGTGCCGTTGAGGGCCACCACCGCCGGATCGAAGCTCTTGGTGATGACCGCGGACGCGGCCTGCGCAAATGCGGTTCCTGTGAGGAACGCGCTGATCAGCACAGCCATGACCAAAGCACGGCGTAACGACCGATGATTCATTGGTACTCCTTTTCGATTGCGAAGGCGTGATTATGTACCCGGATGAGGGTGGGAGGAACGGGACCAAAAGGGAACGGCACGGCGCCTGGTCCGTTGCCACCGTCGGCGGCCGGACGAGCCTGTTCTGCCCGACGTGACAAACCGGTGCCGCGCGCCGCCACCGCCTGAATTGCCAAAACCATTGGCCGCCGGCGTCGTAAGAGAGTCAAGAACCCCCGTATGCTTCGACCCAGACTCTTCCTCTCCGCCATTGCGCTGGTCTGTTTGTCCGCGACTCTCACCGCCGACGAGCCGTCTCACGTAAAAGTCTCGCTGATGCCGGAAGTCCGGACCATCGCCCCCGGCGCGCCGTTCTCGGTGGCCGTCTGGCTGAAAATGGACCCGCGGTGGCACACGTACTGGATCAACCCCGGCGACTCGGGCGCGCCCACCGAAATCAAGTGGAACCTTCCGCCCGGTTTTGAGGCCGGGCCGATTCAGTGGCCCCACCCCGAGCGCATTGAAGTCCCGCCGCTGGTCAGTTTCGGGTATGAGGGCGAGGCCGCGCTCCTCGTTCGGATCACTCCTCCGCGCGACCTGAAGACGGGGGAGCGCGTCACCCTCGCGGCGCACGTGAGCTGGCTGGAATGCGAGGAGCTGTGTCTCCCCGGAGAAGCCACGGTCAGCGCCGTCGTCCAGACGGGACCGAACGTCGAAAACGACCCCACCCGCGCCAAATTCTTCTCCGAGGCGCGCGCCCGGCTTCCGCTCGATTCGGCCGGCTGGAGCTTTGCGGCCGGGTCGGGCCGCGGGTTCGTACGGCTGACCGCGACGCCGCCCGTCTGGTTGAAGGAACCCGTGGCCGAGGCGGAGTTTTTTTCGGAAATGAACGGCCAGTTTTCGAATGGACGCAGCTCCTGGGATCGCGGGGACGGCGCCTACGTCATCGATCTTCCCCTGTCGGACGTCTCGACGGCGCCGGCTCGCCGGCTGACCGGCGTGCTCGTGTCGAAGTCGGGATGGCGGGGCCCGGGATCCGAGCGCGCCATCCGTGTGGACGTCGAGATCGCCGGCAACACGAGCTCCCTACCCGGTCCCTCGGCGAGTGCCTCCGCCTCTGGCCTGCTGGGCGCCATCGGTCTCGCCTTCATCGGGGGGCTGATCCTCAATCTGATGCCCTGCGTGTTTCCGGTCCTTTCCCTCAAGGTGCTCTCTCTCGTGGGCCAGGCCGACGCGCCGATGCGCGCCCGGATGAGAAACGCGGGCGCCTATAGCTTCGGCGTGCTGGTCGCTTACTGGGCCTTGGCCGGCCTCCTCATTGCCCTGCGGGCAGGGGGCGAACAGCTCGGATGGGGTTTCCAGCTCCAATCGCCGCCGGTGATCGCCGGCCTGGCGTCGCTGTTCTTCCTGCTCGCCCTGAATCTTTTCGGCGTATTCGAAGTGGGTATGTCGCTCACCCGCCTTGGTGGGAAGAACGCCGGGAAGGGCGGCGAAGGTGCCGGCGCCTCCTTCTCGAGCGGTCTGCTGGCCACGATCGTCGCCACCCCGTGCACCGCCCCGTTCATGGGTTCTGCCCTCGGGTTCGCGCTCACGCAGCCCGCACCCGCCGCGCTGGCGATCTTCACGTCTCTGGGAGCCGGGATGGCCGCGCCGTTTGTCGCGCTGGCCGCCTCCCCTCGGCTGCTCCGGATCCTGCCCCGCCCGGGCGCCTGGATGGAAACGATGAAGCAGGCGCTCGGGTTTCTCCTGGCGGCCACCGTGGTGTGGCTGGCGTGGGTGCTCGGCCAGCAGACCGGGTCCGACGGCATCGCGATGCTTCTGGCGGCGCTCGTCGTACAGGCCGTCGGCGCCTGGGTGCTGGGCAAATGGGCGGTCATGACGCGGAGCACCCCCGTTCGAACGGCGGCGGGAATCGTGGCTGCCGTTCTCATCGTCGGCAGCGCAGCGGCGGCGGTGAAGCTGGCCGGGGCCGGCGGGAGTCCAGCCCAGGCGGTCACCACCGAGACATGGGAACCCTACAGCGAGGCCCGCGTGAACGAGCTGCGCGCGGCGGGCCGGCCGGTATTCGTGGACTTCGGGGCGGCATGGTGCCTGACCTGCCAGGTGAATGAGCGTGTGGCATTATCGGCCGCGCCGGTCCTGGCGAAGTTCCGGGAGAAGAATGTGGCGACGCTCAAGGCGGACTGGACGTCCCGCGACCCGGCTGTCACCCAGGCGCTCACGAAATTGGGACGCGGCGGCGTCCCCACATACGTCTTGTACTCGAAGGATGCATCGGCCCCTCCCCGGCTTCTCCCGGAGGTCCTCACCCCGACTCTCGTCATCGACGTTTTGGACAAACTCTGATCAGCAGCAAGAAAGGACCTGACATGAAGAAAGCCATCATCGCCGCAATCATTCTTGGCGTCGTCGTAGCCATCGCGGCCATCGCCAGTTATCGCATTCGCGACACAGTCCCTACCTCGTTGAAGGAGCCACCCGTCGGAAGCCCCGCCCCGGCGCTCACGCTGACCGACACCAAGGGGAAGCAGCACAACCTCGCCGACTACAAGGGCAAATACGTGGTGCTCGAGTGGGTCAACCTCGGATGCCCGTTCGTGAAGAAACATTACGAGAGCGGGAACATGCAGGCGACACAGAAGAAAGCCGTCGATAAGGGCGTCGTCTGGCTGTCGGTGAACAGCTCGGCGAAATGGAAGCAGGGCAACCTGTCGCCGGCCGCCTGGAACGACGAGATCGCCGGCCGGAAGATGTCTTCCACCGCGGTGCTGCTCGATGAGACCGGGGAGGTCGGGAAGACCTACGGCGCGAAGACGACGCCCCATATGTACGTCGTCAATCCCGACGGCGTTCTGATCTACAAGGGCGCGATCGACGACCAGCCGACCACCAACAAGGACAGCATCGCCGGCGCCACGAACTACGTTCTTGCCGCTCTCGACGAGTCCATGGCCGGCAAACCCGTCTCCACGGCCAGCACACAGTCCTACGGGTGCTCGGTGAAATACAAGTAAGCGGGCTCACCGCCGAAAGCCCCTCTTCGGCCCGGCCGGAGAGGGGCTTTTTTAAAGGTGGGGCATGAAAAACCGCGCGATGCCGTCGCGCGGGTTTAAGCAGGCTAACCTGGGTTCACGTATCTCTGAATCTCAAGATTGCGAGTTCTGAGTAAACTCGAGCATGGCTGACAGAGAGTGCTGAACAAAGTCAGTGCGAACCTCGCTGTAGTGGAGTCCCTGCCGCAGGCCGCCAATCGCATAGTCCGGGTTGGGAAGAATCGATCGATCGCGCTCCTGGATGATGAGTTGATCGAGAAAGCGAAAGCCACGCGCACAGGAGTCAAAGTAAGTTTCACGGCGGGTGCTGTCCGCGATGGATAATGCTGCCGCGATGCCTTCGAGATAGACTGCGGTCGTGTAGCCGGGCGTGCCGGGTTGATGGTCGTTGATGAAGCCACCGGTCTTGTCCTGCTGGTAACCGAGGAGCCAGTCGGCGATCTCGAAAGTCATGTCGGCGAAATGCGATTCGCCAGTCACTTGCCACCACTTGCTGAAGGCCTGCAGCAACCACGTGACTTGGCCGAAATGACGTTTGTAACGAAAGCGATGCCGGTAGTATTGAAAACTGCGGCGCAGTCGTTCGTCATCGATCGTCGAAGCATTTTGCTGGCAGGCGACAGCGAGAGCGAGCAGCACCTGGCCGGGGAAGTAATCCTGATACGCCTCGAGAGATGGATCGCCGGCAGTTTTGTGAGTCGCGATGCGGCCGTGAGGAAGCTCGACACGTCGCCATAGCGTGGCGGCGAGATCCTTCATCGACGAACGCCGCGGATCGTGGTCTTCCAAATTGCCGAGCGCCAGTAGCAGGAACGAGATCTCGGCAGCAGAGTCGTCCAACGTGCCTGCGAGCAGAGAATCGATCACTTTGCCGGCGGCATTCCCGAGCTCATCACCTCCGAGGATCTGACGAGCGCGGGCCAATACCCACGCACCATGAGCTTGTCTCGCCGGATCGACGGCCTCGAATAACCGGTTGTGAAAAGGTTGGTACGAGGAAAAGAACGTGCCGTCGTCGCGCAGGTGTTTGAGTAAATAACGCAGATGCAGTCTGCAATGGCGGGCGACGAGCGTGTTCACTGGCGGCAGATCCTGCTGTGGCGGAGCAAAGCCTCCGATTGTCGGCCAGACGCCCTCACTGCCCGCCAGCCACGTGACACAGTCGAAGCGGCACCAGTTGTACGGTGGCTCGGACAGTCCGGCCTTTTCGAGCACTGCCTTTGCAAAACTCACGTTGTCGAGGTTCCAGAGGCCTGCGACAAACGGAAGCAGCAACCCCATTCGCTGGCCCTGATAGACCATCAGCGTCTGATCGCCATGACGATAATAATTCACCACTTCTTCCGGGGGTGCGTATCCGAGCTCGAGTGGCTCAAAAAGCAGCGAAACGGTGACCGCAATCGAATCGGCGTCGACCGGTGCCGTCTCGGCAAACCTGTCATCACGAAGAGCGGCCCCGACGATTTTCTTCAGATCGTCATCGAGGTTCCGTACCGCCAGGCCCATGCAACCACGCAGACGGCCTTCGATGTAGATCGTCATGTACAACGACTCGACATCTTTCGGAAGAAGATCAGCAAGGAGCGGCGTCGTCGTTGCGGGCAGGTCTAACAGCTGACCCAGCACGAGGTCGCGCGCTCGCTCCGCAATCGGTCCGCAGATGTTTCTGTCTTTGTGCCAGGGCAGTCGCTCCGGCGCCGGAACGCCGGTCGATTGCCATTTCTCTTCCGGCTCGACCGCTTTTACCACTTCATGACGAAGGACCTCATACGGCTCGAACGACACGAGCTTCGCATTCTTGATGCGTGCGTGTTGAAACTGCGCCCACTCGTTGACAATGCCCGGCATGCGCGGCAAGGCGCCACCCATTCTCTCGCGCCGCTCCAGACTCCGCACCACGATGCCGTAACGATCGTTATCGAGCTGACCCGGGCTGCATCGCTCGAGCGCACTGAAGAACGTTACCGCAAACGCGCTTTCAGCGACCTTGCTCAGCCCTTCCTCGCCACGGGTCAGACCCTCGGCCGTGCTCAACGAAGCCATCACCACGTCGTCTGCCGCCGAGCGCGGCATTTCGCCGCGGAAGTGCCAGAACCCGCCGCGAGCATGACGCCGGTGAATGTTTTCGCGCGAGCGAATGCTCACCCACGCGCCACCTGCTGAATCGTAGTCTTTGTCCAGGCGTTCGGGCGGGCGCAAAAGCCTGCCTGACGACAGATATTCCGAAACGACCAGCCGTGCGAGCTGCGCGGGATGAAGGTGTTCCGGTGCTTGTTGCGTGTGCCATTCAAACGCGGGAAACCATTTCGAGGGATTGGCCAGCGGTTTTTCTTCATCGTCCATGTGCGCGATGAAGTCGTCCCAGATGTCGTAGACCGCTTCCATGTGATAGCCGCGCTCCTGCATGAGCGCGTAGCCGTTGCGCCAGCCAAAGCGCACCAGGCAGATACCACCTTCGACGCGCAGGCCCGCGGCTTCGAGCCGCTCCGTCGCTTCAGCCATGCAGGTTCCGGAGCTCACTGAATCGTCGATCACGATCACCGGCTCACCCGGGTCGATCCTGCCCTCGATCAATTTGCGGGAACCGTGCTGCTTTCGCTCCTTGCGAACGAGCAGACCGCGATAGCGGCTGTCCTGAAGCAGGCAAGACTGAAGAATGGGAACCCCGGTCAAGCCGTACGTCGCGATCTGTCTGCCGTCGAATCGTTTGAGGAGCTCCAACACGCACTTCCCTGCCAGTTCCGCTCCTCTTGGCGAGAGCGTGACGGAAAGAGAGTCCAGCATCCAACGCGCGGAGGTACCATCGCGCGAGAGCACCGGCTGCGTCTCCGAGCGATAGAGAATTCCGTGCCGACGCAGCAAATCAAGCAACTCGGCGCGTCCTGATTGAATACTCTCAGGAAGCGATCCGAGCGTCGTGGAAAGTGCTTCGCGCAGCATGAAAGGAAAATCAGAAGTAGGGATTCTCGGGAAGTGCCAGGCTGAGATAACGATTGTCGAGATGGACCATCAGATCTTTCTCGACGAACTCTTCCAGCGCAGCCTCGACCCATTCAGCGTCATCGAACTTCGCGGAGATATCGATCCGGCCACGGGCATCGGCGCAGTATTCGTAAAGATTTGCGTGATCGTCTGAATAGGTCGTCGTGCGAGCCGAGCAGTTGCGTCCATCCTCGATCAGGATCCTCGCCCACGCCTTTCGATAACGAAGATACGGCCGGGGACGCTGCCGCCAGCGGTGTTGCCACACATCCACGGCCTCGAAGATCTCGTCGTATTCGTGATCCTGAAGCGTGTTGCCCATCTCGTGCTCAAAGTAGTAGGAAACGCGATTCAGGTCGAAACGATCTTTCGGGAACAGATAGTCGTAACAGGCAGACGGAACCAATCGAGTCACTGACTGGGTCTCAGGTTCGGCATACATCGGCGAACCACGATCCGCCCGCGCCTTCGCAACGGCCCAGGGGGCCTGAAAGTGATGAATCTTCGACATCACTTCACACTGCGCGCGATAGTCTTCGAGTGTCTCACCCGGAAACCGGAGCAGGATGTTGTACAGGTTATTGATCCCGTAGTAGGTGGACCACTTGATCAACTCCAGGTTCCGCACGCCGGTGGTGTGCTTTCGCATCAGCTTGAGAATGTGCGTCGAGAAACTCTCGACACCCGGCTGAATCGAGAACAGCCCTCCCTTTCGCATCTGTTTCAGCTGCGCGCGTGAAAGACTCGGGCGCACTTCGTAGTGAATGCGTATATCCGTGTTGGCCTCACTGAGTCGATTGAACAACTGGTCGATGTATTCAGGCGCGATGATGTTGTCGATCGCGTTGAAATCGAGGATGCCGTAGCGTCTCGAGAGCTCGTCGAGTTGCTGAATGACGTTCTCCACCCGCTTGGAGCGAAATTCCATGCCGGCACGATTCAGGCCGCAAAACGTGCAGTGGTTCTTCACACCCCACCAGCAACCGCGCGCCGTTTCAATCGGCAGCAGAACTCCCTGCGCTCGATCGTGGTAATGATAACCACCCTCTTTGCGCGCGTAGAAGTACTCGTCAAAATCAGGGACCGGCGTCTTGTTCATGTCGGCGAGGTTGGGGGCCCGCCCGGCATAAGCCACTTGGTCCTGGTTGCGCCACATCACGCCCGGCATGCCTGCCATCGATTGACCGCTGTACAAACGGCGAATCGCCACGGAGAGTGTCTCATCGGCATCGCCGCAGTGAACGTAATCCACTTCCGGACAGCCCTTCATGATTTGTTCGGCGATGTCGTCTTCAAAAGTGGCGCCGCCCATCATGATCGGAATGTGCGGATAACGCTGCTTGAGTGCTTTTGCCAGGGCAATACTCGCCAGCATCTGTTGGAAAACGACCGAGAAACCGATCACGCCGAATCGACTCCAGTCGACACTCTCCATGCAGAAGTCGATGAACGCCGGCGCCGCGGTTTCACGCAGACGACGCAGATCGTCAAGCGAGCAGCCGGCCTTGTGACAGATGCCTTCGAGATCGTCTCGGTACGTTTCGAAGTAACCGTCGTTGCTGGTGAAATCGCCGAATGCAGCTTTGGTCCAGATCCACTCGCCCAGCATGCAGGGGTAAACGTCGGACAGCGTTTCGTTGATGCGCCAGCCGACCTGGGTTCCGAAATACATGAAGAGCGAAAAAGTCTGAACGGGAATGCCTTCGCGCTCCAGCGTGGGTTTGAGCAGGGCGAGTTGAAAGGATGGAAAACGTGCCGAGAGTGTCGGCATGCTGATCAGTGCAACCGGTTTGAGCGAATCTGTGGTCATCTCGGTTGAAAGTGCCGAGGACCCCAGGCATCAGCACCAGCCGTGCCGAGCAAGCGGTCCTCGACGTTCAGGTTCACGGCCCGATCTTGATGACTACTTCTTCCTCGGACTGTCGGGCGCCACCTCGGGTATGGGTCGCGGCGACTTTTGCGGTGAGACTTCCGGCGCCACTTCGGGAATTGGTCTCGGTTCTTTCTGTGGTGCAACTTCCGGAATGGGTCGCGGCGCTTTTTCGGGCGCGACTTCCGGAATGGGCCGGTATGGCTGCGGCGCTACTTCCGGAATCGGTCGCACTGCCGGCGCAATCTCGGGGATGGGCCGTCTCTGCGGCGCCACCTCGGGGATCGGTTTGATCTCGGGCGCGACTTCGGTAATCGGATACCTCTCGGGCGCCACCTCGGGAATCGGATATGTCTCAGGCGCAACTTCCGGAATCGGCCGTATTTCTGGCGCGACTTCAGGAATCGGTCTTATTACTGGCGCGACCTCAGGAATCGGCCGTCTTTCAGGTGCTACCTCAGGAGTAGGTGCTATTTCCGGCTGGACCTCGGATTTGGATTTGTCTTTCATGGGTATTCTCCCAAAAGTAAGAGCCAACAACGGGCCAGACCGTTGCAGCAGGGTTCGGTTTACGTAAGGAACTTAGTGCCGAACGGTGGTCCTGTCAACACGCTTTTTGTTCGTGCCTCTGAGACCTATCGGAACCAGCTGATGATCGTGAAGCGTTCGCCACTCGTGACCGGCAGGACCTCGTGAAACGTGTCGGCCTTGAACGCGACCAGCAATCCGGGTTCACCCATCAGCGCAAACGTCGTCGCCGGATCGTAAAAGGTCAACGAACCGCCGGAGAATGAGTCGTTCAAAAACACGACGATCGAGATCCGCCGGACTCGCAAATGATCGAAGTCGAGCTGATGTGTGCTGCCGTCCTGGTGGCGAACGAAGAAGTCACCCTTTTCATAACGCAAAAACTGGGGCCGCTCGCAGTCTGTCAGACTCGTACCGAAGTGGTTCTCCAGCGCTGATTTCTGTCTCGAGAGCCGTTCGTGAATTTGCCAGAGGGTTGCGTCCGCAGGGTGAAGACTCGCAGTTTTGCGAATCGTCTCGTGAATCGTTCCTTCAGTGCCTTCGATGTAGACAGGCGCCCGCGTGGTCGGAGCTGAAGCCAGCTCCGCCCTCAAAGTCGCACAACTGTCCGGATCCAGAAAGTTCGGGAGCAAAAACAGATTGAAATGAGCCGACCCGTCTGACTCTGGCATTTCACTCTCACGCTATGGTTGAAGACGATTCTATCGTCGAAGACGCAACAGGGAGTCCAGCTCGTCACGCTCGACGATGCGGAACAGCTCGCGTGTGGCGGCGGGCAGTGCCTCCAGCACGATGCCGGCGGAGCGGCCGGCTGGAAACCGGCGCTCCGATCGCGTCACGGCACCAGCAATGACTGCACCGTTCCGCGGTTGTCACCCAGCACCTCGCGGAGCTCCTTGAGGATGCAAGGCAACGAACAATTGGGACCGCCGGAGGGATCGACCACCGCGACTCGCAGGTAATGGCCATGAGGGAGCGGGAACCGCGTCGGAAATGCGGTCGAGCATGTGCCGCCGCTGACGGAGGTATGCACGGAGACGAAGGTGTTGCGCAGGTCCGGCTCTCCATCCGTGATGTCCTGCGTCCAGATCTCCATCGAGCGCGACGGATGGCAGTTCGTGATCGCCACTTCGCTGACGCCATTGCCGAACGTCGGCACGGCACAGGCTTCGGTGCGCGGCAGCACGCGCACGGAGCTGATACCGCCTTCGAAGAGACGCGCGTCCCGCGTGTCGATCGGGAAGTCCCGGCAGCGTCCCTTGAAATCGGCGTGGACGCATGCGCAGACGTGCGCGGAGCTGCCGACGCGCAGGGAAACGATGGTGTCGTTCGCCAGTCCGATGGCGCGCTCGTTCGGATAGTCGCCTCGTTCTTTCACGACGCACGGCCCGACGAAGTTGAAGTTCGCGAAGAGCACCGCCTGGAGCGCGGCAGGAGGAGCGCATTCCGGCGCCCCGCGCTTCAGGACTTTCATCGACGAGAGGCGATCGTTGCCGACGATCGTACCGGCGAAGTCGGGGGTGTCCTGCGTGAACACCTCGCAGGTGCCGTACTCCGAGTCCGCGCATGCCAATAGCTGCACGTTCGCGCCGATGCGCGCGGAGGAGACCGCGTCGTTCGCGATCCCAAGGGTAGACGCCGTCGGGTAGTCGCCGATCCGCTTCGCCACGCACGTTCCCTCGAACGTGGCGTGCCGGTAGATCGACACCTCGTCCGGACCGGGCAGGCACGGCTTCGTTCCACGCTGCCGGACCTGCATCGAGGACGCGTTGTCTTCGCCGACTCGCGTCCCTCTCAGGTCCGCGCGGGCGGCGGTGAAGAGCTCACAGTCGCCGAGGTAGTCGCTGTCTTTGCACAACAGCACCTCCGCGCCGGAGCCGACCTGCACCGACGACACCGTGTCGTTGGTGAGCCCGAGGCGATCCCGGTGCGTGTAATGGCCGAAGGGCATCACCGCGCAGCCGCCGCCGAAGTTCCTGTGCTGGAAGATCGCGATCTGCTGCGCGGACGGCGTGCAGGTGAACGGCACGCCGGCGGGGCCGACTTTGAACGAGGACGTGCGGTCGTGCCCGATGGAGGTGCCGGAAAAATTAGCCCTGTGCGCCGTGAAGACCTGGCACGTGCCGCCGTAGTTCGTGTGCTCGCAGAGCATCGCCTGCATGCCCGGGCCGATGCGGATCGACGAGATGGAGTCGTTGTCCATCTCGATCGTGTTAAAGCTGGCGTAGCTCCCGGACCCGACGAAGCGGCACCTGCCGCTGTAGTTCGAGTCCTTGAATAACGCAATGACACCCGGTCCGGGATCACACACGATTTGCGAGAGCGCATCGAACGCGAACACAATCCCGACGAAGACGGCGACTGCCGACCAGCGTTTCACGTGAATTCCCCCTCTTTCACAGGAGAGTCGCGAGGGACACGAACCCCTACCCGCCGCTTCGCACGTTACGCCTCCCCCTGTTGCTTCTGGACCGCGTGGGCGAGAGCTCCGGCGAGCCACGGCTTGACGTCGTCGATACGCGGGAGGTTGAACTTGGTCGCGAGGAGGATATCGGTCGCGATGTCTTCCGCGTCCGGCTCCGAGAGCTTGAATTCGCCGACGGCCATGTCCGTGAGCTGGGTTTCTTCTGCCATCTTGCTTCACCCTCCTTTCGTTCAATGATCGCCTCAGCCGTGCGCACAACTAATGCGCTCTTGTCCATTGAGACGGAGCAGCAATGGAAAGGTCACGGAGATCCGGAGATGACAGCTACTGGTTCCGTTTGTTGCCAGAATCACGCGATTCGCTGCGTCAACGACTCCGTGATTCGGGTTGAGCGACGTAATGCATCGGGTCATCGACTCGGTGATTCGGGTTGGTGACCCGATTCATCGGGTCATCGACTCGGTGATTCGGGTTGGCGACCCGATTCATGGGGTCATCAACTCGGTGATTCGGGTTGGCGACCCGATTCATGGGGTCATCGACTCGGTGATTCGGGTTGGCGACCCGATTCATCGGGTCGTCGACTCGGTGATTCGGGTTGGGTGACCCGATTCATCGGGTCGCCGACCCGGTGATTCGGGTTGGGTGACCCGATTCATCGGGTCATCGACTCGGTGATTCGAGTTGGTGACCCGATTCATCGGGTTGTGGAACTCGACGATTCGGTTGGTGCACCCGATGATTCGGGTTGGCAAGCTCGTGTCCCCGTGCAGCGACGCTGAGCACCTGCAGTGGAAGTCATTCCATGGTGTCGTGCTGCTCGAACCGCGCAGCAACTCATGCGCCGTCGCGTTATACTGAACGCCTTCCATAAAGACCGACCCGGAGGTCGCATGGCTGGCAAGCCCGTTTTCCAGGAAGGTGTCGGCAACTTCATCATCCGCGGCCTGCTGAGCGGCGTGCTGGCGCAGCCGGGGAATCAGAGCGTCGCCTGGCTCCTGAGGCTGATCATCGACGACAGAAGCCCGGACATCGCCGGTCTGCAGGCGCAGGTCTCGCAGCTTGGCGCCGACCTGAAGGCGATCGCGAAGCAGCTGAAGGACATCGACGAAGAGCTGAAAAAAATCGGGCTCGAGCAGCAGTGGCTGGCACTGGTCAAAGACGTCGACCCCATCGTCCTCGCGCTCGAGGACAAACTGGAGGCGATGGCGACTCTGAAGAGCGGAGACGTCAAAAAGGCGGACGAGCTTGCGGAGTGGTCGCGCGAGAACGCCCGCCTGCACCTCATCACGATCCGCAGTTGCCTCGATACAGGCACCCTGGCCAATCCCGGCCGGCCGGGGCTGCTGCGTCTTTACGCGCTGAAATGCCTGCAGGTCAGTCGCGAGTCGCTTGCTTATGGTCCACGCGTCACCGGGGCGGGAAGTCCGTTGGACAGCGGGTATCGCGATCTGGAGAACTACTTCCGCGACATGATCAACCTGCAGATCCAGCTGGTGACGCTCGGGGTGAACGGCTGGCTCGCCGCCGACGCTCGGGAAGATGGAAGACGGGAGGCGAAGGCACTGATCGCGAATTTTCAGACGTATCTCGACCAGGAATGTCAGGAGTTCCTCTGGGCCGTGGAGTCGTACGTCGTCGGCTACTGCCGCGACGATGCGCTGCTCGACCTCTTCCGCGAATCGATTGCCAACGCCGACCCGATCCGGCGTGCCGACGATTTCGTCGCCGACTACCGTTACGACGTCAGCGCCGACGGCAAAAGCATGGGCCGGAAGCTGGTGGAGACGTTCCGCGCGCGGGTGTGGGGGGCGACCAGTACGAACAAGACCCTGGACACCACCAGCTTCGTTCCGCTTCCGGGCGGTGGTGCGGGAGAGCATCTCGTCTCGAACACCGGATTCGGGCTCAGCTCCCCCTTCCACGTCCCGCTCTCGCCGACATCGACGTGGCACGTGGTCTTCCCTCCCGATGAAGGCGGGCAGCAGTGGAGCCTGTTTCGCCACTCTTTCGTCGATCCGCCCGATGGCACCTGGTCGCTCGTGGCGGCCAACCCGGACGGCGGCACGTTCGACACGCTCATCGACCCGTTTGCCGGCGACGCGTACTACTACAACGCGACGATCCAGGCATCGTCCGCGCGATATGTTTTCGACGAGGACGCGGCGCCGTCGCGGTATCGCGTCACACTCACCACGCGTACGCAGATCGTCCTGCACACCGACGTCTACGGCATCGTGGTCGACGTCCGTGGTCTGGAACACGAGTACAACCCGTTTTATGAGCCGATGACGCTGGAGACGTGGGTGCGTCCCGACGGCATCGGAACGGTGATGGCGAGAGCTCTCTGGAGCATTCGCCCCCACAAGCATGCGGACGGAGGGTCGTTCGCGCTCGCTTTGGGTCCGAACTTCATCCCGTACGCGGTATTGGGGGGAGCCGCCTCCTGGGACGACAAACATGACGAATGGTTCACGACCGCGACGTCGACGAACCACATCACCATCAATGACGGGCAGTGGCACCATCTCGCCGCCACCCTGCATCACAGCAAGGACTTCGCGTCCAGGGAAGTGAAGCTCTATCTCGACGGCGAGCCGCTGCCAGTGGAGACGAGCGGAGATTTCCGACTCAATATGCAGTCCGTCAAGTGGGAGCACAGCGTCGTCCTCCTGGGAGGTCCACCTCTCGATGTGAAGGAGTTCCCGAACGGTTTCGAGCCTCCATACTTCAGCGGCACTCTCAGCGAGAGCCGGCTCTGGAAAACCACACGGTCGGGCGAGGACATCCGATCGTCGATGCGCCGCCGCGCGGCGGGGAACGAGCCCGGCCTGACCGGTCTCTGGAACCTCGATTTCGGATCGATGAGCGACCGTGCCGGCGCCCTGCCGAATGGCACGTTCGCCGGCGACGGCAGCGGAAAAGGAGCATTCGTTCGCATGGAGCGCGACTGGCTCGTCCCGCCGCACGACGCTCCGTGGCGCGCCGGCGCGGAACCGGATCCCGATCCCTCACTGACGGTCTGGGGCTCGACGACCTACCTCGGGTTCCGCAAGGGGAACAACACGCTGCAGCTCCTCGCCTCCGCCGACTGGAAGACGTGGTCTCCGGTCCTGAAGCTCCTTCCTCCCCCATTCCAGGGATCGCCGGCGTTGGCGATCGGATTCGATTATCATGGGACAGCGATGCTGCTCGCGTTCCGCAGTGCCGACGGGACGAACGCCCTCGCATTTTCCACCTCGAGTGACGGAAAGGTCTGGACGAATGCTCGAGCCACCGGCAGCACGCTTCGCGGCACGCCGGCCATCACGCCGGTTTCTTTTCCTCCTCCGACCCTTTTTCGTTCCAACGACGCCTCGGACACTCTCTGGAGCTTCAGCCCCGGATCATCCCCGCAGCAGTGCGCGATCACTCTGTGGGGAAGCCCATCACTGACATTCACCGGCAGACACGAGTACGCCGCCTTCCGCGCCTCGGACGAATCGCATCGGCTCTTCCTTGCGAAAACGGGCTCGTCCGGATCCTGGCGGGGGCAGCGTGGATGGCCGGTCGTCGCGCCGGACGGGACGACGGACATCCGTCTTCATGGCAGCCCGTCCCTCGGTAGTCCGCTACGCCTCGGCTCCGACATGCTTACGGTTGCCTTCAACTGGCAAGGCGATCTCTGGATCGCTACCGTCAACCCGGATTCGGTTCACGGTGAATTCATCACCGCGGTGAGCCTCCTTCAGGTCAAGCTCGAAGGCGCCATGACCGCGGTACGCCTTCTCGGAAGCCCGAGCCTGCTCGTCGACCGGGACGATTTTCGGCTCGCATTCAGAACGGAGGAGCGCGACACGTTCTGCGTGATCCGGTCGGCTGACGGCTCAAAATGGTCGGACCCGGTGTACATCTCCCAATTCATGTTCTCCTGACCCTGAGTTGGATGTGGGATGACAGCGTTGCGTCCTGGGAGTGAGTCACCGCACGTGATCAGTCATTCCATGGTGAGGTGGTTGATCAGAAACCAGACGATTACGGGTGTGAGCTCGACGTGCTCGCGATTCTCCTCCTGGCAGTGGATCTGTTTCCGGAACCTGCTGCCTTTGGGGTTGACGGGCTGGAAGTAGTTCGTCTGGTTCGGAATGGCGAGCGCGCTCACCGTCGGGATGAAGCACGCGTTCTTCACGGGGTTGTCTTTACTCCACACCCACTCCGGCACACTGTTGTACGCGCGCTGGAAGATCTGCGCTTTGGCTTCGAAGACGCCGCCGGGCGCGGAGTCGTAGCCCCGGCCTCCGTGCTGCGGCGTGCGGAACGTCGCGATCCGATAGTCGTCGCGCCAATCGAAGATGACAGCGTCGCGCCCGGTCGGGTACATGTAGAGGTCGGCCCACTCCAGGAACGAGCATTCGTACTCCATCGCCAGCTTGCCCGGCTGGTCCTGATTCACCTTCCCGTTGCCGGCGCCGTTGGCGACGGCGATCGTGATGGGCTTGACCGGCATCTGCCCGACGCGCTCGAGCTCCGCGAGCAGTTCCTCGCGCAGGGGGCTCGGGCCGTATACCTGATTCCGCCGCCACGTCGGCTCAGGCGGTACCCAGACGAGGAGCATCTGCTGCGCGGCGTTCGTGCGCATGAGCTTCGCCTGCTCGCCGTCCGGCTTCATCGCCTGCGCCAGCGCCTGTACGCTGACCGGCAGATTCGCCCCCTCGTGCGGGCTGTCGATGGTGAAGAACCTCGCCGTCTCATGATCCGGCATCGTGGGATCGGTCTTCCGCTCGTGCTCCATGAATGCGAGCGTGTACCGCGCGACGAGCCCGCCCATGCTGAAGCCGCCGACGATCAGCTTCTCGTCGGGATCCCTCCTCTCCCTGAGCGCCCACTCGATCGCCCCGATCAGCGCGTAGGCGTTCGCCTGGATGCGCACCGCCCCATCCACAAACCTCACGGAGATGAGGTCGTGGCCTCTGTCGAGCATCTGGCACGCGAAGTTGCTCCTGTTCGCGTAAACCCACATGTCGGCCCACGCGTATTTCCCGGGAAAACCCTCAACCAGGAGGACCGGCTTCGTGACCTTCGTCGTCCTGCCTTTCGCGCGGATCACTCCCAACTCCACCCTCGCGGACTCGATGCCCGGGCGTGTGATGCGAGCGCCAATCGGACCGTAGACGGAGACCGGCGGCAGATCGGGACACTTCGACGTCTCGAACGGACTCTCCTCGAGCACGAACTGAAAGCTGGCCGTCCTCGGCGCATCCCCTTCGAGACGGACCGTCACGATTTTCGGACCGAAGCTCGAGTAGCGGACGTCGACCGGTTCGCCGACGCGCACCGTTCGCGCACCGCCGCCGTCGCCAAAATCGATCGTCAGCTCCGTCGCACCGGCCGCGGTGCCGAGGAGAGCATCGGGCGGGACGACGAACGTGACGTCGAAGCCGTAGTGCGTGTGCGGCAGCGCGAGGAATGCCGCGAAACGGCGCTGCAGCACCGCCGATGCGAGGAACGCGCGGCGCGATTCGACGAGATCCGTCACATCTTCGAACGGCAGCGCTGAGTGCGTGCCTGACTGCTCGATCCGCTCGATCGCCACCCACGCGCGCCCGCGAACGGTCTCATAGTCGAAGCCGGCGACGTAGATCGGCACGTGACCGCCTTCGCGCTGCACGGCGGCTCGATCGAGGATGTCGCTCGTCGCCGGTTGCCCCTGCGCCGTGGTGACTCCGGCCGACAGCTCATCGAGCGCGTCCTGCCATTCGTCCTGCGTGATCGCCGGCCCGTCGCCGCTGCCGTCCTGCGCCAGCACGATCGACGCGCGCGGCGGTGTGCGATGCAGGATGCCGCTCCGAACCGCACCCTTCGTTTTCTCGACGATGTCCGCGAGGAACAGCGTGCGCGGAGACGGATCGACCGGTCCGATGGTGACAATGACCGAGGACTCGTTCTCACTCATCGGTACCTCTCTAATTGTTCCGGGCTGAAAGAAGGAAGGGACGACTGCAACTATTGTCGAGAACGGCACTGCCGCGCGTCAACGTTCCCGCGGTCGCAATGGCTCCGATTCCATTCCGCGAAGCGGGCTCGAACCATGGACACACCCGTACCCCCGGCTGAAGCCCGGCTGAAGCCGGGGGCTACAGACCTTGTGCTGCCTTCGGCAGCAGAGCGCAGTGTGGAGCGGTGCGCGCCTCGCTCAGAGGCCGTCAAAAAATCTCACTACGTTGGCCAAGGGTTTGGAGTGCGGTGACTTTGTCACCGCTTTGGCTTGCCGGCGGAGCCGGCGAGCGTGCAACAGGCGACACGCGTGCAGCTCCGAGGCACGCTTGCCGCTCCGCGGCGAGTGAAAGCGGTAACGAAGTCACCGCACTCCAAGCTGTTGGCGAGCTTAGTGATTTCTTCGCAGCCTCTCAGAAGACGGTGGGGTGCTGGGCCTACGAGGGCGGCGCGTGGGTGCAAGTGAACTGCCCCTGACGGGGACGCCGGAGCTCGAGCCCGCAACTCCGGGTTAACAGGCCGCAAGACTGAGTGTTCTGACGCTGCCCATCACACGAAGATCCGCGCTTCCTTCAGCTCCCTCACCTTGTCGCGGATCTCGGCGGCGCGCTCGAAGTCGAGGTTCTTGGCGGCGTCCTTCATTTCCTTCTGGAGGCGGCTGATGGCTTTGTCGATGTCTTCGTCGCCGGCGATGTCGAGTCTGGATTTCTGGCCGGGGAGCGGGACGTCGAGGTAGTCGAGGTTGGCCATCTTCACGAGGTCGGAGTCGATGGCTTTGATGATGGTCGCGGGCTCGATGCCGTGGTCGGTGTTGTATTGGTGCTGGATCGCGCGGCGGCGGGTGGTTTCGTCGATGGCGAAGCGGAGGGAGTCGGTGATCTTGTCGGCGTAGAGGTAGGCGACGCCGTTGACGTTCCTCGCGGCGCGGCCGATGGTCTGGACGAGGGAGGTCTGGGAGCGGAGGAAACCTTCCTTGTCGGCGTCGAGAATCGCCACCGCCGACACCTCGGGGACGTCGAGGCCTTCGCGGAGAAGGTTGATGCCGATCAGGACGTCGAAGACGCCGAGGCGGAAGTCGCGGAGGATGGCGATGCGCTCCATGGTCTCGACGTCGGAGTGGAGGTAGTTGACCTTGATGCCCAGCTCCATGAGGTAGCGCGTCAGGTCCTCGGACATGCGCTTGGTCAGGGTCGTGACCATGACGCGCTCGTTCTTCGAGACGCGGTCGCGGATGACGCCGATCAGGTCGTCGACCTGCCCCTTGACCGGTCGGATCTCCAGTTGCGGGTCGAGGAGGCCGGTGGGGCGGATGACCTGTTCGGCGAAGAGGCCGCCGGTCTTTTCCATTTCGTACGGGCCGGGCGTCGCGGAGACGTAGAGGGTCTGCTTGATCTTTCCCTGGAACTCGTCGAAGGCGAGCGGTCGGTTGTCGATGGCGCTGGGGAGGCGGAAGCCGTACTCGACCAGCGTGGTCTTGCGGGCGCGGTCGCCGCCCCACATGGCCCTCACCTGCGGAATGGTCTGGTGCGATTCGTCGACGACGAGGAGGAAGTCTTTCGGGAAATAGTCGATGAGCGTCGGCGGCGGCTGGCCGGGATTCCGGCCGCTGAGGTGGCGCGAGTAATTCTCGATGCCGTTGCAGTAGCCGAGCTCCGCGATCATCTCGAGGTCGAACATCGTGCGCTGCGATAACCGCTGCGCTTCGAGCAGGCGGTCGTTGGCGCGCAGCTCGGTCACGCGCTCGTCGAGCTCGACGCGGATGTTCTCCATCGCCACCATCAGCCGCTCGCGCGGGGTGACGTAGTGCGTTCTCGGGTAGATGGCCAGGCGGTCGAGGTCGGGGCCGGAGGTGCGGCCGGTGATCGGGTCGATGCGCACCATCTTGTCGATCTCGTCGCCGAAGAACTCGATGCGTACTGCGTCGTCTTCGTAGGCGGGCCAGACTTCGAGGACGTCGCCGCGGACGCGGAAGTTGCCGCGGGCGAGGTCGTACGGGGTGCGCTCATACTGCATCTCCGCGAGCTTGCGGAGGTAGTCGATCATGGGCTTCTCGACCCCCCGCTCGAAGAACAGGAGCATGCCGTAGTAGAGCTCCGGCTCGCCGATGCCGTAGATGCAGGAGACGGAGGCGACGATGATCACGTCGCGCCGTTCGAAGAGGGCCTTGGTGGACGAGAGCCGCAGCTTGTCGATCTCGTCGTTCTTGGTCATCTCTTTTTCAATGTAGAGATCGGACTGGGGGATGTACGCCTCGGGCTGGTAGTAGTCGTAATACGAGACGAAGTACTCGACGCGGTTCTCGGGAAAGAAGTTCTTGAACTCCTGGTAGAGCTGCGCCGCGAGGATCTTGTTGTGGCTGAGGACGAGCGTCGGGCGGTTGATGGACTCGATCACTTTCGCGACCGTGAACGTCTTGCCGGAACCGGTGACTCCGAGGAGGACCTGGTGCTCCTCGCCGGAATTGATGCTCTCGGTGAGCTGGCGGATCGCCTCGGGCTGGTCGCCCTGCGGCTGGAAGGAGGAGATGAGCTTGAAGCGGGACATGGTCAACTCCGCTTCAACGCTTTGCAGAGGCGCTGATCTTCCTGGCCGACTCTTCCAGCAGCGCCGCTTCCTGCGCCGTGACCTTCCGGTCGGTGATGGCGCCCTGCAGGTTCTGCATGAAGGGCTGAAGGGCGACGATGGAGACTTTCCCGCCGCGCAGACCCTCGCGCATCTTTTCGACCTCGGCTTCCAGCGACTGCTTGCGCGCGGGGGTCACTTCGGCGGCGTACATGCCGCGCATCTCGCCGAGGGACATGCCGAGCGCCATGTCCATGAAGCTCGAGAGGCCGCTGCCGGAGACGAACGCGCCGCCGGCGAAGATGACGAGCAGGACGAGGAGCGAGGCGGCTCCGCAGCCGTAGGTCAGGGCCGACGGAACGGCGGGCGCGGGGGTGGCGGAAGAGTAGTAATCGGCCGGCCAGACGAACCCCCGTTTTTCGTTGGTTTCAGGCACGGTCATGGGGCTTCGAGAGTATCATGTGCGCCGATGCCAGCACTGTCCAACGTTACCGTACTGATCCTCGATGACAACCCACTCGTTTTGAAGCTCGGACGCGCCCTTCTGGAGCGCGAGGGTTCCACCGTGCTGACCGCTTCGAGCTGGATCGAGTTCAACCACGTCCTGGCGAGCAACACGCCCGACATCATCTTTCTCGACGTGAACCTGCCGAGCATCAAGGGCAACCGTCTGAGCGAAGTGCTGAAGTCGCAGTCGAACAAGAAGGACATCCCGATCGTGCTGATCTCCGACCTCCCGGAACGCTCGCTGGAGGACATGTTCCCGAGCAGCGGCGCCAACGCCTGGATGCGCAAGCCGCTGACCCGGGACAAGATCGTGGACATGATCACGCGGTACGTGCCGGCGTCGTCGTAGCGCGCTGCGCGTTGGGCGTTAGGCGTTGGGCGTTTGGGGTGGTTCGCCTGGACGGCGGAGTTGGCGTCGGGCGTCAGGCTTCTGGGAGTTTTCGCCTTGGACGACGCTTTGGTGTCGGGTGTCAGGTGTCTGGGGCTTTTCGCCCGGGCGACACACCCCGGATACCTGACACCTGACACCACGCGAAAACGCCCAGAAGCCTGAAGCCCGACGCCAACCCCAAACGCCCAAAGCCACCGTGTTACTGGTGCGGCCTTTCGCCCGGGCGACACACCCCGGATACCTGACACCCGACACCAAACGAACCGCCCAGAGGCCTGACGCCTGGAGCCAACCCCAAACGCCTAACGCCCAAAGCCATCCTCCCTACCGCCCGCTCGTGTCCGTCGCCGGCGCGGGTGATTCCGCGCTCTCCCCTGCCTGCGCCGAGGCGTCGTTGGCGGGTTGGGTGGGCTCGCCTTCCTTGGCCTGGTACATCGGGCGTTGGAGGTAGTACGGGAGCTTGGCGACGTTGACGCTGCTGCCGCTGCAGTCTTTGTCGGGCTCCTGGCCGGCGACGAAGGCGTTTTTGACGATGCGGCCGCAGGGGCCGGTGCCGCGGCGGCCGGTGTGGAGGTCCATGGGGACGATCACCACGCCCGGGGGCGGCTCGAAGTCGGGTTTGGCGACGCGGAGCTTCTGCTCTTCGAACTGCTTGAAGATGTCGATCCAGATCGGGAGCGGCACGTCGGCGCCGGTGGCGCCGCCGCCGAGGGACTTCGACGGGTCGTCGTAGCCGGTCCAGACGCCGACCGTGAACTCGGGCGAGAAGCCGATGAACCAGGCGTCGGTGTAGCCGTTGGTGGTGCCGGTCTTGCCGGCGATCGGGCTGGCCAGCGTATGCGCGGCGTAGGCGGTGCCGCGGTCGACGACACCTTTCATCATGTACGCGATCTCGAACGCCACCTGCGGCGACGTGGCCTCGGAGAGCTCGGGGTATTGCTCGTCGAGCACGCGCTCGGTCTGGTCGGCGATCTTCCGGATGAAGCGCGGCTTCGAGTAGACGCCGTTGTTGACGAAGACGTTGTACGCGGCGGTCATCTCCAGCGGCGAGACGCCGGCCGCGCCGAGGGAGAGCGACGGGTATTTCGGGAGATCGGCGGTGACGCCGCAGCGGCGCGCGAAATCGACCACGCGGTCGCCGCCGGCCATCATGTACGTCTTGACCGCGGGGACGTTGATGGACAGCTCCAGCGCGCGCTGGATGGTCACGATGCCGGCGTATTTGCCGTAGTAATTCTTCGGCGCGTAAATCTGGTCGCCGACCGGAATCGCGATCGGCGCGTCGAAGAGCGTGTCCGCGGGCGTGAGCCCCGTCTCGAAGGCGGCGCCGTAGACGAACGGCTTGAACGACGAGCCGGTCTGCCGCCGCGACTGCACGGCGCGGTTGAATTTCGAGTGCGCGAAGTCATACCCGCCGACCAGCGCGCGCACTTCGCCCGACTTCACGTCCAGCACGACCACGGCGCCCTGCACGTTGGGCATCTGGTCGAGCATCCATTTGCGCGTCTTGGTCTTCGCGTCCTCGGCCTGGATGACGTGGATCACGTCTCCCCGCTTGAGGACGCCCTGGAGGGTCTTCTTCTTCGTCCAGGCATAGGCGCCCGGATCGAGGTCGAGGCGGTCGCGATGCAGGCGCACCGTGAGCCTATCCTTCTGCACGTCGAGCACGATGGCGGGATAGAGCTTGTCGACGGCGGCCGGCTCGTTGCTCCAGCTCGGGTCGCGGTACGTCTCCGGATCGAGCCCCTCGCCGACGAGGTTCCGCGTCGGACGGCGGAAGCCGCGGCGTTTGTCGAATTTGCGCAGGCCGCGCTGCAAGGCCGCTTCGGCGATCTGCTGGATGCGCAGGTCGAGCGTGGAGTAGACCTTCAGCCCGCTGTTGTACAGCTCCTCGGCGCCGAATTTCTCGTTCTGCTCGATGTACTGCCGGATCTGCTCGGAGAAGTAGGCGCCGACGCGCGGCGCTTCCTCTTTATATGTACCCAGGACGATCGGAGCCCCGACGGCCTTCTGGTACTCCTCGCGCGTGATGAATTTTTCCTTGAGCATGCGCCCGAGGACGTAATTGCGGCGCATCACGGCCCGGTCCATGTGCGTCATCGGGCTGTAGTACATCGGCGAGCGGATCAACGCCGCGAGCACGGCCGCCTCGGGGAGGGTCAGTTCTTTCGCATGCTTGCCGAAGTACATGCGCGACGCCGCTTCGACGCCATACGCGCCATGCCCGAGATAGACCTGGTTCGCGTAGAGCTCGAAGATCTGGTCCTTGGTGAAGTCCTTCTCGATCTGGACGGCGAGGAAGGCCTCGTTGATCTTGCGGCTGAAGGTCTTCTCCGGGGTCAGGAAGACCTGCTTCGCGAGCTGCTGGGTGAGGGTGGAGGCGCCCTGGGCGTGACGGCGCTCGATGATGTCCTTGAGCGCGGCGCGGGCGATCGCTTTCGGATCGACACCGCCGTGCTTGTAGAACTCGGAGTCCTCGGTGGCGATGACGGCCTGCACGAACAGCGGCGACATCTCGCGCTTGGGGACGACGATGCGTT
The DNA here is from genome assembly GCA_035630815.1 of Thermoanaerobaculia bacterium. Classification (GTDB taxonomy): domain Bacteria; phylum Acidobacteriota; class Thermoanaerobaculia; order Gp7-AA8; family Gp7-AA8; genus QHVT01. The sequence goes on from DASQJY010000086.1 coordinate 173,530, forward strand.
TCTGGATCGAATACTCGGCGAACGGTACGCCGTTGCGATCGTAGATGCGGGTGATGATCGCCGGCTGGTAATCGGCCAGCTTTTTGACGATCGGCCTGCGCACTGCGTGCGCGAACAGGAACCCGGCCGGAATGCCGAGCACCGCCGCGACGAAGAGGATCAGCAACCGCGACTTGCGTCGCGACGGCCGGGCGGCGGGAACGAGCTGATGATCGGGTACGCGCTCGAGCGGGGTGTCGGTCACGAAGTAAGTTAACCATGTGGCGAGTGCGCTGTCATCCCGGAGATGGTGTCGGGTGTCAGGTGTCTGGGGCTTTTCGCCCGGGCGAGACACCCCAGATACCTGACACCCGACACCTGACACCAAATTGCGCGACGCCTGTAGAATCCCCCCGACAAATGTCCTCCCCCTCCCCCCTACCCCCGCCCAAGCCTGATTGGGCCCGTCTGGTCGGCGATTCGGTCAAGCAGAACGGGCTGTGGCATACGTATACGAAGCTGCTCGAGGCGCGCCGGCAGTATGGCGACGACCTGTCGTTGCGGGGCTATGTCGAGATCATCCGCAATTCGCTGGTGCGCGATTTTCTGGCCCACCCGCGCGGATTGCAGGCCGTGCCGAAGCTGAGCCCCGATTTCCTGACGAATTTCGACCGCTTCGACCTCAACGCCCAGGAGGGGTACCTCGTCTCGCTCATCGACGGGCGCATGGACGTCCAGAAGCTGATGATCCTCAGCCCGTTCGATCCGTTCAACACGATCTTCATCCTGGCCAAGCTCCAGCATGAAAAGGCCATTACGGTGCCGTCATGACATTCGCGGTCTCGCTTCTCGATCATCTCTCCTCCTCGATCGCAGTGGTCGGCGAGAATGGCGTGGTGCGCTACCGCAACCGCGCTTTCGAGCAATCCTTCGGCGCGGACGCCGCGTCGTGGCTCAAGGAGGCGGCGCGTGCGGTAGCCGGCGAGCGCGGCTGGCTGCAGGGTTTCTTCCTGGACACCGACGAGCAGAAGACGATCGACGTCGAGATCGAGGGACGCGTCTACCGCATCGACCGGATCATGCGCACGGACGACGACATGGACGACGGTGGAGGCCCGGGCGTGGCGCTGTCGTTCGAGGACGTGACGCAGCAGCGCGAGGCGGAACAGGCGAAGTCGGATTTCACGGCGCAGATCGTCCACGACCTGCGCGGGCCGCTGTCCGGGATCCAGGGGACGCTGGAGTTCGTGCTGGCGCAGGAAGGGACGAAGCTCGATTCGCTGTACTCCGACCTGCTGCAGGAGGCACATCGCGAATCCGAACGGATGATGGGCCTGATCAACGAGATCCTCGACTTCTCGAAGATCCAGTCGGGGAACTTCCTCGTGGAGACGGAGCCTGTGCGGGTGGCGGGGGTGCTCAAGCGCGCCGTGCGCAGCCTGCAGTCGGTCGCCGCGCGCGACGAGATCTTCCTCCTCAGCGCCCACGGCCGGGACGTGCCGACGATCATCGGCAGCGTCGAGAAGCTGACCCAGGCGGTGATCAATCTCATCTCGAACTCGCTGAAGTTCACGCCGAAGAAGGGGCTGATCTCGGTCGGCGCCCAGATCGTCCGCAACGGCGACGCACCGGAGGCGATCGTGGTCACGGTCACGGACAGCGGCATGGGCATCCGCGCCGACGAGGTGGACAAGATCTGGGAAAAGTACAAGCAGAGCAAGAACAAGTCGCTCCGCGGCGGCGGAGGGACGGGGCTCGGCCTGTACATCGTGCGCCAGGTGGTCGAGGCGCACGGCGGCGAGGTGAGCGTGGCCTCGATCGAGGGCGTGGGGACGAGCATGGTGCTGCGGTTGCCGGTGAAGCGGGCGGCGTAGGGGCGCTTACGTCACCGCGTCGATCCCGTACGCGATCTCTTCCTCGGTCACGTCGCTGACCACCACGCACTCCCCCACTCGCCGCGGGAAGACCATGACCCGCGCGCTGCCGGTGTTTTTCTTGTCGTGCTCCGTGGCGGCGAGGACTTCGGCGCGGTCGAGGTGCGGCGGCCGGGCGGGGTCGTAGAAGAGGATGACGCGCTCGATGCGCGCGGCTTCCTCGGCGGGCAGCAGGCCGCGGCGGACGGCGATGGCGTTGGCGCCGATCATGCCCCAGGCGACCGCTTCGCCGTGGGTGATGCCTTCGTATTGCAGGGCGGCTTCGATGCCGTGGGCGATGGTGTGGCCGTAGTTGAGGAGGCGGCGCAGGTCCGCTTCTTTTTCGTCGGCGGAGACGATCTCCGCCTTCACGCGGATGGCTTTACGCACCATGTCGTCGAGGTCGAACGGGCCGTGTTCGAAGAGGTCGAAGAGCGAGGGGTCGCCGATGATGCCGCCTTTCAGCGCTTCGTACATGCCGCTCAGGCGCTCGTGCGGCGGGAGGGTGTCGAGGACGGCGGTGTCGGCGATCACGGCGCGCGGCGGGTAGAAGCTGCCGATGAGGTTCTTCCCTTTCGGATGGTTCACCGCCAGCTTGCCGCCGATCGAGCTGTCGACCTGCGCGAGGAGCGTGGTCGGGACGTGCACGAGATCGATGCCGCGCAGAAAGATCGACGCCGCGAAGCCGGCCGTGTCGCCGATCATCCCACCACCGACGACCACCGCCATGGCGTCGCGCTTCGCTCCCCGTTCGAGCAGTTGGGTGACGATGTCGTTCGCGGTCTCGAGGGTCTTGTACTTTTCGCCTTCCTGGATGACCAGCTGCTCCGCTCCGGCGACGACGTCGCCGAAGCGCGCGCGCAGGGCGGCTGAGGTGATGACGAAGACCTTGCCGCGCGGGTGGATCAGTTCCCCCACGCGGCCAATCAAGCGGCGGCCGACGAAGACCGAATACGTGGCCGAGGCCTGCGTGATGGTGAGGAAGGGCGTCATGCCTTCTTCAACGCAATCCCCAGATCATCCAGCTGCCGCGTATCCACCGGGGACGGCGCGGCGCTCATCAGGTCCTGCGCTCTTGCCGTCTTCGGGAAGGCGATCACGTCGCGCAGCGACTCGGCCCGCGCCATGAGCATGACCATGCGGTCGACGCCGAGCGCGATGCCGCCGTGCGGAGGGGCGCCGTAGCGGAAGGCGTCGATGAGGAAGCCGAACTGGGCGCGGGCGGTTTCGTCGCTGATGCCGAGGGCGCGGAACATCTTCTCCTGCGCCTCGGGCTGGTTGATGCGGATCGAGCCGCCGCCGAGCTCGAGGCCGTTCAGCACGACGTCGTACGCCCGCGCCAGCGTCGCGCCGGGGTCGCTCTGCATCATGTCGAGATGGCCGGGCGCGGGCGAGGTGAACGGATGGTGGCGGGCGAAGTAGCGGCCGGTCTCCTCGTCCCACTCGAAGAGCGGAAAGTCGGTGACCCAGAGGAAGTTCCAGCTGTCGGCCGGGATCAGGTTCTCTTCCTTCGCGATCTTGAGGCGCAGCGAGCCGAGGACGTCCCAGACCAGCGTGGTCTTGCCGGCCACGACCAGCGCCAGATCGTTCTCGTGCGCGCCGAGGGCGGCGCGGAGTGAGTCATACGCCGCGTCGTCGAGGAACTTCTTGATCGACGAGCCGCGCTGGGCGTCGAACTTGATCCACACCAGGCCGCTCGCCTTCAGCTTCTTCGCTTCCTCGGCCAGGTCGTCGAGCTTCTTGCGCGAGAACGCGGCGCCGCCAGGGACGACGATTGCGCGCACGGTCTGCGCCGCCTTGAAAGGCTCGAATGCGAGCTGCTGCGCGGCGCTGGTAATGTCGATCAGCTCCATCCCGAAGCGCGTGTCCGGGCGGTCGATGCCGAAGCGGTCCATCGCCTCCTGCCAGGTCATGCGCGGGAACGGCGTCGTGACCGGAACGTTCGCGAGCGGGAAGATCTCCGCGAACAGCCCCTCGATCATCGAATAGATGAACTCCTCGTCGATGAACGACGCCTCGACGTCGACCTGGGTGAACTCCGGCTGGCGGTCGCGGCGCAGGTCTTCGTCGCGGAAGCAGCGGGCGATCTGGAAGTAGCGCTCCAGCCCCGCCACCATGCAGAGCTGCTTGAAGATCTGCGGCGACTGCGGGAGCGCGTAGAACTCCCCTTTGTGCACGCGGCTCGGCACGAGGTAGTCGCGCGCTCCCTCGGGGGTCGATTTCGTGAGGATCGGCGTCTCGACCTCGAGGAAGCCGTTGCGGTCGAAGTAATTGCGGATGGCGAAGACGACCTTGTGCCGCAGCATCAGGTTGCGCGTCAGCAGCGGCCTGCGCATGTCGAGGTAGCGGTACTGCAGCCGCAGCTCCTCGGCCGCGTCGACGTCGTCTTCGATCGGGAACGGCGTGGTCTCGGCGCGGTTCAGGATCTCGATGGCCGCCGGGACGACTTCGATCTCCCCCGTCGGCAGCTTCGGGTTCTTCTGCCCCTCGGCGCGCTCGACGGTATCGCCGGTGATGCGCACGACGAACTCGCCGCGCAGTTCTTTCGCGGTGGCGAGCAGTTCGGCGGAGGCGCCGCGCGAGCGGTCGACGACCACCTGCACGATCCCGGTGCGGTCTCGCAGGTCGATGAAGACGAGCTCACCGAAGTCGCGCTGCTTCTGGACCCAGCCGTGGAGGGAGAGGGATTGTCCGACGTGTTCTTTGCGAAGTGTTCCTGCGTAGGTGCGGTTCATGATCTGCGACCGCGACCCGGGCGTTGGGCTTTGGGCGTTGGGCGTTTGGGGTGTTTCGCTGGGCGAAGATCCCCAAAAGCCTAACGCCCGACGCCTAACGCCTCACGTCGCGAGATACTTCTCCTTGTAATCAACGTAATTGCGCCACGAGCGATCCAGCCAGGCCAGCTCGTCTTCGGTGAGCTCGCGGATGACCCTTGCGGGAAGGCCGACCGCGAGTTTGCGCGCCGGGACGTTCATCCCCTCGGGGACGAGAGCGCCGGCACCGACGATGGCCTGGTCGCCGATCACCGCGCCGTCGAGCACGCGCGAGCCCATGCCGATGAGGGCACCGCGGCCGATCGTGCAGCCGTGGACGATCGCGCCGTGGCCGACCGTCACTTCCTCGCCGATGGTGGTGGAGTGCTTCTCGTGAGCGACGTGGATCGTACAGTTGTCCTGGATGTTGGTGCGCGCGCCGATGCGGATGAAATTCACGTCGCCGCGGACGGTCGTCCCGTACCAGATCGAGCAGTCGTCGCCGAGGTCGACGTCGCCGATCACGGCGGCATTCTCGGCGACGAAGACGCGCTCCCCGAAGCGGGGCGTCTTTCCGTCATAGCTCCTGACGATCATAGCCGCGGGACTTTAGCACGCACATCCCGCGCTTCGTCACGCGGGCGCAGGCGTTTCGTCACACGGCGGGACGCAACGCGGGGCGGATGCGTTCACAATACGAACGACCATGTTCCAGCGCCGGCTGCTGTTCGCCTTTCTCTCCTTCTTTCTCCTGGTGGCCGCCCGCCAGCGCGCCGTCCGCCATCCGTCGCAGGCGTGGCCGCTCACCGCGCCGCCGCTGGACAAGTTCACGGTCTCGCAGCCGGCCGAGGTCACGACCGAGCACCTCGACCTCGACCTGACGGTCGACTTCGCGACCCGCCGCCTGCACGGCAATGCGACGCTGCACATCAGGAACCTCACCGGTACGCGCACCCTCAGGCTGGACACGACCTTCCTCGATGTCGATCGCGTCACGCTGGACGGCGACACGCCGGCGCAATGGGCGCTCTCGGTCGCCTTCCCGCTGCAGGCCCTCGACGTGACGATCGAGCCCGGCACCGAGACAGTGACGATCTACTACTCGACCTCCCCGGACCCGGACGGCCTTTACTGGCAGACGCCGGAGCAGACGTACGGAGGGGTGCAGCCGTTCCTCTATTCGCTGAATGAGCCGACCGGCGCACGCGGCTGGATCCCGATCCAGGACACGCCGAGCGTGCGCATGACCTACAACGCGGTCATCCACGCGCCGCGCGGCCTGATGGCCGTGATGAGCGCGGAGAACAACCCGCGCGAGCCGAACGACACCGGCGTGTACATGTTCCGGATGACCTACCCGATCCCGGCGTACCTGATCGCGATCGCGGTCGGGCGCTTCGAGTTCCGCGAGCTCGACGAGCGCACCGGCGTCTACGCGGAGCCGGAGGTGGTCGAGGACGCCGCGTGGGAAATGCAGTACCTCCCGGCCATGCTCGACGCCGGCGAGAAGATCGCCGGCACGTTCCCCTTCTCGCGCCACGACCTGCTGTTCATGCCGCCGGACTTCGTGGCGGGGGGCATGGAGCATCCGATGATCAACTTCATCAGCCCGAGCATCATCACCGGGATCCGTCCGGAGCTGCCGCAGCCGCACTCGCTGATCGCGCACGAGCTGGCGCATTCGTGGGCGGGCGACCTGGTGACGCTGGCGACCTGGAACGACGTCTGGCTGAACGAAGGGATCACGTCGTACCTGACGGTGCGTTTCCTCGAAGCACTGCAGGGCGCGGACGTGGCGAACTACTACTGGTGGGGCGACCGCCGGAACTTCGCCGCGTTCGCGGAGAGCGGCCTCGACCCCGAGGATACGACCCTGCATCTCGACGTCCCGTATGCCGGGTTCGGCTTCGGCCCGGCCGGCTACACGAAGGGCGAGCTGTTCATGAAGACGCTCGAGGACAGGATGGGACGCCAGCAGTTCGACCAGTTCCTCTGGCGCTACTTCCGGACGTTCTCGTACCGCTGGGTGGACGACCTGAACTTCCTGGCATTCCTGCGCACGGAGATCACGCCGGAGCTCGAGCAGCAGTTGCAGTTGCAGCAATGGCTGTACGAGCCGGGACTGCCATCGAACATCACCGCGCCGACGTCGTCCGCGCTGAACGACCGCGCGCAGGAGCGCGCGTTCCGGTTCGGAACGGGCACGAAGATCTCGGCGCTTGCGCCGGAGACCTGGTCGCCGCTGGAGACCACCCTGTTCCTCGATTACGCGAGCGGCCTCACCTCGCGCATGGCGGAAGTGGATGCAGCCCTCGCTCTGAGCAGCCGCCCCTCCCCACCCACCGCCTGGCTCAACGCCTCGATCCGCGCGAACTACGCCCCCGGCCTGGCCGCCGTCGACCGCGTGCTGGCGCGCTTCGGACCCCGCTCGCGCATCGTGAACCTGTACCGCGTCCTCATCGAAACGTCCGCCGGCCGCACGCGCGCGCTGCAACTGTTCAATCAGTACCGCGAGGTGTACGACGCCGTCACCGAGGACCGGGTGGCGCAGGTCCTCGGCGTGGCGAACGCGAAGAGGGTGGTGAGGGAGGCGGCGTAGGGGGCAGCATCAGCAGTACGGCGCGTGTGAAGCGATGCTTACGCGCGCCGCTTCCAGGTGGATTCGTCCCGGGCTTGATGAACTACTCCGACGATCAGAACCACGGGACGTTCGAGGACATAAAATACGGAGTACGGGAACCGGTGAAGTAACACCCGACGGAAGTTTTTGTACACGACGGGGTACATCTCAGGATGGTCGAGAGTCGAGGAGTACACACCTTCGAGCTCGACCCCAAACCGGACGGCGAGCTTCGGCGAGATCCGGCGGAAGAATGCGACCGCCTCCTCGAGATCTGCTCGAGCTTCACGCGAGACGATGAGCTGTGGCGTCACTTCGTCCCGAACAACTCGTCTCTGATCTCGGCCCACGGACGAGCCGAAGACGGATCAGCGTAGTAGGCCGCCAGACGACGATCGAGCTCCTCGCGTACCTCGTCACTCACCGGCACAGCTTCAGGAACCTCCACGAGGCTGTCCCAGATCGCTTCGACGAGTTGCAGGCGCTCGGCTGGCGGGAGCTCCAGAAGGTGAGCTAGATCTTTCACGGAGCGATTTTAACAAACGGGAGCCAGACGGCTCCCCTGACATTCGTCACCTGACAAATGTGCGCCTGCGGCGCTACTCTCTCCCTATGCCTGAGAGTGTTCCGTTCCGCATGCGGGGGCGCGAGGTTTCGCGTGTCGAGGCGTTCAGCGACGTGGTGTTCGGGTTTGCGCTCACGTTGATCGTGGTGTCGCTCGAGGTGCCGACGCAGTTCGCGGACCTGATGAAGACGATGCGCGGGTTTCCGGCCTTCGCGATCTGCTTCGCGATCCTGACGTGGCTGTGGCATGTGCATCACACGTTCTTCAGGCGTTATGCGTTGACCGACGAAGTCACGATCACCCTCAACACGGTGCTGCTGTTCCTCGTGCTGTTCTACACGTATCCGCTGAAGTTCATGTTTTCGGTCCTGACCGGGCAGATCCTCGGCGGTGGCGGGGACGCGGGGACGCTCTTCATCATTTACGGTGTCGGCTTCGCCGGGATCTTCACGGTCTACGTGCTGATGTACGTTCACGCGTACCGCAAGCGCGAGCAGCTCGAGCTGAACGTCTTCGAGCTGCACGACACGAAGACGGCGATGATCATGTACACGTCGCATGTGGCGATCGGCGTCCTCTCCGCGATCCTCGGCGCGATGCTCGACGGGTTCGCGCTGTACTTCGCCGGGTGGACGTACTTTCTGCTCGGACCGGTGTCAGCGGCGATCGGCTTCCGGCGCGGTTCTCAGCGCCACAAGCTCCAGGTCGAGTACGCCCAGACCACGCCGAACAGCAGGCAGATCGAGGCGACCACCAGCGTCGCCGCAGTCGGGCCGACGTGATCGGCGGCGATGCCGGCGCCGAGGCCTGAGAAGGCCATGGTCAGCGTGACGAGGCCGTAGTCGGCGGAGAAGACGCGGCCGCGGATGTGGTCGGGCGTCTCGCGCTGCAGGCCGTACGTCGAGAGCTGCCACGCCGCGCCGCCGCCGAGGTGGGCGAACAGGATGGCGGCGAACCCGAAGGCGAGCGTCGTGGAGACGGCGAGCAGCGCGTAGCCGATCCCGAACGCGAAGACGCAGTACGCGATGGCTCGATAGCGCGCGTCGTCCGTGCGGACGGCGCCGCGCAGCAGGAACGGCCCGAGCAGCGCGCCGATGCCGCGGGCGGCGTAGAGCAGGCCGATGCCCCACGCGCCGGCGCGGAACACGTCCTTGCCGAACACGCTGAGCATGGCCACCACGCCCCCGCCGAGGCCGTAGCCGGCTTTGACGGTGAGCAGCCCGAGGACGCGCGGCTGCGCTCTCGCGAAGCGGAAGGTCTCCCGGATCGATTCGAGGAACGGCGGGTGCTCGTAATGGACGTCGCGCTCCTCGGAGAACCGGCCGCGCATGCGCACCAGGAGCAGCGCGGAGACGGCGAAACTGACCGCATCGACGACGAACGAGGTGTCGCGGCCGAACAGCGTCGTCACCGCTCCGCCGATCGCCGCTCCCGCGGTGAGCATCGTGCCCCAGGTGGAGCCCATGAGCACGTTCGCGGTGGCGAGATCCCCGGGCGGCACGATGTTCGGCAGCGCCGCCTGCGAGGCGGGCTCGAAGTAGGCCGAGCCGACGGCGATGAGGAACACGCCGGCGTACGCGAACGGCAGCATGGCCGGCGTGCGCGCGAGGAGCGGCAGCAGGCAGGCGGCGATGCGCAGCAGGTCGACCGCGATCATCAGCTTGCGCCGGTCGACGCGGTCGATGAGATGGCCCGCATGCGGGGTGAAGAAGAACACCGGCAACGTCTGGAAGAGCAGCACGAGCGAGACGAGCGTGGCCGAGCCGGTGAGCTGCAGCACGAGGTCGAGCAGCGCGACGGTGAGAAACCAGTCGCCGCCGAGGGAGATCAGCGTCGCAACGTAGAGCAGGCGGAAATCGCGGTTGTCGCGCAGGAGGCGCCAGTACATCGCAGGCGCATCCTACGCGACTCACCCAACGCCTAACGCCCGCTGCGCACAGAACGCCGCCGGCCCGACCGGGGCGCAGGCGGCGGTTCGACAGGCGGTTCCGCCAGCGTGTAACCGAGCATGTCCAGCACGGCGAGGTCGGTCTCGGTGAGCTGGAGCGGCACGCCGCGCTTCACGGACGGATCCATGATCCCGCGCGTAAGGCCGGTCAACGCGTCGTCTTTCCAGTGACTCGCCGCGCGCCGGTCGCCGCCCGTTGCGTCGTCGCGGCCGGTCGACAGCTCGAGCGGTTCGCCGCCGGTGAAATACACCTGATCGCCGCCCGAGGTCACGATGCGCGGCTCGCTGCCGAACGACGCGAGCGTCACGCCCGGCCGGAAGCGGAACAGGTCGAAGATCGCGGGCGCATTGGCCGTCGCACCGAGCTCCACGTCCCCCACCTTGGAGACGAAGCCGAGCATGTGACCGATCTCGTGGACCACCACGCCCTCGAAATCCAACCGGCCGCCGGCGATGCCGTCGCTCGGAACGAAGTCATAGGCATACGCGGAGTTGAACCCGATGGCGGGTGCACTCTCGGACGGCGAAGCGGTCGCCGGCAGCGCTCCGAGCGCGCGGAGCAGTGGAGCGGGAGAGTTGTAACGAGTGGTAGGGCCGAGATCCGTCGGAATCGAGTCCGCCGGCAACGCCGCGTACAGCGCCGCCTCGGCCGCGTTGTCGGCATGCGCCGCCAGCAACTGGCGTAGCTCCGCGTAGGCGCCCTCAGCGCTGACCCGATCGTCGGGGATCGCAATTGCGACGAACCCGCCGGGGAACGCTTCGCCGAAGAACGCCGGCCCGAAGTCGACGTCCACGTAGATCGTGATCGGATTCGCGATCCGAGCTTCCCACACCGCCGCGGCACGTTCGAAAGCGGCCATCGCGGCCGGGTACGCTTCGAGCTGTGCCGTCGCGCGCAGCACGATGTTCAGACCGCCGGCGGCATGCACATCCTCCCCGATCACGCGCAGAGGTACGGCACGGGCGTGAACACCACGGTGCATCCGCTCGCCGGATGGCAGGCAAACAGCGGCATCGCTGCGCTCGGTCATCACAAAGCCGCGCTCGCGCGCGACTGCCGGGAATGAGAGTGCGGTCATGAAAAACCAGAGCAAATGGGAAAAGGGTCTGAGCACTGTGGGAGTCAATTGATTACGGGAGGCTGGTATTCCGTTTTCATGCGGTCACCGTACCGAGCGTCTTCTATTTACCAGCGGGTGTTCCGTCCGGACGAATACGCGGCTGACGCCGCCGAGGCCGGGCTCGTCGCCGCGCCGCTGATAGGCGAAGACGGCGGTGTTGCCGGCGACGGTCGCGTCGAGATCGGGGATCCAGAACGTGTCGGACGCACGCTCCGGGCTTTGCGTGACGGGGAACCTGTCGTAGACGAAAGCGTCGCCCGCCGGCTCGAGCGAAGGAGCGACGCGCTGCACGCGGATTCCCGACTCGAAGCCGGAGAAGTTGAACCGCGTCCAGTAGACGTCGACCTCGCCGTCGTCGTGCACTCCGAGCGCGGCAAGGCCCCAGTTCAACAACCGGTCGCTGAAGAGCTGGCGCGGCGTCACGCGCGAGGTGCCGTCGAAACGCGCGACGAGGGTGGTCAGGTCTCCGGGACCGGAATCCGGGACCTCCTGCCATCCGAGGAGGAGCTGGCCGGCATGTGCCGCGGCGCGGAGTGAGTAGATGGCGCTGACGGTCACGTCGTAGGCGACGAGCGGCTGCGCCTCTTCGCGCACGCCGTTCGTGGTGAAGTGCGTGACGTAGATGCTCTGGTGCCGGGTGTTGACCGGCGGGTTGCCCATTCCATCCGGCGAATGGTCGTGACGCCAGACCACCGCGAAGCGGCTGCCGTCCCACACTACGGTCGAATCGTTGTCATCGCCGCTGTCGTCGATGACCACCAGCGGAGTGGCGACGAGGGTCGGATCGCTGCGCTGCAGGACCAGGACCGAGAAACGGTTGGCCCCGCCGAGCTCGTAGTCGCCGTCGACCCGCCACGTCACCGCGATCGCACCGTTCCCGGCCGCCGCCGATGACATCAGCGCGCCCGGTGGCACCGCGAATCGCAACGGCGCGGCATCGATCGGCTCGAGCGCCCGCGTGTAGCGGCGGACGCTCAGCTGCGAGACATCGGGCGAGCGCCAGAGCACCGATACCGTGTCGCCGTCGTATACGACGTCCACCCACACCGATTCTTCCTCGGCCACGACGACCGGCTCGCCACGAAGGCGGGCGACACGGACCTGCGGGCTGTCGACCGACCACTCGCGCCACGCCGTGACGGCAGTGCGCTCCACCGCGACGATCGCGGGCCGCGACTGGTGCCGCGGGGCATTGGCCACACTCACCACCTTGTAAAACGGTGCTCCGGCCGCGAGCGAGACCGCGTCGAACAGGCCGACGCGCACACGCCCTCCATCGATCCAGATTGCGGCTCCGCTGCCGTCGCTCTTCGCAATCAGGTTCGCCGGCTCGCTCTGGGATATCCGGGCGAACGCCGCGGGCGAGCCGACCGGCTCGATCCCCGGCCCGAGGCGCAACGCCTCGGCATTCATCCCGCTGATGAAGCCGTGGCCGACCAGGTACGTCGAAAGGAACTCGTTGCCGCGCCAGACCACGCTCGGCGCATGCACGCCGCCGTCGCGGACCGCGCGATTCTCGGTGAGCACGCGCGCCTGGCCGACCTCCTGATTCGACGGCGAGATGTACTGGCCGCGCAACTCGTTGATCTCGTTCGACCAGAGCACCAGGTAGTTCGTGCCGTCGCTCGCCGTGGCGACCATCGTCACGCCCAGCGAATCGGAGATGCGCGACGGCGCGCTCAAGCCGCCGCTGGCATCCACGGTCTGCGTCACGATGGTGGGACCGCTGCGCAACGCGAGTAGGTACTGATCGCCGCTCGCCGTGATGGCGACCGAGTTCGGCGCGTCGGTAATGGCGCCGGTCACCGTCGTGGAGTGGAGAGTGAGGTCGAGGTTGAAGCGGAACAGCATCCGCCCGCTCGTCACGAGCATCACGCTCTTCCCGTTGGTCGCCAGCGCGAGCGCGAGTCCGAGGAAGGGGCCGAGCGCGTGCTGCCGGCCGATGACGCCTTCGCGCGATACCGAGGCGATGCGCGTGGTGTAGCCGTCGAGCCAGGCCACCACCCACGACTCCGCCGTCCAGACCACTTCTGCGAACTGGCCGTTCCCGATCACGATGCCGGTGTGATCGAGAAGCGTCCCGTCGGCGGAGAGCCGCGCGGCGTAGATGACGCCATGGACGTTGCCGCTGCGCGTGTCGCTCCAGACGGCGAGATACCCGCTGCCGTCCGTGGCAATGTCTCCCCCGAACCTCGCGGCCCCGGGATCCCCGTATTCGACGGGCCCCACGGCAATGTCCTGACCGAAGCGGGGCGTCTGCGCGTGCAGGGAAAACGACAGGAGCAACGCGAGAATCGGGGCGAGGTGACGCATAAAACGGCCCTCCGGAGCGATTGTTTTATGGTCTTATACCATAGAAGAGCATCGCGACGGCCGCATTACCCCTCGTCTGGAATGGGATGCCCTTCCGCCTCCGCCGCGCGTTCGTAGACGAGGAACGTGTACGGATGCTCGTTCTTCTCGTCGGCGTCGAAGTGCTCGGAGTCGACGAGGCGCCATTCGGAGACGTCGTCGAATTCGGGGAACCAGGTGTCCCCTTCCACCTCGGCGTGGATGCGCGTGAGCTGCATGCGGCCGGCGCGGTGGAGCGACTGGCGGTAGATCTCGGCGCCGCCGTTGATGAACGCTTCCTTCTCCCCTGCCGCCTCGGCGATGCGGAGCGCTTCCTCCAGCGAGTGCGCGACCGTCACCCCTTCGGCCTGGTAGTCCGGGTCGCGGGTGATGACGATGGTCACCCGCCCTGGGAGCGGCTTGCCGACCGATTCGTACGTCTTGCGGCCGGTGAGGAGGTGGTGGCCCATGGTCAGCGCCTTGTAGCGCTTCATGTCGGCGGACTGGCGCCACGGCACCTGGTTGTCGCGCCCGATGACGTTGTTGGTGGAGAGCGCCGCGATGAGGGTGATCTTCATACGGCGATGGGGGCCTTGATGGCCGGATGCGGATCGTAGCTCTCGAGCGTGAAGTCGCTGAACCTGAAGTCGAAGATGGAGCGGACATCGGGGTTCAGGCGCATCGTGGGGAGCGGACGGGGATCGCGCGTCAGCTGCTCGCGGGCCTGCTCGAGGTGGTTCGAGTAGAGATGCGCGTCGCCGAGGGTGTGGATGAATTCACCCGGCTGCAGGTTGCAGACCTGCGCGACCATCATGGTCAGCAGCGCGTAGGACGCGATGTTGAACGGCACGCCGAGGAAGATGTCGGCGCTGCGCTGGTACATCTGGCAGGAGAGGCGGCCGTCCGCGACGTAGAACTGGAAGAGCGCGTGGCACGGCTGCAGCGCCATCCTGTCGAGCTCACCGACGTTCCAGGCGCTGACCAGGAGGCGGCGCGAGTCGGGGTTGCGGCGGATCTCCTCGATCACGTTCGTGATCTGGTCGATGTGCCGCCCGTCCGCGGTGGGCCAGGAGCGCCACTGGTACCCGTACACAGGTCCGAGCTCGCCGTTCGCATCGGCCCATTCGTCCCAGATCGTGACCTTGTTCTCGTTGAGGAAGCGGACGTTCGTCTCGCCGGCCAGGAACCAGAGCAGCTCGTAGACGATCGAGCGCAGGTGCAGCTTCTTGGTGGTCAGCAGCGGAAAGCCGGCCGCGAGGTCGAACCGGAGCTGGTGCCCGAAGATGCTGAGCGTTCCGGTCCCGGTGCGGTCGGACTTGCGGTGCCCTTGCTCGAGGACCGTGCGGACGAGGGAGAGGTATTGCTGCATGCGGGAATTGTAGACGCTGCGCGTGGGTGCCGGGTGTCAGGTGTCTGCGGTGTTGCGGCTTGCGGGAAAGGTTGCCGCGAGCCGAAGAACCCCAGACACCTGACACCTGATACCCGACACCGTTTGCGGCTTGCGGGAAGGTTGCCGCGAGCCGTAACACCACAGATACCTGACACCTGACACCTGACACCGGTTCCATTGCTACACTGCGCCGGCTCATGGAGTACATCGACGGTTCACTTCACATCGACAACCTATCCGCTACTGAGCTCGCCGAGCGCTACGGCACTCCGCTTTACGTGTATGACGCGGGGGTGATCCGGCGGCAGGTCGCGAACATCCGGGAGGCGTTTTCGGGCCTTCCCTTCCGTCCGTTTTACGCCATGAAGGCGAACGGGAACCTCTCCATCCTGCGGCTCGTGCGCGAGCAGGGGTTCGGATGCGATGCGGTGTCGCCGGGCGAGATCCAGCTGTCGCTGCGGGCGGGTTTCGAGCCGGAGAACATCTGGTTCACGTGCTCCAACGTCTCCGACGACGACCTGCGCGCGATCCCCGATCCGCGTATCGTGCTGAACGTCAACTCGATGGCGGAGATCGACCGCTGCCTGAGCCTCGACCTCCCCAACCCGGTCGCGCTGCGCGTGAACCCGGACGTCGGCGCCGGGCATCACGCGGACGTGATCACGGCCGGCGACAGCGTGAAGTTCGGGATCGACCTCGCGGAGATCGACAGCGCGCGCATGCTCGTCGAGGACGCGGGGCGGAAGCTGGTCGGCATCCATTCGCACATCGGCTCCGGCGTCGACACGCCCGGACCGCTGCTCGACGCCGCGCGCTGCCTGCTCGAGCTGGCGCCGGCGTTCCGCAACCTGCAGTGGGTGAACTTCGGCGGCGGCATCGCCACGCCGTACAAGCCGGGCGAGCCGGAGTTTCCGCTCGCCGAGTACGGCGCGGAGCTCTCCCGCATCGCCGGCGCGATGCTGCGCGCGCGCGACCTGACGGCCATCATCGAGCCGGGACGCTACCTCGTCGCGCAGTCCGGCATGCTGCTCGCGCGCGTGACCACGAAGCGCATCAGCGCCGGGATCGAGTGGATCGGCGTCGACACCGGCTTCAACCACCTCGTGCGTCCGTCGAAGTACGGCGCCTACCACCACATCGTGAACGCCTCCCGCGGCTCCGCCGGCTCGCTGCGCGCGAGCTGGGATCCGGACGCGCGGCGCGAAGAGCTGGTCGTGGCGGGCAACCTCTGCGAGTCGGGCGACGTCTTCACCCGCACCGAGGGCAGAGTCACGACGCGCCTCATGGACCCGACGAAGGTCGGAGACCTGATCGGCTTCTGCGACGCCGGCGCGTACGGCTTCTCGATGGCTTCGCACTACAACGCACGCCTCCTGCCTCCGGAGATCCTCATCGAGAACGGACAGGCGCGTGTGATCCGCGAGCGCCAGCGGATGGACGACCTGATGAAGGGGATGGAGTGAAAGCGTCTTGCTTAGCGCTCCTGCTCGCCATCACGCTCGTCCGTTGCAGCACCACGACCGCGGCCAAAGACGACAACGCAATGTTCGACCTCAAGATCACCAACGGCCGCGTCCTCGACGGTACCGGCTCCCCCTGGTTCCGCGCCGACGTCGGCATCCGCGGAGATGAGATCGTCGCCATCGGCGACCTCTCCGCCAGCTCCGCGACGCAGACCATCGACGCGCAGAACCGCATCGTCTCTCCCGGCTTCGTCGACCTCCTGAGCTGGGCGCAGTACAACGCCCTGACCGAGCCGGCGCTGGAAGCGCATGTTCGCCAGGGGATCACCACCGCCATCGCCGGCGAGGGCTACTCCCCCGGCCCGCGGCGTCCCGACCAGCTCAACGAGACCGAGCGCTGGCCGCGGCTCGGCGACTACCTCGATGAGCTCGACCGGAAGGGAGCCGCGATCAACTTCGCGCTCCTGGTCGGCAGCGCGAATCCGCGCGAGATGGTGATCGGCAATGCCGATCGCGACGCCACGGCGGACGAGATGCGGCAGATGGAAGCGATCGTCAACCAGGCCATGCGCGACGGCGCGATCGGCCTCTCCACGTCGCTGGTCTACGTCCCGGCGATGTACCAGTCCACCGAGGAGTTGATCGCCCTGGCGCGCGTCGCCGCGAAATACGACGGCATGTACTTCTCGCACATCCGCAGCGAAGGCGACCAGATCGACTCCGCGCTCGACGAGGCCTTCCGCATCGGACGCGAAGGAGGGTTGCCGGTCAACATCTGGCACCTCAAGATCGGCCCGCGCGTGAACTGGGGAAAGATGCCCGGCATCATCGCCCGCATCGCCGCGCAGCGCGAGCAGGGGCTCGACGTCTCCGCCAACGTCTATCCGTACGCCGCATCCGGCACCGCGCTCAGCACCCTCGCTCCCGACTGGGCGATGGAAGGCGGCTACGGCGACTTCCGCAGGCGGCTCGCGAACCCGGAAGACCGTGCCCGGATCGCCGAGGCGTTCCGGACGCAGTTCGCGCGCCGCGGCGAGCGGGGCGTCTACATCTCCCAGATCTTCCACGCACC
This sequence comes from Thermoanaerobaculia bacterium, assembly GCA_035630815.1. GTDB lineage: Bacteria > Acidobacteriota > Thermoanaerobaculia > Gp7-AA8 > Gp7-AA8 > QHVT01. The sequence continues at coordinate 190,685 of DASQJY010000086.1, forward strand.
GCATAAGCAGTACGAGAAGAAGTACATCGAAGAAGTCGCGCGGATGATGAACACGACCGTCGACGAGGCGCTGATCGCGCTCTTCGCGGAGAGCGCGCTCTCCCCACGGGTGATCTACTTCCTGATGAACGAGGACGACGTCCGCTACGCGCTGAAGCAACCGTGGGTCTCGGTCGGCTCCGACGCCGACTCCCCTAATGCGAAAGTCCGCGCGGAAGGGGTGGCCGTGCATCCGCGCGCCTACGGCAGCTTCCCGCGCGTGCTCGGGCGCTACTCGCGCGACGAGCAGCTCTTCCCGCTCGAAGAGGCGGTGCGCAAGATGACGTCGCAGGCGGCGCTGCGCGCACACATCTACGACCGCGGCGTGTTGCGTCCCGGGATGAAGGCGGACGTGCTCGTGTTCGATCCGGCCGCGGTGCGTGATCTCTCGACGTTCGAGGACCCGCATCATTTCTCAGAGGGGATCACGGACGTGGTGGTGAACGGCGTTGCCGTGCTGCGCGACGCGCAGCTCACCGGCCAGGTTCCGGGCAGAAGCATTCGCGGGAGAGGATATGAAAAGCGATGACTGACACCACGAACAAGCTCGTTCGCACCGTAGGTTTCTGGGGTCTCGTCGCGATGTGCATCAACGCGGTGGTCGGCTCCGGCGTGTTCCTGCTCCCTCACGAGTCGTACACGCTCCTCGGGCCGTTCTCGCTCTGGGCGCCGCTGCTCTTCGCGATCCCGGTGTTCATCCTGGTGCTCAACTTCGCCGAGGCCTCGAGCCACTTCGACAAGCCCGGCGGGGCGTACCTCTACGCGCGGTCGGCGTTCGGCGACTTCATCGGGTTCGAGACCGGCTGGATGAACTGGATCGCGCGCGTGACCTCGCTGGCCTCGCTGTCGAACGGGATGGTGCTCGCGCTGGCGCTGCTGCAGCCCTCCCTCGGCCAGGGAGCCGCGCGGCACGTCATCATCGCCGCGATCGTGCTGATCCTCGCGGCGATCCATTTCATCGGTGTCCGCTACGGCGCGGCGTCGATCTACGTCTTCACCCTCGGCAAGCTCGTGCCGCTGGTCGGCTTCATCGTCGTCGCGCTCATCGCCTGGAAGTCGAATCCAATCCCCGGCTCGTTCGTCCTCCCCGGCGCGGGCACCAACTGGACCGAGGCGACGCTGTTCATGCTCTTCGCCTACGCCGGCTTCGAAAACCTCGGCGTGCCCGCCGGTGAGTTCAAGAACCCGCGCCGCGACCTGCCGCTGGCGCTGCTGATCGGGACGCTGGCCATCGCCGCGATCTACGCGCTGGCGCAGCTCGGCGCGATGTCGGCGCTGCCGGACCTCTCGCAGAGCAAGACCCCCATCGCCTCCGCCGCGGCCGCGCTCATCGGCCCGATCGGCGCGCTGATCGTGACCGTCGGCGCGCTGCTGTCGATGGCCGGCACGAACTCCGGCACGATGCTCGAGGGCTCGCGCATGCTCTACGCCCTCTCCCTCGACCGCAACCTCGGCCCGATCTCGTATGTACACCCGCGCTTCCGCACCCCCTCCGTCGCCATCGTCATCCACGCCATCGTCGCGCTCGGACTGGCGCTGGCCGGCTCGTTCGCGCAGCTCGCCCTGCTCTCCGCGGTGGCGCGCCTGGCGACCTATCTCGCCACCTGCCTGGCCGTCCCGCGCCTGCGCAAGCTGAACGAAGGCTTCCGGACGCCGGGCCTGGTCGTGCCGGCTCTGGGCGTCATGGTGTCGCTCGGGATCGTGGTGATGGTGATGATCGACAACCCGAAGAGGGCGCTGGCGGGAGCAATCGCGGTGACCGTGGGGGCGGTGATTTACTTTGTGTCCAGGCCGGCGGCCGCAACGTCTTGATTTGGAGTGCGGTGACCGCAGTCACCGCTTTGCCTCCCGAGAGCCGCGGGTCGTGTTTCTGCGAGTCAAAGCGGTGACTGCGGTCACCGCACTCCAAACTCCTCCAAACAAGCCGATCCGCGCATCGTTCTTGCGTTGTATCTCTGCCGGAGGACTACTCATGAACGAGAACATCAAAGATACCGTCAAGGAGAAGGTTTCGGGCCTGGCGGGCGGTGCATTCGAGAAGCAGAAAGGCACCGCTCTCGGCGAGCTGGACAGCGTGGCGTCGGCATTGCGCAAGGCCGGCAGCGAGCTCGGCGACAGCAGCGGCATGGCCGGCAAACTGGTCTCGGCGATCGCGGACCGGGTCGAATCGGCCGGGCAGTCGCTGGACGGCAAGGAGCTGGGCGACGTGGTGGACGACCTGGAGCGCTTCGCGCGCAGGAATCCGGCCACGTTCATCAGCGGCGCGATCGCGGTCGGCTTCATCGTCTCGCGCTTCCTGAAGAGCAGCTCCAGCGCGGTTCCGGCGGGTCCGCAGCAGTCGCTGGCCGACACCGGCATGAGCGACGCGGATTTCCCGACCGAGATGCAGACGCTCAGCGATGACGGCCGCGGCGAAGGGATCATGGACCGCCCGCTGATCGCCGGAGTGGCGGCGCTGGCGGTCGGCGCGATCGTCGGCACCATCATCCGCGAGACCGACCGCGAGCACGAGCTGTTCGGCCAGCACAGGGAGCGCCTGACGACGCGCGCCATGGAAGCGGCCCGTCAGACCGTGGCCCGCGGCGTGGCCGAAGCAGCATCGACCATCGCCAACCGCGGCGGCAGCAGCGAGAGCGGCGGCGGTGGCAGCACGAGCGGGAACGGCAAGACGGACGTCGGCCAGAACATCGGCGTGTAAAAATCGGCATCGGACATCAGGCATCTGGGCTTTGCTGTCCCTCGGGCGCAAAGTCCCAGACGCCTGAAGCCTGAGGCCACCCCTACAGCATCATCCAGCCGCACACCGCGACCGTGGCGATCGCCGCCACCACGTCGCCGATCAGCGCCGCCGGCACCGCGTGGCGCGTGCGCTTGACCTGCACGGCGCCGAAGTAGACCGCCAACACGTAGAACGTCGTCTCCGAGGAGCCGTACATCGTGGCCGCGGTACGCCCGAGGAACGAGTCGGGGCCGAAGGTCTTCACCAGGTCGGTGGTGATGGCCAGCGAGCCGCTGCCGGTCAGCGTCCGCAGGACCGCCAGCGGGAACACTTCCGGCGGGAAGTTGATCGACGCGAGCAGCGGGCGCAGCGCGTTCGTCAGCAGGTCCATGGCGCCGGAGCCGCGGAACATCCCGATCGCCACGAGCATCCCCACCAGGAACGGGATGATCTTCACCGCGACCTCGAAGCCTTCCTTCGCGCCGTCCACGAAGACGTCGTACACCTTCACCTTCCGGATCATCCCGACCAGCGGGATGAATACGAGCAGGACCGGGATGGCCCAGAGGGAGATCGCCTCGAGCGTGGCGCGGATCACTGCCCCACCTCGACCGCTTCCTCATCCTGCCGCCAGAAGCGCTGTAGCACCTTCGCCGAGAGCACGGCGGCCACGGTGCCGATGAACGTGGCGATGAGGGTGGTGCTGATGATCCAGGTCGGGTTCTTCGAGCCGGCCGCGGCGAGCACGCCGATCATGTTGGCGGGGATGAGCTGCACCCCCGAGGTGGTGAGGGCCATGAACGTGACCATCGAGTTGCTGGCGGTGTCTTTCCTCGGGTTCAGCGACTGCAGCTCTTCCATCGCCTTGATGGACAGCGGCGTGGCGGCGTTGTTGAGGCCGAGCATGTTCGCCGCGACCGACAGCACGATCGCTCCGCCGGCCGGATGCTCCGCAGGCACGTCGGGGAACAGCAGGCGCATGACCGGCCGCAGGAGGCGCCCAAGCAGCATGACCAGTCCCGAGGCCTCGGCGATCCGCATGATCCCGAGCCAGAGCGCCATCACCCCGACCAGGCCGATCGAGATCTCGACCGCGGTCTTCGCAGAGTCGATGGCCCCTTTCGTCACCGCCTCGGCCGTCCCGTTGAATGCCGCGACCACCAGCGCGATCGCCATCAGTCCGAACCAGATGTAATTCAACATGCGCGGGATGGTAGCGCATGGAGAATCGAGGTCAGTTGAAGACGCCCTCGATCGTGTTCTTCACGACGTGGTAGCACTCGCACGCGCGCGCTTCGAGGCCGCGGCGGTCGATGATGGTGGTACCGCCGCGGCGGTACTGGATCAACCCATCTTCCTGCAGCTTCAGCGCCGCTTCGGTGACGCCGGGGCGGCGCACGCCGAGCATCGTGGCGAGGTATTCGTGCGTGATCGCGACCTCTTCGTTGCGAATGCCGTCGGCGCTCATGAGTAGCCAGCGCGCCAGGCGCTCGTCGACCTGGTGGCGGCGGTTGCAGGCCGTCGACTGCGACGCGATGATGAACAGCGCGTGGATGTACTTATGCAGCAGCGCGTGCATGGCCGGGCTGCCGTCGAACTGTCTCTTCACCGCTTCACTCGGGATGCGGATGGCCGTGCCGCCGACCTGGGTGACGGTCTCCATCGGCGTGGAGGTGGCGTTGAGGAGGATGGGGATGCCGACCATCCCTTCGTGACCGACCGAGCCCGCTTCGACGGTCGAGCCATCCTCGAGCACGGTGACGAGCGAGGCGAGCGCGGTGATCGGAAAGATGACGTATTCGATCGGCTCGTTCGGCACGATCAGCGGCGTGTGCAACTCGAGGGTGATCTCTTCCATCTGCGGCCGGAGGGCCTGGAGATCCTCGGCCGGCAGTGCTGCCAGAAGACGATTCATGATTCCGATTCTATAGACTCTCCCAGTGCGCCGTCGCCTGGTTTTCATCCCTGCTTTACTCGCGCTCGCCTGCTCCCGCGGTGAGACGCCGCAGGCCCCCATTGCGCCCCGGCCGTCGATCCTGCTGGTCACGCTCGACACCACGCGCGCTGACGTGGTCGCGGGTTACGCACCCGCGCTGAACGCGCTGGCGAAACGCGGCCGCCGTTTCACGCAGGCATACGCGACTACGCCGCAGACCCTGCCGTCGCACACGTCGATGCTCACCGGGATGTACCCCGCCGGACACGGCGTGCACGAGAACGCGCGCCATGTCGCGGCGCGGCATCCGCTCGCCACCGAGCGGCTGCGCGAGGCCGGCTATCGCACCGCGGCGTTCGTGTCGGCGTTCCCGCTCGCGCGGCGGTTCGGCCTCGCGCGCGGGTTCGACGCCTACGACGACGAGTTGCAGAACCGCGTCGAACGTCCCGCAACGGAGACCACCGAACGCGCGCTGGCTTGGTTGCAGCAGCAGAGCGGCCCGGTATTCCTCTGGGTGCACTACTTCGAGCCGCACGCGCCGTACGCTCCCCCGCCGCGCTTCAGTGTGAAGTACGACCCGTACGAAGGCGAAGTCGCGGCGATGGATGAGCAGCTCGGCCGGCTGTTGCAGGCGTTCGAGCAGCGCTTCGCGCAACCGGCCATCCTGGTGGTCGCCGATCACGGCGAAGGGCTCGGCGATCACGGCGAGCTCCAGCACGGCAATCTCGTCTACCAGAGCACGATGCACGTGCCGCTCGTGCTCAGCGGTCCCGGTGTCACGCCCGGCGTCCACCACGCGCCGGTCAGCACGCGTCGCGTCTTTCACACGCTGCTCGACTGGGCCGGCATTTCATCCGAACAGAGCCTGCGCGGTACGGGCAGCGAGGTGGTGGTCGGCGAGGCGATGATCCCCTTCCTGCAGTTCGGCTGGCAGCCGCAGGTGATGGCCATCGAGGGAGCGCGCAAGGTGATCAACGCCGGTGCGATCGAGGTGTACGACGTGGTCGCCGATCCGAAGGAAACGCGCGATCTCGCGCAGGGCGCCGACATCTCGCGCGCGTTGCGCCAGGCGCTGCGCGACTACCCGGTCCCCTCCCCTGCGACGCAGCCATCCACCGTCTCCGATGAAGACCGCCGCCAGCTCGCCGCCCTCGGGTACATCGCCTCCGAGGTGCAGCCGGTGGTGCGGCAGGACGCGCCGCGCCCGCGGGACATGGTCCAGCTCTTCGAGCCGCTGGAGCAGGCCTCGGGGCTGTTCGTCGAAGAGCGCTACGCCGCGGCGATCCCGCTGCTCGAAAAGATCCTCGCCGCCGATCCGTACAACCTGGTGACCGCGTTGCGGCTGGCTGTCGCGCATTCGGCGCTCGGCCACAACGAACAGGCGCTGGCCGCGTTCCGCAAAGCGCAGTCGCTCTCACCCGAATCGCCCGACGTACGCGCGTACCTGGCCATGCATTACGCCCGCGCCGGCGACGTGGCGAACGCGGCGCCGCTGCTGGAACGCGTGGTCGCCGAGTCGCCGGAGCGCCTGCCCGCGTTGGAAGCGCTGGCCACGGTGCGCGAGCAGCAGGGCCGCCTCGCCGACGCACTGACCATCCGCCAGCAGATCCAGACCATGAAGACGCTTTCCCCCGCGGAACTGGTGCACGTCGGCCGCCTGGCGATGGAGCTCGGGCGCACCGAGGTGGCATTGGACGCCTTCCAACGCGCCCGCCAGCAACAGGGCTCCGCCTTCCAGCACGATGTCGACCTCGGCGTCCTCTACCTCGCCGCCCGCCGCTACCCCGAGGCCCGCGACGCGCTGGACCGCGTCCCCGCCACACATCCCGCCTACCCGATGGCGCTTTTCAAGCGCGCACAGGTGAGCGTGCTGCTGAACGAGCCGGATCGCGCGGCCCGCATCGCCGCCGCGCGAGCGAAAGCGGATGCGACGACACGGGCGTTGATTGCCAGGGAGGAGCTGTTTCGGTAAGCCGGACTCCGCACCCGCCGATCTCAGAACGCGGTCTTCCCTCCCGGACAATACGTGATCGTGTAGCTCATCGTGTTTGTCGCCGGCGGCTGCGAGGGTGACGAACTGCAGGTGAACGTCGAGGTCTCGTCGTCGTACGGGAACGTGTACGAAGTCGGGCAGGCGTTCTTGAGAAAAGCGGCCCACGGCAGCGCGTACTGCGTCCAGGTCGGATTCGTGTTCGCGCACGGCGCGCCCGACGGCATCGGAGTGCCGTTCACCGTCCACTGCGGACAGCCGCAGCACGTCGCCGAGGCGCCCGCGGAGTAGCAGCTCGCGGCATAGGGAGAGTTGCACTGTAGCATTGCGCTCAGCGTGCTTCCCGCGGGCGCCGGGAGCGCCTGCGCGCAGTCGAGCCCCGACCCCGAGAACGCCGGCCAGTGGCCGCAGATCTCGTCAGCGCTCCACCATCCCAGCTGCGTCCCGCAGGCCTGCGTGATCGTGTTGGTCGAAAAGTCCGCCGCGTAGCCGCAGACCCCGGTCGTGCAACCTCCCGTTGGACAGGGCGACGTGCCACCCCCGGCGACGAAGGCGAGATTCGCGCCGGCGGGCAAACCGCTCATGCTGTACGACCACGAGCACGCCGGGAGCTGACTCCCGGGAGCAACGGTCACCGCGCCCGGGGTCTGGCAGAAGAAGGCATTGGCGCCGCTCATCGCGGTCACCGACGCCGGCGCCATCTGGATCGGCACGTTCACGCCGTTGATCACTGTGACGTCATAGGTGTCGGGAGCGTTCGTGACGAACGTGAACTCGGCCTGCGTCACGGGACCCACCGGACCGACTCCCGGTCCGCACGTGTTGCCGGGCGGGCATGCGGTCTGGCAGTTCTGCCCGTTCGCGTCGCAGCCGGTGGCGCCGTAGAAGGAGCCGTTGAACTGGGTCGTGCCGATGGGCGCGTTGATCAGGCCGAACGCGGCCGAGGTGTTGGGCGGCAGGAGCACGCCCACGCCGGGAATGTTCGTGCCGTCGCCGACCGGCTCCGGCAGTACCCAGAAGCAGGAGCCAGCGGCACTGTTACAGGCGGTTCCCTGCGGACAGGAGCCGTTCGCGCCGCACGGTCCGGCATTGCCACCGACCATGCCGGCGAGGATCGGGACCGCGCACTGATTGACGACGGTGATGAGGCGAGGGCTCGTGGTGCACGAGGCGATCAGCAGGAGGAATCCCGGGACGAGGGACCGGATCAGGGTACGCATGGCTCTATCTCCTTCCCCCTGGAGGAGCCTTCTGAACGGACATTCCTGCCACATGCTCCAAAATGGCGACGGCGCGGTCGTCTATGCGACGATGCAGTGCATGCCATCCAGTCTGGCCATCATCGGCAGCGGCGTCGCCGGCCTCGGCGCCGCGTGGCGGCTGTATCGCCGCTGCGACCTCAGGATCTACGAAGCGGGCGAGCACGTGGGCGGACACGCGATCACCGCCGAGCTCGAACGTCCGGGCGGCGGCACCACGGTCACCGACCTCGGGTTCCTGGTACACATGCCGGCGCTTTATCCCTCGCTGAGCACGATGTTCAGAACGCTGGGCGTCGCCACCGAGCCGTCCGGTCCGGTCGGATGCACGGCCCTCCTGGGCAACGGCGTCCAGTGGACGAACAACGGACAGGTCACACCGTACTGGCGCGAGCGCCGCGAGGAGGCGAGCCGCTTCGAAGGCGAGTGCACCGCGCTGTTCGCCGACCGTCAGCGCCTTGCCGGCGTCTCCACGCGCACCTACCTGCGCGAGCACGGCTACTCCGCCGCGTTCGGCGACGATTGCCTGGCACCGCTGCTCAGCTTCCTCTTCATCACCCGCAGCGCGCAGCTCGACCTGCCGCTCAACACCGTCACAGCGACGTTCGTGGCCGGCATGTACTCCTTCGCATCGGCCGCGACCTGCTGGCGCGTGGTGAGCCGCGGCTCGCGCGAATACGTGGCCAGGCTGATCGCGCCGTTCGCAGATCGCATCCGCCTGCGCACGAAGGTCGCGCGGATCGCGCGCGACGACCGCGGCGTCACCATCACCGACGCCACGGGCCGCGAGGAGCGCTTCGACCGCGTCCTCATCGCCGCGCACGCCGACGAAGCGCTGGCCATGCTCGCCGATCCCAGTGACGACGAAAGGCGGCTGCTCGGCGCCGCGGTCTACGAACGGGCGGTCGGCTACCTGCACCGCGACCCGCGCGTCATGCCCAGCGATCGCGCGCTCTGGTCAGCCTTCGTCTACGCGCGCGACGAGCAGACCAGGAGCGAGTGGTTCACCTACTGGCTGCGCCCCCTGCAACCCTGGATCGACGAAGACCTGTTTCTCACCGTCGATCCGCCGGCCATCCCCGAGGCGCCGATCCGCAGGATCGTCTGGAACCACTTCCTCTACGACAACGACGCCGACCTCCGCGTCCCGCACTTCGCCGCGCTGCAAGGCCAGCGTCACACCTGGTACTGCGGCGAATACACCACCGGCCCCGGCCACGAAGCCGCGTTCGTCTCCGGCCTCAAAGCAGCGGCGATGTTGACGACGGTCTGATCGCTGCCGGGGAGGAGGGAGGTCGTGGTCTGTCGAAGATCTTCACGAACAGGGTGCGGTCGAGAACCAGCGCGACCTGGTGATTGCGCTGCCATCCCTCGATGCCGCTGCGCGTCCACTCGCCGCTCCAGATCGCGCGGACGGTGACCTTGGTCCGCTCGTGGCGCCAGATGGTCTCGAGGTATGGATTGACGAGATTGAGGCCGGCGGCGCCGCGGCCTGTGATGCCGCCGACGGTGAATTTGCCGCGCACGAGGAGCGGTCCGGCGGCGAAGCCGGGCGGGCGGTAGATGTAGGCGATCTCGTTCTGCGCGCGATCGCCGGCGGGCATGCCGGAGCTCGACGCGCGGGCGACGTAGAGCGTTCCCCAGACGTCGCGTCCGAAGAGGGAGAAGTGCGTGTCGGCGTCGAGCGTGAAGGACTGATCGTGGCCCGAGTGGTGCTCGAGGACGTCGCCGGTCGCCGGCGACAGCACGGTGGTATCGATCTCGCGGCGTGTCCAGGCGAGGCGGTAGCGCAGCGTGATCGGTCTCCTGGTCGCGGTGCGGTAGAAGGCCAGTTGCAGTGTTTCGCTTCGTTCGCCGGATGGGCCGCGTGGCGTGGCGCCGGCGGGCGGCGGGGTGGGGAAGTAGACCGGGTCGGGGCAGTCGCATCGCCGCAACGTCTGCGACTCTTCGACGCCGATGAATTCGGCGTGCTTGTAGTCGAACTGGAACTGCTTTACATACAGGCTGTTCGTCAGGACGACCAGTCCCGCGTCGTCGGCGAGCGGCCGGAAGCGATCCGTCGGATTCCACGCGCCGCCGGCGACGAGCCGCGAGATGAAGAGAGGTCCGGTGAGCATGGCCGGATCGATGAAATCGTCGGGCTCGAAGATCGGACGCTGGCCCTCGGCCGCGAGCGCGGCGAGGAACGTCGCGGCGAGGAAGAGGCCGCGACGCATCACTTCTTCACCGTCACCCGGAAGGAGCGCGTCAGCGTTCGCAGACTCGTCTCGAGCGGCTCGACGACGGTGATCGTCGGGCCATAGCAGTGTTTGCCCTCGATGTCATACCTCCTGACGGCGTTGGCGAGCTCTTTCGGCCCGATCTCGGCCGGCTCCTTTGCGTCCGCGCCGGGAAGGAGGTGATCGACGATGACCGCGCACCGCACCGTCCGCGCCGGAAAGACCTGAAGGCGCACGTTCTCGAGGTCGAGCTGCACGTTGCTCAACGTTTTGGGAAGGAGGCCTTCCTCATCGCACCGCACATCTCCCGCGGGACTGGGGCCGACCTCGCGGACGTACGCGGGACGGGAGTCGACGGACGGGTCGGCATTGCCGCGCACGATTTCCAGGTTACGGGCCGTCTCGCCGCCGGTTCCGGTGAAAGTCACGTCCATGTGCCAGGCATCGACGGCCTTGCCGCTCCGGCACGGCGTCCGTCCTCTTCCCGGAATGCGCAGGCTGAACACGGTGCCGTCGAGGAACGCTCCTTTGACCTTGGCGATCCAGTCGCATTTCTCTTTCCAGCAGGCCTGCACCACCTGATCCTGCTCGTCGTATGCGACCCAGATCTTAAACCGGCAGTTCCTGTCCGGATCGCTGGCGCCGGGACTGGTCAAGCCCGTACAGAGCGTCTCGTCCTCCAGACTGATGCGCACCTCGGTGGTTTGGGCGAGTGTTTGCGATCCCAGCACGATCGAAAGCACGAGCGCAGCAGTGATCCGGCTATGGAGTCTTTTGGAAAATCCGAGTACGTTCATTCGGAAGCACTCCCATGATGAATTTTTGGATCCCCGACGCGGGGACGCTCGTTTTCTTCTCGCGAACGGACTGGTCCGATTCCTGGATCGAGCCTTTCACGAGGACGGCTGCATTCTCGAGCATCAGCGGGATGTCGTCTCTGCGATGTCGCGAGCCGTCGGCTTTCCGGTTCAGCGGCTGGTGGCTGGCGACCGTGACCTGGACCTTGATTTTGCCGTGTCCCGGCACGCTGCTGGTTTGGTTGCCGAATGCGACGAGCTTGCGAGGGGGGATCGGCAGCGTGCCGAAATCGATGTGGAAGGTGGGGTACAGCAGGGTCGACGGCCTGCCGCCGCTGTTCTCCACGAGCAGAGTGATCGACTTGTGGTTTGCATTGATGACGCTGAAATTCGTTGCCGACGGCGACATGCGATGGCGATACACGGCGGCGGCGACGGCGACCGCCACGAGGGCCAGCAACACCACCAGCAGGCGCAGGCCTCTCCGTTTTAGGAAAACGAGCAGATACCACAACGTCGTGCGCATCGCAGCGGTTTGGGCCAGCCGTTGGAGACCGTACTCGTAGGTTCCTCGAAAGTCGGCATAGTGGAGTCTGCCGATGGGCATCCACGGTTCGTAATCGCTGACAACTACCGGGACGATGGGAATCTTATGGTTCTTAGCGAAATGCAATTCGTCGTTCACGTAGTCCGAGTGTCTGGAATCCGATGAGACGACCAGAACGACCGTGTCGCTCGCCTTCAGTTCCTTTTCGATCGTCCGGGAGAAGTAGTCGCCGGGGCCAATGCGCGTGTCGATCCACAGCGGCACCTTCGCTTCGTCCAGGTCTTTTGCCAGCCGAAGCGCAAATGCCCGATCTTCGTGCGCGTAGCTGATGAAGACCCGTCTCAGCTTCCGCAGACCGGCCTTCTGCTCCTCGTCCATCGGTTACCTCCTCCCGATCGCGACGCATCCGGCGATCGACAGCAATGCCGCGACGAGCAGCAGCGCCCATTGCGACAACGTCGGAATGGGGGTTCCCACAAAGAGCGTGTAGCAGCGGGAGACGCGGCAGCCGTTGCTGTCGGTGGCAGTGATGATGAGCGGGAAGGCGCCCGTTTCCGTGGTGGACCCCCCAATGCCCGGCGGGGTCAGGACCAGTCCGGCCGGCAGTTCCCCCTTCGAGACCGTCAACGTATACAGCGGCGTGCCGCCGGAAGGCGTGATGGCCGCGACGTACGGCACGCCCGGCGTGGCGCGCGGCAGATCGTCCGGCGATAGGGCCAGGGTCGCCATGCCCGGACAGGTGCCGGACGCGATGTCGATCGCACAGAAATCGACGATGTCCGTGCAGCCGTTGCGATCGGTGACGCGCAGACGGAACGCGTAGGTGCCGGCCGTCGTCGGCGTTCCCGACAACGTGTCGCCCGTCAACCTGAGGCCGGGAGGACGGCCGCTGGCGATCGTGAATGTGTACGGTGCCGTTCCGCCGTCGACGCTGAAGTCGATCTCGGGATAGGCGACGCCCACGCGGCCGTTGGGAAGGGTCGTCGGCGTGATGTGAAGCCTGCAGCAACCGAACGTGTAATGACGCGTTCCGCTGCAGCCGGACGTTCGGTCGACGGCGGTGATGGTGAACGTGTACGGGCAGGACTGTGTCGGCGTGCCGTGAATCCGCAGGCCGTCAATGACGATACCCTCCGGCAGCGTATCGGCGGTCAATGAATACTCACAGCCGCCGCCAGTCACCACAATGGTCTCGTCGTAGGGCACGCCCTGCACCATCGGCGGCAGTGACGACAGGGTGACCTCTGGACAATCGATCTCCATCGTGTACGCCGCCGAGCCTGTGCATCCGGCTGCGTCTGTCGCGGTCACAGTGAAGGCGAAGGTGCCGGTCTGTTCGGGCTTCCCGTGCAGAGCTCCGGTCGGATCGAGCGTGAGACCGGACGGAAGCGATCCCGACGTAATGGCGAACGTGTAAAGCGCGACGCCGCCGTCGGCCGTGAACATTTCACTGTAATCCGTGCCGAGGGTGCCGTTCGGGACGGACGGGGGCGACACAGTGATCGGCGCGCAGCAGAGCGAAAGGCGGTTTGCGCTCAGCGACACGCTGCCGTTGCGGCTGATGGCCCGGCCGGACAGCGAGGCGCGGTCCTGAAAGACGATGTTCCCGGCCGCGAAGAGATTGCCGATGAACGACGTCCGCTCGCCGATCATCGCCCCGTCGCCGGTGCGCCAGTAAACGTTGCCGTCGTAGCCGTTTCCTACGACGAGCACGGAGGCGCCGGGAGCGGTCGTGAGCGTGCCGTCGATGCGGAAGATCCATACGGCGTCGCGGTTTCCTTCCGCATCGAGGATCAGGGGACCGCTCAGTGTGACGTTCGCCGAGGAGAAGCGGTAGGCGCCGCGAGTCAGCCTTTTCCCGCCGAGCTCCGCGTTGGTGAGGGTGACGTCGCAGGCGGTTCCGGCCAGCTCGTCGTCGATACCGTTGCCGTCGCCGCGCGCCGCGCGTGCCAGTGCATCGTCGCGGCGCACGTCGCCGAGGAGGAAATTCGAGGACGACAGGCCAGTGACCGTATTGCCGGGGCTGACGCCCACATTGCCGGTGATCTGCGTCGCTCCGCTGTTCGTGACCGAGCCATTGCCGAGCACGACGAAACTGGCCGCGTCGCCGAAGCGGGGAGCGGTCTGGGCAAGCGCTGCGTAGCCGGCCGTGAGCGCCGCACACAACGTCAGAATGACTCGAGCACTCCCGGACCCCATAGGACGCTCCTGCTGAAGGAGATGACCGATCGATGGCAATCCCTACCCTTATTAGTGCGGTAGCTGCCGAAAACGTTTCAGGCGGGTGAGGCAGGTTGATCCCCTTCGCCAGCCTCATACAATGACGCGATGCGCCGCATCGCCATGACGAACGCGCGACAGCGCACATCCCGGGTTGCGACGTGTGGAACTGGCGAGGACGGCGGTAGAATCCGCCCACACAGCAACTACACGCTCGGAACTAAAGGACACGTCATGCCACGCACGCTGCTGCTGCCGCTGTTTCTCTTTCTCTCCACGCCCGCCTTGGCCATCACCATCAATACCCTCGACGTCAAAGAGATCGACGACACGACGATCGAGATCACCGCGCCGGTCTGGGACGGCTCGAAAGCCGTACCGGTGCTGGTCGGCACGTTCGATTCGAAGTTCGACCGGAAAGTGGCGGCCAAGCTCGGCGGCGGCTTCCGCAACGCGATGATCGCCAGCTACGACCTCGCCCCCTCCCTCGACCTCGGCCAACTGTTCGCGGAGGCGCTGCGGGCGGAAGGGACGAAGCTCGGCCTGAGCGTGATGGCCCCTCAGGAAGCGAAAGCGCCGGGGTGGACCCTCGACGGCACGATCCACGCCGCCAACGTCGACATCCAGCACATGGGCTACGGCTCGCTGCTCTTCTACACGTACCTCGATCTCGAGGTGCGCGTGACGAAACCGGACGCGCCACCTGTGACGCATCGCATCCAGCCCGCGCGACTCTTCGTCATGTACAACGCCGGCATGGGCATCGGTGACGAGGTCCAGCATTCGCTGGCGAAGATCCTCGTCGTCGGCGCGCAGCAGACCCTTGCCCGCCTCAACCGCGAGCACTTCCGGGCGCCGGTCCTCCCGGCGATGGAGACGCGGCTCGCGGGCCTCAAGCAGATCGACGACCGCGGCGAGTCGGAAGTGCACGCCATCGGCCTCTCCGGCGCCCCCGGCGCCTCCACGGCACTGGCGAAGCGCCTCGAGTCCGAGCGCGACGAAAACGCCCGCACGTCCATCGTATACGCCCTCACCAGTCTCGGCGCAACGGAACACGTGCCGCTGCTCGTCCGGCGGTTTGCCTCCGAGGATGATGATGTTCGTTACGCGACCATCATCGCGTTGGCGAATGCGGGAACGCCGGAGGCGTTGGCGTTGATCAAGGAGAAGGGACCGAAGGATAAGACATTGATCCTGCGGAAGCTTTCGGAGAGGTTGCTCGGCGAGCGATGAGCCTCTCCCGCTTTCTCCCGGTCGTTCATTCTTACCGGTGGGAGCAACTCAGCGGGCACCTGCCGTGGTACGAGGAGCCGGCGAGATTTCTCTCGGTGATCGAGACGTTTCTTGCGAAGTGATCCGCTCGATCGGGGTCTCTCACCAGGATCCGCGCAGACGCCGCAGCAGTCGGCTGATCGGCCCCGCTTTGCGCAGCGCGGAGTTACGCGCGTCGTCGAACCTGGCCAGCAATTGCGCAGGCGCACCGGCGGTGGCGAGACGCGATCGCGCATGCGCGGTGATCTCCTTGCCGCGATCCTTGCGCCCCTGCGAGATCTCCCAGACGCCGAGCTGGAAGAGCTGGAACGCGAACTGATCGAGTCGCTTGTCCTCCGGGCCGTAGGTGGCAACGACGAATTCGAGCGCGCTCTCGAGCGTGCTGCGAAGGGCCTCTTCATCTTTCAGCTGGGCGTCGAGGCTCGCCTTCACCTGGAATGAGTGCACGAGATCGTCGGGTCCGAGCTGCGTCGTCCGCGCGGCGAGCACTCGTTCCATCAGCAACTGCGCAGGCTGCAGGCGGCCGAGACCGGCATCGAGCAGCGCGAGGGACGTCACTGTGTCGATCGCGGCGGTGGAGGAAGGGCCGAACATCGCTTCCTGGAGCTCGAGGCGGCGGGTCAGCAGTGCCCGTGAACGGTCGTAGTCTCGGCGGGCATCCGACGCTGCGATGAGCCGCATGAGGATGTTCACCAGGTCGCCGCGCGCAGGCTCGCCGAGCGCTTCCCCCAGCTCGCGCGCGCGTTCGAAATGCCGCTCCGCGACGTCGGGGCTGCCGGACGTCCGCTCGAATTCGGCCAGTTCCGTCAGCACCTTCATGAGAATGACGTGCGGCTCGGTGAGCAGGCGATCGGCTTTCTCCAGCACCGAGCGAAGGATCGATGCGGACTCCCCGTCATTGCCGCGCTCGCGCTCGATGGTGGCCAGCATGCGCATCGCGTCGAATTGATCGATGAGCTGCGGGCCGGTGAGCTCGTCGACCGCTTGCGCGTGCATGCTGATGCTGGCGGCGGCCAGCTCCCGGGCACGATCGAGGTTCCCGCGCCGCCATTCGAGGTCGGCCATGTTGAAGTAGAGGAAGCCGCTTTCGCGGACCTGCGAGGCCCTGGTGAGATGCCCCTCGGCGGCATCGAGATCGCCGCGATCGAGCTCCAGCCTTCCGAGGTCGCTGTGAATGACGGCGCGGGCGATGGATTGATCGCCTTCCGCGCCATCGATCAGCTCGAGCGTGCGCTGCATCAGCGCGATCGCCTCGTCGTACTTGCGCAGTGACCGCTGCACGCGCGCCAGCGGCACGGCGATGGCGGCGAGCTGCATGGCATCGTCCGCCGCGGCCGCGAACGCGCGCGACAGCAGATTGTGACCTTCCGCGTGATACCCGAGCTGCCAGAGCGCGTCGCAGACCACGAGCGCCAGCTCCATCGCCGCGGCAACATCACCCGAGTCGAACCGGCGATGCGCGACGGCCGTCAATGCGCCGAGCTGCCACCGCTGCCGTGCGTGCGGCCATTCCGTGCGCATCCGATTGGCTTTCACCGTGACCAGGTGCCCGAGCTCCGCCTTTCGCTCATCGACACCCTCGCCTGGCTCACGTTTGACGATCACCTCCTGGAGGAGGCGATGCATCCGGGCGAGGAGGGGAAAACCGGTCTCGTCGTCGCTCGCCGGCAGGAGGATACGCTGCCCGAACAGCGACTGGAGCAGCTGTGCCCATTCGCGGTGCAGCAGCGGCCGGTCGAGAAGCCGCGGGAACCGCGGCGAGACGATCTGGTTCACCCAGGGCAACGCTACCTGATCGGCGGGAAGGAGCGACGCGACGAGCAGCACTTCGCGCTCTTCCGGCGAGAGCATTTCCAACGTCGGCGCGAGCGTCGCCTCGAGCAGCGCCTGTCCGTGACGCACCGCCACCGTCTTCTCGCCCGCGGCCTCGTCGATGATGCGCAGCAGATCGGCACGAAGACGCGCTGCGAAACGCGCAAAGCGATCGTCGGTGGTCTGCCGGCCGAGGAAGATGGCCGCGGTTTCGACGGCGAGCGTGAACCCTTCCAGCAGCACCACGATCGCACCCGCCTGTTCCTCGGATGCGGCATCGGGAAAACGGCTGCCGGGCTGATGGCTGCGCATCAAAGCGGTCGCGTCATCATCCGGAAGCCGGTCGACCGTCACGAATGCCTGATCGCGCGCCGAGCCCGGGATCTCGCCGGGCGCGAGACGCGTGGTGGTCATCACGTCGAGGCTTCCGTCCCGCGGAAGCCGATCGAGATGCGCGGGTTGGAACAGGCTCGATTCGGTGACATTGTCGAGAATCAGCAGGCATCGTCCGCGGCGGTTCAACTCCGAAAGCACTCGAACGAACGACTTCGCCAGATCGGCGCGCTCGTCGGCGCTCAGCTCGAATTGGAGCGGCCCCTCGAGCTGGCGCAGCGCTAGCCGCAGATCGCCGATGTGCTCGCACGGCACCTGCCACCGCCCGCCCGGGTAATCCCAGGCGAACGCATGCGCGTATGCGAGCGCGAGCTCGGTCTTCCCCATCCCGCCCATCCCCTGCACTGCGACCGGGCCGTCACTGCCCACCACACCGACCTGACTGCGGCTCAGCGCGCCGCGCAACTCGGTCAGCTCTTTGCCGCGTCCGACGAATGCGGGATTGGGACGCAGAACATTCGAAGGCGACCGCTGCGCGCGGTCGAATCGATCGAGGCGCTGTTTGATCGATGCGTGCAGATGCTCGAACGTCGCGCGCAGCTGGCGAAGAGCGGCGCTTCCCTTCTCCGCCCACAGCTCGAGGTCGAAGGCTTGACGGCGCTGGATCTCGTTCAGCCAATTGCGGTCATTTCCTTCCAACGCGGCGAAGGACAGCGGCGCGATGCCTTCGCCGAGGCATTGGCGCATGGCCTCGTAGCGGACATATTCGTCCCACTCCCAACGGCAGTAATTCGCGGCCAAAAAATTGGGAGAGAGAACGGCTGCGAAGATGCGCGAGTCACGGAGCGCCTGTTGGATCCTGTTCCGCCAGTCGTCCATCCCGCGGACCTCCTGGCGATCGAAGAACACCCGCAGCCCGAACGACCGCTCGATCTCCTCGGCCAGCTGCCGGACGTGCCCGCGCTCGTCGTCTTTCCGCGAGTAGCTGATGAACAGGTCGTAAGTCATCACCTGTCTCCTGCGCAGCCTACAAACTCATCATAAAGAGAATCGCGCTCATTCTCCTCCTCTCCGCTCCTTTTTTGGGCGACCCGTCCCGACAACATCCACTCCGTCGTTGCGTGCGATCCCGCCACCGGCAGATGGGCGTGGCCGTGCAGTCTCATTGGTTCGCGGTCGGCCAGATCGTTTCTATACGCAAGCGGCAGACAAGGCCGCAGCCGGCCTGTCGCGCCTCCTCGACCGTTGCACGGGCGGAATGGGCCGGACTAGATGACCTTCTACGCGGACACTCCGGAAATCTTTAACCGCGGCTACCCGGACCGCCTGCTGGCCCGAGGACAGAAACGCGCGGTGTAACTAGGACTAGGTCGCGAGCGCTTGCTGGTCCGCCACATCAGCGGGCGATGATCGACCGGAGAACTTTGCGAATTTCTTCGGCATTTCCCGACCGGAGAGGCTTGATGAGGGCGCGCTCGATAGCGGTTTTTGCTTCCCCCGCCAAGTCCGTCATCTCGGACAGCTTCCTGTCGAACTCGGGGCCCGCGATCTTTCCCCACTGGACGAGTCCTTTCCCGTTCTGCGCCAGAAAGTCGTCGACGGATTTCTGCTGCCAGTCCATGGGCTGCTGACCCGCGGACAGGAGCGAAGTATCGACAGGCTGGGGCACGAGTTGTTCGGCCGTGTAGAGAAGGTCGGGGCCCTTGACCCGTTGATGAGTCGCGGACAAATCCTCGCCGTGCCAGCCGGCGCTGTGCGCGGCCCAGAGATCGTCGATGCTGGCCTTGACGGCTTCGACGGCGGCGGTGAAGGTTGCCTGCCCGGCGGCGGTCACCTCGTGCTTGCCTTGTTTCGTCTTCTTCTCGGTGACGAGATCGTGGTCGCCGACGAGCGTAATGGGTTGGCCGTCGATGGTTGCTGGAACGGTTCCGGCTCCCTCCACATCGTGCATGACGAGCGACACGAGGTTGCCGAAGCTGAGGCTGTCCGTCGGGCTCAGTGCAATCGAGAGTTGCGTCATCGTGGCGCTCCGGATTCCCGAATTCGGAAAACCCCACACGACGCCGGAAATCGAATTCCAGACCGGAATCACGGAACTGCCTCTCACGAGCATGCGCTTGGGCAGCCCGAATTCGTTCTCGATCCGGTCCGCCAGCCACTGGATCAGTTTGCCGTGGAACCCCGGGATCATCTTGTCCCAGTACTCCTTGATGCTCGCCCGCGGTACACGGGCGTGACTCGCGGAGAAGGAGTCCGTCAGGTAGTGGCAAGCGAAGGCGTCGGCCAGCAACGCATCCTCCATCGGTTCGCGTTTGCCGCCGTGATAGTAGGCGAGCTTCATCGCCTGCTCGTGCCCTTTGCGGTAGCTCGCCGAAGCACCAAACGGCTGCTTATCCTGAGTGCGCTGGTTCTTCTGCAGCGGGACCCGACCAAGGTCTCCTGATTGAGGGTTAGGGAAATGGGAGATGTTGCGACTTCTAAGCCCTCGTTCTGCCTGGTCGCGCACGTGAACAGCGTACTTGTCGTACCAGACATCGAGCTTGTCCGAGGCTTTGTTTCCGCGAATCCTCACCCATAGGACGTACCGCACTTCGCCCTGCGTTCCCGGTCCCTGGCCGGGCTTTTCCGCCAGTCGCCGCATCTCCTCGAACGACCCGAAGTAGTCGGCCATCGCCATGGCATCCCCGAACGTCACCTGCAGTCGCGGACCGAGAGTCAACATCTCGAGGGCCGACGCTTCATGGAGCGCGACGTCACCGATCATCTTGTGGGCCGGCTCGGTGAAACACTGCACGCCCTGTTGCCCCCCGTCCTCCTGCTGAACGACGTGCGCCAGTTCGTGGGCCAGGACCTGCTGGCCTTCCATGGTGCCAGGAGTGTATTCACCCGATCCAAAAACGATATCGCGTCCGAGCGTGTACGCGCGCGTTCCCAGCACGCGTGCGGCCTCGGCCGCCCTACCGTCCGCATGTACTCGCACGCGGCTGAAATCATGGCCGAAGCGGGGCTCGAAGAAAGAACGCACCTCTTGCGGCAGCGGTGCGGACTGCGCGGAATCGCGGAGGGCCGCGGTGCGCGCTCGGCCGGCGGACGTCGGCTGAGACATGTGCGTATCGTGGTTCACGACGCGGTGGGCCTGCCGGATCACGGCATTATGCTAATCGCTTCCGAGCGCCTCGACACGCTGGTTCCATGGCTGTCCACCCGTGACGTGTTCGCGAACGCGATCTTTTAGCGATCGTCTCCTTCGCCGCCTCTGGGTCGTCCTTCCCCTTGAAGCTGTCCGCGCATGCTGCAATGCCGCCCGGCAAGACCGCGTTTCGTCCCAACCTCATTAGCCCTCCGCCTGTCACGCCGCATGGTCGCTGGCGCGCTTCAGTGTGTCCACTCTCGATGCATGTCCTTTCTTCGGGCGGCGCAGTCATCGTTTCCTCATCTCCGCCTCGATCGTGTCGCGCAGGGTGAGTGCCTGCGTCCGGGTTTTCTCGTTCGGGAGCTTGGGCAGCGCCGTATCGATGAGCACCAGCGCCTCAATGTACCTGCCGGCGTTCAATCTCTCCGCCGCCCTGGTCAGCAACGCCACCGCTTCCTCGGCTGCCTCCTGCATGTCGATCAACGCCAGCACGCTGGTGATCTGCTCCTTCATGGAATCGCTGGTTGTCCGCGCCAGGAGCGACTGCGCGAGCTTGCGCGCCGGGGCGATGTGCCCCTCGGCCGCCCAGAGCTGCGCGAGATAGAACGCCGCCTCTTCGCCGTTCGGGTCGAGCTCCAGACTCTTCTTCAGCGCCGCGATGCCGGCCGCGCGATCGGCGGTGTCGCGGAGGTAAGTCGCGCCGAGGGCGGACCACGCTTCCGCCGACTTCGGATCGAGCTCGGTGGCGCGTTTGAAGAGCGGCCGCGCCTTGGCCAACCCATCGCTGTGGCGATCGAGAATGCTGCGGCCCGCGAGCAGGTACACCTCCGCGTCGTCGCTTCCCGCCTCCACGGCTTTCGCGTACGCCGCGTCCGCCTCCTCCATGCGGCCGGCATCGTGATAGAGACGTGCCAGCTCGATGTGCGCGTTCGCGTTCGCGGCGTTCGTCGCAAGCGATTCTTTGAAGAAGCGCTCCGCGTCCGCGCGATTCTCCGGACGATGCATGAGCAGATATCCGAGCTGGTGCAGCACGGCGTCGTACGGCATCGCCGCCGGCGCCGGCAGCTCGGGGATGGTCAGCTCGCCGAGGTCCCGGCCGTAGTAGGTGAACGTCCCGCCGCGAATGTAGGTGCGCAGCGCCTGTTCGAGCTCGCTGAGCGATATCCCGAACGCCTCGGCCACCGCGTCTTCCGGCGATTGCCCGTCGTGGAGGAGCCTGAGGAAGTGGAATCGCTGCTCGCGCCGGTCGGGGTCGTGGAAGAGGTAGTGCGCGAGCGCCCACGACTGCGCGTAGAAGACGCCGGTGCGCCTCCGCTCGTCATAGATCGGCGACGAGGAGGTGATGGCGAAGAGCTCGCGGAGGGGGATGAGGCGCTTGCGCAGCGAGCCGAGCCCCATCTCGTCGCGCAGCCAGCGCATGTGCGCGTCGACCGTGATGCCGAGGTGCGTCTCGGCGCCCACGGTCCGGAAGGTCGAGAAGTACTCGGCCAGCCCCTCCTCGTACCAGGCCGGCAGCCGGGAGCCGGAGTTGGCCACGAGTTGGTGCGTCAGCTCGTGGTAGACCACGCGGTCGACCCCGCCCTCCGCATCGCCGGCCATGAGGATGAAATCGCCTTTGCTGCCGTCGATGAAGAGGCCCCTGACCGTGCCGCACTTCGCGCGCAGCATGGCCTCGCAATACCGGCTGAAGCCATGCTGCGTCCGAAAGACGAAGACGCGTGTCGGCGCCGCGGCCTGCAGCTCGAAGTTTGTCACCTTGCCGAGCGCGGCGCGCAGGCGCAGCAGGTCGCGCGCGATCTCCAGCGTCTGGCGCGACGAGACCGCGCTGACGAACCGGAAGTTCTCGGCTTCCAGCGCCACCCAGGATTCGGAGGGCTTCGGCGGCTCGACTGCGTGGAGGGAGAGCGTCAGCGTGACCGCAACGCACGCGGCGAAGACCAGCGATCGGGGCATCCGAGGATGGTACACCGCGGGCAATACTTCCGGCGCTCCGTCGTCGTCAACACCTCGGGGCGTACGGGCGGTCCGGAAGGTACGTCGCCCACTCCCCGGCAGTCAGGGAGCGGCCGATGTGACCGCATGCCGATTCGATCAGCTCGTCGTCGATGAAGGGCAACACCGGCTTCGCCGAAATGTCCCACAGCGTCAGCGGGCCCGTTCGACGAACGATGGCCAGCCGGTCGCCCCGCGTATTCGTCTTTACAAGGATGACTTCACCGCCTGCGTCGAAGCGCGCGGTCACGGTCGACAGATCGGCGCTGACGAGCCGCACCTTGGCTGTGTCCCAGACGACGAAACGGCCGTCGCTGACGGTCTCGACGCGCGCGGGGCTCTTCCACTGCTCCTGACGGAGCAGCGGCGATCGCGCCACCGATTTTCCGGTGGCGGCGTCATACGAATGGAGCATGCCATCGCGGCCGACGGCCACGACTGATTTTTCATCGGCGCTGAACGCGAAGTCCTCGAGCGCGAGACCCGAGGTGTCGAGGCGGATTGTCCTGCCATGGTGAGCGGCGTGAATCGTGATCCCCGCGCGTGGAGCGCCCACGCCGATCAGACGACCGCTCGGGCTCATACGGACTGTGACCGTGCGGTCCGCCGGGATCGACCGCAGGATTCTGCGCTTCTTCACGTCGACGAGCGTGAACCTGCCGGGAGTCTCGAGGCCGCAAAGATCGGTGGCCCGTACGCAATGCAGCCGCGTCGTGCCGTACGGCAAGTCGGCCAGAAACGCCGCGGGCTCGCCTGGCTCCCCCACTCTCCAGAGGTACAGGAGGTCATCCCGGGCGAAGGCGAGATACCCACCGTCGCTGCTCAGGATGCGGTGCAACATCTTCCCGGACTTGCCTTTCCCGGGGTCGGGGTCAGCCTCGCTGAGGATCTCATTTCCCGCTTCATCCACAAACGTGGCGTAGGACCTCCCGGTAATCCGTGTGACCGCCGGCGGGTGGTTGAACGATTTCTCGATCGTGATCCGGCGGTCTGTTGGCGGCTTGCCGTACCAGAGCATGGAACGGCCATCGGCGGAAAATCGCAGCGTCTCGACCTGAAAGGAAGGCTGGTGCACGAGGAGTCCGCGCGGAACCGCCGAGAGCGCTCCGCGCAACTGCTTCACGGCCACATCGCGCTCGGAGTCTCGCAGGTGCGGGATCGTTTCCAGCAGCAGGAGCGCCCGCGTCGACGGCTCGACCTTCCGCGGATCGAGTCGCAGCACGCGCGTGCGCTGCTCCGCGTCCGCGGCGTCCCGGGTCCTGAAGTGCCAGATGCCGTACCCCGCCGCCAGCAGCGTGACGACGAAGACGAGCGCGATCTTCATGAAGCGGTTTCCCGGCTGAGAAAGCAGGTGAACCGAATCGGCATCGATGTCCTCGGCTGAAATGGGGATGGAACGATGGTAATCGCGAAGGAATGTTTCGACAAGTCGCGGCGCTCTCGAATGACCCACGTTTTTGGACGTGACACGACACTAACGCGATCAACCGCGGCTGGAATACGCCGCTTGGTGCGTCATCATGACTTCGTGATAAAAGCGGTGTGATTTCACTGCTATGGATATGTAGGTCGCGGGATCGGCGGTGACGGAGTCATTCGTGACCTTGTTCCCTTGCTGAATGCACGCCCCCTTGCGGCACTTCTCGCAATGCGGCATTTGCGCGGACAGCGAGAGGCCTTCAAAGGCGAGGGAGGAGATTATCTCGAGCCGCACCGCTTGCTGTCCACAGCCGCAACAACGCGCCGGCACGCTGTCCAGCGAGTCCCAGGGAACGGCGAACAGAGGAATACTTGCGATGTAGTCTGCTTCCAGGGCGGACATCCGCTGGTGCTCCATCTTGAGATAGTGCATACAGTTCCCGCATGGCCCGCATATGCCGGCCGATAATCCATTCATCGGTGCTCGACAAACGGGGCAGTTCGCCTTCCAGGAGACCGCGAAACCTGTGTAGGTGATCGCCAGCGCCAACACTGCCACAAGAAAGCTCCATCCTTCATGTTGTGTGCTCCAGAGATAAACGGATAAGCAGCCAAGCAATGTCCCTCCGGCGATTCCCATGGCCAGCGTTTCGCTGGAACGATGAACGGGCGTCGATCTGTCGTTACCGCCTTGTTTCATGTTCCTGTCGGTCATGGTCGCCCCCTTGTTCGTATGCGAGTAAGTTATGTTCCGTTGGCGAATGCTGCCATCGTATTCATCACAACTTCCATATTCACGCAACGACGGAATCTTCAAAGCGGTGACGAAGTCACCGCACTCCATACCGTGGGGCAACGGTCTACGAGGACGTCTTCGCGTACTCCAGCGGGTGTTGAATGTGCGGCCGCTGTACCGGGATGTCGCGCGTGAATTTGAACGATGCCGGTGTGACGTCCCATGAGCCGTCGGAGCACTGCGAATCGCGCAAGGGCGGCTGGCCGGCGCGGATGCGCAGGACATTGCGCCGCGCTTCGCGCTCGGCGCGGAAGCGCATCAGCCGCTCCCAGTTCGAGACGAGGTTCGGCGTGGCGCGCGCGCCGAGCTTGTCGCGCACGGCCTCGAACCGCGGGCTCGCGGCGTCGCACGCCCTCGCCTGCAGCACCTCGGCGGCCATGCCGCGCAGACGCTCGGTCAACGCCGGATTTTTGCCGCGCCACGCTTCCGCCTGCTGCGCGGCCGCGAGGTGCTGCTCGTACGGGAACGTGTCGAGCTCCGCCAGCCACGCCGGCGGCGGGAGCGGCATCTTGCGCGCGGCGGTATTGACGAACCGCGCGGCAGTGGACGCGCCCAGCACCGCGTTCGGATCGGGACGTCCCCACAGCGGACGCGTCAGCTCCCACGTGGTGCGCAACTCGTCCCACGCCGCGGGATTGCCGTCGCGCGCGAGCGTCAGCGCGCGCACCACGAAGGCGCGGTGGATGTGTTGCAGCGCGAAGATATTCGGCCCGATCGGAACGGGATCGGGGGCACCTTCGCGACCGCGCTCGTACCCGCCGACGCCGCCGCGGTTGATGTCGGCCTCGAACACGATCGGCGTGCCGCTCAGCGCCAGGGCGCGGATCGCGTCGAGCGTCGCCGCGTTGTCCGTGAGATAGCGCGCCACGTCCGTGGGCGGGGCGTCGATCGTATCGCCGCTCCGCTCGAGCTGCACCTGTACGTAGTCGAGAAACGCGTCGCGCAGCTCTGCCCTCACGCCACCCATGCCGCGCCGCGTGGACGACTGGCGCAGATCGACGTCCGCCTCCCCCGCCAGCTCGACGAGCCGCGTCGCCGCGGCGTTGTCCTTTGCCGGCGGAAAGCGCTTCGGCGCATCGGCCACTACACCGAGGCCGAGGGGCCAGGGACGGTTCGCCGTCCCCGTCTCCACGCGCGAGCGACCGAAGTAAAGCGCCGCACCGATGCCGAGGATGACGAGCGCGAGCCAGATCCTGAGCGTCTTCACGGGTGGGAGATTACCAGCGTCAGCGGCAGTACCGGCCTGAGGGACTGAAGCGGGCAGAGCCCACAGCCTTCTGGCTGTGGGCTCGCGTCAAACGTCAGTAGATGGTCTCCAGCGGGGTCCCGGAACCGTAGCGCTTGTACTCCCTGATCGCCTGCTTTCGCGGCGAAGCTCTTCAGATCAGGCCGTCTGGCAGCCTGCGTCGTGGCGATGCCCTACCATGACGGACGACGTGTCAT
Source organism: Thermoanaerobaculia bacterium (assembly GCA_035630815.1). Taxonomy (GTDB): domain Bacteria; phylum Acidobacteriota; class Thermoanaerobaculia; order Gp7-AA8; family Gp7-AA8; genus QHVT01. The sequence goes on from DASQJY010000086.1 coordinate 216,611, forward strand.
GAAGATCACAGACCTCTTCGGCATCGACCTCCCTGTCATCCAGGCGCCGATGGCCGGTGCGCAGGCGAGCGCCATGGCCATCGCGGTCTCTTCCGCGGGCGGCCTCGGCTCGCTGCCGGCGGCGATGCTCACCGCGGACGGGTTGCGACGCGAGATCGCGGTGATCCGCGCGAAGACCGATCGCCCGTTCAACGTCAACTTCTTCTGCCACACCGTGCCGGCGGCGGACGCCGCGCGAGAGGCGGCGTGGCGGGAAACGCTCGCCCCCTACTACGACGAGCTCGGCGTCGACCCCGCGGCGGCACCCACGGGTCCGGCCCGCGCGCCGTTCGGCGAGGAGCTCGCAGCGGTGGTCGAGGAACTGCGGCCGCCGGTGGTCAGCTTCCACTTCGGCCTGCCCGGCGAGGCGTTGCTCGAACGGGTGCGCCGGACCGGCGCGACGATTCTCTCGTCCGCGACGACCGTGGAGGAGGCGCGGTGGCTCGCCGCGCGTGGAGTCGATGCAGTGATCGCGCAGGGGGTCGAGGCGGGCGGGCATCGCGGGATGTTTCTCACCGGCGACGTGACGACGCAGGCAGGCACGCTCGCGCTGCTGCCGCAGATCGTCGAGGCGGTGGACGTCCCGGTGATCGCCGCGGGCGGCATCGCGGACGCGCGCGGGGTCAGGGTGGCCCTCGACCTCGGCGCGGCGGGCGTGCAGGCCGGCACGGCGTACCTGCTCTGCCCCGAGTCCACCATCGGCGCGGTGCACCGCGCGGCGATGCTGGGGGAACCGGCGCGCCATACGGCGCTGACGAACGTCATCACCGGCCGCCCTGCACGCGGCATCGTCAACCGAATCATGCGCGAGCTCGGTCCGATGCGTGACGGCGTCCCGCCGTTTCCCCTGGCGACGAATGCCGTGATGCCGCTGCGCGCGGCGGCCGAGGCGCGCGGGAGCGGCGACTTCTCGCCGCTCTGGGCGGGGCAGAATGCCTCCCGCTGCCGCGTCGTCCCCGCGGCCGAGGTCACACGCGAGCTTGCCGCGAAGGTGTGACGCTCCCCTACTGTGCCTTGAACCGCACCGTCGCGTTGTTCTCGCCGGTCCGTACCTCGATCGAGATCGGCGCCTGGACTTCCGAGGCCACTTCGTAGATCAGCTGCCCCTCGGGCGCGGTGCGGTACGGCCAGAACTCGTAGGTGCCGGGCGGGATGTGATCCAGCGAGATGCTCCCCTCGTCGTCGGTCGTGAGCGAGAGGCCGCGCGTGGCGAACAACCGCGCGATGGCCGGCGGTACGATCGTGCCGTCGATGCGCACGAGCAGCATCAGGCCGGAGAACGCTTCTCCTGCCTCGGATTTCAATGCGAGGCTGAGCGACGACGACCCATCGGGAACGCGGATCAGCAACTGCCCCGGACCTTCGAAGCGGCCGGCGGCGAGCGAGCCATCCTTCGGCTGGACGTAGAGCGCGCAGGACGCACGCGCCGGCACCGCGACGTCCGCTCGCCCCTCGGCGTTGGTGACGGCGGTCGACTTCACGTGCCCGTCGCAGGAGGTCAGCAGCGTCGCGCCTGCGACGGCGGCATCCCGCGCGTCGACGACACGAACGCTGCGCGGCTCTCCCCGCGTCAGCACGAGCTCGGCGGAACGGCTGGTGGTGCCGCGAAGCTCGAACAGCGCCGCGTCGCTGTAGAGCCAGGAGGGCGCACGCGCGGAGAGCGTCTGGAATCCTTCGCGGACTCCGAGGAACTCGAAGCTGCCATCGGCGGCCGACTCCGTGCGCACGTTCCTGGTCACATCGGTGGTCTCCGAGCGCAGGTCGACCTGGGCTCCCGCGAGTGGCTCCCCGTCGCTGGTGAGGACTCGCCCCGTGACATGCCGGTCGGGCACGTCGACGGTCAGCGGCGAGGGCGACAGGGTGACGTCGACGTAATGCGCGGCGGAGCGGCCGCGGGTCACGCTCGCGACGTAGCGGCCCGGCTCCCAGATCGGTCCGGCGAACCGTCCCCGTTCGTCGGTCTCGACGTCCATGCGCCAGCGCAGCTCATCGTGGGTGAATCCAACTCCTGCGCCGGGGAGCGGCGCGCCGGCCAGCGTCACGTTGACCGCCGTTTTCACTTTCGGAGGAATCGCAAGATGGACGGTGCTGCCGGCAGATCCGAGGTTCGTTTTCGCGCTGACGCGCTGCAACGGCTGCGGACCGCTGACCAGCACGATGTACAGCCCTTCAGCCAGATCCGGGAACGTCACCGCCGACTTGCCGGCGGCGATGGTCTTCGTCGCCGACCACTCGGGAAGGGTGCCTTCAACACGCGGGGCGACCGCGATCCCGATCGGGCCGGTGAAGCCGTTGCGGCTCACCTCCACGTTCAGGGTCGCGGCGGACGCGGACAGGGTCAGCAGCAGGGCTGAGGAAGCGGCAAATGCGCGCATGATCATCATTTTTTAAGGGAGCGATCTCTCCCGCCATCGCGATGCTGGTGAGTTACTTCGTTTTGGCGGGTTCGGTGGCGGGGACTTCGGTCGCGTCGGCCGGAGTCGTCACGGTGTTCGTATCCGGCGCGGGACGGCTGATCTCGATGGACGCAACCGTCCAGTCGGCCATCACCGGCTGCTCGGGGGCGAAGGTAGTGCAGCGCTTGAACGGGTCGAACTGGCACATGCCGCCTACGACCGTGCAGACCTCGAAGCTGTTGCCCGTGTATTCGCACCTGTTGTTGTTGATGCATTCCCTGCACTGAGGCAGTGCAAACACGGGGGAGGAGGCGAGCAGCAACAGCGTACAGACCAGGATGAGTCTCGTGAGCTTCATCGTTTTCTCCTTATTGCGGGAAAGATCGCTGCGCGCACTGTGCGCTCGACGGCGGTCACCGGATAGGGACGATTTCTGATCTCGAGGGCCGTCTCCGTCCCCCCTCCGTGTCTCTGTGTCTCTTCTGTGGTGAATACGAACGAGCCTCGAAGCTGCGAGCGCGGCCTCTCGCAGAATCTTTGCGTGCCGCGAAGAAACAGAAGCCGGCCGGGCTCGAGAGGCCGCCGCCCTGAAGCCAACGACACCACGTGGGAAGTGTTGCGGCCGGAATGGCGTTCCATGGATGCTGGCGGCGGTTCATCCTTGATAAAAATCGGGGAGGGCGCCCTCGAACGTCGAGCCGTCGTCAGCATTCTTCCCCTCCTTTTAGCGGCCTGTGGCGCGTGAGAGAATCGCGGCCATGACACGCGCCTTCCTCGCGCTCGCGCTTTTCGCCGCCTCCCTGCACGCCGCTCCGGCAGACGATCTCGACCGGAAAGTGACGATGCTCGGGAAGATGGTCTTCGCCGGCGCGCCCACGTTCTCGCCCGACGCCAGGCAGGTCGCCTTCATCACCAGCATCAGCGGCTCGCCGCAGGTGTGGACGATATCGGCCGGCGGCGGCTGGCCCGATCAGGTCACGGCTTTCGACGATCCGGTGACGAATGTGGACTGGTCGCCGGACGGCGAATGGCTGGCGCTCCAGGTGGCGCCCGGCGGAGGACTCAACGAGCAGGTGTACGTCATGCGGCCGGACGGCACCGGCCTGCGCCTCGTCACCGAGGGGGGCAGCAGCAACAATCAGCTCGGCGCGTGGACGCCGGACTCGAAGTCGCTGCTCATCGGCTCGAACCGCCGCACCCGCGAGGCCATCGACCTCTGGATCTTCGACGTCGCCACCGGCGCCAGGAGACTCGTCGCCGAGAGCAAAGGACTGGCGAGCGTGGAGGACGTCAGCACCGACGGCAAGTACGCGCTGGTGTGGCGCATGGCCAGCCGCGGCGACGAGGACGTCTTCCGCGTGGCGCTCGACGGCAGCGGAGACGTGCATCTCACGCCGCACAAGGCCACGGCCACGTTCGCCGCCGCCGCGTTCGGCCACAGCCCCGACGTGGTCTATCTGGCCGGCAATCCCGATCGTGACCTGCACGCCTTCGGACGGGTCATGGTGCGCGACGGCAAGGCCGGTCCATTCGAGCTCCTCTCCGAGCGAAACGACGCCGACCTCTCCGGCTTCGTCGTGGACGACCGCGGCACGAAGGCGGTCCTGAACTGGAACGCCGCCGGCCGCAGCGAGCTGCGCCTCGTCGATCCGGCCACGAAGGAGCAGAAAACCCTGGCCGCCGATGCCGACATCATCTCGCTGGCCGAGCTCTCCCGCGACGGGACGAAGCTGGCCGCCGTCTTCGCCGGCTCGAAGGCGCCTTCCGACGTCTGGCTGCTCGGCCTGGAGCCGAATACGCGCCTCCAGCTCACGCGCAGTCCGCACCCGGGCGTGCGGCTGGAGGAGCTGGTCCGCCCCGGAGCTCGTGAAGTACAAGGCCCACGACGGCCTGGAGCTGAGCGGCTGGCTCTACCGGCCGCAGAACGGGAAGCCGCCCTACCCCACCGTGCTCAGTTTCCATGGCGGCCCGGAAGGGCAGGAGCGGCCGTTCCTCAACCAGACGTATCAGGCCCTGCTGGCCAGCGGCATCGCCGTCTTCGCCCCGAACGTCCGCGGCTCGTCGGGATTCGGCAAGACGTTCGTCAACCTCGACAACGGCAGCCTGCGCGCCGGCGCCGTGCGCGACATCAAGTCGACCGCCGACTACCTCACCGCGCAGGGCATCGCCGACCCGAAGCGGCTCGGCATCATGGGAGGGTCGTACGGCGGGTGCATGGTCATGGCCGGTGTCACCGAGTGGCCGGACCTCTTCGCCGCCGGCGCAAACCTCTTCGGCGTGGTGAACTTCGAGACCTTCTTCAAGCACACCGAGCCCTGGATGGCCGCGATCTCGACGAAGGAGTACGGCGATCCCGCCACGGAGGCGGAGATGCTCCGGACGCTCTCCCCCATCCACAAGGTCGACCGGGTGAAGACACCGCTGATCGTCCTCCACGGCGCGAACGACACGAACGTCCCGGTGGTGGAAGCCGAGCAGGTGGTCCAGTCGCTCGAGCGGCGGGGCGTGCCGGTCGAGTACGTCCTCTTCCCGGACGAGGGGCACGGCTGGCGGAAGACCCCGAACCGGATCCGCTCCGTGGTGGCGATCACCAAGTTCTTCACCTCGCGGCTGAAGTAAGGTCGAGGGCCCGCCGGAGGCCCCGGTCGGTCCTGACCAATTAAAATGACACCACGCCTTGCTATTCATGCGGTGACGACATAACTTGAGCGCATGCATACCCTGTTCGCCCGCGCACTCGTCGTCCTGGTTCTCGCTCCCGCGCTCCTCGGCCAGGAGCGTCTCCTCGGCGAACGGGGTGCGCGCCGGGAGTCGTCGCGGCCGCTGGAAGACATGCGCTACGTCGTCGGCCTGGTCACGTTCGCCGACCGGATCGACGTCTACTGGCTGCACACCGACGAGCGCGCGGCAACGGTGCGCTCGACGCTGTACCGCACCAGCCTGAAAGCCGACGGCAGCACGCGGCTCACGACCACGCGCATTCACGCGTTCGACGATAACGTGAGTGCGAGCGTCAGCGGTGCAGGCGGCAACGTGCAGGCTCTCTGGAACGCCGGCTCCGGGATCATGGTCTCCCCCATTCAGGGCGACGCCTTGAAGTACCCGCAGGGAAAGCTGGTCGCGTTCGGGAACTACGCCGGCATCCAGTGCCACGCCACGGAATGTGTCGCCGTCTATGACGTCAGCAACATGCAGCTGGCGGCAATCCTCAACAGCGACGGCAGCGTGACCTCCGGTCCGTTTCCGCTGCCGTCAGGCTTTCACCCGCTCCGGATCGAATTCGACGAACGCGGAATCTTCTTCGTACGGCACAACCTCACCCAGCTCCGCGCGGCACTGGTGCGCCGGGACGGCAGCGTGCAATACGACCTGCGGCTCGCCTCCGCCGACCCGCGGGCGTTCCACACCACGCACCCGGGCGTGACCACGAAAGGTTCCGACTACGTGGTCGCGTTCGTGGAGTTCGGCACCGCGCCTGACGAGCTGCACGCGGTGACCGTCGCCGGCGACGGCAGCGTCAGCGCGCCGAAGCGCCTGATGCAGGTCGAGGAGCACCGCGACCTGCCGAACAACTTCGCCGGCGCCTCGCTCGCCTTCAACGGCTCGCGTTTCCTCCTCGGCGGCTTCTATGTCATCGGGAGACCGTTCCTCATGTCACTCGATGCCTCGCTGCAGCAGACCGGCAGCCTGTTCCGCCGTGACGCGATTCCATCGGTGCATCGGCATCCGGACGGAACCAGCTTCATCCTCCTCTGGCATGCTCCGTCGCCGTACGTGACGATCCTTCGAGCGGACGGCTCGATGAGCGCCCCGATCTCGATGGTGCCGCCAAAACCGCGGCGGCGCGCCGTCCGCTGATCGGAGCTGCAACGCACCGCTGCAGCGTTAACGCCGCAGCGGAAGCCGCGTCTTGAAAGCGGGAGACACCTCAGCCGAGGTGTCTCCCTGCAGGTGACGAGGGCTACTCGAGCGGAGCGCCCGGCTGCTGAATGGCCGGGAAACCGAGAGGCGCCAGATAGTAGGTGACGACCTTCTTGGGGTGGTGCGGCGGGTTATGCGTGTTCGGGTAATAGATGCTGCGTTTGTCGGTGGCGATCTCGGTGGGGTAAATGAACGCGTGCGTCATGTTCCAGTCGGCCAGGTATCCGTAGCCGCTGCCGGTCATTTCGATCACGAAATTCTTGATGCGCCTGCGCTGAGCATCTTCACCCATGTTCTCCGAGCTCCAGCCGAACTCGGTGATCCACTGCTCCTTGTAACGGTTGCGCGGGTTGTAGTCGCGGAACCAGTTGAGAACGTTCTTCTCGTACAGGTCTGCGGCGGAGTTGCTGCTCAGGGTGTCGCCGCCGTTCATGTGGCCGGAAATGGCGTCGATGTAGTCGGAGGCGTTCACGTTCGTGGCGGTCACGGGATCCCAGTAGTACGTGGTCTCGAAGTCCCGGGCCATCCGCTCGTTACGAAAAACGTCGCTGCGTTTGCCGGAGAGGACACCGGCCACGACCTTGGCCTGGGGGAGGTTCTGGCGAATGATGCGCGAAGCCTCGACCACGTAGTCGACGTACTTGGGAGCCACGGTGAAGTCGGCATCCCAGCCGACGCCGAACGTGCTGCTGTCCCTGAGGTCCGGCTCGTTCCAGATCTCGAACGCGCCGATCACATGGCCGCTCGGATGGGCCGCGATATGGCGAGTCAGCTCATCGACGTAGGTCTTCCACGCGGCGATGTTGCAGGGCTTGGCGCCATTCGCATCGCTGCCGCACCAGGTCGGCGCGCCGCTGAGGATCATGAGGTACTTCAGGTCGTAGTTGTCGAGGTCGACCATCGCGTTGTCGAGCTCGTTCCAGACGAACTGGCCGGGATTCGGATTGAGCGTCCTCCAGTACGGCCCGAGGCGGATCCAGCTGAGGCTCGCATCCTTCACCAGCCACGTCGGTCCACCGTTGGTGCCGATGGTGACGGGGCCGGCGGCCTGGGCGGCGGGCGATGATCCGATCAATGCTGCTACTGCAACTGCAAAAGCCAGAATACGTGTTTTCAAATGGGATTTCCTTCTATGGGGATTTGTGCTGCGTTTTGAGACTTCGATTGCTATCCAGCCGGGTTGCGGCGAGACGATTCACTGCAGATTGTTGAAGTTCATCGCGACCGGGACGGCAGAGGTCGGATTTTGGAGAGGTGGGACGATTTAGATCCGGCCAGTCATACGTATTGAAGCCAATGCAGTCCACCATTATTCCGTATCTTCGGCCGGGCGAGGGTGAGGAACTGTATCCTTGGAGTCATGACGACTGATCCCGAACAGCCACTCCGCGGTGTGACCCTCTCGTGCAAGCGCCGGTGGACTGGATGCAAGCCGCCGCGACACAGGCGATGCTGGGACATCGTCGAGGAGCGGCGGCGCCGCAGACAGTCCGCCGCCGCCGCAAAGCACCCACGGTTTCAAGCGTGACAGGACACTATTGTCGTGGCTCCACGCGGCGTCCGGTGAAGGTGTCGGTGGCGATGGGGTCGCCGGTGTCGGTCGCGGGATCGAGCGGATCCTCGCCGTCCTCGAACGTGCGGACCACGAGCGATCCGGCGATCTGGTCGCACCCCTGGCTGGCGGTCTGGAAGGCGATGTCGATCCGGGCCGTGGTCATGAGGGTGTTGTCGTTGTTGTACACAAAGGCGAAGAGCACGCCTCGGCCGCCGTCGCTCCCGGCCTTCGTCCAGCTGCCTTGCTGGTTCGAGAAGTGGAAGAGCGGCTGCGTCGACGTCGTGCCGAAGAAGGCTCCGTCCGCCGCGAAGGTCCAGAAGTCTTTCGCACCGCCTGCTTCCTCGATCAGGTAGGTGCCGGTGCAACTCGCCGGCGCGCTGCCGGCGAAGAGCGGGGCGGCCGTGAGCAGGAAGGGAGCGATAGTGGCGAAGGTCAGCGCGCGCACGGTCTTGTTTCGCATGGCGGGGTACCTCGTCTTTGTAGTCAGTTCAGCTTCGGCTGGGAAATGGACACTACGCCGATCCCATCTTTATGGCAATACGGAACCCCCGGAGGCAGGAACACGCTCCGCTGGGGTCAGACCCGAATCACAGTAGTCCGTCGGCACCGCGAGCCGCGACCAGGGGTAAGCTGTTGCGGAATGCGACCGCTACGCATTTCCAGCACTGCGCCGAAGCCGTTCGTTTTCGTGGTGATGCCGTTCGACGCTGCATTCGATGATGTGTACGAGGACGCGATCAAGCCCGCCTGTGAAGCGGCGGGGGCGTACGCGGAACGGGTCGACGATCAGATCTTCCAGAGCAACATCCTGCAGCGGCTGTACAACCAGATCGCGAAAGCAGATCTCATCGTCGCGGACACGACCGGCCGCAACGTGAACGTCCTTTACGAGATCGGGTACGCACACGCGCTGCGCAAAGACGTCATCCTCGTGACACGCGGCAACAGCGACGTAGTGTTCGATCCCACCCATCATCTGCACATCGTGTACGAGAGGCTGGGGGATCTTCGCAGGGAGCTCGAACGAAAAGTCCGCAATGTTCTGGAGACGATGGAGCAGCGGACAGCGCCGATCGCCATTCCGGTCTCGGTGATGGTCGATGACGTGGTGCTCGATCCGGCTATCGCACGCGACGTCACCGTGACGACGCGCGACGCGGACTCGGACTGGTTCGGCTTTCACGTCATCGTGCAGAACCCGGCGTTGCGCGTCATTCGGCCGCTCGATCTGCAGGTCGGAATGATCGCGCCGCCGCAGATGAACGTGAGCATTCGCATGGAGAAAGCGCAGACGGGAGAAATGCGGCTGCGGCCGGACGCCACCCTGTACATTCTGCGAACGGACTTCGCCCTTCTCCCCGGCGCCGGCACGAAGCTCTGGGTAACGTGTCATCCGAAGAGAAAATATGAGGACGGAGAAGCGGCCGGGAGCTTCGCCGTTCGAGTGCTGACCGCCGAGGCCTACTACGACTTCGCGTTCAACGTGAAGATCGTGCGGCCGGCGCCGAAGGAAGGGACTGCATGACCGGCCCTCCTTCATTCGCTCTCGTGATCCTTCCGCCGGGAGGAGCGTCGGACGATTCATGGGCGCTCGCCATCCAACCGTCCTGTCAGGAAGCGGGCGCGTATGCCGAGCGCCTCGACGCGGCGCTGACGCCCGACGCTGTTCTGCGGCGCATGCAGAACCTCATCGCGAAAGCGGATCTGATGATCGTGGACACGACGCAGCGGCACGAGAACATCTTCTACGCGGCCGGTTACGCCCATGCGCTCGACAAGCAGGTGATTCTGCTGACGGGTAGGGAGGAGGACATTCCGTTCGACCTCAAGCACTACCCGCACATCGTCCACGGCGGCAACCTCCCCGATCGGGCGGAACTGGAGCGCCGAGCGCGTCATCTTCTCGACGCTGCCGCGCGCGGCGAGGCTCCGCGCCCGACGCCGGTGGAGATCAGCGTGAACAAAGTCGCGCTTTCTCCGGACGTCCCGCGAGAGGTGACTGCACACGATCAAGGCAACAGCGGGCTCTGGTTCGACGTCGACATTCGAAATCAGACGGGCTGGCGGCTGCGAGCGGTGCGGCTGCAACTCGGGCTGATCACACCGTCTCATTATCGCGAGGTGGCGGGACGTGGCGGCAGTTACCTGGAGAAGCTTCCAGCGGATGCCGGCACGCACCTTTACCTTTCACGTCAGGAATTCACGATCCTTCCCGGCTCCTGGGCGACAGCGATGTTCATCGCCTTCGCGGGCCGATCGAAGGATGCGCGCGAGTCCGAGGCGTTTGGGATCCGGGTGCTGACCGAGAGCGGATACTTCGATTTTCCGTTCACTATGCAGTGGCCAGGTACTGATCCGCCTGGAACATCGGCGTGAACACCGAGTGGAACACGGCCCACACCGCCGACACCACCGCGAACGAACTCCGCTATTTTCGCAGATGACTGCGGCCCGAAGCACGGAACATGCGCTCGATCTCTCTCTGAGCGAAATGGCATTCGCTCGCGAGTATCTGGATCTGCGTAAGGCCCATCTGGCATCGCGGTTTGGAGTGCGTGCGACTCCAACTGATGACTGCGGTCGTCGCGAGTACCGGTGGCCGAGGCGGCCACCGCTCCACAGGAAACAGCGTCTCCGAAGTGGTGGGGCGCGCTTGCGCGCGCCCCACCGGTCAACTACGTGAATGGATTAGCGGTTTCCCCGCGCGGCGCGGCGCCGCTTCAGACGCCGCACGCCGTTCCGTGAGATGTGGATCGTCTCCACGATCGCGGTCGCCGGATGCTCCTGGGCATCGGCGACGGGGATGAACCTGCCGGAGGTGGCGTCACGGCCGATTTTGCGGGTCGGCATGGGGCGCCTCAGAGGTCCTTCCCCGCCTTGAACGCGCCGGTGACGGCCGGGGCGGCGACGGCGAGCGCGTCGAGGGCCTGGGTGAGCATCACGATCGAGGCGCGCCAGGTGGTCGGGAGGAGCGGGAGGGAGCTGAGGACCGCGAACAGCGGCTTCGTGCCGCGGAAGATCTTCAGCACCTTCTGCAGGCGAGCCGTGGGCGACTCCTGGATGAGGGTGTTCTCGTGCTCCATCTCCTGCATCAGCGCGCGCAGGCTGCGGTCGACGACCTTCCGGCTCTTCGCGATCGTCGCTTCGGAGTTCTGCTTCGGGTTGAGGTCCTTGGGATTGGTGCTCATGGAGGGGTTCTCCTTTCGAGAGAAGACGTGGTGGTGAATTTGGTGTGAGACGGTCAGCGCGCGGGCCGCTGGCGCCACTTCGAGGCGTGAGCGAGCATGGCGGCGGCGCGGGGGGTGATGGACAGGCCGACCTCGTTCCAGGCCTCGGCGATGATTCGCTGCACGCGGCCGCCGTTGCCGAACAGCTCTCCGGCAAGGTCGACGGTCGCGCGCGTGAAATCGGCGAAGTCTGCTTCGGGCTTCAGGCGGTCCGTCAGCGCGGCATACCAGATCCGCCCCAGCACCTCCCACGACTTCCCGCCGATGGCCATGGCGGCGAGGTGGAAGGCGCGGTTGAGGATGCCGGAGTTGATGTGCACGCCGCCGTTGTCTTCGGTCGTTTCGACGTAGTCGCGCATGTGCGACGGCTGCGGGTCGCGCCCGAGGATCGGGTCGTCGTACGCGGAACCGGGAGAGGCCATCGAGCGCACGGCGGCACCGCTCACCTCCGGGCCGAAGAGCTCGGCCCCGATGAGCCAGTCGGACTCGTTCGCGGAGAGGCCGAGCGTGTACTGCTTGACCATGATCCCGAACGCGTCGGAGAGGTGCTCGTTCAGCGCGCCGGTCTGGCCGGCGTAGCCGAGAGCGGCGGCGAACTGCGTGACGCCGTGGGTCAGCTCATGGGCGATCACGTCGACGGAGGCGGTGAAGCGCTTGAAGATGCGTCCGTCGCCGTCGCCGTAGACCATCTGCCGGCCGTTCCAGAGCGCGTTCTCGAACCGCTCGCCGTAATGCACGGTCGAGTCGAGACGGAGCCCCTTGCCGTCGATGGAAGTACGGCCGAAGACTGCCGCGAAAAAATCGTACGTCGCTCCGCTCCCCTCGAAGGCCTCGGTGACCTCGAGGTCCGTGCCGCGGGGCTTCTGCTCGCTCATGGCCAGCCTGCCCGGCAGCTTGAAGAGGTGTTTCGCGTCGTAGACGTGCCGCCGTTTTCGCGGTGGTGCGGCTTCGGTGGTGACGCCCGGAAGCTCGATCAGCGAAGCGGCGGCGCGGCCGGTGGCGAGCTCGCGCATGTGCTCGAGCGTCGCGCGGGCGTTGCCGCTCGCTTCATCGGAGGTCTGCCCGGCAACCCGGGTCAGGATATGAGGCGGGATGACGCCGCAGACGTAGTGAGGTATGTTCGCCATGACACTCGGCTCCTTCGTTCTGGTGAGCGGGGGTGACTCGTTGTCGGCCCGGGCCGCGTTGCCGCGCGGCTCGGTGTCCTTACGAGGCTGCCCCTTCCTCCGGAGCGGAAGCCGCGGCGGCAACAGCAGCCTTGGCGGCCTTGCGGGCGGCGATCACCGCTTTCCCAGGGCCGCGGCGGCGAAGATCGCGCTTCATGTTCCCGACCAGCGATTCCACCTGCGCGCTGTTCGGATCGCGGGCCACGCCTTTGGCGATGTAGTAGATCTGCAGCGAGTCGGCGACCAGCGAGGCCTTGCGCGAGTTCATGGTGTAGCGAAGATTCCTCGCAAAGGCCGTGACCTTGTCGAGAACCGGGCGGAAGGCTTCGATGAACTGCAGCGTGTCGCGTGCGGTCGGGACGTCGAGCTTCTTCACGCCCTGAAGCTCCTCGGTCTGCTCGACGGCCGCAATCACGGTGGCGAGGAACTCGGTCGGAACGTTCAGGTGCGAGCGCACGAAGCTGGCGGTGGAGATGTGCTGCGCCTCCAGCTTCGGGATGATCGCGGAGATCTCGTCGAGCTCCGCGGAGAACTCGGCGGCGAGCTGCTGGTAATGCGTGATGGTCGGCGTGAGGGGCGTGACGACCGGCTCGGGGGTGGTGGCGCCGTCGGCCGGAAGCGGTTCCGCGGCGGCGGCGGTGCTGCTGGTGATGGTTTTCTGGCGGGAAGCCATACAGTTTCTCCTCCCCACCGCGCCGCGTGGGGAACGCGACGCGGTGGCTCTGTACGACCCATCCTCATTTCGGCCGAAATGCGACGGGCAATGGGCTGCTGCAGCAGCCATGACGGCGGGACCGACCCGCGACAAAAGGTACGAGACGATCTCCGATTTGTGCCGTCACCGAAATGTTACAAGCGCCTGATTTGCATCCCCTGCGTTGATTTCAAAGGAGTTGTGGAATCACGTTTTTTCGCGATTCCGGAGATTTTTGGACATTTCGTACCAATCGCGGAGGCGAGAAACGCGACGGGAGGCCTCCGGCGGGCCGGCGTGGCCGGCGGCATTTGTTTGCGCATGGACGGCGCTTTACGCGAGAGGCGTGCGTTCAGCCTTGGGGCCGAGGCTATCGGGATGACGGGAGCGTTGCGCCGAGAGGAACGGTCTCCCTCTTCAAGGCCACACGGTATCGACCAGCAGACGAACAACTCCGGCGATGACGGCTCCGCTCGCGCAGGTCACGAGGAACCGTTGCCAGGTCAGGTGAACATTTTTGCGCGCCTGGAAGAACCGCAGCGGAAGAAACGTCGGCAGCGATAAGGCAAGGAAACCCAGCGCGGCGGAAAGCGGCGCCGGCACGTCAAGGACGCGCTTCAACAGGACCATCGTGAACGCGCTCAGCAGAACCGCGGCGACAAAGCTCATCGCCAGCGCCATGCGCATCTCCGGCGACGAGAGCGTGTAGCGATCGTTCTCCACCTGCATCGTCAACTCCCCCACACCGCGTCGATGAGGCCTCCCACCGCGCATCCGAGGGCCGCACCCGTACACCAGGCGGTAAAGCAAGCTCCGAACCCGGGGCGCACGAACGAAGTAACGCGAAGGTTCCTCATTTTTCCCCTGGTGCGTTCTTTCCAGGGCCGGTGGTTCTAACGTACATTGAGGAGGGTGGGGTGTCAATCCTGATATTGCGTCCTGATGGAACTTAATTGCCTTCGCCGCGAGCTCGGTCCGCTGCCCTGACGGACGTTGGAACCGCCCGGTTTGATGAAACCGGGAAGTAGCCGTTCGCCTTCCTCGGGGCGGCCGAGTGCCACACCGTTTCTGCTTTCCGCAAAGCCAAGGTGTGACCCCAATTGGGCCTCGTGACCCCGGAAGAACGAAGCTGTGGCTCTGTTGAATGAAGCAACACGCCGCCCGTGCCGATGACCGAGCGAAGAAGCGAAGCAAATCGAGGCGCGAAAAACGTTGTCCCGCATGCTGCTGCCACGGCCGGCGGCACTTCTATTTCGGTGGCACGCCATACCACCTCCGACTATCAATCTCAGCGTCTGAGACGCACGTGTGAGCCTTGTACTTGGTAAGCACGACGGCGGGTTTGATCAGCATCGGCATTGACTCGGGACGCACGTCGGAGCAAGTGACGGAGTGGAAGGTGCGGTTCGGGTGATCGACATAGAACTTGGGTGCCGCAGCCGCCGCACGAACCTGATTTTCGAACGCGACCCTGCGAGGGTGCCGCGCGTCGCCTGACGAACTCGCACGTGTGGACGTCGTTCGTGCATTTGCGGCCGCGTCCTGCGACGCCGCGAGAAGAAAAGCGACTTCCTGCGGCTTTAGCGCAAGCACGGACGCAAACGTCTTCAATGTTGCGATCCCGGCGTCGTTCATCCCGAACTCATGTGCACCCGCCTGCCACTCCACCGTTGAAGCATTCACCACGTCCAAGAAATGTTTTACTGAAACGTTTGCAATTAGCGTTTCTTCCAGTGGGGAGATTCGGCTCGTTCGCGTCGCCTCAAATACATATCGGCGGCCGTCGGCGATAACGCGGATCGACTGATCGTGCAGGAACTGCCAGTCCGAGGCGTAACTCGTGACAATAAGAGACACTTGGTCGTTCGCGATCAATGCCGGAGGCTCTTCGCCGGTCCGAATCACCGCGGCGCCAACATGCATCGCAAGAGGACGTGAGCGAATGTCGTACGGGCCAGAAGGAACGACCAGATCTACCGCGATGGTGTCGGAGATGACTGCCCAATGGTCCTTGAATCTGTCATACCGCACTGTAACGGACCCAGCGGCTAAACTGTGAGGCCGTGCGGGAAATTGGAGTTCAGGTGGAGCAGCCAGACGCGCCACGCCGGAGCTTGATGAGGAGGCGCCGCCATGAGGGATGCTCTGCGTTGTACCCCGCGCAGCGCGCCGCTGAGAGGCAGCGGTCTGGGTGTCATGCGCTTGACCGTCGCCACATCCGACGCACAGAAGAGCCACACCAACCGCTAGGCGCGCGGCCCGTAAGACGCTCGTGCCAAGCGTTGCAATCGACCGTACGTCAAGCCAGTTGCCTGAGATTCTCATTATCTGGGGAGATGAAGTGTATCTCATGCGTACCGCTCCCGCCGTCCGCTTATCCGCTCCGGACCGTCGTGCGCCGGAACGTCCTCTGACAACATGCCGCGAAGCTATTCGGTCCCCGCTGCCGCCGAGTCCTGCTTCGGCAGCGTACGAACGCACACCAGTAGGACGAGTGTCCAGAAGAATAGAGCGATGACTGAATAGCACTCCCGTGACTCAATGAGTCCATGCGCAAGGTCATTCCGAAGGTTCGCGCCAAAGCGACTCGTCAATATGGCGGTCAGGGCAAAGTGAACTTTGTCGCCGAGGGATTTTCGCGTCTCAGGTAGTGCGAGGAGTTGATTCAGGTCCCGCTCCTCCTGATAGCCATTGCGATTGAGGCGCATCGTGTTGACACCCAGCCGCTGGAGATGCCAGCGCAGTGCGGGTTCGATCTGTGGAACGAGCAGGTGAATCGCCGTCATCAGCTCGCCGTTGAATCCCGCGGCCAGTCCCTTTGCGAAGAAGGGTTCCCGTGATGGCGGAACGAACCACGACGCGTTCGCGAGCACGAACATGTCCTGCTCGCGAATCGAATGTTCATCCTGAATCTGACGCCATGCCGGTTCGACCGTCACTTGCGCCTGCAAGCTGAAGTCGGTGACGGCGTCCTGATACATCAGCGCCAGTACGTTGTCCGACTCCTCCTCTTCGTCTCCACTCACGGAACCGCGACCGGCAATGGCGGCGCCACCTTGATTCAGCTTTACCTCGCCGAACAAATGCATGAACGGAAACGCCTTTGCGCGTTGCAACACCTCGGCCTTTACCACGTCCCGCGGCCTGAGATGCAGCAGTTCAACGAAGGCTAAAATGGCGTCATCGAGCGATTTGCCGCCGACCGCGGATCGCGCTTCGCTCATCATCTCCGAGGCGTCGAATCGCGGAGCACGAAGGGGTTTGAGTTCCTTCCGGCCGAGCAACTCGTACTCCTTGAGTCGCACGGCAAGCTCCGTGATCCGCTCTTGCGGTGCCCCGGCCTTCTGCAGCATCGCGATTCCGCGCTGAAGCAGCACCGAAGCCGTGAGGAAACTGGAACCTTCGCCGACAGTTCGGCTTTCCGCATCTCTGACGACACACTCTGCAGCTTCGATCCGCGCCTGGCGTTCGCCCTCGCGGTCGTTCATCGCCTTCAGCCAGCGAAGCTTCACATTCCAGTACCGAAGAGCGGCGTCGAAATTGTCCCGGCGTTCCGCCGCGCGTGCGCATTTGTCGGCCAACGCTACATAACGAGCGCGGTCTCCCTGCTTCTGTTCCAGCAGAATCGACATCAGCCGCTCGCTTAGAAAGCGCGGATCGGTACCGTCGAGCTCAGCCAGATACTTCTCGACGGTCTCGATTGCCTGAAGGTACCGTGCGTTCTTCTTTGCAAGAGACGCCGCGACGGACACTGCTCTTTCATACCGTGCTGCGCACCCCGTCCACTTCTCGGGATCTCGAAGACGCAGCGCGGATGCGAGGTACTCGTCGACGGCGATCTCCGCGTATTTGCGATCGCCGGAGTGAAGCCAGAGAAAGTCGGCGAACCGCGCCCGAAGTTCCGGATCGCGGACCGTACTAGTGAGATCGGCGAGGAGTTGCACCTCGTCTGCGGACAGACTGGCAGGGAACACCCAAAACTGGTTGCTTGATGAAGCAATTCTCGACAACTCTTCAACCCGAGGCCGCAGAACGCCGGCAATGAAGCGGTACGTCGCGGCGAGGAGTTCTTCTCCCTCCGCAGCCACCTTCGAAGACAAATCGGATACACGGCGGTCCATGTATCCAGCTTCGAAGTTTTCGACAGACGTAGCAGCATTCTCGAGGTCTTCGACCTCTGCGGGCGTGAGTTGACGAATGGGTCCGCGTTTCTGCATTGGCCACATATGCGGCGATCTCCAATCGTCTGCTTACGTCGGCATCACTTCGGCAGCAGCGCCGCCAAGTCCTCGACCTTGTCGAAAACGGACACGAGTTCGGTGACTCTGCATCGACGTGCGACGGCGAGACGAAGAACGGTCGTGAGGCTCGGGACGGCGAAGCCGTTCTCCATGTTCGCATCCGCACGATTTTCCTCCACCAGCGCCCGAACGTCAGCATTGCCGAGGGTACGGTACTTCCTCGGATGCTCCCGCAGCGAGATGTCGCGGGCGATCGCGGCCGGTGAGGTCGACGTTACCTCGACGTCCGCCTGACTGTGGATCTGGCGTGGATGGTCGCCGGAGGTGATCGAGGAGGCGCTCGGCGCGGAGGCGAGGGGGGTGTTGCCGGAAGCGGTGCGGCTGATCGACCTGCATGTCGGGCCGGCTCGGTCGGAGGAACGAAGGCCCTTGCGCCGTTCGAGGGCGCGTGAACGAATCCGCGGATCGGGTCGACGCCGTCCGTGATGGCTTGCACTCCATCGGCGATGGGATAGAAGCCGGCGCTCATCACCTTCAACTGTCCTCCAGGCGAGACTCAAGCCCATATTTTTCACCTTCAACTGTCCTCAGGGCGAGACTCAAGCCCATATTTTTCGCCTTCAACTGTCCTCCAGGCGAGACTCGAGGCGGCGGCGATCACCTTCAAGGTGCTGGCGATGGGCTTCAACGCGGCGGCGATGGGGTTCAAGATGACCGCGATGGGGTTCAAGCCGACAGCGAGGGGGCTTGAAGCCGGCGCTGGCCGGAAAAAGGCGGAACGGGTGAACACCGCCACGCCACCACCCTGCTGAACGCAGGGCTGATCTGGAGTGCGGGGACGCAAGTCACCGCTCTGACTGGCTTTGTTCGTGCCGTAAGCGGAGGCTGGTGCGAGTTTTCGTTGTTGCAGGAGCGAGGGCTGGAACGAACGAGAGCCGGAACGACGGGGCGGGCCCCTGCTGCCGAAGGCAGCATGAGAATGTAGGCCCGGGCTGAAGCCCCAATGGGGGCAACTTAAGGCCGATGGAGCGACCCCTCACCCCGCTGGGCGCCTGGTCTTCTGACATCCGTTCCTCTCGACTCAGACGTCGTTCGAAGCTGCGGCGCGCAGGCGCCCATCTCCCTCTCCCCTGGAAGGGGCGAGGGGCTACAAAGCATCGCGTCGCGAGGGTGGGGATGTAGCCCCTCGCCCCGCGGCGAGCGGGGAGAGGGATGCTCGGCACCTGCGCGTGCCGACTGGCACCGCCGGGGCGAGCCTCGCGAACCTGGCGTTAGAAGCCCAGGTGCCGGGCGGGGTGAGGGGCTGTGCCTCGCGGTGTGCCGGGGCCGTTTCGGCCTTGGTCCTCGCGGGCCTCGCCCCCGAAAAATTTTCAACCTGTCTCATTTCTTAAGCTCCCGAAAGGCGGCGGGGGTGACCTCGAACCGGGCTACGAAGCGGCGATGGAGGGTGGAGCGGGTACCGAAGCCGGAGCGGACGGCGATCTCTTCGATGGAGAGGGCGGTGGTTCGGAGGAGGCGGGCGGCGTAGGCGAGCTGCTTCTCGCGGAGGAAGCCGTGCAGGGAGCCGCCGAGGATCCGGCTGCCGACCCAGCTCATGTACTCGGGCGTCATGTCGAGCGACCGGGCAAAGTCTTTTCCCCGGGCAGGCTGCTTCGTGCGATAGCACTCGTCCAGGTAGTTCTCTGCCGCGCGATCCAGCCGCTGCCGGTGGTAGCCGGTGAAGGTTCTCGGGTTCTTAGGCATCGCTCAAAGGGTGACCGCAGCGAGGAGAATCGGGAAGACCTGGCTGAGAGAGAGAGTGCCACTAGTCCTCTGGCTGAGCCGGTGGGGACCGGCTGCTGCCAGAGGGAGTCGGCTGACCATGCTCGGTTGCGGTTGAGCGGCCGGTTTGATGCTCGCTGCGGTCACATCAGGGGGTGTCGCGGCGACACGTTTCCCCTACCCGCTCGGACGGCGGATTTTCGAAAAAGAAGACGTAATGGGTCTTTTTTCGACCCGGCGTTAACCGAGAGGAACGCCGATGCGCGCCATCATCCAGCGCAGGACCAGTTCTCCGAAGCCGACAGGCGGCTGGAGGCGCACTTCCGCAGTCACTCCGACCGGCGGCTGGAGACGCACGGACGGCGCATCGACAGGCACCGAAGGTCCGTCAGCCCACGCCGCAGGAGCAAGCAACACGGTCAGCGCAATTACGAGCGCTGCGCGACCCTGAATCCGCCTTGAAACATTTCCCATAAGCCCTCCTCGACCAGCACTCCGCTGGCGGATGGAGGGTTGCATGCGTTGGAGGCGAGTTAATCAGAGGTGTCGAGTGGAGGCACGAAGACCAGCTCGGGGTCGCGTTCCGTCCGGCGCAGGAATGTCCGGACGCGGTCGATAACTTTCGGCTTGACCCGCCGATGCGACGCGGTTTCCTTCAGGTAAGCGAGCGCAGTCAGGGCACCCGTCACAACGCCAGCTTTGCTCAACACGCGGTACGAGTGCGCCGCGATCTGCGCGATCTGCTCTTGCTGCGCAAGCACCAGCAGTGCGTCGGCCACGTCCAACCCCGCAACCGCGGCATCCATGACCATCCCGAGTTCCTCGAACGCTGTGACCACAGCGCGAAGCCGAGGCAGGGCTTCGCTGGCATTGCCGCTATCCAAAACCACACGCGCCAAGCCCCACTCGGTACTGATCCGTTCACTGGCGGGACCTGTTTCGCGAAAGATCACCAATGCCGTGTTGAACAGCATTGCTGCATCGGAAAGTTTGCCGCGCTTCAGTTCACAGGCGCCGCGGCAGTATGCGCCGCGCGCGATCCAACCGGCGTCGCCGACTTCCTCGCCGTACTCCATCAGTTGCTGGAAGATCGCGGAAGCGGTCTCGTACTCCAGCGCTTCGTATCTGATCTGCCCGCGCAGTAAAACCGCCTTCATTCGATGTTCCTGCATCCCTATGAATGCATACCCGGCTTCCGCTAGTTCCGCGTGAACAGCCGCGATCGCGAGTTCATCCTTCTGGTAGTACACCGCAGCGCGTACAAGTTCTACCGTCGCTAACCCAAAACCGGATGACCGCACGTAGCCATACGCACGGTCAGCCCGCTTCAGCGACTCTAACGCTTCGTCAAGCTTCCCGAGTCTCAGCAGTGCGTTTGCACGCTCCTTCCACGCCGTCCCGCGCAACTCATACACGTTGTTGCTTGGATACGTGTGATCCGGCAACACACTCGCGATCGCCTGCGCGAGGTCGGCGAAGGTCAGCGCGGCGAGCGGCTCACTGGCTACGATCGCATGCGCGCGCGCGTTCAGCCGTCGCACGACACCACCCGTCTGAAACTCTCGCCGGTTGCTGATGTCGTCCCAGGCGGCTTTTGCTGCGTTCTCCATATACGGCTCGAGCAGCCTGTCCGCCTCCGCGTCTTCAGCTTCGCATCGGCGTGCATACTCGCTGATCATGGGCGGGCAGGGGCTGTTGAGCGGTTGCCACACCAGCGGGTCGCGCAGGTCCTCCTCGGTCACCAGGTAGAAATCGAAGCTCGCGCCGCACTCGGCGCAACTGGACGTATGCCGCTCGATCTCCCCCCGGCGTTGTTGCGACAACGACTCGGGATCCATCGCGAAAAGAGAGAGCTCCTCGTCCGGGATGTGCGTGCTCATTACGACCTCTCCATGATGGCTCGATAGGCTTCCAGGGCTCGCTGCCGGCATTTGAACAGGTACACCTTCACGGTCCCCCTCGTCAGTTCCAGGTCGGCCGCGAGCGCGTCCGTCCCTTCCCCATTTACGTAAAAGCGGTACAGCAGGTCACGGCAACGGCCGCCCACCCGCGCAAGCATCTGGGAAAGAAGCCGCTTCCGCTCCACCTCGTTCAGCAGCGCGTCGTCCGGCGTGGCCGGGCAGGGATGCTCGCCGCAGAACAGCGCCCTCGAGGACGTGGCCCGGCGCAGATGGTTCCTCGACGCGTTGCAGATCGCTCCGATCAGGTAGGGCTCCAGCTTCACGACATCCGCCGCGTGCTGAAAGTACGTCGTGAACACGTCCTGCACCAGCATCTCCGCATCGGCGGGCGTGACTCCGTACCTCTTCATCGCGATCTTCTGCAGCCTCGGCGCATACCGCAGATAGGCCTCCTCGAATGCCGCGACCGAATCACTCCGCTCCGGCCCGTTCGACGGTGCTTGCAACTCTCTGCTCTCAACCGGGTGTGATCGAGGCACGCTGTTCCCTACCCGCTCCGGCTCCGGAGGTATGGATCTCACAACTGCCGCCCATCCATCTTAAGAAATGCGACAGCTTTCATTTTTTCAGCCTCATTTTGACGCTCATGAGCGTCAATCTTAAGAAATGCGACAGATAAATTCACCGTAGCTCAAGAAATGACGGGCGGAAATCCCGCATCGATGGTTTACAACAGACGCCGATACGGATCATGTCGATCGAGCCCGCCACCCCCGCCTTCCCGCGCCCCGAATCGCTGGCGCGCTTCTTCAGGATGCCTCCTGATGCGCTCGTGCCGCTGGCCAAAGTGGCAGAGCTCCTCGGCACGAACGTGCGCGTGGTCCGCTCCATTCTGCGCGTCGAGGGTGCCCAGCCGCTCGACGGCTCGATCCGCTGGACCGAGGCCGCGGCGTATCTCTTCGACGCCTGGCCTCGCGCGCGGATTCTCGACGCGCTCGGCCCCGAGGCGGCGCGGGTCATCCCTTCCGAGTTCCTGCTCACGCGGGTGAACTGGTCGCTTCCGATCTTCATCGTCCGCGCGATGGAGCACCAGGCGGCCACCGCGTGGCGCGACGACGCACGGGTGCGCGCGAGCCTGGCCGCGAATCATGCGTATGCCCGAGGGGTGGAGGACTATGTGGCCGACCTCCTCTACAACGACATCAGCTCCGCCACCCTCGGCGCGTTCCGCAACGACAAGTCGTTCCTGCGCGCGTTCCACTATCCCGTCCTCGACTGAGATGAACATGACCGACTTCATTTCTTTTGACGATTAAGACACTTTTTAGAGTCTGCAACGATCCCGGCCGCCGTGCCGCACTCCCTGGCGAGGACGCTCGCCCGGAACGCTGCCACGGGTGCCGCCGCCACTCCGATGTCCCCCCCTCCACTCACGCCGAAGAACCAGAGAAAGGAGCACCAGTGCATCCATTCATCTTCCCGCATTTCTGCGGGATCATTCCGCCTCACCTCCTGAGACGGGTCGGCGGCGACGGCCACGCCACGCTCGAGCAGTTGCGCGAGCTCGCACGCGGCGCCGCCGCGTCCCCGATACCCGTCGCGGCAGCCGGACCTGTACCGACCTGGAAGCGCCGCCACGTCTACGACGCCGGACACCAGTTCCGGCTCCCGGGCAAATTGTCCATGAGCAGGCACAAGGCCCGCGACCCGGAGAGCGCGGTCCTGGAGGCGTACGACGGCTTCGGCGCCACGCACGACTTTTTCGCGCGCCTCTTCCGCCGCAATTCGATCGACGGCAAAGGCATGCGCCTGGATGCGACCGTGCGTTACGGCGAGCGCTTCCAGAACGCGGTCTGGGACGGCCGGCAACTGATCTGCGGCGATGGCGACGGCCGCATCTTCGGGCGCTTCACCGCCTCCCTCGACGCCATCGCGCACTTGCTGACGCACGGCGTCACGCAGCACTCCGCGGGTCTCGGGTCGCAGGACGAGACCGGCGCGCTGAACGAGCACCTCTCCGACGCCTTCGGGATCATGGTCCGGCAGTACACGCTGGGCCAGCGCGCGAAGGATTCCGACTGGGTCATCGGCGCGGAGCTGTTCGGCCCCGCCTTCGCCGGCAGCGCCCTTCGTTCGTTCGCGCTGCCCGGCTCGGCGTACGACCACCCGCTCCTCGGCCGCGACCCGCAGCCGTCGCACATGCGCGACTACGTCGAGACGGCCGGGGACAACGGCGGCATCCACGTCAACTCCGGCATCCTCAACCACGCCTTCTATCTCGCCGCGATGGCGATGGGCGGCCACACGTGGGAGGTGCTGGGACGGATCTGGTACGTCGCGCTGACGGACCGCCTCCGTCCCGACGCCGATTTCGCCGACTTCACGCGCGCCACGGTGGACATCGCGGGGGAGCTTTACGGCAACGGCGGCCACGTGCAGCGCCTCCTCGCCGATGCCTGGGGCGATGTCGGCCTGCCGGTGCCGCTCTTCGGATGCGTCGAACAGCACTCGCCCGCGCGGCGGCGACGCCAGCTCGATGCGCACCGCCGGCGGCGGCAGCGCGGACAGCTCAAGAAAGGAGAACGTTCATGAAGGACAAGGAATCCTGCGAAGCGAAGATCACCGCTCACAGACAGAGCGTCGACCGCGGCATCCGCCTGCTGGTGCAGGAAATGGAGCACGAGCACACGCTCAGGACCGAGTCGCCGAGGGGTCGTGTGGAGCGCGTGCTGACGATCTACAAAGGCGTCCGGCCGCTGCTGGCAGTCCTCGGCACGCTCCCGATCCTCCCCTCTCCCTGGCGCGCGGCGGTGGTGCGATTCGATCGGGCGCTTCAGGCGCTCGCGCTTTCCGCCCGCGACTTCACCCCCGGCTTTCCAGCCGCCAACGACTTCCGGAGAACGTCATGAAGACCAAGTCCTATCCGCTGAAGAACGGCCAGTGGTTTCCCGAGCTCACCGAGAAGAAATACGTGGTGTGGCACGGCACGGCCGGCCGCACGCGTCACACTCCGGTGTCCGGCCGACCCGGCCACGCCACGACGTCGATCGACGCCTGGAACCTCAACGCCGACCGCGTCGGCGCGCCGTACCTGGTCGACCGCGACGGCACGATCTACAAGACGTTCGACGACGTCGGCTGGATCTACCACCTCGGCCTGAAGGGGACGAAGGCGCGCTACGACAAGGCTTCGGTGGCGATCGAGTTCGCGAACGAGGGAGGTCTCAGCCTGGACGGCGATCGCCTCCACGCCTTCGGCATGAACACCCCGAACACGGTCTATACGGGCCCGGTCCTGTCGCACGAATGGCGCGGCTTCAATTTCTTCGCCCAGCTCGACGAGGCGCAGGTCGACGCGGGCATCGAGCTGACCCTCGACATCTGCCGCCGCCATGACATCGACCCGGTCTTCTACTACCCGTCGACGACGTACGATTTTCCCCGCTGCTTCCAGGTGGCGACGATCATTTGCCACTCGAACTGCAGGGCCGACAAGACGGACATGTGCCTGCCGGAGTGGGTCTTCGAGAAGGTGGAGGCGGCGGGGATCAAAGTGGTGAGGTGATTGGTGCGGCGTCTCGCGCGGAGGCGCGAGGCGCCGCATTTGGAGTGCGGTAACGCCAGTTACCGCTCTAACTGCTTCTGTTCGTGCGGCAAACCGTGGCTGGTGCAATCTCGCCTCGTGGCACGAGCGAAGGCTGCACCTGCTCGCGTTGCAGGACGAATGGAAGCAGTAAGAGCGGTAACTGGCGTTACCGCACTCCATATCAGCTGCGGGGCGACGCCACATCTGCCGCAACCCGCCGGCCGGCGAAGCGTTTTACCAGGGCGGGCAGGAGAATCATCGCCACGACCAGGCCGCAGACGATGGCCAGGCGTTTGAAGGCGTCGCCTTCGCTCATGGAGCCGTTGAAGAGGGCGTCGGCGCAGTAGGTGAAGACGAATTTGGACGGCGCGATGCCGATGATGGTGGCGAAGAAGTAGTCGCGGAAGCGGACACCCGCGACGCCGGCGCCGTAGTTGAGGGCGGCGAAGGGGATGCCGGGGATGTTGCGGAGAATGAGCAGGGACGTGAAGCCGGCGTGGTCGACCTGGGCGCGCACCAGTTTGCCGATGCGGCCGAAGCGGTCGAGGAGGCCTTCGCCGATGAAGCGGCCGGCGAAGAAGGAGATGATCGCGCCGAGGGTGCCGCCGATCATGGCGTAGCAGCCGCCGAGGAGCCAGCCCCAGATGAAGCCGGCGGCGATGACGAAGATCGAGGCCGGGAGCGCGACCACGCAGCCGAGCGCGTAGACGAGCACGTAGACGATCGGTGCGTACCAGACCGCGCGGATCTGCTCGACCGTGGAGCGGATGTTCTCGCGCGTCAGGTGCTCGCGCAGCGGCGAGAACCAGATGGCGACGAACACCGCCACCAGCACGGCGGCGGCGCCGAGGCGAAGGAGGAGGCGGCGCGACATCAGTTGCGCCGCGGCTCCACGGTGGTCAGCGTCTTCGCGACCTGTCCCGTCAGGCCGAACTGCCGGAACACGACCTTGAACGCGGTCGCGCAGGGGACGCCGCGGAAGAGGATCGTCGCCTCTCCCCGCACTTCCTTGTCGATGAGGAGGTTCCTGATGCCGCACTGCTGCTGCATCGACTTCAGCACGACGCGCACGTCGGCGTCCTTCACGTCGAGCGTGACGGTGGCTGCGGTCGCTGCGAGCAGCAGTGCGGGAAGGATCACGATGCGATGTTCTCCACGATCATGGCGATGCCCTGCCCGCCGCCGATGCAGGCGGACGCCAGTCCGTACTTCAACTTGCGGCGGCGCAGCTCATAGAGCACGGTCAGCAGGAGCCGGGTGCCGGACGCGCCGAGCGGATGGCCGAGCGCGATCGCGCCGCCGTTCACGTTCAGCTTCGACTTGTCGAGGCCGAGCTCCTTCGCCACCGCCAGGATCTGGCCGGCGAACGCTTCGTTGATCTCGATCAGGTCGATGTCGTCGAGCTTCATGCCCGCCTTCCTGAGCGCGATCTGCGTCGCGGGCACGGGGCCGATGCCCATGATCTCCGGATCGCAGCCGGCCACGCCCCACGAGACGATGCGGCCGAGCGGCTTCTTGTCCTTCGCCTTGTCGGCGCTGGTGACGACGAGCATGGCCGCGCCGTCGACGATGCCCGAGGCGTTGCCGGCGGTGACGAAACCGTCCTTCGCAAAGGCGGGCCGCAGCTTGGCCAGCCCTTCCATGGTGGTGTCGGCGCGGATGTGATCGTCCTCGGTGACGAGCTCCCCCTTGCGGCCGACCGGCACCGGCACGATCTCCTCTTTCAGGCGGCCGTTCTTCGCGGCGTCCGCGGCGCAGGTCTGGCTGCGGAGCGCGAACTCGTCCTGCTCCTCGCGCGAGATGTTGTGCTTCCTGGCCAGGTTGTCCGAGGTCTGGGCCATGTAGAGGCCGGCGTAGGTGTCGAGGAGCGCGACCATGAGCGAGTCCTCGATGTTGCCCTGCCCGAGCTTGAAGCCCTTGCGGGCGCCGCGGATGACGTGCGGAGCCTGGGACATGTTCTCCATGCCGCCCGCGAGGACGGCCGAAGCTTCGCCGAGCTCGATCTGCTCGGCGGCGTTGATGATGGACTGGATGCCGGAGCCGCAGAGGCGGTTCACGGTCAGGGCGGGAACGTGGTTCGGGACGCCGGCCTTGAGGCCGACGTGGCGCGCGCCGTAGATCGCGTCGCCCGAGGTCTGCAGGGCGTTGCCGACGATCACGTGGTCCATCTCCTCGGCGGCGAAGCCGCTGCGCGAGAGCGCTTCCTTCGCGGCGATGGAGGCGAGGTCGATGGCGCTGATCTCGGTGAAATGTCCGTTGTACTCCGCCATCGGCGTGCGTGCGCCGTCGACGATTACGATGTCTTTCAAATTGACTCCTTCTCCTGTATCCCGGACGAAAACGTCCGGCGGGCGGATGATATTCGACGCGCAAGGACCGCGATTCCAACCAGTTCAGCGACGGTCATCCAGATGCTGCCCTCGATGCCGAACTCGCCTCCCGTGAGCCATTCAGGCCCGTCGCCGAGCTCGACCAGGACCGTCGAAAGCGACTCGTAACCGCTGACCTCGTGCCCGAGGATGGGGCCGCTCATGAGGTTCCAGGCGAGATGGAGACCGATGGGGAGCCAGAGGCGGCCGTAACGCGCGTACGCGAGGCCGAGCAGCAGTCCGCCGAGGAAGATGTTGGCGATGCCGATCCAGGAGAGCGACGGATTGCCGAGGTGCAGCGCGGCGAAGAACAGCGCGACCAGCCACAGCGCGAAGCCGGGCCGCCAGGCGTAGAGCTTCTGAAAGCCGTAGCCGCGGAACAGCAGCTCCTCGTGTACCGCGGCCGGGAGGTAGACCGCGAGCGCCTCGCGCCACGGGAACCCTCCGCCCCAGGCGTGGCGTACTTGCGTGGTCAGCACCACCAGGAGCGCCGCGCCGCCGACGAGAAAGGCGCCGAAGAGGGAGCCGAAGGCGAAGTCGCGCAGCGCGAGCAGCGGTCTCACGAACAGGCCGAGCGGCCAGCGCCCGCGCTCCCATGACGCCACGATCAGCAGCGTGGCGAGGGCGACGGAGATGAGGCCGGTCCATTGCTCGAGCGGCAGTTGCAGGTGCCCGAGCGGCAGTCGCAGCCACAACAGCAGCAGCGTTGTGGCAACATAGGCACACACGAACAACAAAAGCGGTGTGAGCAGCCGGTCGACGGCGGCGAGGCGCTGCTTCCATGAATGGGAGGACCGAGTATGCCGAGGTTCACCGCCGACGCCGCCGCGCTCATCCTGCGCGTGACGGCCGGGTTGATCTTCCTCCCCCACGGGTGGCCGAAGGTCGCCGGCGCCAACGGCGCCGCTCCCTTCGCCGCCGACATGGCGGCCAACTACGACATCCCCGCGTTCCTCGGATACGTCGCCGCATACGCCGAGGTCGTCGGAGCCGTGCTGCTGATCGCCGGACTCTTTACCCGTCTCGATGCGCTCCTCCTCGCCGGTACGATGTTCGTGGCCGCGTTCGTGGTCCTGCTGCCAGATGCATTGTTGGAGGTCCCGCCCGGTGCGATCAAGAGCTTCGCGGTGCTGATGGGGATCGAGATGCCGCTGGCGCTCTTCGCGATGTGCCTCGCGCTGCTGCTGACCGGCGGCGGGCGGCTGTCGCTCGATCGCCTGCTGCGGCTCGACGAGCGCGTCGCACGCCTGCTGCCCGGGAAAAAGAAAGCGGCGGCCGAAGCCGCCGCCCTGGAAGCGTGAGAAGGAAAGTTTTCTACGGATTCGTTCCGAGCGCCGCCGCCGCGGGTGTGGCGGTGGGATCCTCGACGATGATGCCGATGTTCTTCGCGCCGCTGGCGCGGGCGAGATCGAGGAACTTGATGGTCGTTTCGTAATCGACGTCGCGCGAGCCGGAGAAGAACACCATCTTGGAGGTGTTGCCGCGAAGGATGTCGCGGATCCGGGCCGGGAAGTCGTTGAGCGTCATCTCGTCCTTGTTGATCAGCACGCGGTCTCCGGGAGCGAGGCGCAGGACGATCTGGTCCTGGACCGCGGACGGAGGAAGGTTCGCGGGCGCCTTGGGCGGAACCCTGACCAGGTAACCCATCTGGATGACCGGGGTGAGAACCATGAAGATGATCAGGAGCACGAGCACGACGTCGACCAAGGGCGTGACGTTGATCTCGGCCGTCAGGCCGCCCTTTTTGCTGCCACCAAAGGACACGTCTTAGCCCAACACGGTGCGGGGGCGGAAGGTCATGCTGGGATCCTTGAACTCGATGCGGTTGCGCTGCATGTGGCGCGCGAGCAGGTCGAGGAGCTC
>DASQJY010000087.1:0-2856 GCA_035630815.1 Thermoanaerobaculia bacterium
GATCGTCCCGCTTGACCCAGTCTTCCAACGATCGCGGAAACAGAAACTGTGTCGTGTAATCCGCTCGAAGCTGTCGACTCATCCGCTCGCCCTCTCCTCATCTAAGGAGTGACGCAAATCGGACTTTTGAGACACCCTCCTACGGTCACCGCACTCCAAATTACCGCGCCGCCAGCGCCGGCTGCAGCGTTCTCCCCAGCACCTGCGCGATCGCATCCACCTGGCGCACGACTTCTTCGAACGCCTCCGGCAGCAGCGCCTGCGGGCCGTCGGAGAGCGCTTCTTCCGGCTTGTGGTGTACCTCGATCAGGACGCCGTCCGCACCGGCGGCAATGGCGGCGCGGGACATCGGGAGCACTTTGTTGCGCTTGCCGGTGCCGTGGCTCGGGTCGACGAGGATCGGGAGGTGGCTGATGCGCTTGATGGCGGGGACGACCGAGAGGTCGAGCGTGTTGCGGGTGTGGTCGGCGAACGTGCGCACGCCCCGCTCGCACAGGACCACGTTGTAGTTCCCCTCGGACATGATGTATTCGGCCGACAGGAGCAGCTCTTCGAGCGTGGCCGACATGCCGCGCTTGAGCAGCACCGGCTTCCGCGCGCGACCGGCGCTCTTCAAAAGCGAGAAGTTCTGCATGTTGCGCGCGCCGATCTGGATGCAGTCGGCGTACTGTTCGACGAGCTGCAGCGATTCGTGGTCGACCGCTTCCGTGACCACCGGGATGTCGAACTCCTCCCGCACGCGGGCCAGGATCTCCAGCGCCTTCTCCCCCAGCCCCTGGAAGGAATAGGGCGACGTACGCGGCTTGTACGCGCCTCCCCGGAAGAGCTGCCCTCCGGCGAGCTTGATCCGCTCGGCGATGGTGCGGGTCTGGTCGAGCGACTCGACGGCGCACGGGCCGCCGATCACCACTACCCCGTTGCCCCCCACGTCGACGCCGCCGATGTTGATCACGGAATCATCGGGACGCGCCTCGCGGCTGACGAGCTTGTAGGCATGCGAGACCGGGATGACTTCCTTGACGCCGGGGAAGTTCTCGAGCACCGACGGGTCGGCCTTGCCGGAGTGGCCGGTGATGCCGATGGCGGTGCGGAACGCGCCGGGGATCGGGTGCGCTCGGAAGCCGAGCCGTTCGATGTGGCGTACTACGGCTTCGATCTGCTCGGCCCCGGCTCCGGCCTCCATGACGATGAGCATTAAAAATCTCCTGGGAATCGCGGACGACTCACGCTGCTTGCTCAGTATAATCGAGCGCCCGAGCGGCAGATTCCGGAGACCCTCATGAAGAAAACGCTGACCATCGTCGCCTGCACCTTCCTTCTCGCAGCTCCCGCCTTCGCGCGGTACATCGTCGTGCTCAAGAACGGTACGCGGTACAACGCCCGGGAGAAGTGGACCGTGAAGAACGGGAAGGCGCTGGTGCTCCTCGACAACGGCCAGTCGCTGCAACTCGATCCGGCGCTGATCGACGTCGCGAAGTCGGAGCAGATCACGAAGATCGGCCTGGCGAACGCGAACGTCATCGACCTGAACGCCGACACTCGCAAGCCGGACACCAGCAACCAGCCTTCCCTCGGGTCGCAGATCAAGCTGCGCAAGACGCCGCAACAGCCGCAGGCCGAGACGCCGGAGCCGAAGCCGTCCACCAGCGGCATCGCCCCGGGCGCCGGCACGATGGCCGCCTCGGTCATCGACAAGTTTCAGCGCGCCTACGAGAACGTCGGCATCTTCGAGCACAAGGTCGAATCGAACGGCGCGCGGGCGATCCGCGCGGAGCTGACCGTCGACACGGAGGAGCGGGTGTTCAACGCCATCTCCGCGACGTCGTTCCTGATGGTGCGCAACGCCGGCGTGGACGGCACGCAGATCGACATGGTGGAGCTGTTCATGAAGACCACCACCGGCGGCGCCGCGGGGCGCTTCCAGATGAGCCGCGCCGATGCGGAGGCGCTCGACAAGCGGACCCTGTCGCAGCAGGAGTACTTCATCAAGAAGGTCATCTATTGACGTGGGGCCTCATCGCGGGCGCCCTCGCAAAGGGCGATGACCTGCGATCGGCGGCCGCGCACGCCGCCTTCGAAAAGCTGCTCCGGAGCGACGGCGTCCTTCTCTCGGTCGGCGGCGGGCCGACGCGCATCCACCCGCGCCTCCGCAACCTGAACATCCTCTGCCAGCGCGGCGTCGACCTCACCGCCGACGCCTACCGCCTCCCCTTCGCCGACGCCTCGCTCGGCGGCGTGCACTGCGAGGCAGTGCTCGAGCATCTCGAATATCCGGACCGCGCCGTCGCGGAGATGCACCGCGTGCTGCAGCCGGACGCGCTCGCATTCGCGGTGACGCCGTTCCTCCAGCCGTACCACGCCTACCCGGAGCACTACCAGAACTTCACCCTCCGCGGCCATACCCGCCTCTTCGAGCGCGCCGGCTTCACCATCGTCGACGCCGGCTCCTGCGTCGGCCCGACGTTCGCAATGGTCGATCTCGCCGCCAACTACGCCCGCGAGTTCACGCCGGGGCGTGTGCCGTCGCGGGCTTTAGAGCGCGCGATACGGTTCCTCGGACGCGCGGTCAGGCTGCCGGACGTGCGGCTGCGGCACCACGGCGCGGCGGACAAGCTGGCCTCGAGCACGTACGTCTTGGCGCGGCGTTAATTTGGAGTGCGGTGACCGCAGTCACCGCTTTTCCTCCGGTTCGCACGAGACGTGACGCTCGGGAGTAAAAGCGGTGACTGCGGGAGGGTGTGTCAAAACCCAAATTCGCGAAATTCAAGTGGGCGAAACGCTGCGTTACACGACGTTTTTTACACTCGCAGTGGTCAATGCCATCAATTTACGCCGGCTTATTCGCCTTGCAGTGGA
>DASQJY010000088.1:0-81563 GCA_035630815.1 Thermoanaerobaculia bacterium
ACGCGTGATCAACACTTCCCGCGAGCACTCTGTCGATCGCTACTTTCTCGAACTGTCTGCTCGATCTCTCTCCCTCCCGGCACCGCTGCGCCCTTCGCGAAGTATTTGAGACGCCCTCCCGCAGTCACCGCTTTTCCTGCGTCCATCGAGCGACACACGCGCAGCTCCGAGGCACGAGCGCCGGCGCCGCGCGAAGTAAAAGCGGTGACTGCGGTCACCGCACTCCAAACTCTGTGACGCGCTTTGCACTTGCGGCTACGATTCCCCCGTGTACCGCGTGGCCCTCGTCGCATCTCATGTGATCCAGTACCAGGCGCCGTTCTTCCGGATGCTGGCGGCGGAGCGGGAGCTCGAGCTGGAGGTGATCTTCTGCTCGCGGGCCGGGGCCGAGAGCTATCTCGACACGGAGATGCAGACCACCCTCCGCTGGGATCTCGACCTCCTCGGCGGCTACGAGCACACGTTCCTCCGCGGTTACGGGCGGGGGGAAGGCTACGCGCGCCTGATCAACCCGGGCATCGTGCCGAAGCTCCTCTTCGGCCGCTACGACGCCGTGATCTTCTTTCTCGGCTGGGGCACCATCACCTCGCTCCTCGGAATGGCCGCCTGCCGCATGAGCAGCACGCCGGTGCTCCTGTACGGCGACAGCAGCTTTCCGCCGCCATCACGCGCGCTGCGTGACGCATTCCTGCGCGCCGTCGTCGGCTCCACCGACGCGTTTCTCGTCAGCGGCACGATCAACGCGGACTACTACCGCCACTACGGCGCGGACGAGCGCCGCTTCTTCCTCGTGCCGTGGGCGATCGACAATCCCCGCTTCGAATCCGTCAGCCGCTTCGCTCCGGGCGAGCGTGAGGCGATGCGCGCGCGCTTCGGCGTGCGCGACGATCAGCTGCTGATCGTCTTCTCGGCCAAGCTCCTCCCGCGCAAGGACCCGATGACGCTCCTCCGCGCCGTCGACGCCATGCGCAATCGCGACCGCGCCGCCGTGCTCTTCCTCGGCCACGGCGAGCTGCGCGAGCAGCTGGCGGCGTTCGCTCGCGAGCGCGGCCTGACCGCGCACTTCGCCGGCTTCGTCAACCAGACCGACCTGCCGAAGCATTACGCCGCCGGCGACGTCTTCGTGCTGCCGTCCACGTACGAGCCACGGGGCACGGTGCTGAACGAAGCGATGGCCTCGGGACTCCCGGTCATCACCACCGACCGCTGCGGGGCGATCGGCGACATCGTGCAGCACGGCGACAACGGCTACGTCTTCCCGGCCGAGGACGTGCGGACGCTGGCGAGCCACCTGGACACGCTCGTCGAGCAGCCGGAGCTGCGCGCGCGGATGGCCGGGCGCTCTCGCGAGATCATCGCCGCGTGGGACTACCAGCGCGGCGTGCAGGGCGTGCTGGAGGCGCTGCGGGCGACATGCTGACCATCGCCATTCCGACGTACGAGCGTGGGGCGGTGCTCTGCGAGACGATCGCGCTGCTGCTCGAGCTGCGTCCGCGCGCGGACGAGATCGTGATCGTCGACCAGACCTGCGAGCACCCGCCGCACGTGGCCGCGAAGCTGCGCGCGTTCGACGAAGCGAAGGCGATCCGCCTGATCCGCCTCGGCGCGCCCTCGATCCCCATCGCCATGAACACCGCGCTGCGCGAGGCGCGCAACGCCCACGTCCTTTTTCTCGACGACGACATCATCCCGTCGCCGCAACTCGTCGCCGTCCACGAGAGCGCATTGCGTGAGCCGGGCGTGTGGGGGGTGGTGGGGCAGGTGCTGCAGCCGGGCGAAGCTCCGCGGCACTTCGACGAAGCGCTCCTGCGCCGCGGCCCGATCCGCGATCTCGAGTTCCGCTTCTCGCACGACACCGCCTGCGACGTGCAGAACGTCATGGCCGGCAACCTTTCGCTGCATCGCGACCAGATCCTCTCCATCGGCGGCTTCGACGAGCACTACACCGCCGTCGCCTATCGCTTCGAAAGCGATCTCGCGCTGCGCATCGTCAAGGCAGGAGGCCGCATCCGTTACGAGCCGGCCGCCTCGATCCGCCACCTCAAAGCGCCCGGCGGCGGCGTCCGCACCTGGGGCGATCACCGCACCAGCCCCTCCCCCGTCCACTCCATGGGCGACTACTACTTTGCCCGCCGCCACATCCCGAACTTCTGGCCCTACGTGGCGCGCAGGCTGCGCGCGAATGTGCTGACGAGGTATCACGTGAGGCATCCGTGGGCGATCTTGCCGAAGTTCGTAGGGGAAATGCGGGGGCTGATTGCAGCTCTGCGCTCGGAATAACGTTATGGTATCGGGTGTCAGGTGTCTGGGGCTCCTCGCCCGGGCGAAACACCCCAGATACCTGACACCAGACAACTGACACCAACCCATGGCCCTCGCCCTCTACCTCGCATTCCTCGGCGCCGCGTGCGCGTACGCGCTCATCGACTGGCGGCGCGGCTGGATGCTGGTCGTGTTCTGCGGCGTGCTGCAGGACCCGGTCCGGAAGCTGACCGGCGGGGCGCCGGTGGTGGTGTCGTTCGCGGTGGTGGGGCTGTACGCGGCCATCCTCTTCGCCGCGCGTAACGAGATCCTGCACCACCTCGGCGATTTCGCGCGCCGCTTCGGCAGCATCTACACGTCCATCGTGGCCTTCATCTTCCTGCTCATCGTCGCGGCGATGAACGGCGTCCTCACGTACGGCCTGGCGATGTGGAAGGTGCCTCTGCTCAGCCTCTTCACCTACTGCATCCCGCTCGTGGCCGCGCTGTTCGGCTACGTCTGGCTGCAGCGCGAGGAGTGGCTGTACCGCTGGTTCAAGCTCTACACGGTGGTGACGTCGATCGCGCTCGTGGGCACCATCCTCGAGTACCTGCGCGTGCAGTCGCGGATCCTCGGCATGGTCGCGTTCGAGGGCGATTTCATCCGCCACCTGCCCGGTATCCAGATCCGCCTCCTCTCCGGCATCTACCGCGGTCCCGACGTCATGGCCTGGCACGCGTCGATGCTGGCCTGCATTGGCATCGCCATGACCCTGCGCGCCGGCGTCAGCAAGCTGGCGCTGGTGTGGGGAAGCGTCGCCGCGTGGGGCTTCTTCAACTGCATGATCGGCGGCCGCCGCAAGGCGATCTATACCGTGGTCATCTTCTGCGCGATCTTCGTCTGGCGCTACGCCCGACGCCTGCAGACGTCGCAGGTGCTCGCCTTCTTCGGCGTGCTGATCCTCCTCGGCGGGGTCGTGCGCCAGCTCGCCTCGGGAGAGGAAACGAGCGTCTACGCGGCCGGTGCGGTGGCGTCGCGCACCGAGCTCGCGCAACGGCTCGAGGGGGGCGCGCTGGCGACGTTCGAACAGTTCGGCCTCATGGGCGCGGGCCTCGGCACCGCCACGCAGGGCGTCTATCACCTCCTCGGTGACAGCGCGGTCGTCGGCTGGCAGGAGGGAGGCCTCGGCAAGCTGGCCGTGGAGGTCGGGCTGCCCGGCATCCTGGCCATCCTGGTCATCGGCTGGATCGTGGTCCGCCTCCTCCTCCGCCTGACCAGCATCGACGACGTTCCCGGCTCTTCGCAGTTCGTGCGCGTCGCGCTCTTCGCGCTGGTGGGAGCGAACATGGCCTCGTTCATGGCCTCGGCACAGGCGTACACGGACGCCGTGCTCGCGCTCACCACCGGCTTCTTCGTCGGCTGCCTCTTCGCCACCGCCGCGCTCGACGAGCGCCTCGCCGCCACGACCCGCACCGCCGCCGCTCCCGCGATGCAGCCCGTCACGGCGTGAAGATCCTCCACGTCGTCCCGACCTATCTCCCGGCGCGGCGTTACGGCGGCCCGATCGTGGCGGTGCACGGCCTCTGCAAAGCGCTCGTCGCGCGCGGGCACCAGGTCGACGTCTTCACGACCAACGTCGACGGCGACCGCACGCTCGACGTGCCGGTCGCGACGCCGGTCGGCGTCGACGGTGTGCAGGTGCGCTACTTCGCCTCGCCGTACCGCCGCCTCTACTGGTCTCCCGGCATGCGGCGCGCCCTCGCGTCCGAAGTCCGCAACTACGACGTGGTGCACATCCACGCGGTCTACCTCTGGACCGGCATCGCCGCCGCCCGCGCCGCGCGCAAGGCGGGCGTTCCGTACGTGATCTCGCCGCGCGGCATGCTCGTGCCGGAGCTCATCCGCCAGAAGTCGCGGCTCGTGAAAACGGCCTGGCTGCGGCTTCTCGAACGGCGCGGCTTCGCGAGCGCCGCCGCCATCCACTTCACGTCGCAGCTCGAATGGGAGGAAGCGAAACAGGTCGGCATCCCGCTCCCCGCGCCGGTGGTGGTGCCGAACGGCATCGACGTCGAGCCGCGCCCCGACGTTGCGCGCGACGAGCAGACGCTCGCCTTCCTCGGGCGCGTCACCTGGAAGAAAGGGCTCGACCGCGTCATCGATGCGCTGCCGTCGCTGCCCGGCGTCCGTCTCCTCATAGCCGGCAACGACGAAGAAGGGCTGACCCCCGCGCTCAGCGAACGTGCGCGGTCGCGCGGCGTTGCCGATCGCGTGGCGTTCGTGGGGCCGGTGTACGGCACCGCGAAGAACGAATTCCTGGCCGCGGCCACGCTGTTCGTGCTCGTCTCCACGTCCGAGAACTTCGGCAACGCGGTGCTCGAAGCGCTGGCGATGGAGACGCCGGTCGTGCTCTCGAAAGACGTCGGCCTGGCCGGCGAAGTGACCGGCGCGAATGCGGGCGCGCTCGGGGTGGAAAGCATCGCTCCGCTGCTCGCCGATGCCGCGCGCCGCGCGGAGATGGGGCGAAACGGACGCGCGCTGGTAGAGTCGCGCTTCGCATGGCCGCGCGTGGCGCAGGAGATGGAGACCGCGTATTGCTCGCTCAGATCACGCCGCTGATCCTCACCCGCGATGAGGAAGCGAACATCGAACGGACGCTCGCCCAGCTGACCTGGGCCAACGACGTCGTGATCGTCGACAGCTTCTCCACCGACGCCACGCTCGAGATCGCGAAGCGCTTCCCGAACGTGCGCGTCTTCCAGCGCGAGGTCGACACGCTCGCCGGCCAGACCAACTTCGGCCTGCAGCAGCCACACACGCCCTGGGTGCTGCTGCTCGATGCCGACTACTTCGTCCCCGCCGAATTCGTCGACGAGCTGCGCACGCTCGAGCCGCCGTCGAACATCCGCGCCTACCGCGGCGCGTTCCGCTACGCTGTGCACGGACGGGTGTTGCGGGCCTCGCTCTACCCGCCGCGCATCGTCCTCCTCAACCGCGAGCACGCCCGCGCCTGGCAGGACGGCCACGCCCACCGCATCCTCGCCGACGGCGACGTCGCGGCGCTCGACGCAAAGATCATCCACGACGACCGCAAGACCTTCTCCCGCTTCCTCGACCGCCAGAAAAAATACATGCGCCAGGAAGCCGAAAAACTCCGCTGCGCCGACCCCCGCGCCCTCACCACCGCGGGCCGCGTCCGCAAACTGATCGTGGTCGCGCCGTTCGCGGTGGTCTTCCACACGCTCTTCGTGAAGGGCCTGATCCTCGACGGCGTGGCCGGACTCCGGTACACGTGGGAGAGGTTCGTCGCGGAGCTGATGCTCTCGCGAGAGCTGCTCCGGCGATGAACGAGCTCACCCTGCGGCTGCGAGCGCCTCACGCCACTGCTCTTCTACGCCGAGTTGCGACACCCAATACTCGACGTATCCTCGGTCGAGCGACGTTCCCTGCCGGCGGATGATTCCGACGACGTCTTCGAGTTGACGCGCAGATTCGCCCTGCTTGTACCACTCGAGCTTGGCCAGCAGGATGTCCTCCGCCGTTGCGAGGCGAACTTCTACCCCGGCGATAGTATGAGTGCGGCGCCGCGCGAACTCCTGGGTGCTGAACTCCCGGTGCTTCCTGAAGATCAGGTCCGCTTTCCATGTGGTCGCAAAGTCAATCACGTTGAACTGCGACTCGTGTTTCAGCGCCTCTACTGCGTCGACCTCGTCGGCGTAATACCGGTCGTCCGGAAGCTCGCGGATCAGGCCGCGAAGCTGATCCAGACTCGGTGCGATGACGATGTCAATGTCGTTCGTCGCGCGAGGGGTACCGTGCGCAGAGCTGGCGTACGAGCCAGTGACCATGTACGGCACACCCGATCGCTCCAGTGCCGCGATCAGCCGCTGGAAAAAATCGTCGACGTCCATTCAGTCTTTCGTACGGCCGTAGAACAGGCGCGCCAGTTCGCGATCGACTTCGCTTGCGGTGAAGTCGGGATGCCGCTCACGCACGCCGGCTTTCGCGAACTCACGCGCCAAGTGGCTCATGCGCAGGGCAAGCTGGAACCGGCCCTCGGGACCCAGCGCGTCGTGAAGTTTTTCCTGGATCACTGCGGCCTTGGCCGAGGTATCACGGGCGCGCATTCAGCAGTAAACATAGCAAATAGCGACGGCCATCGGGGCACAACCGCTCATCCGCCCCCTCACCCCGGCCGCTGGATCATCAGATCCCCCATCACCAGCAGATCCATCTTCGTCCGGAGAAAGCAATCCAGCGCCTCGGCGGGGTTGTTCACGACCGGCTCGTTTTCGTTGAACGAAGTGTTCAGGACGAGGGGGACGCCGGTCAGGTCGCGGAAGGCTTCGATGAGGTGGTAGTAGCGGGGGTTCTGGGTCTCGCTGACGGACTGCAGGCGGCCCGACCCATTCACGTGCGTGACCGCCGGGATCTGCGCGCGCTTCTCCTCGCGGATCTGGTAGACCTGGAGCATGAACGGGACGTCGTAATCGGTCTCGAACCACTCCCCAACGGCCTCGCGGATCACCGAGGGGGCGAAGGGGCGGAAGGACTCGCGGCGCTTGATCTTGTGGTTGAGGATGTCCTTCATGTCGGCGCGGCGGGGGTCGCAGACGATGGAGCGGTTGCCGAGGGCGCGAGGGCCCCATTCCATGCGCCCCTGGAACCAGCCCACCACGTTGCCGGCGGCGATCTGCTCGGCGGTGCGGGCGCAGAGCTCGCGCTCGTTCTTCACGCGATGCAGCACGCAGCCTGCCTCCTCGAGATCGGCACGGCGCGCGAAGCAGGCCTTGTCGACCGCGCCCGCGTCGTACTCCGGGCCCCAGTAGGCGTGGTCCATGACGAACGAGCGCGGATTGCGCAGCTCCTCGTTCCAGACCCAGTACGCCGCACCGATCGCGCCGCCCGCGTCGCCTGCCGCCGCCTGGATGTACAGGTCGCGATACGGCGAGCGGTCGAACACCAGCCCGTTCGCGACGCTGTTGTAGCCGCAGCCGCCGGCGAGGCAGAGCGTCTTCATCCCCGTCTTCGCCTGCAGCGAGCTCGCGAGCTCGAAGTACGCCTCCTCGAACATCGCCTGCATCGACGCCGCGAGGTCCTTGTGCCGCTGCTCCATCGGATCGGCCGCCACCCGGGCGGGACCGAGCTTCTCGACCAGCTTCTCCGAGTACACCGTCCCGATGGCGGGCGAGCCGCCGTGCCACACCATGTCCAGCCCGTGCGTGTGGTGGGTGAAGTAATCGAGGTTCAGGGCGAAGCGGCCGTCCTTCACTTGCACGATGTCGCGCATCTCGGCCATGAACGACGGCTTGCCGTACGGCGCGAGACCCATGACCTTGTACTCGTCGCCGTAGTGCGGGAAGCCGAGGTACTGGGTCATGGCCGTGTAGAAGATGCCGAGGGAGTGCGGGAAACCGATCTCGCCGAGGACGTCGATGTGATTGCCGCGGGCCACGCCCCACATCGAGCTGACGAAATCTCCGAAACCGTCGATCGACAGCACGGCCGCCTCCTCGAACGGCGCGACGAAGAACGCCGAGGCGAGATGCGCGCGGTGATGCTCGACGTGGTGGAGCCGCGGCTTCAGCGAATCGAGCTTGAACGTCTCCACCAGCTCCGTCCGCAGGTCGCGGATCTTCGCCCGGTTCTCGAGGCGGCGCTTGATCGCGCCGACCGACGGCCGCTTCGCGAGCACGAACTTCGCGCGCTGCAGGAGGCGCGCGTTCGGGTTGCGGTTCACCGCCACGTGATCGACCTGGTTGAGCGTCACCCCCGCTTCGCGGAGGCAGTACTCGATGGCCACGCTGGGAAAGCCTGCCCAGTGCTTGACGCGGCGGAAACGCTCTTCCTCGGCGGCGGCGACGAGCTTCCCGTCGACCAGGATCGCGGCGGAAGCATCGGCGTGATGCGCGTTAATCCCTAGAATGATCATGCGTGCGCGTCATCTTCGTGAATCGCTATTTCCATCCCGACCATTCTGCAACAAGTCAGATGGCCACGGACCTCGCCTTTCATCTGGCCGGCCGCGGATTCGACGTTGCAGCCATCACGAGCCGCCAGCGCTACGACGATCCGCGGGCACGGCTCGAGTCCGGGACTGCACAGCGCGTGCGCATCGTGCGCGTCTGGTCGACGCGCTTCGGCCGCTCCGGCCTGGCCGGACGCGCGATCGATTACCTGACGTTCTATCTCAGCGCGTTCTTCGCCATGCGCCGCGAGCGCAAAGGCGTGTTGATCGCCATGACCGACCCGCCGCTGATCTCCGTCGTCGCGGCAGCTGCAGCTCCGCGCGTGGTGAACTGGGTGCAGGATCTCTTCCCCGAAGTCGCGGAGTCCCTCGGCATCCGCGCGCCGCGCATCCTCCGCCGCCTGCGCGACTGGTCGCTCCGCCGCGCGCGCACGAACGTGGTCCTCGGCGATCTCATGGCCGCGCGCGTGCCGAAGGCGCAGGTGATCCACAACTGGGCAGACGCCGCCCTGACGCCGATGCAGCGCAGCGCCAGCGACGCCTTCCTGGTCGGCTACTCCGGCAACCTCGGGCGCGCCCACGAGTTCGAGACCATCCTCGGCGCCATGCGCGCGCTCCCGGACGTCCGCTTCGTCTTCACCGGCGGCGGCGCGCAGTTCGAGGCGGTGAAGAAAGCGGCCGGCGCGAACGCGGAGTTCCGTTCGTACGTACCGCGCGAGCGCCTGAGCGAGAGCCTCTCGTCCGTCGACGCGCATCTCGTCTCGCTGCAGCCGTCGCTCGAAGGGCTGATCGTGCCGAGCAAGTTCTACGGCATCCTCGCGGTCGCACGCCCCGTCATCTTCATCGGCGCGCGCGACGGCGAGCTCGCCCGGATCATCGACGCGCACCGCTGCGGCGTGGTGGTACAGCCCGGTGACGTCGAAGGCCTGACGCGCGCGATCGCCTCCCTGGCCGGGGACCCCGCCGCGGCCGCGGAGATGGGGCGGCGCGGACGCGAGCTCTATCTGGCGCGCTTCGCGCCGGCGCACGCATTTGCGGCGTGGGAGAAAGTGTTGCAGGAGGCGGGGCGATGACGCGTCGTGCGCGACAGTGGACACTCTCGGCGACGGTCGCCGTCTCGGCACTCCTGCTCGTCCTTTTCGTGACCAGCGGCCTCGCGCGCGATCCGGAGCGGCCGGAAGAGGTGCAGCCGCTCGCGCGTTGGGTCGCGGAGCGGCCGGCGGACTGGCTCGCGGCGAGCGCGCTCAGCGACCGCGCCCTCGACTCCGACCTGCCGCGGCGCCGTGAACTGTGGCTGGCCGCCTATGCACACGCGGAGCAGCTCGCACCGAACCGTCCGAACACCGCCGCCGGCTTCGTGCGCGGCGGGCTCTTTCACTGGAACGAGCTCGGGCCGAAGGAGCGCAAAGCGGTGCTCGACGTCGCGGCTACGCTCATGAACGAGCCGCGCGTCTTCGAGCAGATGCATCTCTCGCTCTGGCAGCTCACCCGCGACTTTCCTTACCTCCGCCGGATCGCCCCGAAAACGATGGAGGCAGACATCTGGTTGCGCGATCTCGCCCTGGCGAACGGCCTGTTCGCCGAATACCGCGACCTCCGCACGACCGCGAGGAACCTGCGCCTGGTGGCGTTCCAGGCACGGCGCACGGACCTTCCGCTGCGCGATCTGCTGTCGCTGCTCCCTCAACGCCTCGACACCGACGAGATCCCGATGCTGCGCGAGATCCTGGAAGAGCTGCACGAACGGGCGTTCGACCCGCAGCAGGCGACGGGACGGATGGACGAGGTCGCGGTCTTCGCGATCGAGCACGGCCTGCAGCCGCTGGCGGGACTTTCGACGTTCGTCGAGGCGCCGAACGTCCTCCGCGACGTCACACGCGCGCGGCTCGCGCTCGCCCTCGGCAATCGCACCGCCGCCGCCCGCATCGAGCTGACCACCGCGGTCGCCGGCGCGAAAGAGTGGATCCCCTACTACCGCGAGCGCGCGGAGTACGAAGCGCAGCACGGCGACGCGGCGCTGGCCGCGGTGTATCGCGATCGCGAGGCATTCACCGCCCGAGGCGAGACCGGCGGCTGGAGCGGCCTGTGCGGCGAGGAGCTGTGTACCTCTGCGTTCCGCGAGCACGAAGGGCCGCTCAGCGTTGCCCTCTCGGTCACGCAGAGCGACGAAGTGCCGCCGTACGTCGAGATCTACGTCGACGACGCGCTCGTGGCCGAAGGAGAGGTACACGACGAACGGACGTTTGCGGTCGACGCCGGCCCCGGCAGGCATCGCACGGAAGTGCGGCTCGTCAATCCGCGCACGCGCAACGGCATTCAGCGCCGCGCGCGCCTGTCGTGATTGAGTGACGCCACCGCCGCACCGCACATCGCCGCGAGCGTCGGCGGATTCGACGGGATGAAGAAATTGAAGTCGAAGAGCGCGTGCACCATGGCGATGGTGAGGCTCGCGAGCACCGCCGCCTGGAATGCGCGGCGGCCCCACGACAGCTCCTGTGCCGCGGCGCCGAACGTCATCCGCACGAGCGCCACGTAACCGCCGAGGAGCGTCACCACCGCGATCGTGAACCCGAGCGTCCCGCCGGTTGCCCCGATCTCGGCGTAGTCGTTGTGTGCGTGGTGATAGATCTTGCCGAGGTCCTGCTTCTGCTCCATCGACACCATGCGCTCGAACGTACCGAGGCCCGTGCCGAAGACGGAGAAGCGCTGCCACAGCGCGATCGCCGACTCGATCCCGATCCGGCGCCCGACCAGCGTCTGGCGCTCGAATTCGTTCGGGATGAAACGGCCGACCGTCCGCTCCGGCCCGAGGAAGAGGACCAGCGCCGAGAACAGCACCAGCCCCGCGGCCGCGCTGAACGCCACGCGCGCGATCCTTCGTCCCGGCAGCATCGCCGCGACGGCGAGCACTCCTGCACCGAGGGACAGCAGCGTCCCGCGCGACTGCGCGAGCAGGATGCCGGTGACGCACGAGACCGCGGCGAACAACGCAAAGCCGGCGGTGAGGATGTGCTGCTCCAGCAGCGACAGGAGCCGCCGTCCGAGCGGCAGCTCGCGCGGGCCCGCCAGGCGCCAGGCGGCGGCCATCACGAACAGCGCGAGCGGCAGCACGATCGCGAGGTAGTGCGCGAAATGGTTGGGATTCACGAATGTGCCGGTGACGCGGTTGAAGATCAGCTTGTTCGTCCAGCCCCAGATCTCGTAACGCTGCAAGGCCGCCTCACGGACGCCGTAGAGCGCCTGGAACGCCGCGCTCGCGCACAGCACCATCGCCAGCGAAACGCGGCGGGCGCGGGAGCGGATCAGCAGCGCGGCGGTGATGAACGTCGCGACGATGGCCGCGAGGCGGAACAGCTCGAGCGACGTCGCGCGAGGATCGACGGTCAGCGGAAACGTACTGGCACCGCTCACGCCCGCGAGCGAGGCTATGCGGGCGGCCGAGGTCCGGATCGCATACGAGTCGGGCGAGAGCGCCTGATGCAGCTCGTTCGGAAGCGGGATCAGTTGCAACGCTCCCGCAAGGAGGAAGATCAGTGCACCGTTCCCCCAGATCAGCCAGGCCCGCGTCGGCTCGATGCTGGTGCTGCGGTCGCGGGTCGCGTACAAACGGATGGCCGCGGCGATCGCACAGAGCAGCAGCGGCACGGCGATCAGCGGCAGGCGCGCGGACGGGACGTTCGATCCGAAGGGGAGCGGAAGCCACGCCAGCCATACGAAGAACAGCGTCAGACAACCGCGTTCCGCAGTCGTGGTTCCCCGCGTGGATGGCATTTAGCCGAGATTGTAAGGGCGTGCGTGCTAAACTCCGTAAACTTCAGCAGTTAGGGGTGGAGGGATTGTGGGCGTAGCCAGCCAGCGCATTATAGCGGCCATTATTACGGCGGCCATTCCCGTCATTATTTCCGCACAGACATCTGCTTCGTCGCAGACGCTGCGGGACCGCGACCCCGATCTGTCGGGCGCGAAGCGGCTCGCCGCGGAACTGCAGTCGGCGAATTTTCACTCCGGATCGTGGTACCTCCTGTCGCGCCTGCGCATTGCCGATGCCGGCTACACGGAGACGGCGTACATCCCGACCAGCGAACAGTCGGGCGGAGTCTCGCTGACCATCGAAGCGCCGCAGCGGCTGTATTACGTGCCGCACAAGAAGACGGTCTTCACGGCCGAAGTGGTGCCGGGCTACAACGTCTTCTCCGAGGCAGGGAACGAGAACCGCCTCGACTACCTCGTACGAGGCGACGCGCACTTCCTCCTCAACCATCTCTACCTCGACGTCTACACCATGCGGGCGAATCAGCTCCGTGCGCACCTCGAGGTCAACGAGCTCGCGCCGACCGAGGACGAAGAGACCGGCCTCGCGGGCGAGTTCAAGTACTCGAGCCGTACCAGCCTGCAGTTCGCCGGCCGCTATCACGAGCAGCGCTTTCCGGACGACCGCTTCGCCCCCGGCGAAACGCCCCTCGCGCTGCTCGACCGCGCCGAGCGGAACGCACGCCTCTCGTTCGTGCACAAGACGTTTCCCCTCACCTCCCTCTTCGTGGCAGCGGAGGGGAGCAACTACGGCTTCCGCTTCGCCACCTACAAGGACAGCGCGCGGCGCTACGCCGGCGCGGGGTTCCTGCACGACAGCGGACGCAC
Source organism: Thermoanaerobaculia bacterium (assembly GCA_035630815.1). Classification (GTDB taxonomy): domain Bacteria; phylum Acidobacteriota; class Thermoanaerobaculia; order Gp7-AA8; family Gp7-AA8; genus QHVT01. The sequence continues at coordinate 12,845 of DASQJY010000088.1, forward strand.
GCAGTTCCGCGTCGAGGCAGGACCGGCCACGCTCGACTTCGAAGACCCCACGCAGCAGGACTTCGAGGGCATCGTCGGCAGCATCCGAGCCACACGGGCCAACGGCCGGTGGGGCTACAAGGGCACGCTCGAGCGCGACGTGGCCTTCGCCATCGTCCAGGACAACAACTACTACATCGTCGACGCGGCGACGGCGGGCGTCACCTACTCCGCCACACGCCGCCTGCACCTGCGGGCAAACGTCGTCGGGCAGCAGTTCGACTACGACCGCCCCGTCGCCGGCGATACGCGCCGGGACACCATCACCTTCAGCAGCGTCGGGTTCGGGTACGACTTGCGTAAGTTCGGTTTCGGCCTCGATGTCGGCTGGTACGAACGCGATTCGACGGGCGAGGGTGATGTGGACTCAGGAATACGGTACGTCCTGCACTTGTCGTTTACGCCGTAATCGGTCTAATAACTTTCGTGTGCGGGTTTCACGGCCGAGTGACGGCCGGTCCGACGCGAACGTCACATGCGGAACGGTAAAGTAAGGGCGTCCAATAGTTTCAAGGAGTGGAGCCCGTTCCGCCGCTGGTTTCCCACGGAAGCCGGTGGCATTTGCCGATTCGGGGAAAAGATGAAGCGTAACAAAGTACTGAGCTCGATCCTGTTCGCCCTGGTGGCGACCTTTACGGCGGCCGCACAGGACGTTCCTGTTGCGATGCAGGACCTTCCGATCCTGACCAAGGACGCGCCGGTGGGAGCGCGCGACGTGCTCGAGGTGAGCGTGCTCGAAGACAAGTCGATCTCGAGCCGCGTCACCGTCAGCGAAGACGGACTGATCGCCCTGAACGTCTTGGAGAAGGTCCAGGTCGCGGGCCTCACGCCCTCTCAGATCGAAAATCGCTTGAAGAGCCTGCTCGAGGCCAACTATCTCGCCAGGGCTACGGTCTCGGTGCAGGTGGTCGAGTTCGCCAGCCGTCCGATCTCCGTGGTGGGCGCCGTGATCCGCCCCGGCCTCATCAGCGCGGCCGCGAATACCACGCTCCTCCAGGCCATCACCCAGGCTGGCGGACTCGCTCCGAACCACGGCCGCGATCTCTATGTCCTCCGTACCGGGCAGAACGGGATCACCGAGCAGGTCGCGGTTCCGATCGAAGACCTGCTGATGAACGGCAATCCGGACGTCAACATCCCGCTGGCCCCGAACGACCTGGTGAACGTGCCCATCGACACGCCGCTCACGGTCTACGTCGCGGGCGAAGTGATGCGTCCGGGGAAGGTGCAGTTCCGCAGTTCCCAGACGCCGACGCTGCTCCAGGCCATCGCGGACGCGGGCGGCATGACCGACCGCGCGCAGCGCCGGGCACTCATCACCCGCGTCATCAACGGCAAGTCGACGACCGTCAAAGTGAACTTCAACGACATCATCAAGGGCCGCAAGCCGGACTACATCCTGAAGGATAACGATACCGTTTGGATCGATGAGTCCCTATTCTGATAGGGAGCTATGGACCTCAACAGTAGCCAGCACCAGGACCTCCACCTCTCCCACTACTGGAACGTAGTCCGGAAGCGCTGGAAGGTCGCGGTCGCGATCCTGGCCGTGGTGATGATCGGGACGTTCCTGGCGAGCTATTTCTCGAAGCCGCTTTACCGCTCCACGATCCAGCTCCAGATCGAGCGTGAGACGCGTGCGGTCACGGTCGAGGACATCTTCGGCATCGCCGCCTCGGAGCAGGAGTTCCTGCAGACGCAGTACGTGCTCCTCAAGAGCCGCGGCCTGGCCATGCGCGTGGTCGAGGACCACAAGCTCTGGAACGACCGCGAGCTCTACCCGCCCGGCGTGGCCGGCAAGACCCCGAACGAGCTGGAGCAGATCAAGGAAGGCATCGCCGGGATGATCCTCGGCGGGATCGAGGTCGCGCCGGTGCGCAACACGTCGCTGGTCGAGATCTCGTACATCGGCGGCTCGCCACAGATCGCGCAGAAGATCGCCGATGCCTGGGGCGAGTCGTTCATCCGGATGAACGTCGCCAAGAAGCTCGAGACCGTGCAGCAGGCCAGCGACTTCCTGACCACGCAGATCTCGGCCGTGCAGGCGCAGCTCGAGACGAGCCGCTCCGAGCTGCAGACCTACGCCCAGAGCCGCGGCATCGTGTCCGTCGGCGAGGGGACGACCGACGACGTGGTGATGCAGCGCCTCGAGCAGCTCAACCGCGAGGTGGTCAGCGCGCAGGGCCTGGTCTACGAGAAGCAGGCGGCGTATCAGGCCTTGCAGCGCACGCCGGCCGACGCCGTGGCCTCGGACGATCCGCTGGTCATGCGCCTGTCCGAGGAGCTGAGCCGCGTGCAGCGCGAGTACAGCGAGAAGCGGGCGCAGTATCTTGAAGGCCATCCGGTGATGAAGCAGCTGGCGCAGCAGGTCGACAAGACCCGCGCGGCGCGCGCGTCCGCGGTGCAGCAGGCGTACAGCAAGAAGCTCGAAGCGGCCCGCGCGGAGTTCTCCGCGGCCGCGTCGCGCGAGAGCTCGGCCCGCGGCGCCTACAACCAGCAGAAGGGCGAGGCCCAGCGCCTGAACGTCGACGCGGCGCGTTACGGCGATCTGAACCAGTCGGTCCAGACCAAGCAGAACCTCCTGGCCACGCTGCAGAAACAGCTCAGCGAGACGCAGGTTGCGGCACGCCTGAGCGGCTCGGCCTCCTCGAACATCCACCTCATCGACAAGGCGCGCCGCCCGTCGGGACGCTTCAACCTGTCGATGACCAAGAACATGCGCACCGCGTTTCCGCTCGGGCTGATCCTCGGCTTCGCCGCGATCTTCTTCCTCGAGTACATGGACCGCTCGATCAAGAACCCGGAGGAGCTCGAGAAGCTGACGCAGTTCGCGTCCCTCGGCGTCATCCCCTCGGCCGAGTCGATGGGAGGGAAGCAGTACGGCTACGGGCAGAGCTACGGCCGCTCCACGCCGCGCCTGCGCGCCGTCGAGGATGCCCCCAGCGCGGGCGTCGAGCTGATCCCGCACACCGACGCCCGCTCCCCGATCGCCGAGGCCTACCGCGCGTTCCGCACCTCGCTGCTGCTCGCCTCGGCGAGCTCGCCGAAGGTCATCGTGATCACGTCTTCATTCGCCCGCGAAGGGAAGACCACCACCTCGGTGAACCTGGCCACCGTGCTGTCGCAGATGGGCAAGCCGGTGTTGCTGATCGACGCCGACCTGCGCCGCCCGCGGCTGCAGAAGGTGTTCGCCGGCAAGATGAACCTCGGGCTGGTGAACTATCTCGCCGCGAACATTCCGCTGGACGACATCATCCAGCCGACCGAGGTCCCGAACCTGTCGGTCGTCCTCTCCGGCCCGATTCCGCCGAATCCCTCGGAGCTCCTCGCTTCCGACCGCATGAAGCACCTCATCGAGGAAGTCCGCAGCCGCTTCGCCTACGTCATCTTCGACTCCCCCCCGGTCCTGGCCGTGACGGATGCAGTGGTGCTCGCCGCCAACGCCGACGGCGTCGTCCTCACCGTCCACGGCGGCCAGACCCCGCGCGAGCTCGTCCAACGCTCCGCCGAACGCCTCCGCCAGGCCAACATCCCCGTCCTCGGCGCCCTCCTCAACAACCTCGACCTGCACCAGTACGGCTACACGTACCGCAAGGGCTACTTCGACTACTACGAGTCGAACAACGAGGATGAACAGGGCGCGGCGCAGGCGAGAAAGAGCGTGTAAAACGGTGTCGGGTATCGGGTGTCAGGTATCTGGGGCTTGTCGCCCGGGCAAAAGACCCCGGACACCTGACACCCGACACCTGACGCCATCCCGATGATCGACATCCACCACCACATCCTCCCCGGAGTCGATGACGGCCCTCACGAGCTCGACGAGGCGGTGGAGATGTGCCGCATGGCGGTCGACGAGGGGATCGAGACGATCGTGGCCACGCCGCACGTGCTGCGGGGGCGGTGGCCGGTGTTCTCTCCCCTGGAGCTGGCGGCGCAGCTGGACCGGCTGCGCCACGCGGTCGGCGACTCTCCCCGCCTGCTCCTCGGGTCGGAGTACTTTTTTGCACACGACATGGCGGATCTCCTGCGCACCGGCGCCTCGATCGTGCCGCTGGCCGCCAGCCGCTACGTACTGCTCGAGCTCGCCGCGAATAATGTCCCGCCGATGCTCGAACAGCCTCTCTACCGGGCCCAGCTCGACGGCTGGGTGCCGATCATCGCCCACCCGGAGCGGAACCTCGTGTTCCAGCAGAAGCCGGAGCTGCTGGCGTATCTCATCGGCCACGGCGCGCGTGTGCAGTTGACTGCATCTTCGCTCGTGGGAGCCTTCGGTCCCCAGGCGCAGGCTTCGGCGCGGCTGTTCCTGGAGCGCAACATGGTGCACTTTGTCGCAACGGATGCGCACAATACCGACAGGCGTCCGCCCCTTGTGAAGAAGGCGCTGGCGGCGCTGCGCGAGCTCGCGGGGGATGAGGTCACGGAGGCGCTGACGCACGCGAACCCGCTGGCGGTGGTCGAAAACCGTGGGTTGCCGTGGGAGCCTGAGCCGCAGGAAGATGCCCCCGCCGGATTATTCACACGGCTGCGGTCGTTTTTTGGATGCCGATAGCCGTACAATCGGCGAGAGGAATCCGATGAAAGCTCGCATCTACGCCGTTGTTGCCGCCACGTTGCTCGTCACGACCACTGCATTCGCGGCCGAGAAGAAGGCGTCGATGGAGTACACCCCGATCTCCTGCATCAAGGGCGGCGAGCTGCCGCTGCTGCAGATGAACATCGACGGCGAGGGGGAGCTGCGCAGCTACTTCCGCCGCATCAACAGCACCGACTGGTGCTCGGTCGAGGGCACGAACGCCGGCCCGCTGTCGCGCGTCGTCCTCCCGAAGTTCGAGTCGGGCGATGAGATCGAATACTTCTTCGTCCTGATCCAGGGCCGCCGCGTCGTCGCGCGCAGCCCCCACATCTACCGCGTCCGCGTCAACGCCGAATGCGGCCTCCCCTTCGCCCGCCACGTCATGCGCCTCGCGCTCAGCTGCGGCCAGGACGCCCAGGGCCTCCCCTCCGCCATGGGCGCCGGCTACGCCGTCGGCGACTCCCTCGTCGAAGGCGACCCGGATTTCGCCACCCCGGACCGCCCGGACCAGCGGTAGGACACGTTCACTCCACGAACGGGAGAGAACCGACGAGAGGCCTCCGGTCGTTCTCTCTCCCGTGGGCGGGGTGAAAGCGTTCTGCCTAGCAGCTAGTGCGCCTTCGCCTTCTTCACTTCCTCCGTGAGCACCGGCAGGATCTGGAACAGATCCCCCACGATCCCGAGATCCGCGACGCGGAAGATCGGCGCTTCCGGATCCTTGTTGATGGCGATGATGTGCTTCGACGACGACATCCCCGCGAGATGCTGGATCGCGCCGGAGACGCCGGCGGCGATGTAGAGGTTCGGGCTCACCACGCGGCCGGTCTGGCCGACCTGGTGCTGGTGATCGATCCACCCCGCGTCGACCGTCGCGCGCGAGGCGCCGACCGCGCCGCCGATGGCGTGCGCGAGGTCGCGGATGTACGAAAAGTTCGTCGCTTCCTTCAGACCGCGGCCTCCCGACACGATGATGTCCGCTTCCGCGAGCGAGATCTCCCCCGCTTCCGGCTCCTTCGTCTCGACCATCTTCACGCGGTTCTCCGCGCTCGCCGTGACGCTCACCACTTCCGCCGCACCCCCACCCGTCTCCTCGGGGGGAAAGGCGTTCGGGCGCGTGGTCGCGATCGCCGGCGTGCCGGTCACCTCGACCGTGGCGAAGGCCTTGCCCGAGTACACCGGGCGGCGCCCGCGCAGCTTGCCGTCGGTCCACTCGAGGCGATCGACATCCGAGGCCACGCCGACGTTGAGGCGCGCGGCGAGACGGGGTGCGACGTCGCGGCCGTCCGACGTACCGGCGAACAGCACGATCGCCGGCTGCACGTCCTTGACCACCTGCTCGAGCGCGGCGGTGTACGGCTCGGTCGAGTAGTGGCCGAGCTCCGCGACGTAGACCTTCGTCGCGCCGTACTTGCCCGCATCCGCGGCGGCGGCCGCCTCGGTTGCGAACGCGACGAGGTCGCCGCCCGCTGCTTCCGCGAGCTTGCGGCCGATCGAGAGTGCTTCACGAGAAGCCTTCTTCAGCTTCCCGTCCTTGATTTCAGTGAATACGAGAACACCTGGCATTTGTCCGCTCTCCTGGCTTACAGCGCCTTCGCCTGCTCTTTGATGTACTTCATGATTTCCTGGGCCGCGGCGTTCGGATCGCCGCCGTCGACCTTGCGGCCGCCGCTCTTCTCGGCCGGCAGCTCGAGCGAGAGCGTCACCACGCGCTGCTTGTAGATGTCGGCGTCGTCGAGCCCGAGGTCCGCGGGCGTCTTCGTGTCGATGGCCACCTTCTTCGCCGCCATGATGCCTTTCAGCGACGCGTAGCGCGGCTCGTTCAGCCCCTTCTGCGCCGTGACCACCGCGGGCAGCGGCGCCTCGAGCACTTCCTCGGCTGCTTCGATCTCGCGGTGCGCGGTGAGCTTGCCGTCGCCGACTTCGAGATGCGTGACGACGTTCACCTGCGGATAGCCGAGCAGCTCCGCGAGCATCGGTCCGACCAGCCCGTTATCCTGGCCGACGCCCTGCTTGCCGAGGAACACGAGGTCGTGCGAGAGCGACTTGATGGCCGCCGCCAGGACCTTGGCGATGCCGAGCGAGTCGGCGTCGCCTGACTCCCCCTTGATGTGGACGGCTTTCGTCGCGCCGCGGGCCAGCGCCTCACGCAGCGCCTGCTGCGCGCGGTCGGGGCCGAACGTCACCACCGTGACGTCGCCGCCGGACTTTTCCTTGACGCGGATCGCCTCTTCGAGCGCGAACTCGTCGTACGGCGACACGATGAACTTGATGCCCGTCTCGTCGACCTTCCGGCCGTCGGCGATCTTGATGCGCGATTCGGTATCGGGAACGTGAGTGATGCAGACAACGGAATTCAAGAAGAACCTCCAGGTAGGAGTTGCGTTCGAGCAACTGGTGCGAAGTCGCGCAATTCTAGTGATGAGGCACGTAAATCGCAAACGCGTTCCGCCAACCGGGAATCCCCCTGTTCAAGTCAGAAAAACGGAGGACGGCGATGCCCATGGCAACCAGGCCGCACGAGGTCGACGGCAACTCGACGCAGGGTCGCAGGACGTTTCGGACGGTGACCGATTTCAAGCGTTCCAAGAGCAACGGGAACGGCAACGGCCACGCGCGCGGGAACAACTACAAACAGGACTTCAAGGCCGCGCCGCCCGAGTCGACCAACGCGGAGAATTTCTACTACCTCAAGCAGATGAACTCGAAGACGCCGATGGTCATCGTCATGACCGACGGCGAGGAGATCCGCGGCTGGATCGAGTGGTACGACAAGAACTGCCTCAAGGTGAACCGCGAAGGCGCCCCCAACCTCCTGATCCAGAAGCACTGCATCAAGTACTGCTTCAAGCAGGAGGAGCTGGTGCAGTAGTTGGTGGCGGGCGTCCAGGCCTCTGGGCGGTATTGCCCCGCCGCCACTTGGTGTCAGGTGTCTGCGGTGTTTCGCCCGGGCGAAAAGCCCCAGACACCCGACACCTGACACCCGATACCATGTCCCCGTGAAGCCCCTCGCCATCACCCTCGGTGATCCCGCGGGCATCGGCCCCGAGGTCGTCGCCAAAGCGCTCGCACAGCTGGACGTCCCGCACCGGATCTTCGGAGAGGTGCGGGACGCCGTCCGTTACGGCGAGATCTCCGCCGAGTACGGACGCGCCGCGCTCGACGCGATCTCCGCCGCCATCGACGCCATCGAGCGCGGCGAATGCTCCGCGCTCGTCACCGCCCCCATTCACAAGCAGTCCATCGCGCTGGCCGGCTCGCCGCATCCCGGCCACACGGAGCTGCTCGCCGCGCGCGCCGGGCTCGCGGAGTACGGCATCGACTACGCCATGTACTTCGACTCCCCGGCGCTGCGCACCGTGCTCCTGAGCGTGCACGTTCCATTGCGCGAGGCGATCTCCTCCATCGAACCGGCGCGCATCGCGGCGCTGGCGAAGCTCATGTCGCGGGAGTACACGCGGCTGTACGGTCAATCGCCGCGCATCGCCGTCGCCGGCGTGAACCCGCACGCCGGTGAAGGAGGCCGCTTCGGCGACGAAGAGCTCGCGGTCCTCGAAGGAGTGAAGCTCGCCCAGCGCGACGGCCTGCAGGTCACGGGACCGCATCCCCCCGACACCGTCTTCCTCGGAGCCAGCCGCGGCAAGTACGATGTGGTCATGGCCATGTACCACGACCAGGGACTGATCCCGGTCAAGACCCTCGCCTTCGAGCAGTCAGTCAACGTGACGATCGGCCTCCCCTGGCTGCGCGTCTCCGTCGACCACGGCACCGCCTTCGACATCGCCGGCAAAGGGATCGCCGACGCGGCACCGATGAAGTACGCCATCGAATGGGCGGCGAAGCACGCGGAGAGGTTCGCCCGATGAACCGCTGGGGCGCCCGCCTCCTCGGCGTGATCCTGCTGGTCGTCTTCTCCCTGATGTTCCTGCAGATGTACCGGACGCTGGTCCGCCTGCAGCAGCAATCCGCCCCGGCGACGCAGACCGCCCGATGACCCGCCGCTGGCTGGCCGTCCTCGCGGTGCTGGCCACAGCCACCGCCTGGGGCGCAACGTTCCCGCTCGTCAAGAACGTCGTCACGCGCATGTCCCCCGAAGCCTTCATCGCCGCGCGCTTCACCCTCGCCGGCGCGATCCTCATGATCGCCGCCCGCCGCTCCCTCACCCGCGCCCTCCTCCGACCCGGCCTCCTCCTCGGCCTCCTCGTCTTCGCCGGCTACGAGATGCAGACCCACGGCCTCATCACCATCTCCGCCTCCCGCTCCGCCTTCCTGACGGGGCTGTACGTCGTCCTCGTCCCCTTCTTCCAATGGCGCACCACCGGCCGCCCGAGACTCAACGTCTGGATCGCCAGCATCCTCGCCGTCATCGGCACGACAGTCCTCATCGGCGGCGGCTTCGCCGCCCGCCCCACGGTCGGCGACATGCTCACCCTCGCCTGCGCCTTCGCCTTCGCCTGGCACGTCGTCCTCTCCGCCCGCCACAGCACGAACGAAACCTCCACCGCCCTCGCCGCCATCCAGGTCCTCGCCGTCGGCCTCCTCGCCACCCCCCTCACCCTCTTCACCCGCCCCACCCCCTGGGACACGAAGATCGTCGCCGTAATCCTCTTCACCGCCATAGTGACCACCGCCATCGCCTTCGCCGCCCTCATGTGGGGCCAGGCCCACGTCTCCGCCACGGAAGCGGCGGTGATCCTGGCCTTCGAGCCGGTAGCCGCGGCAATCACGTCGATCGCGTTCGAGGGAGAGCCGTTGACGGTACCGTTTGCGATCGGGGCGGCGTTGATCCTCGGAGCGATGCTGTTGTCGCAGATGAGGTTTGGAGTGCGGTGACCGCAGGAGGGTGTCTCAAAACCTCAATCGTGCGTGTTTGTCACGCCGGAGGCGTGCCGGACGGTAGCCGGTGGTAAGCGCCGAAGGCGCGCCACCACCGGATCACGTCGGCCCTCATCTCGACCCCGGCGGGCTCGCGGACGGCCCCCCGCAGGAGGCTGATGGGGTCAACCTTTCTTTTTCGTACGAAGAACAGAGTTCTGTCCCCGACGCCTATTCACACGCATTCGGGAGAGGGTAAAGTATGGCGCGGTGGTACTTCCCGTCTCTCTTGACGCCGTCGCTGATGAACTCGAGTTCGTGAACGACACTACCCGAGCGTTCGTCAACTGTCGGAGCGGCGAGCTTGCCACGCTCTCCCTTGACGACGTGGAACTTGCTGAAGACGACGTCGTCGATCCAGCCGAGCTTCCCGAGTGGCAAGCGAAAGCGTTACCGCGCATGCGAGAAGTCGTGCGCAGTGCGGATTGGCTGCTGCTGCCGAGCAGCTTTGAAATTCACGAGTGGGAGATCATGAAGCGTTTCGCCCGCACCGTTCGTGACTCCGAGGTTGCGGAGCGGCTGGACCGCGCTCTCCATGGACGGGGCGCGTTCAGAATGTTTCGGGACGCGGTTCACCGCCTGGGCATCGAACCGGACTGGCAACGATTCAGGCGTTCGACGCTGCGTGAGATTGCTCGCCGCCATCTCGACCGATTCGGCGTCCCCTACGTACCGGAGTGAATAACGCCGCTGCTAGACTGCTGATCATGCCCACAGCACTTGAAGTGTTCCGAATGCCGAAATCCGTCTCCGTGATGGGGCGTTCATCTAGTCTGACGAACTCATTCGTGAACGGCATCATCCCCGCACGGTTTCCCACAGAACAGGACGTCGCGGAGGCGTTGCAGATTCTTGGACTCCAACCGAGCGATTTGAGGTGTGCCTACTGCGGCGACAGGGCCACGGAATGGGATCACTTTCGTCCTCTCGTGGATCGGCAGGAACCCACGGGCTACATTTCGGAGATCGAGAACTTGGTCCCGGCGTGCGGAAAATGCAACCAATCCAAAGGTAACTCAGAATGGCGGTTGTGGATGCTCGGAACGGCGAAACTATGCCCACGGTCGCGTCAGATCTCCGATCTAGACGAGCGAGTTGAACGTTTAGCCAGGTTTGAACAGTGGCGTTCGCCGACACGACTTCAAATCGCGGAATTAGTAGGGGAGAAGCTCTGGACGGCATACAGAGCCAATTGGCGGCGACTGCTCGACTCGCTGCGAGAAAGCCAACGCTTGGCGCACGAAGTCAGAAAACAACTCCACAGCGTGATCGAATTGAAGCCGTCCGCCTTGTTCTCACCGTCTGGTCGGCGTCGTTATGCCACTTCTCATCATGAAGCAATGACTAGCGAAGAAAGAGCTATTCTGGTCAGCCGTGTACAGGCATGGTCGGCGAAGCCGGACCTGAACGTACACAAGATTATCGCGATTGTTGTGAACGCCGGCGGAAGCATCAATCATCACATGCTCGTCGCCGCTGCGATTCGGCGTCTTGGATCCGGAAATGTGCGCGGAGCTATCGCCAGCCTTCTGACTAGTAGAGGGAATGCGTACGGACGCGTCTTAACACGTGATGGCGACGTAACAAGCATTCATCCGGAGCTCGATTCGGAAGTTCGAGCGCATGCGTGGCGGGACGCCTCACTTCTCGCTGATTGACGCTTGTTGCAAGGCCCGCTGGCCGAGCCGGCTGAGTCCCCACCAAGAGGCACGGCGTCACACTGGGGTTTAGGGCGATAGGGTCAGAGCTTTCTTTTTCGTGCGAAGAAAGAAGCTCTGACCCCATCACCGCCCTTTCTCTCGGGCCGGAAGATGGACGAAGGTACGACCCCACTCCTCCCATCCCTCCAGCCCCTGAACCCGCCGGAGCCGCGTCTTCTGCGGCCGAGGACGGTCGATGTTCCCCTTCCGACAGCGCGCTCCTCGTGTCACCGCAGGGGGTCCTTCGTCGTCCTGCGCCGCATGAAGCCGCGGCTCCGGCGACTCAGGAAGACAGGCGCGAGTAGTGCGGCGCGACCCGGTGTCGTGCGTCGCGACTCGGGTATCGTGCGGCACGACTCGGGTGTCGCGCGGCGAGACTCGGGTGTCGTGCGGCGCGACCCGTGTGTCGTGCGGCGAGACCCGGGTGTCGTGCGGCGAGACCCGGGTGTCGTGCGGCGCGACTCGGGTGTCGTGCGGCGAGACTCGGGGGTCGTGCGGCGAGACTCGGGGGTCGTGCGGCGAGACCCGGGTGTCGCGCGGCGAGACTCGGGTGTCGCGCGGCGAGACTCGGGTGTCGCGCGGCGAGACTCGGGTGTCGTGCGGCGCGACTCGGAGTCGTGCGGCGCGACTCGGGATCGGTTTGTAGGACAAATGTAGGACAAAATCCCCCGAGACGACATTGCAGCAGCCTCGGTTTGCTGCACGAACAGAAGCAGTCAAAGCGGTAACTGGCGTTACCGCACTCCATACCGGCAGTGCGCCGGCGTCTTGCGACGCCGGCGCTCCGGGTCGGCTCACTTTCCGGGCAGGCTCATTTCCGACTCCGCGAAGACGGTTCCGGTGATCGTGTCATCGCTCGTGAACGCGACTCCCGTCACGATCCAGCCGTCCTTCGGCGGCTTCGGGAGGGGGTCGAAGGTCTGCTTGCCGTCGGTCTCGGTGATGACGATGTCCTCCTGCAGGTCCTTCGGGTCGCCGGTGAAGACGAACGAGCTTCCGGTCGTCTCGAACACCTCGCGGAGCTGGCCTCGCTCCCTTCGCACGCCGAGGATGCGTCCGTCGTAGACCAGGACGCTGGCGTCGAAGGGCGCGGGGCCGCCGTCGTCGGACAGGACCTGCTTGCCGCCGATGTCCGCCGCGATGAGGTGAGGCAAGACGGTTGAATCATCGCCATACACCGGATACGCGACGTCCCCCATCACCCGGTTGACCGCGAGCGATCCGAAGTTCTGCATCGAGGGGCGGGTGATGTGCCCGACGCCGTCGATGTGGTGGATCTTCATCAGCTTCGTCGCGGCTCCCTCTTTCTACGCCTGCCAGGCGAACGTCGAATCGCCCGCCGCGGCGAATGCCACCCGGGCCGGCCCCACCGGCGGTTCCAGAAACACCGCGAACGGCTGCCACACCGCCATGGCCGGGTCGAGCGTGATGTCGAGCCCGTGCGGCACGTTCTCGAGGCCGCTGAAAAACTGCAGCTCGACCAGCCGGGCCAGACGCGGCGCCTCCGCGGCCAGTTCATCGAGGGCGCGATCGAGATCGATCAGTTCCGCCGCGTCCATCGACGGCTGCATCCGATCGTGAAACCCCTCGCTGACCACGACCCTCGGCGCATCCGAGCCGCGTTTCTGCGCCATCTTCCCGCGCGCGTGGTCGACCAGTAGCCTTCGCATGATCCTCGACGCTATACCGAAGAAATGCGTCCGATCGTGCCAGGGCACCCCGCCAAGCCCCCGCAGCCGCAGATACGCCTCGTTCACCAGCGCGGTCGGCTGCAGCGTATGCCGCGGGCGAGGTTACGGATTGGCAGGGGCACTCGCCGGAAGAGCTGAAAGCCATCGTCGGCGTCGTCGATCATCGCATGCATGAAACGGCGAGGGTAGTTCGCTTAAAGGATTTGTAGGTAACGTTGAATACGAAATTGAGGAGGAACGAATGAGAACAGCACTTCTGATCTCGGCCCTGCTGCTTCTCTCGGCGCATGCCCCTGCTGATGAACCGCCCGCGGGTCTGCAGCGACTGGAGTTCATGATCGGAACGTGGCAGGGAACGAGTAGCGGCGAGCCGGGCAACGGGACCATCGAGCGCGAATGCACGCGCGTCCTGAACGATCGGTTCGTCGAGTGCCGTACAACCGTCACCTACCCCGCGCAGGAGCAGAACCCGAAGGGCGAGGTGCATGTGGAGCGATCGATCTACAGCTTCGACAAGAAGGCGAAGAAGCTTCGCCTGCGGCAGTTCCACGGCGAAGGATTCGTGAACAGCTACGTCGAAGCGGCTCCGCTGACGTTCGAGACGGTCGAGATCGAGAACATCCCTGCCGGCTGGCGCGCTCGCGAGACCTACGAACAGGCGTCGGCGGATGCATACCACGAGACGTTCGCGCTGGCCGAGCCGGGCAAAGAACTCGCGGTGTACAGCAGGAGCACGCTCAAACGAGTGAAGTGAGCCGTCATCCGTCGAACTGCACAAGTTCCAAGCCCAGCCCCTGATCACACGCGAGCCGGGATCGAGACTACTCGGGTGGCGTTCCCAGTGGTGGGGCGAGGGGAGCACGCGGGGTACCGCCGCCGCCGACGTTGTTCGGGCCGTTGTTCGTCACGCATCGCAGGAGCGTGCGCAGTCGTTTGAGGTCTTCGATCGCCTGTAGTGCGAGCTCACTGGCCGCACTCGTTTCGACGTAGAGGACGAGATCATCGTCGGTGGGCTCGGCCCCGGCCGAATCGACCAGATAGGCGCCGTAGTCCTGGAGCGCCTTGCCGATGACCAGGCCCTGCGCGCTGAGCGGTGGGCTCAACTGGGTGAGATCGATACTGCCGGGAATGGCGGCGAGCGTGCCCATGGGCACATTGCCGCTGTACGAATTGTTTCCGATCGCGCCGCCGTCCTCCGTGGTTGCGGGCCATACCCAGCCGGGGCGCATTCTCCATTGTGGCAACGCGAACGCCAGCGAATGCGGGATTCCGTTGGTCAGTCCGCCGGACCGGATCAACCCGCCGATCGAGCTCCCCCCGTACGCGCGCGTTCCACCGTTTCCGACTCCCGAGCTGTAGAGATCATTTCGATCGTGGTACGCGGTGTTCCAGCCTCCGTCGCTCCTGCGCTCGGCTCGCCACATCTCGTGCACGTACCGGCCGGCGGAGTCGATGATGTGGAGGTGACCATCCCACCAGCCACTCGATGGCGCGGGCAGCGATGGCTCGGCATCCGCCGGCGACTGGATCGTGGCCACCTGTTGTCCATCGTCGAAGACTCCGACCCACGGATCGCTCGCGTGGGCACGGTAAACAGGGTGACTGAACCGGGACGCATTGATATACGCGCTGAGCCCGGGGCCCGCGAGGTGACTGGAGCAGGGAGCGCTCGAGCTTTCGAATTGCGCGCCGGATCCGATCGGCATGTTCCAGGGGGAACCGCTGGTGAACGGCCACAGCGTCGCATCGCGTGTCGGTGGCGAGGCGCATGCCGCCGACGGCACACCCACCGCGCGCACTTCGACGTAGTGATTGAGTGCGTTCACGGTGCTGCCGCTGCTGTAGAGGCGTACGTAACGCGCACAGACCGGCATGGGGAGCACGACCGTCTTCCCCGCGTACGACTCCGCGTACTCCAAGTCCATCCCCGCACCGAATCCGGCGCCGCCGTCACCGTCATTGTTGAAGACGGTGGTGTAGGTCACGCGGTCCGCGGAGAGTCTGGCGATCACGTCGTGGTAGGTCCGGTGGTCGCCCCAGTAATGGAAGAACTGCAGCTGCGAGAGGTCGTAGCTCCCCTGCAGATCCACCTCGATCCACTGCTGACCGGAGGGTAAGCGGATGAACGGATTCGTGTCGGCGTCACCGTCCGTGGCAATCGACAGCGGCGCGCTCTCGCTGGGTGCGCTCGCGGAAACCGGCTTCCCGCGCGCCACGTCGGCAGGAGTCACGCTGGCGCAGGAACCGGTCGACGGGCTGCCATAGGACCGCAGCTCGACGTAGTGATTGAGTGCATTCACGGTGCTGCCATTGCTGTGGAGCCGCACATAACGCGCGCAGATCGGGCTCGGAAACGTGACCGTTTTCCCGGCGTACGACTCGGCGTACGCGGTGTCGCCTCCTGCACCGAGCCCGGAGCTTCCGTCGCCGTCGTTGTTGAAGACGGTGGTGTACGTCACGCCGTCGGCGGAGAGTCGCGCAACGACGTCGTGATACGTCCGATGATCGCCCCAGTAGTGGAAGAATTGCAGCTGCGTGAGGTCGTAATATCCCTGAAGGTCCACTTCGATCCACTGCTGGCCGGAGGGCAGCCGGATGAACGGATTCGTATCGACGCCGCCGTCTGTCGCAATCGAGAGCGGAGCGGTCTCGCTCGCCGCACTCGCGGAGACAGGCTTTCCGAGCGCCACGTTGGAGGCAGGCTGGCCGCCGCAGGGAGTGCTCGATGCCGTGCCGAAGGATCGCAGCTCGACATAATGGTTGAGCGCGTTCACGGTGCTGCCGTTGCTGTAAAAGCGCACGTAGCGGGCACAGACCGGAGTCGCGAGCGCGACCGTCTTTCCGGCATAGGTATCGGCGTACTCGGCGTCCGCTCCCGAGCCGAAACCGGCGCTGCCGTCGCCGTCACTGTTGAACACGGTGGTGTACGTCAGGCGATCGGCGGAGAGCCGGGCCACGACATCGTGATACGTCCGCTGGTCGCCCCAATAGTGGAACCACTGCAGCTGGCTGATGTCGTAGTCGCCCTGGAGGTCGACTTCGATCCACTGCAGACCGGCAGGCAACCGGATGAATGGATTCGTATCGATGTTGCCGTCGGTGGCGATCGAGAGTGGCTCGGTCTCACTGGCCGCGCTGGCTGAAACCGGCTTGCCGGCCGCGACGTTCGGTGGCGTTTGCCCGAGGATGGGGATGGAGAGCGCGGCGAGCCAGAGGAGCGCCAAAACAACGCGCTGAAACTTCGATTGCGGCAGTGGTGCGGATCGCATGTGCAGATTCCTTTGGCCGCCGGGAAGGGCCGGGCGTCAGCACGACGAGCCATCAGCGATTTCCTACAAATAACATGCCACGGGTCAGGACGGAGAGCGGCGGCTCCGCAGTCAAAGCGGTTGACCCCTCCCCCTCGCCGGGGCGCACCCGCAGTTACGATCGACGGGAAAGGTCACAAACCCGTGAACGCGTGCACCCGCTCGACGGCGATGGGCGTACAGAGACGCAGATTCATGCGCGAGCGCTACCCGATGCGCGCCGCGGCCGTCTACGGAGCGTTCTCGAACCTCGCGGAGCTCGCGCGGCCCGGCGGCAGGTTCGAGAAAGCGGCGCACGCGATCTGGCCGGACTACGATGAACGAAACGAGGAGATCGCGCGGCGGCGCTCGGCGCTGCAATGGGCGGAGCGGTTCGAGACGCCTGTGCTCATCATGCATGGCGGCGCGGACGGCGACGTCCCTCCGGGTCAGGCACTCGCTCTGGCGGCACGGCTCGACCAGCTCGGAAAGAAGTACGAGCTGCTGATCCGCGCGGGCGGGCGTCATACGCTCTCGGACTGGCGTACGGAGCGCGATGCGCGCGCGGTGGAATGTTTCCGGCGTCACATGCCGTCTCCGGCGCCGCCGGCGGCGGGGCTCTCCGCTATTTCACCCCGTTCCGCAGCTCCGTGAAGTCGAGCGCGCGCACGCGCGTCACCCCTGCGGTGAGTGTGTTCGTGAACGAGAGAGAGAAGAGCAGGAGGTCGGCGCGGGCGGCGTTCAGTGCGGTGCGCAGCTCGGTGATGTGGAGGACCTTCACCTTCACGCCGGTCAGGCTCGGATCGGTGAAGGAAACCGTGCCGATCCCGGCGAGCGTGCGCATCGCGTTCACCGCGGTGCGCAGCTGAGTGAGATGCAAGGCCTTGATCGCGGTGCTCGAGCCGACGAGAGGGTCGTCGGTGAAGATCGTCGTCGTCGCTGCGTCGAGGTTGCTGTCCGGGGACGACGCGCCCGGACCGGTCGCGCGAACTTTGTACAGATAGGACGTGTTGGCGGTCCTCCCCAGGTCGGCGAATGGTGGCGCCGCGGGCGTGCCCGCGGTCGTGAAGGTCGTCCCGTCCGTACTGCGCAGGACTTCGTAGCCGGTCGCGCCTACGACGGTGTTCCAGTTGACGTTGACGGACGTGGTGTTGATCGCCGTCGCGAGGAGCGACGCCGGTGCGGCCAGTACTGCCGTGACGTAGGTGAAACCGGAGCCGAGGGTGGCGAATGCCGTGCTCGGATTCGTGACTCGCACGTCGACGATGCCCGCCGCGTGCGGGGGTGTGGTGGCCGTGAGCGTGCCCACGCCGAGCACCGAGACGTTCGTCGCGGCGGTGCCTCCGAACGTGACCGTCGGGGTACCGGCGAAACCCGAGCCGTGGATCACGACGCTCGTGCCGCCGGAGCTCGGGCCGACCGCGCGGCTGACGGTATTGACGACCGGCGTGAAGTTGGCGCCCTGCGCGATCGTCAGCGAGATCTCGCCGAAGTCGCTCGAGTAATAGTTCGACAGCATGATGCGGTACGTCACGCCGCCGGTGAGACTCGCGGTGGTCGTCGAGTCGGTCGCGCAGTTGTTGCCGGGGGATGGCGCGATGAGACAGAACGCCGCTGAATACGGTCCGCAGCTCGAGCCGGTGAATCCCGCGAGCTCCGCCGAGGCCGCCGATCCGCAGAGCGAGAAGTTGTACGAGCCGTTGGCCGGCGGCGTGAAGCTCACCCAGATCGATTTCTGGTGGGCGAACGGATAGCAGCTCGACACCGGCACCGGATCGCTTGCCTGGATGGTCGAGCCCAGCGTGTTGAGGGTGACGGTGTACGGGAACGGCCCGGACGCAGGGATGACCACCGGCGACGCGCACGCATCGCCGGATTCGATGACCGTCACGTTGACGGTGGCCGCGCCGATCGCGCCGAAGGTATCGGTCGCGGAAAGCGTGACCGGGAAGAGTCCGCCGCGGTGGAACGAATGCGACCGCGCCGCTCCGCTGGTCGCGCCGGCGAGACTCCAGTCATCGGGGAAATGCCACGACCCCGTGGCGGAGTCGCCCCCGTCGGGGTCGGAGAACGTGCCGGTGAAGTCGAGGCTCGCGCCCTTGGCAATGGTCTGCGCCGTCGCCGGGATGGAGAGGCTCACCGCCGGTGCGTTGTTCGTTGCGCCGGTGACGTTCAGCTCCCAGATGCCGCGGCCATGCGTCGCGGCCCGCAGAAGCGAGCCGTCGCGCGTCGCCTCCAGGTCGTACACCGACACGGCCGGCAAGCCGCTGCCGAATCGCGACCAGTTCGCGCCGCCGTCGGTCGAGCGATAGACGCCGACGTCCGTACCGCAATACAACGCCGATACGTCTGTCGGGTCGTAGCGGACGACCTGCGCGGGGAAAAGAGGCAACCCGGTCGCGCGCGCCGTCCACGATACGCCGCCGTTCGTCGTGTAGTAGACGGCGGGATTGCTCGCATAGGTTGTGAAAGCCGTCAGGGGATCCGTGGGATGGATCTCCAGGCTGAGGACGTTGGAAAAAGCGGGGAGACCGGTGTCCGTCCTCGCCCAGGTATTGCCCCCGTCCGCCGTACGGTAGACCCGCGCTCCCTTGCCGATCATGATGATCTGGCTGTTCGCGCGCGAGATCGCGAGGGCGCCGATCGTGTTGGCCGTCCACGTCGCGCCGCCGGTGACCGTGATCGGCAGCGGGACCCAGGCGTCGCCTCCCGTCGCCGACTTCCAGAGGCGCGAGCTGACGGTGTAGACGATCGACGGATCCGCCGGGTCGACGTCCACGATCGAGAAGAATGGTACGGACTCGCCGCTGTCGTAACGCGGCGTGACGTCCGAGGCGACGATCGACGCGGCATCCGCATCCGACGCGCGGACGACCTCGCCGAACTGGATCGTGCCGTAAGCCAGCGACGGGTTCCTCGCGTTGATCGCGCACGCGAAGCCGTCGCCGCCGGAGAAGAAGTCCCACGCCGTTCCGCCGGCGTCGGGGCGGCGGATGGTGCCGTTGTCCTGCTGTCCGCCGAAGATGCGGTTGCGGTTCGCGGGATCGTTGGCCATTGCGTAGAACTGGCGCGTGACCAGGTTGGCGTTGCGATTGGTGACGTTGTCGCCTTGATCGGGCGACGTCCAGACACCCCCGTCATTGCAGATGTACAGCAGGCCGCCCGCGTCGTATCGAAGCTCGTGTGCGTCCACGTGTACGCTGCTTCCCGAGAACGCCGGAGAGGTCCAGGTCGTGCCGCCGTTCGTGGTCTTCGCATAGAAGACGCCGCCGGCGATGACGGTGCTCGGGTCGGACGGAGCGACGACGATCGTGTTGTCGTACCACGCCTGCGTGCGGAGGTACATGTTCAGCGACGGTGTCACGAAAAGTGTCGTCTCGGTCCACGACGACCCCCCGTCGACGGTCTTGTAGATGTGCGACGTTTCCACGCCGGTCAGTGCGCTGTAGATCGACGTCGCGACATAGAGCGTCGAAGGACTCGAGGGAGCGATGGCGATGGCCATGCGATTGACCGACTCGTTGAACGACGAGACGGGAAGCCCTGTGCTGGCCGGATTCCAGGTCTGTCCGCCGTTTGTCGATTTCAAGACCGTCGGCGCGGCGAAAGCGTTCGGGTGGCTGCAGGCGAAGCGCTGGCACCAGGCGCCCCGGTCCCAGGTCGTGGCGTAGAGGACTTGTGCGTTCGAGGGATCGCGCACGAGATCGGTGACGTCGCCGTAGCCGGTCACGCCGATCGAGGAAGCCTGTGGGATCACCGTGGTCCACGGTCCGTTCTGGCCGCCCGTGGAGCGAAGCGCGCCGGCGTTCGTGCCGACCACGAGCTCGTTCGCGTTCGTCGGCAGTACGGACATCTTGTAGAACTTCGCGGCGATCACGCTGGAAGGAAGTGTCCAGTTCGTGCCGCCATCCGTGGAGACGAGCAGGCCGATGCCGGTGATGAAGTCGACGGCATAGCCGCCTTCGCCCGTGCCGAGGTAGACCGTGTTCGTGGCCGACGGTGCAA
Organism: Thermoanaerobaculia bacterium; assembly: GCA_035630815.1. Taxonomy (GTDB): domain Bacteria; phylum Acidobacteriota; class Thermoanaerobaculia; order Gp7-AA8; family Gp7-AA8; genus QHVT01. The sequence goes on from DASQJY010000088.1 coordinate 33,012, forward strand.
TGGCGATCGCGCCGACCGAGAGATTCGCGATGTCCTCGGTGAGCGGCGTCCACGTCGCGCCGCTGTTGGTCGTCTTCCACGCCCCGCCCCCCGCCGCACCGATGATCGCGGTGCCCGCGACGGTAGGATGGGTCGCAGCCGCGGTGATCCTCCCCGCGCCGTTCGTGGGGCCGAGGTTTGTCCACACTGTGCCGCCGATGGCATCGGGACCGATTTCCGGAGAGCGCTCGAACCGGCGGCGCTCGTATTCGTCACGTGTGAGCTCGAGCAACGCGTCAGCATCGATCGGACCGTCGTTGCCGTGCCGCCGCAGGTAGTCGAGGACGCGCGCGCCGGCACAGCCTTGTTCCGTGTCCGCGAATCCCGGGTCATCCGAGCTCGTGAGCGATTTCGCGGCGGGGTCGGGCTTCGCTTTTTCGGAGATGTTCTTCCGTTCGCGCCGTTCGCCTCTCTCCCGTTCCTGTGTGTCGTTTGCAGAAAGAGAGGTGGCGAGAAACGCGACCATTGCCGCCGCGCAGACGTGACGGAACATGCTGCCTCCTGATTGTCGTGGGGAAAGACCGGCACCAGTATAGGCCCAAGCGGCTCGCCATCAGCCGCTTCCGTGGACTTTCCTCCGCGCACCGTGGACTGAGGATCAGGGCCGAGGCCCGAGGGAGCTTCGCTGTTTGCGAACGATTCGCGCGCGGCACGCCCCCTCGCCCCTCTGTTAGCATGCACACGCCGACATGCCCCGCATTCTGGTCACCAACGACGACGGGATCTACAGCGAAGGACTGCGCAAGCTGGCCGATGCGTGCAGCGCCATCGGGGACGTGGTCATCGTGGCTCCCGATCGGGAGCAGAGTGCGGCGTCGCATGCGTTGACGCTCAACCGGCCGCTGCGGCTGCTGGAGATTGCGAAGGATGAGTGGATTGTCGATGGGACTCCCGCGGATTGCGTGAACCTGGCGATCCTGAAGATCCTGAAGGGGAATCCGCCGGACCTCATCGTCTCCGGGATCAACTTCGGGCCGAATCTCGGGGATGACGTGACGTACTCCGGGACGATCTCGGCGGCGTTCGAAGGGGCGCTGCTGAACGTGCCTTCGGTCGCGTTTTCGGCGCTGGTGGGCAAGGGGTTTTCGTTCGACCGCTGCGCGGCGTTTGCGGGCGATCTGGTGCGCATCGCGCTGGAGCAGCATCGCAATCCGGCCATCGTGCTGAACGTGAACTTTCCGCTCGGCGAGTTCAAGGGCGTGAAGATCGCGACCCTCGGGCACCGCATTTACACCGAGGGGGTGATCGAGCGGCTCGATCCCCGCGGGAAGAAGTACTACTGGATCGGCGGGGAGCCGCCGGTATGGCATCCCGAGGAAGGGACGGACTTCGACGCGATCCAGGGGGGCTACATCTCGATCACGCCGCTGCACCTGGATCTCACGCATCACGAGTCGATCCCGAAACTGAAATCGCTCGAGGAGCTGCTTGGCCACCACGCCACCGCGCAAAGGTGACGACACCGCGACGCGGGCGCAGGAGCGCGAGCTCGCGCACCAGCGCGCGCTGATGGTCGAGCGCCACGTGGCCGCGCGCGGCATCACGGACGAGCGGGTGCTGCAGGCGATGCGCGACGTGCCGCGGCACTGCTTCGTGCCGCAGGTCGTGGCCGCGAAGGCGTACGGCTCCGGCGCGCTGCCGATCGGGGCGAAGCAGACCATCTCGCAGCCGTACATCGTGGCGCGCATGATCGAGCTGCTGGAGCTGCGCGGCCCGGAGAAGGTGCTGGAGATTGGCACGGGAACGGGATATCAGGCGGTGGTGCTGTCGAAGCTGTGTGCGAAAGTCTTCACGATCGAACGGGTGAACGAGCTGGCGTTGAAGGCGGCGGAGATCATCCGCAACCTCAAGATCAACAACGTCTCGGTGAAGGTGTTCGACGGGACGTACGGCTGGTCCGACCAGGCGCCGTTCGACCGCATCATCGTGGCCGCCGCGGGACCGCAGGTGCCGGAGCCGCTGGTGCAGCAGCTCGCGCGCGGCGGACGGCTGATCATGCCCATCGGTCCGGCCGGCAACCAGCGGCTGGCGCGGGTGATCCGCGTGGGGACGGGCGTGAAGATCGAGGACTGCGGCAGCGCGGAGTTCGTCCCGCTGGTCGGCAAGTTCGGCTGGCGCGAGTGACGCGTCCATGAAGATCCGGGCCCTCCTGACGTTCACCGGCATCGTGTCGTCGATCCTCGGCGCGCTGGTGGTCTACCTGATCATGTCGGTGCCGAACGACCTCCGCGCCGACAGCCTGCTCAAGGAGGCGCGCGAGCAGCTCAAGGAAGGGAAGAAAGCGGAGGCGCGGGAGTCGCTGTCGAAGATCGTGCAGCAGTACCCGCGCACCGATGCCGCGGCCGCGGCGACAGCGGCGCTGGTGCAGCTCGGCGATCGGGATCGCGACGAGCTCTCGCGCGCGATCGCGCAGATCCGCAAGCAGAACGAGCAGCAGAGCAAGCTGATCGCCGACCTGCAGACCAACGTGAACGCGATCCGCAACGCGCCGCCGCCGGCGCCGGTCACCGTCACCGCGCCTACGCCGAAGCCGGCGGCGAAGAAGGTGACGCCGAAGAAGAAGCCCACTCCGAAGAAGAAGACGACGCGAAGACGGCGGTGACGGTGTTGGTGTTGGTATCGGGTGTCAGGTGTCAGTGGCGTCTCGGCTGACGGCACCTTTTACGCGAGACACCCCGGACACCTGACACCCGACACCAGCGCGAAGCGCAAACTCCTTCCCCCCCGGATCCCTCGCTTTGCTCGGGATACATGCGCGCTGCGCCGCATGTACAATCTCGCACCATATGAAGGAACAGCGGCATCTGCGGATCCACGGGAAGGTCCAGGGAGTCGGCTACCGCTTTTACGCCACGCGCGTCGCGCGCCGCCTCGGTCTCAAGGGCTGGATTCAGAACAATCGCGACAGCTCGGTGGAGGCGCTGGTCGAGGGGGAGAAGGCCAGCATCGACGAGTGGATCGAGGAGATCCGCGAAGGGCCGCGCTACGCCGAGGTCACGCAGATCGACCAGGAGACGAAGGAGTTCACGGGACGGCTCCCGGACTTTGACGTCAAGTTCTGAATGGCGGCGATCGAATTGAAAGACTTCATCCGCGACGTGCCCGACTTTCCGAAGCCGGGGATCATGTTCAAGGACATCACGCCGCTGCTCCGCTCGCCGCAGGCGCTGGAGAATGCCTGCGCGCTGCTGGCCGAGCCGTTCCGTTCGCAGAACGTGAACCTGGTGGCGGGCATCGAGTCGCGCGGCTTCATCTTCGGCAGCATCGTGGCGCAGAAGCTGGGCGCGGGCTTCATCCCCATCCGCAAGCCGGGCAAGCTGCCGTGGACCACGCGGCGGCATGAGTACGCGCTGGAGTACGGCACGGACGTGCTGGAGATCCACGACGACGCACTCGAGCCCGGCGACCGCGTGCTGGTCATCGACGACGTGCTGGCCACTGGCGGCACTCTTGCTGCGGCCATGAATCTCGTGCGCGGTTTCGACGCGACCCTGGTCGGCGCCGCCACTGTGATCGAGCTGGAGTTCCTCGGCGGACGGCAGAAGCTCGCGCCGAACGCCGCGTTCCATTCGCTGTTGCGGTACTAACCCGGTACGGAGGCGACATGAAGCAGATCGCGGAGCTCATCGAGGGACAGGTCCTGACCGTCATCGATCCGAACATGAACGTGCGCAATGCCGCGCAGACGATGACCGAACGGAACATCGGTGCGGTCGCGGTCGTGTCGGCCGGCCACCTGGCCGGCATCTTCTCGGAGCGCGATTTGATGTCGCGCGTCGTGGCGAAGGGCCTCAATCCCGATGACACCGCGGTGTCGCTGGTGATGTCGACGGAGCTGGTGGTGGCCGCGTCGACGGACGACGTGGATAGCGCGCTGCAGAAGATGCACAGCATCAGCGCGCGGCATCTCCCGGTGGTCGACGACGGGAAGCTGGTGGGGATGATTTCCCTACGGGATCTGCTCGAGGTGGATGACTTCGACCAGCGGGCAAGGGCAACGTTTCTGAGCGAGCTGGTGACGTACTCGCCGGATTACGAGCAGTAGCCCCCTTCTCTGACAGGCTCAACGCAAGCGCAGGTGCAGCACCGGCGACTCCCCCGTCACATGCACGCCCGGCGAGAGCTCGAATGCCTCGTCGGTGGTCTGGTTGCCGCCGAGGAGCAAACACAAACGCGCAAGCTCCTTGAACGAGGCGGCACCGCCTTCGAGCACGACCGACCCGCCCTCGGTGCGGAGGGACATCGGGGCGCGGGCGAGGCCTTCCAGGGCCATCATTGCGAGGTCGTAGTTCATTCATCCTCTCCCATGTAGCGCACCGAGTTGCGCTCCGTTTCCTGCAGGACGAGCTCGTGCAGCTCGCCGTTTTCGATGGCGGGGGCGAGCTGTTGCCAGAAGGAGCGGGCCAGGTTCTCGGCGGTGGGGATCACGCCGCGCAGAAAGTCGACGTCCTCGTTGAGGTTCGTGTGGTCGACGCGGTCGATCACGCGGTTGCGCATGATGTCCTTGAGGCGCTTGAGGTCGATCACCATGCCGGTCTCGGGATCGATCTTCCCGCGCACGCTCACTTCCAGGGCGTAGTTGTGGCCGTGGCCATGCGGGTTGTCGCATTTGTCGTAGGTCTTGCGGTTCCACTCGGCATCCCGGTTCGGATTGTGCAAGCGGTGAGCTGCCGAGAACGTCAATCGAGCCGTAACGATCATCAGTTCAATTATGGATGCAAAAGAGCCGCTGTACGTCGTCTGCCAGAACGGGGTGTTCATTCTTCCGGAACGCCTGTTCCGTACGCTGTCGGCGCAGTCGCCGAGCGGCTTCATTTACATGCGCCAGGATGAGGATTCGCTGACCATCTCGACCACGCGCATCGCCGAGGGCCGCCGCCGCGTGCTGAACGCGCGGCTCCGCTCGCCGATGTTCCGCGAGGCGACGAAGCTCGGCATCGTCGACTACCGCGAGTCGATCCGCGTGATCGCCGTGGAAAAGCGCGTCAACGCAACTGGGCGAGTGCGCCGCGAATCTCCGCCTGTTGAGCCGTGAGGGTCTCCCGCAACTTCTGGAAGCGCGGATCGTTATGCAGGTAGCGGAACAGCGGGTGCGCGAGCACGTAGGCCGCGGTCGGCTCCTTCCGGCTGGCCGCTTTCTCCAGCGACTCCAGCACCTTCGGCGTGTCGTCCAGGATGGCGTAGATCTCGGCAGCCGAGGTCTGCGAATCGTCGCCGGGGGATGACGCGCGGAGCGCGGCCTCGAGCTCGCGCAACGCCGTCGCGCGGTCCCGTTGCTCCGCCGCGATGTACGCGCCGAGCATGTGGTAACCGTAGATCGGGTCGCTGGAGGCGAGCTTCTTCAGCTCGAGCTCCGCGATCGGCAGCTGGTGCCGCAACACGGCGATTCGGCCGATCTTGAGCGCGAGCGGAGCGCTGTCGCGCGCCGTCTCCTCGACGATGTAGTAGTGCTGGATGGCGATGTCGATGCGCCCCGCCGCGGCGAGCGCGTCCGGCTCGTGCGCTTCGACCTGCATGGTGGGCAGCCCTTTCATGCGTGCGAGCGTCGACGTGAACTTCGCCGAGTCTCCCGACGATAAGGCGTACCTGGCGACGTGATTCAACGCCTCGGCGTCCTTCGGTTCCCGGCGGAGCACGAGGTCCCACGCCGCGATCGACTGCGCGACCTCGCCCGTGACCATGCTCGCGCGCGCCACCTGGCGCGCCGCGCCGAGGTTCTGCGGATCGAGCGCAACCACCCGCCTGGCCGCGGCGAGGGCATCGGCATCCTTGAACGTCTGCATCGCCAGCACGTGCGCGGCGAGGAAGTTCGGGTCGGCAGCGGTCGCTGTCCGGAGAGAGGCGTCGCGCTTCGCCGCGTCGTTCTGCGAGCGCGCGACCAGGGCGTCGGCGAAGGCGTTCAGCGCATCCGGCGTCGCGTCCGGGCGTTGCTGGACGCGCGCCTCACTGACCGCCGTCTGGACGAGCGCGCGCACGCCGCTCGCCGCATCGGGCAACGGTGTGACGCCCTTGCTCGTGACGAGCTCCGGCCCGGCGGCCCCCGTGCGAACAGACGCGGTAACCGAGGCCGCGTCGGGTGCGGCTGCATCGACGATGCGCAATTCGGGATAGCCGCGCAGCACTTCCATCGTCGCGAGACGGACCGCGTTCGCGCGCTCGGTCAGGAGCGGATCGGGCGCCTGCACGGCCACCGGCGCGACGAACACCTTGCGCGGATTCCCCGCCGTCGGACGCGTATCGACCGGCGCTGCTGCCGCGGCTACGGGGGTCGCGGCGTCGCCGCGCCGCATCCACATCGCTCCCGCACCGGCGAGCAGCAGGACCAGGGCGGCTGCTCCGAGGAACGCAAACTGCCGTTTGCGCCGCTGCGCCGCCGCCACCATCGCTTCGGCCTCGGCGACCGCGGCCGCTTCCTCTTCGAGCTCCAGCGTCGTCGGTTCCGCGGAAAGATCGGCGAGATCGGGCGCCGGCTCCGGCGGCACGATCGTATAGAGCTTTACTCCCGCACGCGCACCGGCGTCGCGCAGGCGCACGCTGCCACGTCCCTGCTTCACGAACTCCTCGGTGATGAAGAGCGTGTTCGGCGCGAGGTCCACCAGCGCGGCGACCGCTTTCTCGATGGCCGGGCCGACCGGCTCCCCGTCTCGTACTTCCAGCTCGCCGGCGTGCAGCAGCATGCGCACCGGCAGCGGATCGCCGTCCTCCTGCATCTGCGCGAGGTCGAACTCCGCCTTGCGTCCCGCTTCCAGCGCGCTGTCGACGGTGGGCAGCTCCGCGACCATGCGCGCACCGAAGGGATCGATCACCTTGCCGTCGAAGAGGTACACCGCTTCGCCGAGGACCTGCTGCATGCGCGAGGAGGCCTTGGTCGCCGCTTCGTCGTCGCGTACCGTCTCGTCGCCGGCCACTTCGCCGATGAAGAGGATCGAACGGCGATGCTCGGAGATCGAGGCGACCGGCGCGGCGATCCTCTTCTCGAGCTGCGCGGCGTACTGGATCACCTCGGGCTCGGCACGCTCGATCATCTCGACGACGGATCGCGCATCCTTCTGCCGCTTGAACGGGTCCTTGAACAGACAGCCCCCGAGGACGCCGAGCATCGCGTTGTCCAGCTGCGGATTGAGCGCTTTCGGCGACGGCGGATTCCCTTCCACCACCGCTCGCGCGACGTCGACCGGCGTCGCGCCGGTGAAGGGCGCTCTTCCGGTCGCGAGCTCGTACAGCACGGCGCCGAGGGAGAAGACGTCGCTCTTCTCGTCCATGGTCTGCGAGGCGATCTGCTCCGGCGCCATGTACGCGACCGCGCGAGGGTCGCTCCCCTTCTGCTGGTAGGCGGTCGACGAGTGCTCGCGGCGCAGGAGGTTGCTGAGATTGAGGCCGGCGAGCTTCACCTGCCCCTCGGGCGTGACGAGCACGGAATCGCCGGCGATGTTGCCGTGCAGGATGTTCTTCATGTGAAGGTACTTCACGACGCTCGCGAGCTGGTGCGCGTGGCGGAAGAACTCCGTGCGGTCGAGCGGCGCGCCGCCGAGCTTGCGCGTGACCGGCTGCGCGTCGACCACGTCCATGACCATCAGCAGGTTGTCGCCGACCGGCGTGATCTCCGCGATCGGGACGAGGAACGCGTGGTACAGCGCGGCGGAGATCCTGGTCTCGCGGATCAGCGCCTCGCGCTTGGCCGGCTCTTTCGGCAGTTGCTTGGTGAGCAGCTTGACCGCGACCTGCTTGCCGCTGCGCGTGTCCTCCGCGAGCCAGACGGTGTTGCCGACACGCTCGCCGACGAGATACGGACCGAGGGGTGGATTCGAGGACATGCGCCCGATTATAGGGCGGCGGATGGCGAGCGGAGCGTGAGCGCGAACACGTGCTCCTCGCACGGCGCGCCTTTGAATTCGGCGGTCTCGGTGCGCTGCAGGATGAATCCGAGGCGCCGCAACAGTGCGATCGCGGAAACGTTCCGCGCGTCGACGATGCCGATCACCTCGCGCATGCCGCGCTTGCGCAGCAGGTCGATGACCGCGCGCACGGCTTCCGTGGCGTAGCCGTGGCGCTGGAATTCAGGGGCGAACGTGAACCCGATCTCGGCGCGCTCCCCTTCGAAGTGGATGCCGACGTCGCCGATGAGCAGGTCGTTGTCGCGCACCACCGCGAGCTGCGACCACTCCCCTTCCACCCCGAACTCATGCGCCGTGAGCGCCTCCGCCTCTGCCAGTGAAAAGTCGGACCACGACTGATACCGCGCCACCTCGGGACGCGAGCGATACGCCGCGAGGGCGGGAGCGTCGGAGAGGCGCAGGCGGCGCAGGCGGATGCGGGTCATGAGATGGTTTGGAGTGCGGTGACCGCAGTCACCGCTTTTCCTCCCGAGAGCCACGGTGCGTGCGTACCGGAGTGAAAGCGGTGACTGCGGTCACCGCACTCCAAACTCATGGCCACTGTGGTTCCGGTCGCCCGAACCAGATCCAGGCGATGTAGTCGACGTTGGCCGGCTCGCCGCCGAGCTGGCGGAGGAGCAGGTTCACCTGGCCGCGGTGATAGCCGCTGTGCATCGGGAGCTGCAGGAAGGTCTCGCCGTAGGTCGGGTGCTGCAGGGTGCGGCCGAGCTGCTTCTCGAAGTGCGGGAGCCAGGGCATGTGCAGCGTCTCGCCGTTGCGCGCTTCGTCGAAGGCGTCGAGGTACGCAGCGGCGGTCGCGTACCATTCGCGCGCCTCGGCGACCATCGTGGCCGGGTCCTTCTTGGCGTACAGCGCCTTACCATCGATCGCGCCGCCGGTCCACATCAGGTGAAACGCGCGCTGGACGGCGTGCAGGTGCTGCACGAGCTTGAACAGCTTCTCGTCCTCGAGCGCGGAGGGATGGGCGAGCAGCGTGCGCCACATCTCCGCGTCCGCCCACTGCATGTGGCGAAAGAGATCGCGTGTGACTTCGTTCGTGACGTTCATGAGATGTGCAGCAGCTCCGCTCCCGACTCCACGGTCTGGCCGGGCTCGACGAACAACTCGTCGACCGTGCCGTCCGCCGGGGCCTGGATCTCGTTCTCCATCTTCATCGCCTCGAGGATGAGCAGCCCGGCGCCTTTGCGCACGGTGTCGCCCCTGGCCACGAGCACGCGCACCACGCGGCCCGGCATCATCGCCTTGACCACGCCGCCGCTGCCCATCTCGTCGTCGCGCCGGCGGCGCTTCGCGGCCAGCGGATCGATGACTTCGACGGTGACGGTCGAGCCGCCGAGGGAGATCTCGTGCGTGTTCCCCTCGCGGTGATGGGCGACCGAGAACTGCCGGCCGTCGTCGAGCCGCAGCGAGCGCACGTAGGGGCCGATGCTGACGAAATCCGCCTCGATCCACCGGTCGCCCACGCGCACGCGGTAGCCGGTGCCGTGGCGGTGCACTTCGACGTCGGTGTCGTTGCCGCTTTCCCGCGCGATGAACTTCACGAGCGCAGCCCCTCCACCCGGCCGGTGTCGCGCCAGCGCGACGGGAGGTCTTCCGGCAGCTTCACGTTCTGCGATTCCTCGAACGCGAGGATCGCCGCCGCCGCGATGGCGGCGTCGATGTGCTGCTCCGAGGCGGGACGCCGCGCGAGATCGAGCTCCGGCAGGATGCGGTCGATGTAGCCGGTGTCGAAGTTCGCGCTGATGAAATCGGGGTTGTCCATGATGAAGGTGAAGAACGGGATCGTGGTCATGATCCCCTCGACGCGGTACTCGCCGAGGGCGCGGCGCATGCGCGCGATGGCCTCGTCGCGCGTCGTGCCGTGCACGATCAGCTTCGACAGCATCGGGTCGTAGTACACCGGCACCGTGTAACCGGCGTAGACGCCCTGGTCGTTGCGCACGCCGGGCCCCTGCGGCAGGTTGATGTAGCGGATCAGCCCCGGCGACGGAGCGAAGTTGCGCGCCGGATCCTCGGCGTAGATGCGGCACTCGATGGCGTGGCCGAGCGGCCTCAGGTCGTCCTGCGTGAACGAGAGCTTCTCCCCCTGCGCCACGCGCAGCTGCTCCTTCACCAGGTCGACGCCCCAGACCATCTCGGTGACCGGGTGCTCGACCTGGAGGCGGGTGTTCATCTCGAGGAAGTAGAACTCGCGGTCCGGTCCCATCAGGCATTCGATGGTGCCGGTCGAGTAGTAGTTGACCGCCGCCGCCGCTTTGACGGCCATCGCGCCGAGGCGGGCGCGGAGCTCCGCGTCGACGACGGGCGAAGGGCACTCTTCGACCACCTTCTGGTGGCGGCGCTGCAGGGTGCATTCGCGCTCGCCGACGTGGACGATGTTGCCATGCTGGTCGCCGAGGATCTGCACCTCGATGTGTCGCGGCGAGGTGATGAACTTCTCAGCGTAGACGGAGCCGTCGCCGAAGAACGATTCCGCTTCGCTGGTGACGCGCTCGAACGACTGGCGGAGATCTTCCGCGCGCTCGACGAGACGCATCCCCTTGCCGCCGCCGCCCGCGCTGGCTTTGATCATGATCGGGAAGCCGGACTCTTGCGCGAATGCCTCGATCTCGTCGAACGACTTCACCGGTTCGGTGAGGCCGGGCACGACGGGCACGCCCGCGGCTTTCATCCGCTGCCGGCTTTCGGTCTTCGAGCCCATGGCGTCGATCGACTCGGGCGACGGGCCGATGAAGAGGAGGCCGGCGTCGCGACAGGCGCGTGCGAACGCCGCATTCTCGGCGAGGAAACCGTAGCCGGGATGAATCGCGTCGGCGCCGCTTTTCTTCGCCGCTTCGAGGATGCGGTCGATGCGGAGGTAGCTCTCACGCGAGGGGGCGGCGCCGATCGGCATGGCCTGGTCGGCGGAGACGACGTGCAGCGCGGAGCGGTCGGGCTCGGAGTAGACGGCGACCGTCGGATAGCCCAGCTCCCGACAGGCGCGGATGACGCGCACGGCGATCTCGCCGCGGTTCGCGATCAGCACTTTCATGGCCGCCGCGCATTGTAGCCGCATCGCTGATAGCATTCGCGGCCATGACGAACGAAGCTTTGCAGACGCAGCGCATGAACATTCTCTCGGGGGTCGTGACAGCGCTGCTCGAGGACCTGAAGAGCGGCAACGGCGACAAGGATCGCCGCCGCCAGGTCGAAGAGTGGATGCGCACGCTCGCCGAAAAGTATCCGGAGTTCAAGATCGAAGCAGGCCTGCGCGACTACTACCTCGCCGAGGCCGAACGCCTGAGCGCCGACTTCGGCAAGGCCGCGGAGCTGACCGAGAAGCTGTCGCTCGGGAGGAGCATCGAATCGTTCCTCGACCGGGCGGCGGAGTATGACAGGCGGATAGCGGAGAGGTGATCCTGTTGGGTGTCGGGTTTCAGGTGTCGGGTGTCTGGGGCTTGTCGCCCGGACGAAGCAGCCCGGAAGCCTGACGCCTGATGCCAGAAGGTGGTTCGGGCGTCGGGCGTCAGGCCTCTGGGACTTGTCGCCTGGGCGAAACACCCCAGACACCTGACACCCGACAACAAAAAAGCTCGCCGTCCGGCGAGCTTTTCAGCATTGACAAGTGATGGTGCCCAAGGCCGGACTCGAACCGGCACGGATTACTCCACACGCCCCTCAAACGTGCGCGTCTACCAATTCCGCCACTTGGGCAGCGGGGGTTGCAAAGAACTGCGTGCTACTGGGTGGCCGGCGCGGCCGGAGCCGGGGTCGCCGGAGCCGGAGTTGCCGGAGCGGGCGCGGACGTGGTCGTCGTTGCCGGGGCTGCGGTCTCACCTGCCATGACGGAGCCGCGCGGACGGCCTTGAAGGATGCCGAGCGCGAGCGAGGTCAGGACGAACGCAACGAAGAAACCCGTCGTCAGCTTGTGCAGAAGGGTCGTCGCGCCACGCGCGCCGAATGCGGTCTGCGAGCCGCCACCGCCGAACGCGCCCGCGAGATCCGCCCCCTTGCCCTGTTGGACGAGGACGACGAGGATCAGGAACAGGCTGATGACGATGTGCAGAATGATGAGCAGGACGGTCATTAAGTCTCCGGTGCGCCTCCCCCTAACGGGTCAGGGACGCGAATTCTTCCCGGAATCGGGCGCGGCGTCAAGTCCGGTCACATTCCACCATGGATCGCGAGGAACTTGTGGGAGTCGAGGCTCGCTCCGCCGACCAGGAAGCCGTCGATGGTGCCCTTTGCGACGAGGTCGGCCACGTTGTCGGGGGTGACGCTGCCGCCGTAGAGGATCGGTACGTTGCGGTGGCGCGCGGGCCAGAAGCGCTCGACCGCCTGCCGGATGTCGAGCAGCGTCTCGGCGACCATCTCGCCGCTCGCGTTCCGCCCGGTGCCGATCGCCCAGATCGGCTCGTAGGCGATCACGACCTCCTCCGCCTCCGCAAGCCCGTCGACCGCCGCGACCTTCAGCTGATCGGCCAGGAATTGCGCCACCTGTCCCATGTCGCGGACGCGCAGGTCTTCGCCGATGCAGAGCACCGGCGCGAGGCCAGTCTCGATCGCGAGCGTCAGCTTCCGCGCGATCAGGGCGTCGTTCTCTTGGAACAGCGTGCGGCGCTCCGAGTGCCCGAGGATCACGTAGTCGACGCCCGCTTCCCGGAGCATCGACGGCGCCACCTCCCCGGTGAATGCGCCCGACGCGTGGTCGCTGCAGTTCTGCGCCGCGACCGAGACGCCGCCGCACTGGATGACGCGGCTCATGAAGGGAAACGGCGGCGCGACGACGAGCCGCACGTCGCGCGGATCGACCGCGCAGACGGTGGTCATGTACCGCTCGATCCCTTCGGGCGGCAGGTTCATCTTCCAGTTTGCAATCAGGTATTTCGGCATCGGGTGCTATGCAGTGTATCGATTTTTGCCTTCGCGCTTCGACTGGTAAAGGCGCTCGTCGGCACGGCGGATGAGGTCGTTCGCCGACTCGCCGCGCTGGTACTCGCCGATGCCGATCGAGATCGAGCACTTGATGGCCCCTTCCTCATCGGTGGGGATGATCAGGTCGCGGACGTGCGCGAGCACGCGCTCGGCCACCGCGGTCGCGCCGCGCGCGTCGGTGTGCGGCAGGATGATCGCGAACTCGTCGCCGCCGAAGCGGGCCACGATGTCGGTGGGACGGAGCGATTCGCGCACCACGCCGCACAGCTCCGACAGGACCACGTCGCCGAGCACGTGGCCGAAGCTGTCGTTGATCTGCTTGAACTCGTCGATGTCGTACAGGAGCAGCGAGAGGGGCACGTTGAACGTCCGGGCGCGCTCGATCTCCTGCGGCAGCTGCCGGCGGAAGTACCGCTTGTTCCAGATGCCGGTGAGGTCGTCGGTGTCGGCGAGGTTGGCGATCTTCTCCCGCGCACGGATGGTGTCCAGGAGCATGGAGACCTGCGTCGAAAAGATCGCCAGCACCTGCCGCTCCGAGGGGGTGAAGTCGGGCTCCTGCCGGTAGAGCAGCAGCAGGCCGGCCGCGCGATGCTGCTGTTCGAGCAGCGCGTGCGTGCCGTATTGCAGCCCGTACGTTTCACCCGGCGGCAGGTCGTGCACTTCCGACCGCACGATCACCTCGGTGGAGGCGAATGAGAGGGGGATCTGTTTCTCCAGCGTGGTCCGGATGTTCTCGACCAGGCGGTCGCTGACGAGCGACTCCGCCCCTTCGCGCGTGGAGATGTAGAGCTCGAGGTTCTGTTCGAGCATCACCGCCACGCCGACGTCGAACGGGACGCAGCGGCAGAGGGTCGGAAACGCGCGAGAGAACAGCTCGCCGCCGGATTCGCTCCGGACGGCGCGCGAGGTGAGCTCCTGGATCAGCACGAGCAAGTCGCTGATCTGCCGGTGCTCGGCCTTCAGCCGCGCCAGCTCCTCGTTCGTCCTCTCTTCCGACATCGGCCCGGAAGTATAAGGGCCGAGGGCTGAGGGCCGAGGGGGTTGGCGTCAGGCTTCAGGCATATGGGCCTTTACGCGACAAGTCCCAGATGCCTGACGCCCGACGCCACCTCCCCTCCCTCAGCCCTCGGCCCTCAGCCCTCGGCCCTCTCCCCTCCACTACAATGCGCCCGTGGTCATTGAGGCGGAGGCGATTCCCTACGAGCCGGCCCGGCTCCGCGGCGAGCGGCTGCTCGTGTTTGCGCCGCATCCCGACGATGAAGTGATCGGCTGCGGAGGGCTGATCGCGCAGCATCTGCGCGAGCGGCGGGCGGTGCGCATCGTGGTCGCGACGGATGGCGCCGAGGCTGGGGATGCGGCCACGCGCGAGGAGGAGTCGCGCCGCGGCGTCGCGCGCCTCGGCGAGGCGGACCTGCAGTTCCTCCGCTTTCCGGACCGCGGTCTCGGCGTGGATGCGAGCGCGCGCATCCGCGAGCAGCTCCGCGAGTTCCGGCCCGACCTGATCCTCGTGCCGAGCCTCGGCGAGATTCATCCCGATCACCTCGCCCTCGCACGCGCATTCATCTCCGCGATCCAGAGCGACGAGACGCTGTTTGCCGATCTCGCCATCGCGCGCGTCGCGTTCTACGAGGTGAGCCAGCCGCTCCGGCCGAACACGATCGTCGACATCAGCGACGTCGCGGAACTGAAGTACGCCGCAATCGCGGAGCACACGTCGCAGCTCGCGGTGCGCGATTACGTCTCCTACGCTCGCGGCCTCAACGCCTATCGCGCCATGACCATGCCGCCGGAGACGAAGTTCGCCGAGGCGTACTTTGTGGTGGACCTGCCGTCGCTGCGGACGACGCCGATGTCCGGTTTGGCGCCGGCGCGGACGGTGGAGATCGTGCGCGAGACGCTGCCGGTGAGCGTAGTCATTCGCACGAAGGACAGGCCGGCGCTGTTGCGCGAAGCGATCGCCTCGGTGCGGGCGACGGAGTATCCGTGCGAGCTCGTGGTCGTGAATGACGGGGGCGCACCGGCCGAGATCCCGGGCGTGACACTGGTGCAGCACGAGACGTCGCTCGGACGTTCGGCCGCCGCCAATGCGGGAGTGAACGCGGCGAAGAATGCCTACGTTGCTTTCCTCGACGACGACGATCTCTTCTACCCCGAACATCTCGCCACGCTCGCAAACGCGTCGCGGTCGGCTCACGTGGCGTGGTACAGCGATGCGGTGTCGGCGTTTCTCCGTCCCGCGGAGAGTGGTGCGTACGAGACCTACTCGCGGATGCGCCTCTTCGCGCAGGATTACGACCGCGAGCTGCTGCTCGTCGACAACTACATCCCGCTGCCGACCCTCCTCGTCGCGCGCGAGACGTTCCTCGCCCTGGGCGGCTTCGATCCGGAGTTCGATCTCTTCGAGGATTGGGATTTCCTGATCCGCCTCTCGCAGCGCGGAACGTTTCTCCGCGTGCCGCGCGTGACGTGCGAAGTGCGCCATTTCGAAGGCGGCTCGTCGGTCGTCCTCGCGGCGCCGGAGGGGTCGCCGAAGTTCCGTGAAGCCAAGCTGCAGGTGTGGAGGAAGCACGCCACACAGCTGGGCGAGGACGTCTTCGCGAACGTGTTCGAGCGGCAGAAGAAGCGGCTCAACGCGTTGTATTCAGATGTCGTGGAGGCGAAAGGTGCGGCCGCCGATGCGGGAAAGAACGTGTCACGCTCGCTCCGCGAATCGATCGAAACGCAGAACACGCTCAACGGCTACATGCTGCGCGTGCGCGAGCTCGAAGGCGCCATGACCGCCCTGCAGGGGCTCGTGCCGGAGCTGACGTATAAAATCGCCGAGATTGCGCGACTCACGCTCGAGCTCGAACGTGCGCGCGAAGAACTGCGCACCTCGAACGCGGCGTCCACGGCGGAGATCGAACGGCTGCGCGTCGAGATCGCACGGCTCAATGGCCTGCTCGAGATGATCTATCGTTCCAGGACCTGGAAGCTGCACACGATGGTCGAGAAGGCGCGGGGGCGTTAGTTGACGACTGCGACGCGCGCGATGCTCGTCTGTCCCGAACCGCTCGGCCACGGCCAGCCGGCCGGGATCGGGATCCGCTTCCTCGAGATCGCGCGCGTGCTGCGCAATGACGGGCACGAGGTCACGATCCTCTCCCCCGACGCCGGCACGATCGACGGCGTCCGCGGCGCCCACATCAGCAACGAAACGTTTGCTGCCATCAGCGACGCGAGTGATCTCGCCGTGGTGCAGGGACATGTCGCGAACGCGTTCTTCGCCGTGGGGAAGGCGATCCCGACGGTGGTCGACCTGTACGACCCGTACATCATCGAGAACCTGCACTACTACTCCGAGCGCGGCGCGGAAGTGTTCCAGCACGATCACTTCACGCTCATGAACTCGCTGATGCGCGGCGACTATTTTCTCTGCGCGTCGGAAGCGCAGCGCCTCTTCTACCTCGGACTGATGCTCGCGGCCGGACGATTGAACCCGATGCTGTTCGAGGCCGATCCGCGGCTCGAGTCGCTGATCGGCATCGCACCGTTCGGCGTCCAGCCGACCGTCGACGTCCGGCCGCGCCACTCCCACGACATCCTCTTCGGCGGCATCTACGACTGGTACGACCCGATCGCGGCCATCGAGGCGGTTGCGCTCGTGCGCGAGTCGTTTCCCGACGCGACGCTCACGTTCACGCATCACCCGAATCCCGGCATCACGCCGCAGGGAAAGCTCGGCGAGGCGATGCAGCACGCGCGTTCGAAGAGCTACGGGTTCGTGCGCTTCGAGCCGTGGGCTGCTTACGACGCAAGGGCGGAGTTCTTCGAGCGCTTCGCGATCGCGCTGCTCACCTTTCCGCGCTCGATCGAGACCGATTTGTCGATGCGCACGCGCGTCTACGACTACCTCTGGTGCGGCCTGCCGATCGTGACGAGCTCCGCCCCCGGCACCGACGAGCTGCTCGCGCGCTACGACGCGGGAATCGTCACCGCCGACTTTGCGGAGGCGATCGGCGGGTTGTTCCGCGACCGCGCGCGCTATGAAGGGATGGTGAGCGGCAGCCAGCGCTTCGTGCGCGAGCATCAGTGGGAACGGACGCTGGAGCCGCTGCGCGCGTTCGCACGGAAGCCGTACATCGAGAAGACGAAAGATGCGTTCGCATCGCGACCTGCCATCACCGAACGTCCCCCATCCATCCTCGACCGCCTGAAACGGCGGCTGCGCGCATGACCACGACCGAGATCATCATCGTCAACTGGAACAACCGCGCGGAGACGCTGGAGTGCGTCGCCGCGGTGGAAGCGCAACTGCGCGACGTCGAAGGCGCGTCGATCACGGTCGTCGATAATGGCTCGACCGACGGCAGCTCGACCGCCATCGCGTCGCGGCATCCGGACGTGAAGCTGTTCGCGCTGCCGGAGAACCGCGGCTTCACCGGCGGTCTCGCGGCCGCTCTCGCGGGCTCGAATGCCACGAACGTCATCTTCCTCAACAACGACGCGGTGCCGGAGCCGGGATGGCTCGCCGCGTTCGTGCAGGCGCTGGAAGCAGCGCCGGAGGACGTGGTCTCGATCGGCGGGAAGATCGTCGATCCGACCGGCACGAAGCTCGACTTCATCGGCGGCCTGCTGACGTTCGACGGCCACGCGTTCCAGAACGGCTTCCGCTACCCGGTCGGCTCGCGCGAGGAGCCGAACGCGGGCGACGAGCTCCTCTTCGCCTGCGGCGGCAACATGATCTCGCGCCGCGCGCCGCTGATGGAGCTCGGGGCGTTCGATGACGATTACTTCGCCTACCTCGAGGACGTCGATTGCGGCTGGCGCACCTGGATCGCGGGCTACCGCGTGCTGTTCGAGCCTCGCGCGCTCGTGCGCCATGCGTCTAGCACAACCAGCAAGCGCCTGGGCGATTTCGAGCGCGGGGTGCTGTTCGAGCGCAACGCGCTGCAGACCGCGATCAAGAACTACGAGAACCTGGCCGAGGCGGGGGCGTCGGTGTTCTTCACGTACCTGCACCGGCTGCATCACTACGCCACGACGCGCAACGCGGATTCTCACGAGCTCCGCCGCCCGTTTGCCGCGCCGCGCGCCGCGACGTCGCGGCGATTGCAGTTCGTGCGCAGGATCACCCGGCGGCCGTTCCTGGTGGCCATCGACGACCCGCTGACCACGATGCAGTTCCGGGCCTTCGACTGGATCGTGAAGCACGAGTCGCGGCTCGCCGCGAAACGCGCGGACGTGCAGAAGCGGCGCAAGCGCAGCGACCGCGAGATCTTCGAGCGCTTTCCGCTGCACTTCGTCCCGACCTATCCCGGCGACGAGTCGCTGATGAAGAGCGCGCTGTTTCGCCTGCTCCGTCCGGCGCTTCCCTCGGTCGACAAAGAGCTGGGCGAGATCAGTTTGTAGGCAGTTAGAATCCCGCCCTGTGTCCTGGTTCCGCAGGTTTCTCGTCCATGGTGTGTTCTGGCGTCAGCTCCTCCGCTTCGGCGTGCTGAACGCGCCGCTGTGGACCGAGCCGATCGTCATGGCGATCTGGTCGACCCTCTTCCTGCTCTGGGGTGCCGGCCGCCGCGGCGTGATGAGCAACCTCACCGCGATCCTCCCCGGCTCGACGCCGTTGGCGAACCTCTTCCGCGCCTGGCGCGTGCTCTGGAACTTCGCCTGGACGATCGCCGACAACGTCCGCTACAAGGAGACGCGCGTCACGCCCGATTGGGATTTCGTCGGCATCGAGCACTTCGAGCAGCTGGAGTCCCATCACGGCGGAGCGATCATCCTCACCGCGCACATGGGCAGCTACGACCTCGGCGCCCATCTCTTCGCCGAGATCTCGAAGCGCCAGATCGTCATGGTGCGCGCGCCGGAGACCGATCCCGAGACCCGCCAGTTCGAGGAAGAGCTCCACGAGCGGACGGCCGCCGATACGCTGCAGGTCGATTTCAACACCCGCGCGAGCGAGCTCGCGCTCGACCTCCTCGGCGCCGTGCAACGCGGCGAGCTGGTCGCGATCCAGGGCGACCGCGTCACTCCCGGCATCTCGACGCTGCCGGCGACGCTGTTCGGCAAGCCCACGCTGCTGCCGGCAGGACCGTTCGCGCTTGCGATGGCGGCGCGTGTGCCGATCTATCCGCTGTTCATCATCCGCATGGGACGCCGCCGCTACCGGCTGGTCGTCGGCAAGCCGTTCGAAGTGGTGCGCGCGCGCGACCGCGCCGAGGCCTTTCAGCGGGCGGTCGACGAATGGACGCGCGAGCTGGAGAGCGTGATCCGGAAGATGTGGTTCCAGTGGTTCAACTTCGAGCCGTTCTCGCAGGAGCTCGGGCGATGAAGTTCGTGCGCGGGCATGCCGAGGCGCGGTGGCTGCCGTCGCGGCACAACTTCGCGCTCTTCCGGCTCTACGCGTACCTGCGCCTCCGCAACGCGAAGCGGGAGACACGCGACGTGATCCTCGGCATCGACCGGCATCAGAGCAACGCCGAGGCATGGATCGTGGCGGTGTGGACGACGATCACCGGCGCCTGCTGCATCGCCGGGACGCTGTTCGCGTCGTGGCCGGTTGCGATTGCGCTGACGGTCGCGGTTCCGCTGTCCATGCTGGGAATTCAGACGGCGCTCGTCACGTCAGGGGTGACAGCCGCGCCGCTGTGGAACGCGCTCACGCGGCTGCGGACGCCCGGCGTGAAAGTGAATTCGATCGTGACGATGTCGGCCATCGCCGCTCTCTGCGCCTACAGCGCGACGCGGCCGACGTGGGTTCGTTTCGCCGGCCTGCAGTTCTTCACGCTGCTCGCGCTCAACGCGCTCGCGGCAGTGGTCGTGTGTCTCCTGCGCGGCCCGATCTCGCAGCTCGAAACGTCCGTGGGGGGTGTGCCATCCGGGCAGTGATCCTGACCTTTGCCGTGATCGCACCGATCGCGCTGATCCTGCTCTGGCCGCACGCGCCGCTGGCGGGCGTCGGCGTGCTCGCTCTGTCGCACGCGCTGATCCTGTATCCGACGTTCCGTCCGAACCTGCAGTGGCTCGGGCCCGTCTTCACGCGCTTCGAGACGCCACGCAAGGAGCTGTGGCTGACCGTCGATGATGGCCCGACCGAGGACACGCGCGCGGTGCTCGATCTCTTCGACCACCATGAGGTGAAGGCGACGTTCTTCGTGAAAGGCAACCTGGCGGAGCAGCATCCGGAGCACATCCGCGCGATCCTGGTGCGCGGGCATTCGCTCGCCAATCATTCGCAGACGCACCCGGCCGGCAGCTTCTGGTGCTCGCTGCCGGGGCGCGTGGCCGAGGAGATCGATCTCTGCAACCGCGCCATCCAGGCCGCCACCGGCGAAGCGCCGCGCTGGTTCCGCGCGCCGGTCGGCATCAAGAACCCGGCCGTCCACCCCGCCCTGAAGCGCCGCAACATGCGCCTCATCGGCTGGACCGCCCGCGGCTTCGACGCCGTCATCGGCGACCCGGAGCAGGTCCTCGCCCGCATCCTCCCCAACCTCACGCCCGGCGCGATCATCGTCCTCCACCAGGGCCGCGACCATTCGCTCCGCGTGCTGGAGCGCGTGATCGTGGCGGGGAAAGAGCGAGGGTATGAGTTCGTGATCCCGAAGGACGAGCAGTTGCGGGTGGCGTGAGCCTATCTGCGGAACACGAACAGGTAGTTGTTGTACGGCATCCGTCCCCACATCGGCCGTACCTCGGCCTCGAATCCTTCGAACGCACGCACGATCTCGTCGCGCGTCGGGAGCTCGACGCGCTCCGCTTTCATCCAGCGGAAGATGTGCGCGGCGCGGTCGACGAAGCGGGTGAAGCGGGTGCGCCAGGAGCCGTCGTGAATCACCTGGCGGATCACGACCACGCCGTCCGGTGCCACGGCCCGGGCGACGTTGCTCAGGATCTGCTGCCGCGAGTCGGCATCGAAGTAGTGGAGGATGTCGAGCAGGACGACGTCACGGCCCTCGGGGAGCGGCGCCCGTGCGTCGCCGGAGAGGAACTCGACGTCGCGATAGTTTTGCGCGGCCTTGCGGGCGAGCTCGAGCTTGCGCTCGTCGAAATCGATGCCGATGACGGGTGC
The DNA here is from genome assembly GCA_035630815.1 of Thermoanaerobaculia bacterium. Classification (GTDB taxonomy): domain Bacteria; phylum Acidobacteriota; class Thermoanaerobaculia; order Gp7-AA8; family Gp7-AA8; genus QHVT01. Next base: position 53,910 of record DASQJY010000088.1, read on the forward strand.
GGTGTAGCCGTGCTCGCGCAGGAAGAACGGGAGGAGGCCTACGCCGCAGCCGAGGTCGAGCAGCGGGGTGGTGCGGTTCCGGAGCACGTTCAGCGCGGCGCGGTAGGCGGGATCGGTGCGCACTTTCCAGCGCACGTAGCCCTGCAGTGGACGGCGCTCGTAGAGCGCGGCGAGCCGTTCAGCGACGTCGTGCTTCGTCACGCGGCGAGATGCTCGATCAGGTCGATGAGCTCGGGAAGGTTGAACGGCTTCGGCAGGATCGCGGCGACGCCCATCTGCAGCAGTGCCTGCGGCTCGACGCGCACGTGCGCGGAGAGGACGATGATCGGCACGTTGCCGAGGCGGCCGGTCTCCTGCAGGCGCTGCAGGAAATCCCAGCCGTTGACGTCCGGCATGGCCAGGTCGAGCAGCACCACGTCCGGGTTGTGGATGGTGAGCGCGCGCTGCCCCTCGGCGCCGTCGCCGGCGAGCAGCACCTGGAACCCGTGCTGGCGCAGCGCGGTCGCGAGCATGCCACGAAGCGGCAGGTCGTCATCGATGACGAGGATGCGCTTCCGGTCGACGTCGCCCAGTCGCCTCGTTTTGCTGCTTCGCTGTTCGTGACCCAGGTTCATGTGCGGTGCATTCTAACGACGGATGAGAGCGCCTTGCAGAAGTTGCGCCGGGCTCAAAACAGGTCGCCGTCGGCCCACGTGTAATAGAGGTCTTCGCGCATCCGGCCGGCCACCTCGGGCCACGCAAACGGAACGCACATCAGCGATAGGTCCTGGGGCTCGGGGCGCGTCTCGAAGCCGAGATTGCTCAGGATTTCGTCGAACCACTGCGGCCTTCGCGGGAACCATCCTTCGATGAGGTCGACCGGATACGACGGAAGTACATGTCGCAAAATGACTTCGGGCGCGTCAGCGAAATCCGGGTCGAAAAGGGCGTCTCCCCAAGTCAACCGGTTCTCGCGCAGGCGGAAGACGATCCAGCCGACGAGATGGCGCCATTTGCGAATGGCAACGACCACATACGGAATGTCGGGACACTGTAGATACCGCCAGCGGACATACGCGGCATTGCGCGTTACGCAAAAGCGATATGCCGGGGCGACCCGCTCGAACAGCTCGTCCCATTCCGCATCCGTGTCGCGCACGAGCGCGAGCGAATAACCGCGCAGCCAGCGCTCGCTGCGCTTGATCGGAGAGAGCGGTTTCGCGACGCGGTAGGTCACTGGCTCGACACGGTCGCTGCGCAGGAAGCGCAAGGAGAACTTCTGGATGTTCGCAACGTTGAACCCGAAGTTGAACGCGACCTCGTTCTCGCAGAAACGTTCGTAAAAGTGCAGCGCCGTCCGCCCGAGGACGCCGGTCGGACCGCGGCCGATGTGGCGCACCGATACCTCGGTCATCGTGTCGCCGATGTGGTGCGCCAGGACGTCTTTGCCGAAGGCACGGAACGGCACCGCGTATCCCGCGTAGTGGCCGACGAGGCGCGTGTCGTCGAACGCGAGGCTGATGCGCTCGTTGCCGAACGGGTCCCGCCGGTACTTCCACCGGAAGTGGTCGAGCGTGCGCGGCGCGTGCGGAAAGGAGCGCGCGAAGAGGTCGAGGATCGCGGTCTCGTCTCCTTCGCGATATTCGCGAACTTCAACGGGCATGCGTCGGTTCCACGGAGCGGATCGAGCGCGCGTTCAGCGGCGATCCGGAACGCCGCTTCGCCACGATCCGGATCGCGCCGGTGCTGACGATGAGCGGATCGGGGAGGATGTTGAGCAACGGCCGGGCGAGCGGGGCGAGCAGCGGGTGATGCGACGCGATCCAGTGCCGCAGGAACTTGTGATCGCGGTATTCGAAGTCGGGACCGATGTCGACGAGCTCGAATCCCGAACGCTCGAGCAATTCGATCAGCGCGGAGCGCGAGTAGAGGATCAGGTGCGTGCGGAAGTTCTGCGACATCCGGTTCCGCTCCGACACCATGTAGATCAGCCCCTCGGTGTCGAATGCCGACAGGAACAGCATCCCTCCCGGCTTGAGCAGGTCCTTGATCCGTGCCAGCGCATCGTGCGGATCGGCGACGTTCTCGAAGACGTGAAAGAGCGTGAGGGCGTCGAACGCGGGGCCGGTATTCACGAAAGAGGAGAGCGACGCGCAATACACCTCGAGCCCGCGCGAACGTGCATGCCGCGCGGCCGCGGACGCGGGATCGATGCCGACGTATTCGTAGTCATTCGCGGCAATCGCGCCGAAACTGCCGTCGCGCACGCCGACTTCCAGGACACGTGCGCGCAGCGGGAGTTGATCCCGCAGCCAGCGGAAGCGGCGGCGGCTCGTGCGCTCGCGCGCCGGCGGCGAATGCGACTCGTACGCCGGTACGGGCGGCGCGGCGTGCGTCCGCAACACCCGCCGCACCGGATGCGTGTCGTCATCGGTGAACTGGTTCAGGTAGCGGCATTTGCAGCGCCGGCAGGCGCGCACGACGTTCGCCGGGATCTGCGCGCAGCTCCAGACCTCCGCCGAGAAACAGACCGGACATCGCCGCGCCGCGCGATAGGCGTTGCGCCGGTTGGCGATGCGGATCTTCATCGCCGTCAGCGCGCCGCCGAGGATGCCGAACGAGCGCTTCTGCGAGAAGGTGGGACGGACGACGATATGCTCGATCCGGAAGCCGTACTTGTTGGCGAGGAACGCGATCTCGAGCTCGCACCCACCATCCAGCAGGCGCGACTCGCCGACCACGATCTTGGCGGCAGCCGAGGAGAACGCGGAAAGCTGTACGGCTTTGTCCGGCAGGATCGGGACGAGTAGCCAGCGCGCGAGGGCGCTGCCGTGGAAGTCTTCGCGTGCGCTGGCGAAGACGACGTCCGTAGCACCCGATTCGACGAGAGCGACCGCAGCTCCGATCGCGCTGACGGGATACGGGAGCTCGGGATCGACGACCACCACCACGCTCCCCTTCGCGTCGCTCACGCCGCGCCTCAGCGCCGGACCGTACGCATCCGCCGCGGGCGCGAGCACCTCGAATTTGAAGCCGGTGGTCTCGAGGTATCGCGAGATCGCATCCACGGCTGGAGCCGAACCTGATCCGCGCAGCGGAACGACCACGCTGACGCTGGTCGAGCTCATGAGCCAATTCTATATGTTCGGAGCACCTCGCCGGTCGCGCGCACCACGACGCGAAGGTAGAACTCGCCACGCATGGAGGCGCGGACTTCCGGTGGAATCGTCACTCTTCGCTGCGACGGAAAGTAGCCTGCAGCGGTGGTGAACGACGGTAGAGGCGACGCTTCGACGACTACGTCGTCGCGCTCGAGCTCCAAGTCCCCGTCCAGCGGCTCCGCCTCGTAGCCGCGAGACGGACGCTCCAGCCTCTTGAGCAGGCGCGCCACGAACGGGCCGTTCCACTTCTCGAGATAGCGCAGCTCCGACTGCGCGTAACGCGACGCCGCTTCATCGGCGACCTGGGCCGCGCTCTGGTTGTAGAGATGCCGGCAGCGCGCCTGTGGGATGTAGACGATCCGGCCGCGCGATGCGGTGACGCGCCGGAGGAAGTCGGTTTCCTCGAAATAGAGCGGAAAGCGCTCGTCGAAGCCTCCCATGAGGTCGAAATCTCTTGCGCGGACGGCGAGCACGGCGCCGGAGAGCATCTTCACGGGCGCCGCTTCCGTGCGCGACCAGAACGCGACGCGCTGGAGGAAGCGGCGGCGGTCGCGTTGCTCGAACCAGGAGCGCGAGCGGCTCGCGAGCACTTCATCCACCTTCTGCGGTGCGGTGTACAGATCGCCCGGCGGGAGCATCCAGCGATGGGCGTCGTCCCAGAACAGCGCGGGACCCGCCACGGCGCTGTCGCGCAGTGAGTCATGGAGGATGTCGAGAGAGTCGGGGGCGAACGTCACGTCGGGGTTCGCGATGACGATCGTCTCTCCCGTGCAGGCCTTGCGGCCGTCGTTGATCGCGCCGGCGTAGCCGCGGTTCGTCCCGGAGACGAGCAGCGCGTCCGTGAAGCCGCGCAGCACATTCGCTTCATCAGGGTCGCACGAATTATCGACGACGACGACCTGCAAGGGAGAGGGGGTGGACGCGCGTGCGGTCCGGATTGCCTCCGCGGCCAGCGCGGCGGAGCGGTAGTTGACGACCAGCAGCGAGATCATCGCGGCTCGAGCGCCGGCACTTCGACGCGCGACTCTTCGAGCTCCCACTTGTGATGGACCGCGATCAACCCGATCTCGAAGCGCTCGCCGGTCATCGAGAACGCCGGGCGTACGTCGCGCCGGTCGAAGACCGTGATCGCGTGCTCGTCGCCGACGAAGGCGATGATCGAGTAGTCGCCGCGCAGCAGCGGCACGTCCAGGAGACGCACGGTCACGTCGTACTCCGTGCGTCCGGAGAGCGGCGCGAGGCCGTCCGCGTGCGTGCCGACGGCGAAGCACTGCAGGTCGTCCGCGGCGCGATGGATCCCGACGATGAGATGCACCGGCTGGGAGGGATCGTCCGCCTCGATGCGAAGTCGCACCTGCACGTCTTCCCCGCGGGCGAAGCGGTCGCGGGGGAGTCCGTTCCTGTCGCAGACCACGATCTCGCGCAGCCGCACCGGCGTGCTCGTCTCCATCGCCGTGACTTCACTCCCGGGGAGCTCACGATCGCGCTCCAGGAGGAACGTCTCGTACTCGTGCACGACGTCCAGCGAGGGTCCAAAGCGCATCGCGCGTCCGCCGTCGAGCCAGAGCACGCGGTTGCAGATCGAGCTGATGTAGTAGAGCGCGTGGGAGCAGAAGAGGATGGTCTTCCCCGCCTCCTGGAACTCGCGGATCTTGTCGATGCACTTCTTCTGGAAGTGGCCGTCGCCGACCGCAAGCGCCTCGTCGATCACCAGGATGTCGGGATTGACGTTCACCGCCACCGAGAACGCGAGCCGCATGTACATGCCGGAGGAGTACGTCTTCACCGGCCGGTCGAGGAAGGAGCCGAGCTCCGAGAATTCGAGGATGGCCGGCAGGCGGTCGCGGATCTCGGCCGGGGTGAGCCCGAGGATCGCCGCGTTGAGCGCGGCGTTGTCGCGACCGGAGAACTCCGGGTGGAACCCGGTGCCGAGCTCCAGGATCGAGGCGATCGTGCCGTGCGTCTCCAGGTGACCCGACGTGGGGCGGGTCACGCCGCAGAGCAGTTTGAGCAGCGTGCTCTTGCCGGCGCCATTCTGACCGATGACGCCGACCGTCTCCCCTTTCGCCACGTCGAACGAGACGCGGTCGAGCGCGGGGAAGACTTCGTGGCGCCTGTGCCGCGTCAGAAATTCGACGAGGCGGTCGATCGGACGCCGGTAGACGTCGTACTGCTTCGAGACGTCTACGGCGCGGACAGCGGTCTCCATCGTGGACATTCTACAAAAGCGAAGTGGCGGGCCGGAGCCCGCCACTTCAATAGCACAGCTTTGGTGAGGGATTACTGGAGCGGAACCGCTTCGACGTACTCTGGATCTTCCGTCCCCTTGTCGATGATCGAGCCGAACGCCCAGACGTTGCCGCCGGTGACTTCGACCCGGATCGAGGCGTTCTCACGACCCTCGAGAGAGATGTCAGGAGCGACAGTGCTCTCCAGAGCCTTGAGCGTGAACTGCGAGGTGCGGATCTCGGCGCCGGTGGACGGGTCGAGGACCTTCACCAACACGGTGGCCTCGGTATTCGAGACGTTGCTCAGGCCGATGTTGGTGCGGTACTTCGCGTTCTTCCGCACACCCGCGATGAGCGCCGGTTTGCCCGGCTTGACGTTCGCCTGCGCAACCGCGAACCCGCGGATACCCTGACCATAAGTCTTGCCGCTGCCGTTGTCGTTGTACGTACGGGCGAACGTCATCGGCGAGATCGTCGTGTCATCCGCGTTAGGCAGGGTCACGCGGAGCATGCCCAGGCCGTCGGCGACGTTGCCGAAGACGCCCTGCTTGAGGATGTCGTCGTACTGCAGGAACTCGCCGCCGCGGATCGGAACGGCCAGGGCTTCACCCTTCTTCGAACCGGACGCGTCGTGGTACGCCAGGTCGACGTTGACCGTGAACGCGTTCGGGTTGAAGACGGTGACATCGCTGCGCCACGCGCCGATGTGACCGACGCCCGGCACGATGCCGTTGCGGTAGTCGGGCGAGTTGAGCACGCTCTCGCGGACGGCCTGGATGTAGACCGGATCGGTCGAGCCGCCGTCGATGAACGAGCAGTAGCCGATCAGCCACTGGCCGTCCGGTACCGAGAGCTCGATGCTGAACGGACGGTTCGGATCGAGACCCTGCACCGCGTCGGTGATGTTGAACTGCAGGAGCTGGTACGGTTCCACCGTGCGGGTGAACTGCCCCTTCCTGACTCGGATGTCGTCGTAGACGGCGACGGTGACCGGCAGCGCCTGCGCCGTCGGGTTCACCAGTCCAAGGTTCGTGCGGTAGCGGGCGTTGGTGCGGAGACCGGCCATGTAGTACTTGCCGGTGCCGACCGCGGCTCCACCGCCGGCCTGGTCGATCCGGATGGCAGGGATGAACTGCCCGAACGTGCCGGACTCGGTCTGGCTGTACGTGCGGGTCCAGATCTGCGGCGCGAACTGCGTGCGGGCCGTAATGATCACCGCGCCCTGGTCGGCGCTGTTGGTGAACGTGCCGATGAAGTCTTCGTAGATGTGCGTCGAGTCGAAGACCTCGAGCGTGCGGGTCATGTCGCGCAGCTGGGCCGTCATGCGCAGCGGCTTCGACGGCGAGACGGTCGGATCGGGGTTGTAGATCTGGACGTCCGTGCGCCACGTGCCGATGCGCGACGCGAGGACCAGGTACTTGTACTCAGGCGTGTCGGTGATGGTGATCTGACCGATCGCGGAGTTGGTCTGGGCGTTGCCCGGCGAGCCTGCCCGGCGGGCGGTGACGCGGACGTTGAACGTGCCGGTCTTCGTGAACGTGTGCGTGATCGACGTGGTCGTGCCGACCACCCCGCTCTGGGAGTTGTTGACTGGCGTTCCGTCGTCGAAGTTCCACGACCAGCCGGTCGCGCTGATGTTGGACACGGCGGTGAACGTCACCGGGGTGCCCTTCGCACCGTTGCGCGGGAAGGCGTCGGCATTGAGGACCGGGGGCGGCTCCTCGTTGATGGTCGTGAACGGTACGTCGAGCTCGTGCGTGACGCCGGTCTGATTCGACGTGTTGTACACGCGCAGTTTGACGCGAGCCGAGTTGCGTGCACCGGTGTACGTGTGCGTCGTCTGGCGTCCGACTACGAGCGGGCTGCCGTCGCCGAAGTTCCACTCGAACACGTCGCAGGATTTCTGAACGTACTCGAAGAGCTCCGCGGTGAATTCGATCGACTCGTTGAGCTCGCAGATGCCGAGGCCGGCGCCGCAGTTGCTCCTGTCCCCGGCGAAGGTGATCCCGATCTGGTCGGCGGTCGGAGCGCTGTTGCAACTTCCGCCGCCGGTCGAGCCCTGGGCGATGTTGAGGGTCTTGGTGATCGGACCCGACGTGCCGGCGGTATTCGTCACCGTGACGGTGACCGTCTTGTTGCCCGTGGTGGTGAAGGTGTGTTTCGGCGACTTGGCGGTGTACTGCACGCCGTCGATCGTCCACGCCGTGAGGTCGCACGAAGCCAGAGGCGCGCCGCCGATACGCTTGGCGGTGAACGTCACGACCTCGGAGGTCTTGCAGGCCACGGAGGGCGAGCAGCCCTGGCTGCCGCTGTAGACGAAGTCGATGCCGATCGGCAGGCCGCAGGGCGGCGGTTCCTCGGTGGTGGTACCGATCCTGATGGTTTCCTCGACGACGGTGGTCGCCGTCCCGGTCGCCGTCTTGATCGTCAGCTTGATCTTGAAGGAACCGGTGCGCGAGTAGGTGTGCTTGGTGCCCTGGCCGCTGCCGGCCGCGGTGCTGTCGCCGAAGTCCCACACGAACTGGTGGCACGGCTGGACAGTGTTCGGGAAGACGCTCGCTTCGATGTCGATCTCGTTGTTCGGCAGGCAGGTCGTGCAGCTCCAGCCGATGTCGACCGCCGAAGCCGGCGGCAGCGAGCCGCACGCGGGAGCGGCGACCGTGAAGTTCGACAGCGTCTCGGTGACGCCGTACGAGGTCTCGGTGACGCTGACGCTGTGCGAGCCCTGCTCAGGCGTGAACGTCAGCGGATTCGCGGTGTTGTCGCCGACATTCACCGTTGCGTTGTTGCGCTTGACCGACCACTGAAGCTGCCAGTTCTCGGTCGACGCTTCCGGGTCGGCCGAAACCGCCGTGAGCGTGCACGGGCTGCCGGCGTTGGTGCAGCCGGTCTTGTTGATCTGGATTTCCGGAATGACCAGCTTCTGCGTCGTCGTGTAGGTCGCGAACGCCTCGGCCGGAACCGTGAGCGGATCGACGGCGATCTGGAGCCTGACCGTCTTGCCGTTCAGGTTCGGCGCTTTGTCGACCGCGAACGGCGGAATCTCACCGATATCCTCGACCGAGGAGGAGGTAATGCCGGAGACGCCGTCGATGCTCCACGTCACCGTCCACTGCGTGGCGGAGAGAATTGCCGAAAGGTCCGTCACCCGGGCGTCCGCGTTGAAGGTGTACTTCGTGGGGGAGTTCACCGGCGGACGGATCGTCGCGATGAACGGCTTGACGTTGTAGGTGATGTTGTTGATGACGCTCTTGAACGCGGTCGAGTTGTTCAACACGGCCGCCGAGTCGTCGTACTTGCCGTAATAGGCGGTGAACGCCAGCGAGTGGCTGCCGAGCGCACCGACGTCCATCTTCGCCGTCGGTAGAATCTTCGTTTCGACGTTGCTGATGGTCCAGCCGCTGAAGTGTCCTTCGACGACGCCGTCGGAGGCATCGGCGAACTCGTCACCGGCCACCACTTCGAAGTCGGCCCTGGTTTCCTGCGTCATGACGCCAGGCAGGCCGGCCACGCGGATACGCGCCTTCGGAACCTTGAGCACTACGTTGAGCGTGTCGCTGATCGAGGCGTCGTTCGACACCTCGGCCTTGACCGGTTTCGCAGCGCCCACCGCGGCGGCGTTCTGCAGGCCGGTGAACTGGTGCTCCACGACCTGATTGAGGGCGCTGCTCGCCCCATTGGCGCCGCTGCCTGACTCCGGATTGCCGAAGTCCCAGTCGATCGAGAAATTGGACTGCGAAGTGGTGGTGGCCTTGAACTTCAGGATGTCGCCGTAGAACGGACCCGGCTCGTTCACGGAGCTCGGATTGGACGTCCCGAAGTTGTTCGACGCCAGAGCGACGGCGATCGAATCGCCGGCCTGCAGCTCGTACACGTCGCCGAGGCCGCCGGCGCTGTACATCAGATACACCTTGTTGCCCTGCTCGATGAGCTGGATGTCGGCGATGATCTTGGTGTAGCTCGGGCTCTTGAAGTCGAGCGCCACGTAACCGGTGGGGCCACGGTGGTAGTACTTGCGGAAAAAGTTGTCGAGGTCCAGGCGCTGCGGCTCGCCGCCTTCGATTTTGAAGAGAACGAGATCGGAGACGCCGTCGCTGTCCTGGCCGCCGACGGCCACGTAACCGCCGGCCGCGTGCACGACCGTCGGCGCGAAGCCCATGCCGTACTCGTCGTACGTGGACTTCGTGTAGCCGCTTCCGGCGGGCGCGAGCCTCCAGATCTGGGTGCCGGTCGCCGCCGAAGGGGCCTTTTCAACGGCCCAGACCCGCCCCTCTTCGTCGAACGTGACGTCCGAGAACGTACGGCCAGAGGACGGAGCGTAAGACGCGACCGGGACCGGGGTACCCGAGGCGACGAAGTCAGCGTAGTCGTAAACGTGCAGCTGGAGATCGGCGGTGACGATTGCGACGCGCTGCGTCTGGTCGTGCTTATCCCACGCCATCACGCCGGCCGAGTAGCCCTTGCGGGTGGCGACCTGTCGCGGAATGACGCCGGGCGTCAGCGTCGTCACGTCGCGGATGTCCATCACGCTGTTCGCGCGATTTCGCTCGCTGCCGATGACGTAGTACTTCGATCCTACCTTGAGGGAAAGGATCGCTTCCGGCCTGACGGTGAGCTCTTCGTCGGCGATCTGAAACACGTAGTCGAGGTGCTTCTTGTCGGCATGCGGAGCGTCCTTGGCGACGCCCCAGCCGAACGAGATCGTGGCGACGTAAAGATAGCCACGGTCGTCCATGTCGTAGTCAGCAAGCTGGGTCTGACTGTCTTTGAGGGTGACGACCCAGTCGGAGTTCTTGCTCTCGGCGTAGAAGAACGCATCGGTGGGCAGAACCTTCTCGAGAGGATCGGAGTAGCGGTCGAAGTCGAAGTACGGGCTGATGCTCACCGACTTGTCGACGTTGACCATCCCCGCGGGGAGCTTGGTGCTGAAAAGCGTGTCGAGTTTGTAGAGACCGACGCCTTCGCCGATGGCGATGGCGACGCGGTTGCGGCCGGGATAGCTGCGTACTTCACCGGCGCGGACGGTGCGCATGCCGAGGTTCTGCACGTTGCCGACCGTCGTGGAATCGACGTAGCGGCCGACGTGCCGGAGGAGCGGCTCATCGAACGGGTACGTCAGCTTCCCTTTTGCGGCACCTTCGCAGTTGGTGCACACAGTGCCGGTACCTTTGCCCGGATTGGGCCAGTGCTGCGCGAAGACCGGCGTCACGAGAATGAACATCGCGAGCAGCGTGACAAAGATCTTTGACCAAAACTTCAACTTGACACCCCCGGAGAATATTTGGGACGGCGAGAACCGGACATTGGACGGATCACGTGGACGGAACGAGAGCAGACGAGACCGATCGTCGGGACGCAGTTATTGTAAGGCGTAGAGCGGAGAATACAAACCGTTTTTTTATCACGTGGACGCAAGGCGGAGCCGTGACGTTCAGGTCATAAAAAAAGGCGGGCCGGAAATCCGGCCCGCCTCTCGGCGAAATGCCTGTTACAGCGTGACTACGGGAGGTCCGGCGTCTCGTTCGGAGCCGGTCCGATGACCGCGTCACCCTGCGGATCGACTTCCGACAGCTCGGCGGCCGGCGAGCAGCCGTTGCCAAGCCATGCGGCGTCGAAGTCAACCGAGTAGACACCCTGAGCGCGCATCGAGACGATCACCCAGTTCTGGCTGGCGATCTCGTCGTCGTCGTCGTTGTCAAGGTTCATGTACACCCAGCCGGCGAGCGCGTCTTCGAACGCGGCCGGGAAGGTGTCATCGGTGTCGTCCATCTCGTAGAGACCGGTCTCCGCGAGCGTGAACTCGAGGGTGATCGGGGGCGAGATCGGGCCGTCATCCGGCGCCGCGCCAACCGCGTTCTCTTCTTCGTCGAAGGTCACGAACTCGGTGACGTTGGTGATGTTCTCGTCGACGTCGCCGCAATCAGAGGCGCCTTCGACGTTACCTTCACGCCAGATCTTGTAGAACGTCTCGAACGAACCAGCGCCACCGTCGATGAAGCGGGCGGCAAACTGGGACGGGAGCGGCTGACGGCGGTCGGCCGTCGGGGTCGCGTCAGCCTGGTAGCGGCTGTAGAAGGTGCGGTCGAAGTTCGTGACCGTACCGTCGCCCGGCTCGCCACCCTCCGGGATTGCGCGGATGTGAACCATCGGGTTGCCCTGGGCGTAGAACTGGCCAGCGTTGACCTGCTGGTAGTCGCCGATCAGGACGTTGTCGAACAGCGCTTCACCCGTGGTGAAGTAGGTCGGGTCGCTGGGCAGCTGCGTACCGCAGATGCTGGCGACGTCGATCGTCGCGTAACCGATTGCGTTACCGTTGCGGCGGCCGTTCTGATTCAGACCGTTGGCAAGGCTCGAACCGATGTTGGAGCAGGCCGGGAACGTGCCGAGGGCCGGGATGCTGCCCACGGTGAAGGCCTGCTGCATGCGCTGGCGGTACTGCGCGCCAACGTCGACACGGAGGAAACGGCAGGTGTCCTCGTCGACCAGGACGTTGTCGCCCGAGAAGTCGCCTTCCGGGGAGCCCGAGTCTTCGAAGCCGGTGCCACGCGCCGGCGCGATCTGGCCGAGCGCGATGACGTCGTACAGGTTGATGCTCTGCACGTCGTAACCGGTGAGGTACACGTTGAAGTCGATCACGGGGTACGAAAGGTCGGTCCACAGCGTGATGTGGGCAACCTGCTCGACGTTCGAGACGTTCGTAACCGTGAAAATAGTGGTCTCGCCCGCACGCGAGGTCAGGTCAACCTCGAAATACGGCAGCAGCAGCGTGGCAGCCGGCGCAACGCCGATGTCGCAGCTGTCGTCGTTGTTCGTGGTCGCCGGAGCGCCAGTCGGGAACGTCGCGTCAGCTGCGACTCCCCGGCTCGGTCCCGCGAACGCCGAGCCTGCAACCACGAGCGTGGCCAACAGAGCCCAAACGGTAAGTTTCTTCATTTCTATCTCCTACACTTCCAACTTTGATTAGTGAATACGAACGAAGGTTTGGCTCACCCAATCCAGACGATACGATCACCTCCGTATTCAGTTTTGCTATTTCGTCATTCAAACGAAAAGTGGCTTCTTGTTTTGAACGCTCTCAAAGTAGGCCGAAATATTCTGGAAGTCAATACCTGCGTGCCTACTTTATGCGATTGCGCCATATGCTGCTGGAGTATTCTTCGGAATATACTCGGGATCTCACGCTACCGCAACGGGAAATTACGACTTTCCCGCCACTTTCGCCGTGCCACGGTTCAGAAACACCTCGATTTTTCCGTTTTTGCGCGAGAACGACGTCCCCGACTCCGCCTCGTACATCATCACCACGTCCGGCCGCTTGTCGTCGTTCACGTCCGCCACGCGGATGTCATAGTGCCGGTGCGGCGCCAGCTCCAGCCCTTCCAGCCCGGCCGAGCGGAATCCTCCCTTCCCGTCGCCGAGAAGGATGTTGAACGTCAGCGCCTGGCGGTTCGTGTAGATGATGTCCAGGTTCCCGTCACCGTCGAAATCACCCTGGTTGAGGCCCGTGATCGCCGTCGCGGCATTCGGACCGCCCCACCGGACGATCGGCGTACGCTTCGGTGTTCCGCCGGCCCAGCTGATCCGGTCGATCCCGGCGGCGTTCTCGAGCGGCGGCGCCGGAACCATTTTCGGATCGACGCGCGAAACCCACCGGCGCGAGAACGAGACGATCGCGTCGTCGCGGTCGCGTGAGGTGAAGCGGCCTGCCGTCGTCGCCCAGTAATACGAGCGGAACGGGATCAGCTCGCCGCCCCCGGCGAAGCGCTCGTATTCTTTCGGCCCTTTACTCAGGTAGATGGTGTCGACACCGTTGAAGTAGACGTTGGAGCCAACGAAGTCGGGATACTGGTCTCCGTTGAACTCACCGGCGGCGAGCCAGTCGCCGCTGACGCGCTGCCCCATGTCGGCGATGTTCACCCCCTCCCACTTCTGCCCCTTCTCGCGATTCATGTACGCGCGAAGGTTGCTGAAGCCGAGGGCCTTGAGGTTGGTACCGCGGGCGAGAGGACCTTCGCTGATCGCGACCACGTCCATCCAGCCATCGGCGTCGACGTCGCGCGCGAGGATGCGGCGGGTCGGGTAATTCACTACCCGGTTGACCTCGCGGAAGCTCCCCTTGCCGTCACCCAGCAGGACGACCACGCCGCTGAGGTGGACGCCGAACGCCAGGTCCATGTTCTTGTCTTTGTCGAAGTCGGCCGCGACCACGGCGCCGTAGTTGAGCCGGGCCGGCCACTTGGTCGTGGACCAGAACTTCCACTTCCCCTTCCCGTCGCCGAGGAAGATGGCCGGGATGATCCGCCCCGCGCGCTCCGGCGGCAGGATGATGTCCATGTGTCCGTCGCCGTTCATGTCCGCGACGGCCAGCGAGTTGCGCCACGATCCATCCACCGGCAGCCCCTCGGACGCTTTCTCGAACCGGAGGCTCACCGGCGCCTTCGGGACGTCGATCGGCGCGAACTCCTTGCGGATCGAATCGAGATACTCGATCTGCTTCGCGTCGAGCTTGAGGTATCCGCCTTTCGGCGCGTCGCTCTCCGCCGGGTCGGGCTCTTCGGCCGCGGGAGGCTCGATCTCCTCCATCCATACCCAGACGTACTTGTCGTTTTCCTGGTAGATCTCTTCCGTGAAGTTCATGAACGCGAGCGGCCGGACGTAGCCGGGCTGGTCGACGTACTTCGCGCCCTTGCGCTCGAAGCGCTCGATCTTGAACTTCCGGCCGAAGCGGAACCAGACCGTATCGGGATCGGGGTTGATGCCGGGATCTTCCTGCGTGCCGAGGCGGTCGCGCCGCTGCTCCGGCGTTTCCGGCCGGATGTAGCGGGGCATGCCCCCGTCCGGCACTTCACTGCCGTTCGTCGCTGCAGGGGCAGCGGGCGCCGGAGCTTTCGCGGCCTGGGCGCGAACCTCGTACGCAGACGCGCCCGCGAGAACGAGAATGGACAAAACACAACCGAGAGACTTCCGAAGAGACATTCTTTTCTCCTGAATGGACTAGATGACGTCGACGAGCGAGGGCTGGGCTCTCCGGTAAAAGAGGAGCCCCGCCGCACACACGAAGGCTGCAACCGCCACTAAGTAGACGATTGAGCCGCCATCAGGTAACGGGGAGGCCAGCATCGCGCTCCGGAACAAACCGAGCAGCGGCGTCATCGGATTCCAGAAGAAGTACTTCTCGAACCTGCCGGACACACCATAAAGGATGGGGCTGAGGTAGAACCCGATGGCCAGCACGAACGTGATGATGTGCGGGACGTCGCGAAAGAAGACATAGGTGGTGGCGAGGAAAAAGCCGACGCCGAGCTGCAGCAGGAACTGCAGGACGAGCGCGAACGGCAGGACCCAGAGTTGCCGCAACGGCATTCCGCGGACCGCGAGGGCGATGATGAAGATGGCCAGCCCGATCCCCTGAAAGATGAGTGCGGTCGCGTTCGGTACAATGACCAGCACCTCGCTGCGCAGCGGAAGCTTCCGGACGATGGCCGAGCTCTCCACGATGGACGTGGTGGCGCGGCTCAGCCCTTCGCTGAACCCGAGCCACGGCAGCAGGCCGGCGATGAGAAAATAGATGTAGGCGTCCCCCGAGCCGCTGCCCAGCCGGCCGCCCGGGATCATGAAGGTGAAGACGAACCAGTAGAGAGCGACGAAGCTGAGGGGCTGGAGCACGGCCCAGGCGAGACCAAGAGCGGAGCCGGTGAACCGGGCCGAAAGGTCGCGCTTGGTCAGCTCGCGAAGCAGGTGGAGAGTGGCGTACGTGGCGGGCCTTCGGGGAACGACACACAAAAGTCTCGTTCACAGCTTGAAAGTTTCGTCAGGTTATTGTTTAATAGCATAAAAGTCAACGAATGCCGTCATGAACAGGCCAGCACAACTCGAACTCGTAGGTCGCAAGATCCGGCAACTCCGCCGGCAGCGGAAGCTGACCCAGGTGGAGCTCGCCGAGAAGATCGGCATTCACCAGTCGGACCTCTCTCGCATGGAACAGGGCGAGTACAAAGTGGGTCTCGACACCCTGCTGAAGATCCTGCAGTGCTTCGATCTCAGCATCGGAGATTTCTTCGACGAGAACAACCGCGCGAACACGGTCTTCGAGAAGTTCCGTTCTCTGAGCCCGACCGCGCAGAAGGAAGTGGAGAGCTTCATCGAGTTCAAGCGCGCGCAGGAAAACGACGGCGAGTTCGACGGGGTGGAGGGTGGAGATGCCGATGCCTGATCAGACTGCGGTACGCGTGGAAGAGCTGCGCCTGGGAGCGCTGAGCCGCGTGCGGCTCGGCGATTACGAGGAAGCGCTCGCGCTGTACGACGAAGCTCTCGGTCTCGCCGTGGAAGAAGACGCGCGCGAGCTCATCACGATCAACAAAGCCGACGCGATGATCGCGCTCGAGCGGACGGGCCCCGAAGTCATCGAGCTCCCGCGCGTGATCATGCGCCGCCGCAGCATGCGCCACGTCTACCTGGCGGCGTATGCGCTCCAGTACAAGTACCGCCTCGAGAACGACCTCAAGCGCGCCCTGTTCTACGGCCAGCTCGCGCTCCGCACCGCGCAGGAAGCGAACGAGCCGTCGTGGCGCCGCATCGTCCTCCTCGAGCTCGGAAACATCTACGAGCTCGACTCGCAGATCGGCACCGCCATCGAGTGTTTCGAAGAGTCGCTGGCCATCGGCGAGGAGTCGTCCCAGAACCGCGACCGCGATCTCAGCCACGCGTACGCCATCGAGAACCTCGGCTACTGCAAGCTGCTGCAGGGCAAGATCGACGAAGGTCTCGCGTACGTGCACGAAGCGCTCGGCATGCTCTCCGATCCGATCGGCCGCGCCGAAGCGTACGTCGATCTCTGCTACGGCTACGTCGAGCGCGGCAACTACGCGCAGGCGCAGCTCTACGGCGAGGCCGCGCTCGAGATCGCGAAGGATTCGCGCCAGATCCGCAACGCTCACTATCTCCTCGGCGAAGCCTGCTACAAGGGCGGCGACGTCGAGGGAGCCACGTTCCACTTCGACGAGCTTTCGAAGTTCTACCCGCAGTTCAAGAATCTCAAGAACCTGCTGTTCGCGATCGACCTCCGGTCGATGGTCAACCTCAAACTATGAGAAAGCTGCTTCTCTCCCTCTGCCTTCTGGTCCTGCCGCTCTTCGCGGCCGCGCAGGATCGCGAAGCGCTGCTCACACCGGACGGTACGCTGTTCACGGTGTCGACGAGCCTGTCCCACATCGACGCTTCGTCCGCGGAGGGACACCTCGTCCTCCGCTCGCAGCGCGGCGACGAGGTGACCAGCGAGATCGTCCCGGCCACCCTCGAGCGCGGCCTGCACACCGAAGCAGACATGGCGTACGACGCCGAGTCGCAGACGCTGTTCGTCTTCTGGCTCAATTACACCAGCGTCCAGACCAGCGACCTGATGTTCGCCTGGCGCGACGCCAACGGCACCTGGAGCGAGGCCAAGACGTTCGGCCAGCAGTTCGACTATCACTCGAATCTCCGCATCGCCGCCACGCGCAAAGCGTCCGAGGAAGACGGCACCGTCAACGCCGAATCGGCGATCAGCGTCCACCTGGTCTGGTGGGAAAACAACACCGAGAACGAGGAATCGGCGCAGTACGCGATGCTCGCGCTCGACAAAAACGGCATCGAATCGTTCCGCCGCCTCGACCTGACCGGGTTCGCCGCCGACGCCGAAGGTGACGCGCTCGCTCCGGATGCCGACCGCTCCATCCTCAAGCAGCCACTCCTCTTCGCCTCGCCGCAGCAGGACAGCGTCCTGGTGGTGTTCGGCGACCCCGCGAAAGAAGAACTGCACCAGGTGCGCGTCCGCCCGACCCGCGTCGTCGCCGAAGGCCGCCTGCGCGTCCCGGTCGGCCGCCACGAACGCAGCAACCGTGCCCCGTCGTTCCGCGTCGCAGGCACGAGCCGCATGGAAGGCATCGCCGGCGAGTCCCGCCTCGCGCTCTACAACCGCGACACCGCCCGCCTGCAGTACGCGATCATGAAAGAAGACGGCACCTGGAGCGAAGCTCGCTCCATCACCCTCGACGAACAGATCACGAGCAGCGCCGCCATCGACGCCCTTCGTCGACTCCTGAACGAACACTGATCCGCTGCCTTGCAGCGTGCAAAAGCCGGCGCGAAAGCGCCGGCTTTTTTGTTGACAGTGACTTGGTCAGATCCGCGGTTTCGAGTGCTTGACGGACGTGATGATGCCGACGCCGAGGAGCAGGAGCGCGCCGATGCCGATCCAGAAGGGCTCGACGCCGAAGCGGTAGGCGATGAGGGCCAGCGCGATGATCACGATGAGCCAGCCGATGAAGGACAGATTGAACCAGTTCATCCTTGGGGGTACCTCCCGCGGAGCTGACTCAGCAAAGACGCTGCCCGAACGCAGAAAGGCCCGGCACCTCGCGGTACCGGGCCTTCCTGAATCAGCGTCTGCTGCTTCTTACCGGCTCTGGATGATGAACGCGATGACGAGCGCGTAGATGACGAGCGACTCGATCAGCGCGAGACCGATGATCATCGCCAGACGGATCGCGCCGGCAGCTCCCGGGTTGCGGGCGATGCCTTCGCAGGCCGCGACGATCGCGCGCGACTGGCCGATGGCTCCGGCCGCGGCGGCAAGGCCGAGGACCAGTGCTGCGGCGAGGGGTCCCCACGCCACACCGTTGTTGGTGGTGGTCGGCGCAGGCTGGCCAAACGCGGAGAACGCGGTCAGCGCCAGGATGGCGAACAGGATCATGTTCTTCTTGGTCACTATGAATCTCCTCCTTTTCAAATCTCGAAACCCGTAGGTTGATCGATGTCTTAGTGTTCTTCCGTGGCGACGGCTCCGCCGATGTACACCATCGTCAGCATGATGAAGACGAACGTCTGCAGGAACGCGCCGAAGATGCCCAGGCCCATCATCGGCCAGGGAACGACGAACGGCAGCATGCCCATGAAGATCCCGGTGGCGGTGTGCTCGCCGAAGATGTTCCCGAAGAGGCGCATGCCGAGCGACAGGATCCGTGCGAAGTGTCCGATCAGCTCGATCGGGAACATCAGCGGCGCCAGCCACCAGATCGGTCCCGCGAAGTGCGCCAGGTAGTGCCCGAGCCCCTGCGTCTTGATGCCGACGAAGTTGTAGTAGAGGAACGCGATCAGGCCGAGGCCGAACGTCGTGTTCACGTTCCCGGTGGGCGGCTGCAGGAAGAAGAAGAGGCCGAAGATGTTCGAGACGAAGATGAACACCGCGAACGCCCCCACGATGTAGAGGAAGCGCTCGGAGTGCGGCCCGACGATGTCGTTCAGCAACCCTTTGAGGCCGCCCACGATCAGCTCGAGGAACTGCTGCGTGTTGGACGGGTTGTCCTTGCTGAGCTTCCGCGAGATGAGCGGAAAGATGATGCAGCTCAGCAGCAGCACCAGCAGCGCCATGATGACGTGATCGGGGACGTCGAATCCGAGGATCGGCCGGACGAGCTTGTTGAACGGCTCGTACAGAATTGAATGTTCGTGTTCCATCTACCTTCGAGCTACCTCTCGGTACAGCGAATACAGAGCTTCGCCGCAGATTCCCACCACGATGATCGAGAATCCCAGCAACACACTTAACGCATTGAAACGAGCAACGATGATCGTGACCGTGAGCGCCACACCGAGGAGAGCGAAGCGCGCCAGGGTGCGCACCGTGAGCCTCCGAGCGTGCAGGTGTGCCGCCGGTTGGAGCAGAACATCAACGATCTCCTCCAACCAAAGGAAGCTGATCATAGTGACAGCGGCACTGCAAGTCAATCCGAGAAAAGCCCGAAAACCGCCCGAAATCGCGGAGAAAACCGCGAAAACAGCGGCCGCGGCAAGAGCGGTCCGCTTGATGCGCCGCATGACGTCGGCAGGCGTTTCCCGCTCGAACCACCGTGGCGGCCCGGGCGGCGGCTCAGGCGTCGCTTCGGGAGGCGCTTCGAGCGGAGGAAGGCCGGTCACTTGGCCGAGGCGGACATGCGGAACAGGTTCACGAACGCCGCGATGATCCCGAACCCGGTGAAGATCCCGGTCATCCACGGCCAGGTGCCGAACAGCTTGTCCATCCCCCACCCCCACAACGCCCCCAGGCCGATCGCGATCGGGAACATCCACCCGATCGCCGATGCCTCGAGCATCTGGCGGTATTCCTTCTTCTTGTTGCTATCGGGTGGCATCGACGATCCGCTTCGAGACCGGCCTGCCCGAACGGCCCGCCTCGACGATGAAGGACTCCGGCACCAGTCCGAGGAAGAGGGTCACGAGGAGCGCTACGACCGCCACGATCTTCAGGCCGCGCGTGGTCGTCACCAGCTCTTCCCGTCCGTCGCCCCGCAGGTACATCGCCGCGACGATGCGCACGTAGTAGAACATCGAGACCGCCGACATCAGCACCGCGAGCACGGCCAGCCAGCCGAAGCCGGCGCCGACCGCGGCGTAGAAGAGGAAGTACTTGCCGAGGAAGCCCCCCGTCGGCGGGATGCCACCGAGGGAGAGCAGGAAGACCAGCATCGCGAACGCCCAGAACGGCGCGCGCCGGTGCAGCCCTTCGAAGTCGTCCACCGACTCGCCGGCGTAGTCGCTCTTCTCGAGCATCAGCACCGTGGCCCAGATGCCGAGCGTCGCGAAGACGTAGACGACGGAGTAGACCAGCACCCCGCGCAGTCCCATCTCGCTCACGGAGAGAATGCCGAGCAGCACGTAGCCCGCGTGGCCGATGGACGAGTACGCGAGCAGGCGCTTGATGTTCTCCTGCGTGATGGCCGCGAGGTTGCCGACGATCATCGACAGTGCCGCGATGGCCGCGAGCACGTACTGCCAGTCGAGCCGGAAGTGCTGCAGGCCGACGTAGAAGATGCGCGCGAAGATTGCGAACGCGGCCGCTTTCGAGGCGGTGGAGAGGAACGCGGTGATCGGCGTCGGCGCGCCTTCGTAAACGTCAGGCGTCCAGACGTGGAACGGCGCCGCCGCGATCTTGAAACAGAGCCCCGCCCCCAGCAGCATGATGCCGAACATCAGCGCATCGTTCGTCACCAGCGTGGACATGGCCGTGGCGATGTGGAGCAGGTTGAGCGTGCCGGTGACGCCGTAGATCAGCGAGATCCCGTACAGCAAAATCGCCGAGCTCACCGCCCCGAGCACGAAGTACTTCATCGCCGCCTCGGTGCTCTTCTGCTCGTTTTTGAAGTACCCCGCCAGGATGTAGCTCGACAGCGACATCAGCTCCAGGCCGACGTAGATCGTGGCCAGGTGGACGCCCGAGGCCATGAACATCATGCCGCACAGCGCGAAGGCCATCAGCGCGTAGTACTCCCAGGAGGAGTAGCGCGTGCCGCGGAGGAACTCCTCCGACAGCAGCGTGACCATGGCGATCGCGACGATGAAGAGGAGCTTGAAAAAGATCGAGAAGGAATCGAGCGTGAACATCCCCGCGAAGGCGGTGGTCTGTTCGACGTTCTGCACCGCGTACGAGCAGGCGAAAAGCGAGCCGGCCGTGATGGCGAGCAGCGCGAGCATCGCCCACTTCGCCGTGCCCGCGTCGTTCTTGAACCCTGTGACCGGGGCGATCAGCAGGAGCATCGCGCCGATGGCGACGACCACCTCCGGCAGCAGGTAGAGCATGTCGCTCCACGTCATTTCGCGGCCACCTCATGATGTCCGGACGCGGGTGCGACCGGCGAGGCGGGATACGTCAGCCGCTCTTTTGCGAAGTACTCCGGATTGACCTTGCGGACGATGTAGTCGACCGGCTGTTCCATGATGTCGAAGAGCGGCTTCGGATAGACGCCGATCCAGATCATCAGCGCGATCAGCGAGAGCATCATCCCCAGCTCGCGGCGATTGACGTCCGGAACCCCGAAGTTCGCCGGGTTGTCGAGCGGCCCCCAGAAGACGCGCTGGTAGAGCCACAACAGGTAGGCCGCGCCGAGGACGATGCCGATCGCGGCGATGACTGCATAGGCGATGGTCCCGAAGGCGGCGGAGTTCGCCGCGCCGAGGAGGATCGTGAACTCACCGATGAAGCCATTGAGCGCCGGCAGTCCCATCGAGGACAGGGCCGCGATCAGGAAGAGCGCCGCGTACATCGGCATCTGCTTCGCCAGCCCGCCGTAGTCCGCGATCAGGCGCGTGTGGCGGCGCTCGTAGATGATGCCCACCAGGAGGAAGAGCGCGCCGGTGGAGATGCCGTGGTTGATCATCTGGATGATCGAACCGCGGAGGCCCATCGGGTTCAGCGCGAACATCCCCAGCATGACGAAGCCGAGATGGGAAACCGAGGAGTAGGCCACCAGCTTCTTCATGTCCTTCTGCACGAGCGACACGAGCGCGCCGTAGATGATCCCGATCAGCGACAGGATCACGATCGGCACGAGCAGTTGCTTCGTCGCGTCGGGCAGGATCGGCAGCGCGAACCGCACGAAGCCGTAGGTGCCCATCTTCAGCAGGACCGCCGCGAGGATGATCGAGCCGGCGGTCGGCGCCTCGACGTGCGCGTCGGGAAGCCAGGTGTGGAACGGGAACATCGGCACCTTGATGGCGAAGCCGAAGAAGAAGCCGAGAAAGATCCAGAACTGCAGCGTGGGCGGGATCAGGTGGCCGATGTCGTGGAACTGCAGCACGCTGAACGTGGCCGGATTGCCGAGGCCCTGGATGTTGAGGAACGAGATCCCTCCGTCGTTGAAGAAGAAGAGCGCCAGGATCGACAGCAGCATCAGCACGGAGCCGGAGAGCGTGTAGAGGAAGAACTTGATGGCCGCGTACAGCTTCCGCGTGCCGCCCCAGATGCCGATGATGAAGTACATCGGCACGAGCATGATTTCCCAGAAGACGTAGAAGAGGAAGAAGTCGAGCGCGCAGAACGTGCCGATCATGCCGGTCTGCAGCATGAGCAGCAGCGAGTAGTACTCCTTCTCCCGGTGGTTGATCGCGCTGTACGACGAGACCACGCCGATGATGCCGATGAACGTCGTCAGCAGGATGAGCAGCAGCGAGATCCCGTCGATCCCGAAGTCGTACTTCACGCCCAGCGACGGGATCCAGTCGTACGTCTCGCGGAACTGGAACATGGCCGCGCCGGTCGCCTTCCGGTCGAAGTTCGGCCAGAGCCAGAGCGAGACGAGGAAGTCGATCACCATGGTGGCCGTGGCGACGATGCGGATCAGCCGCGGGTTGTTCTTGTTCACGAAGAACAGGATGACCAGCGCCCCGATCAGCGGGATGTACGTGATGATGTTGAGAATACCCATGTGCTCCCTTTGAGCAGGTGTTAGGTGTTAGGTCTTAGGTCTTAGGAGAACCGCGGGCCGCGGTTCTCTCCTAAGACCTAAAACCTAAGACCTAACAGCTGCCTCCTGCCTCTCACGGTTTCATGAACAGGTAAACCATTGCAATCAGGACGATGCCTCCGCCCATGATCAGTGCGTAGTTCTGTACGAGACCGCTCTGGACACGGCGGAACATCATCGAGCCGCCTTTTGCAGTCGAGGCCACGCCGTTCACCGCGCCGTCGACCACGAAGCGGTCGAACAGCCACGAGCCGTGGCCGAAGCCGATCACGGTGAGGTGGCGGACCCCGTTGACGATGCCGTCGATGACGTACATGTCGATCCACCACATGGCCCGGCAGAGCATGAGCGTCCCGGCGATGACGGTCTTCGCGTAGAGCTCATCGACGAAGTACTTGTTCTCGAGCAGCCGGTGCACCGGCGCCCAGTTGTGCGCGATCCGTTTGGGCGTCGACCAGAGCGGGTCGCGCTTGTAGAAGCGGTACGCGAGGAAGATCCCCAGCGCCGCGACCGCGACCGAGATGGCCATGAGCGTGTACTCGAGCGCGTACGAGGCGTGGTGGAACTCGTACGGATGGTTCTGGATCGGCAGCAGGATCGGCGAGAGCCACTGCTGGAACCAGGTCGGATGCGCGCCGCCGACGGCCGCCGGCAGTCCGATCCAGCCGCCGACGAACGATAGGAACGCCAGCACGCCGAGCACACCGGTCATGCTGAGCGGCGACTCGTGCGGATCGTGGCTGTGCGCGTGATGTCCGTGCGCCTTATCGGCGTGCGCATCGCCGTCCTGCAGGTGCGGCGTCGACGGGATGAGATCGTGCCCCGCGTGCGCCGGCTCCGACTCCTCGATGCCCACCGTGTGCGCTCCGCGGTATTCGCCGTGGAACGTCATGAAGTAGAGGCGGAACATGTAGAACGCGGTCAGCCCCGCGGTGATCAGGCCGACGATCCAGATGAACTTGTGGTGCGGAAACGCGTTCGCGAGGATCTCGTCCTTCGAGAAGAAGCCCGCCAGCGGCGGGATGCCGGCGATGGCGATCGTGGCGATCAGCATCGTCAGGTGCGTGCGCGGCATGTACTTCCGGAGGCCGCCCATCTTGCGCATGTCCTGCTCGCCGCCGCAGCCGTGGATGACCGAGCCGGCGCCGAGGAAGAGGCAGGCCTTGAAAAAGGCGTGCGTCATGACATGGAAGATCGCCGCCGTGAAGGCGCCGACGCCGACCGCCAGGAACATGTAGCCGAGCTGCGAGACGGTCGAATACGCGAGGACTTTCTTGATGTCGTTCTGCGCCAGGCCGATCGTGGCCGCGAAGATCGCGGTGGCCGCGCCGACGATCGCCACCACCAGCATCGCGTCGGGCGCGAGCCGGAACAGCACGTTCGAGCGTACGCACATGTAGACGCCGGCCGTGACCATCGTGGCGGCGTGGATGAGCGCGGAGACCGGCGTCGGGCCGGCCATCGCGTCCGGCAGCCAGACGTACAACGGGATCTGCGCCGACTTGCCGCACGCGCCGACGAAGAGCAGCAGGCAGATGGCCGTGGCGATGCCGGCGTACTGCGTCCCGCCGGTGGCGGCCATGGCGAACACCTTCTCGTAATCGGCACTCCCGAAGGTGTTGAAGATCAGGAAGATGCCCAGGATGAAGCCGAAGTCGCCGATGCGGTTGGTGATGAACGCTTTCTTCCCCGCGTCGGCGGCGAAGTTCTTGTCGTAATAGAAGCCGATCAGCAGGTACGAGCAGAGCCCGACCCCTTCCCACCCTACGAACATGACGATGTAGTTCGCGCCGAGCACGAGCAGCAGCATCATGAACATGAAGAGGTTGAGGTAGGTGAAGAAGCGCGTGTACCCCTTCTCGTGCGACATGTAGCCGGTCGCATAGACATGGATCAGGAAGCCGATCCACGTCACGATCATCAGCATCGTCGAGGAGAGTGCGTCGACGCGGAACGCGAAGTCGATCGAAAAGTCCGCGATCCTGTTGCCCACCGCGCCGATCCCCGAGGGGATCCATTCGAAGTAGCTGTGCTGCCACGGATGGCCGGCACTTTGCAGCACGACCCAGGTGGCCACGATCGCGGAGAGCAGCGTCGCGCCGAGAGCCACCGCGTTCGTGAGGCCCTTGTTCTTCGGACCGTGCGGATTCGCGAACGCACGCGTCCCATTGATCAGCGCGCCGAGCGCGGGCAGCAGGACCACCAGCAACAGCGCACTAGCCATGCAAGGTCCTCGCTTCGTCCACGTTGATCGTGCTTCTCAGGCGGTACAACTGGATGATGATCGCCAGCCCCACCGCCGCCTCGCCGGCCGCGATGCAGATCACGAAGATCGTGAAGACCTGCCCCTCGAGGTTCGCCAGCCGGTAGGAGAACGCGATCAGGTTGATGTTGACGGCGTTGAGCATCAGCTCGATGCACATCAGCACCGTGATCATGTTCCGCCGCACGATCACGCCGACCAGCCCGACCGCGAACAGCGTCCCGGAGAGCATCAGATAGGCTTCGGTGCTAGGCATGGGCGCCCTCCGGGGCTGAATTGAAAATTGAAAATTGAAAATTGAAAAAACGGAGGACACGCGTGTCGCACGCGGCAGGTGCGCTGCGCGATTTTTCAATTTTCAATTTTGCATTTTCAATTTCGTCGTGGTCAGGCACTCATGCTCTCCTTCACGTCCTTCTCCTCTTCCGCTCGTTCGAGGATGAAGTTCGGCGTCGCTTCTTCTTCCTCCGCCGACAGTTCGCGCTTGCCGATCACGATCGCGCCGACCATCGCCACGAGCAGGAACAGCGACGCGACTTCGAACGGCACCAGGTAGTCGGTATACAGGGCCATCGCCACGGCCTCGGCGTTCCGGTTCTCCCGGTCGCGCGTGCGGCGCACCAGCTTGCTCGGATCGCTCGGGTGCTCGGTGAGGTACGACTCGCGCACCGTGGTCAGCTTCTTCACCGGCGTCGCCGCTTCGTCGTGGTACACGCCGGTACGCACCAGCGTGGCGAAGAGGACGAAGATCGAGACGCCCACCAGGATCCCGCCCAGCCACACCGGCGACATCACCCTCTCTTCCGGGAGGTGGCGGTAGTTGATGAGCATGACCACGAACAGGAACAGCACCATGATCCCGCCCGCGTAGACCAGCACCTGGACCGCGGCCACGAACTCCGCCGCCTTGATCACGAACAGCACCGCCACGCAGAGGAACGTGAGCAGGAGGAACAGCGCCGAATGCACCGGGTTGCGCATGGCCACGACCAGGATCGACGACGCCACCGCCAGCGTCCCGATGACCATGAACACGAGCAGCGGCATGTTGCCGGTCAGGCCGTCCATCAGCGATGCCTCCCGTTAGACGCCACCGTCTGGCCCGTGGCGCGACCCCTCATCCGCCCTTCGGGCACCTTCTCCCCTCGCAGGGGAGAAGGGCTACTAAGTTCCCGTCCCGCGAGAGTGAAAGTTAGTAGCCCCTCTCCCCGCGTCGAGCGGGGAGAGGGTGGCCAAAGGCCGGGTGAGGGGTCGTGCGACAGGCGAGTAACGCCCAAACCACGCCTCACTCCGTGCCTCCCGGGATCTGCTTCCGCTCCGCCGGCAGCGACTTGCCGTCGTCGTCCGCGGGCAGGCCCGTGTACTCCGGCTTGTCGTCCCAGTACTCGAGCTCCTGCATGTTGAAATACAGGTCGTTGCGGTCGTAGCTCGCGAGCTCGTAGGTCTTGGTCGTGAGCCAGATCGACTTCGGCTTGGTGGGGCAGGCTTCCTCGCAGAGCGCGCAGAACATGCAGCGCTTCACGTCGATGTCGTAGCGGTCGAGGACCTTGACCTTCTTCTTCTTCCCCCCCTCTTCGATCATCTCGTCGTGTACGTCGATGTAGATGATGTCGATCGGGCAGGCCACCGCGCACAGCTTGCAGGCGATGCAGCGATCGTACGAGAACTTGAACATGCCGCGGTAGCGGTCCGCCGGCTCCATCCGCTCTTCCGGATAGCGCACCGTGACCTTCGGGCGGAACAGCTCCCGGAAGGTGGTCTTCAGACCTTCGAGCAGGTCGAGCAGGAGGAACTTCTCGGACCAGCTGTTCCTGGGATGGCTAACTTGCATGAACCACC
Source organism: Thermoanaerobaculia bacterium (assembly GCA_035630815.1). Lineage (GTDB taxonomy): Bacteria > Acidobacteriota > Thermoanaerobaculia > Gp7-AA8 > Gp7-AA8 > QHVT01. The sequence continues at coordinate 80,656 of DASQJY010000088.1, forward strand.
TTTTGCGGGGCGGCCGGCTCCGGCGCGCGGCGCGGCTTGAATAGATAGAACGCGGTGAGGGCGATCAGTCCGAGGCCGATCCAGTACATCAACCGCTCCTGCCCGGCCAGGATGAAGAGGCCGGTCACGACGATGTTCACCAGCGCGAGCGGGATCAGCCACTTCCAGCCGAGGTCCATGAGCTGGTCGAAGCGGAAGCGGGGGAAGGTGGCCCGGAACCAGACGTAGACCAGCATGAACACCATGACCTTGGTCAGGAAGATCGTGGCCCCGAGGATGCCGCCGAAGAGACCCATCCCCTTCAGCACGTTCGTGGTCAGCCCGAGGTCGAACATGGCCAGCGTCCAGCCGCCGAAGAAGAGCGTCACGATGAGGCAGGAGTTGACGATCATCATCGAGTACTCGGCCAGCATGAAGAACGCGAACTTCATCCCCGAATACTCGGTGTGGAAGCCGGCCACCAGCTCCGACTCCGCTTCCGGCAGGTCGAAGGGCGGCCGGTTGGTCTCCGCGAGGGCCGAGATGAAGAACACCACGAACATCGGGAAGAGCGGCAGCCAGTACCAGCCGAGGATGCCGAGGCGGGTATTCTGCGATTCCACGATGGCCGACAGGTTCAGGGTTCCGGCGCACATCAGCACGGTGACGATCACGAAGCCGATGGAGACCTCGTATGAGACCATCTGGGCTGCCGAGCGGAGCGCGCCGAGGAACGGGTATTTCGAGTTCGAGGCCCAGCCGCCCATGATGACGCCGTAGACGCCGAGCGACGAGATCGCGAAGATGTAGAGGATGCCCACATTGATGTCGGCGATGGCCCAGCCGGCATTGAGCGGAATGACCGCCCAGGCTGCCAGAGACAGGGTGCACATCACCAGCGGCGCCAGCAGGAACATGCCCTTGTTGGC
>DASQJY010000089.1:0-111032 GCA_035630815.1 Thermoanaerobaculia bacterium
GAGCTTGGTCGTCACGTCGCCGTCGCCGGGCTCACGCTCAAGAACCTATTCCTTGTTCCGGAGTTCGCGGCTGCAGTTCTCGCTCACTGAGCGCAGATATCCTTGCTTTTCTGCAATCAATTTTTCGGCGTACGGACTACCATTCCTCATACGAGAGTATCGTTAGCATAAAGGAGTGAGTGCATGGCCGAATCGTTCCGGTTGAAGCTCGACCCCAATGTCCCCCAGAAGAAACTGCTGGCGCTCGACGGCGGCGGCATCCGCGGCATGATCGCGGTGGAGGTCCTGGCGAAGATCGAGTCGCTCCTGCAGCGGCGCCTCGGGCGCGACGACAAGTTCGTGCTGGCGGATTACTTCGACTACATCGCCGGCACGAGCACCGGGGCGATCATCGCTACGTGCCTCTCCCTCGGCATGCGCGTCGATGACATCCGCAAGTTCTACATCGACAGCGGCCCGGCCATGTTCAACCGCGCCGGGTTCCTGCGGAAGCTGCATTTCAAGTTCGAGGACGAGCCGCTCGCGAAGAAGCTGCGGGAGGTCATCGGCGCAAACACGACCCTCGGCAGCGAGAAGCTGCGCACGCTGCTGATGATGGTCCTGCGGAACGCGAGCACCGACTCCCCCTGGCCGCTGTCGAACAACCCGAATGCGAAGTACTGTGCGGCGGATCTCGACGACTGCAATCTCAACCTGCCGCTCTGGCAGCTCGTCCGCGCCAGCACCGCCGCGCCCACTTACTTTCCGCCCGAGGTCGTGGAAGTCGGCTCGAACCGCTTCATCTTCGTCGACGGCGGCATGACCATGTACAACAACCCGGCGTTCCAGCTTTTCATGATGGCCACCGTCGAGCCGTACAACCTCAACTGGCAAACGGGCCGCGACAGGATGCTGCTCGTCTCGATCGGCACCGGCACCGCGCCGGCCGCGAACGAGGACCTGCAGCCGGGGCAGATGAACCTGCTCTACAACGCTTCCTCGATCCCCTCGGCGCTGATGTTCGCCGCGCTCAACGAGCAGGACTTCCTCTGCCGCGCGTTCGGCGACACGCTGGAGGGAGACGTACTCGATGGGGAAGTCGGGGACATGATCGGAAAGAAGGGTCCGACGGCAGAGAAGCTCTTCACCTACGTCCGCTACAACGCCGAGCTCACCCGCGAGGGGCTGAACGCGCTCGGACTGCCCGGAATCGAGCCGACGAACGTGCAGAAGCTCGACGCCATCGAATCGATCCCGGATCTGCAGGAGGTCGGGAAGGCGATCGGAAAAATGAAGGTGAAAGAAAAGCACTTCGAGCGGTTCGTATAGCCAGGAGAACGTCGTGGAGCATGACAGCGAGGGGCCTCCGCACGTGCTCCTCTTCACCGGACATCGGGTGGATGATCCGGAGTGAGCAGACACGATTCAACGCTCGCCTACTGCGCCTTCGCCAGCAGGTCCTCGAGCTTTCGGAGCTGCTCGGTCATCGACTCCATCATCCAGGGCGCCGGCGCGGTCTTCGCGAGCTCTTCGCGCAACTTCTCGGCCTCGTCGTGCTGACCGCTGCCGGCGAGCGCCTCCGCCAGTGACGCCTGCACCCAGAACGTCTCGTCCGGGTCGACCTTCCCTTCATCGTCTTTGATCCCCGCGGCAAGCATTTTCCTGGTGATCTCCGCTACACGGCGCCGGACGCGCTGGGCTTGCACCACGTCCGCGGTGACCTCGCGCGGGTCGGCGGCGTGCGCGGCGCGGACATTCAGCATGAACGCGAGATTGATCCCGTTGTAGTGATCGTTCTTGACGTAGAAACCCTTCTCGTACGCCCAGATCGATTCATCCAGATATTGAGCCTCGCCGGTCAGCTCGAAGAGCCGCTTGTGCACGGCACCCCAGAGGCCGAGGGTCTCGGGATCGGTGCTCGTGCGCGGATCGAGCTTCTCGAGGATCTCTTTCGCGGAATGGAGAGCCGTGATTGGATCGGGCTTCTTGCTCTTGTAGGTGACCAGCGCGAGCTGCTGGTGAAGGTACGGGGTCGGACGCTTTTCGAGCAAACGCTTCAGCGCGCGCGCCGCCGAGGTCCATTCCGAGGCGGCCTTCGATTCGCGGAACACCTCCATCAATTCGCTGATGCTCTCGGCATCCGCAGCGGCCGGTTGTCCGGCATCGGCCGCCGCCGCGGCAATGATGATCGGAGCCATGCCCGCGTTCCAGCTCTGCAGCCGTGGCAGGAACCTGTACACCGGGCTGTCGACGTCGGGCTCGTCGAGCAGCTTGTGAATCGCGGCCTTGAGCTCGTTCCGCACGTCTTCGGCGTGCTCGGCATCGATGCCCTTGCCGAGGTGCTCGTACGGACGGATGACGATGTGCGACAGGTCGAACGGAAACTTGAACTGCTTCTCCGCCATGATGATGGTCGCGTGCGGCCGGAGCGCGTGCCGCACTCCGAGCTCGTAGATCGCATTCGGGTTCGCGGTGGAGAGGTCCGCGATGACGATATCGGCGGTGAGCAGCAGCTCGTACATCGGCACATCGATCAGGCCGGAATGCTTGATGTCGTCCGCCCGGATGCACTCGAGCCCCGCCTCCTCGACCGCCTTCTTGATGATGATGCGGTACGTCTTGTCGAGATCGAGCGTGCGGCCGGTGGCGAGGTCCGTCTTCTCGCCGAAGCCCATGACGACGAAGCATTTCTTTTTTTCAGGCATACGTTCAGCGTAGGTCCAGGAGCGCCGCTACGTCCAGTGGCGCCGCCGCACTCCGGCTCATGAATTTCCCCGCAGACCGGGAACGTAGCGCAGCACATCACCCGGCGTATCGACGTCGTCTGTGAGCGAGAACGGAATCGTCACCACATCCCGATCGAGATGCCGGATGAGCTCACGCGCACCCACGTCGCCGTCAAGCGATTTCAGGGCGGGGAACAGTTCCGCGTGGAAGAGCGCCGGGACGCCGGGGCCCTCGGGGTATCGCGAGGCGACGACCGGGGCGCGGGTGGTGCGGTAGGCGTCGAGGAGCCTGCGCAACACGTCGCCGGAGACTCCGGGTTGATCGCAGAGCATGAGGATGAGCGTCTCCACCGGACGCTCGCGCCGCTCGATCGCTTCAATGGCGGCGCGGATCGACGATGCGACGCCTTCCTGCCAGGCCTCATTGACGACCAGGTCGACCGGCAGGTCACCGAGCGCTTCGCGAATACGAACGACCTCGGCACCGACGACTACGTGCACCGAACCGCTCCCGGCCGCCAGCGCGGCCTCGGCGGCGCGGAGGACGAGCGGTTGTCCCTCGATTTCCACGAGCTGTTTCGGGCGTCCGAGGCGACGCGAGCCGCCCGCGGCGAGGATTACGACCGCGCTCTCGTCGGGCGCGGCGTGAATCCGGCCGTGGCGATTGCGCAGCGCGGTGGCGTTCGTGCGCCGCAGCACCGCCTGGATCTCCGCGACGATGGAGAGTGCGATCTCCGACGGTTCGTCAGCGCCGAGGTCGAGCCCCGCCGGCGCGCGCAATGACGCGGCCAGCAGATCGGAATCGATTCCAAGCTTGCCCGCTTCGGCGACCAGCCGCTGCGCGCGTTCGCGCGAGCCGACCAGCCCGAGATAGGAGAGGCGCAAAGGGGCGAGTTGCCGGATCAGGTCGAGGTCGCGCAGGTAGTGGTGGGTCATCACCACGGCGGCCGAGGGGACCGCGTACGAGAAGCGCGACGGCAACTCCTCGGCCGGAGCGATCTCGATCGAATCGGCAGACGCGAAACGTTGATCCGTGGCCACGACGGGGCGGTGATCGGCGATGCGCACGCACCAGCCGAGCTGCTTCGCGAACCGCAACAGCGGCTCCGCGGCCGGCGAGGCGCCGAAGATGAATAGCGAGAGCCGGCGCACGATCTGCTGCATGAACGCGCCCGCGGGCGCATCCGCCGGCACACCGATCCAGGTGCGCAGGTGCGGAGGCTCGGCGTCGCGCCAGGTCGTGATCAGGGCTTCATCGCTCGCGGCGACCGACAGGTGGTCGTGGAGCACCGTGCGCCGCGATTCGGTGAGCGGCTCGATGAAGACGGCCACTTCGCCCTGGCAGCCGCTGCCCAGTCCCATGATCAGGTCGTCTTCTGCAGGGCGGAACCAGACCAGCGCCGGTTCGCCGCGGCCGATGACGGTGAGGGCGCGCTGGATGATGTCCGCTTCGACGCAGCCGCCGCTGATGGCGCCCCACGTCTTCCGGTCGCGGCGGACGAGCAGTCGCGCTCCGGCGCGCCGGTAGGCGGAGCCTTTCGTCTCGACCACGGTCGCCAGCGCGCAATCGCCGCCGCCGGCCGCGCGGCACTCCTCGAGGATGCGCAGAAGCTCCAAACCTGCTCCTTTCGTCGTGAAACCGGCGTGCTTATGGACTGAATGAATTGTACTGCGCCGGACCGCCAATGTTCATTGAAACGCTCGAGGCTCTCGACGCACTACTCAGGAGCGAGGCCTGCGGAGCAGCAGACCGAGTTAGAGGCGTGGGTAGGGAAAAACCTCCCTGAATCACTCCTACAATAGACCCATCTGTCCAGAACCGCGGTTTGTCTGCGCGTAAGCGCGGGGAAGGAGACCATATGTCCCGAATCCGTCTGGGATTCCTCGTCGGTATTCTATCGGCCCTCCTCATCGTCATTTCCGGTTCCTGCAAGAAGGAGAAACCTTCTCCGCAGACCGGCGGCGAAACTGCCCGGTACAAGGCGCAGCCGGCAAACTGGAAAGAAACGGAAGTCGACGTCTTTCCGGGCATGAGCGGCATCACGCTCGATCCGAGCAATCCTGACCAGAAGGAAGCGCTCCGCGGCCGGATCGTCTGGAACCTCTGGATCGGCGACAGCGGCTTGATGTGGGACTGGCTGGCACAGCACGGCTTCGGCACGGCCGACATGCTCAAGACGCTCGATTCGCGCCGGCGCAACACGCGGTTCGCGGAGATCGGCATCATCAACCAGCCGGGCTTCACGACGGCGACGAAGCCCGACCAGTACGGGCTCTTCCTCGACGTGCCGAATCCGAGCGATCCGGCCGGCAAGATCGACGAGCAGATCGACTACGCCACCTACGGGCGCTCGTCGGGCGTGGTCGGGCTGCGCATCACCGACAATCCGAAATTCGACGCCGCCGCAAGGGCGGAGTGGATGAAGCACGTCGGCCCGGACGGCGTGAACCACGACTTCTACGAGAACCCCTCCTACTACAACAATCAGAAGCTGGTCCGCCCGTACATGATCGGCATGACCTGCGCGGTCTGCCACGTCAGCTTCGACCCGGTCCGTCCGCCGGCGGACGTGAACAACCCGAAGTGGGAAAACCTCAACGACTACATCGGCGCGCAATACTTCAACGTGGCCGAGTTCTTCGTGCCACGCCAGGTCAGGGGCGGCGCCAACGGACAGCCGGTGACGATCTCCGGCCCGGACGAAGAAAGTTTCGTCTGGCAGCTGATCCACTCCAGCCCCCCGGGCGCGCTCGACACGTCGTTCGTCGCCACCGACTACATCAACAACCCCGGCACCATGAACGGTGTCTTCAACGTGCCCCAGCGCGTCAGCCGCGCGGCGAACGGCGTGACGAAGGATACGAACGATCCGAACGCGGAGAAGCTGGCCGGCGGCGCGCTCGACCTCAAGTGGATGACCCTCGATAACGGCCAGAAGATCCCCCGCATCCTCAAGCAGGGGGACGATTCAGTCGGTTTCGAAGGAGCGCTCAGCCGCGTTTACGTGAATATCGGACACTCATGGGACGAGTGGCAGAAGCACTTCCGGCCGCTGGTCGGCGGGCCGTTCCCGGGGAATCCGAAGCTCGCCTCACAGTCGCCGGTGACGGTGAAGGCGCTGCAGATGGGCTCCGCTTCGTGGAACTGGAGCGAGGACCGCTCGCACGCGCTGGCTCTGTACTTCATCAATTACGCGAAGCCGCTGCTACTGAAGGACGCACCGGGCGGCGCAGCTTTCCTGACCACGGACCAGAACGTGCTCAATCGCGGCAAGGTCGTCTTCGCCGAGAATTGCGCCGCGTGCCACTCGAGCAGGCAGCCGGCCGCCGATCCGTTCGCGCCGGACGGGTCGATCACCGCCGAGGCGAAAAACTGGTTCCGCGCCGAGGTGATGAAGCCGGAGTTCTTCACCGACAACTTCCTCAGCGACGAGCGCCGCCACAAGGTCACGCAGATCGGCACCAACTCCGCCCGCGCCGCCGCCACGAATGCCACGCGCAATGCGATCTGGGACAACTTCTCGTCCGAGACGTACAAGAACCTCCCGCCGATCGGCACGTTCGAGGTGGACAATCCGTACTCTCCGACCGGCAAGAGCCAGGTCAGCATCCCGCTGCCGGGTGAGCCCAACGGGCCTGGCTACTATCGTCCGCCGTCGCTGATCAGCCTCTGGACCAGCGCCCCGTACCTGCACAACAACAGCGTGGGCGTCGATCCGATGAAGCTGACGCCGGGCGACGTGAGCGTCGCCGCGCGCATGAAGGCCTTCCAGGACGGCATCGAGAAAATGCTCTGGATCCAGCCGCGCGGAACCCTGATCTACAAGACCACGCAGAAGTCGTACATCAACATCCCGGTCCCCTACCTCCCCGACCTGCTGCAGGCGGCGGCGAAGCGTCATCCGCATCTCATCGACCAGAAGACGCAGAGCATCCGCCTCGGCCCGATTCCGGCCGGGACGCCGATCAACCTGGTGGCGAACACGAATCTCGACCCGGGCGTGGTCCTCGGCGTCAAGCGCGCCGACCTGCTCCACGCCATCGTCGACACGCTCGCGAGGATCAAGACAGAGAACCTCAACGACGCGCAGGTGAACGCGCTCATGACCAGAGAGCTCATCCCGCGGTTCCTGGCCGTCAACAAGTGCCCCGACTTTTACGTGGACAAGGGGCATGAATTCGGTCGCACGCTGCCGATGGCCGACAAGCGCGCGCTGATCGAGCTGTTGAAGACGTTCTGAGGATTTTGCGCGTGAGTCCACGCCATCTCTCCGGAGATGGCGTGGACTCAGTATGGAGTGCGGTAACGCCAGTTACCGCTTTGACTGCTTCTGTTCGTGCAGCAAACCCACGCTGGTGCAATCCCGCCTCTTGGCACGAGCGAAGGCTGAACCTGCTCGCGTTGCAGGACGAACAAAAGCAGGAAGAGCGGTAACTCGCGTTACCGCACTCCATACGAGGCCGGGGTTGCCCTCACCGCTTCGGCTTCACCACCGTGCTCGGGTCGTTCCGGTCTTCGCGCCAGGCGGGGTGGTTCACGTGGAAGACGCGGTCGCCGTTCAACGACACCACCGCGGCGTCGAAGGTCATGGTGCCGATCTTTTTCCAGTTGGTGATGTCGCGGCGTTCTTTGATCGGGAGGCCGTGGGTGGTGCCGGTGTCGGAGGTCTCGACGTTGAAGACGAGCTTCCGTTTCGGCGTGGGGTCGCCCGGGTCGTAGATGTGGGCCATGATCTCGTCGCGGAAGTCGAGGTCGTTGCCCGGGATGACCGGCTGGCCGGGGGCCACGGTGAGCTGCATGAATTCGGGGGCGCGGGTCGGTTCGGACGGCGGCTTCCCGAGCTCGGCGATCTGGTAGACCTGCCGGATGGTCGGCTGTTTCTCGGCGATGTTGAGCACCAGGCCTGTCAGCAGGAGGATGGGCATCCCGCTGCCGCGGCGGGTGGCAGTGGTGTTCGGTGCGTTGCGCAGTTTCGCGTCGTTGATGTACGGCGTGTTCTCGCCGCCGATGTCTTCCTGGGTGATGAAGCTGGCCGTCGGCAGCGGCTCGGCGTGGTTCGGGTCGGTGGTCGGGTAGATGCGACCGATCATCGAGAGGGAGCGCGTGTTGCCGCGGCGCGTTTCCGTGCAGCAGGTGGAGTAGCGGGCGATGATCAGGCCGCGGCTCCCTTTGCGGAAGTAGCCTGTGTAAGGCGTGTCTTCGTTGACCTCCCAGATGCCGGTCATGCAGACGGCATTGGCGTGGAGCATCCGGCGAAAGCCCGTACCGTCCGGCCCCCAGCGCAGGTCGGCATCCGAGGCGAGGACGCGCTTCGCCGCGGCGAGGAAGTGCCATGACTTGCCGCCGGGCAGCATGCCTTTGAGGAGCGGCATGAACGTGACCGGGAAACGCTCGAGCGGCGCGTTCCCCGGCGCTCCCCAGACCTTCTGATACGGGTTGGCAAAGATCGCGTCGCGTACCACGCTGAAGCGCGAGCCGGCGAAGACAGGCTTGTCTTCAGCGGTAATGCCTTGCATCCCGAGAGTTGCTTCAGTCATGGGGCCTCCCGCCCTTGTGGCGGCTTAGAACACTACGTTCTGGTTCCTGAACGGCATCTCGCGGATGCGACGTCCGCCGGCGGCAACGATCGCGTTGGCCAGCGCCGGCGCGACTACAGGTGTCGGCGGTTCGCCGACTCCCGTTGGATCGAAGTCGGTCTGGACGATGTGGATGTTCACTTTCTTCGGTGTCTGGTGGATGCGCAGCACCGGGTAGTTGTCGAAGTTGCTCTGCTCGACAGCGCCGCCCTTGACAGTGATCTCGCCGAGGACCGCCATGCTCAGACCGTAGTTGATGCCTCCCTCGACCTGCGCCACGACGCGGTCGATGTTGACGGCCAGGCCGCAGTCGATGGCGCAGTGCGCCTCGTTGATGGTCAGCTCGTTCTTGTCATTGATGGAGACGTCGAGGACGAGCGCCACGTAGCTCAGGAAGCTGCGATGCGCGGCGATGCCAAGCCCGCGGCCACTGGGAAGCGTGCCCTTCTTCGCGTCCCAGTCCGACATGCGCGCCACTTCCTCGACCACCTTCCGCAGGCGCGCCGTGTCGGGCGGATAGCCTCCCACCACCTGAAACACTTTACTGCCGCTGAATGGAACGTCGATTTTCGCCGTCGGGAACTCGTTGTTGTAGTACTCCTCGACGCCCTCATTCTCGAGCTCGAGGATTCTCCCCGGCCCGATCAGCTCGAGCAGGTAGTCCTTGGGATCGCGTCCGGCCGCCCGGGCCATCTCGTCCGCGAACGAGCAGATGGCAAAGGCGTGGTAGACGTTGGCCACCGACCGCATCCAGCCGACGCGGATGTAGCTTGGAGCGCCGCAGTTCTCGATGCGGAGCGTCGGCACGTCGAAGGGCATGTCCTCGAGACCCTGGGACCGCTCGATGCTGGAGCCGTACGGGTACTTGCCTCCGAGACGGAATTCGCTCCGTTTTTTCTCGAACATGCTGTTGAGGTCCGCCGGGAAACCTTTCCGCGGCGGCGGGAAGAGCGTGGCAAACAGCGACGTGAACGCACTGCGCTGCAAAAGAGCCGTCGGGCGGCCATCGGCGCCGAGACCCGCTTTGAGATATTGGTGGCTGACGGCGTTGTGATACGCGAATCGGATGTCGTCCTCGCGAGTCCACTGCACGCGAACCGGCACACCGGGATTCTCCTTGGCCAGAAACGCCGCTTCGGCGACGTAATCGGGCTTCGACTTGCGTCCGAAGCCGCCGCCGAGAAGCGGCATGTGCAACGTCACCTTCTTCCGCATCTCGGCTTTCGCTGCCTCGTCCTCCCACTTGTCGGCTGGGACACCGAAGGCGACGAAACCCGCCAGCCACTGGGCTACGTCGGGATTCTGGGTCGGGGTCCAGACCTCGAGATGGTCGCCCTTAAGGACTGCGGTCGCCACGGGCGGCTCCATCGGGGCCTGACCGAGGTGCGGAACGTAATAACCCGCTTCCACGACGCTCGCGGCCTGAGCGAAACCGCTATCAACATCGCCTCGGTGACGCACATGGATGCCCGGCTTCGCCGTCGACTCCTCCAGCGTGCGGCGGTATTTGACGGAGTCATAGTCCTTGTTGGCCGCAGCAACTTCGGAGCTGAGGTCCCACACGATGGTCGGCTTGAGCTTCCGCCGCCCCTGCCACGCGGCCCAGGTGTTCGTCGCAAGCACGGCCACGCCGGCGTGCGGCAGAAACGCAGTGCCGACGCCTCCGGGCCCGAGCGGACTGGGGATGCTGACCTTCATCACCCTCACCACACCCGGCACCTGCAGCGCCTCGGTCGCATCGAAGCTTTTGACGTCGCCGTTCGCGACCGGGCAGCGTTCGATCATGGCCGTGAGCATCCCTGGCAGGATGAAGTCGGCGCCGTATTGCACCTTGCCCGTCACCATGTCCGCGGCGTCATTGAAGGTCTCCCGCACCTTCTCCTTGTTGATGTACCGCCACTCGTTAGGCTTCTTGAGCGCATCCAGCAGCTGATCGTAGGTCGGCGCCGGTACTTTCTGCGCGCCCAGCAGCAGACGCCGGTAGTCGAGGGGACGGTGAGCGTTACCCTTGTGTTTGACCTTGTGCTGCTCCGCGTAGCACTCACTTGGATCGACTCCCCATTTTTTCGCCGCCGCGTGGATGAACGCCCGCCGAAGCGCCGCGCCATAGAACCGCATCGGCATGTAATACGCGGCCATGCTGCGCGAGCTGTCCGTGAACTGCGCTACGTCGGCAGGAACGATGAACAGCGGTTTGTCGACATCTCGCTTGGCATATGGGTAAGGCAGTTGCGTTTCGGGAGGAACTGGGTATGGGAACGCCACGCCGAATTTCGTCGAGTCGGCAGGCGCCTGGCGCAGCGACACACGCTTCCAGTCTGCCTCCATCTCATCGGCCAGCACGGCGGCCAGGCTGGACCGGATACCCTGCCCCATCTCGGCGCGGTGCGTGATGATCACGATGTCGCCATTCAGCTTGATGGCGACGAAGGGAACGTCTTTCACCGGGATCCCGTGTTTCAATTCGCTGAGCGACGGCAGGTCGATGGCCAACGCGTCGGGCGCAATCGTACAGCCCAGCACCAGCGCACCCGCACCCACACCGGTCTGGCGGAGAAAATCCCGGCGAGTGACCTGATAGATGGTGGCTTTCATGACGTGACTCCCGCGGCTTTCTTAATCGCTTCGCGGATGCGGGGATAGGTTCCGCAGCGGCAGATGTTGCCGCGCATCACGTCGTCGATCTGCTCGTCGGTTGGAAGGATGTTCTTGTCGCGGCACATGTCCACGAGTGGCACCGCGGCCATGATCTGGCCCGGCTGGCAGAAGCCGCACTGCGGTACGCCGCCGTCGATCCACATCAACTGGCATGGATGGTCGCCGCCCAACCCTTCGATGGTGGTGATCTTCGCGAGCGCGGCGACGCCGACGTCGGTGACGCAGGAGCGCACGGCCTTTCCGTTCAGGTGGACTGTGCAGGCGCCGCACTGGGCCACGCCGCAGCCGAACTTCGTGCCCGTGAGGCCGAGAATGTCGCGCAGGGCCCACAGCAGCGGCATGTTGCCGTCGACGTTGACCGACCGGATCGTGCCATTGACATGGAGCTGAATTACAGACATCGGGAACCTCCTCCTTTGGTCAGTAACGGCATCAGAATTTGCGGCGAAGCTCCACGCGTATCCCGTAGACGTCATCCTGCCCCTGCCGCCAGCCGTGCATGGTGTCGGCGCGGAAGATCCAGGCGTTGTTGAGCGGGCGCTGGAAGCGGACGCCGAGGGCGTACTGGTTGCCGAGGGAGCTCGAGCCCATGCGCTGGACCACCGCACCTTCGACGACGACCTGCTGGCTGATGCCCCACAGCTTCTCCAACCCCGCGGCGAACCCCCAGGCGTCGCTCGCGCGGGCATCGAGGGTCGGATAGCCGGTCAGGCCGTCCGACTCGAAATTGATGCCGGTGTTCTTCAGCACCCCTCCGCCGTCGGCGGTCCGGGCCAGCGGCTGCGGACTATTGAAGCCGGCGAACAGATTGAGGTACGGGACCAGGAAACCGGGGTCGCTCCTGTGGAACGAGTTCTCCACGAGGAGCAGCAGACCGTCGGCGGTCTTCACGGGCCCCTGCTGACCGATGTTGCCGATCAGCCGGACGCTGTTCGACATCCCGATCGTGCTCGTCGGGCGATAGCGCCTGCTGAAGGCGGCGGTGAGATTGTGATAGCTCAGGTCATTGTCGTCGGCACGCACATAGCCGTAGCCGTACTCCAGGTAGCCTTTCCGCGCATCGGCGAAGCCGGCAAGGCCGAAGACTTTGGCATCGTCACCCGGGGCGGCGGCGGTCGTCACCTTGTCGAACCCGGCGAAGAAGGTGAGATCGGTGTTGCTGACGTCCCACTTCGGGATGTTCCTGGCCGTAATGCCGTACGCCACGCCGTCGAAGGCATCGTCCAGCCAGATGCCGTTCTGCGTGAAGAGCGGCACCCTGCCGAAGGCGATCGGCATGTCGGATGAGGCGCGCTTGCCGGTCAATCCCTGGCGGATGTAGCCGATGTCGCCTTCGAAGAACAGCGTGTCGAGCTTGAAGTCGAGCTCCTCGACGTAATTCTGCTGGTCGCCGCCGTTGAACTGGTACCGCGTGAACGAGCCGTTCTGGTCGAGCGGCCGCACGAAGGCATGGATGCGCTCCGTGGCGGTGATGGCGAGATCCATGTCCAGGTTCAGCCGGGCCGCCAGCGCCGACTGATTGCGCTCGCCGCTGCTGTTCGCGGTGCCATTGTCGTAAAAGGCGGTTCCGACCCGGAGGTCGCCATACGCCATGAAGGCGAAGTTGATGGGATTCTGCGTGCCGAGCCACGTCGGCCGCGGGGTATAGGCGCCGCGGTCATAGAGCCGGATGCCCAGCTCGACAGGCATGTTGGCGGTCTTGTTCATGTGCTTCCCGCCGTAAATGGCCAATTGGGCCGCGGCGTCGTAAGGCTCGTGGTCGTACGTCGGATCCGGTTTGAAATAGCCCTTGGGGTCTTTGATGTCGCCGAGCATACGGACCCCTTCCGACATCTCGGGCGGATGGATGACGAGCGCTTCACCAGGGGGGACATCCTCGGCCAGAGCGGAAGGGATTCCTGCCACGAACCCCGCGACGAACGCCAGCAATCCCCCGAGGAAGAGGTTCGCAGTCCGTGCTTTTACTTTCGCATTCATGTTCGGCCCCCTCTCAGCGGACGTCGAATTCGACGGCGTACGGATGGATGTCGTCGGCCCATTCGTTCTCGGCCCGGATCATGTCTCTCGTGGCCTCGACGAATTCCATGAAGTAGATCGGCTCCGTGCGCCCGCGCAGGCGCGCCGCCAGCCGGTAGGTCCCGGGTTTCGTCAGCTTGTCCGCCGGCACCCTGTATTTCGCCATCCGGTGGCCGAGAGGCGGGATGCTCCGTTTCTCCATACGCGCGAAGGGTGGATGGTTGAGCAGCGAAGTCGGGGTGCCGCCGGGGCGGATGAACGGCCGCTGGTCGACGTCCAGGTTGATCGGCAGGTACATCTCCCGATCGGTGCCCTTGACGTTCGTGGTGATGAACTTCGCCTGCATGCTCACGAGCTGGTCGTCGTGCGCGATGCCGCCCTCGCGGACTTCCTTCGACTGCAGGTCGGCCACGTCGCCGTATTTATCGACGTAGCCCGATTCCCAGACGATCTGTCCGTCCGGATCGATCAGGGAGACATTGAGCCACAACTCCGGCTGCGCGCCCAGGGAGCCCGACGGGAGGTTGTGACCCTTATTGAGGTTGGAGATCTTGTACTCGAACGCGAAGGCCTTGCCGGTCTGCGGCGGCGCCTTGAAGAACGGACCGTCCAGATGGGAGGCGTTCTCCAGCATCCTCTTGCGCATTTCCTGCCGTTCGCGCCACCTGTCGTAATTCTCCTCGACGATGCGCCAAGCGGTCCTGCGGTCGGCGGGGTTCTGCCATTCAGGCGGGAAACTGCCGGAGCCGCCCGCGCTCTCGAAGGCGTCACTCCCCCACTTCTCGCGATAGTTGAACGTCAGCCATTGCTGGGGAGTGAAGGGCGAATCCTCCAGTCGGAAGGGGAAAAGGCCGGGATGACTGATCGGATAGCCCGGACCGACGAACGTATGGTCGGTCAGGTCACGCTCGAGATTGACGTAGTTCTTGTTGACCTCCGCCGCCCACCCTTTCGCGAACCCGACGTGCTGTCCCGGGTTCGTGCTCATGTGGCACTGCTGGCAGGTGATGCCCTCTTTGGCGGCGGGGGAGGCCCTGTACTCTTCCCAGACCGTTTCGAGCTTGATCCCGGGATGGACCTGCACCTGGTGGCAGGTGACGCAGAACTCCGACTTCTTGATGATGTCGGACTGAATGGCTGCCTGATGGATCCTGATCCATTTCTTCCCGTCGGCCTCGGCAGGCCTGTCAGGCTGGTCCGGGCTGACCAGAATGCCGAGCTTCATCGCGTTGCTGATCGCATTGATGCCGCCCGTCGTGTCGAAGGGACCGAAAACCGGCTCGTGAATATCGCCCGGCGTGATTCTGCGCGCGGCGTTGGTCTTGCCGTACCCCTCGCCGATGCGATGGCAGGTGACGCAGGTAATCCCTTCCTTCGAGGCGGGGGCGCGGTCCCACCACGCGATGTCGCGCCGCTCCCCCAGCGCCGAGCCGACGCTGGAGTGACACCGGACGCAGAAGTGGCCGATGGTCCCCGACGCCAGGTCGTTGATCTTCTGTTCGAACTTATTGAACATCGGGGAGAGATTGGCGTAGGCGTGCGAGGAAACGCTCCACTGCTTGTACTGGTTGGGATGACATTCCCCGCATTGTTTGGCGGAGGGATATTGCTTCTCCGCGCTCGCCCACCAGGCGGCGTGCGGCTGGCTCTCCGGCAGCGGCTTCGGCAGCGGCTGCGCTGTCGCGAGCCCCACTACCAGGACCAGGAGAACAGCGAATACAAACCAGGCTTTACCCATAAGCACCTCTCTCGTCTGCGGCCCATGAACAACGTCACAAGCCGCGGCGCTTCGAACGGCCGTCGTACCGAACCGACTCAAGGATTCCTGATGATTGTTTCCTGAATTCTATCACGAGGCCTGCACGCCATTTCGCACTCCTGTCGACTGGTAGTGAAGCGAGGGACGATTTCGTTACACCGGCTTTTCGCGATCCTCCAGGATCGCGTCGGCCGCTTTCTCACTGATCATGTAAATCGGGGTCACGATGAAGAATCCGGGGATGCGCGGGAACACCGAGGCGTCGACGATGCGCAGCCCTTTCGTGCCGATGACCCGGAACCGGCTGTCCACCACCGCCATCGGATCGTCCGGTTTTCCCATGCGGCAGCTGCACGAGGCGTGGTGCCCCCAGGCGTTGTCGGTCACCCATTTCGCGATTTCCTCGCGCGTCTCCTTGACGCGTTTGCCCGGGACGATCTCCTCGGCCAGCGAGTCGTTGTCCCGGTTCATCTGCTTGACGAGCATCACGGCGTTGACGACCGCGTCGAGGTCGTCGCCGTCGGGATCGTTGCCTTCGTCGAAGTAGTGGAAGTTGATGTACGGCCGCTGGCGCGGGTCGTCCGACATCAGACGTACCTCGCCGCTGGTGTTGTTCGTGTGGGCCTTGAGGATGGCCCAGGTCAGGAACGTCTTGGACCGTTCGATGTCCGCGGAGTAGCCGGGGTAATAGCCCTGGAAACTGCCCGGCAGCGCGAACATGAACAGGTCGGGGTCGGTTTTGCTGCGCTTCGAACGGGTGATGAGGGCGATGACCGCGCCGTTGGAGGTGTACATCCCGACGCCCTTCAGCCACTCCTGGAAGCACTCGTCGCCGAGCTCTCCGTCGGCGGGCGGCTTGAACGTCGCGCCGCGGAGGAGCGCAAACTCGCGCTTCGTCCTGGAGACGATGCCGACCTCGTAACGATCCTGCAGATTGCGGCCGACGCCCGGACGGTCGACCCGGCAGTCGATCCCCACCTCCTCGAGGTGCGCCTTCGGGCCGATCCCGGAGAGCATGAGCAGCTGCGGCGTATTGAACGCACCGCCCGCGAGGATGACCTCGCGCGTGCAGCGATACTCCGTTTTCCGGGCCGGTGTTGCGTTGCCGGAATTGGGATCGGCCTGGTAGAGATGCTCCCCTTCCAGACATTCCACGCCCACCGCGCGATCGTCTTCGAACACGACGCGGGTGACCAGGGTGTTCATGCGCACGGTGAGGCGGTCAGGATGCGCCTTCTGGACGGCGCGGATGTATTCGCGCGTGCCGTTGCGCTTCCCGTTCGCGGTCGCCAGCGGGATGCGGGAGGTCAACCCCTCGACGCCGGCGTTGCGTTTGTCGTTCGGGTCGAAATGCAGTTTGCGGCGGCTGAAGATGCGCTTGATGACTTCCCACCAGCCGCCGCGAAATGCGGCGTCCGTCACCGTCTCGATGATCTGCAGGTCGCCGATGGCCAGCTTCGGGTCGACGATACTGGTCTTGAGCCATCCGTCGAATCCATGTCCGTTCTTCGACGCCTCCGAGACGTCGGCATACGTGCAGTTTTCCAGGCGCTGGAAGTACTGGCGCATGTTGCCGGCTCGCCAGGAGTCGTCGCCGGTCAGCTCCGCGATGCCGTCCCAGTCGCTGTCGTGCGGATAGACCGTGATCATGGCGTTGTGCGCGGTGCAGCCGCCGAGGGTGCCGGCGCGGGGATAGAAGACGCCCCCGCGCTCCGGCCTGTACTTCGTGTCGCGCTCTTCGTCCTTCGAGTAGTGATGAACGAAGAAGTCCCACGCCATCGCCTTCTCCTCGGTGGAGTAGGCGTGGAAGCAGGGGACCTGGTAGAGATACGTCTCCGGGTCGGAGCCGGCTTCGAGAAGAAGCACGCGGCAGCCGCTCTTCGCGAGATTCGCGGCGAGCGGGCCGCCGCCGGCCCCTGACCCGACGACGATGTATTCGTAATCCGCGGCCATGTTCCTGTGTCAGAACGTCTTCAGCAACTCGATCAGGGCGCGCTTGTCGGCGAGCGGCAGGTTCGTCCCGAACATGTGTCCTTTGTCTTCGATGAAGTCGGGGCAGTGGTTCACGGCCATGAGGTGCGGGATGACTTCGCGCATCCGTTCGGTGGCCTGCTGCTCGTCCAGGTTGTGGAGCCGGATGTCGAGCAGCGCGCCGGTCATGCTGAGGCCGAGCCGCGCCAGCTTCCTCCTGTCCGCTTCGAGATTCACGTTAGAGAGCAGGTTGATCGGAGTGCCCTTCGGGATCGGCCCGATGCGCAGATTGCCGTCCGCATCCTTGAGGTCGCGATGCTTGAAGATCGCCTGCAGGATTCTCGGCGCGTAGGATGCTGGGATTGTTATGTAGCTCGTCCGGTCGGTCTTCCAGACGATGTTTTCGCGCGGCTTGATGAGCAGCATGCGCTCGATCCCTTCGTTGAACGCGGCAATGCGTCCTGCCACGGACGGATCAGCCGGTTCGCGAGGGCCGACCGTGTTGTTGTGGAGGTACGGCGCGCTCGACCAGAGGCTGATCAGCGACGCCGGGCGGTAGTATCCCGGGCCGCCCGCGGGAAGCTGGAAGGCGAACGTGTCGGTGGTATTCGGGTTCGTCTCGAGCGGGTTGCGCGGCAGTTGCAGCGCCGGCACCGCGGGCAGTGTCTTGTACGTCTCGGAGGAGAAGTTGTCCCAGATGCGGCCGCGCATCGCATTGGTGGCCGCGGCGCGCGTTGCGTTCGTGCCGATCTCGGTCACCGGATGGCGCCGCTCGTCGGCGAGGAAGTTGTCGGTGAAGAACTCGGGATCGCTCTCGATCTGCGCGACGAACCAGGCGGTTCCCTGTGCGGAAGCGGGATCGACGCTCTCCGCCGGCTGTTTGCTCGAATGGCAGCGCGCACAGTTCTGCGCGAACACCAGCTTGCCGCGGTCGAGGACCTGCCTGTCTTTGGTGATGTAGTTCATGCCGCCCGGCGCGTCCTTGAGGAGCAGCGGCTTGGCTCGGTTGATGAGATACGTGGCCAGCGCCGGCGAGCGGTTCTCGGTCCAGTTCCAGTTCGTGGACCTCTCCTGCAGCGTCTTCACCGGGACCGGCGACTGGCGCGGATGGCGCCCGCCGACCAGCGGCTTGAAGTGCCTGCTCCACTCCGGCCACGCCTCGCCGATGTTGAGGTAAACGCGGCTGAGCGCCCCTTCGAACCCGACCGAGTCGTCACCCTGCTTGAGCACGCGCGGGATCGGATAGCCCCCCTTCTCGATCATGTTGCGGAGGTTCAACAGGTCGAGCGCGCCGCCGCTGAGCTGTTCGTGGCCTGCCTTTGCCACGAGTGATGCCGGCGCCCCGCGCGAGACGCGCTGCGGGAGACTGAAGACACCGTTCATCGTGCCGGGGTTGTTCAGGTAGTCGGTGGCGATGAAGGAGGTGTCGAGCGCGCCGGGCGCGCCGGTCCTGATGAGTTGCTTGACGAAGCTGTCCTCCGACATGTAGGCGCCGAAGACCTCGTATGCCTTGAGGTACTGCGCGCCGACGTAGTCGTTGAGGTTCGAGTACTTCGGCTCGTCCACATTCTCGGGCGGCCGCACCGGGTCGAAGCTCACGTGGCAGAACGAGCACGCCATTCCTACCGCGTACGGCCGGACGAGCGCC
The DNA here is from genome assembly GCA_035630815.1 of Thermoanaerobaculia bacterium. Lineage (GTDB taxonomy): Bacteria > Acidobacteriota > Thermoanaerobaculia > Gp7-AA8 > Gp7-AA8 > QHVT01. The sequence continues at coordinate 18,335 of DASQJY010000089.1, forward strand.
GGATTGTTGTAGTACGTGGGATTCTCGTAGAAGTCGTGATTGATGCCGTCCGCGGCGATGTGTTTCTTCCAGTCGTCCTGCGCCTTCTGGCTCTTCACGAACTCGGGGTTGTCGAAGATGCGCAGCCCCATCACCCCGGACGAGCGTCCATAGGTGTACGGGTCGATGTTCAACCTGCTGTCGATGTCCCCCTCGGAGTCACCGGGCCGGGGCACGTCGATCAGGAGGCCCCACTGGTCCGGCTTCGAGGCCGACATGTACCCGGGCTGGTTGATCGTGCCGAACTTCTTGAACCGCCCCGTGCGATTCCGCGAGTCGAGGACCTTCAGCAGGTCCGACGTCCCGAAGCCGTGCCTGGCCAGGTAGTCCCACATCTTCCAGCTGTCGCCGGTCCATAGGTTCCAGACCACGCGGCCGCGGATCTCGTCCGCCGTGAGCTCGCCCGCGGGGATGCCGTTCATCCCGGGGAACGGGTCGGCCAGCAGCTCCCGCATCTTCGGGTCTTCCGCGTACCGCTGCATGCCGGCCATGTCGGGCGGCGCCGGTGTGTATCTCGTGCACGCGAACGTGACGAGGAGAAACGTCGAGACGGCAAGGGAAACCAGGACGCCGGGTCTCGCTTTGGGCATGGCCACTCCTTCTCTGTTGGACGACAGAACGGACGAGTTGCACGAGTTCGCTTTTCTTAGGAGTACCGGAAAGGGGTGGTTTCCCTACCCCTTTCCATTACTACATCATTTGTCTACCCCTGCGCGCTCCCGCGGACGGCTTTGTCGAACGCGGAAATGGAAGGGAAGCGCTTCACGATCGGGATACGGACGGGAGGCGTACCGGGCATGGTCTGGTCGGGTGTGTAGTTCGCGCAAATGTCGTTCAGCGCGTGACGTCCGAGGGCGCGGTAGCTCTCGAACTGCGACTCGCTGAAGAACTGGTCGCCGGTTGGCTCGTGGGGGAAAAGCTGGGACTCCTGCGCGTAGTTGTAGACGTCGCGCGGCAGGTATGTGCTCTGGTAGATCCCGGCCTTGATGTAGATCAGCGTGCCGTCTTCACCGTTCTCGTCGACCGCGCTGTAGCGGATCGTCCCCCGCGCCACGTACCGCCCTTCGCCGAACTTCCCGTCCTCGGCGCGCGGCTCCATGAACATCTTTTCGGTGAGGTCGATCGGGACGCCGAGATCGCCGATCGGGACGCCGAGATCGGTGCGGATCTTCCGGATCGCGTTGCCGAGATCGTCGAACGAGAACTTCGGATCGGCGCCCGCGTCGCTCACCACGATGTAGTGGCAGCGGCGGAGGACCATCTCGTAGAGGCCGAGGTTCTCGAAGTGACCGCCGTCCGAGAGATAGATCCACTTCGACTGGTCGGTCGAGCCGCCGGTGAGCTCGTGGATCAGCGGCCGCAGGTTCGACGTCGGGTGTGCGTGGTCGTACGACTTCTGCCCGTACAGTCCCGGATTCCCGAGCCAGGAGCCGAGGCGGACATTGAACATGGTGAGGAGGAACGCCATCGCCGGAGACGAGTGATAGCCCATGTTCGGACTGGCCGCGGCGCCGGAGATCGTGACGGCGGTGCCGAGGGAGATGCCGTGCGCGCCGCCGTACTCGTGCGAGCTGCGGTAGCCGACGTAGAGGCTCCCGGAGTGGAACGGCGTGACGGTGAACGACTCCGCCATGCGCTGCTGCCACCCGAGGTTCGCGCCGGTGGTGAGGTTCAACGCGGTGTTGATCACGTGCACCGGGTTCCGGTCGTCGCGGCCCGGCCGCGGCATCGGCTTGATGCCGTCGGGTGCGAAGTGCTCGTCGAGCAGCGCGCGGTTGCGGAGCGCACGGCAGTATCCGATCTCCTTCACCGGATCTGTCGTGAGCCACGAGGGAGCCGGAACCTTCGCCCGGATCGCGAGCTCGTCGTTGAGGAGCAGGTGGTTGATGTTCTGCGCGAGCGCTTCGAGGGCGATCTCGTCGACGACCGGCCGCTGCAGCAGGGTCTGCGTCTTGTTGTCGAGCTTTCCCCAGAGGTACGCAGCCAGCGTTTGCCGCGGACCCGCGCCGGCCGCGTTCAGGAGCGCGTCGACGAACGGCTGCTTGATGCCGGTCTTCCAGAGCAGTTCGGGACGGAGCTCCCACATCTGGACGTTGTCGCTCTCGTCGAAGCCGGTGAAGGCGTCGGGCTCGCGCCGGTTGCGCGACGCACCGAGGTACGCGCGAATGAGGCGGTTCCGATACAACGCATGCATCGAGAACTTGTTGACGCCGATGGCGAGCGAGAGCAGGAGCGCAAAGATGCCGATCCCGAGAAAGGCCAGCAACTGCACCGGCGTCGTCGTCTCGATGGTGCTGAGGTGTGCGTACGAACGGAGATCGGCCAGCGATGCGAGCGGTGCCGCCGGAAGCCTGTTCTTCGTCTCGACGGCGGCCGTGCCCGGCGTGCGCACCGTCTCCGAGTACTCGGACGTGAACGCCGCGCGCCTGGTCCACTCCGGCGGAAAGTCTTTGCCCCAGATCTGATGGATGAGCCAGGTCGAAGCGAGGGCGATGGAGGCCAGGATGAAGACGACGAAGAGCGGCACGAGCAGCGCCGAGCCGAGGTTCCCCAGCTTCGCCGTCATCCCCCCTTCTTCCTTCTCCTTCTGGTTGGCCGGAGTCTTGTCGCTGAAGCCGAGGACCGCCGCCGCGACACCGGCGATGCCGCCGATCGAGGCGAGGATCGCCGGCGCCTGGTAGAGCGCCACCGGTCCGAAGACGGCGATGAAGCTGAAGAGCGCCAGCCCGATCGAGACCATCAGGAGCAGCGCACCACCGCGGCCCCACCACTCGCGGTCGGCGTCTTCGTTTCTCCTGCTCGACAACCCGACGAAGATGCTGGCCTGGATGAAGAACACCAGCAGCGCCGCCGGAACCGCGAAGCAGACGTAGAGCTGCGACTGAGGAGAAGAAGACTTGCCGACCCGCGCGATCGGATCGAGCGTCGCGAGGTCGGGCGTGGGGAGGAGCGGCGTGGGGAAGATCTTCCTCGCCAGGAGCCAGAACAGCGCGGCCGATGTGACGAGGGCCACGGTGACGGCGAAGAGCTCGAGGAATCCTTTCGACCAGACATACGCATGGTGCTCTTTCGTGCTGGTGAAGCCGGAGCGGCGCGCGTCCGCGGTGATGAAGAACATCCGGCCGTAGTACGCGGCCCACGGCACGACCACCATCCCCGCAACGGCGGCGATGGCTGCCCGGATGGTGTTGCCGTCGGTCAGCGACGCCCTGCCCGCGGTGACGCGGGCCCAGAAGAGCGCGAGCGCACACGCCGCGATCACCAGAGGCAGGACGACGAACAACGAGTAGCGGAGGTTCGCGGAAAGCCTGCTCGGCTTGACCGGCGTCCCCCGCTCGAGAGGCCTAGACGCGCCGATGTATCCGAAGGCGATGGTGGTGAAGATCACGACCACCCACGGCAGCACGTTCGGTGGAGTGGGTCCGTACCAGAGTCCCCAGCTGAAGAAGCGGGGGATGGCCAGCACGAGCGCCAGCAGCGGGACCAGCACGAGGAGGTTGAGCAGGAGGTTGCGCAGGTAGGTCGAGGCGATGGTCCACGAATCGCCGGAGAGCAGTCCCAGGCGCGGGCTCATGTAGTTGCTGTACTCGCGGAGGTGGCGGACCGGCCCCGGCTCGGGATCGATGTTGGAGTCCGGGATGTCGCGGTTGCCCCGCTTCTCGTCTTTCCACACCTCGGCCACCGCGGTGTCGGCGCGGTGCAGCGATTCCTCGACGCCCGCGACGCCGTCCGGATGCCGCCGCACCCACGACGAGAGCCAGCTTCCGATGTAGCCGCCGCCGGAGACGGTGGAGAGGTAGTCGAACTTCTTCAGGATGTTTGCGCTGGCCAGTCCCTGGATGACGCCGAGCGCGAACGTCGCGCTGCGGATGCCGCCGCCCGAGACGCAGAGCGCGGTGCGCGGCTGCGGATTCTCCTCGTCCCGCGCCCGTGCGTGCAGCGCCTCGTAGATGCTGTCGAGGCGCACGTCGCGCAGCAGCTTCACGCTGCCGCGGAATGCCTCATCGACGATGGTCCGCCGCAGGTCGCGAGCGCCCCATTCGGGATCCTGCTCCTGCGCCAGCCCGAGAAACTCGTCGTATTTGGCGATCAGCAGCCGCCCGCGGTCCGTGATGTTCGGGGAGCTTTCGACCGGCGGCACGGCGTTCGCGGCCACGAGGTCGTTCAGCTTCGCGGCGATGCTTCCGGCATTCGCCGCGACCGCGATGCCGCACGCGCGGAGGATGTCCCGCGCCCGTTCCGGATCGAGGATCTGCCTGTCGGTGTACTGGACGCCCGGACGAGCCACGGGCCCGTACATCGATACGTACTCTTCTTCGAGAATCTGATGGACGTCCAACGGGAGAGACGACATGCGACACCTCCGGCGGCAAACAAATGCTCGAACTAGTGATGATGTGGAAGTCGGGAATATACAGCAGGTGAGGCGGACTTGCGAAGGATGACCCGGGCCATGATCCAGATCACCACGCCGCCCTGTCCCTGGTCTGCTTCCACCGGTACTCGCTCGCGCGGATCGTGTTCGGGGCGGTCGCGGAGTCGAGCAGCGCCAGCGCTTCGTCGAGGACGCGGGTCTGGAGCCAGCGGTTGAGGGGATTGCCGAAGGGGGCGCCGTAGGGGAAGCGCACCGAGAGGGCGCGCGGGGTGCCGACGAGCTGGGTGAGGTCGGCGTTGAACGTGATCGCGACGGTGGGAATGCCTTCGCGCTCGATGACGAATTGAAGCAGTCCCACGGACTGCATGCAGAGCGGTCAGGAAGGGGCGATCAACACCGCGTCGACGGCATCGGCTGTCAGCTCCGTGGCGACGGCGGGCGCGGTCTGCCCGAGGAGGGGGCGCGGGTCGGGGATGGCGCCGCTGAAGCTGTAGTGCGTCGCGGCCACGCCGTACTTTTCACGAAGCAGCGCGAGCGGGAACGCGCTGTTGAGGTCCTGGCTTCCGGGCTGATGCTGGTCCGTGTCCCACCAGATCCTCAGGCGGGAGAGATCGGCGTCAGCCGCGATGCGCCGGCAGGAGCAATCGCCTGCGGGGGTGGCGCGGTCGAAGGGCTCCTGATCGGCGAGATGCAGGCCCGCGGTGGAAATCAGGGCGATACGTGACGAGGCGACCGGCTTCTTTGGCGGGGCGAATGGCACGTCCGCGACGGTCGTGAAGTCGAAATCGGGTTTGTACTGAGCACGGACTTTCGCGCGGAGCTCGTCGATCATCGCAGGAACCCGAGGTGCTCGCCCACGACGCGGTAGAGCGGGCTGCGGTCGCTGATGACCGCCACGGTGCCGGTCAGGCCGGGACGGAGCTCGATGCTGCGCGCCGGCGTGACGGCCACGCGGATGCGGTAGCCGTTCTCGCCCCGGTCGGGCGCGACGAACGTGACCTTGCCGTCGAGCGCGCCGAACTGCCGCCGCGGATAGGCGTCGAGCTCCACGCGCGCCGTCCGTCCAGGACGGACGCGGGCGATGTCCTGCGGCGCGACGATCCCCTCGAATTCCATCGCCCGCCCTCTCGGCGTGACCTCGGCCAGCACCGTTCCGCGTGTCATGAACTGCCCCGGCGCCGGGACGTGCAGCCGGGTCACGATCCCGCTTTCCGCGGCACGGATGGTCTGCTCGCCCAGAGCGCGTGACGTCCGCGCGTGCTCGCTCTCCAGCCGCGCCAGCGCCTGCCGCGCAGCGACTTCCTGCGCTTCCAGTGCGAGCTGCTCCTGCCGCGAAGACTCGGCGCGCGCCTTGCGCTCGCTCTCGAGGTTCTGGACCATCTCCTCCGGCAGGATGCCCGCCGCGTTCAGCGCGCGGTGCCGCGCCACGTCCCGCTCGATGCGTCCCACCTCGACCGCCCCGCGGCTGCGCGCCCGCTCGCGCTGGCTGGCCAGCAGGCCGATGGTCTCGCGGACACGCTCCATCTCAGTGTTCAGGCGCGCCAGCTCTATGCGGGACGGTTCGGTGTCGAGCCGGAACAGCACCGAGCCTTTCTCGACGAACGCCCCTTCCTTCGTCTCGACCGACAGCACGCGTCCTTCCTGCTGCGCGTGCATGGCCGCCGCGTTGCCGGCCACGCGCACGTCGCCGCGCGCGTGAATGGTCTGCTCGAACGGGACGAACGCGAGCCAGCCGACGGCGGCGAAGAAGGTCAACGCGAAGAGGGGGAAGAAGAGCGCAGTGAAACGCGGCCGCGCGTAGACGATCGCGTCGATGGTCTCGGAGAAATCGCGCCGGTCGAGCAGCTGTCCGAGGTCGCTCATGCCCTCACCTTGGCTGCCACTTCCGGCAGCGGTTCGGCGGTTACTTCTGCAAGAGGCTGCGCCACGTGCAGGCGGGTCTGCTCCACCCGCGAGAAATCGTCGTAGAGCCGGCGGTACTCGCCGCCACGCACCATCAGCGTCTCGTGGCTGCCGAGCTCCAGGATCTCTCCCTTTTGGAGGAGGATGACCCGGTCGGCCTCACGCGCGTGGCGGAGGTCGTGGGTGATGTTGATGACGGTGCGGTCGCGCATCCACTCGCGCACGTTCCGCTTCACGGTGGTTTGCAACGACGCGTCGAGGCCGTGATACGCCTCGTCGAGGATCAGCACCGAGGGGCGCATCAGCAGGGCGCGGGCGAGCAGGATGCGCTTGAGCTGACCGCCGGAGAGGCCGACGCCGCGCTCCCCCACCACGGTCTGGTATTTCTCGGGCAGGTCGCGGATGAAGTCGTCCGCGAGCGTCGCACGCGCCGCGGCGGTAACTTCGTCGAGCGTGGCCCAGCTCACGCCGTGGGCGATGTTGTTGTAGACCGTGTCGCCGAAGAGGAACGTGTCCTGCGCCACGACCGCGATCTGGCGGCGGAGGTTGGAGAGGGCGTAGTCGCGGATGTCGTGCCCGTCGATCCGGATAGTGCCGTTCTCCGCGTCGTGCAGCCGCGCCAGCAGGCCGACCAGCGTCGACTTGCCGGCCCCCGACGCGCCGACGATCACCACTTCCTCTCCCGGCTCGATCGCGAACGACACGTTCTTCAGGACGGGGGCGCCGCTGGTGTAGGCGAAGGTGACGTTCTCCAGCGCCAGCTCGCCGCGCAGCTCGCGGTCCGGCAGCATGAGGTCGTGGTCCCGCTCTTCGTCCTTCGACTCCAGCACTTCGAACAGGCGGTCGACGGTGGCGAACGCACGCTGGATCTCATCGTTCGCGACCACGAGGCCGGAGAGGCTGCCGAGCAGTTGCAGCAGCATGGTCTGGAAGGCGACGAGCTGGCCGATGGTCATCGTCCCGGCGAGCACGGCGCGGCTGCCGAGGAAGAGGATGACGGACGTCGCCACCACGGTCAGCAGCGCCGCCGGCTGGCCGGCGAAGAGCGAATTCTTAGCCTGATGCAGCCAACTGCGGGACCACTTCGCCAGGCGGGCGTCGAAGCGGCCGAGGATCATCGGCTCGCTCGCATTCAGCTTGATGGTCTTCATCCCCTCCACCGACTCGATGGCCAGCGACATCGCGCCGGCCCAGTCCTCCATCTGGTGGCGCGAGGAGCGCCTCAGGATCGGCGCGTAGATGCGCACGATGACGAAGTACGCCGGGATGGCCAGCGCCGCGATCGTGGCGAGGCGGGCGTCGTAGAGGAACATCACCGCCAGCGCGACGCCGATGAAGAGGAGGTCGAAGACGATCTTCAGTGCGGAGCCGGCCACGAACTGCCGGATCGACATCGTCTCCTGCACGCGGCTGGTGATGTCGCCGGTGGCGCGCGCCTCGAAGAAGCGCAGCCGGAGGCGCATCAGCTTCGAGACGTACGCGATCATCAGGCGAAGATCGAGCTTCTGCGAGATCCGGATCAGCAGCCAGGCGCGGTAGAAGTTGAACGCCTCTCTGCAGAGTCCCAGCAGCAGGAAGCCGCCCACGAAATACGGCAGGACCGTCGCGTCGCGCTGCACGAGCAGGTAATCGACCAGCAGCTGGATGAAGAGCGGCAGCGTCAATCCGAGGATCGCCACCAGGATGGCGGCGAGGAAGACCTCGCCGAAGAGGCGCTTCTCGTGCGCCATCAGGCTCACGATCCGGCGCAGCGGATGCGCGGACGGCTCGTGGTGCTGTTGCAGATCCGGTCCCGGACGGACGGTGATGAGGAGATGGCCGCGCGCCATCAGGCGCGGGCTGCCGTCCGGATTGGGGATGAAGTGCGTGGTCGTGTATTCGTCGGGGATCGGGAACTGTTCGTAGTGCAGGATCAGGCGTTCAACGTAAGACGCGGCGTCGCTGCCGGGGATGAGTTTCTGGTCGCGCAGCGCGCGGACGTAGCGGATGCGGTCATCGATGTGGATGAGCGGCATCTTCGTGAGCAGCGTCTCCGCGCGTGCGGCGGAGAGGCCGAGCTCGCGCAGCGCGCCGCGCACCTCGTCGACGTTGTGCGGATCGCGGTTGCTGGCCTCGAGCTTCTCCGGATCGGCCGCATGCTCGAGCGTGTACCAGCGCGAGAGGAACTCGGCCGCGCTCCAGGCCGACAGCCCGAACGCCGGATCCATGACCCACACCTTCGTGCGCGTCATCTTCACGACCGTGACGTAGTGCAGGAGCCCGGAGGCGGGAGTCTTGATGACGGCGACGGCGGGGAGGATCGAGTCCTGGTTCCGCTCCAGCTCGTCGAAGTCGATGGTGCGGACACCGGCTGCAAACCCCAGCTGCTCGAGCGCGCGCCGCAAACCGGCCACGGAGCTGCCGGCGCGATCGTTCCGGCAGATGCGCCGGACGGTCTCGTTGCGCAGCTCGACGCCGTAATGGCGTGCGAGCGCGCGGATGTTCGCGGGACCGCAATCGCTGCTCGATTGCTGCAGGACGACTGGAAAGCGCATGCTCGATTCCGTGCGGGGCTCAGGAGTGACGGAGGCAGCCCTGAGTCAGTTGTCTAGCAGGCGGAGCAGATCGGCCCTTCCTCGCCGCACGCCAATGTCGTGATCTCCGGACAGGGGCGGGGGATGGGGAGGCAATCGAGCGGATTGTGCGCGGCGATGACCTGCTCGATCTGTTCATCGGTCAATGTCAACAGTTCGTTCTTGTTCATGGAGTCCTCTTGTCATTCGGTACAGCCCGGCGATCAGCAGCCGGAACAGATCGGTCCTTCTTCACCGCAGGCCAGGGTCGTGATTTCGGGGCACGGACCGTGGTTGTGTCTCGGTTTGTGGTGAGCGGCGACGATCTGCTCGACCTGCTCGTCCGTCAACGTCAACAGTTCGTTCTTGTTCATCGGAATCTCCTTGGTAAGCCGCGCCTAGGGCACGGTACAGACCGGCTCTTCAGGCGGCCAGGCGAGGGTCATGGTGCAGCGCGGAAGGCACTGACCGGGGTCGTTGTGCGCAGCGACGATCTCTTCAACCTGGTCGTCGTTGAGCTCGAGTAATCGTTCTTTGTCCATCGTGTGTCTCCAGCAGGGAGCCTCCGTCACACGCGGAAGTTATCTGCAACAACGACACCTATCCGCGCCTAATCACGGATGGGCGTAAGGACGTGCGTCATGACGTCCAGACGGGCTCGCCGCGCCTGGATCCCGTGGCTGGCCTGCAGTGCCTGCTGCTGCTTCTCGTCGAGCTCGATCTCGATGGTCTGCGCATCCGGCACCAGCCCGCGCACGGCCATGCGCATCGGCTCCAGGCCCGGCTCCACGTCGAACAGATCCTCGGCGCCCACCGCCTCGTCCGCCACGACGGCAGCCAGCGGCAGCGTGGCCGGCTCGGACTCCGGCAGGGACACGCTCTCCGCACGCGCGATGAGCAGGTCGGCCAGGCGGTCGGAGATCTTCACGCCGAGGGCCGTCTGCAGCTCGAGAAAGCTCCCGCCGGAGTTCACCTCCAGGAAGACGAACTCGCCATCCGCTGTCAGACGCAGGTCCATCGAGCCGCAGACGAGGCGATGGCGCTCGAAGACGGCAGCCGTCCTCTGCTGCACGTCCGCAGGCAGCTCGATGGCGTGGATGCGATTCATGTAATCAGGGTCGCGCCGGTAATCGAGCTCGCCCGTGTCGATGCGCGCCGCGGCGACCACTTCCCCGTCAATGACGTAGACGCGCACGTCTGCGCCGGCGATGTACTCCTGAATCGCTACCGGAAAATCGATTGCCGCGAAGGCGCGAACGACATCCCTGTCGATTTTCCTGGCCAGCGTCCCGCCTGCCGGCGGCTTGAGCACGAGCTCTCCCTCCCCCGCCGCCGCGAACGCTTCTGCCGGCGAGTTGGTGATGACGGTTTTCGGCACGCGCCACCCGCAACTCGCCGCCACCTCGGCCTGCTTGTGCTTCATCCGCTCGCCGGCCGAGAACGGATTCGCCAGAAAGCAGCCGCGGCTCTCGAAGTACCCGAAGAACGACTGCAGGAACGCGGCGTTGTTCTGCATGCGCGCCATCTCCAGCACCCATCCCACCGGATCCACCGCCTCGGCCCGCCGGCTGATCAGGTCGAACAGCGGCACATACGTCTGCCGGATGAAAAACGCGCCGACGTGGTCGAGCGTCTTGTGCGAGTAAAAGTAGCGCCCGTCCCGCCACGCATACCGCCCCCACGGCATCGGCACCAGCACCAGCGGCGTGGCCCCGCGCTTCGCGATGGCGTTGGAGAGTTTCGAAATGTGTCCGTCGAGCGCAAAGCCGCAAAGGGCGACGGTCGTGTCAGTCATGCGGAAGGTGCGTGGCAAGTGGCGCGCCCGCACCGCGAGTGCATGGAGTGCGGCACCGCCGCACTCCACGCACGCTGCCGGCACTAGCAGGTCAGGAAGTGGACTTCGGTGACCTCGAAGATCGTGCCGCCGGGGAAGTGGGCCGGGCGGTAGCGGATGCGGACCTTGACGGTCTGGCCGCCGAAGCCGCTGCTGGTGCCGATGTAGTAGTCGTCACCGTCGATCGGGCGGATGACCAGGACCGTGTCGAGGATCGTGCCGCTGGTGGAGATGATGTCGACGACGAGGCGCTCGGTCAGGGAGCTGGGACTGATGACCCTCACGTCGACATGGATGGCGATGGTGGTCCGGTCCGAAGGCACCGTCAGTGTCTGCTCGATGCTGGCGGAGTTCTCCGCGTCCTCCGGGTCCTCGGGGCTGCTGAAGACGACATAGTCATCGCCGCCGCTGCTGTCGAGATACGCGTCGCCGCTGTACGACCATACGCTGCACGAGTCGGAGAACGTCTGGTCCGCGACCTGGTCGAGACAGTTGCACCCGAAGTCGAAACAACCCCCCTGGGTACAACTGGCGTATGCGGGGGCCTGGAACAGGACCGCCACCACGACGACGGCAAGCACCTTCAACAATGTCGAGCTTTTCATGGGCTCTCCTTTTCGCGGTGATGCTATCGAGGAAAGATGGGAGCCAATAGAGACATTAAGTGTTCCTTCCATAATCAGCCGTTCGCGGCTTTCTGTTTGCCGTTCAGGCGCGGATGCTCGCATGATGGCCCCATGCGGAAAACAGTGCTTGTGTGGCTGCTCGCGTTCGCGGCGATCGGCGCCGAGGCGCGCGAGCTCCATTGGCGCGAGCTGGCGGTGCGCGCTCAGCTCCAGGACGACGGGACGCTGCGGATCGAGGAGCGCCAGGTGATGGTGTTCACCGGCGACTGGAACGGCGGCGAGCGGATCTTCCGCGTCGAGCCGCACCAGCGCCTCACGATCCACGGCATGAAGCGCGGCGAGCTCCCGATGGAAGAGGGCTCGCTCGACACCGTCGACCGCTGGGCGATGACCGACGAGCACACGCTGCGCTGGCGATCGCGCGAGCCTATCTCCCCGCAGTTCGACCACACGGAGCTCGTTTACACGATCGACTATTCGCTCGCGAACGTGCTCGTGCCGGATGCCGATCCGCGCAGCCGGCGCTACACGCTCGACCACGACTTCGCGTTCGCCGATCGCGAGGGACTGATCGAGCGCTTCTCGCTGGAGCTCACGCTGGGCGCAGCGTGGCATTCGCCGGATGGCCGGGTGCTGCGCCGGCAGGCGAGGAACCTCCTGCCGGGCGAGAGCGTCGTCGTGACGCTGCCGCTCGAGTTCCGCGGCGACGCCGCGCCCACGGCGATGGGCTACATGACGGCCATGGGAAAGCGCCTGAACAAGGGGCTGGTGCCGATCCCGATGCTCGTCGCGCTGGCGCTGTTCCTGTGGCGCGAGCGGCGCCGCAACGTGTCGATCGAGATCGATCGCAACACGGTCGACGCGGCCTGGCTCGAGCGCAACGTGCTGCGCCATCGGCCCGAGGTGGCAGGCCTGTTCCTGCATGGCGACGTCGGACCGCCCGAGGTCGCGGCGCTGTTCGCGCGGATGGAGCAGGAGGGAAAGATCCGTACGTGGGTCACCAACCCGAAGCGCGGCAAGCCGATCCTCCATCTCGAGCTGCTCGTGCCGCACGAAGACCTGCGGGACGCGGAGCACACGCTCGCACGCAACCTCTTCCTCACCCACACGGAGACGAACACCGAAACGATCAAACACGCCTACCGCAAGAGCGGGTTCGACCCTCCCTCGATCGTGCGCAACGACGTGCTGAAGGAAGCGCGAGCCATCGCGGAGATTCATCCCCCCGAGGGACGCTGGAACGGCACCGGAGCGCTGCTGATCCTCGGCGGCATCGCCGGTGTCATCGCGGCGGCCGTGCTGGGGCAACAGACCGACCTGGTGGTGTTGTTCATGATCCTTTTCGGCGGCATCTTCCTGGCCATCCTCGGCGTGCCCGCCGCGCAGGCGTGGAGCAAAACGAGCGGTATGCCGGCGATGGCGCGCCTGATCGCGATGCCGCTGCTCGCAGGCGCGGTGGCGTGGCTGGTGAGCGGCTTCATCTCGCTCTACGCGATGCTTGCGCTGGCGGCGGCCTGGCTGGGCGTCTATCTGATCACGCTCAGCATCGCCTCGAGCCGGCTGTCACCCGAGGCGATGGCCATCCGCAAGACCATGGAACGCGCCCGCGAATACTTCAGGAAGCAGCTCGCGCAGACGCAGCCGGACCTCCGCGATGAATGGACCCCCTGGCTGATCGCCCTCGGGCTGGATCGCTCGCTCGCATCGTGGTGGCATGCACACCGAGTGGAGGCGAAGAGGGCTTCGTCGTCTTCGTCATCGTGGTCTTCATCATCCTCATCGTCGTCGTCCTCACCTGTGTCCTCGGGATTCAGCGGGGGAGGAGGCGGCTTCGGCGGTGCCGGCGCGAGCGGCAGCTGGGGCGCCGCCGCGATCGCACTCGCCACGCCGATCAGCAGTCCGCGCACGTACTCGTCATCGTCGGGGGCATCTTCCTCATCCTCATCTTCTTCGTCCTCGAGCAGTTCGAGCGGGGGTGGGGGCGGCGGCGGATGGTGAGGGGTCCTCCTGCCAGACCTGTTCTGGAGTGCGGTAACGCGAGTTACCGCTCTTACTGTTTTTGTTGGTCCTGCAACGCGAGCAGGTCCAGCCTTCGCTTCTGCCACGAGGCGAGCTCGCACCAGCCTCGGTTTACGCACGAACAGAAGCAGTCAGAGCGGTAACTGGCGTTACCGCACTCCATACCGGTGGCATGAGGGCTGACTTCTTCACAGGCTCTGAGCTTGCGCCCCGCTAGCCCCATACAATCCCCACGTGCCTGAGCAACTGGACTGCGTCGTCGAGCGCGTCACGTTCCACAACGCGGAGAACGGGTTCTCCGTGTTGCGCGTGCGGCCGCGCGGCGCGAATCCGGGGATCGTGACCGTGGTCGGGTACATCGCCGCGATCGCGGAAGGGGAACGGCTTCTCGCCGATGGAGAGTGGCGCGAGGACCGGAACCATGGACGGCAGTTCGTGGCGGCAGCCATCAAGCCGCAGCCGATGCAGGGGCGGGTGCAGATCGAAGCCTTCCTCTCCTCCGGCGCGATCAAAGGCGTCGGCCCGTCTACCGCGCGGCTGATGCTCACGCACTTCGGCGACCAAGTGCTGGACGTGCTCGAGAAGACGCCGGAGCGGCTGAGCGAGCTCCCCGGCATCGGCAAGAGGCGCGCGCAGATGATCGGCGAGAGCTGGGCCGCGCAGCGTTCCACGCGCGAGCTGATGATCTTTCTCGCCGACAGCGGCATCGGCGTGGCGCGCGCGGGACGCATCCAGAAGCACTTCGGACCGGATGCGGTGCGCCTCATCCAGCAGAACCCCTATCGCCTGGTGCGGGAGATCCGCGGCATCGGCTTCATGACCGCCGACGCGCTCGCGCTGAAGCTCGGCCTCGCGCGCGACGCCATCGAGCGCATCCGCGCCAGCCTCTCGCACGCGTTGTTCGAAGCCTCGACGCAGGGGCATTGCGGGCTCCCCACGGATGAGTTGATCGACGCCTGCGCGAAGCTCCTCGGCATCGAGACGGAACGCATCAGCGAGGCCATCACCCTGGAGCTCGAGGCGAAGCGTCTCACGCGCAACACGCTCGGCGGCCGCGACGCCATCTTCCTGCCGTGGCTCTATAACGCGGAGCACGACATCGGAAAGACGCTGCTGCAACTGGCGAAGGGACGCCCGCCGTGGCCGGACATCGACGTGGAGAAAGCGCTGCGCTGGGTAGAGGGGCGGACGAAGGTGCGTCTCGCGCCGTCGCAGCGCGCGGCGATCGAGCTGATGCTGCGCTCCAAGGTCTGCGTCATCACCGGCGGGCCGGGCGTGGGGAAGACGACCATCGTCAACTCCATCGTGCAGATCGCCGCCGCGAAGGACGCCGACATCCTCCTCGCCGCCCCCACCGGCCGCGCGGCGCGCCGGCTCGGCGAGAGCACGGGACGGGAGGCGAAGACCATCCACCGGCTGCTGGAGGTGAACCCGCAGGACGGCGGCTTCGCGCGCAACGCGGACGACCCGCTCGACTGCGACCTGCTCATCGTCGACGAAGCCTCGATGATCGACGTGCTGCTGATGCAGGCGCTCGTCGCGGCGTTGCCGGCCGCGGCCGCGTTGCTGCTCGTGGGAGACGTCGATCAGCTGCCGGCTGTCGGACCGGGACAGGTGCTCGCGGACGTGATCCGCTCCGGCGCTATCCCGGTGGTCCGCCTCACCGAGGTGTTCCGGCAGGACGCGGCGAGCCGCATCGTCGTCAGCGCACACGAGATCAATGAAGGACGGCTGCCGGAGCTCTCGCACCGCGACGGCGACTTTTACTTCGTCAACGCAGTCGACTCCGCGGCGGCAGCGGAGAAGATCGTCGAATTCGTGGCGGAACGGATCCCGAACCGCTTCGGATTCGACCCGCTGCGCGAGATCCAGGTGCTCTGCCCGATGCGCCGCAGCGCAGCCGGCGTGGAAGGATTGAACGCGGCGCTGCAGAAGCGCCTCAATCCGCGCGCGTCGCAGCCGGCCGCACCGCGCATCGAGCGCCTCGGCACCGCGTTCCATGCCGGCGACAAGGTCATGCAGATCGTCAACAACTACGACAAGGACGTCTTCAACGGCGACACCGGCGTGATCGTGAGCATCGACTCGGAGACCTCGACCGCGATCGTCGACGTCGACGGACGCGCGCTGGAGTACGTCGACGACGAGCTGGACGACCTGGTCCTCGCCTACGCCACGACCATCCACAAATCGCAGGGCTCCGAGTACCCGGCCGTGGTCATCGCGCTGACCACCCAGCACGCGATCATGCTCCAGCGCAACCTGGTCTACACCGCCGTCACCCGCGGCAAGAAGCTGGTCGTGATCGTCGGCCAGCAGGCCGCCCTCCGCCAGGCAGTCTCCACCGCCAGCACGCGCCGGCGGTGGACCAAGCTCGGCGAGTGGCTGGGGAGGAGGGCCGAGGGCTGAGGGCCGAGGGAACAACAAGCGGAGCCCCTCGGCCCTCAGCCCTCGGCCCTCGTAGATTAGAATCCGCCCCGACATGAAACCTCTCGCCGCTGCCCTCGCCCTCTGCCTCGCCGCGTGTACCCAGCCGACCAACGATGCACGCACCGACACCGCGGAGACGACGCCCGCCACCGCCACCACCGCCGCTGCCCCCGCCGAAGTGACGAAAGGACCGGAGATGGATACGTTCGCGATGCCTTCCAACCAGGAGACCACCCCCTCCGGACTGCAGTACTCGATCGACCAGCCGGGCACCGGCGCGCAGCCGAAGGCGGGACAGACCGTGACCGTCCACTACTCCGGCTGGCTCACCGACGGCACGCCCTTCGACAGCTCGCGCACGCGCAACGAGCCGTTCGAGTTCCCGCTCGGCATGGGCCGCGTCATCAAGGGCTGGGACGAAGGCGTCGCGGCCATGAAGATCGGCGAAAAGCGCACCCTGGTCATCCCCCCGGCCCTCGGCTACGGCTCGCGCGGCGCCGGCGGCGTCATCCCGCCGAACGCGACCCTCGTATTCAAGGTCGAGCTCCTCGGCGCGCGCTGATCGCGCAGGAAAGAAGACCGACGGGAGGCCTCCGGCGGGCCGGCGTGGCCAGCAGCACTGGTTGCCCAAGGCTGAACGTACGCCTCTCGCAGGAAGCGCGGTCCGTGCGCAAACAAGTGCTGCCGGCCACGCCGGCCCGCCGGGGCCTCTGGTCGGTTCTCGTCGACACCGCTCGAAGGATTTTCCGTGCATCGCCCGTCCAACGGGCGATGAAACAGCTTGTGCTCCTCCTGCTCCTTCTCACTGTGCCGCTGCAGGCACAGACCACCGCCACCCTTTTCCTCTCCGCCGAGCGCAACTCGGACGGAGGTGCGTTCCCGTCCGACGACGCGCCGGACCTCGAGACGCACTTCGATTCCGGCAGCGGCTTCGGCGTCAGCATCGCCCGCCGCTTCGGTAACGTCTCCGGTGAGCTCGCGCTGTTCCGCCTCTCCTCCAAGGCGGGCATCCGGCAGGGTCGCACCGAGGTCTTCTCTCTCGGCGACATCGACCTCACCCCCGTCACCGCGATGGTGCGCTATCACTTCGGCCGCGGCGGCGCGTTCGACGCCCACGCCGGTGCCGGCCTCGCGCACGTCACGATCGGCGACCTCGAAAGCGCCGACACGCGTGCCGAGGGGCTGGAGCCGATCTCCGTGGAAAGCGAGACGGCCGGAGTATTCGGCGGCGGCATCACGTACGATTTCTCGAAACACATCGGAATCGCGGCCGACGCGCGCTACCTGCCGCTGACATTGCGTGGCCGTCCCGCGGACGACGACGCCATCGAAGCGGACCTGAACCCGCTCGTGCTGTCCGCCGGTTTGCGCATCAGGTTCTGACCATGAGCGCCGAACATGCCGACCGCTTCCTCGTCGCACGCCTGCTGCGCGGCGACGAAGCGGCCTTCGCGGAGTTCTTCGAGGCGAGCTTCGGCCCGCTGTTCCGCTTCGCGTTGCCGCGGGTGGGCGACGGCGACGCGGCGGAGGAAGTGGTGCAGACCACGCTCTGCCGCGCGGTGAAGAAGCTCGACACCTATCGCGGCGAGGCAGCCCTGCTCACGTGGCTCACCACCATCTGCCGGCGCGAGATCGCCACGTACTTTGAGCAACAGAAGAAGGCGCCGCCGATGATCGCGCTGGCCGACGACCTGCCGGAGCTCCGCGCCTCGATGGAGTCGATCGACAGCCGCGAGACCGCCCGGCTCGTGCAGGCGGTGCTTGACCGGCTGCCGTTCCGCTACGGCGACGCGCTGGAGTGGAAGTACCTCGACGGACTCTCCGTCGTCGAGATCGCAGAGCGGCTCGGCGTCACGCCCAAAGCCGCGGAATCGACCCTGACGCGCGCACGCACCGCCTTCCGTGATGCGTTCGTGGAGGTGAGCTCATGAACGAAGAAAACGACGACACGGTGGCGAAGCTCGTGCGCATGGCCGGCCGCCGCCCGCAGATGGATCCCGAGCGCATTGCCCGCGTCCGCGAGGCAGTACACGACGAATGGCAGCGCGGCCTAACGCGCAAACGGCGGTGGCGGTACGGCATGGCCGCCGCGGCCGCGATCGCGGCTACCGTCGCGGGCGCCGTGCTGTTGCTGCGGCCCGAAGTCGAGGTCCGCCCACACATCACCCTGGTCGCACGGCAACTCGAAACGCAGGGCAACTTCGTTTCGCACGACTGGAACGGCGCCACGCTGCGGCTCGACGCGAATACACGCGTGATCGTCGCCGGCGACACGGCGACGCTCGAGCGTGGCGCGATCTACTACTCCTCCGAGCGCAGCACGAAGCGCGTCCGCATCAGCACGCCCCTCGGCGACGTGCGCGACGTCGGGACGCAGTTCGAAGTACGGCTCGACCCCGGCACGCTGCGCGTCCGCGTTCGCGAAGGACTCATCGAGCTGCGCGGCACGACCGCCGGCGCCGGCACGCAGCTCATCGCGACCGCCACCACGCTCACGCAACAGCCCATCGCCGTCCATGGAGACACCTGGTCGTGGGTCGAGCGCGCCGCCCCTCCCATCGCGCTCGAAGGGCAGACGCTCGGCAGCATCGTCGACCGCATCGCCCGCGAGAAAGGGCTTGGCGTCCGCTGGCACACGGCGGCGCGTGACGTAGTGCTGCACGGGAACTTGCCACTGACCATCGACGAGGCACTCGACGCCGCGACGGCCGCGGCCGGCGTCTCGTATCGCGTCGAAGGCGACGAGCTGGTGGTGACGCGATGAAGCGGCTCGCACTGATCCTGCTGCTCGCACTGCCCCTCGCACCTCCGCTGATGGCGCAGCAGCGCTTCGCCGGACGCCCACTCGCCGACGCACTGCGCGACCTGCAGTCCCGCGGGCTGCGGCTCATCTACAGCGACGACGTCGTCACGCCGGCGATGCGCGTCGCCGCCGAGCCGCGCGCCATCGAGCCGCGCAAGATCCTCGACGAGCTGCTGCGAGAGCACGCGCTGCGCGCGAAGAAGGGTCCTCGGGGATCGCTGCTGATCGTACGCGATGCACCACGGCGCTCGCGAACCGTTGCGCCGTCCTCGCCGCCGCCCGAGATGCCGATCGCGCTCGAGGAGATCATCGTCACGCCGAGCCGCTTCACGATCCTGGGCGACGAGCCGCCGGCAAAGCAGTTCCTCGGCCGCGACGAAGTGCGGCGCCTTCCCCATTTCTCGGACGACCTCTATCGGGCCATCGGGCGCGTGCCCGGCATCGCCGTCCCCGACGTCAGCGCGCGCTTCAACCTGCGCGGCGGCGACCAGGACGAGGTGCTCGTGCTCGTCGACGGCGCCGAGATCTACGACCCGTTTCACGTCCGGGATCTCTCGCGCGCATTCAGCACGATCGACGCGGAAGCGGTCGGCTCGGTCGAGCTGCTCAGCGGCGGCTATCCCGCCGAGTACGGCGGCAGGATGAGCGGCGTGGTCGACATCAGCACGGCTACACCCGACTCCGTGCAGCACGAGGTCGGCTTGAGCCTGCTCAATGCGCGCGTGCTGTCGCAGGGGGTGTTTGCGAAAGGCTCCTGGCTTCTTTCGCTGCGCCACGGCTACCTCGGCGAGGCGCTGAAGATGCTCGACGAGACGTCGGACTTCGACCCGCGCTACTACGACCTCCTCGGCAAGGTGGAACGGACGCTCGGCAACTCCGCCATCGCCTCGCTGCACGTCCTCGCCGCGAGCGATCGCCTCCGCCTGCGCGAGGACCCGGGCACCGACGCGCACGCAAAGTACGACGATCGTTATGCATGGCTCAACGTGCGCGGCACGCCGTCGCCGCGCTGGTACGCGCAGAGCGTGCTGTCGTACGGCAGCCTGGCCCGCGATCGCGCCGGCCATTACGACAACGATGCGGAGAGCCAGGACGGTACGCTCGACGACCGCCGGTCGATGCAGTTCGTGGCCCTCAAGAACGACGCCACGTTCGACCTCTCGCCGCACAACCTGGTCAAGCTCGGCGCGACGGCCAAACGGCTGCACGCGCGGTACGACTACGACGGCAGCTCGCACGTCGAGTTCGCGAGCTTCCAGCTCGGCGCGCCGCCGCGCGACATCGTCCGCTCCGTGCACGTGCGCCCGTCCGGCAGCGAAGTGTCGGCCTACGTCGCCGATCGCGTGCGGCTCTCGGATCGCGTGGTCGTAGAGGCCGGAATCCGCGCGGCGAGCGAGGGCTACACGCCCGACGGCGTGAACGTCAGCCCGCGCCTGAACGCGGCGTGGACGCTGTCACCACGGACGTCGATCCGCGCCGCGTGGGGCCTCTTTCATCAACCGCAGTCGATGCACGAGCTGCAGGTCGAGGACGGCCTGTCGGAGTTCGGGTCGTCGCAGCGCGCCGAGCACCGCGTCGTCGGGATCGAGCACCTCTTCCGCGGCCGCGTGCACGCGCGCCTCGAGCTCTATGACAAGCTGCTGACACGGCTGCGCCCGCGGTACGAGAACGTCTTCGACACCCTCCTGATCTTTCCCGAGTTGCGCGCCGACCGCATGCGCATCTCCCCCGAGCGCGGCAAAGCGCGGGGCGCGGAGCTGCTTCTCCGCACCGACCCCACGGCCCGGTGGTCGGGCTGGATCAGCGGCACGCTGGCGCATGCGAGCGATGTCATCGACGGCGTCGAAGTGCCGCGCTCTTGGGACCAGCGCCATGCCATGACCTTCAGCGTCAACCATCGCCGCACGGTGTGGAACGTCAACGTGGCCGGGACGTATCACAGCGGCTGGCCCACCACCCCGGTCTCCGCCCACCTCGTCGACGGCCGCGTCGTCAGCGAGCCCGGCCCGCGGGGCGCGGCGCGCCTTCCCGCCTACCACCGCGTCGACATCCGCGTCAGCCGCTCCTCGGGTCCGCTCAGCCTCTTCCTCGAAGTGCTGAACGTGCTCGATCACACCAACGTCACCCGCATCGACGGCTTCGATTTCACCATCGCCCAGGACGGCGCCGTGAGCGCGCTGCCGCGCGAGGAATCGGTCCTCGGCATCCTCCCGTCGTTCGGAGTGACGTGGAGATTTTGAGGGCTAGAAACTCTGTCATCCTGAGCGAGGGCGGACGGGAGGGGGGAAGCGAAGGACCCCCTGCGGTGCACGAGACCCGCGCTGTCGGAAGGGGGTCCTTCGCTCCCACCCTTCCCTCCACCCTCCGCTCAGGATGACAGAGGGGCCTTCACGACAACAACAGATCCAGATCCTCCGGCGTGAGCTGCCGGAGGATGCTGTTCTCCTCGCCGATGATCGCGTCGGCGAGCGCGCGCTTGTTCTGCTGCAGTTGGAGGATCTTTTCCTCGATCGTGTCGCGGGCGACGAGGCGGTAGGCAAAGACGTTGCGGGACTGGCCGATGCGGTGGGCGCGGTCGATGGCCTGCGCCTCCACCGCCGGGTTCCACCACGGATCGAGGAGGAAGACGTATTCGGCAGCAGTCAGGTTCAGCCCGAGGCCGCCGGCCTTGAGGCTGATCAGGAAGAGCGGGACTGCCGGGTCGTTCTGGAAGCGCTGCACCTCGGCTTCGCGGTCGCGAGTGGCACCGTCGATGTAGGCGTGCTGCAGGTTGCGCTTGCGCACCTCGCTCCGCACGATTGCGAGCAGCGAGGTGAACTGCGAGAAGACCAGGACTTTGTGGCCGCCCTCGATCAGGTTCGGAAGCTCTTCGAACAGCGCCTCGAGCTTCGCCGACGTCTCGCCGACGCGTTTCTTGTCGACCAGGCCGGGATGACAGGCCGCCTGGCGCATGCGCAGCAGCGCCTCGAGGATGTGGATCTTCGAGCTGTTCATCCCCTTCTCCGCGACGCGTCCGAGGAGTGAGGCGCGGTAGAAGTCGCGCAGCTCGTCGTAGAGCTTGCGCTGCTTCGGCTCGAGCTCGCACCAGATGGTCTGCTCGACGCGGTCCGGCAGCTCGGGCGCCACCTGCGTCTTCGTCCTGCGGAGGATGAACGGCCGTACTGCGCGCGCGAGCATCGTCCGCGCCACGGCGGCATCGGGGGCCTTGCTGCCGGCGTGGCGCAGCAGCTTCGTGACGCCGGTCGATTTCGCGCGGAGCATGCCGGGGTTGAGGAACTCGAAGAGGCTCCCCAGCTCGCCGAGGTGGTTCTCGACCGGCGTGCCGCTGAGGGCGAGGCGGTGTTGCGCGCGCAGCAGCATCGCCGCTTTCGCGGCCTGGCTGGCGGCGTTCTTGATCGCCTGCGCCTCGTCCAGGATCGCGTAGTCGAACTCGACGTCCGCAAAGAACTCGGCCTCGCGGCGCAGGAGCGCGTACGTCGTGAGCACGACGTCGAACTGCGCGAAGTGGTCGGCGGCGCGGATGCGGTCGGGCGTGGAGTGGTCGAGCAGGCGAAGCTCGGGCGTGAAGCGCGCCGCCTCCGCTTTCCAGTTGAAGACCACCGAGCGCGGCGCGACCACGAGCGACGGGCGCCGGTCGCTCCCGGCCGCACGGCGGCGCTGCTCGAGCATCGCCAGCACCTGCACGGTCTTGCCGAGACCCATGTCGTCGGCGAGGCAGCCGCCGAAGCCGAGCTCGCGCAGGAACGAGAACCATCCCAGCCCCTCGGCCTGATACGGACGAAGCGCGCCGCGGAACGAGTCGGGCGGCTGCTCGGGCACGACCTTTACGTCCAGGATGCGGCGGCGGGCCTGCTCGAACACGTCGTCGAACGAGACCTCGGCTCGCGTCGCCAGCAAAGCATCGAGCAGCAACACCTGGTTCCGGCGGAAGCGGAGGCCGCTCTCCTGCTCATCGGACGCGGCCGCGAGGAACGGCTCGAGCTGCTCGCGCCATTCGGAACGGACCAGCCCGAGGCGACCGTCCTCGAGGCGGACCACCGACTCACCCTTGCGCAGCGCGTTGAGCAGACGCGGGAGGCGGACCTTCTCGGCGCCGAACGTCACGCTGCCGTTCACGTCGAACCAGTCGATGCCGCTGTTGATCTCCAGCGCGAGCTCGCCCGCTCCCGCGAAGATGCCGTCCGGGATGCGAACCTCCCATCCCGCTTCCATGAGCTTTGGGATGGCGTCCATGGCGCGTACGGACAGGATCGAGACCTCCTCCTCGTGGCGGGTGAAGCCCGCTCCCCACAGGACCTCGAGCTTGCGCGCCTCCTCCGCGGCATCGCGGAGGAAGATCGTCCGCTGCTGCTCGTCGTACACCGCGCGCCCGGCCGACATCGCCGCGACCGCGACGCCGTCGTACGCGAACAGCGGCATGCCGTAAGCCGATCCTCGGCCCTCGTGCAGCTCGAGCATCGCGAGCGGCGGCACGCGCCGTTCCTCCCATCCGATGCCCGGCGGCCACTCGATCGGAACCGGGGAGCGGGAGGTAGCGATCGAGGTCACAAAGTCGTCGAGCTCCGCGGCCGGGATCTCGACCTGCTCGCGCCGTAGCAGCTCGGCCCACGGGTTGATGCCTTCGTCAGCAAACCTTGCGATCGAATTGGGGAAGATGACGAAGCCGCCGCGGGTGATGGCCAGCGCGGCGTCGAGAGGCAGGCGCTGCTCGCCGCGTTGCAGCGTCCCGGCGAGCACGTACTTGCCTTCCTGGGCGTCGGCGCGGATCGCCAGCCGCCACGGCTCACCTGCATCGAACGCGGTGCAGAGCTCGTATTCATCTCCCTTCCGGATGAGCAGGCGGCCGGTCGCGACCAGCTTCGGCACCACGTACTCGGCCATCGGCCAGTAGAGGGACACCCGGGAGTCGAGCGAGCCGTACACGTAGTGGGACGAGGTGACCGTCGAGAGGATCTCGCGGTCCAGCGGCGCCTTGATGCCGGCGATCGAGGAAAGCGGAACACGGAGCGGCTTCGGTTTTCCGAGCTCGCCGTTCTTCTTCACCGCACGCGTCGTGATCTCGATCGCGACCGCCGTGCCGCTCGTGCGGGGATCCAGCACCCAGGTGATCTCCGGCACCGGCTGCGGCGTGTCGGCCATGAGCGCGCCGAGCTGCGCGATCGGCCGGACCTGCGAGCGCCACCGGCTCGGCTCGTTCCAGGCGCGCCGCAGCGGCACTACGTTCGAGGACGGAACCGGGGGCACCTCGTCCTCGTCGTCATCGTAGCCACCGCCCGGCAGCAGGCTGTCGACATACCCGGGAAACTCGACCTTCTGCTGCGCGCAGACGACGATCGTGGCCCAGATGTGCTTGCAGACGTCGAAGCGGTCCTCAAAGTATCGGCAGGTGCACTCGGCGAAGAGGTCGTGGGCCTCGTAATACACCTTGACCTGGTACATCTCGCTGCCGCGCACCAGCGCCCCCACCGGCTCGAGCGGCTTGCTTCGCTGCCTCACCACGACCGCTCCGTTCCGCGCGTACTGAGCGCCACGTTCGCGAATGCTCGGGGGGACACTGCGCTCGATCCTGGTGAGAAGAATAGGTGGCACGAGGTGAAGGGATTCTACCGCGCGCTGACCGCAGCCATCCTCATGCCGGCCCGACGCTCAGTGCGTCGTCGATTCCAGCCTTTCGAGACGGGCCTGCAGATCGGCCACAGTTTCTTCGAGCGAACGCTGGTTGTCCTCGATGGCTCGATGACTCGTCTCGAGCGACCGAACCCGCTGATCGAGCTCGGCGTGAGAGAACTTGATCATGGCTTGCGTATCGGCGAAGCCGCGGCGCATCTCGTTGCGGATCTCGTCCGCCGTACGGTCGATCTTCTGGTCGATGTGCATGACCGTCTCGGTTAGCGCTTCGAATCGTCCCTCGATGCGCTCCGTGGCAACGTCGAAGTGACGCCGCGTCTCCGCCGCGTTCGCCTCCAACAGACGTTTCAGCTCCTCATCCGTCATGACGCCCTCATTTTACCGCTACGCCTCCAGATCCTTGAACTGCTCCTTGTCGATCGCCTTGTCGAACGCGGCACGGGCGGTGATCCTCTTCGCCTCGTAGAGGCGGCGGATGGAGGTGTCCATGTCCATCATCCCTTCGCGGATGCCGGTCTGGATGGCGGAGGTGATCTGCGAGGTCTTGCCTTCGCGGATCATGTTGCCGATGGCGGGGGAGCTGAAGAGGATCTCCAGCGCGGCCACACGGCCGCCGCCGATCTGCGGGAGGAGCTGCTGCGCGACCACGGCGCGGATCGTTTCGCCGAGGACGTTGCGGATCCCTTCCTGCTCGGCGGCGGGGAAGACGCTGATGATGCGGTCCATCGTCTTCGCGGCGTTGTTCGTGTGCAGCGTGCCGAAGACGAGCGTGCCTCGCTCGGCGGCCGACAGGGCCATGGAGATCGTATCGAGGTCGCGCATCTCGCCGACCAGGATCAGGTCGGGGTCTTCGCGGCCTGCTGCTTTCAACGCTTCGGCGAACGACTTCGCGTGCGTGCCGATCTCGCGCTGGTGGATGAGGCACTTCTTGTTCGGGTGGACGAACTCGATCGGGTCCTCGATGGTGATGATGTGCAGGCTGCGCGACTCGTTGATCTGGTCGATGATCGCGGCGAGCGTGGTCGATTTTCCCGACCCGGTCGGACCGGTCACCAGCACCAGGCCGCTGCGCAGGTTCGCCACGCGGCGCACCTGATCGGGCAGGCCGAGCTGCTCGATGGTCATGATCTTGGTCGGGATGACGCGGAACACCGCCCCCGCACCGCGCTGCTGGCGAAAGAGGTTCACGCGGTAGCGCGACACGCCCGGGATCTCGTACGAAAAGTCGGCGTCGCCGCCCTCGACGTACGAGCTCCAGAGCGCGGACGGCGTGACAGGCTCCAGCAGCTCGGCAAAATCGAGCTCGCTGATCATCCGGTAGCGGATCGTCTCGATCGAGCCGGAGGCGCGCACCATCGGCGGGCGGCCGACCGTCAGGTGAAAGTCCGACGCGCCGCGGTCGTGCATGAGACGGAGAAAACGATCGATTTTCTGCATGTCAGGTCGTCTTGAGGAACTCCGCCGGGACGAACGCCTCGAAGTCTTCTTTCTTCTGCGCGGCCATGTACGCCGACTCCGGCGTGATCTGGTTGCGCCGCAGCAGGTCTTTCAGCGCTTCGTCGAAGGTCTGCATCCCCTGCGAGCGTCCGATCTGCATCGCCGAGTGGATCTGGAACGTCTTCTCGTCGCGGATCATGTTCGCGACGTTGCTCGTCCCCTTCAGCACCTCGAAGCAGGCCACCTGCTTGCGTCCCTCCTTCGCCGGCAGCAACCGCTGCGCGATGACGTACTTCAGAGACTCGGATAACGACGCGCGGATCTGCGGCTGCTCGTCGACCGGGAAGCTCGAGATCAGCCGGTCGATGGCCTTCGGCGCGCTCGTGGAGTTCAGCGTGGCCAGCACGATGTGCCCCGTCTCCGCGGCGGTGAGCGCGAGCGCGACGCTCTCGTTGTCGCGCATCTCGCCGATCACGATCACGTCCGGATCTTCGCGCAGCGCGGCGCGTAGCGCGCGTGCGAACGAGCGCGTATGCGTCCCCACCTCGCGCTGGTTGATCAGGCAGTTCTTGAAGGGATGGACGAACTCGACCGGGTCTTCCATCGTCAGCACGTGATCGTGGCGCGTCTCGTTGAAGAGGTTCACGAACGCCGCGAGTGTGGTCGACTTGCCGGAGCCGGACGGGCCGCAGATCAACACGAGTCCCTGGTGATAGTCCGCGATCTCCGCGAGATGCGCGGGCAGTCCGAGGTCGGCGATCGTCGGCGGCTTCTCGGGGATCACGCGGAAGACGCCGTTGTAGCCGCGGTGGTCGAGGAAGATGTTCCCGCGATACCTCCCTGCCTGCGCGATGAAGTAGCAGAAGTCGAGCTGCTGATCCCGTACCAGCACCGCCCACTGCGGCTCGGTCAGGATCTCTCGCAGCATCTCCTCGGTCTGTTGAGGCGTGAACGCTTCCCCCTGCGCCCGTAGCAGGTCGGCGGCCATGCGGATGATCGGCGGCTGCCCGACGGAGAGGTGAAAGTCCGACGCGCCGCTGTTGCGCGTCGAGATCAGGTACGTATGCAGCTTCGGCTCCCCCTGGACCGACCGCACCACCAGCGCCTGGTGGCGCACCGCGGCCACGTCCTCGCCGCGGTGATCGCGGCGCTCGATCTCGTCGAGGATGTCCAGCGCGCGCATGCGCACCGTACGGTCGGCGTCGTTCGTCGCGACCTGCTTCAATGCCTGGACGACCTGGGGATGGTTGAAGTGCTGCAGCGCCTGCATGACCTCGATGCGCACGTTCGGCTGCGGATCGCCGAGCATGCGGCCCAGCGGAGGCAACGAGCGCGGATCGGCGATGTGGCCGAGGGCCTCGACCGCCGCCCACTTCACGTCGGGATCGGCGAGCGCCGCGATCAGCGCGTCGACTGCTCGCGGATCGCGAACGCGCCCGAGCGTCTCCGCCGCGGCGATGCGGATCCACCAGTCCGGATCCTTGAGCAGCGTGATGGTGGCGGGCACGAGGCGCGGGTCGTCGAAGGTCGAGACCACCGCGATCGCGGCGGCGCGGAGCTCTTCGTCGGGATCGCTCAGCAGCTCGATGGCCGGCTCGATGATCTGCGGTCCGAAGACGCGCAGCGACTCGATGGCACGGTCGCGCGCGAAGCCGGCCAGGGTCTTGGTGAAGCGGATGTACCGCATCACCACCTCGTGCGTGTCCTTCATCTGCAGCAGGACGTTCAGCACGGCCGTGCGCGTGGCCGCATCTCCCGAGGCGACGAGCGGCAGCAGCATCTCCAGGATCTGCGCCGGCTGTTCGGCCGCGGCGCGCCCGAGGGCACTGGCGAGCAGTTGCTGCACCGTGTAGCTGGCATCCGGCAGGTGGCGGACGAAGAGCTGGATCGACGACATCGGCGCCCGTGCCGCGAGCACCTCCAGCGCCTTGTCGCGCACCGCCGGATCGGCGTCCTGCACGAGCCGCTGCCACCGCGGAATGGTCTTCTCGTCCAGCTGCTGCGCCCCGAGCTTCGTGAGAAACGCGACCCGCTCCTCGTCGCGTCCGGTCATCGCGAGCTGCCACAGGATCGGCTCCAGCGCCCGCGCCGGCGGCGCCTCCAGCAGCAGCTTCCGCACGACCTCCTGCGTCTCGATCGTCTCCTTCGTCTCTTTCGCCGGCGGCGCGAGCAGCCGCACCAGTTCCGCGTCGATCCCCGGCAGCGGCGGCGAGAAGAGGATCGGCGCGGCCGCGCGGAACGCCGCCTCCGGCTTTCCCTTCGCCTCCGCCACAAAGGCGATCACCGTTTCCGGATCGCGCATCCGCTGCAGCAGCTTCGCCGCGGCGTCGCGATAGGCCCGATCGGGACGGAAGAGCATCCAGGCCACATCGCGTGCACGGAGCTCCTCGAGCGTCTCGAGCCGCGCCAGCAACGCGTCGCGCTCCTCCGCCGTCGAGAACTCCTTGTTCCCCAGCCGCTTCAGCGTGTCTTTCGATTCCGACGAGAAGAGCGCCATTGGGTGGCGGAGTATACGCGGGGAGGGAACGTTGGTATCAGGTGTCGGGTGTCAGGTGTCTGGGGGTGCAGCGGCCCGCGGCAACGGTCTCGTCAGCCACAGCCCCCCAGACACCTGACACCTGACACCAACCAATCCATCGCTGTATCGTTACTGCCCAGTGATCGTTCACCTCATCGACGGCACCTACGAGCTGTTCCGCCACTTTTACGGCATCCGCCGCTTCACCGAGACTCCGCCCCCGTTCAGCGCGGTGAGCGGCGTGCTCCACACGGTGCTGCAGATGCTGGAAGAAGGAGCGACCCACATCGGCGTCGCCACCGACCACGTCATCGAGTCGTTCCGCAACGATCTCTGGCCCGGCTACAAGACCGGACAGGGCATCGACCCGCTGCTCTGGGCGCAGTTCCATCCGCTCGAAACCGCGCTGATGGCGATGGGAGTCGTCACCTGGCCGATGGTCGAGGTGGAAGCGGACGACGCCCTCGCCTCCGCAGCCCAGCTCGCCGCCAACGATCCCGCGGTGCAGAAGGTCTGCATCTGGACGCCCGACAAGGACCTCGCCCAGTGCGTCATCGCCGACCGAGTGGTCCAGGTCGACCGCAAGAGCGGCCAGATCCGCGACGAAGAAGGCGTGCGCACCAAGTTCGGCGTCCTCCCCATCCACATCCCCGACTTTCTGGCCCTGGTCGGCGACGCCGCCGACGGCTACCCCGGCATCCCCCGCATCGGCAAAAAGACCGCCGCCAACCTCATCGCCCGCCACGGCCCGATCGAACAGTTCCCCCCCACCGTCCTCGGCGAACACCTCGAGCACGCGCTGCTCTTCAAGGATCTCGCAACTTTGCGCGCGGACGTGCCGCTGTTCGACGACGTGGAGTCATTGCGCTGGAAAGGGCCGTTGGCGGAGTTCGAGAAGATGGCAGAGATGATCGGGGATGCGAAGCTGGTGAAGCGGGTGCGGGGGAAGTTTGGAGTGCGGTGACCGCAGTCACCGCTTTCACTACGGGCCTCGAAGCGGTACGCGTGTCGCGGACGCACGGAGTCAAAGCGGTGACTGCGGTCACCGCACTCCATACGCTGTCAGCGCGTGACCCCCAACGTCCGCTCCAGCCAATCCAGCGTCCTCTCCGGATGCGGATCGGTGGTATTGCGCATGAGGCGCTGGGTGGTGAGCGCGCTGCAGTTGCGGATGGCTCGTTGTTCGGCGGTGGAGAAGCGGCCGTCGACCGGTTCGGTGCGGGCGAAGCAGTTGTTGCGGCGGAGGAAAATCTCCACGGCGGCGCGGGGGAGGTCGCGGGTGGCTGATGCCTCGATCCGGATGCCCTGGGGCGGTTGCGCCACGAGCGCTGACGCGATCCGTTCCTCGCGCGTCGGAGCCGGAACGACAGGCTCCGGTTCGGACGTGACGGTGGCGACCGTCGCGGGCACGGAGGCGGCGGTCATGCTCTTCCGCAGCTGGTGCACGTTGAACCCGATCCACGAAAGCAGCGCGATGATGATCACGTCGCGCACAGCGCGCAGCACCGTGGGGATCAGGTCGTCCGGAAGCGCGGATGCGGCCGGAGGTTTCGGGCGGCGCAGGGGACTGGTGGTGTTTCGCATTTCAATGCTCTCCGGGGAACGCGGCTTCGTTTTGGAGACGCGCGGACGGGCGCGGCGCTCGCGCAAGGCGGCGGCCATGCGGAAGCCCTGCAGCACGTCGTTCACGGTCGTGTCGACCATGTTGTCGATCTCGCCGGGAACGTCGATGTCCGCGGGGACGGCGTCGGTGAAGATGTACTGGTAGCCGGCGCCGTTGAAGCGGCTCGGCAGCAATTGCGCGGTTCCCGGCTCGACCGGCCCGAGGAGGTAGAGCCAGGGGAGAAGATCGAGCATGGCCGGCTCGAGCTCGATCTCGATCGGGCGCACGTCGGGATAGGGGGAGCGGTAGAGGCGCGCCAGCTCGGCTTTCAGCGCGGCGCGGAACTCGTCCTCGTGCAGGCGCATCGCGGTCATGCGGTCGAGCAGCTCCGGCCACGCATCCCGCCGCTGCAGCGACTCGGCGTCGTCATTGGCGCGGCGCACCAGCGCGGGCAGCTTCTGTGCGTCCGGCAGGTCGGGCCAGCAGAGCGGCAACGCGAGCGCCGGGATCGCGCCGTCGGTCCAGACGCCCCAGAGGTTCCAGCCGCCGTAGCGTTTCGAGGCCGCGCTCACCACCCACCCCATCGCACCGACCACTCGCCCGCCGCTGCCGCGGAACTGGAAGACGAACGGGCCTCCCGCGCCGTCCGGCCTTCGCGACAGCGCGCTGCCGAGCGGCTCGAGGTAGTCGAGGTACTCGCGCGGCGTGACCACCTGCCCCGCGTTCTCGACGTAGTCGCCGCGCAACTCGCGGAAGAACGCTTCAGCCATGGCGCCTCAACAACTCCAGCAGCAGCAGGTCGCCCCAGACCGGCAGGCCGTCATCCCCATCGTTCGCCTGTCCTTCGGGCCCCGGCAGGAACTCGATCCCGCACGGCAGCACCGGGAACTGCGGCTCCGCGCCGGGGCGCATCGCCTCGCGGATCATCCCCGCAAAGTCGCCGCGGCCTGCGCCGTCCCACGCGGCGAACAGCACCGCCGCCAGGCGCATCGACTGCCGCACCAGCGTCTCGCCGAGGCCGCCGTTGAAGGAGTAGTAGAACTCGACCTTGCCGACGCCGAACCGCGACGGCAGCAGGGTGTAGGCGAGCATGATCCGGTACAGGAGCCAGGTCAGGCTCTCCAGCAGTTCGAGCTTTCCGCTCCAGGTGCGCGTGTTCTGCACGAGGCGCTCGATGTCCGTAGCCGCTGCCACGAACTTGCTGTCGAAGACCTCGTCGTTCCCATCCACCACCCGGCGCGCCAGGGGGAGCGCATCCTCGCTGCCTTGCAGGAACGCGAACAGCGCCTCGGCGTCGCGCAGTTGCGCGCGGTCGAGGTGCGTCCAGATCACCCCCTGCCACGTGCCGCGCGAGCCGGGGTGGTTGGTGAGGTGGGCCGTGAGCTGCCCGATGTTCTGCCGCATCAGCGTCGGATCGAACGGCACCACGAACATCGTCAAGAGGTCGGAGAACGACATCGTGCGCAGGTTGCGGATGATGTCGAGCACGCGCATGTACTTGTCGGGCGTGGTGGTCCGCTGGTGAAAGACCTCCCCTTTCACGTCGATGCCTGCCACGTCGACCTTCTTGCGCTGGAACGTGAGCCTCATCCCGTGCAGCAGGATCGGGACCGCGGTGCGGGGGTCGGGGTTGGCGATCGTGTACGGCTCGACGAAGTCGTACGGCTCGCGGCTGATCAGGTTGGTCGGCTCGGCGATGAGGTGCTTCTTCGACGACGGATTGAACAGGCACTTCAGCCAGGTGGTCTTCCCCGCGGCCGGCATGCCGGTGGTGATGAGCAGCACGCGCGACTTCAGCTCGCTCAGGAACTGCGGCGGGACTAGCGACGCGCACTTCAGGCAGCGCACGTGCGGGCTCGGAGTCGTGGCGCGCTCGAACGTCGGCTGGTCCCACTCCAGGCGCGGCTCGGAAAACGCCACCCCGGCACCCGCAGGGAGGCCGCGGGCCTGCTTCCAGTGCGGGATCTGTTCGACCTGCTGATGCCACACGTCGGCGCGGCCGACCGGCACGGAGTAGAACTGCTTTCCGCCGCAGATCGGGCAGCGCTTGTCGACTGCTTTGCTGAACAGGCCCATTCGCTTCGCCCTGCTTACCGCATCTCGAGCAGCCGCACCAGCTCTGCTTCATGGTTGTTGATGAACCGCCCGAGCTGCGCGGTCGCGAATCCGGGCGAGGTCCGCTCCGCGACGAACGACAGCGTCACGGCATTCCTCGGCCGTCCGTCATCGTCGCGCGCGACGATGATCAGCAGGATTCGCGAGGTAGGCCGCGCCGGATCGACCGTCGCGAGCGTACCAGTTTTCGCATAGACGTCATATCGCTCCCGCAGCCCGCGCAGTTGCGGCCGGATGTGCAGCGCCGTCCCCTCGGTGAGCACGCGCTGCAGCCCGTCATCGAGCTGCTCCGCGGCCGCCACGGCATCCTTGTCGAAGGCCGCCTTGCGCGACGCGAGCGGCGCCGGCGTTTCGACGCCGTCGACGATGTGCGCGACCACGGGACGTCGCATCGCCCACGACGAGAAGGCCGCCGCCGCGTCGATGTTCGACCACCGGCTGCTTCCTCCGCCGAGGAGCACGGCGATGAAGTCGCGCGTCCCGGTGATGCGGTTCAGCCCCAGGTCTACGGCCTCGGGGCTCACGATCGCCAGCGGCTCGAGCGCCTCGCGCGTGCGCAGGTCGTCCGACTCGTCGCCCGACCAGAACGACACGTGGTAGCGGCGCAGCTCCCCTTCCGCGGAGGGAGCCCCGGTGCGGATGCCGAAGAGGTCGCGCATCTTCACCGCGAGCTGCTGCTCGTGCAGGTTCGCGAGCGACCGCGGCTTGTCGCGCGTGTGCCCGGTGGCGTCGGAGAGCGCGGGATAGCGATCCCACGCCACCGGCCGTCCGGTGAGCGATTCGCGTCCGCTGGGCGAGCGTCCCCGTCCGTCATCCGCGATGCCGTCGCCTTCGGCGCGTGCGAGCGCGAGCATCCCCAGGCGCGTGTGATAGCGGTTATCCGAGGCCGCGAGATAAGTCGTGAAGTCGACCCACCGCGCGACTCGCGAGACCTGCCACCCCTTGCCCATTTCCACACCGAACATTTCGCGCTCGTAACAGCGCTCGCCGGCCATGCGGTCGCAGTCGCCGTTGCGGACCCACAGCAGGCGCTCGAGCGCCGGATGCACCGTCAGCGCGGCCGTGGCCCAGAACGGCTTCGCGGCCGAGCCCATCTCGATCGCGGCGAAGTTGTGATCGACCGCCTGCCGCGAGGCGAGCGAGCGTGGCGCGGTGGAGCTGAGCCACGAGTACGGCGGCTCGCGCTCCACCCACGACTGGCCGTTCTGCGTCACGGTCCGCGAGCTCCAGTTGTCGGAGGCCGCGGCGCGCGGCCAGGAGCTCATGGCCAGCACCTCGCCGGTCGTGCCGCGCATGATCGTGAAGGCCACGCGCGGCGGCAGCGGCACCGGCGCTCCGCTGGTGATCAGCGCGCTGTGGATCTCGCGTCCGGCCGCGTCGACGGTAGCCTGCGTGAGGCGCTGCAGGTCGGCGTCGAGCGTGAGCTTGCCGAGGCGCTCGCGATGCTCGGGACGGACGCGCAGCAGCGCGTCGCCGTACTGCGTCATCCAGCCGAGGCCGAGACGGCGGGACTCCTGCGTCGGCGCGTAGAGCCAGTGCCCCATGGCCCAGGCACGCCCCAGAAGCGGCACCTCACCGCGACGGCCGCGGATCGAGACCGGCTGGACCTCGTTCTCCGCGCGCGCGTCGTCAAACGAATGCACGATGTTGTAGTCCGGGTTCCCCGTGACCTCGAATGTCGTCTCCGCCACACCTTCCGCATCGTTCTCCACGCGGCGGATCGCGAAAACGCTCGGACGCGTGCGCGCGGCGAGCTCCGTCTCCCGCTGCCACAGCTCGAACATGCGCGTGTAGTACGTGCCGGGATCTGTGACACCGTTGAAGAACGAAGCCGGCAGCGCTGCCCGGCCACCGTCGATGCGGAGGTTCGCCGGCAGGGAGTTGAAGCGCAGCACCTCCGCCTCGAGCAGCGTCGAGCCGGTCGGGCGGCTGGTGAACTGACCCTCGCCGTCGCGGAAGAGGATCAGCTTCTTCTGCGGATCGAAACGCAGCATGCCGGCGGCGTGCAACTCGTCGACGCGCTTCAGCAGCCGCGACCAGGTCAGGACGTCGAACTCGCTGGAGCCGAGCGCGCGCAGTGAGCCGCGCACCACCAGCACGCCCACCACCAGTGCAGGGAGCAGCGCCAGCGCCGCGTACTCGCGCGTGCGCAGCAGCATCGCCAGCGGAACCGTCAGCGCGAACGCGAACCATGCGAAGTCGCGCGTGGCCATTGCCACGACCAGTCCGAGGAGCACCACCGCGGCCATCACCGCGCGATTGAAGAAGCGGCGGCGGCGCTGGCCGAACTCGGGATCGAAGACGCTCGTGCGCGTGACTGCGGTCTCGGGGATCGTGTCGAATGCGTCGGCGCGCAGGCCGGATGACCAGAGCAGCGCCTGGCACATCACGCCGAGGAGCAGCGCCCAGCGCAGCACATCGGAGTTCGACGCCGTCGCCAGCAGCGGCAGGTTGCGCCCGCTGAACCAGAGCTGCGACACGTTCATCGCCGCGTGCGCCACCGCCTCGCCGAGGAACGACGCCGCGATGGCGATGGCCAGCAGGTCGCCCACGCGGAGGCGCGTGCGGCGCATCAGCAGCAGCGCGACCGGCGCGGCGAACATCGCCAGCAGGAACAGGCCGCCGAGGAGGCCGTGCTCGCCGGCGATGAAGAAGCTGTAGACGCTGTCGTACTGGATCGTGTCCTGGCGGATGAACGACTGCGACGCCGGCGCGTGGTTGAAGCCGAGGCCGATCCAGCCCCCCTTGCGCACCATGGCCATGTGCTCCCACTCGTGGACCAGCGCATTGCGCACGTTCACGGCCGTGACAGAACGCGCGTCGCCGGCGGACGGCGCTTCGAGGTCGAGCAGCCACTCCTGCGCCGACGAGCCGTGCTTCATGACTTCGACGCGGCTGAGGATGTGCTCCGTCATGCCGGGGGCAATTGCGTATGACCCGAGCAGCGCCCAGTACGCGACGGTCACGCCGGTGGCCAGCACGACCAGCAGCGTGGCCGCGAGGCGCACGGACGAGGTGAGCAGCAACAGCAGTGCGAGCGGGAACCAGAACGCCAGCACGCTGTAGATCGCGCCGAAATCGCCGAGGACTCCGAGCATGATCGCCACCGGCGCGAACAGCAGCACCACCACCGTGGCGATGGTGTCGGCGAGCGTCGGCTCGATGGCCGGGATGTCCTGCGTCGCGTCTTTGACGTCCAGGACACTCAGCGCGTTCTGGGCGTTGGCCACCGGACGCGCGAGGAGCAGCAGCGCCGGGATGCCCACCATCCAGAACGGGGCCACGATCTGGCGGACGTACTCCGGCGCCACGCGCGACAGCAGGAGGATGGCCACGGCCGCCGCGCACCAGCCGAGGAAGAGCGGCTTGAGCGCCGGCGAGAGCAGCGCGGCGAAGACGCGCCGGCCCGGATCGACCGCGTAGCGCTTGAACAGATTCGGATCGGGCGGCTGCTGCTCGGCGGCATTGAGCGCCTGCCAGAACGTGCGTCCCGCTTCGAACGTGGCGCGATACGGCCACTGCCAGACCGCGGCAAACGACTTGCCGAGCGCGTCCAGAATCGCGAGCGCCGCCACGCCGTAGACCACGAGCAGGAGCCGGTCGAACGCGGAAGGGAGAAACAGCTCGCTGAGGTTCGGCAGGACCTGCCGCGGCATGACCACGAACTCGACGATCGCGCCGATGACCAGCGTGACCGCGACGAAGATCGTGGCGCCGCTGCTGCCCCGGTCGCGGGCGATGCCCGGCCTGTGGTGCAGCCAGAGCCGCGCCGCCAGGGCGATGAAGCCGGGGACGATCACCAGCGCCGCGAGCGAGCCGGCCAGCCCCTTGGCCGTCACTTCGTCGACCGCCGTGGGCGTGAGCAGGTAGCGCACCGCGAGCAGCACGCGCACCAGCAGGAGCGACCAGACCGCGACGAGGATCCCGCCGATGCACCAGAGGTCACGCAGCCGGAGCCGCTGCCCGCGCCCGAACGCAATCGACCCGACAAACACCGCCAGCGCCACCCACGCGCAGATCAGCGCGATCAGCAGCGCGCGCGGCGTCGGCAAATCGCGCACCGTAGTAATGGTGAGGAGCAGTCCGCGCGCGGCACCGGGATTCAGCGGCACGCGCACGCTGGACAGCGACCGGTTCGGCTCGAAGGCGCGGCCGAGCGCGGACTTTTTCGGCTGCCGCATCCACCGCGGCCCGTTGCGCGACGGCTGCGCGCCGAGGTCCGCCCCGTCGCGGAAGCGCGCCAGGCCGTCCGGCGAGAGCTCCATGGCCACGTTGTGCCGGAAGTCCGCCGCGCCGTGTCCGAGCGGCAGGAGGAAGGTGTTCGCACCGGCCGAGGGCTCGCGCGCGAATGTGAGCGTGCTTCTGCCTTCTTCGAACGGCGGGAGCGAGGTGGTGCGCGTCCACGGCGGCTCGAACGTCAGCCGCGCCGCACCCCCCTCGTTCATGAGGCGCATGACCAGCCGGCGCCGCGGCCAGAGGATCTCGACCTCGGACGCCGGCTTCGCAACGCTGAGCTCGCGCGCCGGCTCGCGATCCCCGATCAGCCGCAGCTCGTCCTCGTCCGGCATCAGCACGCGCAGCGAGCTCGCCCACTGTTCGAGGGCGTGAATGGTGGCGAGGTCGCTCGTCCCGGAGCGCCGCAAGTCGTTCAACCGCGAGACCATGAGCGAGTCCAGCGAGCGGGCCCGCGTCGCATGCACCGGCGGCGGATTGAGCACGATCAACGGCTCGGCCATCGGCGTCCGGCCGACCAGCAGCTTCCGCCGCCGCAGCCACCCGCGCCGCGCCAGCTCGATCGAGAACTTGCCGAGCTGCTTCCCCCCGCCGCCGAGCGTGACGCTGTCGCCGTTCACATACGCGCCATCGACCCGCACCAGCGCGTTCCCCCCGCGGGTACGCAGCCGCAGCCCCTCGCCGTCCGGCTCGACCCGCACCTCCGGCCAGAACGCCCCGTTCGGCCACCCAATCGCCGCTGCATGCTCCGGCCCGCCGACGGTGATCCCTCCCGTCGTCCGGTCGAGCGCCTCGACCGCCGTCCACGCCACCTGCGTCGACCGCGGCCACTCCGCCACCGACACCAGCGGCCCCAGCACCACCGGCACCGCGAACAGCGTCGCCAGGAGAATGAACACGAACGGCGCGATGTGCCGCCGGTTCCCGAGCGCCGGAAGCGATTCCTCCCGATGCCGGAACTCCAGAGCCCAGGCCACGGCCGCCAGACCCGCGACCCCCAACGCCAGCAGCGGCAACGTCATCCACCATTACTACGCGCAGCGAGGGAAGGTGTTGCATCCGAAGTCACAACCTCGCGGCAGGTGAAATGGCATAGGCTGCGCTCGCCATGACGAAACGAGAGGAATCGGTCTTGCCCGAGGGCACGAGCCACCGGGAGGTCATCCAACGCACCTTCGAAGCCCTGGCCGCCGGCGACTCGCGCCCGCTGCTCGACCTGCTGACGGACGACGTCACGTGGAAGGTGATGGGTCGAACGCCCTGGTCGCGGACGTATCGCGGAAAAGAGAGCGTGCTGAACGACCTGCTGCGACAGCTCGGCGCCCGCTTATCCGGTCGCCACAAAGCCACCGCTGACCGCATCATCGCCGAAGGCGAGTACGTCGTCGTACAGGCCACGGGAAACGCCACCACCAAGGCGGGCATGCCATACAACAACGAATACTGTTTCATCTACAGATTCGAAGGAGGCTCGATCCGCGAAGTCACCGAATACCTCGATACAGAGCTCATCACGTCCGCCCTCGGCGCCGGCGAATGAGTGCGAGAGGAAGATCATGAGCAAAGTATTCGTCAACATCGGACTCAGCCTCGATGGCTACATGGCCCCGGAAGGAATGACCATGGAGAATTGGGACACGCCCGAGTACAAGAACTGGGGCGCCAAATGGGGTGCGTTGATGGCCTGGATCCTCAATCAACAGTACTTCCGCGAGAACCTCGAGCTCGGCCCAGGGGGAGAGACCGGCCCCGTCAATGACCTCCTTCGCAGCACCACGGAGCGCATCGGCGCCAACATCATGGGCAAGCGAATGTTCGACCAGGGCGAGCGCGCCTGGCCGGAGGAGGCTCCGTTTCACACACCGGTATACGTGCTCACCCATGAGAAACGCGAACCGTGGGCGCGCCCCGGCGGGACGACCTTCCACTTCATCAATGACGGCCCGGAACGTGCCCTCGAGCTGGCTCGGGAATCCGCAGGCAGCCGCGATATCCGTATCGCGGGTGGGGCCGATGTGATCCAGCAGTACCTGAACCTGGGTGTCATCGACGAGCTGGAGATCGCCCTGGCACCCGTATTGTTCGGCGGCGGACGGCGTCTCTTCGAGAACCTGCGCGAGCCCGCGCAGCAGTTTCGCATTGACAGAGCTCTTGATGGTCCAGCCGCCACACACTTGCGCTACGTGCGTCAGTGAGGGCGACCGAAGGTCTGACATGCGGGTTGTACGCGAGACTCAGAGTAAGGAACGGAGAACGCGTCGACACCTACACAGTTCTTGGCATCAGTCACGAAATTGGCGATACTTGGCGTGATGATGAAGAGCACCGTCGTGACGTCGTCGCCCGACGTGATGGGCGGCACTCCTGTATTCGCCGGAACGCGCGTCCCGATCGAGAACCTTCTTGATTATCTCGAAGGCGGCGAATCGATCGAGGACTTTCTCGAAGGGTTTCCTTCGGTAAGCCGCGAGCAGGTGATCACGTTCCTCGAAGAAACCAAAGCGCGCGTTTTGGCAGAACCCTGATGAGGATACTGATTGACGAGTGTGTCGACTGGCGCCTTCTTCGAGACTTACCGAGCCACGATGTGAAGACTGTCCGCCAGATGGGATGGGACGAAACCGTTAACGGCGCCTTACTCAGGCAGGCCGAGCAGACCTTCGATGTTCTCGTGACGACGGATAAGAACCTCTCCTTCCAGCAGAACGTCGTGCGCTTCAAGATCGGAGTTGTCGTTTTGAGAGCACGGTCCGCACGTCTGAGGCACCTTCGTGAGCTTGTACCTACGCTGTTGAGGATATTGCCGGACGTGAAAAACGGCCAGGTCCACACTATTTCGTGGCGCGATCTATCGTGACGTAGATCCGGCCCGTCCTACGCCGGTGCACCCGCGGCGGAATCTGCGTGCGGCTAACGGATCTGTCACTCAGCTGCGCGGCCAAGGTCCGCGTGCCGAAGTTAGGTGCCGATTCGTTAGGCGCCGATTCGTGACACGAGCCAGTCTATCGCGTAACCGAGACGACGAAGATCGACATTCTCGGCAGTCACGACGATTATAGGGACCGACCACGCCGCAATACAGGACCAATAGATCATCCTTTCAGCTTTCTCCTTGCCTACTCGTTGCGCCCACCACCGGGTGAGTTCTGGCAAGCCGCGTCGCGACCGGCCAAAAAGTGGCGGCGCTTGCTGAACCAACCAACCATTAAATTGGTGAATATGTCCATGCGCGGCGTTGACGTGGCGCGACGAATGAACTGCGTCGTCGACCATCGCGCCACAAAACCATGTCTCTTCTAGTTCTGCAGCCTTGACGATAAGCCAATTACATTTCTGTATGTTCCTGAGTTCCCACTTGAACAGACCGAACGTGATGACAGCCGCGGCTATGGAAACCGAAGCGACGGCGATGTCGCCGATGAAGTCGCGCTTCTGGGCGACGGAGAGAATCGCTGCACCCGAACTGGATATGAGCGGTACTAGCCCCAGAAGCTTGAAACTGATTTCGTCCGTAACCCGGATATTTTGGCAGATCTGCTCGTATACCTTGAGCGAGGCCTCGCGAGCACTTTCGAGTCTGGTATCGGAGCGAGTATTCACGCATACACCTCGGTCGGCCCGCCCATTCTACCCTTGGCTGGTCTGGCACAGCCGGGGTTGCCTGGCTCGGCTTCGATGGCGGTCTACGGAAAGTGACTGGGTTTGTGAGAAGGGACACAAGTTGCGCATCGCTCGCGATGCATGGCGTCGTCGCCCAACCTCGATGTGTACGGTCCTTGCGGCGGTGATCCTCCGTGCGGTTTCCAGTAGATTCTGGCGGAAACCATAAGGATCGTGGTTCCAGACGTGCGGCGCCTCGGCTAAAGCGCTATATGTCAGCACCTTACGGTGCAATGGCGCTAAAGTTAGTGCGTATGGGCCGAAGCCGGGCCGTCCAGCTTCACACCAAAGTTTGGCGGTGTTCAAGGGCGCGGTGACCAACATTCGCCGGATCCCGATCCTCTGCTCCCAAGTCCGCGGATTTCAAACTTGAACTTCGAAGCATTGAAACTTATCGTCGCGACTGGCGTGGCCCATGCCCAGGCGTATCTCGCGAAACAACGGCCGTGGCGAACTTTGCTCGGACTGATACGCGATTCGCTTGTGCCGAGCATCAGGTAGTCACGGTTACTACCGGCGCATGCGACGATTCGTCCTTCTTCGTAGATTGGGACGAGGTCTATCTTGATCTCACCGCTAACACCGCCCCAAATCCACAGAATCTGCTCGTGCACACAGCTATTGCTCGATCGACGCTCCCGTACGTTGGTCAGAATATTGTCGTATACCAAGATTGAATCGCTGAGAAGAGATGTAGTCACGAACTTGCCGTCTTTCAGCTTCCAGTTAATCTGAACGGCATGTTTCGTGTTTCTGAGAATCGATTCGATTTGCGAGCGCCATCGCGTAAGGTCAGCACTTGCAATCTCCGCATTGCGCCGCGGAGCGATGCCAACCGGCCGCTCCTCCGCGACTACCGGCAGCACCGCGTCGGGCGAAGTTATCTGCTCAAGCAGTTTTTCCGCCTGCGTGGTCGGATCACCGCGGTACTCAAAGCCTTCGGCGATCGCGACATCACCGAACCTGTCATTCCATGCGCCGATGGCCAAAAGCAGATGTGCGCACGCACGTTCCGGAAGGGCGCCACAGGTCTTCGCACGTGCTGCGTCCTCTTTCTCGTTTCGTGGCTCGAGCACTACGTCCTGCGACCAAGCATTCATGGATACGATTATCAGGAAGCCAAGCGCATAGGCGAAACGCATCGTGGGCTCCTCTCTTGAACGAACGCCGATACATAGAGGGACGCCGAAGAACAAATTCCCTACCCTCGATGAGACGTGCTTTCATCCGCCTACCGTTGACGAGTGAAGGCGGCTTGGCATCACCAATCCGTGGCTCGCTTGCTACGAACGACGAGTACGCGGAGCTTCATGGAAATTGTGCCACCACGTGAACTGTGATTCATCCGCCTAAGGCGTGGAGAGGCGGGGTCACAGCTTTGTTCTGCTCTCCCGCACGCCTGGAGGAAGATCGAAGCTGTGGCCCCGACTCTCGGAGCCCCGTTCATGAATGATCCGGGTTAGTTAGCCGTTAGGGTCGAATCGCTTCGGTTCTACTTACCCACACGGCGGCGCTTTGCCGGAGGCGACGGCTTCCGTCGCCAACGCGCAGAGTCTATCTGCAACCAATGCGTTGAAATGACCAAAAAATCCGTCACTGTAGTTATTCTGAACTTCTGGCCACACCTTTTCGACATGGCGCCGACTCACAAAGTTCCGTTCGTCTTTGCACCAAGCGTCGTAAACGTCATCGTCAATAAGGCCACGCTGACGCTAATACAGCAAGTTTTCGAAAAAATTAAGCCACCATTGCACTAGTGCTCGATATTGAGCTTTTTGTGCAACACTCGATTGTTCGTATTCTGCACCTTTCTGCCACAGCTCGGCAAGCACCGGATCGTTAGCCAGATGCAGCAGAAATTCTGATGAAATATTTACAAAAGATTGAGAGTTAGCGGCACGTGCGAGATCGGCCTGTTGTCGCAGTTGCCCAAGAATGCTGAATAAGGTTATCGAGGTTACGATTGCTGCCGTAACCGTCGCCAAATCACCTGCGTCAGCGATCGTTGTCGCTAGACGGGGTTTTCCCTACCCCCGCAGATCTGGCCGCACGACGCGGCTTCCGACTACACGAGATTGGCAGCGACGCAGACACGTACACGCGCAATCCGTACGCCGGGCCGATCCGTATACAGCGCGGCCAGACGCAAGGAGTGGCTCGACCAGTTCGGCGTGGCGAGGCGGGGTCAGAGCTTTTGTTCGGCGCTCCCGCACGCCTGGAGGAAGATCGAAGCTGTGGCCCCGACTCTCCGGCCCAGTGCAGAGTCAGGCGCCCGGTGAGTAGGAGTACGGCGCGAAGATGCGCCCGGGCGGAGTCGGAGGGAGAATTCTTACTGCACGCAGTTGCTCCAGATGGTGATCGAGGCAGAAGAAACCTTGCTTCATCGAGCGGTTCGCGCAAGCTTCTTCACGGCAAGGAGCATCGCCGTCTTCAAAACTGTTCCGCGCGAAGAAGTTCTCCATCGCGGCGGAGTAGATGAGCATGGCTGCCGGCTGACAATACGGCTCGCGAAGCCACTCTGACGATTCGATCGCTGGCACTCGAAAGATGTACTCACGGTCACCGAAGTTCCATTCGTGCCCTGTTTGCCAGTATTGCCCACAAACTGCACAGATGTAGAGCCGCAGCTGAAGCTGGGCGTTCGTCTCGAGCAAACTGAGTCGGGCGAGGAGGCGTTTTGTCTCGCGAATCCGCCGCTTGATGGCGTCGCGCAACAAGGGCAGGTCAGGATACCTGGCACATTCGCATGTCATCGTTGTCCGCCCAAGATGTGTATCGACAGTGCCTCGATGGTGTGATTGCAGTGTATCGCGGCGGATCGTGCGTGGGTCGGCAGGGGATATTCATCATGCCGGGTCCAGCGGACTGCGGACTCCGCGTGCACCGTGGCGGGGGAGGACGGTGGAAGGGCCCTTCCGACAGCGCGCTTCTCGTGTACCGCAGGGGGTCCTTCGTCGTCCTACGCCGCAAAAGACGCGGCTCCGGCGCCTCAGGATGACAGGCATGAATCGCGGTGATGCTCGGGAGCCGCGCGGCGCGACTCCAGAGCCGAGGCGTCGCGTCT
This sequence comes from Thermoanaerobaculia bacterium, assembly GCA_035630815.1. Classification (GTDB taxonomy): domain Bacteria; phylum Acidobacteriota; class Thermoanaerobaculia; order Gp7-AA8; family Gp7-AA8; genus QHVT01. The sequence goes on from DASQJY010000089.1 coordinate 61,173, forward strand.
CAGAGTCGGGGCGTCGCGGTCTCAGAGTCGCGTGGAGAGGCGCGGTCACAGCTTTGTTCTGCTCTCCCGCACGCCTGGAGGAAGATCGAAGCTGTGGCCCCGACTCTCGGAGCCCCGCGCACGCAATCCCACGTAGCTGGGTCCATCACCAAGGCGGACGGGCTGTGCACTACACGCGGTTAGGTTGTGAACCTGGCGCGGCCAGGTTGTGAACCCAGCGCGGCCAGGTTATGAACCTAGCGCGGCCAGGTTGTGAACCTAGCGCGGCCAGGTTGCGAACCTAACGCGGCTAGGTTGCGAACCTACGCCGGTAGGTTGTTCATCACGACCTTCTCAAAGTGGTGCTTCTCAGCTCGCCGATTCTGCACGACCGATCCCGTGTGCGGCGGCCCTTGCAGGGCCGCCGCTCGATCGGGTCATCGTCGCGGCGTGCGCCGCACCGGGGGTGGTGGCAGTACGGGGGGGCGGCCGCCGATGCCGGGGTCGCCCTTGTCGTAGTTGCCGAAGATGTCGTTCCACAGCTCGACCAGCGACGGGTCGCCGAGCCATTGGATGAACTTCTCCGCCTGCTTTTGCCGCTGGTCGCGGAAGTACTCCTCCGCCGGCGTGAGCGGGCCGCGCCAGCAGCCCGGCTTCGTGGAGCAGGGATCGGGGGTCAGGTCGGGCGGGATCGGCTCCCACGGCTTCGGCAGGCGGGGATCGTCCGGATCGATCGGCGGGATCTCCGGCGTGTCATCCGTCTCCTCCGGGTCGGGTTTCGGCAGGCACATGATGCTCTTGCACTCGGGTGGATCCTCCTTCTTGGGAGGCTTCTTGCGGAAGCCGGGAGGGCAGGCCGCCAGGCCGAGGCGGTCGACCTGGTTGATCGGGTCGTTCGCCGCGAACGAGTAGACGTTCATCCCGCCGCGCAGGCCGGAGGGATCGGCGCTGATCCAGCGTCCGAGGTCCGGCGAGTAACCGCGGAAGAGCGCCAGGTCGAGGCCGAGGAAGCCGTGCTGATAGAAGCCGTTGTAGCCGAGCGGTGAAGGCTTGTCGCGTGCGACCGGCGGCTCCTCGCCGTCGCGGCCGCCGCCGCCACCCGGCTCGGCGCTGCCAGGGATCACGGTCCTGCGGCCCCAGGCGTCGTAGTCGTAGCGCGCGCGGACGTTCCCTGCGGCGTCGGTGACGTCGCGGACGTTCCCGAGGTGGTCCTTGAAGTAGTAGTAGTTGATGCCTCCTTCCTGCATCCCTTCTGCGAAGAACCTGCGCACCACGCCTGCACCGGTCGAATTGCGCTCCTCGGCCAGGCTGGTATTCACCCACAGGAACGTCTGGTTGCCTTCGACGGCGCCGTCGACCGTTTCGCGCAGGCGGCGCAGGCGGCCGAAGGCGTCGTAGGTGAAGGTGTAGATGCGGACGCCGCGTCCTTCCTCCTCACCCTCGCCGGCAGGCGGCCGCTGCTCGACGCGTGCGAGCCGGTTCTCGCCGTCCCAGAAGTATTGGCGGATGCCGTCGTCGATGAGGTTGCCGTTCGCATCGTATGTGAACTGCATCGCTCCCGGCGGCGTGACGAGCACGGTCGCGGTGCCGTAGAGCAGTGGATTGTTGCGGCTCGTCGCACGGACCTCGACCGCACCGTAGCGGTTCGGCGCCGTGAAGTTGCCGTTCGACTGGATGGTGCCGGCCGTGGCCGACCATTCGACCGACTGGTCGTCGACGCCGACGATGAGCGCGTCGAAACGCTGCTCGCCGTTCAGGTCGAGCTCGACCGACGCCGGCGTGATGACGACGTGGCCCGTCGCGGCGGGGTCGATGCGCACGGTGGCCGTGCCGCGCACCGCCGGGTTGGCGGAGGAGGTGGCCACGACGTGGATCGTGCCCGGCTGGCCGGCGGTGTACTTGCCGCTGGACGAGATGCTGCCCACGCCGGGACCGGTCTCCTGGATGCTCCAGGTCACCGCGGGATTGCCGACGCCGAGGGCCGTGCCGGTGAAGAAGACCTTCGCGTTCGGGGCGACCGTGGCACTGACGGGGTTGATGTCGACGAGCTTCGGCACGTCGACGGTGGCCGTCGCGGTCTTCGACGCGTCGGCGTTCGAGCGTGCGGTGAGGACGTAGCGTCCGCCGAAGTCGGGAGCGGTGAAGACGCCGTCACTTCCGACGGCCACCGCGGGCCCGCCGGACGGGGGCGTCACGGTCCAGGTCGCGGTCTGGTCGGCGTGGGGCGTGTTGTTCTGCCCCTGCGCGTAGAAAGCGAACGCCTGCTTCTCGAACGGCTTCACGATGGCGGAGGATGGATTGACCGTGACGCTGACCGGCGGAGGCAGCGCGCCGCTGACGGTGACGGCCGAGACTCCGGCGATGGCCGGGTTGCCGACACTCGTCGCACGCACCTCGAACGCGCCGAGAGTCGCGCCGGCGCGGAAGAGCCCACCCGCGTCGACCGTGCCGCCGGGCTGGGTCGTCGACCAGGTCACGCGCGTGTCGCTGATACCGGCCACGCTCGCGAGGAAGCGGGTGGCGGAGCCGGGAAGCACGGTCACGGCCGCGGGCGTGACCGTGACCTTCGGCACCGGCACGACGTTGAAGGTGGCCGTGTCCTTCTTGAACGCGTTGTGCGTGAACACCGCCGTGATGGAGCCCGGACCGATGTCCGGACCTGCTTTCAGCGTCACGTCCACCGGCCCACTGGGACTGCTCGTGATCGTGCCGTTGACGGCCGACCATTGCGCGGACGGCCGGGCGGTGTTGTTGATCTGGGCGTGGTACGTCTGCGTCCCGTCCTTGAAGAGCGTGAGATTGACGGGGGTCACCGTGACGGTGACCTCGGGGATGACGATGGTCGCGCTGGCGGTAAGCGGGATCGAGCCGTGCTCGAGGCGGACCGTGACCGTCCACGTGCCCGGCGTCACCGCGCGGAAGTCGGCCGTGGTCGGGTTCGAGAAGCGGTTTTCATTGAAGATGTTGCCGCCGCCGTTCACGGTCCAGGTCATGAAGATGCCGCTCACCCCCTGCACGTCGGCGATGAGGCGGCGCACCTCGAAATCGACCACGGTCTGGTTGAACGGCCGGATCGTCAGTGTCGCCTCGCGCACCACGACCGTGGCGGTCTTCGTCTCGCCGACCGTCGAAGCGGTGATGGTGTAGGTCCCGGCGCGGAGCTTCACCTGCCCGTTGGGCAGCGTGTCGAGCGGCGGCGTGAACTGCAGCGTGCAGTTCGCGGAGCCGCCCACGCACGTGCCGAAGTCATGGAGAAAGCCCGCGTTGACGCTGTAGGACCACGTCAGCGGCGTCGGTGAGGCGGTGAAGGTGACGAAGGCCTGGTCGTCGAGGTTCACGGTCTGCGTCGCCGGCGAGACCGTGATGGTCGCGAACGCTGGGATGGCGGACAGCAGGAGCATGAGAAAAAGCAGTGGACGGACGCGCATTACTGGTCCCTCCTCTCGGACTGCGTAGCCGGCTGGGCGGCGAGCGCGCGCGCCTTCTGCTGGTTGGCCGCGAGCTCCTCGCTGGCCGGCTGGTTGAGCTGCCGCAGGATGTCGGTCAGGCGATTGAGCTCGTTGTGCGCGGCGACCGAGACGAGGCCGTTGACGTCCTCGCTGATCCGGTTGCCGGCCGTGTCATACCCGAACGTGCTCGAGCCGACGACCAGCCCCTGCGCGATGGTGGTGCTGCCGGTCAGTTGCCAGGCCGGATCGTACTGGAACGTGAGCTGCCTCGCGCTGGCAGGATCGTTGGTCGCGATGGTCATCGACGTGATGGTGTCGATGGCGCTGCGGCCCCCTGCGAGCTGGTAGTCGTACGTGAAGTTCGACAGCGTTTCCCACACGCCGTTGCGGAACCGCTCGCTGCGCATCGACTGCAGGGCCAGGAAGCGGTCCGCGCCATGGTAGGAGTAGAGACGCCGCTGGCCGTTCGGGTAGGCCACGCTCGTGATCCGGCTGGTCGTGCCGTCGTACGCGGGCGTGAACGTGCCGAGTGCGTTGCGGCGCGTGGCCAGGCGCCCGAGGGAGTCGTAGGTCTGGACCGTCTCGACGTTGTTGATGGCCACGCGGGAGACGCGGCCGGACGTGTCGTAGCCGTACGCGATCGTGTCGTTCCCGAACGGTCCGTCGATGGTGGCGATGTTGCCGCCGCCGGCCGAGCCGACCGGATGCCACGTATAGAGCGTCTCGCCGAGGCCGTCGATCATGCGGTCCAGCCGCGGATAGCGGCTGTTGTAGAAGAAGTCGACCGGTGCCGTCGGCTCGGTGGTGCCGCTGTAGCTGATGCGGCGCACGTGGCCGTCCGGCGTGTAGTCGTAGCGCTTCGACTGCCCTTTCGCGTCACGGCGGCTGAGCAGCCGCCCGGCGCTGTCGTAGTTGTACTCGTGCACCAGCTGGCCGGCGACGTACTTTGCGGTCACGCGGTCGTGATCGTCGCGAAGCCAGGTGGTGGCGTTGCCGCGCGCGTCGGTCAGCTTCTCCAGCGAGCCGCAGCCGCACCACTCGTAGCTCAGCGACCGCCCCGCCGCGTCGCGCATGGAGACGACGTTGCCGATCGTGTCGTACGCGAGCGTCAGCACGCCGCCGTGCCGGTCGGTGTAGGAGACCGGATCGAAGCGATCGTATTCGTACCGTTCGGCCGTGCCGTCCGGGTAGACGAACGCGCTCACGCGGTCGAAGATGTCGTCGTATTCGACAGTGGTCGTGAAACCGAGCGGATCGACCCAGGTGGAGACGCGGTCCAGGCCGTCCCACGTGAGGATGTGGCGGTTCCCGCCGGCGCGGTTGAACTCCACCGCCAGTCCGATGGCGTTGTAAATCACGTTGTACGCCGTTCCATCCGGCAGCGTCATCGACGTGATCTGCCCGAACGTGTTGTACGCGATCTGCGTCAACTGCCCGGCCGCGTCGGTATAGCGGATGGGACGGTGCTTCGCGTCGTATTCATACTTCGCGAGCCGCTCGGGCGTTGCGATGTCGGAGTCGCTGTAGACCTCCAGCAGATCGGTCTCCGTCGCGTCCCAGACGTAACGGTAGCGGCGTCCGACGGGATCCGTCAGCCGCAGCAACGTCCCCGACGCGGTGTATTGCAGCGTGAACCGCTCCTCGGAGCCGTCATCGAGGACGCGCGTCACCACCGAGGGGCGCGACAACGTCCCCTGGTTCAGCGTGCTGGTCTGCCCCGGATACGCGTACCAGACGCGCCGGTGCCCCAGCATCTGCACGCTCTCCGGCTCGCTCGAGGCCAGTGCATTCGCGCCGGTCCCGTTGTGCAGCCAGTGGTAATTGACCGTGGCCTTGCGATAGCGGTCCGGATCGGTCTCCGAGTAGTACAGCATCCCGCGGCGGCTCCAGAAGAAGCTGTTGCGGAAATGCATGAAATCGTTCGTGAAGCCGGCCGGGACGTTCGTCGTGGTGGACGCAATGCCGGGCGTCGGCGAGACGAACTCGACGCGCTCCTGCGCGCCGGTGGCATCGGTGCTCTGCAGCCAGCGCTGCGTGCCGCTCTCCCCCATCCGGAAGCGCGTCGGGCCGTACGGCGTCTCCATCTGGTTGATGAAATCGGCCGGCAGCGTCGGCGCATCGGCGGTGGGTCCGTAGGTGAAGCGGGAGACGAAGCCGCCCGTGTCCGTGATGGTGATCAGCCGTCCGGAGGCGTCGTAGCCGAACGTGGCGGCGCGGCCGAACGGATCGACGACGCGTGTGATCTTGTAGGGATCGCTGGCCAGCCCGTATTCGATGGTCATCGAGCGACTGAGCCCGTCGCGAATGGCCACCACGCGCGTGCGCAGGGTCTGGTCGTAGAGCAGCGTCAGGGTATTGCCGTTGCGGTCCGTGACGGTCGACAGGAACAGCTTGCGCTGCGTGGTGCCGTTGTTGGTCACGGAGTAGATCTCGACGCTGCCGTCGGCGAAGCGCCGCTCGTATCCGTTCGAGTTGATGCGGCGCAATACGTCGTGCCCGCCGCGGCGGTTGACGGCGTACTTGCCGGTCGACGCGTTGTAGCCGCTGTAGAAATACGAGCCGCCGCCGCGCTCGGCCAGGCGCACCGTCCCGCCGACGATGCTGGTGTTGTCCTCGACGTAGGCGACCCAGTTCGAGACCCAGCGCCCGCCGAGGTTGGAGAAGTTGAACGTGGAGGGCTGGAACGCCTCCCGGCTGTTGTAGGTGACGGTGAACGGCACCATCGGCCCGCGCGGCGGGATGTAGCTGACCGGCGTGTCGATCAGGTTCAGGCTGACGATACCGATGTGGAAGTTGTAGCGCGCGTAGCCGTGGGACGGCATCATGGGCGGCGTCCCGTGCGACGGCATCATCGGCGGCGAGGGGGGATTCGTCGGAGGATGCGAAGGCACCGGCTCCGGCTCGCAGTCGTCGGGAATCGGCTTCTTCGGGTCTTTCGGCGTCGTCGCACCCGGCTCCGGATTGCCGGTGTTTCCCTTCCCCCACACGCGCTCCGCCTCGGCGCGCTCCACGCGGCTCCAGCCGGCCCTCATCTTCTGTTGCGCGAGGACCAGCTGATATCCGGAGGTCTCGTCCTCGAGCGCCTCGCGCGGCATCCACAACGGCTGGCCGAACGTCGGATCGGCCACTTCGACCAGGCCATCCCGCTCGCTGATGACCGCCGCGAAATGCCCCGACTTCCAGTGCACGATCGACGGCACCGCCACCGCCGCTCCGCGGATGCGGCGGATCGGCGCCACGGCGATCCCATGCTTCGCGGCCAGCGATTCGAGGGCCGCAAGCGAGGTCCCCTTTGCCGTCGAGGGATAGAGATCGATTGCGTTCAACGTCGCGGTGGAGGCGGCGCGCGTGTCCTTCAGGACGCGGTACAGCGCCACCGGGCCGCAGCGGAACGAGGCATCCGGCTGGTTCTGCATCATCCAGAACGCCTGCTTCGCCCCGGAGAACTGCTCGCGGGCGTGGCCGGTGAGATTGCGCTTCCCGGCCTCGGCCAACAGCGGCTCCAGCGCGTCCAGCCGCCCAAGCGCGGCATTGAGCTCGATCAGGTTGCCGAGGACGCCGGCCGCAGCCTCGCGAGCGGCGGCACCCTCGCGCGTCCGCAATGACGCCCAGGCCGCCGTCCATTGTTCGAGCGCGCGCGTGAAGAACCCGCTGCGGCGATAGAAGCCGCCGAGCTCCGCGCGCAGTGACGCGCTCCACGCTCCCGATGGGTGGCGCGCGAGGTAATCGTCGAGTTTCCCCGGCTCGTTCCACAATGCCTGCGCCGTGAGGCGCTCGCTGATGCGTTGCACCTCGGCGGTTTCGACTGGATCCGGCTGTGCGCCGAACGTGCTCAGGGATTCGCCGAGAAAGACGACGCCGGTCTTTCCCGGCGCGGCGAGTGCGGGCGATTGAAGGGACAAGACCAGGCACAGGACGGCCATGAGCCGCGAGACCCGGCCATACGTGTTCCGCATGACCTCTTCTCCATCATCTGGTATGAGCCCGGCCGGACGATCAATGAGTGTTGCACCTGCAACAGTACTTGCCTTCAATATTGGTCGCTGAGCCCGCAAAGGTGAGTCCGTGCGGTTACAGAAAACGGTGCGTCGCGTGACATCGTCAAACGCGATGAGGAGTGCCGAAGTATGGAGTGCGGTGACCGCAGTCACCGCTTTGACTTTGCGCCGAGTGAAAGCGGCGACTGCGGTCGCCGCACTCCAAATCAGGCTTGCGGCGATAGCGCGACCGTCGCCTCGAACGCCGGATCCTCGATCGCCTCACCTTCCGGCGACGAAGTGACCCGTTCCAGCACGCGCACGGAGCCGAGCTTGCGGAGGACGGGGGCGCAGGTGGCGAAGACGTCGGCGTGCTCTTTTGCGTGCAGGCGGACGTCCACTTCCACGTTCCACTTCAGCTCGCGTTTCGAGCGCCACGTGCGGATCGCGGTGGTCAGGCGAAGCACGGCGTCTACGCCCGCGACGACGGTGGCATCGTCGTCGGACATCGTGTCGGCGATCGGCCACGGCTGGTGCATCAGGAAGCCGCGATGGCCGGTGCGGCCCCAGATGTCTTCGGTGATGAAGGGGATGAACGGGTGCAGCAGGCGCAGGTACGTGTCCAGCGCGTACCCGAGGAGGAGGCGGGTCTCCTCGAGCTGCGCCAGCTCCTCGGCTTTCGTCGCTTCGAGGTAGAAGTCGCAGAAGTCGGTCCAGAACGCGGTGCGCAGCATGTCGGCCGCGTCGCCGAACGAGTACCGCTGGAACCCCGCCGTCACCTCGGCGGCCGTGTCGTGGACGCGCCTGAGCATCCAGCGGTTCACCGGATGCGAGACGCTCGGGGCGGAGGTACCGAATTCGGCGTTGGCGGCGACGAACTTCGAGGCGTTCCAGAGCTTGTTCACGAAGCGCGACGCGCCCTTGATCTTGTCGTCGCTCATGCGCGCGTCCGTGCCGGCGCTGTTGCCGGTGACGAGCGCGAGGCGGAGCGGGTCGGCGCCGCGGTCTTTCATCACTTCCAGCGGGTCGATGCAGAGCTCCGGCTTCGACTTCGACATCTTGTCGCCGTTCTTGTCGAGCACGAGACCGTGCAGGTAGACCTTCTCGAACGGGATCGTTCCGGTGACGTACGTCGTCATCAGGATCATGCGCGCGACCCAGAAGAAGAGGATGTCGTACCCCGTCTCCATCACCGTGGTTGGATGGAAGAAACGGTAGTCGGGACTGCGCTCCAGGATCTCTTCCAGCGTCAGGTTCGGGTCCTTCGTGGCCTCCGGATCGAGCAGCGTGCTCCAGGTCCAGAGCGCGGAGGAGAACCAGGTGTCGAGCGTGTCGGAATCCTGCTCCCAGCCATCCCCCTCGGGGATGCGCGGCCCGGCGTAGATCTCCGAGGTGCCGCGGTACCAGACCGGCACGCGGTGCCCCCACCAGATCTGCCGCGAGATGCACCAGTCGCGCAGGTTCTCGGTCCAGTGAAAGTACGTCTTCTCCTGGTGCTCGGGGATGATGCGAATGCGCTTCGAGCGCACCGCGTCGGTGAGCACCTGCCGGAGGCTCATCATCTTCCCGTCCCAGCGCACGGCGGGGCGGTTGACGTCGATGAACCACTGCTCCTTCGGCAGGTACTCGACCGGCTTGCCGCTGCGGTAGCAGAGGCCGACATTCTGCTTGTAAGCCTTCTTCTCGAGCAGCAGCCCCGCCTCCTCGAGATCGCGCACGAATGCCTCGCGGCACGCGTTCAGACTCATCCCCGCGTATGGACCGGCGGCCTGGGTCATGCGGCCGTCCTCGCCGATCACCACGATCATCGGCAGGCCGTGGCGCTGCGCGATGTCGAAGTCGACGAGGCTGTGCGCCGGCGTGACACCGACGACGCCCGTCCCGAACGCCGGATCCACCTCCGGGTCCGCCACCACGCGCACCCGGATGGTCGGACCCTTCGGCCAGGCCACGTCGATCTCCTCGCCGATGTACTGCTGGTAGCGCTCGTCGTCGGGATGCACGGCCAGCGCTGTGTCGCCGAGCTTCGTCTCCGGCCGGCTGGTCGCGACCTGGAACGGGCCGTACTGGATGGTGTAGAGGAACGCGTCGCGCTCCTCGTGATAGATCTCGTCGTCCGAGACGGTGGTGCGCAGCGCGACGTCCCAGTTGACGATGCGGTTGCCGCGGTAGATCAGCCCATCGCGGAACATGCGTCCGAACGTCTCGTTCACGGCGCGGTTCAGCTCCGGATCCATCGTGTAGCGCTCGCGCGACCAGTCGCAGCTCGAGCCCATGGCGCGGATCTGGCTGCGGATGGTGGTGCGCGAGGTCGCGACGTAGGACGCGATCTCCGCGAGCAAGCCTTCCCTCCCGAGCTCGCGCCGCGGGTCCTTCATCCCCTTCTTCTGCAGCTGCTTGATGACCGCGCTCTCGGTGGCGATGGCGGCGTGGTCGGTGCCCGGAACCCACAGCGCCTCGTCGCCGGCCATGCGGCGCCAGCGGATCATCAGGTCCTCGATGGCCAGCATGACCGCGTGCCCGAGGTGCAGCGTGCCGGTGGCATTCGGCGGCGGCATCGAGATCACGAACGGCTTGCGCGCCGACTGGTTGTCGGCGATGAACGCCCCGGAGGACTCCCACGCTTCATAGATCTCGCGCTCGCGGGTGGCGTGCTGAAAGTGCTGTGGGAACTCGGTCATGCGCGTGCAGTATATGGATGAAGGGGAGTCATGGCTTTGGCTCGCCCGCGGGCTGCTGCGTACTCCAGCCGGAGCGCACCAGGTGCTCGATGATGCGCCGCCCGCGATGGCCGAGCATCGGATGCAGCTCGGCCGCGGCAGCGTCGGCCATGTCATCGGCCGCGCGGGCCGTGGAGATGCCGCGCTCCTGGGCCTGGCGAAGCACGCGCTCCGTGTCGGTATAGAGCCGCTCGGTCGCGAGCGCGACGTCTTCCTCCAGATAGCCTGCCCACTCGTCGGCGCAGTTCATGATGCCGGTGCGGTTGCAGAGATAGTCGGGCACGTAGAGGATGTTCTGATCGTGCAGCAGCTCCGCGTCGTGCGGCTCGCCGAGCTGGTTATTGGCGGCGCCGCAGACGAGCTGCACGCGCAGGCGCGCGATCGTGCCGGGGTTCAGGACGTTCCCGCGCGCGCACGGCGCGAAGATCTCGGCCTCGGCGTCGAAGATTTGCTCGTGATCGTCGAGCACGTCGGCGTCGCGATACCGGGCACGCACCTGCTCCCGGATGGACGGCGCGAACTCGCCGATGATCAGCGTCGCTCCCGCACGATGCAGATACTCGATGAGTGGTGCGCCGACGTTGCCCGCGCCCTGCACGGCCACCCGGACGCCTTTGAGGTCGTCCGTGCCATGCAGATGCTGCCACGCCGCCTGCATCGACTTGAACACCCCCCAGGCCGTATGTGCCGACGGATTCCCGCTCCCGCCGCGGTCCTTGGCGACACAGGTCGTGAAGCGGTTGTTGGCGAGGAGCACGTTCATGTCCGTCGTGACCGTGCCCATGTCCTCGGCGGTGTAATAGACGCCGCCGAGGCTGGCGACGAAGCGGCCATACGCTTCGAACAAACGCTTCCGTTCCTCCGCAAACACCGCATCCTTGTAGCCTTCGACACTGGGCACATTGGGCGGGAGGGCGATGATTCCTTTTCCCCCACCCCAGTGCAGATCGGCAAGCGCGTTCTTGCGGGTCATTCCCTGGGAAAGACGCAGGCCGTCGCTGAGCAGATCCGCCATGGACTCGTACTTCCAGAGACGGAGACCTCCCTGCGCAAGTCCGCGCCGGGTGTCGTGGACGAAGGCCGTGAAGATCGTGTTGAGCCCTCGTCGTTCGCGTTCGAAGAAGACCGCCTCGTGCTGGGCGAAGTCGCGCGAACGTTCGAAGAACGAGCGGACCGGCGCCAGTTCCTCATGCGAGAGCCGGATCTCGCCGTTCTCGTACAGCACATACGCGCGCCAGATGTTCGCGCGATCGAGCAGCGCACCGAAATCGGTCACGGACCACTTTTCCTCGGTGATGCGATCTTCACCAGCCATGCGCACCTCCTCCTGCCAGCATCCTCTTCAGACGGACGCAGGGCGGTCAATTCTCGTGCACATTTCAGCACCGTGCACCAGGAGTATGGAGTGCGGTAACCGCAGTCACCGCTTTGACTCCCGAGAGCCGCGGGTCGTGCTTCTGCGAGGAAAAGCGGTGACTGCGGTCACCGCACTCCATACTCTGCCTGGGATGAGCCTCTCGATGTACGACCCCACGGGTAGGGAAACACCCCTCTCGCGCACCTCCTCCCTTCGAGGGGTCCGAATGTTTCGTCAACGATCGCTGCTCGCAGCGATGCTCCTGTTCTCCGTGTCGCTGGCGGCGGATGAACCGCCGCCGCCGCGCGTGGAGCTCGTGGTGACGGTCGAGCGGGAGGCCATTCCCCGCGAGGAAGCCGCCGCCGCGGTCACGGTGCTGGGGCGGGAGCAGATCGAGAGCCTGCCCGCGACCTCGCTGGCGGGGCTGCTGGCGTACGTCCCGGGCGTCACGATGATGTTCGACAGCGGGGCGAGCGGGGTGCCGATGATCACCTCACGGGGGTTCTTCGGCGGCGGCGAGGTGGAGTACGTGAAGCTGCTCGTCGATGGCGTCCCGGCCGGCGACGCGGAGTCGGGGAACGTCGACTGGCGCCGCTTCCGCGCGGCGGACATCGAGCGCATCGAAGTGCTGCACGGTCCCGGCTCCTCTCTCTATGGCGACACCGCGCTCGGCGGCGTGATCCAGCTCTTCACGCGCGACAGCGAGCCGGGAGGCGGCGAGCTGACCCTGCGCGGTGGCAGCTTCGGCACCCGCGAGGCCGATGCGTGCTACGTCACCGACCTCGGGGTGTACCGGCTGGCGCTGCGTGCGGGGAGCGCCGGCAACGACGGCTTCCGCGACCACGCCGGCGTCGAAGACCGCACGCTGCAGCTCTCGCTCCTCCGCACCAGCGATCGCTCGCGCTGGCGGATCGACGGCAGCGGCTCGCGGAAGGATCGGCACGAGCCGGGGCCGCTGACCCGCGGCGAGATCGGCGACGACCGGGCGCAGTCGAATCCGCTCTTCCGCTTCGACCGCGACGAGACCGATCGCCGCCGCTTCGCCGCAACGTATGAAGCGTTCGGCACGACGGAACTGCTGGCCACGGTGTACGCCGCCCAGCGCGACGGCGACACGCTGCGCACCCTCCTCCTCGCACCCGGCTTCGGCACCACGGCTCTCCGCGAACTGACCACGCGCACCTACGGCACGACCCTCGAGGCCGCGCGAGAAATCGCCGCCGGCACCGTGCGCGCGGGCATGGACCTCGACCGCGCGTCGCTCCACGGCCGCTACGCCTCGGTCGGCGACGACGGCGAGACGCTCGACGTCACAGCCTCCCAGCGCGGGCGGCGCGACCGCCTCGGCCTGTTCGTCACCGGCGCCTGGAACGTCTGCGCGCGCTGCCGCCTCAGCGCCGGCATCCGCCGCGATGACCTGCACGACGATTTCAGCGGCGCCGGTCACGACGCCTCCGCCTGGTCGCCGCGCGCCGGCTTCACCGTCCGCGCCGGCGGGGCTTCGCTCTTCGTGCAGCTGTCGCGCGCGTTCAAGGCGCCGACGCTCGACCAGCTCTTCGATCCGCGCCCCTATCCCGACGGCGCCGGCGGCACGTTCACCATCTCCAACCCGTCGCTCCGTCCGCAACGCGCGCGCAACGTCGAGGCGGGGGTGTCGCGCGGCGGCGAGCGCTTCGACTACTCGCTGGTCGCCTACCGGATGAACGTCACCGACGAGATCGACTTCGATCCGCAGACCTACAGCTACCGCAACATCGGCAACAGCGTGCATCGCGGGGTGGAGGCGAGCGTGGCGCTCGCGAAGACCTACTGGCTCTCGCCGCGCGTGACCTACGCCTGGACCCGCGTCGCCGACGCGGAGACGCCCGACCGCCAGCTCAAGAACATCCCGGAGCACGTCGCGCAACTGCTCCTGCACGCGCGGCTGCCGCGCGCCACGACGCTCGATCTCGTGTACCGTTGGACGGACGGGATGACGCTCGACGATGCGGGACTCTTCGCCATGCCCAGCGTCTCCCGCGTCGATCTCCGCGCCGCCCGCGACTTCGCGCGCGTGCGCCTCCATCTCGATGTCCTCAATGCGCTCGACGCCCGTTACAACGAGCTCGGGTACGTGCTCTTCGACTTCAGCTCCGGACAACAGGCCGCGCTCGAGTTTCCCGCACCAGGCAGGACGCTGCGAGCCGGCGCGACGTGGAGGTTTTAGTGAAAGGTCATCGTCTCGTTCTCATCGGTGCACTGTCGCTGGCGCTGCTCTTCGCCTGCCGCAGGACGCCCGAATCACCCGCGCCGCAGGACACGGCCTCGACGGACACCACGGCCACGTCGACGCAGCCGGCGCCGTTCCCGTCCATCCCGGCCGTGGTCATCAGCGGCAACATCCCGACCGTGGTCCCGATCCCCTCCAACGCCCCATCCGATGCGACGCCGGAACAGGTCCGCCCCTACTTCGACTGGTTCTCCTGGGAGAGTTTCATCGCCCTGAACTGGCCGGCCTCGGGGACGGGCCGCGGCAACCCTAACCAGCCGGACAACGCGTCGATCTTCACCTCCATGACCAACACCACGCCGGTCACCTGGAGCACGTACAAGGCGAACTGGGAGCTCTTCGACCAGTACGACAAACGCCCCACGCCATGGAACAGCTACGACGTCCCGTACGCGCCGTCGCTCTGCCCGCAGGCGGCGCCGACGGACAAGCAGTTCGTGATGGTCACCAAAGGCGACACGGAGCTGCAGGACCTCAACCAGGCCTTCTCCTTCCCACTCGTCGACCAGCAGAAGAACTTCGTCTACTACGAGGTGCGCTACAACCAGCCGCAGTACGACTGGATCCGCGGCGCCGACGACCAGCCGAAAACGTGGTTGTACCTGATGCAGAACCTCCCGCCCGGCACCGTGGTCGCGCTGCCGCCGAACCAGCAGAACACGGCCGACTCGATCATGATCAAGGCCGCGTGGCGCAGTGTGGCCAACCTTCCGGCGGCACAACAGCAGCGCTATTACACGGTCAACGCCTGGGTCTACAACTCCGCGACGAAACAGTGCGCGCAGCAGGCCATGGGGCTGATCGGCTTCCACATCGCCCAGAAAACGTCGGAGTTCCCGGAGTGGATCTGGTCCACCTTCGAACAGGTGGACAACGTCCCGCCGATGAACGACAACGTCCCCTCCTCCTTCAATAACGGCACGGACACTCCGCCGACCGGCGACCAGGGCTTCGCGAACCGTCCCACCTACCAGCAGGGACAACCAGGCCAGTTGCCCGCCAATCCGACGCCGGTGCAGGTCGTGCGCGTCAACCCGATCCCCACCACGCCCGCGGGCGCGTCGACGGTCGACGTCAACAACGCCTTCCACGCCGCGCTGCCGGCGAACTCCGTCTGGCGCTACTACGAGCTGGTCATCACGCAATGGCCGTCCAACCCGACGCAGTTCAAGGCCCCCGCGGATCGCGGCGTCTATCCGGAGGATTCGGGCGGCGCGTTCCCGGTCAACGGAGCGGTCAACACGGTCATCGAGACCTACTTCCAGACGCCGGAGCTCGCGGCCGGCGCGGGCGGGAACAGCTGCATGTCCTGCCACTTCAACGCCGGCAACGGCCAGCGCGACTTCAGCTGGGGCCTGGCCCGGCGACCGCACCAGGATGCCCCTCCCCCACCGAACGTGAAGATGAAAGCCACCGCGCAAACGACGACGGCGGCGAATTAAGGAGCGATGATGTCCAGCAATCCTCCCAGCAACTGGTGGATGTTCCACGGCGACGCCGCACATACGGGTGAAGTGAGCGGCAGCGCGATCGACAGCAGCAACGTGGCGAACCTGAAGCTCGTCGCCTCCCTCAACGTCAACGGCTCGATCCTCTCCACACCGGCCGTGGTCGACGGCTACATCTATTGCGGCCTCGCCAACAGTCTCGAGGCGGCGACGCAGAACGGCGGCCAGTTCATCAAGGTGGAGCTCGCGACCGGCAACACCGCCGCGACCTACAACTGGAGCATCGATCCGCTCGACCGCGACACGCACGGCTTCTGCGGCATGGGCTGCACGCCGGCGGTGGTGAACGGCAAGGTGTACTTCAGCGGGTTCGACGGCAAGGTCTACTGCCTCAACCAGGGCGACCTCACCCAGGCCTGGGTCACCGACTGCCGTTACGCGGACATGGCCCACAACCAGCCGGTCACGAACGACTTTCCGAACGGCAACAATACCGTCCCGCCGATGGCGAAAGCATCGGGCTGGTCGTCGCCGCTGGTGGTGAACGACCGCGTCTACGTCGGCATCGGCGAGGGGGAGAATCCCTACCTCTACAGCTTCATCTACTGCCTCGACGCCAACACCGGCAACGTGATCTGGATCTTCTGCACCTGCCAGTTCGAGTACGGTCAGGACAACGTCCCGAACCAGTTGCCGCTCGAGACCATCCGCCAGGAGCTGCCGGCCGAGTTCACGACCTATCCCTACCAGCCGGTGGCCAAGGGAGCCTCGGTCTGGTCCGGCATCGCGTACGACCCCGACCTCGACCAGCTCTACGCCGCTTCCGGCAATCCGCAGCCCGACGGCGCGTTGCCGACGTCCGCCTGGACGAACGGCGTGATCATCCTCAACGGCACCACCGGCAAGTTCCTGAACTTCATCCAGATCCCGTCGGAGACGAGCTACCGCCCCAGCGACATCGACGTCGACATCGGCGGCGCGCCGACCCTCTACTCCATCAACGGCCGCAAGGTAGTCGGCATCGGCTGCAAGAACGGCTGCTACATGGTCTTCGACGCGAAGACGTTCGAGATCCTCAAGACCCGCCAGATGCTGCCGTACATGAACGACGGCACGCAGATCTGGAGCGTCGACCCGCACGGCATCGACGACCCGAGCGATCCGAACCCGGTCATCAGCAACGAGGAATCGAACGTCACGCCGGCCGAGAACTTCCACGGCACCTACAGCACGGCCGCGCTCTGTACGCCGCAGCAGAAGCTGTTCATCGGCGTCGGCGGCAACAACTATCACTTCATCGCGCCCGGCATCGATTCGAAGAACACGCCCTTCATCCGCGCGCTCGACTGGACGACGCTCGACGACGCCTGGCCGCTCGACAATGGCGATCCGAAGCGCTACGCCGCCGCGGCCGATCCGAACAATCCGCTCTACAAGATGGCGACGGAGAGCGGCATCAGCGTCCCGGCCGTGGTCAACGACGTCGTGTTCATGACCACCACCCGCGTGGCGATCTACGCGTTCAGCGCCACGGACGGGAAGCTGCTCTGGCAGGACGTGACCGGCTTCGGCGCGCAGACCGGCGGCATGATGGGCGGCTACGGCTACTGCATGGGCCCCGCGATCGCCGGCAACTACGTCGTGGCCGGAGCGTTGGTGAAAGGCGGCAACGGCGGCGCGCTCAACATCTATACGCTGCCGACGGGGTCGTAAAGCAATGCTGCAGATCATCCTTCTCGGCGTCCTGGCCGGACTGGACAACGTGCAGGTGGCCGCGGCCATCAGCATGGCGCCGCTCACGCGCGCGAGGCGCATCCTCTTCGCGATCGCATTCGCGGCGTGCGAGATCGGCGCGCCGCTGGTCGGGCTGCTGCTCATCGGCACGCTGCGGGCGTATGCGGGCTCCTGGGTCGACCGGCTGGCACCGCTCATCGTCGTCGCCTGCGGCGTGACGATCCTCGTTCTCGCGTTCCGCGAGGGGGAGGAGCTCGAAAAGCTCGTCAATCACCGCTGGACCGTAATCGCTCTGCCTCTCTCACTCTCTTTCGACAACCTGCTGATCGGCATCAGCCTCGGCACTCTCGACTATCCGTTGCCGCTCGCGGCCGCCACCATCGGCTGCGTCAGCGCAACCATGTGCGTGGCCGGCATCGCCGGCGGCACGCGCCTGCGCCGCTGGATCCCGGAGTACGCCGAGGTGGTGAGCGGCGTTTACCTGATCGCAACTGCAGCAATGATGTGGCTCGGCGACCGCGCCTGAGCCACAGGAGGATACCCGAATGGCAACGTCTTTCCAGACCGACATCGCCCCCCTCTTCGCCCCCTACCAGGCGAACATGATGTGGCGCTTCAACCTCGCCGACTACGACACCGTCAAGGCAAACGCGCAGATGCTCCTCGGCCGCATGACCGGCATCACCGGCACCACCATGCCCCCGCCCCCCATGGACCCCTTCAACGCCTCACAGATCGCCCTGTTCGAACAGTGGGTGACGGAGGGATGCCCTCCGTAGGGAGGCGGCCATTACCGTGGTAAACTGTGACCATGTCGCGGCCCCAGTCGAAGGTCACAGCGCAAGGTCAGATCTCCGTCCCCGCTGAGATTCGCAGGAAGCTGGGCATCGGGCCGGGCTCTGTCCTCGAATGGGCAGACGAAGGCGATCGCGTGGTCGTGAGGCGCGCCGGCCGCTACTCGTCCGAAGACATTCATCGCGCGGTTTTCGCGAAGCCGCCCAAACCGAGAAGTTCCGAAGAGTTGAAACAAGGCATCGCGAAACACGTGCAGAAGAAGCATGCGCGCCGTTGACACGAACATTCTCGTCCGTCTCGTCACCCGCGACGATCAGCGGCAGCTCGCGACGGCCGAAAGCTACATCGAGCGCGGAGCATGGGTTTCAACGCTGGTGCTCGCCGAAACGTCGTGGGTTCTCGGCGCGGTCTACGATCTCGGGCAACATGACATCGCGACAGTCGTAGAGATGTTGCTGAGCCACGAACATCTGTCGTTGCAGGATCCGGAAGTCGTCGTCGCCGCCCTGGAGCAGTACCGCAAGGTACCAGCGCTGGGATTCAGTGATTGCCTAGTCCTGGAGATCGCGCGAAAAGCCGGTCATCTCCCACTCGGAACGTTCGACAAGAGGCTCGCGAACGTCGACGGTGCCGAGCGTCTGTAGGAACGCGCGGTTCATCCGTGCCGCCAGCTGTATGGAGTGCGGTGACCGCAGTCACCGCTTTGACTCGGTGCCACAGGCGACACTTGTGCAGCTCCGAGGCGCACAGTGAAAGCGGGGACTGCGGTCACCGCACTCCAAATCGACCGAGAGCTCACTGGGGGAGAGCACGCCGCTGAAAACACCGCGTGCCACCGATATGATAGGGGGTAGGGAGAGACCCTCGCGGTCTCCCCCTACCTCCGAACCGGACGGGCGGATCTCCCGCATCCGGCTCTCCAGTTGGTGATCTTGTTCAGGACTGTCGGACGAGCTTGACGGCGCTCACGACAAGCCGAATCGAGTTCCTCACGTACGGACCGACAGACTCGCCTCCGGTTGCTCTCCACCCCACCTTCGGGGGCCTCAACTCATCATTCCCTTCGGTGACGCAGTTACCTTTGGCTTTCAACCAATCGAGCGTTTGGTTGAGAGGGATCTCACCTCCTATTCAGATGCGCTCTCGGGCGCACGAGTGCGGTAACGCGAGTTACCGCTCTGACTGCTTCTGTTCGTGCAGCAAACCGAGGCGGGTTCGATCTCGTACGGTGACACGAGCGAAGGTTGCACCTGCTTGCGTTTGCAGGACGAACAAAAGCAGGAAGAGCGGTAACTCGCGTTACCGCACTCCAGAACAGGCTGCTCAGCTCCGCGCTACCGGCAACCTCATCTCGATCCTTGCCCCTCGCGGCGTCAGGTTCATCGCCTGGATGGTTCCGCCGTAGGCTTCGATGATGGAGCGGGCGATGGCGAGGCCGAGGCCGTCGTGGTCGCCCTTATCGCCGCGGCGTTGGCCGGGGTCGGGGCGGAAGGAGAAGAAGCGGTCGAAGATGCGCTCGACGTGCTCGGGGGGGATGCCCGGCCCTTCGTCGTCGACGCGGAGGATGGCGTAGCCGTCGTCCTGCGACACCGAGACGCGCACGGGGGCATCCGGCGGGGAGAAGCTGAGGGCGTTGTCGACGATGTTGCGGAGCGCCTGCACCAGCCGGTCCTCGGAGACCGTGACCACGACCGGGTGCGTCGGCAGCGAGAGGTCGATCCTGCTTTCCACGCCGCGCACCTCCGTCAGCACCGACCGCAGCTCGACCGCGGTCGCCTCTTCGAGGTCCACCGCCGCGTCGATCTTCGAGACCTCGCGCACCGCGCTCAGGAGGCGGCTCAGGCGCGCGACTTCCTTGTCGACCGTGTTCGCGAGCTGTTCGCGCTGCGCGGGGTCGTCGGTCTGGGACAGGAGCTCGGAGGCGGTGCGGATCGAGGCGAGCGGGTTCTTGAACTCGTGCGAGACGTCGGCCGGGAAACTCTCCACGAACAGGAGGTGCCGTTCGAGGCGTGCGGTCAGGCGCTCGAGGGCGCGGGTGAGGTCGCCGATCTCGTCGCGGCGCTTCGAGCCGCCGAACGTCCGGCGCAGGCGGCCGCGATGATCGAGCAGGTCGTCGGCTTCGTTGCGCAGTCGGATCAGCGGGCGCGCGATCGTGGCGGACATGAGGAGGCTCAGCACGACCGCCGCGACGACCGACAGCGCGAACACTTCGAACGTGTCGAGCCGCACCCGCCAGAGCGCGCGCAGGATGCGCGACGTCGACTGCGACACCATCACCGCGCCGATTACGCCGCCGTTGCCGCCGGCGCGCACCGGTACGACGCTGTAGAGCGTGAGCGAGCGCTGGCCCGCGCTCTCCCGCAGCGTCGCCCCGTAGCGGCCGGCCAGCGCCTTCGCGATCACGTCGCGCGGCGTCGGATCGCTGCCCGCGCTGGTCGGCTCGTAGCCGGACTCCCCTCCGAAGACGCCGCGCACGGCAGCGACCGCGCGCCAGAGCTGCGCCCCGATCCGGTACAGCAGGCGGTTGCGCGACGCGGGAGTTGCGGCCGGATCCACATCTTCCACTTGAGACGGAGCGGCGCCGCGCGTGGCGGAGTCGGCGATCACCTGGCCTCGGCGGTCGACGATACGCACGCGTGCCTCCGAGCGCCCGCCGAGGCGTTGCAGCAGAGCACGGGCGCTGTCGGCGCCCATCGCGTTCTCCGCCGACAGCGCGGCGGCGACCAGCCTTCCCTGCTGCACCATCGACCGCTCCTGCAGGTCGAGCAGTTGCCGCTCCAGGCTCTGCAGCGAGAGCAGTCCCGCCACCGGGAGAAAGACCAGCAGCACGTTGAACAGCAGCAGGCGGATGGCGATGGGAGAGAGGAGCCGCTGCATCGAGCTCACACCTTGAAGCGGTAGCCGAGACCGTGCACGGTGTCGACCGGATCGGAACCGGGCGCGGCATCGGAGAGCTTCTTCCGCAGCCGTTTGATGTGCGTATCGATCGTCCGCTCCGCCACGTGCACATCGTGCGGGTACGCGTCGCGCAGCAACTGCGTTCGCGACTTGACGATGCCGGGCCGGCGCGCCAGCGCTTCGAGCAGGCTGAACTCGGTGAGCGTCAGCGCGAGAGTCTGCCCATGCCAGCGCGCCTCGAAGCGGCGCAGGTCGAGCCGGAGGTCTCCCGCCTCGACGATCTGCTCCTCCTCGCCGCCCTCCGGCTCCTGCCGCAGGCGCGCACGGCGCAGCAGCGCCTTGACGCGCGCCAGGAGCTCGCGCAGCGCGAACGGCTTGCAGAGATAGTCGTCCGCACCGAGCTCCAGGCCGAGGACGCGGTCGAGCTCCTCGTCCTTCGAGGAGAGGATCAGGATAGGCAGATGCTCGCTGCGCGCGCGCAGGCGGCGGCAAAGCTCGAGACCGTCGAGGCGGGGCATGATGATGTCGAGGATGGCCAGGTCGGGCAGCGCGCGCTCGAAGCGGGTCAGAGCTTCCAGTCCGTCCGCGAACGTCTCGACGCGGAAGCCATCGCGCTGCAGCGCGAGCGCGACCGTCGTGCGCAGGCTCTCCTCATCGTCGACGAACGCAACGAGTGCTCCGGTGCTCATGGCGCGAATCTACTGCAGAAAACGGCCGCGAACGCGGCTGCCACGAAAACGCCTCATCTCTCCTCGAAAACGCCTCACCCTCTCCCCGAGGCTGAAACGTCGCGGCCCCACATTGAGCGGCGGAGGAATGACATGTCCACAGATGAAGATCCCAACAGCCCCGCCACACCGAAAGGAGGCAAGCTGCGCTATCCGGCGATCGTGGAGCTGCTGATCCTGGGCGGCCTGGTGGTGGTGCTGGTGGTCGGCCTGGCCCTGATCCGCTCGCTCGTCTCGGAACGCTCCCAACGCGCGGCCAACGTCCGGGCCGAGATCGCCTCGAGCTGGGGGCAGAGGCAGACCGTCGGAGGGCCGGTGCTGATCGTGCCGTTCCGCGCCCGCTACGTCGACTCGTACGGCAAGCACCACGTCCTGACGGAGCGCGCGCGCTTCCTGCCGGACCGGCTGAAGACCAGGGGGCTCCTGCAACCCGAGGCACGCCATCGCGGCATTTACGCCACGGTCCTCTACAGCGCCGATCTCCGCGTCGAGGCCACGTTCGCGCGGCCCGACTTTTCCGCCTGGAACGTCCCGCCGGAAGACATCCTCTGGAGCGAGGCCGTCGTCACGATGGGCATCACCGACCTTCGCGGGATCCGCGGGAACCCCGCGTTCAAGTGGGGCGGCAATCCGCTCGCGCTCTCGGGCGGAAGCGGCGACGCGAAGTTGTGGACGTCCGGCCTCAGCGCGCCCGTCCCGCTGGCCACCGACGCGCCCGCGGGGACGCAATACCCCTTCTCGTTCGACCTCAAGCTCAACGGGAGCGAGGAGATCCGGTTCCTCCCCCTCGGCGGGGAGACGGTCGTGGAGCTGACCTCGTCGTGGCCCGACCCGAGCTTCAGCGGCGCGTACCTGCCCGAGGCGCGCGCCGTTGCCGCGAACGGGTTCACCGCCCGCTGGAGCATCTCCTCGGTGGCGCGCAGCTACCCGCAACGCTGGCGGGACACGGGAGAGGAGAGCGTCAACGCGCTCAACGCCGTCCCCCCGTCGTCGTTCGGCGTCGGCCTCTTCTCCCCCATCAGCCACTACCAGAAGACGGAGAGGTCGATGAAGTACGGCGCTCTCTTCATCGTCCTCACGTTCCTGACCTTCTTCCTCTACGAGCTGCTGAGCCCCGTGACGCTCCATCCCGTGCAGTACTTCCTGGTCGGGGGCGCGCTCTCCCTCTTCTACCTGTTGCTCCTCAGCCTGTCGGAACACACATCGTTCGCCACGGCGTACGCGATCGCCTCGACCGCGACCGTCGTACTGATCTCCAGTTACAGCGCCGCCCTGCTCGGCAGCCCCATGCGCGTGCTCGGCCTCTTCGGCGTGCTCGCGCTGCTGTACGGCTACCTCTACGTCCTGCTGCAACTCGAGGACTGGGCCCTGCTCATGGGCTCCCTCGGCCTCTTCCTCATCCTGGCCCTGGTGATGTACACAACCCGCCGCGTCGACTGGGGCGCGGCACATGTCGGGCGTAGGCGGGAGGTGGAGGCGGCTCCGTGATCAAGGGGCGCGCATCGGTAGCAACAGACGGGCAATGGTGCCGCGCGCCGGCGCCGGTCGATTCGAGAGCGTGAGCACGCCGTCATGCGCCTCGGCGATCTGGCGCGCGAGCGTGAGCCCGATGCCGGTGCCGCCCGGCTTGGTCGTGAAGAAGGGGACGAAGAGGTTGGCAGTCCCGCTGATGCCGGCGCCGTCGTCGACTACGGTGATCTCGACCGAGTCGGCGGCGGCATTCCACGAGACCGTGACCTCGCCGCCCGTTTCGAGCACGGCGTCGGCACCGTTGCGCACGAGGTTGATCAGCAGTTGCTCGATCTGGTCGCCGTCGGCGTTGATGGTCACGGGAGGTCCGGGCGCGACGTTCACGACGATGCGTGTTTCGAGTCCGGCGACGCGGCGGACGGTGTCGTCGACGTCCATCGGACGGAGGTCCGGCCGCGGCAAGCGCGCGAGCTGCGAGTACGTCTGGAGAAAGCGCGTCAACCCGCCGGCACGCTCGCCGATCACCTGCAGGCCGTGTTGCGCGTCGTCCTGCCACCCGTCCGGCCGCGGGTCGCGCGCCAGGATCGAGGCAAGGCTCCCGGCGATCGACTGGATCGGTGCGAGGGAGTTGTTCAGCTCGTGCGAGAGCACGCGCAGCAGCCGCTGCCAGGCCTGGCGCTCTTCTTCGCGCAGCGTCCGGCTGAGGTCCGACATCGACAGCATCACGTGTGGCACGCCGTTTTCGCGAAAGATGGTGCGGCGGATGCGGAACTTGCCGTGGCCGCCGGGTAGCACGACTTCCGCGGTCCGCGCGTCGTCGCCGGTGAGGAACGTTTCCAGCCCGACGTCGGCGGCGGAACGGGCATGCAGTTGTTCGGCGGAGCGGCCGAGGAGGCGCTCGCCGGCTCGGTTGACGAGGCGGAGCTGCCAGCGGTTGTCGAAGGTGAAGATCGCCGAGTCGATGTGCTCGAGCACGGCGCGGACGAGCGCGGCGCCCTCGCGGTCTCCGAGGCGGCGGTCGCGGAGCATCCGGGTGAGGAGATTCAGCTCGCGGGCGACCTCCCCCATCGAATCGTTGCCGCCGCGGACGCGAATCGAGTAGTCCTCCTCGCGCACGGCGGAGATGAGGTTGGCGAGCGTGCGCAGCGGGTAGCCGATCTGCGCGCGGACGACCGCGGCCATGATGGCGAACGACAACAGGGCAAAGATCGAGACGGTCCAGCGCGTCGCCGTCGACTGTTCCTCGAAGAAGAGCAGCCAGGCCCCAGCGATCAAAAGCGGCGCAAGCGACGCGAACGCGCCGAAGACGACACGGTGCTCGAGGCGTCTCATGACAGGACACTAGATCCCATAGCGCTGCATCCGGCGGTACATCGCGCTCCGGCTCAGGCCCAGCGCCTCGGCGGCGCGGCTCACGCTGCCCTCGCATCGCGCGAGCGCCTTGCGGATCAGCAGCACCTCCACGTCTTCGAGACTCATCTCCTCGAGCTGCGGTGGTTTGTCCGGGGAAGCGAGGCCGAGATCGGCGGCGCGGATGGTCGAGCCGCTGGCCATCAGCACCGCCCCTTCGACGGCGTGATCGAGCTCGCGGACGTTGCCGGGCCAGGCGTGGCCGAGGAGCGTCTTCATGGCCGCCTCGTCGAAGCCGCTGACGTTCTTGCGGTAGCGGCGGGCGTGCTCGTCGAGGAAGTGGCCGGCCAGCGCGGGGATGTCCTCGCGGCGCTCGCGCAGCGGCGGGATGTGGATCTCGACGGTGCGCAGGCGGAAGTAGAGATCCTGGCGGAACTGACCCGCCTCGACCTCCGCCTCCAGGCGCGCGTTCGTCGCGGAGAGCAATCGCACATCGGCCGTGCGGGTCTGCGACGAGCCCACGCGCTCGAACTCGCCCGTCTCGAGCACCCGCAGGAGCTTGGCCTGCTGCGCGTGCGGGACGTTCGCGATCTCGTCGAGGAAGAGCGTGCCGAGGTCGGCCAGCTCGAACCGCCCCACGCGATCCTGGCGCGCGTCGGTGAAGGCGCCCTTCACGTGGCCGAAGAGCTCCGACTCGAAGAGCGACGACGCCAGTCCACCGACGTTCACCGACACGAGCGAGCGCGACGCGCGCTTCGACGCCGCGTGCAGCGCGCGGGCGACGACCCCTTTGCCGGTGCCGTTCTCGCCGGTGATCAGGACGCTCGCGTTCGAGGGGCCGACGCGCTCGATCTTCTCCAGCACTGGACGCATGGCCCGCGACTCGGCGATGAGCACGGGGCGTTTCGCGCCGTCCCCGCGCAACACGCGGTTCTCCGCTTCGAGGCGCTGCCCGCGTCGCAGCGCCCGCCCCAGCTCGACCTGATTGCGCAAGGTCGCGAGCAGCTTCTCGTTCTCCCACGGCTTCTGCACGAAGTCGCGCGCGCCGAGGCGCATCGCGGAGACGGCGAGGTCGACCGAGCTCCACGCCGTCATGACCACCACCGGCAACAGCTCGTCATAGGCGTGGAGGCGCTCGAGCAGTTCCAGCCCTTCCGCACCGCTGGTGGTGTCGCGCGCGTAATTGAGGTCGATGAGCAGGACGTCGAACGGCTTCGACTCGACCGCGCGATACGCGGCCGCCGGCGAGCTCACCGTCTCGATCTCGAAGCCCTCGCTGCGCAGGAGGAGCTTGAGGGCGGAGAGGACGTGCGGCTGGTCGTCGGCGGCCAGCACGCGCGGCGGCGGCGCCGGACTCACGTGGTGCACCTCACGATGATCTCACGCACCCGATCGGAGGTCATTCGACGTGCAGCGCGACGGCGGGATCGAGGCGCACGGCGCGGCGCAGAGGAATCCAGGTAGCGATCAGCGCGGTCGCGGCGAGGAGCAGCGGCACCGCGATGAAGATCGCCGGATCGCGCGTGCTGATGTCGTAGAGGATGCTCTGCAGGAAGCGCACGGTGACGAGCGCGCCGGCGAGGCCGATGACGATGCCGGTGACCGCGACCGTGACCGCGCGGCCGAGCACGAGCCGCGCGATCTGGGCCCGCGTGGCGCCGAGGGCCACTCGCACGCCGATCTCGTTCGTGCGCTGCTGCACCTGGTACGCGATCAGCGCGTACAGGCCGATCGCCGCGAGCAGCAGCGCGATCGCGCCGAACGCGGTGATGAGGATCGCCTGGAACTTCGGCGTGGCCACGCTCCGCTCGAGGGTCGTGCTGAGCAACTCGACGTCGTAGAGGGCCATGTCGGCGTCGATCTGCCGGATCGCGTCGCGCACCGCCGCGAGCACGCTGCCGGCGTCGCCGCGCGCGCGCACGACCAGGGTGATGTTCGCCATCGGCACGCGCGCCAGCGGCGGATAGAGCGCCGGCTCGGGCTCGCTTTGCGGGCCGCCGAAGCGCTCGCCTTTGACGACGCCGGCGATGGTGCTCGCCTTGCCCCAGAACGACATCTGCTTCCCGACCGGATTCTGGTTCGGGAAGTACTTCTTCGCGAGCGACTCGTTGACCACGATCACCGCCGGTGCGGTCGCGCGGTCGTCGCGGCCGATCGTGCGGCCGCGCAGGAGCGGGATGCCGAGCGTCTCGAAGTATCCCTGCGTGACCGGGCGGATGCGCACTTCATCGCGCGGGCCGTCGCTCACCGGCTGACCGACGATCGTGACCTGGGAGGTCCACGCGGGATCGAGGGGGTGAGCCATGCCGAGGGCGGCGTTCTGCACGCCCGGCACGGTTCGGATGCGCTCGAGCAGCCGGTCGTAGAAGTTGATCGCCGACGGCCAGTTCGGGTACTGGTCGCGCGAAGGCACCGGATACTTCGCCTCGGGCAGCGTCATCGAGAGCGTGACGACGTTCGTCGCCTGCAACCCCACGTCGACGGCCATCAGCCGCGCGAAACTCTTGAGCAGCAACCCGGAGGCGATGACCAGGACCACCGCCAGGGCGATCTCGGTGACGACGAGCGCGCTGCGCCCGGCGGTGCGCGTGCCGCGGATGACGGCGCGCATGCTGCCGAGCGCCTGCGCCGGATGGACGTTCGAGGTGCGAATCGCCGGCACGACGCCGAACAGGATCATCGCCAGCAGCGTCGCGGCGAGTGCGAAGCCGAGCACCGGCAGGTTGATGCCGATGTTGCCCGCGCGCGGCAGCGCCGGTGCGACGGCGAGGAGCGTACGCGTCGCCCACCACGCGAGCGCGACGCCGAGGATGCCGCCGATCGATGCCAGCACGAGGCTCTCGGACAGCAGCTGCCGCACGATGCGCATGCGGGTCGCGCCGAGGCTCGCACGGATGGCGAGCTCGCGAACGCGCGTGTCGGCGCGGGCGAGCATCAGGCCGGCCACGTTGATGCAGGCGATGAGCAGCACGGCGGCGACCGAGGCGCCGAGGATGTAGAGGCGCGGGCGCGCCTCGCGGACCAGCGCGTCGAAGAGCGGCTCGACGAAGACGCCGCGGCCTTTGTTGTCGTTCGGGTACTGCTGCGCGAGGCGCGTGGCGATGAAGTTCATCTCCGTCTGCGCCTGCTCGCGCGTGACGCCGTCCTTCAGCCGCGCGATCACGAACACGCTGTGCACGCCGCGCACGTCGTTGAACGGATGAAGAGCGATGGTGAGCGGTATCCAGACGTCCGGACCGCGCCCACCGAGGCCGGGAACGTCCGGCATCACGCCCGCGATGTCGTAGGCGTTGCCGTCGAGGGTGATGGTGCGTCCGGTCACTTTCGCGCGGCCGAATCGCCGCTGCCACAGCGACTCGCTGATCAGAGCCACCGGCGGTGCGCCCGCGCGGTCATCGGCGGCGACGAAGGTCCGTCCGGCAAGCGGCTTCACGCCGAGGATACCGAAGAGCGTGTGCGAGACGCCGGTCACATCTACCCGCTCCGCCTCGGAGCCTCTCTCCGTGAGGTTGAGCTGCCGCCAGCTCGTGCCGGCCATCGAGGAGAAGACGCGCTGCTGCGCGACCCAGTCGGCCAGGTCGGGCATCGACGCGCCCTCGCGGAAGCTGGCGTTGTGCTGGTCGGTCTCCCAGACGCGCATCAGCCGCGCCGGCTCGCGGAACGGCAGCGGCTCGAAGATGACCGCGTACAGGATGCTGAACATGGCCGTGTTCGCACCGATGGCGACCGCCAGAGTGACGATCACCGCCGCCGTGAAGCCGGGCGTCCGGAAGAGGTTGCGCAGCGCGATCCGAAGGTCGTTCATCGTCTCTCCCCTACTCCGTGCGCATCACCGTGGCCGGATCTGTCGCCGCGGCGCGCCATGCAGGCACGGCCGCGGCGATGACGCCGGCAATGGCCAGCAGCGTCGCGACGGCGAGCAGCGAAATGGGATCGTGCGCGTCGACGCCGAACAGCATCGTCTGCAGCACGCGGTTGGTCATGAAGGACAGGAGCGCGCCGGCGAGCAGTCCGATGCCGACCATGCGCATGCCGCGGAGCACGATGTAGCCGGCGATCTCACGCGTGGTCGCGCCGAGTGCCATGCGCACGCCGATCTCGCGGCGGCGGCGGGCCACGTTGGTGGCCAGCACGCCGGCCACGCCGACGGCGGCCAGGAGCAGCGCGGCGATGCCGAACAGCGAGAGCAGCGTCGTGCGCAGCTTCTGCGCGCCGAGAGACTTGCCGGCGACCGCGGCGAGCGGGCGCGGATTCATCACCGGCGCATCGGGCGACACCGAGGCGACGACGGTGCGAATGGCCGGGACGATCGTTGCTCCGGCGCCGGCCGCGCGCACGACCACGTGCGCGGAGCGGCGCCGCGGGAGTTGAGCCCAGGCGGCGTAGAACGTCGGCGACGCGGCCTCGCCGATGCTCATGATCCGCGCGGCGCGGGCCACGCCGACGATCTCGTTCGACCGGTCGAACGCGGTGATGCGCTGGCCGATCGGCGACCGTCCGGGCCAGTGCGTGCGGGCGAACGTTTCGTCCACGATCAGCACCGGCGGCGCATCGGCGTCGTCGTCTTTCGTGAACGCGCGCCCGGCGACGATCGCGATGCCGACCGCCTCGAAGTAGCCGGGCGTGACGGTGCGCTGTTCGGCGGACGGTCCGAGGCCGGGCGGCGGGGCGGGGCGGCCGTCGATGGTGAAGCCCATGCCGTTGTAGTCGCCGTCGAACGGGAGGATCGACGTGACACCGGCCGCGGTGACTCCGGGGACCTCGCACAGCTTCCGTTCGACCTCGTCGTAGAAACGGACGACGTCGGCGAGCTCGGGATAGGCGCTGGCCGGAGCGCGCACGCTGAAGACATGCGCGCCGCGCTCGTCGAGGCCGGTGTCGACGGAGAGAAGGTTCCAGAGGCTGCGCGCCACCAGCGCGGCGCCGGTGAGCAGCACGACCGAGAGCGCGACCTGCACGACGACCAGCGACGCATGCGCGTTGAGCGAGGAGACGTCGTCGCTCGTGCCGCGGCCGCGGAGATGCAGCGACTGCCAGCCGCGCCACTGCCGCAGCGCGGGAGTGGCCGCGACCAGCAACGCCGCGAGCACGCCGGTGCCGAGGGCGAAGAGCACGACCGGCACGTCGATGGTCACCGCGTCGATGCGCGGAATGTCGGAGGCCGCGCGGGCGATCCAGCGCGTGCCGGCGAAGGCCACGAAGACGCCGGCCACCGCGCCGGTGAGGCCGAGGACCAGCGTCTCGGCGAGCAGCGGGACGAAGAGATGCCACGGCCGCGCGCCGAGCGCCGCGCGTACCGCGAGGTCGGCGCCGCGGGTCGAGACGCGGGCGAGCATCAGGTTCGCGACGTTGACGCATGCCATCAGCAGGAGGAGCAGCACCGCGGCGAAGAAAAGCCAGATCGGTCTCTGCACGTTGCGGGTGACCCGCGCGTGCAGCGGCACGACGGTCATCCTGCGGCCCGTGTTCGTGTCGGGATAGGCGAGCTCGAGACGCTTCGCGACGGCGCTCACGCGCGCCGACGCCTGCTCGATCGTGATGCCGCGCTTCAACCGGCCGATGGCCGTGTAGGAGCGGCTGCTGCGGGGTGCCTGGTCGGTGTTCAGGTCGGCGGCGATCGTCGTCCAGATCTCGATCGGGTCGGTGTT
Source organism: Thermoanaerobaculia bacterium (assembly GCA_035630815.1). Classification (GTDB taxonomy): domain Bacteria; phylum Acidobacteriota; class Thermoanaerobaculia; order Gp7-AA8; family Gp7-AA8; genus QHVT01. Next base: position 90,995 of record DASQJY010000089.1, read on the forward strand.
GTCGCCGAGGTACGGATGGGTGAAGCCGGGCGGCGTGACGCCGACGATCGTCAGCGTGCGCCGGTCGAGGCGGATCGGTTCCCCGGCCACGTCTTCCCGCGCGCCGAATTTCCGTCTCCACAATCCATCGCTGATCACCACCGTCGTGTCGTTCCCCGGCACGTCCTCGGCGGCCACGAAGTAGCGTCCGCGCGCCGGCCGCACGCCGAGCGTCTCGAAGAAGCCGCTGTCGACGGCGCCGCCGGTCAGGACTTCTGCTTCGCCGGCACCGACGAGCGAGGGGCTCCATTCGTCGAACGCCGCCGTGACCTCGAACGCGCCGCTCTGCGCGGCCGCGTCGCGTACGTCGGGATAGGAGATGGAGTCGTACCGCACGTCCGCTTCCCCTTCCTTCCCGCCGATGAAACGGACGATCCGCTCCGGATCTTTGTACGGCAATGGTTCGAGCAACACCGCGCGGGCGATGCTGAAGACGGCCGTGGCCGCGCCGACGGCGAGCGTCAGCGTGGCCACCGCGGCGAATGTAAAGCCTGGGGACCGGAGCAGGCTGCGGAACGCGAGACGAATTTCGGTCATGGTCAGTCCGCCAGAAGCTGTTGCACGGGCGCGCGGAAGCCGCTCTCGCGCAGCTCGCGCTCCTCGAGCGGCATCCGTTCCTCCTCGACGATGCGGCCGTCGAAGAGGTGGACGGTGCGGTCGGCGTTCTTCGCGTAGCGCGGGTCGTGCGTCACCATGCAGATCGTCGCGCCCTCGCGGTGCAGCTCGCGCAGCAGCGACATGACCACTTCGCCGTTGCGCGAGTCGAGGTTGCCGGTCGGCTCGTCGGCGAGCACGATCGATGGCTCGCCGCTGATCGCGCGTGCGACCGCGACGCGCTGCTGCTGGCCGCCGCTGAGCTGCCCCGGATAGTGCTTGATGCGGTGCACCATCCCGACGCGCTCGAGCGCCTTCTGCGCCCGCTCCCGTCGTTCGGGGGCGGGCACGCCGCGATAGGTCAGCGGCAGCTCGACGTTCTCCTCGACGGTCAGGTCGCCGATCAGGTTGAAGCTCTGGAAGATGAAGCCGACTTCCCTGTTGCGGATGCGCGCCCGCTCGACGGTGGAGAGCTGCGCGACCGGCGTGCCGTTGAGCGTGTAGTCGCCGCTGGTCGGAGCGTGCAGCAATCCCAGGATGGACAGGAGGGTCGACTTGCCGCAGCCGGAGGGGCCGGCGATGGAGACGTACTCCCCTTCCTCGATGTCGAGATGGACATTGTCGAGCGCGTGGGTCTCGATGTCGTCGGTGTAGAAGACCTTGCTCAGTCCTTCGATGTGAATCAGCGGCGGCATGCGTTGCTCCTTATTTGAGTCTGATGCGCTGGTGCTCGCTCCACGCGGACATGTCGGAGAGGATGACCCGGTCGCCTTCGCGGAGGCCGGAACGGATCTCGACACTACTCACGGAAGTACGGCCGATCGCGACCGGTGTTTGCACGGCTTCGCCGTCGCCGGTCAGTTTGAAGAAACCGATGGTGGTGTTGTCGGCGCCCTGCACGGGGCGGCCGGTATAGAGAACGTCGCTGAGGCGTTCGAGCTCGATCACGCCGTCGACCGTGAGATCGGGACGCGCCCCTTTCGGCAGCGGGACGTCGAAGCCGACGTCCACGCCGATGGTTCCGTTCTGCACCGAGGGGTCGACGCGGGTGACGCGGCCCTGGACGATGCCGTTGCGGGTATCGACGGTGACGAGCTGGCCGGGGGCGACGTCGCGGGCCTGCGTCTCGGCGACGCGCAGCTCGGCCTTGAGCGGCGTGGGCTGGGAGACGCGGGCGAGGTTCGCCCCGGCGGCGACACGCTGGCCGATCTCGACCGGCAGCTGCTGCAGGACGCCGTCGATGCCGGCCCGGACGAGGAGCGCGCCGCGCTGCTGCTGACGCAACGCGTGCTCGGCGCGGCGCTGGTCGAGGCGGGCGCGCTGCATCTCGACCTCGGCGACAGCGGCGAGCCGGGCGATGTCGAGGCGCTTCGTCTCGATGGCGCTGCGGTTCTCGAGCTGCTCGGTTCGCGACTTCGACAGGTTGCGCGTCAGCGCCGACGTGAGGCCGTTGCGGGCCAGCTCCTCGTCGACCGCGGCCTGCGCACGAGCGTCGCTGAGCTGCGCGTCGACGCCCGCGGCCATGGCCTGCTGGGCGAGGATCTCGCTCTGCAGCTCGATCTCGCGCTTGCGCAGCTCGGCGACCGCGGAGCCGAGTTGGAGCTCCGCGTCGCGGGCGCTCTGTTCGACTTCGGGGTTGCTCAGTTCGAGGATGACCGTGTCGGCCCGGACGGCGCTTCCGGGACGGACCAGGATCCGGTCGACCCGCGCCTCGGTCGCCGCCGGGATCCAGCGGACGACTTCCGGCACGAGCACGCCGGTGCCGCGAACCTGGCGCACCATCGGACCGCGTTTGACCGTGTCGATGAAGAGCCCCGACGCCTCGACTTCCGGCCCGGCGGGCTTCAGCCGCGAGACGCCGAAGGTGGCGACGGCCACGAGCAGCGTCACCGTGGCGGCGGCGAGAAGGCGCTTCCGGCGCTTGCGATTGGTGAGCTCAGGGCGATGGACGTCCACGTTGGGCGCCCCCTGGCGCAACCGGGGTGCCATCGGTACGTTCCTGTCATTTCAATGGTTTAGATAATTCGGCCGCCTTCCGGACGTCCGGTGCCGGGATCGCCGCGTTCGGAAATGGGACTCCGCGGACAAGGCAGCAGAAAAAAAAGCACCAATCCGGGTAGGGAATCGTCGAGCCTGATACTCTCCTAGACAACCGGGTCCCGCCAACATCATGAATCGCCTTATCTGAACGTGTGCCCGCGGCCCGGCCGGGGGAGATTGAATGATTGCTCAGAAGTACCTCGAGAAGCTGCGCGGCGACCTCGCAGGCCGCCTGCTGCAGGCTGGAGATCCCGGATACGACCAGTCGCTGGTCATCGACAACGGCCGCATCGACCTGCGGCCGGGCGTGGTCGTGCTGTGCGCGAACAAGTACGACGTCGTCACCGCCTACCGCTTCGCCGTCGAGCACGACATGCCGTTCACCGTCCGCGGCGGAGGCCACAGCGGCGCCGGCTACTGCCTGAATCAGGGCGGCATGGTCATCGACCTCTCGCAGATGAGAGGCAAGCGGCTCGACACCGAGCGGCAGGTGATCTGGGCCGAGACCGGCAACCTCTGGCGCGAGCTCTACATCTACCTGCAGGCGTCGAACACGGGCCTCATCCCGATCGGCGGTGGCTGCCCGACGGTCGGCATCCCCGGCTTCATGCTCGGCGGCGGCATCAGCTTCGTGTCGCGGTCGTACGGCCTGAGCGTCGACAACCTGCTCTCGATCGAGCTGGTGACGCCGGACGGCAACCTGCGCACCATCCGCACCGACGCGGAGTCGGAGGAAGAGCGCGACCTCTGGTGGGCCTGCACGGGAGGCGGCGGCGGCAACTACGGCATCGCGGTGGCCTTCGAGCTGCGCGTGCACCGGCCGAAGTTCGCGAAGATGCTGGTCGGCCAGATCCGCTATCCGATCGAGTACGCGCCGGAGATCCTCGGCTTTTACAACGAGTGGATCGAGACCGTCCCCGACGAGCTGGCGGTCTACGGCTTCATGGGCAAGGTGCCGCTCCCCGCGCATCCCGACACCCTGGTCAGCACGATGGGCCTCACCCCGATCTTCAACGGCGACACGCGCGTGGGGATGGATCTGATCGCCCCGATCCTCAAGTTCCCGAACGTCTTCATCAACCTCTATGACATGGAGCTGCCGGACTTCGAGATCTACAACGGCCTCCTGACGGTGGTCGGTGGCTCGCAGGCGTACCTCCGCTCCGGCTTCATGGCCCCGCGCTCGATGACGCCGGCCTGCGTGGACGTGCTGACGAAGTACATGACCAACCCGCCGTCGCCTTCCAGCCTGCTGGTCTGGTCGCACATGGGCGGCAAGATCAGCGAGAACCCTGGCGACAAGAACTCGTTCGCCTACCGCGACGCGCGCTTCCTGTACGAGGTGAAGGCGATCTGGAAGGCGTCCGACCAGATCCAGCAGAACGTCGATTGGGCGTACCAGCTCGGCGAGGAGATGAAGCCGCACACGACCGGCGCGTACGTGAACTACATCGATCCGCTGCTGGTCGACTGGCCGAAAGAGTTCTATGGCGACAACTACGACCGTCTGGTGAGCATCAAGGAGCAGGTGGATCCGGAGAACCGCTTCCGCTTCCAGCAGAGCGTCGGGTCGCCGTTCCGGCCGAAGCCCGGCTTTCCCCCCGATCTCAGCCCGCTGTTCCGCACGTTCATCGACTGACCGTCTGATCTGGAGGTCCCATGGCTGCCCACAGGATTGCCCTTCCCCTCGGTGCCGCAGTACTCGTGACGCTCTCGCTCGCCGGCTGCCGCCGGGAGCTCCCCGCCGGCTCGACCGGCACGCAAGAGACCACCGCAACCGCAACCGCAGCCGCCACGGCCGCCCCGCCGCCCGCCACGGCGGCGCCGCCCGCACCGGCACAACCGGCCATCGTCCTCAGCCCGGCCATCCCGGGCGACCTCACCTTCGGCGGCGTGGGCACGCTGGCGGGGCTGCAGAAGGATTTCGACATCCTCTCGTGGAACTCGTTCATCTCGCTCAACTGGCCGCCCGACGCGAACGGCGTCGGCGATCCGGCGAAGAAGATCGGCCAGGACGGCGACAACCCCGCGGTGTGGGAAGACTTCGCCAACGTCGACGCGGTCTTCCTGCCGGACGGCTCCACGCCCGAATGGGGCGCCTCCGGCGAGATCCCGCCCGCCTGCAAGTCCCTTTACAAGCCCGGCATGAAGGTGCTGAAGCAGGTCGGCAAGACGCCGACCGTGCTGACGGCCAACAGCCAGCCGTTCAACACCGGCCCGCTCATCGACCAGAACGGGGTCTACACCCGCTTCGAGATCGTGATCAACAAACCGATGTTCGATTACATCGTCGCGAACAACCTTTACTCGAAGGCCGGCCAGCAGGCGTTCACGCAGCCGGCCGATTTCCCCTGCGGCAGCAACCCCGGCCCGGGCAACAACGGCGCCGAGGGGGCGATCATGGTCAAGTCGGCGTGGATGGTCATCGACGCGGCGCAGAAGGGGCGCTTCCACTCCTCCGAGGCGCTCGTTTACTCGCCGCCCTCCGAGAACCCGAAGGTTCCCGCCTCGTGCAGCATGCAGACCGTCGGACTGGTCGGCCTGCACATCGCGCACAAGACCGACAGCGCGTCGCAATGGGTCTGGTCGACGTTCGAGCACATCGACAACGCGCCGACGGAAGAGGACGTTAAGAGCGGCAAGCTCGAAAAGTCGTACAACTATTACGACCCCTCCTGCCCTGCCGACAAGTGCCCGCCGAACCAGGTGCCGCCGCGGCCGTGGATTCCGTCGCAGGTCAGCTCGTACCACTCGCAGGTCGTGCGCATCTTCTCGTACAGGGGAAACGAATTCGCTCCGGAGAGTGCCGCCGCGCGCAATGCCGACGCCCGTCCGCTGCTCGCCAGCGTCAATCCGAAGTCGGTCTGGACGAACTACGAATTGATCAGCACCCAGTGGCCGACCAATCCGGGCAGCAACTGCGCCGAGAAACCGGGCGACCAGCTCGGGCATCCCGCCCCGATCTTCCTCGCCAACGCCACGCTCGAAACGTACATCCAGGGGATGGTGCCGAACGTCTCCTCGAGCTGCATCGAATGCCACAACAACGCCGCCACGACTTCGGGCAAGCCGTCCGACTTCACATACGTACTGCAGCGCGCGCAGTAGCGCGAAGGGAGAGCCCATGCCAAACGACGACATCCAGGACTTTGCGGCGATGTCCGCCGCGCTGACCGGCTTCCAGCTCGAGTTTCTGAAGCCGGCGCTCGACACGACCAACCTGTCGCAGGCGTATTTCGACTACGCGACCAAGGCGACGCAGAACGAGCAGGCCACCGTGCAGACGCTGCTGACCGCCTACCGCGCCATCAGCACGCAGCCGCCGCAGCAGATCGCCGACACGCTGCTCGAAACGGCCGGCCAGTTCCCCTCTCCCCAGGCCTTGCTCGCGGAGAGCATCACCAAGCTCTGGTACACCGGCTCGTGGTATCCGCCGGGCAGCGTGGTGATGTCCGAGGTCGTCTCGTCGCTCGCGTACACGAACGGCCTGGCGTGGCAGGTCATGCAGTCGCACCCGATGGGCTACAGCCCCTTCAGCTTCGGCTACTGGGCGAACGAGCCGGGGCCGCTCTCGCAGTTCGGCGTCGATACCGGCAGCAGCACGGGGGCCAAATGAGCGCAAATCAGCCTCAATACGATTTCGTCATCATCGGCGCCGGCGTGTCGGGCAACCTCATCGCCTGGCAGCTCGGGCTGGCCGGCAAGAAGGTGCTGATCCTCGAGGCCGGTCCGGCCGTTCCGGACAACCGCGGCCAGTACATGGAGAACTTCTACACCTCGCTGGCCAAGACCCCCGAGTCGCCGTATCCGCCGCTGCCCGGGAACGGGTCGACCCGTCCGCTCTTTCCGCTGCCCGATCCGGGCGAGGAGGCCGCGCCGCGCTTCACGGTGCTGCAGATCGGCAAAGGGCCGGACCAGAGCTACATGATCCAGGAGAGCGTGCCCGCGAAGGCGCCGGACGGCAACGGCCTGCGCGGCCTGCCGTTCTCCAGCACGTTCGAGCGCATCGGCGGAGGCACGGCGTGGCACTGGCTCGGCACCTCGCTTCGCCTCGTCCCGCACGACCTGACCATGCAGACGACGTACGGCGTGGCGCAGGACTGGCCGGTCCCTTACGACGAGCTCGAGCTGCTCTACGGGAAGGCGGAGGCGGCGATCGGCGTCGCCGCGAGCGTCGCGGAGCAGGCGCCGCTGCAGCAGGCCATCGGCCTCCGCTATCCGCCGGGCTACGAGTACCCGATGCCTCCCATTCCGATGAGCATCGTCGACGAGACGGTGAGCAAGGGGATCGCCGGCCTGACGGTTTCGGTCGATGCTCCGCAGGATCCGACCGCTTACCCGGTCTTCGTGTCGCCGACTCCCGCCGGCCGCAATTCGATTCCGAATTACCAGGAGCGCCGCCAGTGCGCCGGCAACACGAACTGCATCCCCATCTGCCCGATCCAGGCAAAGTGGGACCCGACCGTCACCCTCAATCAGGCGCTAGATACCGGCAACGTGACCGTGCAATACCAGACCGTGGCGGTCAACGTGGCCGTCGACGCCAACGGCAACGTCACCGGCATCGACTACCTGCAATGGTCGCGCGACGCGCAGACGGGCGTGCTCTCCTCGACGCCCGGCTCGGTCTCGGCGAATGGATTCGCGCTCTGCGCGCACGCGATCGAGAACGTGAAGCTCCTCCTGATGTCGAACGGCCGCCAGGGCGTCGCGAACAGCAGCGACCAGGTCGGACGCAACCTCATGGACCACGTCCTCTATCTCTCGTGGGCCATGGCCGAGCAGCCCGTGTGGGGCTACCGCGGCCCGCTGGCCACGTCCGGAATCGAGTCCCTGCGCGACGGCGCGTTCCGCAAGTTCCGCTCGGCATTCCGCCTCGAGATCGGCAACGAAGGGTGGAACTTCCCGAAAGGCGATCCCTACACCACCCTAAATGATTTCATCAGCGGCACCAACGACTCCGCGCTCAATCCCGACGGCCAGCGCCTCGGCGGCCTGGCCCTGGCGACGAAGCTGAACGAGCTGTATACGCATCAGTTCCGCATCGCCGCGCTGCTCGACCAGATGCCGCAGCCGGACAACCGCGTGACGCTGCACCCCTACTACATCGACGGCCTCGGCCTGCCGCGTCCCCACGTGGAGTACGGCCTCGACGACTACACCCTCGACGGCTTCCTGGCCGCGAAGGAGGTCTGCACCGCGATCTACGAAAAGATGGGGGCGAAGGAGTACACCGAATACCCGAACGCCGCCGCCGGCGACTTCTTCTACAAGGGCGTGAAGTACCACCTCTATGGCGCGGGCCACATCATGGGCACGCACCGCATGGGCATCGACCCGAAGACCTCGGTGGTCAACGGGGCGCAGCGCTCCCACGACTGCGCGAACCTCTGGATCACCGGCAGCGGCAGTTTCCCGACCGTCGGCACCGCCAATCCGACGCTGACGATCGTCGCCCTCGCATTCAAGACAGCGCAGGACATCCTGTCGACGCTGACCTGAAGCACAACACGCAAAGGAGCAGCGTCATGTACATCAACAATGCATTCTTCACGATCGCGCCCGGCAATGAAGCCGCGGCGCGAACGGCCCTGACCCAACTGGCCGCCGACGTCGAAAAGCGGGAGCCCGGCACGCTCATGTACGTCATCCACGAGCCGAACCTCGATCCGGGCGTGAAGATCTTCCCGCCGCCCACCGCCAATCAGGTGCTGTTCCTGGAGGGCTACAAGGACCAGGCGGCGTTCCTGAAGCACCATCAGGGAAAGTCGATCCGCGAGTTCATCGGCCAGTACGGCGGCCTGTTCCTGAACATGTACGGCCCGGCGCTGCCGTTCATGATCACGCAGGGGATGGAGCTCGTACACGGCTTCATCCGCAAGACCGCCGACGTCCCGAACGCGTACCAGGTCGAGGCGCGCTGGGTGGTGCAGCGCGGCAAGATGCGCCAGGTGAAGCGCGCCCTGCGCGACTACGTCCGCGCCGTACGCGACCACGAGCCGGAGACGCTGATGTACACGGCCAGCTTCCCGGACGTCTCGCGCAACACGCAGAACACGCCGCCGGTCGCCGCCGAACGCCTGATCTTCAATTCGTCCTGGAGCTCGCAGCAGGCCTTCTTCGACCACGGCAGCGGCGCGATCTACCAGGACTTTCTGACGCAGCACGGCGACCTCTTCGTCCAGGCCCTCGGAGCGCCGACCACCAATCACCCCTACATGACCACCTCGGTCATGAAGCGCTTCGCGGGGTTCTTCCGGAAGACGGCATTCAAGATCGACCAGTAGTTTGGAGTGCGGTGACTGCGGTCACCGGTCACCGCACTCCAAACTCTTCACGCTGCTCCCCAACCCGGCGATAATGGAGTGTCTTTAGTTCGTCGTCCATCCAACGGAGCCTCCATGACCTCTTCCATCCGAGCGTTTCTCGGAGCGGCGCTGTGTGCGTCCGCGATCCTCGTTTCAGCCGCACCGGCGCAGTACTACGAGCGCCGCGGCCTTCCCGAAGACAGCTCGCGCGTCATCGTTGAATTTCACGGCACCCCGGCAGCCATCGCGCGCGGAGGCAAGGCCGTCGCGGCGCAGCATGCGGAGCTGTTCGCCCGCTTTCGCGCCGACCTGGCCGGCGGCAACGGCAGCGTGTCAATGGACGCCGCACCCGCGCCGCGTATCGCACACGAGTACCGCACGGTCTTCCTCGGCGTCGCCGTCGAAGCCGACCAGGCGGCGGTCGATCGCATTCGCGCGCTGCCCTACGTCCGCGCCGTGCATCGCGACGTCCTCATGCACGCTTCCTCCACGCCCGCGGCCGCGCCGCTGGCCACAGTCGTCGACGCGCGCACGAGAGTGAACGCCTCGAGCCTCGGCACGAGCGGCAGCGGCATCGTCGTGGCCGTGATCGACACCGGCATCGACTACACCCATCCGGCGCTCGGCGGCGGCATGGGGGCCGGGTTCAAGGTCATCGGCGGCCGCGACTTCATCAACCGAGACGACGACCCGATGGACGACAACGGCCACGGGACGCACGTCGCCGGCACGATCGCCGCCAGCGCGCCCGACCTGATCGGCGTCGCTCCCGACGTCACGCTCATCGGCTACAAAGTCCTCGCCGCGGACGGCAGCGGCCCAACCTCCGGCATCATCGCCGCCATCGAGCGCTGCGCCGATCCCAACGGCGACGGCGATCCGTCCGATCGCGTCGACGTCGCGAACCTCAGCCTCGGCGGTCCCGGCGACGCGGAAGATCCCGCCTCCCGCGCCGTCGACAACGCCGTCGCCGCGGGCGTGATGATGGTGATCGCGGCCGGCAACGACGGCGCGACCGCCTCCATCGGCAGCCCCGGCACCGCGCTCGGTGCCTTGACCGTGGCCGCGATCGACGACGACGGCCGCGTCACCGACTTCAGCTCGCGCGGTCCGGCACCGCGGCTTCTCGGGTTCAAGCCCGACGTCTCCGCCCCCGGCTACGAGGTCATCTCGGCGCGTCTCGGCGGCGGCACGATCGCGCTGAACGGCACGTCGATGGCCACGCCGCATGTGGCCGGCGTGGCCGCGCTGCTGCGCAAGCTGCATCCCGAGTGGACACCCGCGGAGATCAAGGCAGCCATCACGAGCAGCGCCACGGCGGTGACGGCTGCACCATTCGCGCGCGGAGCGGGCCGCGCCGACGCGAAGGCGGCGCATGAATCGAAGCTCCTCGTCGGCTCGTCCGGCCTGAGCTTCGGCATCCGCGCGTCGCGCACGGGCGCGACGAAGGAGTCGCAGACGTTCCGGCTCACCAACCAGACCACAGCCGCGCAGTCGCTCTCCATCGCTCCCGGCACCGTACCGGCCGGCGTGGTCGTGCGCGTCACGCCGGCCACCCTCCAGCTCCCGGCCGGCGCGTCCGCCGAAGTGTCGGTGGAGGTCGAGACCACGAACGACACGCTCGCCTTCCCCGCCGACTCCATGCTCGGAGGCGACATCCGCATCACCGGCAACTCGACCCGCAGTCTGGCCTGGGCGTTCCTCCGGACCGCCCGCGCACGCATGACCTTCGACGGTTTCGCGACCTACTTCGTCGCCCTCGGTCCCGGCGGCGCGCGGAGCAACCCGATCCGCGATCCGCAGTCGGCGGAGGTGTTTCTCGCGCCCGGCCGCTGGGACTTCGTCCTGACCGCCTACTCCGGCGGGACCCGCACCGACACCTTCCTCGTGAAAGCGGACGTCGACATCGACAGCGACCATCAGCTCGACTTCCGTGCGAGCGACGCCACGCTCGAGCTGGTCTACGACGGCCGCGACGAGAGCGGCCGCAGCCTCACCGCGCGCTCGAATGCCGACGCGCAGCTGCTGCATTTCATCGGGCGCCGGATCTTCTGGGCCTCGGGCAGCGATCAGTTCTCGATGTTCCTCGCCAACAAACGGAGGGAAGCCCGCCGCATCCTCTTCTCGCCGCTTCCGGAGCGCTTCCGGCTGTACGCGTTCGAGCAGGCAATCGACTTCAGAAGGGCGCAGAGCTACACGATCGAGCACCCGGTCCTGCAGGGACTCTCCGAGACGGCGACGCTGAGCGCCGGAGGGAGCGAGCTGCTCGAGGCGACCGTGCGTTGGCAGGAGTCGCCGCTGACGGTCTGCGCCTACGAAGCGATGACCAGCATCCTCAACATCTCGGCCACGGACTGCTTCGACGGCCCCGCGCTCGCGACGTCGACGTTCGTGCACCGGAGCAACAACGAGCGTTTCGCGCTCGCCCACAACGGCATGATCTTCCGCGCGGACGGCATCGAGACGCAGGCGCTCCGCGCGCGCGACAACCGTTTCTTGCTCTCGTCGCAGATCACGCCGCCGTCTACCGTGGAGCAATTCCCGTCCGGCGGCACGCTCACCCTCGGCACCGGCCCGGTGTATCCGTTTGCGCTGCCGGGCACACGCGCCGCGGCCTGGTTCCGCGTTCCGCCCGCCGGCTTCACGACCGCAGCAGGGAGCCTCGTCTCCGGCGGCAGCGGAATGGAGTGGACCACGTATGACGCCGCCGGCGTGCGGCTCGCCAGCGGCTCGTGGCGCGGCACGGAAGGCGGCGAGGCGCCGCCAACTCCGCTCCCGCAGTCGAAGCTCGTCGCGCAACGCCACGACCTCCGCGCCGCCGGCCGCCTGACGCGCGGCACGCTCGAAACGACGTTCGGCACCAGCAGCGATCTCGACGCCCCGACCCTGACCTCGATGCGCGTCGTCGACAGCCAGGGCAGGACCACCGACCGCCTGAGCACCGGCGACGCAGCCGTGCTGCAGTTCTCCGTCGCCGACCTCGACTACCTCCGCGCCGCCACCGCGTTGCCGACCCGCCCCGAGTCGACGCGCGCCTGGTTCCGCATCGCCGGCACCGGTACCTGGCAACCGCTCTCCGTCACCATCACCGGCTCCGAAGCCGGCAACACCAACACCCTCGGCCACATCCCCGCCGGCGACCTCTACTCCGCGTCTCTGGCTTCCGCCACCGCCATCCCCAATGTCCGCCTCGACCTCCGCGTGGAGTTCGCCGACCCCGCCGGCAACAGCGTGCGCTGGACGCACGAGGGAGCGGTGATGGTCGGCACCCCGGTGGAGACGGGAGGGCGGCGGAGGTCGGTGAGGAAGTAGGTCAGTACTAAACAGAAGACCCGCCTTACGGCGGGTCTTCCCGTCTTCTCACGAACGTCGCCCGCTCACCACGGTACGGTGGTTTGAATCGTGCCCGAATAGACGATCCTGCACGGCTCCTCCGGAGGCGGCTGGTTCGGATACAGGACACACGTCCCATAACGCTGGTTGATCGTTCCCTTCGACTCCACGATGGCGCTTGGCGTCTGGACGTAAGGAAGCATGGTCTGGCAGCTACCGCCGCTGGAGGTCATGGTGCACACCTTACTGTAGGCGTACGGATCGAAATAAGGTCCGCCATGCGATCCCCACACGAGATTGCTGGTCTGCCGCGCGGTCAACGAGCCTCCGGAGTAGTAGCCCGGCGCGGAGTAACTCTTGGTGGAGACGCCCCACATCGGATTGCCGCCGTTCTCGTTGCGATGCCGCAGCGCGGCCAGGTAGCTCCCGTCGGCGAAATACAGATAGAACCACGTGGGCGTGTCATCGGTCGCAACGTCGAAGTCGCGCGAGCTGCGATGCTCCAGCGCTTCCGCGGACTCGGCGAACGCCGGCATTCCGTCCTGCATTGTGTCGCGGCGGGCGGCGATGGCTCTCCGTGCCTGGGTGAACTCCGCCTCGGGTGCATACGCAAACACGAGCTCCTGGCCGGGACCCGCATCGTTTTGCGCATCCATGCTCTCGAAGTCGGCAGCGTTGGCCGTGTGCACGAAGAATCTGACTCCAGCCGGCAGTACGGTTCCGTCCGGAATCAGCGCCCGTCCGGTCGCGGGGTCGGCGATCGCAATGATCACTTTGTCGTTGGCTGCAGTGAACCGCGGCCCGTCCGACGCTTCCACGAACGTTGCTGCAAGCACCACGACGAGGGTGGTGACGATTAGTTTTCGCATCAAAAATCCCTTCTCTCTGTTGAGGGTCTATGGATGGAGCACAACCGTCCGCATCTGGCGGAGGCCGCGCGCCTGAAATGACGACATGGGATGGATTGCCGGATCTGAGGACGCGGAGGATAGCAACCGGGCAGGAAGGGGTCAACGGACTGAAATGGAACTCGGACTCGTCCGTTATCATCCCGGCCATGCTTGATTCGAATGGCTTCGCCCCTCCGGGGCCTGGTGTGTGGGAGCTCGAGGCGACGCATCTGCAGCGACCCGTTTCGCGCGCGCTGGCGGCGGTGTTTCCGGCCGCGGCGACCGCGGGGTTTCGCGAAGGGATGGCGCGGTACGGGATGCTGCTCGAGGGAATCGAGTTCGCGGTCGTGAACCGCTTCGTCTATATGTGCGCGCGTCCGGTCGGTGCGCCGAAAGACGCCAAAGCCCCTCCCCCGAAGCTCATTTTCAAGCTGCTGACGAAACTCCATCCGGAGATTCGCAAACGCGTGCGGCGGGTGGCCGAGGTGTGGGAGACGAAGTTCTGGCGCGAGGATGTGAAACGGTGGGATGAGGAGTGGAAGCCGGCCATCGCCAAGGAGAACGGCGAGCTGCAACGCGTCGACCTCCGTGCGCTGAGCGACGAACAGCTGATCGCGCACCTCGAGCGCTGCTTCGACGCCCTGCGTCGGGCCGTGACGCTGCACCACAGCCTCAACGCCACCGCCATGCTCCCGACCGGCGACTTCCTCGTGCACGTCAACGAGTGGACCGGCCTCTCCCCCTCCGACGTGTTGCCGCTGTTCCGCGGCTCCAGCCGCGTCTCCCAGGGCGCGGCCGATGAGCTCGAAGCGCTCGGCCGGGCACTCAACGGGAACGCCGACGCGCAGCTGCTCCTCGCCGGCAGCGACGCGGCCGCGGCGATCGATGCGCTGGTCGCACGCACCGATGCCGTCGGAGAAGCGGCGCGCCGCTACGTCGACACGACCGGCGTGCGCATCATCACCGGCTACGACCTCGCCGACCTCACCGGCGCCGAGATGCCGGAGATGCTCGTCCAGAACATCCGCGCTGCCATGACGCGTTCGCACGTAGCCGGCGACAACGACGTGAAACAGCGCGAGGCCGCGTTGCGCGACAAGGTGCCTGCGCAGCACCGGCAGCGTTTCGACGAACTGCTATCCGAGGCGCGGACGACGTACCGGATCCGCGACGAGCGGACGTACCTCAATGACATGTGGTCCACCGGGCTGACGCGCCGCGCCATCCTCGAAGCGGGACGCCGCCTCGCCGCGAAAGGCAGACTACGGGATGCGGATCACGCGGTCGAGCTCACGCCCGCCGAGCTGGTGTCGATGCTGCGCGGCGGCAACGATCGCAGTGCCGATGAGGCCGCGGCCGACGCGCATTTCCGTACCACGCATACCAGCGACGAGGCCCCGCCGTTCCTCGGCGGCACCCCGTCCGGCCCACCGCCGGTCGATTGGTTCCCGCCTGCCGCGGCACGCGCGGAGCGCGCCGTACGCATCGTCATGGACGAGATGTTCAACTCGCGCGAAAAGCAGAACGAGCCCGCGACGGTCAGCGGCTTCGCCGCCAGTCCCGGCGACGTCACCGGCATCGCCCGCCTCGTGCTCGACCCGCGGGACATGAGCCGCGTGCAGAAAGGCGACATCCTGATCGCGCGCGCCACCACGCCGTCGTACAACGCGCTGCTGCCACTCCTCGGCGCCATCGTCACCGATCGCGGCGGCACTCTCTCGCACGCCGCGCTCGTGGCGCGCGAGTACGGCATCCCCGCGGTGGTCGGCACCGGCAACGCGACGGAGCTCATCCGGGACGGCGCACGCGTGCGCGTCGACGGCGCGGCCGGCACGGTTCAGGTCCTGGCGTGACGGTCGTACGCCTGCACGAAGCGGAGTCGGAACAGCAGTTCGGCGGCAAGGCGGCCTCACTCGCGCGTGCCCTGCACGCGCGGCTGCCGGTGCCGGACGGCTTCGCGATCTCCTGGGATCACGACGACCCCGACGCGATCGTGGCCGCCTTCCATGCATGCGGCAAGCGCGTGGCCATGCGGTCGTCCGCGGTCGGTGAAGACTCGCTCGACGCCAGCTTCGCCGGACAGCACGTGACGGTGCTGAACGTGACATCCGAGGAGATGCTGCACGCGGCCGTGGAGACCGTCCGCGACTCCGCGCGCGCGGAGAGCGCGCTCGCGTATCGCGCCAGGATGGGTGTCACCGGCGAACCGCGCATCGGCATCGTGATGATGCGCATGGTCGACGCGGATGCCGCGGGCGTGCTCTTCACGCGCAACCCGATGACCGGCGCGAATGAGCGGGTCATCGAATCCGCCTGGGGCCTCGGCGAGGCGGTCGTGGCGGGCCTCGTCACGCCGGACCTCTTCCGCGTCAGCGCCGCCGGCGAGATCCTCGAGCGCACGCCCGGACGGAAGGACATCGCCGTGCGCTTCGCGCCCGGCGGCGGCACGGCGGAGCAGCCGGTGGCGGCGGAAGACGTCCACCGCCCGTCGCTCACCGACGCTCACCTGCGCCTGTTGCATGACCTGGCGGCGCGATGCGAGGAGTATTTCGGCGGACCGCAGGACCTCGAGTTCGCGTTCGAGACCGGCGAGCTCTTTCTCCTGCAGTCGCGGCCGATCACGCGTGCCGCGAAGCCGGAGCCGGGTACGGAGACACCTCCGCTCACTCCGCGGCGCTTCATCGGTCTCGGGCTTGCGGCGCTGCTCGCGCCGCTCAACTCGACCATCATCGCGGTCGCGCTGCCGACGATCACGACCGCGTTCGTCGCCAGCCCCGCGCTGGCGACGCGCTGGCTCGTCACCGCGTACCTCGTGGTCACGATCGTGGCCCAGAGTCCGGCCGGCAAGCTCGCCGACCTCTGGGGCACCTCGCGCGTGCTGACCCTCGGCCGCTCGCTCTTCGGCCTTGGCGCGCTGCTCGCGGCGTTCTCCCCCTCGCTGCCGGTCCTCGGAGCCGGCCGCGTGCTGATGGCCCTCGGCGGCGCATTCACCATCCCCACCGTCTTCGCCTTCCTGCGCAACAGCGTGCCGCCCGAGCGGCGCGGCCGCGTCTTCGGCGTATTCGGCGCGATCATGGGAGCCGCAGCGGCCGTGGGCCCGATCGTCGGCGGCATCCTCACCGCGCGCTTCGGCTGGCACTCGATCTTCTTCGTCAACATCCCGGTGGTGCTGCTCTCGTTCGCCTTCGTGCCGCCGGAGCGCGCGGAACGATCCGTGGCGCCGCGGCGGGCCACGAAGTTCGACTTCACCGGCAGCGCGCTGCTCGGGATCGCGGTGCTCCTGCTCGTCGCCGCCGTCGAGCGCATGCATCCCGGCTTCGCCCTCGCCGCCCTCGGAGCGCTGATCGCGTTCGTCCTGCGCGAGCTGCGCGCGAGCGACCCCGTGCTCGACGTGCGCCTCTTCACGCACGCGTCGTTCGCCGCCGGCAGCGCCATCGTGGCGCTCCAGAACCTGGCCATGTACGGCCTGCTGTTCCTGCTCCCGTTCTTCATCCCCGGCAATCCTTCCGCGACCGGGCGGATGCTCCTGCTCTTCACCGCCGGCATGGTCCTCGCCTCCCCCATCGGCGGCCGCCTCTCCGACGCCATCGGCGCGCGCATCGTGACCGTCGCCGGCGCCGGCGCCGCCACCGCCGGCGCCTGGATGTTCGTCACCGCGGCGCCGCTCGTCCCGTCGCTCATCCTGATGGGCGCCGGAATCGGCATCGCCACCAGCCCCTCCCAAGCCGCGGCCATGAGCGCCATCCAGGCCTCCCAGGCCGGCGTCGCCTCCGGCGCCCTCTCCACCATGCGCTACCTCGGCGGCGTCATCGCAGGCGGCCTCGTCGCCGTGATCACCGCCGGAGGCGTAGCAAGGGACGCGCGACTGATGGTGTTTCCGGTCGTGTTGCTGGTGTCGGCGGTCGTGGCCCTGGCCTTACCCGGACGCGACGACCCATTTGGAGTGCGGTGACCGCAGTCACCGCTTTAACTTGCGTCCGAACCGTGCTGCACGTCCGCTCTGAGTGAAAGCGGCGACTGCGGTCACCGCACTCCAAATCAGTTCCGCCTGAACGCCAGCACCTCCGCCTGATACGTCTCCACGACCTCGGAGAACGGCAGATGCTCCGCCGTGTAAAGCACGGCACGATGCTGGAACACCTCCTTCGGCAGTTCCAACGCCCATCGCTGGCGGAACCGTAGCCGCGACCGCCTCTCCTGCTCCCAGCCGCGTGGCAGCGGGGTCCAGAGCATCGTCACGGCGATGGTTCGCCGGTACGGACGAAGCGGTTGCACGGCCTTGCCGAATGGGGTTTCGGTCGTCTCCAGCGCCGCGTTCATTTCCGGCGTCAGCCGTGCCGGCACATACCAGTTGTCGGCCTCGGAGAGCACGCGTGTACCGCAACGCAGCTCCACCCGGCGGTACTGCACCTCGGACGCGTCGCGCACGTCGAGCCTCTGCAACTGCTCGGCAGACGGCTCCTTGCGAACGCCCTCCACTCTCCTCGCCACGATCTTCGGCTCGTCTGCCATCTCGTGATCGCCGCACCACTGCTCGAGCGTCCGCGTCGCGCTGGAGGCGGCGAGAATCTCGGCGTTGAGCGATTGCAGCAGCGCGAGGATCTCGACGCGCGACTCGTACGTATCGCGCCACTCGGACCGCTGCTGCGTACGCGCATCCAGCGCCGCCGAGAAACAGAGAACAACGATGAGCAGCGCGCGTTTCATGGCCGCATGGTACGTGTCCTTACAGTATCGTAGCGGCCATGGACGTCCAGAGAATTGCCGCCTTCTCCGACGGCACGGCGGGGGGGAATCCCGCCGGTGTCGTGATCGCCGACGCGCTGCCGGAGGAGAGCGAGATGCAGCGGATCGCGGCGGAGGTGGGGTTCTCCGAGACCGCGTTTGCCGCGCCCGCGGAGAACGGCTGGCGCGTGCGTTATTTCTCACCCGAATCAGAGGTGCCGTTCTGCGGCCATGCGACCATCGCCCTCGGGGCCGCACTGGCAGGACGTTTCGGCGACGGAGTGTTCGCCCTGAAGCTCAACGACGCCTCGATCACCGTCGAAGGCCGGCGCGACGATGGTCTCACCGCCGCGGCGTTGCAGTCGCCGCCGACGCGGAGCGTCGCCGCACCACCGGCGGTCGTCGAAGCCGCGCTGGAGCTGTTCGGCTATTCCGACGCCGATCTCGACCCACGCCTCCCGCCCGCGCGCATTCACGCGGGCGCCGACCATCTCCTGCTCGCGCTCCGGAGCCGCGAACTGCTGGCGGCCATGCGCTACGGCCTCGAGGCAGGCCGCGCGTTCATGCGGCGCGAGGGCTTCGTCACGATCATCCTCACGTACGCGGAGACGCTGCGGCTGTTCCATACGCGCAATCCATTCGCGTCCGGCGGCGTGTATGAAGATCCCGCCACCGGCGCCGCCACCGCCGCCCTCGGCGGCTACCTGCGCGACCTCGACTGGCCCCACGGCGGCTCGATCGACATCGTCCAGGGGGAAGACATGGGCAGCCGCTCGCGGCTGAAAGCCGAGATCCCGCCCGAGCGAGGAAGCTCGATCCGGGTCTCCGGCACCGCGCGCATCATGAGCTGATCGCCGCGTGCTATTCTCGTAGCGCCCGTACCAACGGGCCCTCAACACAATTCGACGGCTCACGAGAAGGAGCAACCATGTCCAAGCGCACCCTCCTGCGTTCCCTGATTCTCGTCGTGTGTCTGCTCACGCCTTTCGCCGCGTTCGCGCAGCTCACCACCGGCTCGATCACCGGCAGCGTCACGGACGATTCCGGCGCCGCGCTGCCCGGCGTGACCATCACCGCGAAGAACACCGCCACCGGCGTCTCGCGCACCACCGTCACCGAGGGCGACGGCTCCTTCAACCTCCCTCTGCTGCAGCCGGGGACCTATGAAGTCACTGCTGAGCTGGACAGCTTCCGCCCCGCGATGGCTCGCGGCGTCGTAGTCAACCTCGGCGTGAGCGTCGACGTCCGGCTCCGGCTGCAGGTCGGCGTTTCGGAGACCGTGACCGTGACCGCCGAAGCGCCGCTCGTCGAGACGACGAAATCGGAAGTCAGCTCCGTGGTCAACGAGACCGACATCGAGAACCTGCCGGTCAACGGCCGCAACTTCATCGACTTCGTCCTGACCACGCCCGGCGTGGTGCGGGACGTGCGCGCCGGCGACATCAGCTTCGCAGGCCAGCGCGGCACGCTCAACTCGCTCGTCATCGACGGCGCGAACAATGACAACACCTTCTTCGGCCAGGCTCTCGGCCGCACCGGCTCCGGCCGCGCACCGTATCAGTTCTCGCAGGACGCGGTGAAGGAGTTTCAGGTCAACTCCAACTCCTACTCCGCCGAGTACGGACGCGCCGGCGGCGCGGTCATCAACGTCGTGACGAAGTCGGGCACCAACGACCTGCAGGGAACGCTCTTCTACTTCCTGCGCGACAAGGCGTACAACGCGAACGATTTCATCAACACGATTCAGAGTCCGCCGCGCGCGAAAAACTTCTATCACTTCGACCAGTACGGCGCGAGCGCCGGCGGTCCGATCGTCCGCGACAAGCACTTCTGGTTCTTCAACTACGACGCGCAGCGCAACGATCTGCCGAACCCGGTCATCCTCGCCGCCGGCCGCACGCTCACGCTGCGCAACGCCGACGACACGGCCGGTCTCGCGATCGTGCAGCAGCACGCCGCGGATTACGAGCGCCGCCAGGACCAGAACGTCTATCTCCTCAAGACCGACCATGAGCTCTGGGCGAACGCGCATCTCGCGATGCGCTACAACCGGCAGGAGTTCGTCGGCGAGAACTACGAGAACGGCAACCCGCAGCACTCCGTCGAGCA